>NZ_VYKC01000022.1:0-1221259 GCF_032424305.1 Pseudomonas sp. JV414 | reverse complement strand
CCAACAGAAATGTTGAATGTTAAGCCGCTTTCGCGAGCAAGCCCGCTCCCACATTGGTTTGTGTGTTACCGATCGACCTTATGCCTGGCCGCATACAAACACAGCATCTCCATGGCCAATGTCGCCGCTGCCAATGAGGTGATGTCCGCGCTGTCGTAGGCCGGCGCCACTTCCACCACGTCCATCCCCACCAGATTGATCCCACGCAAACCGCCGAGAATCTCCAGCGCCTGCACCGTGCTCAAGCCACCACACACGGGCGTTCCGGTGCCCGGCGCAAAGGCCGGGTCGAGGCAATCGATGTCGAAGGTCAGATACACCGGGTGATCACCAACCCGAGCACGAATCGCCTCGACGATCGCTTCACACCCTTGCCGATGCACCTGCCGCGCATCCAGCACTTGAAAGCCCTGATGATCATCATTGGTGGTGCGCAACCCGATCTGTACCGAGCGCGACGGATCCACCAACCCTTCCTTGGCCGCGTGCCAGAACATCGTGCCGTGGTCGACGCGCTTGCCCTCCTCATCCGGCCAAGTGTCGCTGTGGGCGTCGAAGTGAATCAACGACAACGGGCCATGCTGACGGGCATGAGCCTTGAGCAGCGGATAACTGATGAAGTGATCGCCACCAAACGTCAGCATCGCGCAACCGCCGCTCAGGATGTGCTCAGCGTGGGCCTCGATGCTTTCCGGCACTGACTGCGGCGTGCCGTAATCGAAGGCGCAATCACCGTAGTCAATCACCGCCAAATGATCGAACGGGTCGAACATCCACGGCCAATGGCGTTCCCAGGCGATCCCGGTGGATGCCGCCCGAATGCCGCGCGGTCCGAAACGCGCGCCGGGGCGGTTGCTGGTGGCAGTGTCAAACGGCACGCCGCTGACCACCACGTCGACACCGCGCAAGTCGCGACTGTAGCGACGGCGCATGAAACTGGTGATACCGGCGTAGGTGCTTTCAGCGGCAGTCCCGTAAAGACTGTCGCGGGTCATGGCCTGATCGTTCTGTGCAGGGACGTCCATGGTGTGTTCCTTATTGTTGGCTTATTGGCGGCTACGGAAAGTGAGCCATGACAAACACTGACCGGAGGAAGTGGTCGCAGGATGCGTCGTCGATTACATTGGAAAAATACCAAGTTAGTTATCCTGACTTTATAGCGGAGTAATGTTTGATGCTCGGTCAACTCCACGACCTCGACCTGCACCTGCTGCGCCTGTTTGTCAGCGTGGTGGAATGCGGTGGCTTCAGCGCGGCTCAGGGTGAATTGGGGCTGAGCCAGTCGAGCATCAGCCAGCAAATGGCCAGGCTCGAAACCCGGCTCGGTTATCGCCTGTGCAGTCGCGGCAAGGGCGGGTTCAAAATCACCCCCAAAGGCGAGCAGTTGCTTCTTGCCATTCGCGCCTTGTTCGAGTCGATCGAAGCGTTCCGTCATCAATCCAACGGCGTGGCCGGACGCTTGATCGGCGAAGTGCGCCTGGGCTTGTCCGAAGCGCTAGATCAATCGGTACTGCAACGGGTTGCCGAGGCGATCCGGCGCTTTCGCGAGCGGGATGAATCGGTGCGTATCGAGTTGATCAGCGCCATGCCCGGCGAGATGGAACGGCTGTTGCTGCAACAACGACTGGACCTGGCGATCGGCTATTTTTCACAGGTGCAGAGCGCTTTTGACTACCGCGAACTGTTCACTGAGACCCAGCACTTGTACTGCGCCCCCGGGCATCCGCTGTTTACCGATGCGGCGCCTGACGATCAGGCGCTTCAGGCCTGCGACCGGGTCGATCACCCCTACCGCTTCCTGCGCAGCGACGAGCCGTTTCAGGGGAAGATGTGTTCGGCCCGTTCCGAGCAGGTCGAAGGCACCCTCGCCTTCATTCTTTCCGGCAAACACGTTGGCTATCTGCCCGATCACTTCGCCCGCAGCTGGGAAGACAAAGGGTTGCTGCGCGCCGTGCGCCAGGGCGATATGAGTTTTGAGGTGGCGTTCCATCTGGCCCGCCATCGCGCTCAGGTGCCGGGGGATGCGCAAAAAGCGTTTGAAGAGGATCTGCTTGCGGCGTTTGCCTGAAGTGCACGCGGGCTCTGCCCTGGAATGATCGACCCTGTGGCGAGGGGGCTTGCCCCCGTTCGGCGGCGCAGCCGTCGCAAGATCAGCGCGTCAGGTGTGTCTGAAGGAATGTCGGGGGCCGCTTCGCAACCCAACGGGGGCAAGCCCCCTCGCCACAGGTTTTGTGTATGCCCTCGGCACCGTTGTACGTTGCCCTCACTGCCCGCGGCTGGCATCCTGCGCCTCCATTTTCTGACCCGGCCCCGCCTTTCGGCACGCAAACCACCATGACCGCCTCTGAAAAAGCCCTTGCCCCACGCAACAACGACCTGATTTACGGCCTCGACGATCGCCCTAACCTGACCGCCACGGTCTTCGCCGCCCTGCAGCACGTGCTGGCGAGTTTCGTCGGCATTATCACGCCGACACTGATCATGGGCAGCGCCCTGGGCCTGCAAAGTGAAGTGCCTTATCTGATCAGCATGGCGTTGTTCGTTTCGGGGCTGGGCACGTTTGTCCAGGCGCGGCGGTTCGGCCCGGTTGGCTCCGGTCTGTTGTGCCTGCAAGGCACCAGCTTCTCGTTTATCAGTGTGATTCTCAGCGCCGGCTTCATGGTCAAGGCGCGGGGCGGTGGCACCGATGAAATCCTCTCGACGATTTTCGGCGTGTGCTTTTTCGCCGCGTTCATCGAAGTGGTGCTGAGTCAGTTCATCGGCAAGCTGCGGATGCTGATCACCCCGGTGGTGACCGGCACCATCATTACCCTCATGGGCCTGTCGCTGATCAAGGTCGCCATGACCGACATTGCCGGCGGATTCGGTGCGGCGGATCTCGGCACGGCCAGCCACTTGGTGCTGGCCGCACTGGTGCTGGGAACCATCGTAGTGTTGAACCGGGTGGATGTGCCGTTCCTGCGCCTGGGCGCGATCGTCATCGGTCTGGCCCTCGGTTATGCGGTCGCGTGGTTCATGGGCAAGGTCGATTTCACCAGCCTGCCCGCCGTGCCGCTGATGAGTGTGCCCGTACCGTTCAAGTACGGATTCTCATTCGACTGGGTGGCGTTCGTGCCGGTGGCGGTGATTTTCCTGGTGTCGCCCCTCGAGGCTGCCGGTGACCTGACCGCCAATTCGATGATTTCCCGGCAGCCAGTGAAAGGCCCCATTTATATCCGCCGGATCAAATCCGGATTGCTGGCCGACGGTCTCAATTCGGCGATGGCTGCGGTGTTCAACAGCATGCCAATGGTGACCTTCGCCCAAAACAACGGCGTGATTCAGCTCACCGGCGTGGCCAGCCGTTATGTGGCGTTTTTCATCGCCGGCCTGTTGGTGGTATTGGGGTTGTTCCCGATGATTGGCGCGGTGCTGCAATTGATGCCGAAACCAGTGCTCGGCGGCGCCGAACTGGTGATGTTCGGCACCGTGGCAGTGGCCGGGATCAAGATACTCGCCGAGGCCGGCCTGCATCGACGCAACATGCTGATCGTGGCGATTTCCCTCGGCATGGGCCTGGGCGTTGCGGCGGTGCCTGAAGTGTTGCGCGAGTTGCCGAAGGCGCTGCACAACATCTTCGAATCACCGATCACCGTCGGTGCGTTGTGCGCTATCGTGCTGAATATCTTCTTGCCCGAAGAGTTCATCGAGCTGGAAGAAGACGAGTTCGACCCGGAAGCCTCCGTGCTTCAGGTGATGCAGAACCCGGATGTTGCGGCCAAGGGTGAACCCGTTTCACCTGCGGCTGTCGCACAGTTGAACCGTGCGTAATGCTCAAGAGCCGAGCCACGAGCGGCTCGGCCTTTTTCTTTACGAGAACCTGTCCATGCGCAGATTGTTCGCACTTTCTCTATACCTGCCTCTGTCCCTCCTGTTGCTCTCCCTGAGCGCCTGCGCCCTGTTCCCCCAACACGACCCACTGAACATCAACGTGGTCGGTATCGAGCCGCTGCCAAGCCAGGAACTGGAAGTGCGTTTCGCGGTAAAACTGCGCGTGCAAAACCCCAATGAAACAGCGATCGACTACAACGGCGTGGCCCTGGATCTGCAGGTAAACGGTCAATCCCTCGCCTCCGGTGTCAGCGACCAGTCGGGCTCGATTCCGCGTTTCTCCGAAGCGGTGATTGTGGTGCCCGTGAGCGTTTCAGCCTTCTCGGTGCTGCGTCAGACCCTCGGGCTGGGTCAGACGCAGACACTGAACAATCTGCCGTACGTGCTTCGGGGCAAACTGGCCGGCGGCGTGTTCGGCACGATGCGTTTCGTTGATCGCGGCAAACTCAGCCTGCCGCGGTCGACTACTGGCACGTGGTAATGCTCACGGCTCGGTCCGAGGCTTAACCGGATCGATCACCTGGGTCACGCAATGTTTGAGGCCTTCTACGTGCCAGTTGGCCCACAGGCGACTTTTGCCGGTGCTGTCCTCATCCGGCTCTATCGCCAGCCAGTTTCGAGCGGCGATCAAGTAACGTCCTCGGGCACCGATGGGCAACAGGGTTCCGGTGATGCCGTAGTCGATCTGTTCCTGGTGCTTGCCAATGGATTCCAGAAACTGCACCGCCAACACCGGCGGCGAAGGATGCACCACCCCGGTCGAAATCAATTGGTAGATCAATCCCGAACCATCGTTGCGATGCCGGGACAACGTCGATTCGATCACGCAGGCCCCCGCCACATGAACATCACCGGACACCAGCGTGACCTTGCATGACTCGGCATGGGCGAAATCCAGCAACCGCATGATCAGCCGCTTGCGTTCGTCTCGGTGGGGCAGGCTTCGCCAATGATCGCGCAAATCGTCCTCGAGTTCCTGTTGTCCCGAGATCAGGTCCAGTGCCTTTTCGGCCGCCTGCAAATCAAGGTAGCCCACGGGAATACTCGACATCAGCAGCAAGTGCTTATGTGCCTTGACCTTGCCCAGCCAGGCATAAATCGCATCCCAACTGACGGGCGAAATGATCCGGGTTGGCCGAGCCGGCGGAGTCGTCAAATCCGGCGCTCGTTCGCTGCGCAGGTCGGGAACCAGCAATGCCAATTCACCCAGGCCGGTGAACCCGAGGTGAAAGCCGTCAGCGGTGTCGGGAATCGCACAGGGATGAGTATCGGCAGACGGTTTGAGGTGCGGATGTGTCTGGATCAGTTGCTGCTGGAAAATCCTGAAATAGCGTTTGGCCGTGGCAAACAGCCCCTGGAACACCGGGCTTGAATGCAGTATCTCATCGTAGGATCCCCAGCCATCGATGATGTCGTGGTCATCCCACATCATCACCGTCGGAACGGCGCTGAGCAGCTTCGCAACCTCAGGCTGCTTCCAGTGCTCCAGGTACAGTCTGGTGAAAAACTTGTCCAGATCGGCTTCGATCACCTTGCTGTAGGCCGCCTTTCGACGGTCGGCGAAGGGTTTGGCAAACCAGGTTTTCATCGACGACACGTTGCTGCGCATGTCGTCGCTGTAAACCTGATCGCCCCCCATCAACAACAGGTGATAGGGCTTGCTTTGATGAGCGCCCCACATGTGCTCCCAGCGCTCATTGTTCCTGTCCACTTTCTCCATGTCCTTGGGGTCCGAGAAACCGTTGCACGACACATAGGCCATGCGCGGCGACTGGCCCTCGGCCGGAACGACGAAGTTGGCCTCCGCGCCCTCTATCTTGATCGTGTAAGTGCTCGCAACAGCCTGGTCTTGCGGCGCTTTTAAATCGATGCGCCAGACGCGGTACTGAGGATTGAGCAACGGGATATCGGCGGTGGCCAACGGTTTGCTGGCAGTGACACCGCCGGGTACTTTTACGCTGGGTGATGACGCGCCCAAGGGTAAAACCACCAGAGCGGACACGTTATAGACATTACTGTTGATGCCACGAAACTGCAGAATCGGGCCAAGTAACAAACTCATGGACAGTCCATCCGTTGACAGGGGTGTGAACGCCTAGAGACTAGACGACAATCACACATCCACAGGTTTACGTATTAAACCGCACACCCGGTTTGGCCCCCTCATCCACTGTCAACTCAAACACGTCCGGACGCGCGTAGTGCCCGACCACGTCGTAGTCATAACGGGCGCGGATCAGGTCGTCGGTGTCGATTTCGGCGGTGAGCAAACCCGCCTCGTCACGCAGCGGCCCGGCGAGAATGTCGCCCATCGGCCCGACAATCACGCTGCCGCCGGCAATCAACGGGCGCTGCGCCGGCCAGTTGGCGATTTCCACGCCCAAGGCTTGCGGTGAGGCCTGGATCTGACAGGCGCTGACCACAAAACAGCGTCCTTCATGGGCGATGTGGCGCATGCTGACTTGCCACATTTCCCGCTCGTCCACCGTCGGCGCGCACCAGACCTCCACGCCTTTGGCGTACATCGCGGTGCGCAGCAGCGGCATCATGTTTTCCCAGCACACCACTGCGCCGATTCGCCCAACCTGGCTGTCGATCACCGGCAAGGTCGAGCCGTCGCCCTTGCCCCAGATCAGTCGTTCGGTGCCGGTGGGCATCAACTTACGGTGCTTGGCGACCAGCCCCGCCTGCGGATCGAAATACAGCGCGGTGCAATATAAGGTGCTGCCCACGCGCTCGATAACGCCGATCACCAGATTGGCTCCGGTGCGTGAGGACAACCCGGCCAAGGCTTCGGTCTCGGCACCGGGCACATCGATCGCGTTGTCGAAATACCGCGCAAACGCTTCCCGCCCCTCCGGCAGTCGATAACCGAGTTGCGTGCCAAAACCCTCGCCCTTTGGGTAGCCGCCGAGCAACGCCTCCGGCATGACCACCAATGCGGCGCCGGATTCGATAATGGCGGTTTCCCAGGAGAGGATTTGATCGAGGGTATCGGCCTTGCCGCCGGGCAAGGCGCCGATTTGCAGGGCAGCAACGATGGACTTGGGCATCGCGGTGACTCCGTCAGTAATGAGGTGTTGCTCATTCTCCGGCGCCACAGGATCATGAATAAAGCCCGACTCACTGCTGAATGATATGAACCAAATGAATATCGCGACCGTCGATCTCAACTTGCTCAAAGTCTTCGAAGCCCTGCATGAAGAATCCAGCGCCAGCCGTGCCGCGCTGCGTCTAGGCGTGACGCAATCGGCGGTCAGCGCGGCGTTGCGCCGATTGCGAGAAGTGTATGGCGATCAGTTGTTCGTGCGCACGGGTCGAGGTCTTGCGCCGACCCTCAAGGCCAACCAGTTGAAACCGGTGGTCAGCGATGCGCTGAATAAATGCCGCCAGAGCCTGGCGATGGTCGATCCGACGGCGAATCATTACGACGGACGTTCGGTGACGGTGGGTTTGTCGGATGATTTCGAAATCGCCTACGGGCGACGATTGATTGAAGAGATCGCTGATCGCGCGCCGAAACTGCGGCTGATCTTTCGCCAGACCCATAGCCAGATCGTCGCCCGGGCCTTGATGGAACGCAGTATCGATCTGGCGATCACGGCAGGCGGATTCGCCGAGCGTTTGCTCAGTCGTCAGGTGCTGGGTGAAGGGGGTTATTTGTGCCTGGTGGATCCCCTCAGTCTGGCCGAGGGACAGGAGACTCTCAGCCTTGAGGCGTTCGTCGCCCGCGAGCACATTCTGGTGTCATCGGGCGGTTTTATCGGGATTACCGATGAAGGCCTGGCGGCGTTGGGGCTGAGTCGACGGGTATGCGCGTCGACCACGCACTTTGCCGCGTTGCCGTATCTGCTCAAGGGCAGCCAGGCGGTGGCGACTATTCCAGCCCATGCGGCTCGAAGTATCGCCGCGCTTAGCGGGCTGGCGCTGCTGCCCTGCCCTCTGGCGCTGCCACGCTACCCGATCGAGCTGGGCTGGCGCACCAGTACGCAGCTCGATCCGGTGGTGCTGAAAGTGCGCGAAGCGATTATCGCGACTTTTTCTCACACGTAGGAGCTGCCGAAGGCTGCGATCTTTTGATCTTGGCTTTTTGAAAAAAGATCAAAAGATCGCAGCCTTCGGCAGCTCCTACGGGGTCGAGTTTATTTAGCCGCCATCAAACGATTGACTTCACTGCGCACCATGTTGGCGAATTCCGGCGGCGACATGCCGTCGAGTTCGGCGCGGACCCACTCGGCCCATTTGCCTTTGCGCTTGGCGCGTTCACCGAACAACCGTGCGGCTTCGCCCTTGGATTTGCCCAGGTTGTTTTGCCAGAGTTCGAACAGACGGGATTTTTCATCTTCAAGCGCCGCGCGCTCGGCAAGGGGTTTGTCGGCCAGATTGAAGCTCATGGAAGATACCTGCTGCGTGAAATAGGCGACATCTTACACTGTAGGAGGAAATGTCCTGCCCTGGATTTTTCTTCAGGGTGGAGTCGCCACGCAAAATGACTGCAACTTTTGCCATGGCGCCAGACTCCATTGTTCACTGCCCATTTATCTGCAAGGAGTACTCTAATGGCCCGCAAAATCATCGATCAAGTCGCCGAGGATCAAATCAAGGATCAGGTCTTCAGCGAACTTCAGTCCCTGATCGAAGAGTCGGAAAAACTGCTCAAGAGCAGTGCTTCACTGGTCGGTGAGGAAGCGGACACCCTTCGAGGGCAAATCGCCCAGAAGCTCCAGCAGGCCCGGGGTTCAGTCTCAAGTATGCGTGACCGGACCAGGCCCGCAGTCGAGGCCAGCGAAATCTACATCGGCGGCCATCCCTGGCAAACCGTGGCCATCTCCGCCGGATTCGGTTTGGTGGTGGGGCTGTTGTTGGGCCGACGTTAATTGGGAAACACTGGACCTGTAGGCTTGCCGTAATGCCAGTCAGTTAAGCGAATGAACCGCTTTTCGTAGGAGCCAGGCTTGCCGGCGAAGGCGATCTCAAGTCCGACTTCGCCGGCAAGCCTGGCTCCTACAAAAGCCCGGCCAGTTCCCGCAGATCTGCCAATGTTTGAGGGTCGAGTGCAATGCCTTCGACCTTGGCTTTGGCGCGCTGCCGGTGACGTCGATCACCCGGTAGCCGCTTGAGCCCCACACCGTGCATCTGCCGGACCAGTTCCTGACTGCGCTCGGCAAAACTCTGCCCCGCCGACTTGCTCGGATCAATCACGATCAGCAGTTGACCTGTCCAGGGTGTTTTCGCCCCCGGATGGTTCGACCAGTCGAACTCGAAAGAAAAATTGCCACCGGTCAACGCCGCCGCCAATAGCTCCACCATCATCGACAGCGCCGAGCCCTTGTGCCCGCCAAACGGCAGCAACGCGCCGCCTTCAAGGATCGCTTTCGGGTCCTGGGTCGGCTGGCCGAGGCTGTCCACACCCATGCCCGCCGGCAAGCGCTCGCCTTTACGGGCGGCGATCTGTACGTCGCCGTGGGCGATGGCGCTGGTTGCCAGGTCGAAGACGATCGGATCACCGTTGGCCCGAGGGGCGGCGAAGGCAATCGGGTTGGTCCCGAACAGCGGACGATCGGCTCCATGCGGCACCACGCAGGTCATGCTGTTGACCACGCTCAGTGCCACCAGCCCTTCATCGGCAAACGGCTCGACGTCTGGCCACAGGGCGGCGAAATGGTGGGAATTACGGATGGCCAGCACCGCAATGCCGGCACTGCGGGCTTTCTCGACCAACAATGACCGCGCCGCCGCGAGGGCCGGTTGGGCAAAGCCATTACCGGCGTCGACCCGAACGAAACCCGAGGCCACGTCCTCGACCACCGGCACCGCCTGACCATTGACCCAGCCGCTTTGCAACGTCGACACATAACCGGGAATGCGGAATACACCGTGGCTGTGAGCACCGTCGCGCTCGGCGCCGGCGCAGTTGAGAGCCAGGGTTTTGGCGACATCGGCTGAGGTGCCGTGGCGCAGGAAGATTTGCTCGAGCAACGCCGTCAGCGCTTCGAAGGACAGGTTTTGCGAAACCGCAGTAGACACATGATCGTGTGGCGCAGACATCTGAAGCTCCAGAGTAATTATTGGAGGGGGCAACAGCGTATGAAAACGAACCGATTAACAACGGGCGACGAGTAGCCTGTCAACCCTTCGCTTGAACCGGTGCATCTGATCAGAACCAATTGAGCCGAAAAGCCGCTTTGGCGCATGTTTGCACAAACATCGGGCGGCCATGCGGTAACTATCTACCACCTTTGACTCACCCGCGACTTTTAGTCTTGAGCCTCAACCCACTGGCGCATTCAGCCGCGCCCTGAACGAGACTCGACGATGCCCACACCCCCCGCTCCACTGTTTTTCCCCGAGGCCCTGCACGCACCCGGCCACTGGAATGACCTGGGTAAAATCCATGGGCTGACGCGCAAGGATTTCGAATGGCTCGGTCATCTGGAACTGGCGAGCCAAAGGTTACGCAGTCAACAGACCCCATCAATGTTCGCCGAAAAAATTCTGCTGAAGTCGGACGCTCTGGACCCCATCCCTTTGGCCGGCAGTTTCGTGTTGAGCCTCACTCCGGATGCCAAGGGTGAGATTCTCTACACCCCGTACGCCGGCATAAAGAAGTTCGACAGCCGCTCAGCCTTGACCGAACAGCTTAAACGTCAGCTGAACAGTGCGACCGAGGACGATGACCTGCTGGCCTTCATGTCGTTGTCTGCGCGCAAAACGCTGGCAGCCGCAACCAATATCCAGGTGAACTTTCAGGCCATCGAAGGCGACGTATTCGAAGACCAGCGCACCGACATCACCAAGAATCAGGGAATGAACGAGCAGGCCATGCTGGACGAATTGGTCAAGCTGCCAACGCTCACTTCACTGCTCGCTACGCTGCTTGATGAGTTGCTGCAATCGCCATTCCCGGGCCTTGATCAAAGCCAGACCCGACTCAACTTTTATTCCGTTGCACAAGCCCATGACGGCAACCAGAAAAGTGCCCCGACCCGCCGCTGGATCAACTCCATGTCCTTGAGTGACGCCGTGCTGTCGTACTATCGCCATCAACGGTGGCCGAACGGGCAGCTTTACACGTTTTCCCATCCGGAAAAAGAACCGACGGACACCGACCAGAGCCACTGGGAAACCGCTGTAAAAACCGTATCCGGCAAACTGATGAACCTGCTCTCCGGGAAACTGCAGCGCTACTGGGACACTGCGGCTGCCGACGGTGCATCTCGTCGCGATTTTTTCAGCCGGGCCATCCGGGAAAAGGCGCGCGCAGAGTTCCTGTTCAAGCGCGAAGCCGAGATCATCAGCCCTGAAGAGTGCCAGGCCCTGCACCCCCTGATTCAGCCAACAGCCGGCACGTCTTCGACACTCACTCTTGAAACCGTGCGTCTGTGGGAATACAAGGCCAACTATGTAGAGCTGGCGGGCTCGCTGATGATCAGCCACTCCCCTTCCAATACCTTTCTTTACACCCCCTCCCAGGGCCTTCAGGTTCTGAAAGACTATCAAGACCTCAAAGACACCTTGCTGAGCAAATTCAGCGCGGCCGGTCACGAGGATGAGCTCTACGGCCTCTTGAGTCTGGACGAACGTAACCGGTTCATCGGCTTCAATCACCCACAGGTTTCCGGCGAGGTGATTTCAGGGTCGATATTCAAAAAGCTGTTTGAGGCGATCATTACCAAGCAGTTGCAAAACATGGAATACGTTCTGCAGGTTTTCCGCCACAGCGACGGCGCCGTGAACGTCCATGCCTTGTTCGACAAGGCACTGGACATACGCGCGATGATCAGCGATCAATTGCTGACGCTCAATGTTCAGGGACGCTGGAGTACCCGGCCGGTGTTGTCTGGCAACCAACTGCCGTCCCTGGTGCTGGCAGACAAGGCAGCAGCTTTCGTAAAAACCTTCAGCGATGTCCAATCGCTGCTCAGCGCGGAGTTCGCCTCCCAGCCGATCGCCTCTCTGGCGCTACAGAGCGTTTATCTGGAGAAACTGAAACCCCGGATAACCCACGCATTTTCCGTGGGTTTGCGCGGGGAGGCCAGTCTTCGGGGGCTCAACGCAACGCTGCGGGGCACTGACCGGGCCATTGTCGATACGGTGCTCAATCCGGATCGACCGGATCGACGAACGCGCCTCGCCCTCAATGGTTTCAGGTCTGATGCTTATTCACTGATTCTTGAATGTTCCGGGCAGAACGATGTGCTGCCCCTGGCCAATTGCCTCCTGTTGACCGAGCGTGGCGGGCTCGACATCCAGCATTCCGGTCGGGCCATTCTGTGGACGCCTGCGGCCGGGCTGGAAGTTTTTGCGACGGTCGACAGCGCAACGACGGAACTGAACCGGCGACTGCTCGACGCCAACAAACGCCTGCAACTGCTGGAAAACCTCAGCCCGAACCAGCGCACATTCCACCAGCGCTACAAGCTCAACTCGTTGCGACTGATTGAAGGCCATGTGTTGCAGCGCCTTGCGCAATCCTCCATTGACCACTTCCTGGCCCGTTGCGAATACCTGCGCAGCCTGAAGCTGGGCGATGCGCAGCAGATCAAAGCGCTGAAAAACATGACGCAAAGGGTCATCGACACCAACTTGCAACGAGCCATGTTGATCTCCCAGGCAATCGCCCGACAACAGTCCCTGCCTGCATGGCTCGGAATGGCCCCACTCGAAGAACAGCAGTTGCACATCGAATTGCTGGAGCAGTACCGCAACAGCGTCACCGACGACAAGGACTACTTGCACGGGATCCAGACCCTGACGTCCTATGTGCATGAGCGATTAGTATCATTGATGGGCAGCCGATTCCCTGGAACGAAACTTAACCCCGACCATATCAAAATCACGCCAGACCTGGCACTGACCGGGTCGTCGCGTAGCTTGACCGAGTTTGCCCTGAACCCTGTCAACGTGAGTCAAGGCATCGGGTTCAAGATTGCATCGACAACCTCTCAGGCCCTTCCCGAACGCCTGAATCAGGACGCCGTGCGTCAGCTTGTGCAGTCACTGAATATTCAGAGCGATTATGCAAAGCGGGTGAAAGATGCATTGACCAAGGCTGGCCCCGATGCCAAAAGTCGAATGCAGCGTTTTGTTCAGCAACTACCGTGGCAACTGTTGCAACACGCTCATGCACTGAAACTGCAGCAACGTCTTTCCGGCAGCGCCTTTGATTTGATCTGGCAGGTCCTCGACATGCCGGACGCAATCGCCCGCGCGACTGTAGCAGGTGCCCATGCCATCGCCAGGCCACTGGAGCTGATCAAGACAGCAGGCGCCACAGCGGTCAAAACCCTGGGCCTGTACCTGATCGGCCCCGGTGCCGGACATAACGGGTCGCAAATCCTCTATGCGCCTTACCACGCAGGTTCCATATTCACCGAGTTCGAGAACGAAGCCAGCGTTATCTCAGCGATCAATACACCAGGGCCACTCCAGGAACTGATCATTCGCAGGCTGCCCGAGGCTGAACAGTCTTCGTTCAGCAACTTGTTCAAGTCCACTGTCGGACAACAGAGCGAAATCACCCTCGCCTCCAGCCCCATCAGGGGCAACCTGTTTGCACAGTTGTTCAACGATAACGTCAGCCTTCTTTCGAAGATGCTCGACAGCCACTCCAAAATCACTGGCCAGCAGGAATGGGAAGCCGCCAAAAACCTGTTCAGCTCTGGCATCAGACTGGTCTCGGGTCTGTTGCCGGGCAAACTCTCCTATTTGCTGTTTCTGTGGCAAAGCTACAAAGATTTCAAAGACTCCGCCGAAGCGCTGCAGGATCATCACTGGAAACGGGCGTTGCAGGCATTTATTGCCGGTGCCGCGCAATTGGTGTCGCTGGGACGACTGTCGCTGGAGGCGTCTATCGAGTCGGCGCCAGCAACGGCCACCACTCCACCTGCTGCCCACCCGTTGGTTGTCCCGCAATGGTCGCACGTAAAACCGACTGCACCGACACGCACGGTGTTACAGCCTTTCGAGACCACGACCGTGGCGTTGAAGGATCTGACCAGACGCACGACCGATGGCACTTATCTGGAGGCGACCAGCAAACGAACCTACGCCCCGGTCGGTGGAAAGGTATACCGCGTCGCGAAAGCCGGGGCGATCTGGCGAATGATTAAAGACCAACAACAGGGGCCTGCGTTGCTAACAGCGCCTGGCAATCAATTGGTGATCGATCCGGACTCGCATACGATTCACTACGGCAAAGCCCTGTCGAAAATGCACAATAAATTTGCTTCCAGCCTCACGGTCAGAGAGGTCCTGAATATCGAAGCCCGCGGGATGGAAGACATTCGGGCAAAACACCCGGAAAAAGCACGCATGATCGTGCAAGCCATCGATCTGGCTCGCAACTACGCGTTTAACAGTCTGCATAACCTCGCGCAGCTCAGACACTCGAACCCAGGGACGCGGCTGGATACCTTTCTCAAGGCCTTTTTTGATGTCGGCAACATTGACGCCAGTACCCTCGACAAAATCAAGAAGGTCATCGTTCCCATTTGCAAAGCGTTGGTGGACCCAAACGAGGATTTGATGAATACCGATCGTTTTGTGGTCGGTTCAAACAAATATGGGCTCGACACTACGATTGCTTTTGTTGTGCATGACGACGCACAGAAGCGTGTGCATTTCACAGAGAGGTTTTTTGACCCGGAACTCGATTGGTACAAGTCTTGTTTGACTGAGCCTTTCGACGTCGACGACCATGCCCGGGCCGTTACCCTGATTCATGAGTTCTCCCATCTTTTTTCAAAGACCGTAGATATTGCGTCGCTTGAGGCAAGGCGTCCGTACAGCGATCTCATCGCCACCGTCACCCGTTTCGGTGCGAAAACCAAAAAGACGCAGGAGGATTTCCAGCGACAGGCACTGTCCCTGGACACCCCAAGGGAAGAACTGTTTGCGCGCTGGAACGATACTTTGCAGTCATGGATCAGTCTGGACTCGATTGACGGGTTGGATCATGTGGGTAAGGACATCCTCAAAACAACGGGTTGCACGACAATGGATGAAGCTCGTAACGCCTTCCGCAATCCACGGGATGCGAACCTGCGCATCGACACCATTTTGCGCAACGCCGACTCGATCGCTCGGCTGATATGTGAAATGGGTCGACAGCTGGATCCGGTGCAAGTTTCGCACCCGGTTTGACTGAACTGCAGGTAGCTTTTCTCGTCCAGGACAGAGATCAGTCCTGCTGACCTTGACCCTTTTTTCACTTCATTTATGGATACTGCCCGGCGCCCCCTGTTTTAAGGGTGTCCGGGTGAAAAATAAGTTGCACTTTGATAGGCAATTGCCATGACGGTTGTTCTCGCAGACTTCCCCTCAAGGTTAGAATGCAGGAAATCAGGATGAGTCAATGACCGACCACACTCTTTCGCAAGCTGAATACGACGCCATCACCGATGCCGCTGCGCACTGGTGCATGCGTCTGCATGCCACCGACTGCACGCCCGAAGAACGTCTGGCGTTCGAGCAATGGCGTGATGCTCATCCTCTGCACGCCTTCGAGTACGAAGCCATGCTGGAGATCTGGGATGTGGCTGGGGATTTGCCTCGTCCCGAATCCGCCATGCCAGCCGTTCGCGTCAGACCAGCAACGCCATGGCGCACCTGGGGCATTGCCGCCACCGTCTGCGCCCTCGCGCTGCCGCTGACGGCCTATACCGGATGGAACCTGGGTTGGCTGCCCAATGCCTATCAGCATTTCGAGGCGACCGACAATGTTCGTCAGGTCACGCTGGGCGACGGCAGTCAGGTGGAGCTGAACCTGGGCAGTGAACTGACGTTCAGCAACTACAAGGATGAACGTCGTGTCACGTTAAAAAAAGGTGAAGCCTTCTTCAGCGTCAGTCATGACCTGCAGCATCCGTTCATTGTCAGGGCAGCCGATGGCAGGATTCGCGTCACCGGAACCCAATTCAACGTCTGGATGTATGAAGACCAGGTACGCGTGAACCTGATCGAAGGTTCCGTGCTGGTGACCAGCAACGGTGCTCTGCCTGGCGAGGGTCTGCGTCTCGAACCTGCCATGCAGGCACGTTACCGACACGGCGACTACACGCCGCAAATCAGCCAGACCTCTGCCAATGACCATTCGCTGGCCTGGCGCAGCGGCAAACTGGTGCTCGATGATCTGACGCTGACCGATGCCCTGCCCTTGATCAATCGTTATTTGAACAAGCCAGTCATGATCGCCGACCACAGTACCGGCTCGATTCGCCTCGGCGGTATCTACAATATCAAAGAGCTCAACAGCCTGGTCGCTTCGTTGCCCAAGGTGCTGCCGGTCTACCTGACCCGCAACAAGGACGGCAATCCGGTCCTCAATTCGATCCCGCAACAAACCCCAAAAAGCTGAAGGCCGCCACCCTTGCGGGGTGCGGCCTTCGCTTTTGATTCAAACGCTATCGCGATTACTGCGCGGCGATTTTCCCTGCTTTTTCATCCTGCTCGCGAATCGTCTGAGCCTGGTACTGCGGATCGGACGTGATCTGCTGCTCGGTGAACGGCAACACACTCAACTGCTTCTTCGAAAAGGCCAGTGTCTGGTCCCGGGAGTACTTCGACGCCGGGTCACTGGACAACGAGAATGCCAGTAACCCCTGAGCCTGCGGCCCTTTGTCATCGAAAGTCACCACCTGCAAATAGCTGGTGCCACTGACGACTTCGCGCTTGCCGTCGGTTCTCGGCACGCTTTGGATCGCGTTATACACACCCAGCGTGCCCGGCCCACCGTGAATCGGCGTTTGCTGCCCGCCACTGCTGACCACCTGGATATCGCCCCAGCGGCTATCGGCTTTCAGGCCAAGGGTTTTTACCTGCTCGACCGAAGCCAGCATCGCCGCCCGAATCGCTTTGGCGACGTCTGGACGTTCAATTGCCAGGCCACGTGGAGTGTTTTGCGGATCCTTCGGATCGAACTTCACACGCCAGATATCAGGGATTTGCTGTAACGGCACCATGACATTCTGAAAATGCACAAAGCCCAGTCCACTGTCCAGATTCACCCGGCGATCCCACGCCTTGAGGCTGGCACACAGCGGCGTAAGCGTTGGCGCATCGGCGCCGAGATCCGCGGCACAGAATTGCAGCAGATCCGGCATCACTTGGGCCGCCTGATACACCTGATCGTCCATCACCATGTGTTGCAGATCTGCCGCAGCGACAGGGCCGGCCTTGCTCAAGGTGCCCAGACGCTCCAGTGCGAAGCGCGAACGCAGCCCCAACGGCTGATTGTCCTGACTGATCAACGGCGAGAAACCGGTGAGTGGTTGCGCCGGGTTGGCCATCCAGGCCGAATCATTGGAGTGCTGCACAAAGTCTCTGCGCAGCAGTTGCGGCAACTTGTCTGCCGCATAAATACCTTTTTGCGCAGCGTTCGGGTCGATGTCCCAGACACAGGCGCTGTTGGAACCATCGAGCAGGATCATCTGTAATCCGGCCCGCGGATCGCTGCACTTCGCCAGCTTGTCGGCATTGACGTTCGGCACCACCGACAGGTTCATGTAAAGCGTCTGCCCCTGATCGTCCACCGCCAGGGTATTGACCCATGGAATCCCCTGAATCTTGTGCACCGATGCCTGCAAATCCTTGAGGCTGGCGGCACGGTTCATCGCATACCACTGTTGCAAGACCCGGTCGTTTTCCAGGTTGGCATCGCGCAGGCTGTAGGCGAACTGGTTGTCCCAGTCCAGTTTCCCGGGCCATTGCACAATCGGGCCAAATTGCGAGCTGTAGACCACATGGGAAATCTGCCGGGTCTGGCCATCGGCTTGCTTCACGTTAACCGCCAGCGTCTGCGTTTTCATCGGCAAAGACTTGCCATCCAGCAGGTAACGGGTCGGATCCTTGGGATCGAGTTGCAGGCGATACAGCGTGAAGTGCTTGGACGAATCCACCGTGTGGGTCCATGCCAGGTGCTGGTTGAAACCAATATTGATCATCGGCAGGCCGGGCAACGCGGCGCCCATGACGTCCAGTTTGCCGGGAATGGTCAGGTGCATCTGATAGAAACGCATCCCACCGACCCAAGGAAAGTGCGGATTAGCCAGCAACATCCCGCGACCGTTGAACGAACGCTCGCTGCCGATCGCCACGGCGTTGCTGCCGCGATCCAGAGCGAAGCGTTGCATGCGCGAGGCCGCCAGCTGGAACGACGCCGGCTCGCTCGCCACATGGGCGACGGCTTTCGGTGGGGTAGCGCCGGCCAATGCTTCGGCAAACTGCCCCACGCCGCCTTCGACCAACAGACGACGGGTCAATTTGACCAGATCCTGGGCGGCAATCGGGCGCACCCACTCACCCTGGCATTGCTGCGGCAAACCCTGCGCTCCGCGCTCTGTCAGCGAACGGTTGTAACCCGCCACATAACCTTCGATGAGCTCGCGGACTTCAGGTGTTTGCGCCTGCCAGAAAGCGGCGACAGCCTGCGGGGTATTCAGCCAGTTGAAAAACACATCGCTGGCCAGGTTCCCGCGCTCTTCAACCGTAAACTGGTCCGGGCCGAAATACCGCGAGCGCTCGCCATTGACGGTGACAATCTCATTGGCCAGCAAGCACAGATTGTCCTGAGCGTAGGCATAGCCAATGCCATAGCCGAGGCCTCGCTCGTTTTCGGCACGAATATGTGGCACGCCGAAACTGGTTCGACGAATCTCGGCCGTCGCCTGCTCTGGCTGGCTGCGCGCGTTTGCCGCAAGACTCAGCCCCAGAAACACACCCGCAAGGCTCAACCTGGTTAACTGCCTGGAAATAATCACGCTCGCTCCTGATCGAAAAGACGTATGACACGCAATGCGCCTCCCCTTAAAACGAAGCAAACAGCAAAAATTTAGGCCTTTGAGGGCGCCCCAACGCCCCGGCTCACGGGCCGCTGACGTAACGGCAACAAATTTTCTACATGCGGGTCTTCATTATTTGCCCGGCTCGTTCGTCTTATTGATTGAGAGCACCCATCACATTTTTCCGGATCAGGCTCTGAAAAGGAGTTTTTGCATGTACAACCCGCAACTGCCAACGGACGGTAGCCATGCGCCAAAGACCAGCACCCTGGGCTCCGGCGTTTTCAATCAACAAGCCGAACGCCACGGCAACGAACGGATCAGGTTGCTACTCAAGAGTTTTGGCCTGCGTACCAGCCTGATTCGCCTGAAAGTCATCGACGCCTTGCTGACCGCCGCCGAAAGCGACCGCAGCCTGGGCGTGCGTGGCGTGCACAGCCACTTGCTGGACCTGGACATTCCCCTGTCCTTTCTCAGTGTCCGTGAAGTGTTGAAACGCTTGAGCGGTGAAGGCGTGATCACCCTCAATCCGGACAAAAGCTACAGCCTGCATCCACAGGCCGCCGCTGTCCTTTACAGCGAGCAATCCGGCCTCAAGGCTTGACCTTGCGACGCATCACGCCATTGATCACCACCACGAGCACCGCCACGCCAATGGCGATGTACTGGAACAGCTGCTCTGTGATGATCCCTGCGTTTTGCAGCCAGGAAAGGCCGAACATAATCCCCAGAACCACCAGGGAAATCAGAATCGAGTATTTCAAACGTTGCGACTGGGTCATTGCGGGTTCCTGAACCAAAAAATGTATCCGGTTTGTATCCGGTTGCATGCCAAGCCCCTACCGTTCTGCGGGAATGAGGGGCTGCAAACGGGGTCTCATGTTACAGCCGATGAAGAGTTTTGACTTCATTGCGGCGATAACCCATGAGGATTCCGAAATGTTCCGTCGAATCACACTGCTGATTCCCCTGCTCGCTCTCCTGACCCTGAGTGGCTGCATCGTTTTCCCCCACGGCGGCTGGCATGGCGACCACCATTATGACCGTGGCGGCCCCGGTTATTATCAACATCGATAATTTAAAATGACTGACATAGACAACAACTATTCAGCCGTTCACTTGTAAGAAAACAATCATTCTCTGCCCCATTTAACAAATGCCCGCTCTCTAGCGGGCATTTTTCGTACATTACTATTCTCATCAGTCTGTCAGCTGAATCCACCGTAATTATCACTTTCCGACTTCATCCCACACCTCGAAATATAGCGAAAACCATTGAAGCTTTAAGTCTCAATCATGCATTTGAGCTGTTCGCTATCGGTGTCTATTCTCGCTACATCACAAATGAACCAGCGCTAAAACTTCGAATAAAACAGGGATATCAATGCTCAAACCGTTAATAAATATCAGCCCCCATCACTTGTTTGGTTTTTGCCTTGCAATCACTCTTTTCGAACTGCTGACTTATATGGGCAGCGACATGATCATGCCCGCCATGTTGACTGTAACTCGTCAACTGGATGCCAGTCCGAGCCACGTTCCTTTTGCCTTCAACCTTTACTTGATTGGCGGCATTCTTCTGCAATGGCTTATCGGTCCGCTGTCTGATCACTTCGGTCGCCGCAGGCTGTTACTCATCGGTTGTGCGGGGTTCGCTCTAGCCTGTGCCGCGGCGTTTTACGTGCAGAGCATCTTTGCCTTCAACAGCTTGCGCCTGATTCAGGGCATGGGATTGGGATTTGTCATCGCCGTCAGTTATCCAGCCCTGCAAGAAGTCTTCTGCGAAGCCGACGCGGTGAAAATCATGGCGTTGCTGGGTAACGTTGCGTTGCTCTCCCCGCTGCTGGGTCCATTGCTCGGTAGCCTGGCGCTGGAATGGCTCTCCTGGCGGGAGCTGTTTTTACTCTTGGGTATCGGCGGCGCGATGGCCTGGCTGGGGCTTTATTGGTTCATGCCGGAAACCGTGGGCACCTTACGCCAGGACGGGCAACAACTGGCCGCGGTGCCCTTTGAATGGGGTGGCACGGTACGCCGTTACGCGGCCTTGCTCGGCAACCCGCCATTCCTGAGCGCCACCATCGCCTTGGGCTTGATGAGTCTGCCGCTGATTGCCTGGATCGGGCTCGCGCCACTCTTGCTGGTCCAGAGCCAAGGCCTTTCTACCCTGCACTATGGCCTGTGGCAGATCCCGGTATTTGCGGCAGTCATTCTCGGTAACCTGATACTCAACAGACTGATTGCCAGCACTGAACTGACCCAACTGATTCGATACGCGCTCTGGCCATTTTGCGGCGGGCTCGTTGCATTGATCGCCATCACCTTCATCGGTGCTTCAACGGTTCTGTTGGTCAGTTGTCTGTCGGTTTATGCCATCGGTCTTGGCATGAGCAATGCCGCACTGTACCGGCTTGCACTGTTTTCCAGCGACGACAGCAAAGGTCTGGTTTCAGCCATGGTTGGCATGATTTCCATCGCCGTCATGGGTGTCGGTGGCTCCATTATCGCTGCGTTGGGTGCCGGTGACAGCCTTGAAGCCTTTGCCCTGATGGCCGGTCTCGCAGGGCTCTTGTGCCTGCTGCCCTTGCGACTGTTTCTGCGGCGCTCCCCCATCGCGCATGCCGCCTGACACCACACAAAAGGTCTTTTGATGATCTATCTACCCTACACCGATGCGCTTTGCGCGTTGACGCAACCCTATTGCCCTGATTCCGTGCCGGAAGGCCTGTTCGACCGGGCCATGGGTGAAATCAGCCTGTTTCATTGTCACCATACGCCTGGATACGAACGCTGGCTTAACGCCAATGATCTTGATGCCAACGCGCTGGAGACACTGGATGACTGGTCCAGGCTGCCGCCGATTTTCGCCAATTACTTCAAGCGTCATTTGGTCTTCAGTCCCACAGGCGAAGGCGCGCTGGAGCTGACTTCATCCGGCACCAGCGGCCAGAAAAGTCGCATGCGTTACGACCAACGCAGCATGGCCGCGGCACAAGGCATGGTGAGCCACATTTTCCGGCACTACGGCTGGGACACTCCGCACAGCCCCTGCAATTACCTGCTCCTGAGCTATGAGCCCGAGGCTGCCATCAGCTTGGGAACTGCTTATACCGATCAGTTTCTTTGCAGCTACGCCCCCGTCAACCGTGTCGCTTACGGCTTGCGCCTTACCGGCAAAGGCCACGAGTTCGACCTTTTTGGTGTGATTCGAGCCTTGCAGGAGTTTGCCGAGGAAGGATTGCCCGTTCGCATCCTGGGTTTTCCCGCGTTCCTTTCTCATGCACTGCAGCACATGGAAGACACCTGCGTGGCCGATTTGCAGTTGCCTGCCCAGTCATTGGTGTTTCTGGGAGGCGGCTGGAAAACCAAGGCAGCACAGGAGATTCCCCTGCATCAATTGTATGCCCGAATCAACCGGCAATTGGGTATCGACCTGTCTCGCTGTCGGGACGGCTACGGCGCCGTAGAGCATGCTGTGCCCTATATCCAGTGTGCCCACCATCATTTTCATGCACCTGTTTACTCGAAGGTTTTCGTGCGCAACCCATCCGATTTCACTGTCCAGCCATACGGCCAGCGCGGCTTGCTGGAATTCGTCTCTCCCTACATTTCGTCGAGCCCTGCCCATGCCGTGGTCATGGGCGATATGGCGACATTGCACCCCGGAGTCAGTTGCGGATGCGGTCTGGCGACCGATTGGTTTGAGCTGCATGGACGCGCCGGTACCAGCGCCAGTCGCAGTTGTGCCATGGCCGCTTCAGAACTGCTCAGGGGCGCTTGATATGTACCTGATCAATGGCCAGTTGCGTGACGACGTCACCCCTGAAAGCGCACTCGACCTCCTTCAAAAACAATTGCCCCGGCTGCTGGCTGCGCCAATCGATAGCGACACCGTCATCGAGTCCGCCACTCGCTTTGCCACGCAGTTGCAAGCTCGTAGCCTGGATCTGTCCCTCGACGATGAGCAATATCAGGGGCTTATCGATTTCTGCCAGCGCAGCAACCTGAGTGCCAAGCTTGAGCGGGAACTGGGTCTGCAACCGCGTTCGATGCGACGGATCGACTACCGGCAGCCTAGCTTCGAAAGTTGGCACCCGTTGGGGCTAGTCGTGCATATAACCCCCGGCAATGCGCCAATGCTGGCGTTCTGCGCGGTCCTTGAAAGCCTGCTGGCCGGTAACATCAACTGGCTTCGCCCCAGCTCCAGCGATCAGGGTTTGACCGCGAAGCTGCTCGCCGCCCTTGTCAGCTGCGACACCAGCGGCAGACTGGCCGAATTCGTAGCGGTTGTGCCAGTCAGCACCTCTCGCATCGCCCAACTCTGTGCCTGGGCCGATGGGGTATCCGCCTGGGGCGGCGAAACGGCGCTCAAAGCAATACGTGAGCAGATACCGGCCGGCTGTCGCTGGATTGATTGGGGACACAAGATCAGCTTCGCCTATCTGTCACCTGAAGCGGCGAACTCTTCGGCGCTCGATGCGCTGGCAGATGAAATCTGTCGACTGGATCAACAGGCGTGCTCCAGCCCTCAATGGGTGTTGGTGGACAGCGACGATCCGGCTGTTGTGCAGGAGCTGGGGGATCGACTGGCCGAAGCCCTCAACCGTCGTGCCCCACAATGGCCGGGGTTAGTGCCGACGGACCAGGAAGCGTCGGAAATCACTACCCGCACCGCCATGGCGCAGCTGGATCAATGTTTCAAGAACCAGACCGGCCAGGTGTGGACCGGCCCCGGATGGCGTGTTATCTGGGAGCACAATCAGACACTCGCGCCGTCGCCGCTGTTTCGTACGATTTTGCTAAAGCCGGTGCCGCGGCACCTGATCACCGAGACGCTTTTGCCTTGGCGGACCGTCCTGCAAAGCTGCGCACTGATTTGTCCACCGGCAGAGACACCCGAGTTTGTTCGAACACTGGTCAATGCCGGCGTCACCCGCATTGCCCCTTGTCGATTGATTCATGATGGCTACGCCGGCGAGCCCCACGATGGCGTCTACGCACTGTCGCGTCTGAGTCGCCGCCTCTCGGTGAGTCTGCACCCGGATGTATCGGCGGGCCGTGCAACGCTCGACCCGGTTCCGTCCGCCCCCGACACAACCCATGACCCGATCATGGACAAAGACACCTTCACGACCCAGCCGATCGGTCCCGAAGCACAGTTGTATTTCCGCTCCGGCGGTAGCAGTGGGACCCCGTCCCTGGCCGGTTTCAGCTATCGCGACTTCCAACGACAGATGCGCGCCGCGGCTGATGGCATGTTCGCTGCCGGGCTCGATCCGTCGCAGGACCGGGTGATGAACCTGTTCTATGGTGGCAACTTGTACGGTGGTTTTTTCAGCTTTTCGAACATTCTTGAACAGATGGGCGTTGCGCATTTGCCCATGGGGGCTCCCCAGGACGACGACTTCAGTGAAATCGCCCGACTGATTGTGGAGCAACGTGTCACCGTGCTGATCGGCATGCCCAGTACGCTACATCGCCTGTTTATCAAAGAGCAGGCCCGACTTCGCGCCTATGCCGGTATCGGCAAAGTGTTGCTTGGCGGCGAGCATCCGGGAGAGGCCAGTCGACGTCTGATGGAAAGCTGTGGGGTGTCGACGATTCGCTCCGCCCTCTATGGCTCCGTGGATGCAGGCCCACTGGGTCATGCCTGCCGGGCTACGGCAGATGGCGTGTTTCACTTGATGTGCGAAACCCAGCATCTGGAAATCGTTCGGCTCGAACAGGATGTGCCAGTGGAGACCAATGAGATCGGCCGTCTGCTGTTTACCTCCCGCGCCCGACAAGGTCAGCGCGTGCACCGATATGACATCGGTGATACCGGCCGCTGGATACCCGGGGCCTGTCCTTGCGGACTGGAAACGCCACGATTCGAACTGCTACAGCGGCACGGCAAGCTGGTGCGGATTGGCACGGAATTCATTTCCCCTTCGGAGCTGGAACACAGCGTGGGTGCCCCCATTCAAATTGTTCTGGACCACACCGCCGACGGGATCGAACGAATGCAGGTTCGAGTGGATGCGGATGCCGTCTGGGTACGCGAAAAACTGCTGACACATGAAGCCTTGGCAAATGCATTGGGTGCCGCTTTTTTAATTGTGGAAGTGACGGCGTGCGCCGAACAGGCATTTACCCGAAACAGACACAGCGGAAAAACACCATTAATTATCGATCAAAGAAAATAAATCAAAACGACTTCAACGAGGTTGTTTTCCAATCAAGACGCCTGATATAAAAAAAAGAGAACTCAGTGAAATCAACTTATTCGCTTGAACAATTAATACCTTATATAAGACAACACTCCAGCTTCTACAGCAGACACCTGGAGCACTTGCCAGCGCAGAGTATTACTTTAAAGGATTTACCGTTAACCAACGTGGCCGACTATTGGACCGGCAGCAACGATTTGAGTCGTTGGCCGGTTCTGACCGGACACGTCGATAATGCGCTGGTGTTTAAAACCGGAGGCTCGACCAGTCAGGGCAAGCTGGCGGTTTACTCCTACATGGAGTGGCAAGCCTTTGTCAGCACTTTCGGAGCCGGCATATCATCTCAACTGAACGACGGCGACCGGGTCGCCAACCTGTTTTTTTCAGGGGATCTCTACGCCAGTTTTCTGTTTATCCACGACTCCCTGGCCCATGTCGGGCGATCCATCTCTGAGTTTCCGTTTACCGGAGACGTCGCGCTGGACGTACTGGCGGATGCCATCGCACGACATCGGATCAACGTTCTGGCGGGAGTGCCCGCACAGTTACTGCAACTCTCCGCCTACCTGGCACAGCATCAGCGTGTGTTGTGTGGGGTCGAGACGCTGCTGTATGGCGGCGAAAGCCTGTTTGCCCCGCAGTTGGCAATCCTCGGCGAGGTGTTCCCCAGCGCCCGTATCGCCTCCATTGGCTATGCCAGCGTAGACGCCGGGCTCATAGGCGCCAGCGATCGCGGCTGTGCATTGGGCGAACATCGAGTATTCGAACCGCAAACCTTGCTGGAAATCGTCGATGAAGACACCGGTGAAGTGATTGAAGAATGCGACCGCACCGGGCTGTTGGTACTGACCAACCTGACACGCCGGCTCATGCCGCTGCTGCGTTACCCGGTAGGCGACCGTGCTTGCTGGCGTGAACCGGCTGCAACCCCGATGCGTAAATTCGCCCTCAAGGGGCGCAGCGCCCACAGTCAACGAATACGAGTGGGTGTGCTGTCGCTGTTTACCGAAGAAATACACGAGATCGTTCAGCGTGCAGCACGCAGCGAGCAATGGCAATTGCTGATCGAACAGGTCGGCCACAAGGATCTGTTGAGCCTGATGTGGGTGCCCGAACCTCAGTTACAAACCGTCGAGCCGGCACGCCGCGCATTGCGTGAAGCGCTGCTTGCCCACTACCCCGCCATCGACGACCTGAGCCGCGAGGGTCTGCTGGAGTTGCGGGTGCTGGCCTGCGCAACCACAGACCTGAAGCTTCACCCTCGTTCAGGCAAACAACTGCGGGTGCTGGATTTGCGCGTGTATGACGTTCCCCCGCTGGAGCCTGTGTGATGACCCGGTTGATTGTTCGGCCCTTCCGGCCTTCCGACGCCCATGGCGTAAGCCGGTTGTTTCGAGAAGTCTACGGCAGTCATTACGTCCAGCCGGATGTCTATCTGCCGAACATGATCAGTCAGCACAACACCGAGGGTCGCTGGCAATCAATGCTGGCAGTGGACGACGCACGCGTTCTCGGGCATGCCGCGTTGTGTCGCGATATCCCGTCGAGTACCGCGGAACTGGCCCTCAGCGTGGTACATCCCGCCGCGCAGGGGCAGAGTATCGCGACCCGTCTGGGCCAGCAATTACTGATGCAATCAGACTCTTTGGGGCTCAAGAGCGCCTCGATCAAGCAAGTGACCCACCATCCGTTTACTCAACGCATGGCAGAAAGAATTGGCTTTTACAGTACTGGATTGCTCCCCGACTACGTCCCTTCGCCATTCGCTGAATCACTTCCGGAAACCATCGTGATGGGCTATCACATGATCGGCGGATACGACCGCCCGCTCCCCGATATCCCTTGGCCCGCAAGCTGCCGGGCGTTTTTGCAACACCTGTGCTCGGTGTTTGGAACCCACCGGGACAAAGCGTCACAGCCCGCGATCCCCTTACAAATCAAGCAACATCAGCATCGGTTCGACATTGTCATTCAACGCTTGAACAAACACTTGCTTGAGCAACTCTGGCAACTGCCCAGGCATTGGCTGATCTCGGCCAGACTCGAACTGTCCTGGCACTTCGCCCGGAACTTGCGCAGCCTTTCGGCTCTGGGCTTCACCTTCACCGGCCTGATGCCCATGCCAAGTGACAATGGCTGGTTCGCACTGTTTCATCGGGGCGTCCAGTCTCGATCCCTCAACCTGCACTGCGCGCACATGCAACAGTTGCATAACGACTTGCAGCAAAACGCCAACGCCCTATTGGTAACCGCTCAGCCGCGTGAGTCTTTTTTTTAAAAACCATTGGCCGACTGCGCACAGAGTTCCACCATCCAGTCGACGAACACCCGCACCCGTCGGGACAACTGGCGATGAGGTGGATAGAGCACCGTCAGCGGCATACCCGGCGGCGGTACGCCCCTCAAGACCTCGATCAAACGGCCCTCCTCGATAGTTCGAGCGGGCCAGCGCTGCCAGACATCACGCCTTGGCGTTAACGCCCTTGTCATTAGGTACCGTCGTGCCGTTGCCCTTGCCGTAAGCCTGCAAGTTCTGCAGTACGTAGATCGCCGTCTTGTATTCCGGGATCAGGCCAATGGCGTACTTGTCACCCTTGATGCTGTTGTTCTGAATGGTGTCCAGTTGCGTGGCGAAATACTCCAGCGCATTGAATTTCGCATCCGGGTCTTTCTGTACGCCAAACCGGTCAAACTTGTCACCGGCATTAAGCAAGGTCATCGAAGTAATATCGGAAATCAGTCCTTTACCTCTCAAAAAGGCACTGAGATTGCCCAGCTGCTTGGCGGACACATTTTCCGGATCGAAGCCCTTGATGTTCCTGTGCAGTTTCTGTTCATCCATTTTCGCCGTATTCAGCGCATTGGGATTATTCCCCACCAGTGCCAGCATCTGCTTGACCCTGGCGCTGTGGGTGACAGGCTTGCCGCCGCCAGTATCCTTGACCAGTAAACCTGCCTTGCTCGTCCAGGCACCTGTATAGCCGATCGTCATGACCGGGCTCCCGACTGTGTGGCGGGATGCCGATCATCCAAAACACACAGACGTCCTTGTGAGGCGACCATAAAAGTTCCTTGTTTAACCGAGTTAAGTGCGGGCGAGTATCGATGTGCGCTCTAACGTCACCAACAAATATTTCCATTTTTTACAATTCTTATACATTTACGATACAAACCAAGAAGCGCCTTGTTTCATTGGTCTACATAA
Organism: Pseudomonas sp. JV414; assembly: GCF_032424305.1. Lineage (NCBI taxonomy): Bacteria > Pseudomonadati > Pseudomonadota > Gammaproteobacteria > Pseudomonadales > Pseudomonadaceae > Pseudomonas > Pseudomonas sp. JV414. The sequence continues at coordinate 1,193,198 of NZ_VYKC01000022.1, read as the reverse complement.
ACTTTTCGGTATTGGCGCAGGTAACTAATCAAGCCTTTATGTACGCCTTAGTTAGTTTGTTAGTATCAATGGTGCCGGGCAAACCAACTTGCTGGCGCTCAAGGTTCGTTGATCTCAACAGGCTGTGCATTGCCCCCTGTGGTGAGGGGGTTTACCCAACGCTGTATTACTTCGAAACAATCCCCTGTCTCTTTGTTGGGTAAACTGGTCAAAATGCATCTTTTTGGCCACAACCCGAGACGAGATCCCCATGCGAATCCACCTGCGTCTGGCCGCCCTGAGCGCCCTCTTCATTTCTTCCCTGGCCCAGGCTGCTGATCTGATCCCCATCGAAGTTCACCGCGATGCCAACTGCGGCTGCTGCAAAAAATGGGTCAGCCACCTGGAAGCCAACGGTTTCAAAGTTGAAGACCACGTCGAAGCCGACATGAGCCAATTCAAGCAACAACACGGTGTGCCACCTCGCCTCGCGTCGTGTCACACCGCCCTTATCAACGGCAAGTTCGTCGAAGGCCACGTGCCGGCCGATCAAGTACTGGCCTTGAGCAAGCGTGACGATCTGTTGGGGGTTGCCGCCCCTGGCATGCCCATGGGCTCGCCTGGCATGGAAATGGACGGCATGAGCGATGCCTACCAAGTGATCGGCCTGAAAAAGGACGGCACTGACGTGGTGGTGGCGGACTACCCTGCCCATTGATGTTCGGCGCATACATCGGGCTGTTTCTCTCGGCGTTCGGTGCCGCGACGCTGCTGCCACTGCAATCCGAAGCGGTGCTGGTGGGGTTGTTGCTCAGCGGCCAGTATTGGCTTTGGTCGTTGCTGGCAGTCGCAACGCTGGGCAACGTGCTGGGGTCGCTGTTGAACTGGTGGCTGGGGCGCGGCATCGAGCGGTTTCACGACCGGCGCTGGTTTCCGGTCAGCCCTCGCCATCTCGAGCAAGCCCAAAAGCACTATCAGCGTTACGGTCATTGGTCGTTGTTACTCAGTTGGGTGCCCATCATCGGCGATCCACTGACGCTGGTGGCCGGCGTCATGCGCGAGCCGCTGGGGCGTTTCCTGATGATCGTGACGCTCGCCAAGGGCGCCCGCTACGGTGTGTTGGCCCTTGCTACGCTAGGGTGGATGGGTTGAACGATCATGCGCGGCCAGTGCCTATGTTTTGTGGCGAGGGGACTTGCCCCCGTTGGGCTGCGAAGCGGCCCCAAGATCGGACACTACGGTCTTAATGTCACCCTAATCATGCCGATCCAGCATCGGCAGATTTCCTGTGGAGCTCACCCATGTCGCGCATTTTCTCCCGCTGGTTACCGGGCCTGCTGCTGACGGCGGCACTACCGGTTCTCGCCCAAGCCCAAGACCAGACCCAGGCCGAAACGCCGGAATACGGCCCGGAACTTCAGGGCTTCGAGTATCCCTACACGGTCAAGCACTTCGCCTTTGAGTCCCAGGGCAAATCCTTGCAAATGGGTTACATGGACATTGCCGCCCAAGGCAAGGTTAACGGCCGCAGCGTGGTGCTGATGCACGGCAAAAATTTTTGCGGCGCCACTTGGGACAGCTCGATCAAGGCGCTGAGCGAGGCCGGTTACCGGGTCATCGCCCCGGACCAGATCGGCTTCTGCACCTCAAGCAAACCGGACCACTATCAATACAGTTTCCAGCAACTGGCGACCAACACCCAGCAACTGCTCAAGGCCTTGGGTATCCAGAAAGCCACCCTGCTCGGCCACTCCACCGGCGGCATGCTCGCCACGCGCTATGCGCTGCAATACCCCGATCAAGTCGAACAACTGGCACTGGTCAATCCCATTGGCCTGGAAGACTGGAAAGCCCTTGGCGTGCCCTATCTCACGGTTGACCAATGGTATGAGCGCGAGCTGAAAGTCACGGCGCAAGGTATCCACGACTACCAACGCAGCACCTATTACGATGGCCGCTGGAAACCGGAATTTGACCGTTGGGTGAACATGTACGCAGGCATGGCCAAGGGACCGGGCAAAACAGCGGTGGCTTGGAATTCGGCGCTGATTTACGACATGATCTTCACCCAACCGGTGTACTACGAGTTCAAGGACCTGAAAGTGCCGACCCTGCTGCTGATCGGCACCTCCGACACCACGGCCATCAACAAGAACATCGCACCACCCGAGGTCAAGGCGAAAATCGGTCATTACGACGTACTCGGCAAGCAAGTGGCCAAACTGATTCCCCGGTCGACGCTGATCGAATTTCCCGGGATGGGCCACGCGCCGCAGATGGAGGAACCGGCAAAATTCCATCAGGCGTTGCTCGGCTGGCTGAACCAAACCAATACCGTTCCTTGATGAGGTAAAGGCTAATGCAGATTGCGGTGATCGATGACTGGCAGGACGTGGCTCGCGACGTGGTGGGCTGGTCGGTGCTGGACAGCATCGGCCAAGTGAGTTTTATCCATGACTACCCTGCCGACAACGAAACCCTGGCCGAGCGGCTCGGCGCATTCGAGGTGATCTGCGTGATGCGTGAGCGCACCCGATTCGACGAAGACCTGCTGCGCCGCTTGCCCGCACTCAAACTGCTGGTCACCGGCGGCATGCGCAACGCCGCCCTGGACCTGAAAGCCGCCGCCGCGCTGGGCATTCAGGTCTGCGGCACCGACAGCTACAAACACGCCGCCCCCGAACTGACCTGGGCACTGATCATGGCCGCGACCCGCAACCTGGTGACCGAAGCCAATGCCTTGCGCGCAGGCCAATGGCAACAAGGGCTGGGCGGCGACCTGCAGGGCAAGACGTTGGCGATCCTCGGTCTGGGCAGCATCGGTCAACGGGTAGCCCGATTCGGTCAGGTGTTCGGCATGCGGGTGATTGCCTGGAGCGAAAACCTGACCGCCGAACGGGCCGCCGAGGTCGACGTCACCTATGTCAGCAAGCAGGAACTGTTCGAGCAGGCCGATGTGCTGTCGGTCCATCTGGTGCTCAGCGAGCGCAGCCGGGGAATCGTGGATGCCCAGGCACTGGACTGGATGAAACCCACGGCATGGCTGATCAACACCGCCCGCGGGCCGATTGTCGATGAGTCTGCGTTGATCAAGGCACTTCAGAAAAAACGCCTGGCGGGCGCTGCGCTGGACGTATTCGAGCACGAGCCGTTGCCCCGTCATCATCCCTTCCGAACGCTGGACAACGTGCTGGCCACGCCTCATGTCGGGTATGTCAGCCGACAGAATTACCAACTGTTCTTTTCGCAGATGATCGAGGACATACAGGCCTGGGCGGCTGGGAAGCCGGTTCGGCTGTTAGGCTGAAACCGAGTTATCGTTCATCGCGGGCAAGCCTCGCTCCCACAGGTTTGGCGTCGTGCCCAATACCGGCGTCCGACACAAAACCTGTGGGAGCGTGGCTTGCCCGCGAAGAGGCCCTCAACCTCACCACATCTCCCAGGGATCCAGCGCACCACAATGGCGCATCCCATACCCTATCACGCCCGATTATCGTGACTTCCTGGTCCCGATTTGACCCACGCAAAAAAACAAACCTGCACTTCGTCGGTGCGCCTCCCCGCAAAACCCCATGCCTGTACCCTCATTTGACCGATTGTCGAACAATTCCACCCTATAGCCGCCCCCGCTCTAAGTTCTGGCCTAGACTGATTTTCGCGGAGTAAAACCGGCTGGTCATTCGGTGAAAATAATCGAAACTTTTGGTACTGGCCTCGTGTCAGGTTAAAGGTAGGGCCACAGCGACTGGTGCATTCCTTGCAACAGCCACTTCACCCATTCTGCTTCAGCGCATGGGCAGCACTTGCTCACCGATGCGTAGCGCGTTTGCGCCCGGCCACAGGATTTGGCCACGAACACCGTTTGTGCCAGACCTAGAATTAGATCAACAACACGGGAGATTCATATGATCAGTGCGGCTTTAGATGTCCAGGGAGAACGTGCTCATCAGCAGGTCGGGGAAACGAGCACCGTCGGTGTCCTCAGTGCCAAATCGGTCAAAGCGCCAGTCCCCAAAACGCTGGCACCGATAGCCAGCCAGAATCCCAACAAGAAGAGAGTCCTGTTCGTCACCTCGGAGATTGCCGACCTGGTAAAGACCGGAGGTCTTGGCGACGTTTCCGCCGCACTGCCACGGGCCATGGCGCATCTGCACGATGTCCGTGTGCTGATCCCCGGTTATCCGCAAGTGATGAACAGCGAAAACCCGATTCATATCATCGGTGAACTGGGCGGGCACGCAGCGTTGCCGCCCTGCAAGATCGGACGCATGGACATGCCCGACGGCCTGGTCATTTACGTGTTGATCTGCCCTGAATTGTACGAGCGCGAGGGTTCGCCCTACGGCGCCAACAACGGCCGTGACTGGCCGGACAACCATATTCGTTTCGCCCGACTCGGCCTCGCAGCAGCCGATATCGCCGCCAACCTCGCCCAAATTCACTGGTGCCCGGACCTGGTGCATGCCCATGACTGGCCCGCTGGCCTGGCACCGGCCTATATGCACTGGCGTGGCCAACGCACCCCGACCCTGTTCACCATCCACAACCTGGCGTACCAGGGCGTCACCAGCCTCGGCTCGTGCCCGGAACTCGGTATCCCCATGCATGCCTTGCAACAGGAAGGCATGGAGTTTTACGGCAAGATGTCGTTCCTCAAGGCCGGCATGGCCTACTCGAGCCACATCACCACCGTCAGCGCGACCTACGCCCAGGAAATCACCACGCCAGCCTTTGGCTGCGGTCTCGACGGTTTTCTCGCCGCCAAGACCCAGCAAGGTCTGCTCAGTGGAATTCCCAATGGCATCGATGAGAGCTGGGATGCAGCCACCGATCCGCATCTGTTCCACCCGTTCGGCATCGGCGATTGGGACGGTAAAGCCGTCAATGCCGAGCACGTTCGCAGGCTGTTTGACCTCGAAGATTCTGAGGGTCCGCTGTTCGCCGTGGTCTCGCGACTGGTCTACCAGAAAGGCCTGGACCTGACCGAAGCGGTGGCCGAATACATTGTCGACAACGGTGGGCAGATCGCGATCATCGGCCGTGGCGAGCCAGAAGAAGAACAAGCCATGCGTGAACTGGCATTGCGCTTCCCCGGGCAAATCGGCGTGCACATCGGCTTCAATGAAACCGACGCTCGCCGGATGTTCGCCGGCAGTGATTTCCTGCTGATGCCTTCGCGTTACGAACCCTGCGGCCTGAGCCAGATGTACGCCCAGCGCTTCGGCTCATTGCCGGTGGCGCGCAATACCGGCGGCCTGGCGGACACCATTGAAAACGGCATGACCGGTTTCCTCTTCGATGAATCCACCGTAGAGAGTTATCGCGAAGCCCTGAGCCGCGCATTCAAAGTGTTCGCCTTCCCCGGTCTGCTCAACGCCATGCGTTGCCGGGCCATGACTGCGCCTTTCAACTGGTGCAAGGCAGTCGAACCCTACGCCGAACTCTACGAACAACTGGTAGCTAAAGCGCTGGGAAAATCGGGCAAACAGTAAGAGGCTTTCAACGATGCCGTTACGGACCCTTGAGACCTGGCCCCACGGCGCGATCATGCTGGACGCAGAACACACGCGTTTTGCCTTGTGGGCGCCAGATGCGTTTTTCGTCAGTCTCGAACTGGAAGATGGACAATCCTTGCCGCTGTTGCCTCAGGCCGATGGCTGGTTTGTGATCAAGACCCGCTGCCCCGCAGGTACCCGCTACCGCTACAACATCGATGGCGAGCTTACGGTGCCGGACCCGGCCTCCCGCGCCCAGGCGGGCGATATCGACAGCCACAGCGTGGTGGTCGATCCCCTCGCCTATCGGTGGCAACACCGCGCCTGGCAGGGTCGACCGTGGAATGAGGCGGTGATCTACGAACTGCACGTCGGGGCACTCGGCGGTTTCAGCCAGGTTGAGCAGCATCTGGAACACCTGGTCGAGCTGGGTATTACCGCTATCGAACTGATGCCGCTGGCGCAGTTCCCCGGCGAGCGTAACTGGGGCTATGACGGGGTTTTGCTTTACGCGCCTCAAGCCTCCTACGGCTCGCCCGAACAACTCAAACACCTGATCGACACGGCCCACGGCCATGGTTTGGCGGTGATTCTTGATGTGGTCTACAACCACTTCGGCCCGGATGGCAATTACCTGCATCGCTACGCCAAAGGCTTTTTCCGCGAAGACAAACACACCCCGTGGGGCGCGGCGATCGACTTCCGGCGGCGCGAGGTACGCGACTTCTTTATCGACAACGCGCTGATGTGGTTACTGGAGTACCGCTTCGACGGCCTGCGCCTGGATGCGGTGCATGCCATCGAAGACCCGGACTTTCTTCAGGAATTGGCGCAACGGGTTCGCCGGCAAACCGATCCGGCACGGCACGTGTGGCTCATGGCGGAAAACGAGCACAACCAGGCCAGCCTGCTGGAGCAAGGTTTCGACGCGCAGTGGAACGACGATGGCCATAACGCCCTGCACGTTCTGCTCACGGGTGAAACCGATGCCTATTACGCCGATTATGCCGAGCAACCCACCGAACAGCTCGCCCGTTGCCTGAGCCAGGGCTTCGTGTTTCAAGGCCATATCACCCGTCACGGTACGGCGCGCGGTGAGCCGAGCGGTCACTTGCCGCCCACGGCCTTCGTGCTTTTTCTGCAGAACCACGACCAGATTGGCAACCGCGCCTTTGGCGAGCGCCTGCATCAACTGGCTCATCCTGACGCCCTTTCCGCCGCCACCGCGTTGCTGCTGTTGTCGCCGATGATCCCGCTGATGTTTATGGGCGACGAATTCGCCGCCGAGCAACCGTTTCTGTTTTTCACCAGCCACCACGGTGAACTGGCGGAGTTGGTGCGCGAAGGACGACGCAATGAATTCGCGGCGTTCAGCGCCTTTGCCGACCCGCACACACGCGAGCAGATTCCCGACCCGAACGCGACGCAAACCTTCGAAGCTTCGCGGCCGACACTGACCACCAGCCGCCAATCGCCGATTTACCACCTGTATCGGCAACTGTTGCAGATCCGCCATCAACACATCATCCCGCACCTGCCCGGCGCGCAGGCGCTGGGCGCGCAGGTACTGGCCGAGGGCGCGGTGACCGCGCGCTGGCGGTTGGGCGATGGCAGTCAGTTGCGCATTGACCTGAACCTCAGCGACGCGCCCGTGGTCCACACCCCACAGGCCGACGCGACATTGCTGTTCGAACACCCGCCACAATCGGCCGGTCTGTTGGATCAGGGCACCCTTGCCCCGTATTGCGCGCTAGTCAGCCTCACGGCCGCAGCCCCTTTGCTACCCCCGGATGGAGAGCGCCCATGAGCAATACGCAATTGGAAATACTGGCCACCCGAGCAGGCCTGGCCGTCGACTGGATCGACGCCAATGGCCGTCCACAGAAAGTGACCCCGGCGGTGTTGCGCTCGGTGCTCAGCGGACTTGGCCATCCCGCCAATACCGCCCAGGAAATCGACGCCAGCCTGCTGCAATTGCAGGAGGTGCAACAAACCCGGCACCTGCCGCCGTTGCTGACCTGCGACGTGGGCGTCGGCCTTGACCTGTCTCACTACTTCGAACCGCAAACCCCGTGTGAGATCCATCTCGAAGACGGCTCACGGATTAACCTGAAGCTCGATGACAATGCTGTATTGCCCGGGCTGGTGCCGGTGGGTTATCAGCACGTCAGCATCGACGATCAGTCCTTCACCCTGGCGGTGGCACCCCAGCACTGCTACAGCGTCGGCGACGCCGTAGACAGTGAAAACCCGCGCGCCTGGGGCCTGAGCGTGCAGTTGTACTCGTTGCGCCGCCCCGGCGATGGCGGTTTCGGCGATACCCAGGCCCTCGAAGATCTGGCCCGGGTGGCCGGCGAACGAGGCGCCGAAGCGTTGGCGATCAGCCCGCTGCATGCGATGTTCAGCGGCGACACCCAGCGTTACAGCCCTTACTCGCCGTCCAGTCGCTTGTTCCTCAATAGCCTGTACGCAGCGCCCGGTGCGATTCTCGGTGAACGTGCCCTGCGCATCGCGATCGATGCCACCGGCCTTGCCACTGAGCTCAAGCACCTCGAAGCACTGCCGCTGATCGACTGGCCCACCGCCGCCGAAGCCAAGCACCGCTTGCTTGAAGCCTTGTACGAAGGATTCACCCACGGCGAACACCCCTTGCACCCAGACTTCAGCAGTTTCCGCCATGCCGGTGGCGAAGCGCTGGAAAATCATTGCCGCTTCGAAGCGATCCAGGAAGCCCGTGCGCGGCGTGGTGAAAGCCTCGACTGGCGCGAGTGGCCCGAACAATGGCGTGACCCGCGCAGCACCGCTCTGGCGCATTTTGCCGAAGAAAACTCGACCCGCATCGGCTACTACGCGTTCTGCCAATGGCTGATTGCGCGCAGCCTGGAACGCGCCCAAGCCGCCGCCCGCGGTGCAGGCATGGGCATCGGCCTGATCGCCGACCTGGCCGTTGGTGCTGACGGCGGCGGCAGCCAGGCATGGAGCCGTCAGGACGAATTGCTCGCCTCACTGACCGTGGGTGCGCCACCGGACATCCTCAACCGTTCCGGCCAGGGCTGGGGCATTTCCGCGTTCTCCCCCGAAGGTCTGGTGCGCAACGGCTTTCGTGCGTTCATCGAAATGCTGCGGGCCAACTTCGCCCATGCCGGCGGCCTGCGTATCGATCACGTCATGGGCCTGCAACGACTGTGGGTGATCCCCAACGACGCGCCGCCCAGCGACGGTGCCTACCTTTATTATCCGGTGGACGATCTGTTGCGTTTACTGACCCTCGAATCCCATCGACATCAGGCCATCGTCCTCGGCGAAGACCTCGGCACCGTGCCCGAGGGTTTGCGCGAGAAACTCATCGCGCGCTCGATTCTTGGCATGCGGGTGCTGCTGTTCGAACAGGACAATACTCACTTCAAGCCGATTCTCGACTGGCCGGACAACGCCCTGGCAACCACCAGCACCCATGACCTGCCGACGCTCAATGGCTGGTGGCATGGCCGCGATATCGATTGGAGCGCGCGCTTGAATCTGGTCGACGCCCCGGGTGAAATCGAATGGCGCCAACACCGTGAACGCGAGCGCGAAGGCTTGCGCCGGGTGCTGAGCGAGGATCCGCAGAATTTCCGCGAAGAGTCCCACGAAACCGATCAGGTGCTCGACGCCGCGATCCGCTTCCTCGGCCATACCCGTGCGCCGCTGGTATTGCTGCCGATGGAAGATGCCTTGGGTATCGAACAGCAGGCCAACCTGCCCGGCACCACCGATACCCATCCCAACTGGTCCCGCAGGCTACCCGGCGCCAGCGAAGCCCTGCTCGATGATCCGGACGCCGCCCGGCGCCTGGAACTGCTCGCCTGTGCGCGACTTCAGGCGGCCGAGCGTGACCAATGAATCAACCGTTCATCCAACCGCTGCGGGCGACTCTGCGGCTGCAATTTCATAAAGGTTTCACTCTGGATCAGGCGGTGCCGCTGGTGCCGTACTTCGCCAGTCTGGGCATCAGTCACGTCTATGCCTCGCCGCTGCTCGCCGCACGCGCGGGGTCCATGCATGGCTACGACGTGGTGGACCCGACCACCGTCAACCCTGAACTGGGCGGCGAAGCTGCATTGCGCCGTTTGGTCGGTGCATTGCGCGAACAGAACATGGGGTTGATCCTCGACATCGTCTCCAACCACATGGCCGTCGGCGGTGGCGATAATCCCTGGTGGCTCGACTTGCTGGAATGGGGGCGATTGAGCCCTTACGGCGAGTTCTTCGACATTCAATGGCACTCGCCCGACCCGTTGATGGAGGGCCAATTGCTGCTGCCTTTTTTGGGCAGTGATTACGGCATCGCCTTGCAGGACGGCACCCTGCCCTTGCGTTTCGATGCCCGGCGCGGCAGCTTTTATGTCGAGCACTACGAACATCACTTCCCGATTTGCCCGTCGGACTACGGCGAGCTGCTCAAGGCCGATGATCAATTGAATGCCGAGCAGGTCGAGCAGCTCAAATCCATGGCAGACCGCTTCAGTACCTTGAGCTACCAGACCGACGCGCACAGCCTGGCAATTCCGCTAAAAACCGAGCTGCATGAACTCGCCAGCGATCCGGCCATTCTTCACGCCATCCAACACACCCTCGGCACCTACGACTCGCTCACCCCCGAGGGTTTCCAGCGCCTGCATAACCTGCTCGAGCGCCAGAGTTATCGCCTGGCCAGTTGGCGCACCGCGGCGGACGACATCAATTGGCGGCGCTTTTTCGATATCAATGAACTGGGCGGCCTGCGCGTCGAACGCCCGGCAGTGTTCGAGGCGACCCATGCAAAAATCTTCGAGCTGGTGGCCGAAGGTCTTGTCGACGGGCTGCGCATCGATCACATCGATGGCCTCGCCGACCCGCGTGGTTACTGCCGCAAATTGCGCCGCCGAGTCGATCGCCTGGCACCGCAGCGGCACCTGCCAATCTACGTCGAGAAGATCCTCGGCGAAGGCGAAACCCTGCACCGCGACTGGTCTGTCGATGGCAGCACCGGTTACGAATTCATGAACCAGTTGTCGTTGCTGCAACACGACCCCGAAGGCGCCCAGACCTTGGGTGAACTCTGGAGCCGGCACAGCGAACGGCCCGCCGATTTCCGTCAGGAAGCACAACTGGCGCGCCAGCAGATTCTCAACGGCTCCCTCGCCGGGGATTTCGAAAGTGTCGCCCACGCCCTGTTGCAAGTGGCCCGGGACGATCTGATGACCCGGGACCTGACCCTCGGTGCAATCCGTCGGGCCTTGCAGGAACTGATCGTGCACTTCCCGGTATATCGCACTTACATCAGCCCGCTGGGCCGCGCCGCTCAGGACGAGGTGTTTTTCCAGCAAGCCATGGACGGTGCCCGGCAAACCCTCGGCGAGGCCGACTGGCCCGTGCTCGATTGCCTGGCCGGCTGGCTCGGCGGCCAACCCTGGCGCAAACACCCGGTGGGCCGCCCACGCAAACTGCTCAAGCATGCGTGCGTGCGCTTCCAGCAACTGACCTCACCGGCGGCGGCCAAAGCGGTGGAAGACACCGCGCTTTATCGCTCGGCGGTGCTGCTGTCGCGCAACGATGTCGGCTACAACACCGAGCAGTTCGGCGCTCCGGTGGCTGACTTCCATGCAGCCTGTGTCAATCGTCTCACCGAGTTCCCCGACAACCTGCTGGCCACCGCGACCCACGACCACAAACGCGGCGAAGACACTCGCGCGCGGTTGGCGGTGTTGAGCGAGCGTAGCGCCTGGTACGCCGAACAGGTCGAACACTGGCGAACCCTGGCCGATGAATTGCGCATTGAACCGGGCGCGCCCACAGCGGGCGACGAGCTGATTCTCTATCAAGCGATCCTCGGCAGTTGGCCGCTGGAGCTGCGCAGCGATGATCAGGTGGCGCTCGAGAACTACGCCCAGCGCCTCTGGCAGTGGCAACGCAAAGCCCTGCGCGAAGCCAAGTTGCAAAGCAGCTGGAGCGCGCCGAACGAGGGGTATGAACAGGCGACCCATGGGTTTCTTGAACGCCTGCTGCTCAGCCCCGAAGGCCAGCCACTGCGCACGGCCCTCGGTGCGGCGGCGCAGAGCATTGCCGCACCGGGCGCGTTGAATGGCTTGGCGCAAACCTTGCTGCGAATGACCGTGCCGGGGGTGCCGGATCTTTATCAGGGCAACGAGTTCTGGGACTTCACGCTGGTCGATCCGGACAACCGCCGGCCGGTGGATTACGCCAGCCGTCAGCAGGCCATGGACCTACGGTTGGACCTGCCCGATCTGTTGGCGAACTGGCGTGACGGGCGCATCAAGCAAACCCTGATCGCCCAGGCGTTAAACCTACGTGCCGAGCATGCCGGGCTGTTTCAAAAAGGCACTTATCAAGCCCTGGAAATCCTCGGCAGCCAGGCTCACCGGGTACTGGCGTTTACTCGTGAATGGCAGGGGAAACGGGCTATCGTGATAGTACCGATATGCTGTGCCGAACTGCTGGAAAACAGTGCCGAACCACAGATTGACGCGCCGCTGTGGGGCGATACACGGGTCAAATTGCCGTTCGCCGTCCCTGAAGAAAATATGAAGGGATTTTTTGCGAGCGTCGCAGTCACAAAACACAGGGAGCTGATGGTCAGCGCCGCGCTGGGGGATTTCCCGGTCAATCTCTTTATCCAAACTACCCAAGCTTGAGTTCAGTTCAGGAGCATTGCGATGAGTACCGACGATAAACGCATCCGCGAATTTGCCTATCAGATCTGGGAGTCCGAAGGGAAACCCGTGGGCCAGGAAAAACGCCATTGGGAGATGGCCTGCAAACTGGCCGACGCTGAAGCCCAAGCCAAAGCGCTGGCACCCGGCAAGTCATCGAAAGCTGGCAGCAAAAGCCTCGGCGCCAAGTCCGCGGTCGGCAAGCCCGACGGCAAGCTCAATGCCAAAGGCGTCGAACCCAAAACCAGGGCCAAAGCCAAACCCTCAGCTTCGACAGTGACCCCGCTTGGCGAAAAAAACGTCGAGAAAAAGCCACGCGCTGCGCGCAAACCGCCAACGACCTGACGCGTTTATCGCCTTGCCTCGCTTGATTTGTGGCGTGCTTCTCGCCACCGAGGGTGCGCTCGCCCTCGAAAAAACCAGAGCCACGGTTCATCGCAGTCGAGTACCGTCACCCCATGCAGGAGCAACTATGAGCAGTCCAAAGAAAACCGCGCCCGAACCTCGTGCCGAGGCCTCGCGAATCCGTGAAGGCTTGCCCTTCCCGCTAGGCGCGACCTGGGATGGCCTGGGGGTCAATTTCGCGCTGTTTTCGGCTAACGCGACCAAGGTCGAACTGTGCATCTTCGACGATTCCGGCGAGGTGGAACTGGAGCGTATCGAGTTACCGGAATACACCGACGAGATCTACCACGGCTACTTGCCCGACGCCCATCCGGGGTTGATCTACGGCTATCGCGTGTACGGTCCTTATGACCCGGCCAACGGTCATCGCTTCAACCCCAACAAGCTGCTGATCGATCCCTACGCCAAGCAATTGGTCGGCCGATTGAAGTGGTCCGAAGCGTTGTTCGGCTACACCATCGGCCACCCCGACGCCGACCTCAGTTTCGATGAACGGGACAGCGCGCCCTTCGTGCCCAAATGCAAAGTGATCGACCCGGCTCACACCTGGGGTCATGACCATCGTGTCAGCGTGCCGTGGGATAAAACGATCATTTATGAAACACACGTACGCGGTATCAGCATGCGTCACCCCTCCGTCCCCGAGAACCTGCGTGGCACCTTCGCCGGGTTGATGGTCGATGACGTGCTCGAACACATCCGCAAGCTCGGTGTGTCGACCGTGGAATTGCTGCCGATTCATGCCTTCGTCAATGACCAGCATCTGCTGCACAAAGGCATGACCAATTACTGGGGTTACAACAGCATCGCGTTCTTTGCCCCGGACCCACGCTACCTGGCCAGCGGCAAGATCGCCGAGTTCAAGGAGATGGTCGCGCACCTGCACGAGGCCAATCTGGAAGTGATCCTCGACGTGGTCTACAACCACACCGCCGAGGGCAACGAACAAGGCCCGACCCTGTCGATGCGCGGTATCGACAACGCCTCCTACTACCGCTTGATGCCCGACGACAAGCGCTACTACATCAACGATTCCGGGACCGGTAACACTCTGGACCTGAGTCACCCATGCGTGCTGCAAATGGTCACCGACTCCCTGCGTTACTGGGCCACGGAAATGCATGTGGACGGTTTCCGTTTTGACCTGGCGACCATCCTCGGCCGTTACCACGACGGTTTCGACGAGCGTCACAGCTTTCTCGTGGCCTGCCGTCAGGACCCGGTGCTGCGTCAGGTGAAGATGATTGCAGAAGCCTGGGATTGCGGCCCCGGCGGTTATCAGGTCGGGAACTTTCCGCCGGGTTGGGTTGAGTGGAATGACAAATTCCGCGACACCGTGCGCGCGTTCTGGAAAGGCGACGACGGCCAACTGGCGGACTTCGCCAGTCGCATGACCGCCTCCGGCGAGATGTTCAATCAGCGTGGCCGGCGGCCGTATGCCTCGGTGAACTTCGTCACCGCCCACGACGGTTTCACGATGAACGACCTGGTGTCGTACAACGACAAACACAACGAAGCCAACGACGAGAACAATCAGGACGGCAGCAACAACAACCTGTCCTGGAACCACGGTGTCGAAGGCCCCACCGACGATCCCGAGATCAATGAGCTGCGCCAGCGGCAAATGCGCAACTTCTTCGCCACCTTGCTGCTGTCCCAGGGCACGCCGATGCTGGTGGCCGGCGATGAGTTCGCCCGCACCCAGGAAGGCAACAACAATGCTTACTGTCAGGACAGCGAGATCGGTTGGGTCAACTGGGACCTGAGCGAAGACGGCAAGGCGCTGCTCAAGTTCGTCAAACGCCTGATCAAGTTGCGCCTGGCCTATCCGATCCTGCGTCGCGGGCGCTTCCTGGTGGGCAATTACAACGAAGACATCGGCGTCAAGGACGTGACCTGGCTGGCCCCGGACGGCAGCGAAATGTCCACCGAACAATGGGAGGAAGGCCATGGTCGTTGCCTGGGCATGCTGCTCGATGGCCGCGCCCAGGAAACCGGTATTCGCCGCAAGGGCGCCGACGCGACCCTGCTGCTGGTGGTCAACGCCCACCATGACATCGTCAATTTCCTCCTGCCGGAAGTGCCTGACGGCGGTTTCTGGACGTGCATGATCGATACCAATCAACCCTCGATTCGTGGCCAGGAACGCTTCGAGTTCGGTCACGAATATTCAGTCACCGGCCGTTCGCTGCTGCTGTTCGAACTGCAGCGTGAGGAAGACGAGTGACCTTCAGGGGCCATGCCAATCAACGGAACCTGTGGGAGCAGGCTTGTGTGGACTATTTGCGACACCTGACACAACTCGGATTAAAAAAGCCGTATCAGACCAAAGGCTGAGGCGACGAATAGCGTTCCATGAGCAATACTCTGCCCGCGGCAATCCAGGGTTCGGAGCGCTGCAATTGCTATTTACCCCGCCTTCACGGGTCTGCCAGGTTTGCTCCCCTGCAAGTAATGCGCATGACTGAGGGCAAGACAGAACAAGGAAGTAGCGCCTATGAAACCCGTTTCCATCAGTGAAAACAGTTTGCCCGCGCAGATCTGGAACAGCGCCCCGCAACTGGACAACATCCCTGTCATCAACACCGAAACGCTGGTCCCGGCTGGCGCTCGCGCGGTAGTCATCGCGCCGCATCCCGGCGATGAAGTGGTGACCTGCGGCGGCCTGCTACAGTTGCTGTGCTCCCTCGGTCATCCCCTGCAATTGATCTCGATCACCGACGGCAGCGCCAGTCATCCGGGGTCGCGACAGTGGTCGGAAAAACGCCTGAGCGTGTTCCGCCCCCAGGAAAGCGTCGAAGCCTTGCGCCGGCTCGGGTTGCCGATGCACAGCCTGAAGTGGATTCGCGGCGGCTTCACCGACAACGGTCTTACCGAGCGGGAGTCTGAATTGACCCAATTCATCCTCCGCTACCTGCGCCCTGGTGACGTGGTGTTCACCACCTGGCGCGAAGACGGCAACGTCGACCACGACGCCGTCGGCCGTGCCAGCGCCAGGGCTGTAGCCCTGGTTGGTGCGACGCTCAACGAAATACCGGTTTGGGCCTGGCACTGGCCGACACGTGATCGCGGGCTGATCCCCTGGCATCGCGCGCGCAAGGTACGCCTCGACACCTGGACCGTGGCGCGTAAAAGCCACGCCACCTACGCCTACGCCAGCCAACTCGACGGCGAGCCGGCGATCGGCATCGCCCCGCTACTGCCCCCGGTGATTCTGGAGCGCATGCGATTGCCGTATGAAATCGTGTTTGTCTGAAACCCGACTCTCAATCAGCTCACCATTCAATGTGGGAGCGGGCTTGCTCGCGAAAGCGGTTTGCCAGCCGCCGAAGATGTATCGAATGTACCGGCCCCTTCGCGAGCAAGCCCGCTCCCACATTGGATTGGCGGCGCTCAAACTGAACTGCTCGCCCGTGTATCAGTCGCATGGAAACAGCAGCCCTGATTCAGAGGAGTGAACGTGACCAGCGATGCCGAACGACAGGCCGTCGAATCAACGCCACCGAACACGCCTCCGGCGATTCATCGACTGAGAGTGCTGACGGTCAACACCCACAAAGGCTTCACCGCCCTCAACCGGCGTTTCATCCTCCCGGAACTGCGTGAAGCGGTACGCAGCACGTCGGCAGACCTGGTGTTTCTGCAGGAAGTGGTCGGTGAGCACGACCGGCATTCTTCCCGCTACAACGATTGGCCACAAACCTCGCAATACGAGTTTCTGGCCGACAGCATGTGGAGCGACTTCGCTTACGGTCGCAACGCGGTCTACCCCGATGGCCACCACGGCAATGCCCTGCTGTCGAAATACCCGATCCGCGAATTTCGCAACCTCGACGTCTCGATCACCGGTCCCGAGCGACGTGGGTTGTTGCATTGTGTGCTGGATGTGCCGGGCCATGCCGAAGTGCATGCCATTTGCGTGCACCTGAGCCTGTTGGAAAGCCATCGACAACTTCAGCTGCAGTTGCTCTGCCTGTTGCTCGAATCGCTGCCCGATGAGGCCCCGGTAATTATTGCCGGCGACTTCAACGACTGGCAGTTGCAAGGCAACGCCACCCTCGCCCGGCGCGACTACCTGCATGAAGCCTTCGAACGCCATCATGGCCGACCGGCGAAAACTTACCCGGCGCGTTTTCCCCTACTGCGCCTGGACCGGATCTACCTGCGTAATGCCAGTAGTCATGAACCGCGAATACTCGGCCACAAACCCTGGACGCATCTGTCGGACCATTTGCCGCTGGCGGTGGAGGTGCGCCTGTAACAGCGTCAAGCGGCAGTCGCCAAGGACTGCCAACGCTGACAGAAAAAATGACAGCAATGGCGCGCCGACGCCGTTTGTTTATCCCGCACGGGATCATCCCCAAAACAACCGATAGCCCCCTACCCAGCGCGTCTGGCACGCGCCTTTCGCGATGATTTTTTGCACAAACAACAACTTATATACGCGCCAAAAATCAGTCACTTACAACGACTAAAATAGACATACCGCCTATCGGCCACTTTCTTGACGCAATGCCAGCAGTCTTCTTAGCTAGTGCTTACTACCCCCGGAAATCCACTAGGGGCAAGCCTCCAGACTCCTGTAAAAACAGGCGGGCCTGACCTTGCCTCAATCCATTCGGTCGCCCCTCATTCGGGGTAGGAGAGACGCCAAAGCGAGATAGGCATGCGATTGCAAGGTAGACCCCCATGAGAACTTCATTCACCTCACAAGAGATCAAAATCACTTTTTGCACTGTTACAGGTTCACTCCTGTTGTGCTCATCCATGGAGGTTCAGGCCTCGTCTGCCGAGGACCAAGCAACTCCTTGGTATAACCAGGAGTTACCGGGCCTCACCTTACCTGACGGCACCACCACCTCTGCGGGCCGTTTACGCGTTAATCCCGACATACAAAGCTCACGCCTGACGGTTGAAGACGCCGCGCCTTCGGCCTGGGACCACGTCTACGGAAAGACCTCACGACAGGCCCAAACCGACTCTCTAGCCCAGGGTTCGTCTATCCCCGGCGCCAGCGAATTCAAAGGCCCGGCGTTGCTGACCGTAAAAAGCAACAGCGGCCATACCCAACGGGTCGGACTGATCGGCGGCACCACCCAACTCCTGGGCAATGAGAACGGTCTGCTGACCAGCCGCGCCCTTGCCGATCCCCGTCATGACACACTCAACCTTGAAGGCCAAAGTCTTGGCGCCTACTGGAGCCTGACCGGCCCGCAAGGCTGGCACGTGGACTTGTCGGCCAGCGGTGGCCGGGTCAACGGTTACAGTCGCAATGACCAAGGCGCGCGGCAAGCCACCGAAGGCAGCGCGGTGACGTTGTCGGTGGAAGGTGGTTTCCCGATTGGTCTGGGTAACAACTGGGTGATCGAACCCCAGGCGCAATTGATCAATCAGCGCATTACGCTGGATACGCCCTATGCCGGTTCTGGTAATGCGTCATCCAGCGACTTGACGTCCTGGAGCGGCCGGGTCGGTGCACGCTTGAAAGGCAGTTACGATATTAATGGCCTGCCAGTCGAACCGTATGTGCGGACCAACGTGTGGCACACGGTGTACACCGGTAATACCGTAAGCCTGGATCAGGTCGACAAAATCAGCAGCAGCCGCAAATCCTCGACGGTGGATGTGGGTCTGGGTTTGGTGGCCAGAGTGACGCCTTTGGTCAGCCTGTACATCAGCGCCGATTACAGCAGCGATGTGGATGACAATGATTTGAACGGGTTGATTGGCAGCCTTGGGGTGCGGATGCGGTGGTGAGTGCATGACTCAAGAAGCGCTTTGTTCGGTCTGGCCCCTTCGCGAGCAAGCCCGCTCCCACATTGGATTGTCGTCGTACACAAAGCCAATGTGGGAGCGGGCTTGCTCGCGAATGCAGCGACGCGGTTTTAGATCAACCCTCCGGACGCAAAATCAACACCCCCAACGGCGGCAGGTTCAACTCCAGAGATAGCGCCTGGCCATGGCTCGGCTCTTCGTCGGTGAACACTCCGCCGCCGTTTCCATAATTGGACCCGGCATAAGTATCGGCATCGCTGTTGATCAACTCGACCCAGCGCCCGGCAAACGGCACGCCGACGCGGTAGGACTGTCGCGGCACCGGAGTGAAGTTGGCCACCACCAACACCGGCCGCCCGTCCTTGCTCCAGCGCAGCCAGGCGTAGACGCTGTTGATCGCGTCATCGCCAATCAACCACTGGAAGCCTTGCGGCGCATCGTCCTGATCGTGCAGCGCCGGTTCTTCGCGATACAACCGATTCAGGTCACCGACCAGTTTGCGCACCCCTTGGTGTTCCGGGTATTGCAGCAGATACCAGTCCAGTTGCTGATCGTGATTCCACTCCCGCCACTGGCCGAACTCGCAGCCCATGAACAGCAGTTTCTTGCCGGGATGCGTCCACATGAAACTTAGATAAGCCCGCAGGTTGGCAAACTTCTGCCAGCGATCTCCCGGCATCTTGTCGATCAGCGAATGCTTGCCATGCACCACTTCATCGTGAGAAATCGGCAGGATGAAGCGCTCGGACCAGGCATACACCAGGCCGAAACTCAGCTCGTTGTGATGATGGGCGCGGTACACCGGATCCTGCTGAATGTAATGCAATGAATCGTGCATCCAGCCCATGTTCCACTTATAGGCAAAACCCAGCCCACCCTGTTGCGTGCTCTGGCTGACCCCCGGCCACGCCGTGGATTCTTCGGCAATCACCAACGCGCCCGGCGTTTCCAGAGCTACCACGTCATTGAGATGACGCAGAAAATCGATGGCTTCCAGATTCTCCCGACCGCCATGACGGTTGGGCACCCATTCGCCGGCCTTGCGCGAGTAATCGCGATACAGCATCGACGCCACTGCATCTACACGCAGGCCGTCGACATGGAAATGTTTGAGCCAGTGCAACGCCGACGCCAGCATATAGCCGTGCACCTCGGTGCGGCCCAGGTTGTAGATCAGCGTGTCCCAGTCCTGGTGAAAACCTTCCTGCGGGTTGCCGTACTCATACAACGCGGTGCCATCGAACTGCGCCAGGCCGTGGGTATCGGTGGGGAAATGCGCCGGCACCCAATCGAGGATCACACCGATCTCGGCCTGGTGACAGGCGTTGACGAAAGCGGCGAAGTCATCCGGCGAGCCGTAACGGGCGCTCGGGGCGAATTGCGACAGCAGTTGATAACCCCAGGAGCCACCGAACGGATGCTCCATGATCGGCATCAGTTCAATGTGGGTGAAACCCAGCTCCTTCACATAAGGAATCAGCCGTTCGGCCAACTCGGGCCAAGTGTACTGACGGGCGACCTCACCCAGGTCATCCAGCTCGCATTGCCAGGAACCGGCGTGTAATTCGTAAATCGACAACGGTGCGCTGGTTCGCTGACGTTCGCCCCGCGACTGCATCCAGGCGTGATCCTGCCATTCTATTTTCAGCGGCGAAGCGACTTTCGATGCGGTGTCCGGCGGCAGAGCGGTGGCGAGGGCCATCGGGTCGGCCTTGAGCGGCAGAATGCCGTGGGCGCCGAGGATTTCGTATTTGTAGGCCTCCCCCGCTTGCAGGCGCGGAATGAACAACTCCCAGACGCCGGAAGGATGGCGCAGACGCATCGGATGTCGGCGGCCGTCCCAGACGTTGAAATCGCCGACCACCGAGACCCTTTTGGCGTTCGGTGCCCACACAGCGAAGCGCACGCCGTCGACGCCATCGACCGTCTTCAGTTGCGCGCCGAGGCAACTGCTCAAGTCCCGGTGATTGCCCTCGGCGAACAGGTACAAGTCCATCTCGCCAAGTAACGGGCCAAAACTGTAAGGATCCTCGGCGAGTTGCTCGCCACCGGCCCAACGGGTTCGCAACTGATAGGGCCGGGCCCGCTCGAAGTGCCCGACGAACAGCCCCGGGGTTTGGGTGGTTTCAAGGCTGCCGAGCTCTTCCCCGGATTCCTTGTCCACTACCTGCACACTCAAGGCGTCCGGCAGATAGGCTCGAATGAATTGCCCGTCAGCGCCATCGCCGTGCGGGCCGAGAATTGCAAAGGGATCCCGATGCTCAGCGCGTACTAATGCGTCGATATCCCGCGCCCTGGGCAGCAGCGCCTCTTTAACGTGCCCCTGTTCCTTGTTCGAGATACTCATGACTACTCTCCACCAAGATCGGAAAAGGGTTTAAGCCCACTCAATAACCCGTACAGACCGTGCAACGGCACGGGCAGCCAGGTGGGGCGATTTTCAGCCTCATAGGCCACTTCATAAGCCGCCTTCTCCAGACCGAACAACGCCAGCGCGGCGTCCTCGCCTTCAGGATCTTGCCATGCATGAGCAAGACTAGCTGCCGCAAGCCGATAAGCGTGGACAAATGCTTGCCGCGCCTCTTTCAGATAACGCTCGGCGACCCGTTGACGCGCCGCCTGGGCATCGGCGGTGTTGTCGACGTTGTGCACGTTGATCGCCATCGCCGCGGCGTAATCGAAGGAACGCAACACGCCGCTGACATCTTTATAGGGGCTGTGTTTGCCCCGGCGCTCATGCAGCGGCCGCGCCGGTTCGCCCTCGAAATCGATCAGGTAGGCATCGCCCTTGATCACCAGCACCTGCCCCAGGTGCAAGTCGCCGTGGACACGGATGCGCAAACCACCCGCAGCTTTTTTACCCAGTTCCTGGATATGGCTGAGGATGGCTTTTTTGTTGTCCAGCAATCGATTGACCAATGCCTGATCCGCGGTGTTCAGTTCGGTTTGATGCTGCTTGAGCAACTTCAGGGCGTGTTCCAGTTGCGCCGCCACATCCTTGGCCGAGGCCACGGCATCTTTCTGCGTGGTGACCTGTGGAGCGAAGTCCGGGTTGGCGCTCGGGGCCGCCAACACCTGATGCATTTCTCCCAGACGCTGACCGAGCATGCCGGCAAAATCCTTCAGCTCGCCGAGGGCGTTGTAGTGCTGTTCCTGCTCCGACACGGCATCGGCGAGTTCGTCGCGAAGCGCCCGTTCGAGGTTGTTCTGGGTCCACTCCCACGCGTCGCCCTGATTGCTCAAGTAGCCTTGGGCGATCATCAACAGCGTGTCCTCGCCCGCCGCATCGCGACGAATCACCGCCCCCAGCAGTGGCGAAATATTGCTGAAACCGGCATGGGTCAGGTACGCACTCATTTCCAATTCCGGGTGCACGCCTGACGCGACCTTGCGGATCAGCTTCAGCACCAGGCTGCTGCCAATCACCACCGAACTGTTGGATTGCTCGGCGGACAGGTAACGCACCTCCGACTCGGCAGTCAGACCAAGTTTGGCCAGTTCGTCGGTAGGCTCGAAGCGGATCTCGCCGCCGTCGGACGGCAACACCATGCCAGCCTGCATGCTCTGCAACACGGCATGAACAAAGCTGTCGAGGCTGAAGGCGTCGGTGATCAAACCGACCTGACGCCCGCGCCGAACCCGGGCCAGCGCCAATTGCTGCGGCAAGGCCGCGCCGACCTGCTCCTCGGAAATAAAACCGAATGGCAACTGATAGCGGCTGGTCTGACCGCCGCTGGTGACGTCGATTTCACCCAACAACACCGGATGCTGCGGGTCGCCGAAACGCACGCCGTAAGCGAGGTTGACGTTGTCGATGATACCGTCCTTGCCGGCGTACCAGCGGCGATTCTGCAACCAGCTCGGCAGAATGCCCTGCTCCAGGGTGTGGCGGGACGGTGCTTCGAGCAGCTCTTCCATGCGTTTCTTCAGCACCAGGGTGGTGAAGTCCGGCAGGCTTTGCGCCGGTTCCACGTGCCAACTCGGCATTTGGTTTTCCGCCGCCAGACCGAACCAATAGAAACCGTATGGCGCCAGCGTCAGCAGGAAATTCAATTGGCCGATGGGCGGGAACGCATTGCCGCCAAGCATCTCCACCGGAACCATGCCGACGTAAGCCGACAGATCCAGCTCCGCCGCTTGCGCGCTGCGGGACACGTTGGCCACGCACAAAATAATCTCGTGTTTGCCGTCCGGCCCAGTGAATTCGCGGGTATACGCCAGAATCCGTCGATTGCTCGGCGAGAGCATTTTCAGCGTCCCGCGACCGAAGGCCTTGGACTGCTTACGCACCGCGAGCAGGCGCCGGTTCCAGTTCAACAACGAATGAGGGTCACCGGCCTGGGTTTCGACGTTGACCGACAGGTAGCCATAGAGCGGATCCATGATCGGCGGCAACACCAGGCTGGCCGGGTCAGCGCGGGAAAAACCGCCGTTGCGGTCGATCGACCACTGCATCGGCGTGCGCACACCGTCGCGGTCGCCGAGGTAGATGTTGTCGCCCATGCCGATTTCATCGCCGTAATACAGGGTCGGCGTGCCGGGCATCGACAGCAGCAGACTGTTGAGCAGTTCCACGCGGCGACGATCACGCTCCATCAACGGCGCCAGACGCCGACGAATCCCCAGATTGATCCGCGCCCGACGGTCGGCGGCGTAGTAATTCCACAGGTAATCGCGCTCCCGGTCGGTGACCATTTCCAGGGTCAGCTCATCGTGGTTACGCAGGAAAATCGCCCACTGGCAGTTGGCGGGGATTTCCGGGGTCTGACGCAAAATATCGGTGATCGGGAAGCGATCTTCCTGAGCCAGCGCCATGTACATGCGCGGCATCAACGGAAAGTGAAAGGCCATGTGGCATTCGTCGCCGTTCAGGCCCTTTTTGTCGGTGTCACCGAAGTACAGCTGGGTGTCTTCCGGCCACTGGTTGGCCTCGGCCAGCAACATGCGGTCGGGGTAATTGGCGTCGATCTCGGCACGGATCTGCTTGAGAACGTCGTGGGTCTCGGGCAGGTTTTCGTTGTTGGTGCCATCGCGCTCGATCAGGTACGGGATCGCATCCAGCCGCAGACCGTCGATGCCCATGTCGAGCCAGTAACGCATTACCGACAGCACCGCTTTCATTACCTGCGGGTTGTCGAAATTCAGGTCCGGTTGGTGCGAATAGAAACGGTGCCAGAAGTACTGACCGGCCACCGGGTCCCAAGTCCAGTTGGACTTTTCGGTGTCGAGAAAGATGATGCGAGTGCCATCGTATTTCTGGTCGTTATCGGACCAGACGTAGAAGTCGCGGGCCGCCGAGCCGGGCTTGGCCTTGCGCGCGCGCTGGAACCACGCATGCTGGTCCGAGGTGTGGTTGATGACCAGTTCGGTAATCACCCGCAGGCCGCGTTTATGGGCCTCGGCAATGAAGCGCTTGGCATCGGCCATGGTGCCGTAGTCAGGGTGCACGCCACGGTATTCGGCGATGTCATAGCCATCGTCGCGTCGTGGCGAGGGGTAGAACGGCAACAGCCAGATGGTGTTGACGCCCAGATCGGCAATGTAATCGAGTTTGGCGATAAGGCCGGGAAAGTCGCCGATCCCGTCATTGTTGGAGTCGAAAAAAGACTTAACGTGAACCTGGTAGATCACTGCATCCTTGTACCAGAGCGGATCTTTGATAAAGGTGGCTGACCTGGGTTTCTTCGCCATTTGTAACTCCTGAAAAATTCTGGGAAAACTGTATCTGCCTGAAGAAATGCGGTCAGTGTGGGAGCGGGCTTGCTCGCGAAGGGGCCATAACAGTCAGCATTGATGTCGCCTGACACACCGCTTTCGCGAGCAAGCCCGCTCCCACATTTGATCTTCGCCAGGCTCAGGAACTGGTAATCCTCCAAATCCCGAACGGCAGATGCCACGGTTCGATCCGCATGAACTGGTACTTGCCGTGCCAGGTCCAGCGGTGGCCGTTCATCAAGTCTTCGCCCTGCGTGCTGGCATCGTCGGGCAGGCCCATTTCCCACAGCGGCAATTCGAAATTCGCCTCTTGGGCGTGATGCGGATCGAGGCTGACCGCCACCAGAATGAAATTGCTGCCGTCGACGCTGCGTTTGCCGAAGTACAGAATGTTGTCGTTCCAGGCGTTGTAGACCTTCAGGCCCAAGTGCGTGTGCAACGCCGGGTTCTGCCGGCGGATGCGGTTGAGCTGGGCGATTTCGGCAATGATGTTGCCCGGCGCATTGAAGTCCCGTGGGCGGATTTCATACTTCTCGGAATTGAGGTATTCCTCCCGGCCCGGCACCGGAGCCGCTTCACACAGTTCAAAACCCGAATACATGCCCCACAGCCCGGAGCCCATGGTCGCCAGCGCAGCACGAATCAGAAAACCGGCACGCCCGGATTCATGCAGGAACGCCGGGTTGATGTCCGGCGTGTTGACGAAAAAATTCGGCCGGTAGCATTCACGCCACGGCGACTCATTGAGTTCGGTGAAATAGGTCGCCAGTTCGGTCTTGGTGTTGCGCCAGGTGAAATAGGTGTAGCTCTGGGAGTAACCGACCTTGCCCAGGCGCGCCATCATCGCCGGCGTGGTAAAGGCTTCGGCCAGGAAAATCACCTCGGGGTACAGCGCCCGCACATCGGCGATCATCCACTGCCAGAACGGCAACGGTTTGGTATGAGGATTGTCGACGCGAAACAGCTTCACGCCCTCCTTGACCCAACCGACCACGATGTCGCGCAGCTCGATCCACAGGCTGGGAATCGCATCCACGGCATAGAAATCGACGTTGACGATGTCCTGGTATTTCTTCGGCGGGTTCTCGGCGTATTTGATCGTGCCGTCTGGCCGCCAGTTGAACCAGCCCGGGTGCTGTTTGAGCCACGGGTGATCCTGGGAACACTGAATCGCAAAGTCGAGAGCGATTTCCAGCCCATGCTCGGCGGCGGCCGCAACGAGCCGGCGAAAATCTTCGCGAGTGCCCAGTTCCGAATGAATGGCCTCGTGCCCGCCCTCTTCACTGCCAATGGCATAAGGGCTGCCCGGGTCTTCGGGGCCGGCGGTCAATGAGTTGTTCGGGCCTTTGCGGTAGCTGCGGCCGATCGGGTGGATCGGCGTGAAATACAGCACGTCGAAGCCCATGTCCTGGATCATCGGCAGCCGCGAATGCACGTCATTGAAGGTGCCGTGGCGGGCTGGGTCATCGGTGATCGAGCGCGGAAACAGTTCATACCAACTGGCGAATTGCGCCAGCGCTCGCTCTACGTCCACCGGGTATTCAGGGCTCAGGTTCAGCGAGGGACGATGGTCGGCCTGGGCCATCAAGTCCGCACTACGCTGGTGCAGAAACAAAGCGACCTGCTCGGTTTCGAGCAGACCGGACAATTCATGGTGCAACGCCGCCAGTTGTTCACTGAGCAGGCCTTCGGAACGTTCGGCCGCCTGCTGAACGTGAGTGCGCCCTTCCTGCAGCTCCAGGCTGACCGAGACGCCAGCGACGTGCTTTTTCTCCAGCTCATAACAAAAGCTGGCGAACTGATCGATCCAGGCTTCCAGGTAGAACACATAGCGGCCCTGCTTCTCGACACGGAACTGGCCCTGCCAGCCGTTATTGCCCAACTCGGCCATCACCTCGCTCTGCCAGGTTTCGTCGCCGTCGGCACGCCAGCGGATGCGCACAGCCAGTTTGTCGTGACCGTCGGCAAACACTTTGCTGGTCACCACCACGTCCTGATCAATCACGGCTTTAACGGCGAATTGCCCGCCATCGAGGATCGGCATGGTGTTTTCGATCACGATCCGCGGTAGCAGTAACGCCTGCGACAGCGGTATATGAGGGTTGTAGCTCAACTCTGTGGGTTTCTCAGCGGTCATCGAGCATCTCTCCTTAACGCCCCAAGGACGCTCTTGTGCCTGGTCGTCGTTCACACGAAGCGATCTGCCCCGGCATGAACTCACTTAAGTTCCGAACAGCAGGCGCCGGTAAAAGTTCAGAGGGATTTGCCAAGTCTTTCGGGGAATCAAATTCCCTGAGTACGGGTCAATCAACTTAAGCACGACTCACGCCATCTGCCACTGGAGACTGTTTCGATGAGTATCCCTATCCCCGCCGAGACACCCGATCCGAACATCGATGAGCCGACAATTCCGCCCATACCCCCAACCCCGCCGACCGAACCCGGCCCCATCCCGGAGCAGGAACCACCTGGCACTACCCCGCCACCCCGGGAAGAGCCGCCGAACTCCCAGCCGCCAGAGATCGTGAAGCCGTAAACACTACCTCCGACGTATGAAGGCTCAATGTAGGAGCTGCCGAAGGCTGCGATCTTTTGATCTTGATCTTCGGCAATATCCAAAAAAAACATCAAAATCAAAAGATCGCAGCCTGCGGCAGCTCCTACGGGGGGGGTCGATCTTTTTCCAGTTGGCGCACGACGATAGGCATCACACCGAGAATCACCAACGCCAGCAACGTACTGAGCACCGCTGTCGCCTCGCGGCCCATCCCGGCTGAAACGCCAATGGCCGCGGTCATCCACAACCCGGCGGCGGTGGTCAGGCCCTTGACATGGCCCTCGTCGCCGTCGGTGTTTTTCAGGATAGTCCCGGCGCCGAGAAAGCCGATGCCGGCGATCACACCCTGCACCACCCGGCTCATGGCGTCGGCTTGGGATCCTGACATCTGCGGCACCAGCACAAACAGCGCCGCGCCCAGCGCCACCAACATGTGGGTGCGAATCCCGGCGGCCTTACCCTTTTGCTCACGCTCGAAGCCGAGAATGCCACCCAGCAAGGCGGCCATCAGCAATCGCACGGTAATGCGCGTCAGTTGAGAAGCGTCGCCGATGTCAGCGAACTCCGCTTGCAACGTGACCCAAACCTCATGCCACCAGGCGTCCATCGTGCAGTCCTTGTGATGATGTAATGACTCGATAAAGGATGGACCGCACCCGCCATTAATCGGTTGCACAGAACGATGACCGGCGGATGGGTCCTAACATTTCAGAATCCGCAGAACAAAGGACACCGCCATGACCGTGCGCATCGAAAACCAGACCTGCTTCTTCATCACCAAAAACGGCGAAGAAATTCGTTTTTGTGCCGATGTCACCATCATCACCGACCCGGAAAAATCCATGTCGATGGTCGAGCTCGACGGCCATCGCATCTACATCACCGAAGCAGAAGCCGATGCATTGACCGTAGCAGGCGCCGTGGACGGTCGCCGACATTTGAAGGCCACGGACAGTGATTCGGTGATTTGACTGATCGGCATCAACACCCGCCGCAAACATCCGGTATAGGCGTTTGCGGCCAGCCGTGGCGGGTGCATCAAGCTGTCGCAGACGGGTTCGGGCAATCCATCTGATCCGCTTTTTATTGCTTTAGCTGAGTCTGTTATGCAAACAGATCGCTGGTCATAGTGCTCAGGCCTGATGGAGGCTGATGAGCGAAAGACCATGAGCGATAGAATCCCCGTCCGAACCGTTGAACCTGCCATATTTATAAAAAGCAATGAGCCTTTGCGTCCAAAGATAAAGGCCAAGTCCAGCGACAACCTGATCCACACCCGCAGCTTCACGGGTTTGTTCCGCACCCTGCGCATGAGTGGCGCGGGGGTTCTGTTTCTGCTGTTCTTCGGCACGGTATGGCTGAACTGGGGCGGCCGCCAAGCGGTGCTCTGGGACCTTTCCGAAAGCAAATTCCACATCTTCGGCGCAACCTTCTGGCCACAGGATTTCATTCTGCTTTCGGCGCTGCTGATCATCGCCGCGTTCGGCCTGTTCGCGATCACCGTGTTCGCAGGTCGGGTCTGGTGCGGTTACACCTGCCCGCAGAGTTCCTGGACCTGGATTTTCATGTGGTGCGAGAAGCTCACCGAAGGCGAGCGCAACCAGCGAATCAAGCTGCAAGCCGCGCCCTGGGGCCTGAACAAGCTGATCCGCCGCTCGGCCAAACACACCCTGTGGCTGGCGATCAGCCTGCTCACTGGCCTGACGTTTGTCGGTTACTTCACACCGATCCGTCCGCTGGCCGAAGAGCTGCTGACCTTGCAAGTCGGCGGTGTCAGCCTGTTCTGGGTACTGTTCTTTACCGGGGCCACTTACATCAATGCCGGTTGGCTGCGCGAAGCGGTGTGCATGCACATGTGCCCGTATGCGCGGTTCCAGAGCGTGATGTTCGACAAAGACACCCTGACCATTTCCTACGACGTGGCCCGTGGCGAAAACCGTGGCCCACGCAAACGAGAGGTGAAACCGGCCGAAGTCGGTTTGGGTGATTGCATCGATTGCCAGTTGTGCGTGCAGGTGTGCCCGACCGGCATCGACATCCGCGACGGCTTGCAGATGGAATGCATCGGTTGCGCCGCGTGCATCGACGCTTGTGATTCGATCATGGACAAAATGGGCTATGCCCGTGGGCTGATCAGCTACACCTCGGAGCATGAATTGCAAGGTGGCAAGACCCACCTGCTGCGGCCGCGACTGATCGGTTATACCGCCGTGCTGCTGGTGATGATCGGCGCCCTCGCCCTGGCGCTGGTGGAGCGGCCGATGGTGTCGCTGGACGTGAGCAAGGACCGTGGCCTGTTCCGCGAAAACAGTGAAGGCCAGATCGAAAACATCTACAGCCTGAAGGTCATCAACAAGACCCAGCAACGTCAGGATTATCGATTGACGCTGGTCGATGGCGATGGCTTCCAGTTGCAAGGCAAGACCGAACTGAGCCTGGCCGCCGGTGAGATCGTTGACGTACCGGTGTCGGTGGCGATGACCACGGATCGCCCGAGCAGCAGCTCGCAGACCATCGGTTTCAAGATTGTCGACAGTGATGAACCGGACATCAACAGCGTGGCCAAGAGCCGGTTTGTTGCGCCGATGAACCGTTGAGCCTTTAAGATGCGATCTTGGCAATTTCAGCTGCGACCATTTTTCAATGAATGACACCACACCGGGCACTCGATGAAACGCTACGAAAAATTCGCCGACGACATCGCTGAACTGATCCGCTCCGGCGTCCTCGGTCCCGGCCAGCGGGTGCCATCGGTGCGCTACGCCAGCCAGACCTACGGGGTCAGCCCATCCACGGTGTTCCAGGCCTATTACCTGCTCGAACGCCGTGGCCTGATCCGCGCGCGGCCGCGTTCCGGTTACTTCGTCAATGCGCATGCACCGAGCCCGTTCTCGGAGCCGGTGATCAGCAGCCAGGTCAACGAGTCCACCGAAGTCGACGTCAGCGAACTGGTGTTCTCGGTGCTGGACTCGATCAAGGATCCGAACACCGTGCCCTTCGGTTCGGCGTTCCCCAGCCCGACCCTGTTTCCGTTGCAACGCCTGTCCCGCTCGCTGGCCAGTGCCGCCCGGGAAATGGACCCGCGCATGGTGGTCACCGACATGTCGCCGGGCAACCCGCAGCTGCGTCGCCAAATCGCCCTGCGCTACATGGTCGGCGGGCTGATGCTGCCCATGGAAGAGTTGCTGATCACCAACGGCGCCCTCGAAGCCCTGAACCTGTGCCTGCAAGCGGTCACCGAACCCGGCGATCTGGTGGCCATCGAAGCCCCGGCGTTCTACGCCAGCCTGCAAGTGCTGGAACGGCTGAAGCTCAAAGCGGTGGAAATTCCCGTCCACCCACGAGATGGCATCGACCTCGGTGTGCTCGCGCAAACCCTGGAGCGGCACCCGATCAAGGCCTGCTGGTGCATGACCAGTTTCCAGAACCCCATGGGGGCGACCATGCCCGAGGCGAAGAAGCAGGAGCTGGTGGAGCTGTTGCGCAGCCATCAGGTGCCGTTGATCGAAGACGACGTCTACGCCGAGCTTTATTACGGGCAACAGGCGCCAAAACCGGCCAAGGCTTTCGATACCGAAGGGTTGGTGATGCATTGCGGTTCGTTCGCCAAGAGCCTGGCCCCCGGTTACCGCATCGGCTGGGTCGCTGCCGGGCGGTATGCACAGAAAATCGAACGCCTGAAACTGATGACCTCACTCTGCGCCTCAATGCCCGCCCAGGCCGCCATCGCCGATTACCTGCAACACGGCGGCTACGACCGGCACCTGCGCAAACTGCGTTACGCCCTGGAAGAACAGCAAAGCGCCATGCTCGCCGCCATCGCCCGCTACTTCCCGGCCCAGACTCGCGTCAGCCAACCGGCTGGCGGGTACTTTTTGTGGCTGGAACTGCCACCGCAGATGGATTCGTTGAAGTTGTTTCAGATGGCATTGGCGCAAGGGATCAGCATTGCGCCGGGGCCGATCTTTTCACCGACGCAGCGGTTCAGGAATTGTATTCGGCTGAATTATGGTAGCCCTTGGACCGAGGATTCGGAGAGGGCGATGGAGACGTTGGGGCGGATTGTGCGGTCGTTTTGAAGGTTTGATGTTGTCTGGCTATCGCCTTCGCGAGCAAGCCCGCTCCCACAGTGGACGGGTGTGAACACAACATTTGTGAACATCACCGTCCCCTGTGGGAGCGGGCTTGCTCGCGAAGAGGCCAGAACAGACAAAGCAAAGTCCGGGATTAACGCCCGCCCCCCAGGTCGACGAAAGTCCCCGTCGCATACGAAGCCTTATCCGACAACAACCACACAATCGCCTCCGCCACTTCATCTGGCCGCCCACCCCGGGCCATCGGGATCGCCGATTCCAGCTTGCTGACCCGATCAGGATCGCCGCTCAATGCATGGAAATCGGTGTAGATGTAACCCGGTCGCACGGCGTTGACGCGAATCCCCTCGCCCGCCACTTCCTTGGACAGGCCGATGGTGAAGGTGTCCAGCGCACCTTTGGATGCTGCGTAGTCGACATATTCGCTGGGGGCGCCCAAGCGGGCAGCGACCGACGACACATTGACGATGCTGCCACCCTGCCCGCCATGTTTGGGTGACATGCGCAGGATCGCGTGTTTGGCGCAGAGGATCGGCGCCAGGACGTTGGTCTTGAGGATTTTCAGAATACGAAATTCGGACATTTCGTCGATCCGCGATTTGTGCCCGACAGTGCCGGCGTTGTTCACCAGTGCCGTGACCCGACCGAGTTCGGTGTCTACGCGGTGGAACAGGCCGATCACTTCGTCTTCGATGCTGACATCGGCGCGTACCGCAATGGCTTGGGCACCGAGTGCGCGAACTTTTTCCAGCACACTGTGCGCCGCCTGTTCGTCGGACTGATAGTTGATACAGATCCGATAGCCTTGTTCTGCGGCCAACAGGGCCGTGGCGGCACCAATTCCGCGGCTGCCGCCGGTGATAACGATGACTTTGTCCATGCTGGCATTTCCCCCGTTACAAGCGTAAGCAGTCGGGGCCAAGAATAACCGCCATTGCGTGGTTTTGCATGAACCTGCGTCAATTCCAATGACGACAACCTGTGGTGAGGGGGCTATCAGCCCGTCGCCAATTGCTCCCCACGGTGAATATCGGCCATGAAGCGATCAGCAGGCAGCGGATGCCCCAGCAGGTAACCCTGCAACGAGTCGCAGCCCAATTGGGTCAGGAAGTCTTGCTGGACACCGGTTTCCACCCCTTCGGCCACAATCCGCAAGCCCAAGGCCTGGCCAAGGGCGACGATGGCCGAGACGATGGCTGCGTCGTCGCTGTCGTGCTCCAGATCGCGGACGAAACCCCGATCAATCTTCAGCTCATTGGCCGGCAAACGCTTGAGGTACATCAAGCTCGAATAGCCGGTGCCAAAGTCATCGATGGACAGGTCGACGCCCATTTCCGAGAGCTCCTGCAGCACCGTCATGCTCGCATCGGCGTCGCTCATGGCGGTGGTTTCGGTGATTTCCAGGGTCAGGCTGTTGGCCGGCAAATGATGAGTGGCCAAGGCCTTGGCGACACTCTGGACCAACCCGGCGTGGCAAAACTGCAAGGCCGAGAGGTTCACCGCGATGCGCCAGTCGGTGTAACCGAGCACGTACCACTCGCGCATCTGACGGCAGGCTTCGTTGAGCACCCACTCGCCAATCGGAATGATCAGCCCGGTCTTCTCCGCAAGATCGATGAAGCTGTCCGGCTGCAGCATGCCCTGCGTCGGGTGCATCCAGCGCAGCAATGCCTCGGCACCCACCGCTCGGCCATTGCCGGCGTCGAACTTGGGTTGGTAATAGAGACTGAACTGTTGCTGGTCGACGGCGTTGCGCAGGTCTTGCAGCAATTGCAACTGCTTGCGCGCGTTGCTGTTCATCGACGCGTCGAAGAAACGGTGGCCGTTTTTCCCGGCACCCTTGGCGTGGTACATCGCCGCGTCGGCGTTCATCAGCAATTCCTCGGCGGTCTGACCATTGCCCGGATAGAGCGCGATGCCGACGCTGGCGGAAATCTGCAAGTCATGTTCCGCAACCCGGAACGAGCGCCCGATCAGCCCGACCTGACGCGCCGCCAGGTTCAACGCGTCATTCGGCTCGGCGAGTTGCACCAGCAACACAAATTCATCGCCACCGATTCGCGCCAGGGTGTCCTGACTGCGCAAATCTTCACGCAGGCGCAAACCGACCTCACGCAGCAACTGGTCGCCCATGTGGTGCCCAAAAGCATCGTTGACCGGTTTGAAGCCGTCCAGATCAATGAACATCAACGCAAAACAGCCACCCTGCTCCTGCACCCTCGACATCGCCTGATCGATACGGTCGGCCAGCAACACTCGGTTCGGCAGCCCGGTCAGGGTGTCGTGCAGCGCCAGCTGGGTGAGTTCGCGATTGGCCTCGGTCAACGATTGAGCGAGGTCCGCGGTGCGAGCCTCCAGGCGTGCATCGAGGATCGAGGTCAGCAAGGCAATGCTCAACACCGCAAGGGTGGTGATCAGAACTAGATTGTCCAGGCCCTCGCCGTTCAGGCCATCGGCCGCCGCACCACAGAAACTGCCGTCGGCAAAGCGCGCCGCGGCCATGCCGGTGTAGTGCATGCCGACGATGGCGATGCCCATGATAATCGCTGCACCGCCACGGATCAGACGAACATACGGCGCGTGCTGGCGCAGGCGGAACGCGATCCATAACGCCGCGCCCGACGCGCCAACGGCAATCAGCAGCGACGTGCTAAACAATGCGGGGTCATAATCGATGCCCGGTTGCATGCGCATGGCGGCCATGCCGGTGTAATGCATCGCACTGATGCCAGCGCCCATGACCAACGCGCCGAACGCCAGCTGCCAGGCCGGCAGTTGTGGCTGGCTGACCAGCCACAGGGCAAAGCCGCAAGACAGGACCGCGATCAACAACGATAGCGATGTGAGAGTAACGTCGTAGCCCAGATCGATCGGCAATGTGAATGCGAGCATGCCGATGAAATGCATCGACCACACGCCAATCCCCATGGCAAACGCACCGCCCGCCGTCCATAGATGCACCGCCCGGCCCTTGGCCGTGGCGATGCGACCGGTGAGGTCGAGCGCGGTATAAGAGGCAAGTATCGCCACACAGAGCGATATGAAAACCAGGGTAAAGGAATAACTACCGATGAGCATGGGACTTCTCGCGAGCGCCCCCGCCGTGCTGCGTTCGTTCACGGGGAGCAAAGTCGGCGATTGTACTGATTCCGCGGACGAACGCACTCACAAAGTCATCAATAGGCCATCAAGGCGATGTGGCGAGGGGGCTTGCCCCCGTTGGGTCGCGAAGCGGCCCCCTACATTTTTCAGATATACCGAGTTGCCTGGACTTACGACTGCTTCGCAGCCGAACGGGGGCAAGCCCCCTCGCCACAACAGCTCTCACCACAGCAAACTCCCTCACCACAGGGGTTACGCTATTCCTTTTCGCTCACCTGAAGCTGCCCATCCCACCCGCCGCCCAGTGCGGCGATCAATTGCACGCTGGCGATCAAGCGGCTCTGCAGCAAACTCAGCACGTTGCGCTCGTTGCTCAACGCCGTGGCCTGAACCACCACCACATCCAGATAAGCAATCACCCCGGCCTTGTACTGATTCTGGGTCAACCGCAGGGATTCGCGCGCCGCATCCAGTGCTTCCTGACGAACCTTGGCCTCGTCTTCCAGCACCTTGAGCTGCACCAGATAGTTTTCCACTTCACGGAAGCCGTCGAGCACAGTCTGGCGGTACTTGGCGACGGTCTCGTCATAGGCCGCTTCGCTGCGATCGACTTCCGCCGAGCGCTGCCCACCGTCGAACAGGGTCATGGCCAGTTGCGGGCCGACCGACCAGAAGCGGTTCGGCACACTGATCCAGTTGTTAGAGGTGCTGCTGCTATAACCGCCGTTCAGGCTCAGGGTCAGGTCCGGGTAGTAGGCAGCTTTGGCCACGCCGATGTTGGCGTTGGCGGCCATCACCGAGCGCTCGGCGGAGGCGATGTCCGGGCGGCGCTCCAGCAATTGCGAAGGCAGGCTCAGCGGCACCTGCGGCAATGCCGGGATGTCTTTGGTTTCAGCCAGGCTGAACTCGGCTGGCGGCAGACCAATCAGTACCGCGATGGCATTCTCGAACTGCGCGCGCTGCCAGATCAGGTCGACCATCTCCGCCTGAGTACTTTTGAGCTGAGTGGTGGCCTGGGCCACCGCGTCCTTGCCGGAGACACCGGCGCGGTACTGGTTTTCGGTCATTTTCAGCGAGCGCTGATAGGCCTCGACTGTCGCCTCCAAAAGACGTTTCTGTTCGTCGATCACCCGCAATTGCAGATAGTTCTGCACCAGCTCCGATTGCTGGCTCAGGCGCATCGCCGCCAGGTCGGCAAAACTCGCCTCGGCGTTGGCCGTGTCCGCTTCCAGGCCTCGGCGCAATTTGCCCCAGACGTCCGCTTCCCAACTGACCCCGGCCTGCGCCGTGTAAGTGTCGCGAATACCACTGGAGGAGCTGCTCAGGCTCGAGCTGCTGCTACCAGTGCCCTGGCTGGAGCGGGTTTTCCCGACGGTCAGGTCCACCGTCGGGAAAAACGCACCCCGGGCGCTGCGCACCAAGGCCTGAGCCTGGCGGTACTGGGCTTCGGACTGGGCGACGGTCTGGTTGGCGCTGTTGAGTTTTTCGATCAGGCCGTTGAGCTGCTGATCGCCATACAGCTCCCACCAGGCACCGCGCGCCAAAGAATCGCTGGGATTGGCCTGACGCCAGCCAGCCGCTTCCTTGTACTGTGCTGGCGCGGCAGCTTGCGGGCGCTGGTAATCCGGACCGATGGCGCAGGCACTGAGCATCGCCACGCACAGCGACAGGCTCAGCAAACGCGAGCGCTGCGCCTTGAACAGCGCCGTGATCAGCGGTGCAACCAGATTGATAAGCGAACGGTCAGTCATAGCGGAGTTTCCAGAGCAGCATCGGTACGCACCCCACGCCAGTGGTTGAAGCGATGGCGCAGTTTGTCGAGATAGAGGTAAACCACCGGGGTGGTGTAAAGGGTCAGCACCTGGCTGAAGACCAGCCCGCCGATGATGGTCAGGCCCAGCGGCTGACGCATTTCCGCCCCTTCGGCACGACTCAGCAACAACGGCAAGGCGCCGAGGATCGCCGCCAGGGTGGTCATCAGAATCGGCCGCAGCCGTTGCAGGCAGGCGCTACGGATTGATTCCAGCGGCTCCAGGCCCTGGTGCCGTTCCAGTTGCAGCGCCAGGTCGATCATCAGAATCGCGTTTTTCTTCACCACGCCGATCAGCAGGAACAGCCCAAGCAAGGAGATCAGGCTGAACTCGCCGCCCAGCACGTAGATCGACAGCAACGCTCCGACCCCGGCCGATGGCAAGGTCGAGAGAATGGTCAGCGGGTGGATGTAGCTTTCATACAGCACACCCAACACCAGATACACCGCCACCAGCGCGCCGAGAATCATCCACGGCTGGCTCTTCTGGGTGGCGGCGAACGCATCGGCGGTACCGGCCATTTTCGCAATCACGTCTTCCGGCAAGCCGACCTTGGCAATCGCCCGCTCGATGGCCGCCGAGCCCTGCTCCACCGTCACGCCTTCGGCCATGTCGAAGGCGATGCTTTCCGAAGCGAACTGGCCTTCGTGGCTGACCCGGTCGTCTTCCAGGCTGTTTTCATAGTGAGCGATGGTCGACAGCGGAATCCGCGCGCCGTCGGCAGTGATCACCTGCACCTGCTTGAGCGTGATCGGGTCCTGGGCGTATTTCGGGTTGACCTCCATCACCACCTGATACTGGTTGAGGCTGTCGTAGATCGTCGAAATCTGCCGCTGGCTGTAGGCGTTGTTCAACACCGCGGTGACCATGTCCATGTCCACGCCCAGACGCTTGGCCTGATCGCGATCGACGATCAGGGTCACTTGCGGGGCGCCCCGGCCTTCGCGCGCGTCAATCGCCGTCAGCTCCGGCAGCGCCTTGAGGGCGGTGACGACTTTCGGATACCACTCACGCAACGCGCCGAGATCGCCGCTTTGCAGGATGTAGGAATATTGCGAGGAGGTCTGCTCGCGACCGCCGCCAAATTGCAGGTCCTGATCGGCCATCAGCATCAACTGCGCACCGGGAACCTTGGGCATTTCCTTGCGCAGGCGCTCGATGACTTTCTGCGCGGACAGGTTGCGTTCATTGATCGGCTTCAGCCGCACCAGCATGAAGGCGTTGTTGGTGCCGTTGCTGCCACCGATGAACCCGGCGACGCTTTGCACCGCCTCGTCCTTGAGCACGGCGCGGCGGAAGATTTCCATCTTCGGCTGCATCACGCTGAACGACAGGCTGTCGTCGCCGCGCACGAAACCGATCAACTGGCCGGTGTCCTGCTGGGGTAGAAATGTTTTAGGAACAACGACATACAGCGCGATATTCACGCCAATCGTCACGATCAGGCTGAGCAAGGTCAACCGGCGGTGACGCAGCACCCAGTCCAGGCTGGTGGCGTATTTGCCGACCATCCACTCGTTGGTCCGCTGGCTCCAGCGTTGCAAACGGTTTTCCTGCCCCGGCGTATGCGGCTTGAGCCAGCGCGCGCAGAGCATCGGC
This sequence comes from Pseudomonas sp. JV414, assembly GCF_032424305.1. NCBI lineage: Bacteria > Pseudomonadati > Pseudomonadota > Gammaproteobacteria > Pseudomonadales > Pseudomonadaceae > Pseudomonas > Pseudomonas sp. JV414. The sequence continues at coordinate 1,155,974 of NZ_VYKC01000022.1, read as the reverse complement.
GTCAGGGTCAGCGACACCAGCAGCGACACCACGATCGCAGCCGCGAGGGTGATGGAAAACTCGCGGAACAGGCTTTCGATGATCCCGCCCATGAACAGGATCGACAGGAACACCGCCACCAGCGAAACGTTCATCGACAGCAGTGTGAAGCCGACTTCCTGAGCCCCGAGGTACGCAGCCTTCATCGGCGGCACGCCCTTGTCGATGTGCCGGGAAATGTTCTCCAGCACCACGATGGCGTCGTCCACCACCAGCCCGGTGGCCAGGATCAGCGCCATCAGCGACAGGTTGTTCAAGGAGAACCCGTAGAGGTACATCACCGCAAACGTGCCCACCAGCGACACCGGCACCGCCAGGGTCGGAATCAGCGAGGCACGGAAATTACCGAGGAACAGGAACACCACCAGAATCACCAGCACCACGGCAATCAGCAGGGTCATTTCCGCTTCGTGCAGGGTGGCCTTGATCACCGGCGAACGGTCCATCGCCAGGTTCAGCTTGACGCTGGCCGGCAGCACGGCCTGCAGCGCCGGCAACTGCGCCTTGATTTCGTTGACCGTCTCGATGATGTTGGCGCCGGCCTGGCGGTTGATCACCAGCAATACCGCCGCGTCATCGTTGAAGAAGCCGCTGTTGTAGCGGTCCTCGACGCCGTCACTGACCTTGGCCACATCCTTCAGGCGCAGGGCCGCGCCGTCCGCGTAGTGAATGATCAGCGACTCGTAATCCTTGGCTTTTTCCAGTTGATCGTTGGCCTGCACCTGCCACAGCCGCTGGCCATCTTCGACCGAGCCCTTGGGTCGGCGCACGTTGGCGTTGGCGATGGTGTTGCGCACGTCGTCCAGCGCCACGCCGTACTGGTTGAGCGCCTGGGGTTCGAGTTCGATGCGCACCGCCGGCAACGAACTGCCACCGATCTGCACTTCACCGACGCCCTGCACCTGCGACAGGCTCTGGGACAAAATGGTCGAGGCCAAGTCATAGAGCTGGCCTTTTTCCAGCACATCCGAGGTCAGCGACAACACCATGATTGGTGCTTGAGACGGATTGACCTTCTTGTAGGTGGGCATACTGCGCATGCCGCTCGGCAGCAAATTGCGCGAGGCATTGATCGCCGCCTGCACTTCCCGCGCCGCGCCGTTGATGTCGCGGTCCAGGTCGAACTGCAGAATCACCCGTGTCGAGCCTTGGCTGGAACGGCTGCTCATGGTGTTGACCCCGGCGATGGCGCCGAAGGAACGTTCAAGCGGCGTGGCCACGGTCGAGGCCATGACCTCCGGGCTTGCACCGGGCAAACTGGCCTGGACCACGATCACCGGGAAGTCCATTTGCGGCAGTGGCGAGACCGGCAACAGGCCGAAGCTCACGCCGCCCAGCAGCATGATCGCCAGGCTCAGCAACATCGTCGCGACCGGGCGCTTGATGAAAGGTCCGGACAGGTTCATGGCTGCTCTACCGGTTCCACGGACTCGGACTTACGGCCCCAGCGCCGCCCGAGGCGGTCGAAGTACAAGTAAATGACGGGGGTGGTAAACAGCGTCAGCACCTGACTCACCAACAAGCCACCGACCATCACCAGACCCAAAGGCTGGCGCAATTCCGCGCCGGAACCGGTGGCCAGCATCAACGGCACCGCGCCGAACAACGCGGCCAAGGTGGTCATCAGAATCGGCCGGAAGCGCAACAGCGCTGCCTGATAGATCGCGGTTTGCGGGTCCATGCCTTGGTTGCGTTCCGCCTCGAGGGCGAAGTCGATCATCATGATCGCGTTCTTTTTCACGATACCGATCAGCAGGATGATGCCGATGATCGCGATCATCCCCAGGTCATTGCCGCTCAGCAGCAACGCCAGCAAGGCGCCGACTGCCGCCGAGGGCAAGGTCGAAAGAATGGTGATCGGGTGAATGTAGCTCTCGTAGAGCACGCCGAGCACGATGTACATGGTCACCACCGCCGCCAGAATCAGCAGCAAGGTGCTCGACAGCGACGCCTGGAACGCTTCGGCCGCGCCCTGGAACTGGGTCTGCACGCCGATTGGCATGCCGATGTCTTTCTGCACCTGATCGATGATCTCCACCGCATGCCCCAGCGCCACGCCGGGTGCCAGGTTGAAGGACATCATCACCGCCGGGAACTGGCCGATGTGAGTGATCGCCAGTTGCGCCTGACGCTCCTCGACATGCGCCAGGCTGGACAGGCGCACCTGACCGCCATCGGTGGTCTTGACGTGAATCTGGTTCAGCGCATCCGGGCCGATCTTCTCGCCGGACTGCGACTGCAGTACCACGCGGTATTGGCTGGCCTGGGTGTAAATGGTGGAAATCTGCCGCTGACCGAAGGCGTCGTACAGCGCGTCGGTGATGTTCGACACCGATACGCCGACCCGCGACGCTGCATCGCGGTCGATCACCAGATAAACCTGCAAGCCCTTGTCCTGCAAATCGCTGGCGACGTCGGTCAGCTCCGGCCGTTGCGCCAGCGCTTCTACCAGACGCCCGCTCCACAGGCTGAGCAGCTCGGCATCCGGCGACGACATGCTGAACTGGTACTGCGTGCGGCTGACCCGATCTTCGATGGTCAGGTCCTGCACCGGCTGCATGAACAGGCGAATGCCGATCAGCTTGTCCAGCTCCGGTTGCAGACGCGCAATCACTTCGGTGGCACTCAGGTCGCGATTGCTATGGGATTTGAGGTTGATTAGCAGCCGGCCGCTGTTCAGCGTCGAGTTGTCGCCATCGACCCCGATGTAGGACGACAGGCTTTCGACCGCCGGATCGGCGAGGATCACCTTGGCCAGTTCCTGCTGCCGCTCGCGCATCGCCGCGAAGGAAATCGACTGTGGCGCCTCGGAAATACCCTGGATCACCCCGGTGTCCTGCACCGGAAAGAAACCCTTGGGCACCACCATGTACAGGAACACGGTCAATGCCAGCGTGCCGATGGCTACCAGCAGGGTCAGCGGTTGGTGCTTGAGAACCCACTTTAACTTGCGCCCGTAAGCCGCGATCATCCAATCAATTGCGGCGCCACTGGAGCGGTAAAACCGGCCCTGTTCTGCTTCCTTGGGTTCACGCTTGAGCAGCCGCGCGCACATCATTGGCGTCAGGGTCAGGGAGACGACAAGGGAAATCAGGATCGCCACCGCCAGAGTGATCGCAAACTCGCGGAACAAGCGCCCCACCACGTCGGCCATGAACAGCAGCGGAATCAGTACCGCAATCAGCGACAGCGTCAGGGAAATCAGGGTGAAGCCAATCTGCTTGGCGCCCTTGAGCGCGGCTTGCAGCGGGCTGTCACCCTCTTCGATATATCGGGAAATGTTCTCCAGCATGACGATCGCATCGTCCACCACAAAACCGGTGGCGATGGTCAGCGCCATCAGGGTCAGGTTATTGACCGAGAACCCCGCGAGGTACATCACGCCGAATGTGCCGATCAACGACAGCGGCACGGCCACCGACGGAATGATCGTGGCGCTGGCCCGCCGCAGGAACAGGAACGTGACCATCACCACCAGCGCGATGGCGATCAGCAGTTCGTGTTGCACGTCGGTGACCGAGGCACGAATGGTCTGGGTGCGGTCGGTGAGCACCGTGACGTCGAGACCGGCCGGCAGGTTGTCGGTGATACTCGGCAGCAAGGCCTTGATCCGGTCGACCACTTCGATGACGTTGGCGCCGGGCTGACGCTGGATGTTCAGCAGCACCGCCTGGTTTTCATTGGCCCACGCCGCCAGACGTTCGTTTTCGGCACCGTCGACGATCTCTGCCACGTCCTTGAGCCGCAACGGCGCGCCGTTGCTGTAGGCGAGGATCAGGTTGGCGTAGTCCTTGGGTGACGTCAGTTGGTCGTTGGCGTCGAGCATCGACACCCGGGTCGGGCCGTCGAAGTTGCCCTTGGGCTGGTTGACGTTGGAGGCGCCGATCAGGGTGCGCACGTCCGACAGGTTCAGGCCATTGGCCGCCAGGGCCTCGGGGTTGACCTTGATCCGCACGGCCTGACGCTGGCCGCCGGCAATGCTGACCATGCCGACGCCGCTGATCTGGGCGATTTTTTGCGCCATGCGCGTGTCGACCAAATCATTGAGCTTGGGCAACAGCATGGTCTTGGAGGTGATGGCCAGGGTCAGCACCGGGGTGTCCGCCGGGTTGACCTTGTTGTACACCGGCGGTGCCGGCAGGTCTTTGGGCAGCAAATTGGTCGCGGCGTTGATCGCGGCCTGCACCTGCTGCTCAGCGACGTCCATGTTGATGTCGAGGCTGAACCGCAGGGTCAGCACCGAAGCGCCGCCAGAACTGGTGGACGCCATCTGGGTCAGGCCGGGCATCTGCCCGAACTGACGCTCCAGTGGCGCAGTCACGGCGCTGGTCATGACATCCGGGCTGGCGCCGGGATAGAGCGTCATGACGCGAATGGTCGGGTAGTCGACCTGGGGCAATGCCGACACCGGCAGCAGCCGATAGGCGATCACGCCGGCCAGAATAATCGCCAGCATGCTCAGGGTCGTGGCGACCGGGCGAAGGATGAACAGCCGCGAGATGTTCATGCGCCGCCCTTTTTCACCTTGTCGGTGGCCGTCGCGTCAGGTGCAGTGGCGGCCGACTTGCCTTGCAGGTGTTCGGTCGGGGTGGTCGGCACATCCTTGCTGTCGTTGACGACTTCCACTTCGCTGCCTTCTTTCAGGCGGTCGGTGCCTTCAAGGACCACCCGATCACCAGCGGCCAGGCCTTCGGTGACCACCGTGTTGTCACCGTCACTGGCGCCGACTTTCAACTGGCGGATAGTGACCTTCTTGTCGCCGTCCATGGCATAGACGAACGTGCCGTTGGTGCCGAACTGGATCGCCGCCGAGGGTGCAAGCACCACGTCTTTGAGGGTGTCGGCCAGCAGGTGGACGTTGACGAATTGATTAGGGAACAGCGCTTGATCGCGATTCTCGTAACGGGCCTTGAATTTCAGGGTGCCGGTGGTGACGTCGATCTGGTTGTCCAGGCTCTGCAACACGCCAGTGGCCTGCAGTTTGGTGTCGCCACGATCCCAGGCTTCGGCGGGCAGCTTGGCGCCGGTGCGATAGCGAGCCAGCACGGTCTCCAGGCTGTTTTCCGGCAAGGTGAACGCCACGCTGATCGGTTGAGTCTGGGTGATGATCACCAGCGCCGTGGTGTCGTTGGCCGCCACAAGGTTACCGACGTCCAGCTGACGCAAGCCCACACGCCCGGCGATCGGCGCGCGAATTTTGGTGAATTCCAGGTTGAGCTTGGCGTCATTGACCGCCGCCTGATTGGTCTTGACCGTGCCCAGGTACTGGCCGACCAATGCTTCGGCGGTGTCCAGGGTTTGCTTGGCGATACTGTCTTCGCGGTACAGGCCGCGATAACGATCAACATCGACTTGGGCATTCTTCAGTTGTGCCTGATTCTGCAGCAAGGTGCCTTCGGCCTGGAGCAAGGCGTTCTGGTAAGGACGTGGATCGATCTCGGCCAGCAGGTCGCCCGCCTTGACCATCTGCCCTTCTTCGAACGAAATCTTGATCAACTCACCGCCAACGCGGCTGCGCACATTGATGGTGTTCAGCGCGGTCACGGTGCCCAGCGCCTTGTAATACAGCGGGAAATCGCCTTTGACCGCCGGCGCCACGCGCACCGGCACCGGCCCGCTCGCCCCGCCGAATCCCGGACGCATCCCCCCTGACCGGCCTGTATGCCCGGCAACGGCTTTCTGCCCCGCGCCCTCTTTCGGGCTGCTGCCGGCGGGCCAGAATTTCCAGCACAGGCCGGCGATGACCAACAGGACAAGCAGGCCGAACAGCCAGCGACGAGGATTGCGGGAAGCGGAGGATTGCATGGAATGATCAACCATTGGGCGCGTGAGCTTTTTCTACGGGAGGCTGAACGATAAGCACTGATGGGTATTAAGCAAAGCGCCTTTACCGGCAATTTACCTTTGGCTTACGTTGGCTAAAACACTGAAGCACAAATGAAAACGGCCTGGACAGGGCCAGGCCGTTAACAATTGTAAACTTCGCTTACTTCAGAACGGCGAGTGCTGCGTCGTAGTTCGGTTCTTCAGCGATTTCCTTGACCAGTTCGCTGTGCAGGACCTTGTCGTTTTCGTCCAGCACCACGACGGCACGAGCGGTCAGGCCTTTGAGTGGGCCATCGGCAATCGCTACGCCGTAGTTCTCGATGAACTCGGCACCGCGCAGGGTCGACAGGTTCTGGACGTTTTCCAGACCTTCGGCGCCGCAGAAACGAGCCTGGGCGAACGGCAGGTCAGCGGAGATGCACAGCACGACGGTGTTGGCGATGTCATTGGCCTGGGCGTTGAACTTGCGCACGGAGGTAGCGCAGGTCGGAGTGTCCACACTTGGGAAGATGTTCAGCACTTTGCGCTTGCCGGCGAAGCTCGCCAGGGTCACGTCGGACAGATTGCCGGCAACCAGGGAAAAGGCTGGCGCCTGAGAACCGGCTTGTGGCAGTTGGCCGTTGACTTGAACCGGGTTGCCTTTAAGAGTGACTTGAGCCATGAACGGAGTCCTTCTGAACGTTGATGTGGAGAATTTTGACGAGGCCGAAGTTAACCACGAAATCGCCTGACGACCTATGCCCAGATACAAATTGTGATATGTCGTCGCACAAAACTGGATACACGTTTCAATAAAACTTACTAACACTGCATAAGCTTGTGGGAGCGAGGCGATTTTCCATTGGCCGCGTTGTCGATTTGGCCCGTCGCTATTCGACTAGACAGCGAGTCACTCAAATCCAGCGGAGACAAGACCATGCGATTCATGATCATTGTGAAAGCCAGCCCGGATTCCGAGGCCGGTGTGATGCCCAGCGAAGAACTGATGACCGCGATGGGCAATTTCAACGAGGAACTGGCCAAGGCCGGCATTCTTATCGATTGCGACGGCCTGCAGCCCAGCAGCAAAGGCGCCCGCGTACGTTTTTCGGGTGACCAGCGCACGGTGATCGACGGCCCGTTCGCCGCAACCAAGGAGCTGATCGCCGGCTATTGGCTGTGGCAGGTGAAGTCGAAAGAGGAAGCGATCGAGTGGGTCAAGCGCTGCCCCAACCCGATGCCGGGTACAGAGGCCGAGATCGAGATTCGCCAGGTGTACGAGGCCGAAGACTTTGGTGCCGAGTTCACACCGCAGTTGCGCGAGCAGGAAGAACGAGTGCGTGCGCAGGCGAAGAAGCTCTGAAGCACACCTGATACACCTCCTACGCCTGAACGACCGCTTTCGCGAGCAAGCCCGCTCCCACATTTGATCTGCTGTGAACACACTATTCGTGAACACTGGAGATCGAATGTGGGAGCGGGCTTGCTCGCGAAGAGGCCCTCAGCCCCGCCGCATTACTTGGACTTGAGCTTCAGATACGACTGATGCAGATCCGACGCCCAGCCATCGATCACGTTTTTCACATCATTGGGCTTCATCACCTGATCTACGTTTTCCAGCGGTTTGCCGGTGCCCTTGCGCACGACTTGGGCGATGACTTTGTTGTTGCCGCCATCGAGAAACACCGCTTCGGTGGCCAGATCGGTTTCCTGGTCGCGAATGCCGGTCGCAGTGCTGACTGCCGCCGCCACCAGGGCAATCGGGATGACTTCATAAGGCTTGAGGCCTTCGGTCTTGCTACTGACGGCAGTGATCGCCGCACGCACCACCATAACGCCAGGGCCAGGGCCGGAGGCCAATGGCAGGGATTTACCCACTTCGCGTTTGAGCGCCTGATCGTAGTAACTGGTGATGCCGTTCAGTGTGGTCTGAGGGATTTTCACCGTCGGTTGTGGTTTGGGATAAAGCTGAGTCGGCTCGATGTAGACACTGGTGAATTTATTGACATCGAGCTTGGGGTCCATCCAGCGCATCACCACGGCGCCTGATGGCGACTTGGCTTCCTTGAGCTGACTGTAGTCCTTGAGAAAGCCGGAATACTGGTCGGGCTCAACGACTTTGCTGGAGCAACCCACCACCCCGATAGAGGCGATGCACAGTGTGCTCATCATTAACGCAAGCTTCATGCTTGTAACTCCTGTCAGAAGGCCGGGCAACAATATTGCGTAGGGGAATTACAGGTATAGCCAATGCTCGGCGTTTTGTTATCAAAACATACAATATTCATCTATTGCCGTAGCCGTTGAAGTGATCGCGGCAATATTCAAAGGCCCCTTCGCGGACAAGCCTCGCTCTACAGAATCACCAAGAAGACCCGCTTTTCGCGGCCAACTCCCGCCGACTATTGGCCCGCATCGCCTTGATCAGCGACACCGTGCCCACCAGGATAATCACCGCGGCAAACAGGAAGTCGATGGTGTACAGCTGGAAGTCGTTCAATGGCCCCACCAGAAACACCCGGATCGCACCGATACTCACCAACGTCGCGAGAAAATCGATGCCCGGCTCGTCGCGATAAAACACATGCAGCAGCGGCAGGCACATCACCAGCAACAACAGCAGCACAATCACCTTGAACGAGCCCTTGCGCTCGACGCTGAATGCGCATTCGTTGGCGCTGTAGGGCTTGTAGTCTTCCTCGCGAATCAACGAATTCTTCTCGTTGATGTACTCGACGCGGTTGTACTTCTGGATCGGCGTAAAGGTGTTGGACATCTCCATGCTCGTGGTGATGTTCCTGAACTTCAGGTCGATGCGTTCGTTGCCCTTGAGGTAGTACAGCACCGGTTTGTAGCCGTAACGATAGGTGTCGAACGGAAAGTCCGTCGACCGCCCCTGGACGCCGATGGGTCTGGACTCAAGTTCCGCGTAGGCACTTTTGTTGGTCGAAGACAGGTTGCGGCTCAGGGGTTTGATCTTGACCTGTTCCATGAGAATCGGCGCAATGCCGTAGGACCACTGCATGGGCTCCATGCGCAGCCGCAGTTCGTTGCGGCCCAGGTCATAACGATCAAAGGTTCGCTCGGAGACGATCACCGCGCCCGAGAGCATGAACTCGCCATGAACGTTGTTGGTGATGTGCAGCGACAGTCGGTCCTTGCCCGAGCCGGTGGCATCGCTGGCCGGCGGCGTGCCACACCAGGCGTAGCTGCTGAACGTCTCCCCGAGTTGGCCGTTACGGTTCTCTTTGAACACATAAAAGTAACTGCCCCACAGGGCCGCCATCAGTAACAGCGCCATCAGCCCTAAAATCTTCTTGCCCACGCTCAAACCAGACTCCTTTCTTTTGCTGACTCCTTATGAGGCGCGGACTCTACCAAAATGCCATCATTGGCCCAAGCAAAAATACCCAGGCAAGAGAGATCCCTGTGGGAGCGAGGCTTGCCCGCGAAGAACGATGACGCGTAATACCTGAAAAACCGCGGTGTATTCTTCGCGGGCAAGCCACGCTCCCACAGGATTTTCGTCGCTCAAAATTCAGCGCCGTCTGAACAACGGCCGCGGCTCAATCACCGAGCGCCCATAAAGCACGCTCATCCCGGCCAATCCCTTCAGCGCATCTTCGGCGGATTTGTCTTCGCGCACGGCAAAGCTGTCGAAACCGCATTGGCGCATGTGGCTGAGTTGATCGCGCAGTACATCGCCAATCGCGCGTAATTCGCCTTGCCAACCGAAACGCGTACGCAGCAGATAGGCTTGGCTGTAGGCGCGTCCGTCGCGAAAACTCGGGAAGTCCAGGGCAATCAGCGGCAGGTCGGGAAACCACGGAGTCAGGTTTGTCACTTCGTCATTGGGACCCAGCCAGACGCCTTCGAGCGCTGATGTCCTGTCGGCATTCAGGGCCAGCCACTGGGGTAGCGGCAATATCAGCGGCCCGGCCGGCAACTCATTCGTTGCTTCACGAATCAACTGCCACGGGTCATCGCGCACCCACTCGGCGCCGCCGTCTTGCAAACGCAGCAGATTGTTCATGCCGACACCTCCAGCATTTTCGGGTACACCCGCTCCTTGAACGGCTCCAGACCGATGCGTGCCAAGGTATCGACGAACAGCTCCTCGCTCTCCCGGTAGCGGACAAACGTACCGATGATCCGCTCGATTACCTCGGGCACTTCGGCGGCGCTGAAGGACGGGCCGATGACCTTGCCCAATGCACTGTTCTTGCCCTGGGCGCCACCGAGGGTGATCTGGTACCACTCGCTGCCGTTCTTATCGACGCCAAGAATGCCGATGTTGCCGATGTGGTGGTGGCCGCAGGCGTTCATGCAACCGGAGATATTCAGGCTGATGTCGCCCAGGTCATGCAGGTAATCCAGATCCTCGAAGCGCGCCTGAATCGCTTGTGCAATGGGGATTGATTTGGCGTTGGCCAGCGCGCAAAAGTCGCCGCCCGGGCAAGCGATGATGTCGGTCAGCAAGCCGATGTTGGCGCATCCAAGGCCTTGCTCGCAGGCCAGGCACCACAGTGGGTAAAGGTCGGCCTTGGGCACATCCGGCAGGACGATGTTCTGTTCATGGGCGATGCGGATCTCGCCGAAACCAAACTGCTCGGACCACTGGGCCACCGCTTCCATTTGCTCGGCCGTGACATCCCCCGGTGGCGCGGCGATGCCCGGTTTGGTCGACAGCACCACGCTGGCGTAACCCGGCACCTTATGCGGCTGAACGTTGCGCGTCACCCAACGGGCGAACGCCGGGTTCTCGGCCAGGCGTGTGCCGAAGTCCAGGTCGGTGCCGGCCAGTGAACGGTAATCGGGGGGCACGAAGGCACTGGCGACACGCTCATATTCGACGTCGGTCAACTGTGCCGGACCGTTCTTGAGGTACTGCCATTCCTCCTCCACTTCTTTGGCGAAGGCTTCGATACCCAAGGCTTTGACCAGAATCTTGATCCGCGCCTTGTACTTGTTATCGCGCCGCCCGTGGCGGTTATAGACCCGCAGCACCGCCTCGACGTAGGACAGCAGATGCTGCCACGGCAAACCTTCGCGAATCTGCAAACCGAGGATCGGCGTGCGTCCCAAGCCGCCGCCAACGATCACCCGCAAGAGCATTTGCCCGCTGTCATCGCGATAAAGATAAAGGCCGATGTCATGCATCATGATCGCCGCGCGGTCCTGCTTCGCCGAGCAGATGGCGATTTTGAACTTGCGCGGCAGGAACAGGAATTCCGGGTTGATGGTCGACCATTGACGCAGGATCTCCGCCAGCGGGCGCGGGTCCATCAACTCGTCCGCCGCGACGCCGGCGAAGGCTTCGGTGGTGATGTTGCGCACGCAGTTGCCGGAGGTCTGGATCGCATGCATTTCCACCTCGGCCAGGCGTTCGAGGATGTCCGGTACCTGAGCCAGTTCGATCCAGTTGAACTGCATGTTCTGCCGGGTGGTGAAGTGGCCGTAGCCACGATCGTAGTCCCGCGCAATGCTCGCCAGAATGCGCATTTGCTTCGCACTCAGCGTGCCGTAGGGAATCGCCACGCGCAGCATGTAGGCATGCTTTTGCATGTACAGGCCGTTCTGCAGACGCAAGGGCAGGAATTCTTCTTCGCTCAAATCGCCTGCCATGAAGCGTTCGACCTGATCACGAAACTGCGCAACACGCTCGAACACCAGGGCCCGGTCATAGTCGTCGTACTGATACATGTAGCTGCCACCTCATCAGGATTATCGGGCTCTGTGGCTAATGCCAGTCAGTAAGGTGCAAAACCTGTGGGAGCGGGCTTGCTCGCGAAGAGGCCGTCACATTCAACATTACCGGTGACTGACACTCCGTCTTCGCGAGCAAGCCCGCTCCCACAAGGATTGCGGTGTTCAATTCCTTAACTGGTCGGCATCAGGCTCTGCGGCTCGTTCTTGAGGTGGCGACTATGCACCGGCAGCGCAGCACGTTACAGATTCAGCTGCACACTAAAAAACCGTATCAGAACGCGGCCTATGGCCTCAGGCCCGCATTGCATCTGATCCGCATAAACTCGGTTTTTCTGAGTCTGTTTTGTTTGCGGCAGGGTTTCTACAGTTCATGGCATGCCAGACCGGGTGGCCTGGCAAGTCTTTGCAACCGTGGAAGAACTGACCATGAGCACAGCAACAATCGGACAAGCCTATAACTACAAGGTCGTTCGCCAATTCGTCGTGGCAACCATCGTCTGGGGTGTCGTCGGGATGGCGATGGGGGTATGGATCGCCTCGCAACTGGTCTGGCCCGAGATGAACCTCGACCTGCCGTGGACCACCTTCGGCCGCCTGCGTCCGCTGCACACCAGCCTGGTGATTTTCGGCTTTGCCGGCAGCGCGCAATTCGCCGCCAGCTACTACGCGGTGCAACGCACCTGCCAGGTGCGGCTGTACTCCGACAAGCTCGCCGCGTTCACCTTCTGGGGCTGGCAATCGGTGATCGTGGTCATGCTGATCACCCTGCCGCTGGGCTATACCACCACCAAGGAATACGCCGAGATCGAATTCTCCGGCGCGGTGTGGATGACGGTGGTCTGGGTCGCTTACGCCATCGTGTTCTTCACCACCGTGGTGCAACGCAAGACCAAACACATCTACGTCGGCAACTGGTTTTTCGGTGCGTTCATCGTGGTGATCGCCATGCTGCACGTGGTCAATCACCTGTCGATTCCGGTGGACTGGTTCAAGTCGTATCCAGTGTATTCCGGGGCCACCGACGCTATGGTGCAGTGGTGGTATGGCCACAACGCGGTAGGTTTTTTCCTGACCACCGGCTTCCTCGGGATGATGTATTACTTCGTGCCGAAACAGGTTGGGCGGCCGGTGTATTCCTATCGGTTGTCGATCGTGCATTTCTGGGCGCTGATCACCCTGTACATCTGGGCCGGTCCGCACCACTTGCACTACACCGCGCTGCCAGACTGGGCGCAGTCACTGGGCATGGCAATGTCGCTGATTCTGTTGGCGCCGAGCTGGGGCGGGATGATCAACGGCATGATGACGTTGTCGGGCGCCTGGCATAAGTTGCGTACCGACCCGATCCTGCGCTTTCTGGTGCTGTCATTGGCCTTCTACGGCATGTCGACCTTCGAAGGGCCGATGATGGCGATCAAAACGGTCAACGCCCTCTCTCACTACACCGACTGGACCATCGGCCACGTTCACGCCGGGGCCTTGGGCTGGGTGGCGATGATCACGTTTGGTGCCATCTACCACATGGTCCCGAAAGTCTTCGGCCGCCCGCAGATGCACAGCATCGGCCTGATCAACGCGCACTTCTGGCTGGCGACCATCGGCACCGTGCTGTACATCGCCTCGATGTGGGTCAACGGCATCACCCAGGGTTTGATGTGGCGCGCGATCAACGACGACGGCACGCTGACCTACTCCTTCGTCGAAGCCTTGCAAGCCAGTCACCCGGGGTTTGTGGTGCGCTTTGTAGGCGGAGTGTTCTTCCTCAGCGGCATGTTGCTGATGGCCTACAACACCTGGCGCACGGTGCGTGTGGCGAATGTGCAAATGGCTGAACTTGAAGCGCAGATTGCCTGAGGCAAGGAGCCGGACATGATCGAGATGGGGTTGAATCTATTGGGTGTTTTGGGGCTTTGGTTGGCGGTCGAGTACTGCCTGAAACACCAGACCGCCGAAAGCCTGGACGATGCCAGCCTGATTCCGTTCGCCGATGACCCCGAAGTGGCGCGGCGGGTGGAATTGGCCACGGGCAAGAAAGTGAACGCGGTGGCACCGCAAGAGCTGAAGCCGGGTTGGGGCAACCTCGAAATCTAATGCAGCACCAATGATCGTTCCCACGCTCTGCGTGGGAATGCAGCCCGGGACGCTCTGCGTCCCATTGGAACGCGGAGCGTCCCTTGAGGCATTCCCACGCAGAGCGTGGGAACGATAATCACCGGGTCAGCCGCGCTCGCGGGGAATCAGGCCCTGCAGCTGCTGCGCCAGAAAATTCGCATCAAAGGCAAAGACGTCCGGGTCTTTCAAGCCATTGGTCTTGCGCCACTGCCAATCGCTGGACGGTGGCAGGCACACCAGCGAAATGCTGCCATAGCGCGCCGCGGTCAAGCCCATCACGGCGAGGGAAATCTGCCCTCCCGCACCCATCACGTCCGGCACAAACTCCACCGGTTTCCCGGCGATGACGATGCTCAGCTTCTCGGTCTTGAACGTCGACGTTTCCGCCGGAACGCTCGGCCCGGACGCGACATACGCCTCGCGGCTCACTTCCAACAGATTCGGCGTCAGGACCGGTGCCAGCCACTGCTGGATCTGATCGAACAACTCACCAATGCGCGTCGCCCACACGGCCGATTGCGACTCAAACAGTTGCTTCTTGTGTGCTTCGCTATCTGCGTAGTGGCGAAGCATCTCACCTAGTTGCTGTACGTCATCCATTGCGGTGTTCCTTTGGTTGAAGCGGTGCTGCGGACTTTGAGCATGGCAGATGCCGACAGCTTCCGTACGACAAAGGTGCGAACGGCTACAGAGGCTCGGCCGATGAGCGCGACGAACGGTCGTGTTTTGCCTGCTTTTCAGGGTTTTACCTGTCAGATCTGTCAGTTGCGGGGCATGACAATCCGGGTATTAGATAAACCTTGTCCGCAAAGCCCACATCACGATCAAGGAAGGCGAGCCATGAGTAGCCAGGAAGACGTCGGGGTTTTAAATATTGATAAGGTGATCATCACCGGGTTGACGATTCCGGTTATCCATCCTGACCCGGACGTTACGGGAGGCCTGGCACTTTCTCTAATCGTCAATTCGGTGGTGAAAGTGCTAATCGATCCCTGGCTCAATCAATCCGCTGACGACAGAGCAGAGCTCCTGATCAATGAGGAGCCCACAGCGGTGGCCACCAAAACCATCAATCCGGGTGAGGAGAACAAACGGTTCACGATGGATCTGCCGGCTGCTTTTCTGCGAAACGGCATCAACCGGATTCGCTTGAGAGTCACACGTGTCAGTCAGGAACCTGAGACATCAGCCGATCTTGTGGTTCTTTATCACACACCCCGCCCGGGGGGCGAAGTGGTGGGCTCCGGAGACAACCCCAATCTCCTGATGACGCTTCCCGCGGATGTCATCGACAAAGGAGTGGATGCCGCTCGCGCCGCGCAAGGGGTGGACGTCACGCTGAGCTACGTCCATATGCGCGAACACGACAAAATCACGCTGGATTGTGATGGTCACCTGGTTTTGCACACCGTGACGGCTGCCCAGGCCGCAGCCGACACCGTCGTACTGAAGCTGTTCGCCGATGACTTCTGGCAAGACAACCAAGAATTCGCCCTGAAATTCAGGGTGGTCGATCAAATCGGTAACTCCTCCGGTCCTCTGGCGATCTGGTCGTCAACCACCGTTATCGATGTGCATATCCGCAAACCGGTGCTGGATCTGTTGCCGCCCAAAGTGCTGGAAGCCAAGGACTCCAACGGCACCGTGTTGAATTTTGTGCGGGACTTTTATGAGGCCCAATTCGCCACGGTCGAGGTGAACTACATCGGATCGGCTCCGGGGCAAACGGTGAAGGTGTATTGGCTTGGCCGCAACAGCACCTATGGCAGCGAGATCCAGACGGTAGCCGTCGCCGGGGAGACGCTGAGATTTTTAGTGCCTCGACTGGAAGTGGTCGACTGCATCGGTAAGGAGGCAAGAATCTGGTACACCGTGAGACTGCCCAATACCACCCAAGACCGTCCCTCCAGGGAGCTGAACATCACGGTCACCCCACAAAGTCTGAGCCTTGGAGAGCCTACCCTCAACGCCGACAAGACCAATCTCAGAACCCCCTACCCATCACTGGTCGGCCAATACTCGGTGCGCATGGCCTTTTTCGGCGTCAACACGTATTACGGTCCGGAAGTCCCGATCACGCAAGCCTCCTATACCAATCACTCCGTGCCACGGGCTTGGCTGGATGAAAACCGAGGGAAAACCGTCATGTTCAATTTCACCCTGAGAAAAACAGGTGCTGGCGAACCGATTATCTTTTCGTGGTGCCTCAGGCTGATTCCGTAACAGCTTAGATCTCAACGACACCTGACTGACATTCAATGTCTCAAAGTGCCCGAACAAAGTGCTGTCTTAATGGACAAGGGAGCTGTCATGCAAAAAATAATCGGTTCTTTGCTAATCGCGTTGCTGGTCGGTTGCACTCAGGTCACCCCACAACCGCCAAGTGAAGTGGGAGCGATCAACAATGTACAGACCCTGAACGGCCCCACCATCGCCACCCAATTGAACACGCTGTACAACCGCAAATTTCCCAACTGCAACAAGTCAGACTCACAGCCTGCGTTTCTGTGTTCGGGTGTGACCCTCAGGGTGACGGTAAAAGACCCCAACAATACTTATAAAGTCTGGGATCCCAGCCCTGCCTCAGTCAAAAATGGCGGAGTGGCATTCTCCTATCTCCGGGCGGATTCCAATTTTGGCCGACTCGCCTGGGGGCACGGTAACGGCTATATCGTGTATCCGATCTTCGAAGCGCCTACAGACAAGTATGATCTGGATTACCTGTGCGCCTACCCTTATGACGCATGGACCTGGACCCGCAATGCCAACGCTGTCTGCGTCGCCCACCCTACTTATCCGGATCAAAGTCAGATCTGCCATAACGCTGGGGTAACCAGCGCAGAACAATGGCTCGCCGTCTGGAATATTCCTGGAGGAAACCCCAACCAGCGCCAATGCGGGTTCGACGTATCGGATGACCGCAACGCATTAGCAGGCCCGGCCTTCTATCAATCCATACGCGCCAGAGGCCTGGCCGGGGTGACGGGGTACAACGAACATAACGAAATTCTGATCAAGACCTGGAGTTTTCGCGACCCCAACAAGTTCCCGATCATGGCGTTTTTCTATATTTACGGTGGTACCAACGCCGGCCTTGCCGAAGCTCGATACAACCAACAGGACTTCTATAACTCGACTAACCCGAAAGTCGTTGTACCGATTATTCGGCTGATACCTGCCGACAGTGCTGGTGGAAATTCCAGTTTTGCCTACGCTCCGGCGGATCAGGTGGTGACTCAATGAACACCCTACTGTGGCGCACGCTCGGCAAGGTCCTGAGGATTCTCTCTTATTCGCTAATGGGGTCGGTTTAATGTTGAGTATCAACTCGCCCCTTTATGCACAAACAGCAACAGAACCCCCTGACAGCTACATTCTTACCGTGGAACGCTGTGTGAAATATGTCGAAAGTGCGCAATGGGTTTATCGGGACTATCAGTGGTCGTTTTCCATCACGCCCACACCCTGTGCGCGGCGGACACAACCGGAAGGG
Organism: Pseudomonas sp. JV414; assembly: GCF_032424305.1. NCBI lineage: Bacteria > Pseudomonadati > Pseudomonadota > Gammaproteobacteria > Pseudomonadales > Pseudomonadaceae > Pseudomonas > Pseudomonas sp. JV414. Next base: position 1,138,816 of record NZ_VYKC01000022.1, on the reverse strand, counting down.
ACAGCCTTCCTGTTGGACGAACTTTCCCGTGACTATTCCAATAGCCACTACTGGAAAAATAACCATGGCATGCGCCACCAACTGATTTGTCATCTAGCGATTGCACGAGATAAACCACAGTGGAACCTGGAGCCGTGGCGACCTGATGTGGGATATGCGCAAACTTTGGCTGCCGGCTGCAACCATGTCGTCCCGCTGCCTGAAAAGGCACCATGACACTTCACCAAAACTTGAGCATTACAGTTGATTTATCGCTGGTGCCCGCCATCGAACAAATGGAAACTCGCTTCAGGCCTGGCCTATCAACACAGGCCATAGCCTGAGGAAATCCAATGCGCACCATCGGCCTTATCGGCGGCATGAGCTGGGAGTCCAGCGCCGAGTATTACCGTCTCATCAACCAGCAGGTACGCGATCGCCTCGGGCCGTTGCGTTCGTCGAAATTGCTGATGTACAGCGTCGACTTCGGCCCTGTCGAACAGGCCCAGCATGCCGGGCGCTGGGACGATGCGGCGGCGATTCTGGTGGATGCAGCCCTGCGCCTGGAAGCGGGTGGCGCCGAGTGCGTGGTGCTGTGTACCAACACCATGCACAAGGTGGCCGGGCAGATTCAGGCAGCGATCGATATTCCGTTCCTGCACATTGCCGACCCGGCCGGTCAGGCGGCACTGGAAACCGGTGCTCTGCGGGTGGGTTTGCTCGGCACTGCGTTCACCATGGAGCAGGACTTTCTCAAGGCACGTCTGACGGCCAAGGGCCTGACGGTGCTGGTGCCGGAAGCCGAGGAGCGCCAAGCCGTGCACCGGATCATCTATGACGAGTTGTGCGTCGGGGTGATCAGCGAGGCCTCGCGCCAGGTCTATCAACGGGTGATCGAATCGCTGACCGAGCGCGGCGCCCAGGCGATCATCCTCGGCTGCACCGAAATCGGCCTGCTGATAAAGCCCGAGCACAGCGCCCTGCCCTTGCTCGACACCACCGAACTGCATGCGCAGGCGGCGGTGGCGTTTGCTTTGGGCGACTGACTCAGTCTGCCTTGAGCGTGCGACGCAGGCGCGCCATGCTCAGGGTATCGACCAGTCGGCCGTCACGCACGGCGTAATCGCGGAACAGGCCTTCGGTCTCGAAGCCGAATTTTTGGTACAACCCAATAGCTGCTTCGTTGTCGGCGTACACCGACAGTTCGACCCGTTGCAGGTTCATCCAGTTGTCGGCGACATCGAGTGCTGCTGCCAGCAATTTCGAACCGACGCCCTTGCCCTGCCACGCCACTGCGACGCCCATGCCGAGGTTGCCGGCGTGGCTGCGGCGGATTCGCGAAAACTGCTCAAGCCCAATGTTGCCGATGACCGACCCCTGATGCAGCGCCACCAGTTGCACCACTCGTTCATTGTCCGGCGCCAGGCGTTTGCGCCAGACCTCGGTGGACTGAAACGGCATTTGCAGCACCTGACGGGTGATCGCCGGGTCGTTGTAGAGCGCGGTGATGCCCTCGATGTGGGATTCGTTGAAGCGTTCGAGGTGAATGGCGGAGTCGTGGTCGGGCATGGTGAGTCGTCCTTGATCGGGTTGTGGCCGGTCACTCTAAACCGCCGCACCTTCCTCTGCCAGATCCGGCGAATGCATCCTTACTGTAGGAGCTGCCGAAGGCTGCGATCTTTTGACTTTGCTTTTGCTGTACCCGGAAAACACAAGATCAAAAGATCGCAGCCTTCGGCAGCTCCTACGGGGTTGGGGTTGTTTGTTGAGGTTATGAACGAATGGAATTCATACCGGCACAGACCTACACGCAAAGCAGCGCTTCGCCGGTTGACTGCCCTGCCCTCACTCCCTATCCTCGCGCCTGTCACGACTCATTCGTGATCGGGTTTGACGGCTCGGTTGTATCTCTCAGGTCGTATAGTTCCTTAACTTTGCACGCGTACGCTTTCGTCCGCAGCAAAGTGATATGGCAACTGTACGTGGGGCATCTTCGGATGCGCCGGGTGCCTTGAGACCGGTCCGTCAACCTGCGTACAGTTGCCACCCTAATTTCGTTTGACGGCGATCTAGTGGCAGCTCTTATTTTTCTCAGGAGCGACACCATGACCGACCCAACCACAAAATCCACACCCTTCGCCCGCTGCGACCACGTCGATCACCACCTCTTCGCCGTACAACCCGGCATCCCGTTACTCGACGCCCTGGAGCACGCCTCGGTCTACCTCAGCTGCGCCGAAGCCCTCGCCCATCAAGCCCCCACCGCCACCCGCCCGGAACACAGCGCTTCGTTGCGTTGGGCCAGCCAGCAGATGCTCGGCACCGCACGCTCGCTGGTGCAAGCTTCGGTCGACGGTTTACACGCCGCTCAGGCGGGAGGTGACGCATGAATCCGCACATGCCGATGACGCATAACGAAGACAATATTCCAGTGTTGCTGGTGGCCACCCAAGCACCGCTGGATGTACTGCATCGCAGTGCAGCCAGCCGTTTTCTGGCGGTAACGCAGATGATGGAAAGCCTGGCCAGCCTTGATATCACGGGGGCCAAAGGCACCGATGTGCAGCAACTGGCCCATGCGGCGGCGATGTTGCTGCGCGATGGCTGTGATGTGATGGATGTACTGGGGCGGCAGCTACGGGCGCGAGTCTGACGAAAGCCACGCAGATCAAAAGATCGCAGCCTTCGGCAGCTCCTACAGGGATCATGTGAACCCGTCATTGCGCGGGTGTACGCACCCTCTGTAGGAGCTGCCGAAGGCTGCGATCTTTTTTGGCCCGATCATCAGACGTTCACAAAGGCGCAATACATTAGCGCGGATTGATTTCTCGCCCCTTCAATCTGTGAGCCGTATACGTCATGTTGCCTGTTGCCGAGATGGAAGCTGCCTTAAAAAACGGGATTGCAAAGGTCCCTGATCGTTGCGCTGGCAGACATGACGTGGGGGCTTACAGCCCCTCTGATGACCTTGAGATCGAGGTTCGATTTCTGTCGCTGGCGGACATTCCTTCGGTGCTTGAACTTGAGCAAAGGAAATGGCAAGACGATCAGCGCGCCGATGCCTCGATGCTGGCGTCACGGATCGCCTCTTTCCCTGCATTGAGTATCGGCGCTTTTTGCACTCGCACGGGGACTGCACTGGCGTCAGTGTTCATGAAACCTGCCCGGCACGACATCATACGCAAGTGCCCGACGTGGGAAGACTGTGCAAGAAAACAGCACGGCGACGAGTCTGCAAAAACTGGCGTGCTGTTTGGCATCAGCCTGAGCAGCGTTGATCCGAAAGCGGCGCAAGCGATTTTCGAGTTCTTTTGGCCCCATGCGCTGAAGGCGGGATGGTCAGAGGTCTATCTTGGCTCGCCGGTTCCGGGCCTTCGTAACTGGATCTCGAAAAACCCTGACATTCCGGTAGCGCAGTATGTGCGAGGTGAACGCAAGGGCCTGCCGCTGGATCCGCAACTGCGGTATTACTTCAAAAAAGGCTTTCGCAAGATCGTCGCCATCAACGACAACTATTTCCCGCATGAGCCTTCGCTGGATGTCGGCGTGCTGATCGTAGGTAAAGTGCCACTCTCCGGCCTTTCCTTTATATGGAAGCGAGTTCCGCTGACTTGGCTGCAGCGTATGAAAAAACTATTCTTCGTGTGCTTGTGAACGCTTCCCTGGCAGTAGAAAGCGCAGCCCGTCCACTCGCGCGCGACAGACGTTTTTGGCGGCTGCTGACCTGCGCTGCGGCGTCCATGATGGGAGACCAGTTCACCCTCGTCGCCTTTCCCCTGCTGGTCATGGCCATAACGCCAGACCCGATGGCGCTCGGCTGGGCTTTTGCCGCGCTCGCATTACCGCGCGCCTTGTTCCTGTTGGCGGGCGGCTCGCTGGTCGACCGTTTTGGCGCCCGCTCGGTATGGATGTTCGGCTGCTGTTCAAGTGCAATGGCGCTATGCGGCTTGTCCTGGGCGGTTTTTCAAGGCCATGCCACGTTGCCCGTGATCTTTGGATGCGCCGCATTATTGGGGCTGTTCAGCGCGCTCACTTTACCGGCCGGCAGTGCCTTGGTGCCCGGCATTGTGAACCCGCGCGATCTGGAGCAGGCCAACGGCGTCTTTCTTGCGCTCAGACAGGTCACCATGGCCCTGGGCCCGGTCGCCGCCAGTGCGCTCATCGCCAGCGCGTTCTTGCCCTCTGGTGCGCGCTCAGATTCAAACGGCGCGCTGGACGCCTTTGCCATCGCGTTTGCACTCGATGCGCTGACCTTTGCCCTGTCCGCGTTCGGGCTGAGGACTCTGCTTATCCGCAGAGCGACTTCCGCTGATTCCGGCCCCACGGCCTCGGCAGAAGGCCTGCGTTATTTCTTTCAGAATCAGCGGCTTCGTACGTATCTGATCTATATGGCGGCCATGACACTGTTCATGAGCGGCCCCGTACAGATCGCCGTGCCGCTACTGGTTCACATGCGTTTCACCCCTGAGGCGCAAGCCCTGGGCTGGCTACTCGGTGCCCAAGGCGCGGGTACCTTGGTCGGCATGCTGATGTTCACGGCCCACCCGAAACTGCGGATTATCAATTTAGGCACCACCCTGCTCGCAGTGGACGGCGCCATCGCCTTGCTGCTGATGCCGCTGGGATGGGTATATGCCCTCTGGCAAGGCGTGGCACTGCTGTTCGCCATTGGTATCTTCGGCGGCTTTGTGCAGGTCATGGCGTACACCTGGCTGCAGCGAGCATTACCGCCTGCATTGCTCGGTCGCGGCATGAGCCTGTTCATGCTCGTGTTTGCCGGACTCGCGCCGGTCTCGGCAGCGATTTCAGGCTGGGTTTTGCAATTCATCTCCATCGAAGCCGTGTTCGTAGCATCCGGTGTGCTGCTATTGACGACGGTGGCGTTTTTTTACGTTGGCTCGGGCCTTGGGAGGCTGTCGGATGTTTAAGCAAGCAGAGCCATTGGGTAGTGTCCGTAGCAGCTGCCGCCAGGCTGCGTCCGGCCGCGAAGCGGTCGCAAAATCAGGCACTCCGGTATTGCAGGCGAACCGTGCAAGCAGGATTTGCGACTGCTTCGCAGCCGAACGCAGCCTTCGGCAGCTGCTACATTTGGCGGCCTTTCATTCATTGCGCTCCAACATGCCCAGCTATCTGTTCATGGCCCTGTGCGTCTTGAATACGGCGGCGATTGTCTGGCTGGCTGCACACGAGGTGTTCGGATGGCTGGCCATTGCTCCGCTTATAGTGTTTCAGGCGATTCTGATGATCGGGGTTCAGGAGGCCAAACATCAATGTGTGCATCGCCAGTTCCTCGTTGGCACGCGTCTGAACGATGCAGTGGGTGTGTTCACGGCTGCCATTTTCGGCGTCAACTTCGTGGGCTACCGCTGCTTTCACCTCGAACACCATCGCAAAACCTGCCAGGCCGATGATCCCGAAGGGTTGCTGTACCAACAGACATGGCGAACACGCCTGATCAGCCTGTTTGGCGCCGTTGAGCAGTTGTGGGTTGCCGTTTCCATCAATATTTTTTCCCGACGCTACACACCTCCTCATGCGCTCCGGCGCTGGCGCTGGAACAATGCCCTTCTCGCTGTTTTCGTCGCAGCGCTGGCTTTGGGCATCCATGAGGTGCCTCGACAAATCGTATCCGCCTACCTGCTTCCGTATTGCATTTTTGCCTGGCTGGATTTCTGGCTGACCCAGGCCGAGCACTATGGAGTACCGATCTCGGCTCAAGGCTCGCGCCGCGCGCCCTCTGACATCACAACCGATTTATATCTGCCAACGCCACTGTCCTGGCTCGTCCTGCATCGCTCGCTGCACCGCATTCATCATGAGGCGCCGGCGACGCGCTGGTTCCATGCCCACGCTCAATCGAGGGCTCTGGCCGAACGCAAGCCAGGCGGCGTAACGGACCTCCCCACCTTCTTTGCGACCTGGATGCGACTCGGTCCCCGACTCTGGAAGTAAGCCATGACAGACGCAGCTATCGAACCACGGCACACAAAGACTGCCGAGACCCAACACCCCATCCGCACTGTAGAGCGCGCCCAGCTGTTGGCGTGGGGCAAACCCGCCCCATTGCGTTTACTCGCCGCCACGGTTTTCGAGTGGGTGCTGATCCTGTGTGCGGCAGGCCTGGCCATGTACGCCGGCACGATTTGGGCCTCGGTGTTGGCCGTTGTGTTCATCGGCACAAGGCAGCATGCATTGCTCATCCTGATGCATGAGTTTTCACACCGGCAGTTCAGCCGGTCTCGCCCCATGCTCAACGACACCCTTGGCGATTTCCTGACGGCAATCCCGTTCACCATCACCATCTTCGGATTTCGTCGCGACCACACCGCCCACCACCTGCATACCGCGACCGACCGTGATCCCAACTGGGTTTCATGCATGGGACAGGACCGATTCACGTTTCCGAAATCTCCGTTCAACATCGCCATCCTGTTGCTGAAACACTGCGCTGGGCTGTACGGCATCCATGAGTTGAAAACGGCCCTGGTGACTTCAAAAATGGCGTCGCAATGCCCGCCTTCCACGCGGTATAGGCAATGGATTTTCGCCGTTTTTTGCGCGGTGGTTTTCACCTGGCTCCACCTCTGGTTGGCGGTCTTGGTGTACTGGCTCCTGCCACTGTTTACCGTGTTGATGGCCTTGCTGTATTTCCGCGACGTGGCAGAGCACTTCGCTCTGCCCCACCCCGGTCCCGGAGCATCCCGAACGGTGATTGCAACGTGGTGGGAACGCTTGTTGATCGCCCCCCACGGCGTCGGCTTTCATGCCGAACACCACCTGTATCCTGCCGTGCCGTGCTTTCGCCTTAGGCAGGTGCATGAGGCGCTCGCGAAAGACGAGGCACATACCCGGCAGGCGCAAATCACGCAGGGTTATTTCTCGGGATTGATTCGCGAGATCGCTGCCGCCGACACCCCGCGTTCATGTGTGAGGCATTGACCCATGGACTACCTCGAGCAGCCTGTATCTGACAAACGCGAAGAGGCCACCCTCTTCAAGCCATTCTGGAACGACACATCGATCAAGACTTACCTGTTCGATGCCTGTTCGGTACTGCTTCCTGCGGGTGAGCAATTCGTGATTTCGGTGGTGGAGTCAGCCGCTTTGCGATTGCAACAAACGTCGGTTCTTGCCAAATGTTCGCGCAACTTTGTGGCCGAGGAACGTGCTCACCAACGAGCGCACCGGCTGTACAACCAGCAACTGGAAAACCAGGGGTTTGAAGTCAAGACGTTCGAGCACATGATCGAGAAAGACCTTGAGGCTCTTCAGTCGAAATTGTCACTCAATGCGCAATTGGCATTGGCTGCCGCGTTCGAGCACGTGACGGCCGTCATGTCCGCAGCCGCCTTACGTAGAAACGGCTTGCTCTCGGTCAAGGAGTCACCACAGACCCGCCTGTGGCGATGGCATTGCGCTGAAGAAGTGGCGCACCAGCACGTCACCACGGACCTGGTGCGGTCGCTGGGCATACCCTATTGGCAGCGGATTTTCTATTTCCTGGCAGCATCGGGGCTCATGGCGTTCGATGTCATTCGCCACATGCACAGTTTTGCCCGCCTCGACATCGCCCGCGGCCGCGTCAGCTCGAAGGAAGTACGGCGTGCCGCGGGCAGCTTGCTGTTGCGCGATGGCGCCAATCTGGCGTTGATGGCAATCAGATGGGCCGCCTACTTTCTTCCGCTGAAAAAAAGCTGATTTCGCAAGACACTGGCTCGCGATGGGACCCTCACATTCAACGTTGATGTTGATTGCTGGATCGCTATCGCGAGCAGGCTCGCTCACACATTAAAACAGTGGTTATCCTTCGAACCACTCCCGTCGCTCACTGAACGTGTTGTGGATCAACTCGACGATCCCCTGCACCCCGGCCTCATTCCGGGAGTCGGCATTGACCGCCATCCACACCTGGCGCTGCATCGGTTGCTTGAAGAGCCCGGGCAACGCCACCAGCCCCCGGTCGAATTGGCTCATGTAGTGCGGCAACAAACCGATGCAGGCGCTGCAACGGATCATCTCCAGCATCAGTTCGTAGGAATGCAGCTGCACCACCCCCGCCAGGCGCTGCTCCACCAGATTGTTCCACGGCCCAAAAGCGGTGACGTGGCGATCGTGCTGCCATTGCACCAGCATGAAATCGGCCAGGTCACCCAGACTGTCCGGCCGCGCCGCGACCCGTGAATAGCGTTTGGCGATGTGCGGCAGATAGTCCAGCCGTGCCAGACGCTGGGGTTCGCTGATGGCAAAACTGGGGCCTGGCAACGGCGAATCGGTGCCCGCCAGCCACACCACCACATCGGCACTGATCGCTCGCAGGGACAGCTCGCTGTCCAGGGAAATGATGTCCAGGCGCACACTGGCGTTGCGTCGCAGCAGCGAGACCAGATCGCGGCCGAGGATGTCGTGCAGGATCGACTCGGCCACGGCCAGGCGAATCAACGGCTGTTCGATCACCGGCAACTTGCGCTCGTGCGCCAACGCGACCAACTGCGCCTGCAACTGCTGACCGTCACGACTCAAGGTCAGTGCGCTGCCCTGGAACTTGAACAGCGAACGTTGCAGCTGATCTTCCAGCTGCGCCAGGTGCTTGCGCAGCAGGGTCGCCCGCACATTGAGGCTGCGCGCGGCCTGCATGAAACATGCCGCAACGGGCGCTGACCAGAAAGTATTGCGCGACCTCGGTATCAATCCCGGCGGCCCGTGCCAGCCAGGATTCGGATGGCCCCTGCGGCGATCGGTATTCGACAACACCCTGACGTCCTGTGGGTTCTATGAATGACATCGATGACTCCCTGTCGATCTTTGTTTTTGATTGCTTCCAGCGCGATAGAAATTCTTTAAACCAGTGAGAAACCTGTGGGAGCGGGTTCGTGTGTGGCGAAGGGGGTTGCTCTCATCACCAGAAATTCGCCCTGCACCGACATCCTTGGCCCCGCCATACATCTGTTGATTCTTGACCGCACATTGCTGCATTTGTGTGTCACGCTCAGCCAATTGCGTCTCGAGCTGGGTACGTGCGGCTTCTCGACCAGCGTTCGACCCACTCAATTGCTTGTTGTCTACGTCGCTGCGTGTTTGGCCAGCCAGGTGTGCAGCAGCGCGAAATTCAAGGAGAACTCGGGCATTGGCAGCAAGGCACCGCAGAACACTTCGCCAATAATTTTCTGGATCAGCTGCACCGCCCGCGGGTTGTTCAGCAGCGTGGCGATGTCGCGGCTCAATACGTTGAAGCCCCAGACCTTCTGGTTCAGGTCCAGGCCGACGAACCAGCGAAACAGCAGGTTGTAATTGAGCTGTTCGTAGAGCTGCTGCTCGCTGGGCACCGAATAGAGCAACTGCAGCAGCAGGATGTGCATGACCGTTTGCGGGGCGATGAGCATGCCGGGCTCGGCGTTGAGGCCGTGCAGGATGTCGCGGTGCTCTTCGAGCAGGTCATCGATTTATGGGCGCAGCAGCACCAGTGAATGACCCGGCGGAATGTAGCTGGACACTTCTTTCAAAGCGCCCTGCCAGTCATCCTGAGACACGATCCAGACCCACGGCGCGCCGTAGCGATAGACCGAAACCGGCTTCTTGCGCGCGGCTTCGACAGGCGCTGATCGAGTTCTTGCATGCCCACTTTCGAGTAGCGTTCCATAGTCCCCATTGCCTCACTCCCGGCTTCCCGCCCTCGGCTTGTGAAAAGCGGCCAAAAGGCCCCTCAAGCGCGTCACATAGGCATGACCGGAATGGCGATGTGCTACCGAACTTTTGTCATGAAAGCTTCATTATTGGAGGTGGGAATTGCGCGGATTTTTCTGGGTACACCCATAAAATGGGGGAGCGGGCTTGCTCGCGAAAGCGGAGTGTCAGCGAAGTATTTCTCAAATACGTTGCATCGAGATGATCAGGCTGGTGATGTACTATCGATTTTTTGCCATGAGAGGTTCATATACAAAAATGGGACGATGAGCGGTGGTGCAGCCAATCGTTGCATGAGGGATATGCTTCTTGATTTAGCGCCATACCGTAACTTCAATAGCGGCCGGCATGACGCTAACTATTAAACACCCAATACCTGATATGCAACGATATTAAACATCACATCAACCTAGCTATTCTCCAAGTCAAAAGACCCTGTAACAATTAACTTTGCAGGCCCCCAACTATCACCACGGATTTTTTTCATTTCCATATTAAACTCACCTTTAGTTTTCCGAGGCGAATCCGTATACGACACAGTTACCGAGCCGGAAACAGGACCATACTCAAAGTATTCCGCCTCACCTCCTTTATGATACATCGCCCTCAAGTCTTTTACATCATACTGTTTTGAGGGCTCTTTTTTCGGAAAAACAAGTTCAAAGGATTGCGTCACCTTGTTCTCAGTCTTAAAAACCCTGACTTTAAAGCCCTCACCATCATCTTCAAACGAAATATTCCCCTGTTCTATGCTTCCAAACCCAATGGCACTGACTTTAAAAGTACCCACTGTGCTGGTTGTTACATTCGCTGGAGTCGCCATTTTTTATTCATCCCTTTGAAAAAATTATTCCCCTTCTACATACCAATGAGAAGGGTGTCCTTGGCACCGCTCACGGCCAACACTTTCGCTTCCGACCAGCACGTTGCCGACGAAATTAATATATTAACCGTGATAAGCCTGTCTACTGTCAAACCTGATAGTAGACAGGAATGCAACATGAGGGGCATTCTTCTCCGTTTAGAAATAAACAGGCCACACATCAAAAAGAAAAACGAAAAGAGGACGAATTTATTTATCCAGAGGGAGTTGCACTTGAGTGACTCGAAGAAATGGAGCCTAACCCGCTGTTGTGGCGAGGGGGCTTGCCCCCGTTGGGTTGCGAAGCGACCCCCAAACCTGCAATCGCATGTTTTCAGGCACACCGCATATGCCGATTTTACGACGGCTTCGCCGCCGAACGGGGGCAAGCCCTAATGCCAGTCAGTTAAGGTGCGAAACCTGTGGGAGCGGGCTTGCTCGCGAAAGCGGTGGGTCAGGCAACATCAATGTTTACTGTGCCGCCGTCTTCGCGAGCAAGCCCGCTCCCACATGGATTGCGCTTAACTGACTGGCATTAGGGCAAGCCCCCTCGCCACAGGTCTTCGCTAGCCTTGCGGGTCCAGGTTATCCAGCACCCGGTTCACCGCCAGCTCACCGAGCATGACCACCGATTGAATCCCCAACATCATGTTGCGATGTGGCATGTCCATCAATCCGGCGAACTCACTGAGCATCATGCTCGCGGACGCCAGGGATTCGCAGGCGTTAACCAGCAGGGTTTCGTTATCGACCTTGGGGCCTACGTGGTAAATGGTGCTGGGTTTGCGCTAGGTGTCTTTGGGGATGGGTGGTTTGAGGTAGTGATCGAGGGCGCGGTCGGCGGCTTCGTTGAGCTTTTTGGAATCGAGGGATTCGTAGGGGGATGCCGGATCGGTTTCCGGTGGGTTGGGTGTTGGTTTGAACATAGTGAAACTCCTAATTGAAATGTAAGGAGCCTTCACCCTCGCTACCAAACGAAGAGTGGTGGCCATACGCGGGTTGGTAGACCGGCAACTAGGACCCGGCGCCCCCGAAGGAGCCCTGCGCATGACCACCATAAAGCAGAGACCTGAACAGGCCTTCAAACGGTGCGCTATGCGACTAGTTAAACCGGGCTACCAAACCCGATCGCTGTTTTTCAGCGACAGGCAAACGATAGAGCCCGGACCCAAGGCGCACAAGCCGGCGAATTCTGGCGCAGTCGTAGGCAACGGCGCAAGGATGTGTAGCCTGAGTGAGTATCTGGAAGTGTCGTTTAAACAGTGCTTGTTTAGTGGTCTGACTGTGGGAATTGTGATGGATGGGCGGGCCTCTTCGCGAGCAAGCCCGCTCCCACATGGATTGCGGAAAGCCCCCTCGCCACACTCTTCATTAATCAATCACTGGACGTCTGCCGAAAGCTCACCGCCAGGCGGTTCCAGCTGTTGATGGTACTGACGGCCATCGTCAGGTCGACCAGTTCGCCTTCGCTGAACTGTTCCCGGGCCAGTGCGTAAACGTCATCCGGCACATGGCTTTCCGAAAGCAGGGTCACCGCTTCCGTCCAAGCCAGGGCGGCTCGCTCCCGAGGGTTGAAGAAGTTGCTGTCGCGCCAGACCACGATTGCATACAGCCGACGATCGCTCTCGCCGAAGCGGCGCGCGTCAACCGAGTGCATGTCGGTGCAGAAGGCGCAGCCATTGAGCTGCGAGGCGCGGATTTTGATCAAGTGCAACAAGGCCGGTTCGATGCTCAGGTCGCTGGTCAAGGCCTCCAGGGCGATCATGGCTTTCATCGCTTTGGGCGATGCGCTGTAGTAATCCAGACGGGCATTCATGGGGTGACCTCGGGGATCGGATAGATGACTCCAAGATAGAGCTGGACCCAGCGGCGGCACAGCTCCAATTCGTCGAAAAAAACGTGGACCGCCCCGCAGAAGGCCAATCGGCGGTTTTTCGCCCACGCAACTTCTGCGTAGCCGCTCATGCGGGTAATCTGGCGCGACGTACAGTCGCCTCAGGAGCCCCGCCGGTATGGAACTTCATGTTGTCATCGATGGCCGCAAGGACCTGGCGGGCCAGTTGTACCGGCAACTGCGCAGCGCCATCGAATCCGGTCGCCTGACAGCCGGGACGCAGCTGCCGCCCAGCCGCTTGCTGGCCGAACAACTGGGGATTTCGCGCAAGACCATTTCCGACACTTATTCGCAACTGACCTACGAGAACTTCCTCACCGGGGTGATCGGCAAAGGCACCTACGTCAATGCCCGGGCGGCGAAAATCGTCCATAAGCAGAGCCATTCGGAGCTGGCGAGCTTTGATGTCATCGAACGCTGGCGCAGCCTGCCGACATTCTTGCGCCACCCGACGCTGGAAGGCTCGTTGCGTTACGAGTTCATCGGTGGAGCCACCAGCAAAGGCCAGTTTCCTCAGGACGATTGGCGCCGCTGCACCTCCCATGCCTTGCGCCAGATTGCCGGTTCCAAAGGTTTCTATAACCTGCCCGAAGGTCTGCCGGCGCTGCGCAATGCGATCGCACGGCACATCGCGTTTTCGCGCGGGGTCAATTGTCAGGATGAAGACGTGGTGGTGTGCAACGGCGCGCAGCAGGCGCTGGACCTGATTTCCCGGGTGCTGACCCAACCGGGCAGCCTCGTCGCCATGGAAGACCCCGGCTACCCGCCGGCGCGCCTGTTGTTCGGGTCCCATGGCGCGACGGTGGTCGGCGTGCCGGTGGATGCGCAAGGCATTCAGGTAGAGCATATTCCCGACGGCACCCGGCTGATTTACGTCACCCCGTCCCACCAGTTCCCCTTGGGCATGCCCATGAGCCAGGCCCGGCGCGAAGCCCTGCTCGCAAGGGCCTATGAGCTGGGGGCGATCATCATCGAAGACGATTACGACAGCGAATTCCGCTACGAAGGCCGGCCCACCGACTCCCTGCAGAGCCTGGATCAGCGCGGCATCGTTGCCTACGTCGGCACCTTCTCGAAGACCCTGTTGCCGGAGCTGCGGCTGGGTTACGCGATTTTGCCGCCGGCGATTCTCGAAGCGGTGATCCGCGCCAAGCAGCTCACTGACTTGCACACTTCCACCCTGCCGCAATGGGCGCTGGCCAAGTTCATCGCCGAGGGCTGTCTGCTCAAGCACATCCGACGCTGCCATACAATTTACGCCGGGCGCCGTGAACGAATTCTGGCGCGCATGGCGGACGACCTTTCGCCGTGGTTTGAAGCGGTGCCGACCACGGCCGGGTTCCACATGGCGGTGCTGTGCAAGGTGCCGGTCGATATTCCATTGGTGATCGAATTGGCAAAAAAAGTCGAAGTGGGGCTCTATTCCCTGGACAGCTTTTTTTACCAGCAAGCGCCGCGAGCCGGGCTTTTCCTGGGATTCGGCGCAATCGAAACCCTGGACATCGACATTGCCCTGGACCGGTTAAGGGACATTTTGCAGCAGCTCGGCTGAGGGATTGGTCTGCGGCTTTATCCGGTGATTGGCTATTGGCGGCCTTGGGGTGCAGGCCTATCCTGATTGGGCGTTATCCCTCAATGAGCAGGATTCGTCCGGCCTGATTCAGGAGTGTGAGCAATGTCCAACGAAGTGATCAACACCGTAAAGGTGCAGGCTGCCGCCGGCCGCTCGGACGAACTGGGCAAGCAACTGCAAAAGATTGTCGACACCCTGCGCGAACTTCCGGGCTGTGATTCCTATATGGTCGACCGCTGCCCCGAGGACGACACCCGCTGGACGGTCAGCGCCCGCTGGCAATCGGAAGCGGCCATGCAATCGCATTTCAACTGCCCCGAAGTGCAAGGCTTTATCGGCCTGATCGACAGCCGCTTGGCCAATGCCGTCGACTTCAACAGCTTTCCAATCGTTTAAAAGCAAGATCAAAAGATCGCAGCGTTCCGCAGCTCCTACAGAATTTGCGTCCGCCCGATGTTTCAAGGGTGTACGCGATTCCAATGTAGGAGCTGCGGAACGCTGCGATCTTTTGATTTTGACTTGCTTGATTGGTCCCCTCACCTTCCCGAAAATTGGCCGTTTGATTGCCCGATAACGCGGCTTACTGTGGTTCCTGACGACTCACCACCACAGGTAATCAACCATGAATGCGCTTCGTTTTTTTGCTGCCCCTTTCGCCGCTCTGACGCTGAGCGTTTCAGCCCCGGCATTCGCCCACGACACCGCAGCCCCGTCAGAAAAAATTACTGTCCTGCAAGACCAGATGCTGAAAAACGTACCCGACAAAAAAGCCATGATGATCGAAGTCGACTACCTGCCGGGCCAATCGTCCATCGCTCATAAACACGAGGGCACGGCCATGGCCTATGTGCTTTCGGGGGAGATCATTTCGCAAGTCAAAGGTGAAAAAGCGATCAGCTACAAGGCCGGCGAGCTCTGGTACGAACCGGCTGGCTCTGAACATTTGGTCTCGAAAAACGCCAGCGCCACCCAACCCGCCAAGCTGTTGGTGTTCATGGTGTTGGCGCCGGATGAGAAAGTGTTGATTCCTTTGGAAAACTAATAGCTGAGGTGGTGCTCATGGCCCCTTCGCGAGCAAGCCCGCTCCCACAGTGGAATGCATTTCAAATGTGGGAGCGGGCTTGCCCGCGAAGAGGCCCGCCCAGCCGCTGCAAATCCCAGACAAAAAAAAGCCCCATCTCTTTCGAGACAGGGCTTTTTCATTCAACGCCTATCAGGCAGCCGGTTCCAGCTCGGTGCTGACAGCGGCAGTCGCAGTGACAGGCACCACCGCTTGACCGCTCAACGCCAGGTCCAGCAGTTCGCGGTTGGCCACCGCGTACATGGCGTAGTCAGTGCCGCTGGCAGCACGGATTTCCACCAGCATGGCGCGCCAGCGTTCGATCATGCCTTCGTGCTCTTCCATCCACAGCGCCAAGCGTGTTTCCACGTCCTGGGTGCCGTCGCCCTGCTGCAGGACGGAGATGGTGATCGCACGTTGTTGCCAATCGACGTCATCACGGAACGCTTCACGGGCCAGGGCTTGCCAGTTGTTTTCAACCGGCAGAGCGCTGATCTGTTGCAGGTACCAGGTGATGTCCAGCGCACTGCCCACGGCGAAGTAGGCCTTGGCCACGTCGGCTGCGTCCTGACCGGTCACATCCGAGGCCTCGATGATCGGCAGCAAGGTGTACAGGTGAGTGGTGCCTGCAACCATGCGCGCCAGCAACTCCGGCACACCGGCTGCGACATACGCCTGATAACGCGCCTGCCAGGTTTCGCGGATTTCGCCACTGAGCAGATCGTCGAGCTTGAGGCCCAACTCTTTCAGATGCGGACCGAAGTGCGCGACGTCACGGGCAGCGTTCTGCTCGTTGCGACGGGCACGCAGGAACCAGCGCGTAGCGCGGCGGCCCAGACGCATCAGCTCATCCATCAGCTCCAGTTGTACGTCGGCCGAAACCTGGTAATCCAGGGCTTCGATCTGACGGAACCAGTGCGGGAGGTGGAAGATATCCCGAACTATTACATATGCCCCCGCAACATTCGCCGGGCTCATGCCGGTCGACTCTTTGAGTCGTTGAACGAAGGTGATGCCCATGTGGTTGACCAGATCGTTGGCGATCTGGGTGCTGACGATTTCTCGCTTCAGACGGTGACGGCGCATGGCGTCAGAGAACTTGCTCACCAGCGACGGCGGGAAAGCGGTTTCCATGTCGCGCGTCAGGTAATCGTCGTCCGGTACCTGGGAGTTGAGCAGCGCTTCCTTGAGGTCGATCTTGCTGTAGGAGATCAGCACCGACAGCTCGGCACGGGTCAGGCCGTGGCCTTCCGCGAGGCGTTCGTTGATCGCTTCTTCAGCCGGCAGGAACTCGATGGCGCGATCCAGCTTGCCGCGGCCTTCCAGATCGTTCATCAAGCGCTTGTATTCAGCAATCCGCACGAAAGCACGGCGTGCCGCCAGGGACAGGGCCTGAGTCTGCTTGTAGTTGTTGCCGAGCACCAGGTTACCGACTTCGTCGGTCATGCTCGCCAGCAACTGGTTACGTTGCTTGTCGGTCATGTCACCGGCGTGTACCACTTCGTTCAGCAGGATCTTGATGTTCACTTCGTGGTCGGAGCAGTCCACACCACCGGCGTTGTCGATGAAGTCGGTGTTGGAACCGCCGCCATTGAGGCCGAATTCGACACGACCCAGCTGAGTCATACCGAGGTTACCGCCCTCGCCCACAACTTTGCAGCGCAGTTCGTTGCCGTTCACGCGCAGTGCATCGTTGGCCTTGTCGCCGACATCGGCGTGGCTTTCGCTGCTGGCTTTGACGTACGTACCGATACCGCCGTTCCACAACAGGTCTACCGGTGCCTTGAGCAAGGCATTCAGCAGTTCGGTCGGGGTCAGTTTGTCAGCCTGAATATCGAAGCGCTCTTTCATCTGCGGGGAAATCGCGATGCTTTTTGCGCTGCGCGAGAAGATCCCGCCGCCTTCGGACATGATGCTGGTGTCGTAGTCCGACCACGCCGAACGTGGCAAGTCGAACAGACGCTGACGCTCGGCGAAGCTGTTGGCTGGCTCCGGGTTCGGGTCGATGAAGATGTGCAGGTGGTTGAAGGCAGCGACCAGTTGCAGCTTTTCGGACATCAGCAAGCCGTTACCGAACACGTCACCGGCCATGTCGCCGACGCCAACCACAGTGATGCTGTCTTCCTGAACATTGATGCCGCGCTCGCGGAAGTGGCGCTGTACGCCGACCCACGCGCCCTTGGCGGTAATGCCCATTTTCTTGTGGTCGTAACCGGCCGAGCCGCCGGACGCAAAGGCGTCGCCGAGCCAGAAGCCGTAGTCGATGGCGATACCGTTGGCGATGTCGGAGAAGGTCGCAGTGCCTTTGTCCGCCGCTACCACCAGGTACGGGTCATCGTCGTCATGACGCACGACGTTGGCCGGCGGTACCAGCGCGCCGTCTTTCAGGTTGTCGGTGATGTCCAACAGGCCCGAGATGAAGATGCGGTAGCAGGCGATGCCCTCGGCCGCGATCTCGTCACGGCTGCCGCCCAGTGGCAGGCGACGCGGCAGGAAGCCGCCCTTCGCACCCACCGGCACGATGACCGAGTTCTTCACTTGCTGGGCTTTTACCAGGCCCAGGACTTCGGTACGGAAGTCTTCTTCACGGTCGGACCAGCGCAGACCACCACGTGCAACGTTGCCGAAGCGCAGGTGCACGCCTTCAACGCGAGGCGAATAAACGAAGATTTCGAACTTCGGTACCGGCTTCGGCAGCTCTGGAATCTGGTGCGGGTTGAACTTGAAGCTGAAGTAGGACTTGTTCTGACCGTGGGCGTCGGTCTGGTAGAAGTTGGTCCGCAGGGTCGCTTTGATCAGGTCCAGGTAACGACGCAGGATGCGGTCTTCGTTCAGCACCTGAACATCGTCCAGTGCTGCCAGAATCGCGTGTTCCAGACGTTGTTGCTTGTCTTCCAGATCATCGCTGGTCAGCTTGCGCGCCAGGTAGAAACGGGTCTTGAACAACCGGGTCAACTCGCGAGCGATGTCGGTGTGGTTGTTCAGGGTGCTGGCGATGTAACCCAGGTCGAAGCCCAGACGGATCTGCTTCATGTAACGGGCGTAAGCACGCAGCAGCGCCACGTCGCGCCATGGCAGGCCGGCGGTCAGCACCAAGCGGTTGAATGCATCGTTCTCGGCATCGCCACGCACGATGTGGACGAAAGCGTCCTGCAAGGTGTCGTTGAGTTGCTGGATGTCGAGTTCCAGGCCTTCGGCGGCGGTGAACGCGAAGTCATGAATCCAGAATTCACGGCCATTGTTGTGACGCAGGCGATACGGGAACTCACCCAGCACGCGCAGGCCGAGGTTTTCCAGGATCGGCAACACGTCGGACAACGCCAGCGGCGTATCGGCGTGGTACAGCTTGCAGTGCAGCATGCGCTGACCGGAGACCTGGGCCAGTGGCTGATAGAAGCTCATGACCAGCGGATTTTTTTCGCTCAGGCTCAGCAGGTGCTGCATGTCGACCACAGCCGAGTGGGCTGCGAAACGCTCGCGGTAACCGGCCGGGAAGCCTTTCGGGAAGTCGGCCAGCACGTTGGTGCCTTGGGCTTCGCCGAAGCTCTCGACCACCAGGCTCGCGTAGTCGTCCTGCCAGCTGCGGCAGGCCTGCACCACTTCTTTTTCCAGCAGAACCGGGTCGATGTCCAGACGGTTCTTCGGATCGACCCGCAGAATCAGTTGCACACGGGCCAGCACGGACTCGGAGAAGAAGGTCCAGAACTCGCAGTCCGAGGCTTTCAGGCGATCCATCAGCACTTGCTGGATCTTCTGGCGCACTTCGGTGGAGTAGATGTCGCGCGGCACGTAGGCCAGGCAGTAGCAGAAACGGCCGTACGGGTCTTTGCGCAGGAACACGCGGATCTTGTTGCGTTCCTGGATCTGCACGATCGACATCACGGTGGTGAACAGCTCGTCCACCGGGGTCTGGAACAAGTCATCGCGCGGCAGCACTTCAAGCACCTGGGCCAATTCCTTGCCCAAGTGAGCCTTGGCCTGGAAGCCCGAACGCTGTTCGATGATCTCGACCTTGCGACGGATGTAAGGAATGACCCGCACGCTTTCGCCATACACCGAGGAGGTGTACAGGCCCATGAAGCGGCATTCTTTAACGACTTTGCCATCGGCATCGATCTGGCGGATCGACACGTAATCCGGGTACGCCGGACGGTGTACGCGGCTTGGGTGTGCAGCCTTGGCGAACGACAGCGGCGTCGGTTCGCGCAGGTAGTTGACGGCGTAGTCTTCGATGCGCAGATCATCGACGGTCAGGCCGGCGCGCAGCAGTTTGGTCAGGCCGAGGAACGAGTTCTGGTCATATTCGATGTGACCGCCGTTCTGATCTTCGCCCACCACGAACTCTTCGTAGCCCAGGAAAGTGAAGTGGTTGCCCACCAGCCATTCCAGGAAGCTCTTGATTTCGGACTTTTCGTCGGCGTTGATGATGAACTGGCTGTTGTCGATGCCTTGGATCAGCTCCTGGACCTTGGCTTTCATCGGCTCGAAATCGGCGACCGCGACGCGGACTTCACCGAGAACCTGCTCCAGCTCTTTGGTCAGGACATTCAGTTCGGCCGTGTTGGCGCAACGGTCGATTTCCAGGTACATCAGCGATTCTTGCAGAATGCCTTCGCCCTGGGTGCCTTTCGGCAAGATTTCCAGCAGCTCGCCCTTGCTGCCGCGACGCACGCTCAGCACAGTGGTTTGCAGGGTATGAATGCTGTAGCCGCGACGGTTCAGCTCGGTACGCACCGAGTCCACCAGAAACGGCAGATCGTGGTGCAGCACTTCGACCGCGGTGTGGGTCGACTGCCAGCCGTGGCGTTCGTAATCTGGGTTGTAGACGCGCACTTGCGGATGCGCGTGATCGAAGCGCTCAAGCAGGCGCCACGCAGAAAGGGTGCAGCCGGCGAGGTCGGACAACCGACGCTGGGTCAGCTCGTCCAGGGAAATAATGCCGAAAAATTGTTCAGCGAACAGCGCCACTTGTGGCAGTGCCTGTTCACTGATGTGCTGCGCCAGTGCCGCTTGCAGTTGGTGCTGGAAGTCGGCTTTGCTGGCTGCGGTGAAGAACGCCATCTGTGGTACTCCGCTTGGGCTTGTTATTGATGGAAGCGTCGCGTGCAAACCCCTTTCGGGGCAATCCGTCACCCTGTTCCTGATTCTCGGGCAGAGGAAACAGGATGACAGGTGGGTGAAGCTGGACGAGACACTCAGGTCACATTCACCTTCCATTGAATGGGCATCTGCAAAAACGACTGCGCGATCTATAGCGCACTGCCTTTACGGGTGCTCATCCGTAGCGCAGCTTAACGAGTGCAGCAAGGGCTGTGCTTGCAGCGCTGCGACATATTCGGTCATCGGCACGTAAACGGCGGTCCATGCCTCGAACAACACTAGCAGTCATGCAGGAAAATGGGCGTTTTATGCCCGGTTTTACGGCACATCCGTACCAGAAATGACCAGTAACACCCCGAATGCTCACGACACATCTTCTGACACTCAGCCGAGCAGAAATTCCCGAGGGCTGGCAGAATTGTCTTTTGTTACGTTCACCACGCTCGCCGAGCCAGGATTTTCCCATGCAAATGACAACTGACCTCTTGATCGTCAACCCGTGCGACGAAGAAGAAGACAACTTGGCCATGCTCTGCTGCAACAGCGCCGAGGGCGAAATGTTCCTGATGAGCCGTTTTCCGGACGAGGATGAGCTGGAGATCATCTTCCACGACAAGCCTTCGGCACTCAACGGGGTGAAAGTCACTCTCAGCCCTGACCGCCTGCTGATCGAAATCGCCGCCGCGGACGCCGATGTGCTCGATGGCGAAGATTCGCTGGAAATTCTGCATAGCACTGATGCGCAGGATTTGGCTGAAGTTGAAGAAACCTTGCAGAACATCCTCAAGGGGACTGGGACTTATATAAGCCAGCTCTGATGGTGTTCGGGCGGGCCTCATCGCGGGCAAGCCCGCTCCCACAGGGTCTGATGTGTTGCAAAGATTGCAAGCACACCGCTGAAACTTGTGGGAGCCGGGCTTGCCCGCGATGAGGCCAGAACAGCCACCGCCCGGCCCGCACTACAAACTTCCAACAATTTCGCCCATCAATTCCCGCACTTTGCACAAAATGCCGTTAGTCGCCGCACCCTGCGATGGATTAAAGTAACGCCCCCAGCCCTGGCGTTATTCGAACGTCTTCGGTCACCCTTTCCAGGAACAGTCATCGATGGAACATCGTGAAGCGCTGCTCGCGCTGCGAACCTTTCTTTCAACGCAGATTCTCGGCCAGGAAAAACTCATCGAGCGCTTGCTCATCGCCTTGCTCGCCGACGGCCACATGCTGGTCGAGGGCGCCCCGGGGCTGGCCAAGACCAAGGCCATCAAAGAGCTCGCCGAAGGCATCGAAGCACAGTTCCATCGCATCCAGTTCACCCCCGACCTGCTACCGGCCGACATCACCGGCACGGAAATCTATCGCCCGGAAACCGGCAGCTTCGTGTTCCAGCAAGGTCCGATTTTCCACAATCTGGTGCTGGCGGACGAAATCAATCGTGCCCCGGCCAAGGTTCAGTCGGCCCTGCTTGAAGCCATGGGCGAACGCCAGGTCAGTGTCGGGCGCAGCACCTACGACCTGTCGCCGCTGTTTTTGGTCATGGCCACGCAAAACCCCATCGAGCAGGAAGGCACCTACCCGCTGCCCGAAGCCCAGCTCGACCGTTTCCTGATGCACGTAAAAATCGGCTTCCCTGACGCCGCCGTCGAGCGCCGGATTCTGCAACAGGCTCGCGGCGAAGCGCTGCACGGCGAAACCAAACCTGAACGCCGAGTCAGCCAGCAGGCGATCTTCGCCGCGCGCAAGGAAATCCTCGGGTTGTACATGGCCGACGCCGTGGAGGAATACCTGGTGCAACTGGTCATGGCCACGCGCACGCCGGCCAAGTTCGACCCGGAAATGGCCGAATGGATCGCCTACGGCGCCAGCCCGCGCGGCTCCATTGCCCTGGACCGTTGCGCCCGGGCTCACGCCTGGCTGGCCGGTCGCGACTTCGTCAGCCCGGAAGACATTCAGGCGGTGCTGTTCGATGTGTTGCGCCACCGCATCATTCTTTCCTTTGAAGCCGAAGCCGCTGGCATCGACCAGGACCGGGTGGTCCAGCGGATTCTCGACGTCGTAGCCGTCGCTTGACCCCGATGAACGCCCCCCTGCCGCCCGAGCCGGGCATCCGTGTCAGCCTCGCCGAGCTGATCGAGATGCGTCATCGCGTGCGTGAAGTGCAGCTGTTTTCCACGCCGAGCCAGCGCAGCCCGCTGATCGGCCTGCACCACTCCAAACTGCGCGGGCGCGGGGTGGACTTCGATCAGGTGCGGGTCTATCAGGCCGGTGATGATGTGCGAAGCATCGACTGGCGCGTCACCGCCCGTACCCAGGAACCCCACACCAAGCTGTTCCATGAAGAACGCGAGCGACCGATTTTCATCATGGTCGAACAGAGCCGCCGGTTGTTTTTCGGCTCCGGCCTGATGTTCAAATCGGTGCTTGCCGCCCAGGCAGCGAGCCTGATTGGCTGGGCAGCGCTGGGCCATAACGACCGGGTCGGCGGGCTGGTGTTCGGCGACGACGAGCACTACGAGATCAAACCGCGACGCAGCAAACAGAGCCTGCTGCAATTGCTCAACCGACTGGTGCGGGTCAATCAGTCGTTGCACACCGAACGCGAGCCGGACCGCGACGCCTTCGGTATTGCCCTGCGCCGCGCCCGGGAAGTATTGCGCCCTGGCAGCCTGGTGATTGTGATCTGCGATGAACGCGCCTTGTCCGACGGTGCCGAGCAGCAGTTGAGCCTGTTGTCACGCCATTGCGACCTGTTGCTGCTGCCCGTGTCCGATCCGCTGGATCACGCCCTGCCCGCTGCCGGGCTTTTACGCTTCGCGGAACGCGGTGCGCAATTGGAACTCGACACGTTGAATTTCGACTTGCGCCAGGCTTATCGCGCACAAGCTGAAACGCGCATCGCCCGCTGGGAGCTGCTGGCGCAGAAGTTGCGGATATTGCTGATGCCTTTGAGTACCCAAAGCGAAATGGTCGAGCAACTGCGCGAATACCTGAACCCTCAACGTCCGGGGAAAGGTCGATGAGCAGCCTCGATCAGCTGCAACCGCTGATTTCCCCGCCACCTATCGGCTTCTGGCCGCCGGCGCCGGGCTGGTGGCTGCTGCTGTTATTGCTGCCATTGATCGGTTTCGGCCTGTGGCAGTTGCGCCGTTTCATTCCGAACAAGCGCCCTGTCGTCCGCGCCGAACAACCGCTGGACCCGGTGCGTCTCGCTGCGCTGGCCGAGCTCGCCCGGATGCCCAAACCCTACGACGGTGCCCCGGCCGGTGCCTGGCTGCAGCAACTCAACGGGTTGCTCAAACGTCTGTGCCGCAACCACTACCCCTACAGCCAGAGCCACACCCTTAACGGGCGCAAATGGCTGGCATTCCTCGATAACCGCTGCCCGGCCGCTGGCCTTACGCGCTGGATGGTACTGGTGGAAGGCGCCTACAAACCCGAATGCAAACTCGACGACAAGGCCATCGCCGGCCTGACTCAAGCCGTCGACACCTGGATTCGCAAACATGTTTGAGTTCGCCTGGCCGTGGATCTTCGCCCTGCTGCCCCTGCCCTGGCTGATGCGGGTGCTGCTGCCGGTCGCCGACAGTGGCGAACCGGCGCTCAAAGTCAGCTTCCTCAGCGACCTCGAAGGCCTCGCTCGCCGCCGTGCCCGGGCGAATCTGCCGGCCTGGCGTCAACAAGCCCCGTTCATCCTCATGTGGCTATTGTTGCTGATCGCCGCGGCGCGTCCGCAATGGCTAGGCGAACCCCTGCCGGTTGCCGCCAGTGGCCGCGATCTGCTGGTGGCGGTGGACGTGTCCGGCTCCATGGACTTCCCCGACATGCAGTGGCAGGACGAAGACGTCAGCCGACTGTCACTGGTGCAGCATTTACTCGGTGATTTTCTCGAAAGTCGCGACGGCGACCGGGTCGGCTTGATCCTGTTCGGCAGTCAGGCCTATCTGCAAGCGCCACTGACTTTCGACCGGCACACCGTTCGCGTGTGGCTCGACGAAGCGCGAATCGGCATCGCCGGCAAGAACACCGCCATCGGCGATGCCATCGGCCTGGCCCTCAAACGCCTGCGTCAACGCCCGGCACAAAGCCGCGTGCTGATTCTGGTCACCGATGGCGCCAACAACGGCGGCGAGATCGATCCGCTGACCGCCGCACGACTGGCGGCCAAC
The DNA here is from genome assembly GCF_032424305.1 of Pseudomonas sp. JV414. NCBI lineage: Bacteria > Pseudomonadati > Pseudomonadota > Gammaproteobacteria > Pseudomonadales > Pseudomonadaceae > Pseudomonas > Pseudomonas sp. JV414. The sequence goes on along the minus strand of NZ_VYKC01000022.1, from coordinate 1,114,504 downwards.
GAAGGCGTGAAAATCTACCCGATCGGTATCGGCGCCGATCCGGAACAAAGTGGCACCCTGGGATTCCTGGGCATCAACCCGAGCCTGGACCTCGACGAACCAGCCTTGAAAGCCATCGCCCAAGCCACCGGCGGCCAGTACTTCCGCGCCCGCGACGGTGAGGAATTGCAGGCGATCAAGCGCACCCTCGACAAACTGGAGCCGGTGACCCAGCAACCCACCCAAGCCCGCCCGGCCCAAGCGTTGTATCACTGGCCTCTGGCGATGGCGCTGCTGTTGAGCATGCTGCTGGTGATCCGCGAGCGCTGGCCGGACAACCCGTTGCAACGGCTGTTTACCAAGAAGCTGTTTTTGCAAACGCAACTGCCCGACTGGCGTCAGCGGCTTAAACGCCTGCGTCTGCGGAGGCGCCGATGATTGCGCTCTGGCCGCACTGGTTCCGCCCCTGGTGGCTGCTGTTGTTGCCGTTGCTGGGCTGGTTGCTCTGGCAACTCTGGCATCGGCAGAAACGCGCCGGTCGCTGGCAAATGATTCTGCCGCCGGCCTTCCATGCCGCGTTGCTCAGTGGTGGCAGCGGTCGAGAAAGCAAACTGCCATGGGTCGCTCTTGGCCTGGCCTGGGTGCTGACCGTGCTGGCCCTCCTGGGGCCGAGCTGGCAGCGTGTCGAACAAACCAGTCAGAAACCCGCCGATCCGCTGGTGGTGTTGCTTGAGCTGACCCCGGAAATGCTCGCCACCGACGTCGCACCGAACAGACTGGAACAGGCCCGGCGCAAACTGTTCGACCTGCTGCAGAACCGCAGCGATGCCCAGACCGCAATCATCGTCTACGCCGGCAGTGCCCACACCTTGGTGCCGCTGTCGGATGACCTGTCGACCAGCCGCAACCTGCTGGACGCACTTAAGCCGTCGCTGATGCCCCAAGTCGGTCATCGTGCCGATCTGGCGGCGGCCAAGGCCCTTGCGCTGTTGGATCAGGGCGCCCTCGGCCAGGGTCGGATCCTGCTGATCGGTTCGTCGCTGACGGAACAGGAACGCCAAGGGGTTCGTCAGGCGCTGGACGACAAGTCCACGCAATTTCTGATGCTCGGTATCGGCACCGCCGAAGGTGCGCCGGTCGCGCAGGACGATGGCAGTTTCCTCAAGGATGACCAGGGCGCAATTCTGGTGCCCCGTCTGGACGGCCCCAGCCTGAAAGCCTTTGCCAATGGCCTGGGCGGACGTTATCGCCAGGCGCGTCTGGACGATGCCGACCTGCGCGGTCTTGGCCTGCTCGATGGCCCACGGGATCTGCGCAACGACGGCCAGACATTGCGCCTCGACACCTGGGCCGATCAGGGCTACTGGCTGCTGCTGCCGCTGTTATTACTGGCCGCCTGTGCCGGGCGCCGGGGTTGGCTGTTCTGCCTGCCGCTGCTGTTCCTGCTGCCGCAACCGAGTTACGCCTTCGATTTCGAAGACTTGTGGCTGCGTCCCGATCAGCAAGGCCTGCACTTACTCAAACAAAAGCGCCCGGCCGAGGCCGCGCAGCATTTCGAAGATCCGCAGTGGCAAGGTGTGGCGCTCTATAACGCCGGCGACTACAGTGGCGCCGCCCAGCGGTTTGCCCAAGGCAACGACGCCCACGCCCACTACAATCGGGGTAACGCCCTGGCCAAAGGCGGTGAGCTGGAAGCGGCGCTGGATGCTTACGATCAAGCGCTGGAACGTCAACCGGATCTGCGCCCGGCCCTGACCAACAAGGCACTGGTGGAAAGCCTGCTCAAGCAGAAAACCTCAGCGCCGCCCGTCGAGCCGGACAAAACCGCCGATGGCAAAACCGAAACCATCACCCAGGAACCGCCGCCGGGCAGCGCCACCCAACCCAGCAATGGCGAGCCGAAAACCGACGCCGAGCAAACCACGCCGGACGCCGAGCAGCCGCCCACGACGCCACCGCAACCGGGTGCCAATGAAGTCCCGGGCAGCGAGTTGGGCGATGAGCAAAGCACCACGCCACCGCGGCGCCCGGCCAGCGACATGATTGAAGGCGAACAGCGCCAGGCGCTGGAGCAATGGCTGCGCAAGATCCCGGATGACCCCGGCGAACTGCTCAGACGCAAATTCTGGTACGAACAGCAACAACATCAGGATCAGGAAAAAACTCGATGACCCGCTTCACCGCCTACTTGCTCGCATTGTTGCCGGCCCTGTTGCTCTGCACCGCTCAGGCCCAGGCTGCGGAACTGGTCGCCAGCGTCGATCGCAGCCGCCTGAATTCCGGCGAGACGGTCGAACTGATCCTGGAAACCAGCGACGTGACCCAGTTCGGCAAACCCGACCTGACCCCTCTGGAGCCGCTGTTCGAAGTGCGCGGCACTCGCCAAGTCAACCAACTGAACACCCTCAACGGCAACACTCAGGCGACCACGCGCTGGATCATCACCCTGCTGCCCCGGCAAAACGGCAGCGTGGTGATTCCATCGCTGCAACTGGGCGACGTCCAGAGTCAGCCGATTACCGTGCAAGTGATCGAGAGCGAAGCGCAGGACAGCAGCAACACACTGGCGCCAGTGTTCATTGAGGCCAGCCTCGACCAGAACAGCGTCTATGTGCAGGCTCAGGCGATCCTGACCTTGCGCATTTACCATTCGGTGTCGCTGTACGACGACAGCAGCCTGACCCCGTTGCAGATTCCCGATGCGCGCATCGAACAGCTGGGCGACTCGCGCACCTACGAAAAAGTCATCAATGGACTGCGCCATGGCGTGATCGAAATGCGTTATGCGATCTACCCGCAGCAAAGCGGTGAACTGGTTATTCCAGCGCAGATGTTCAGTGCAACCCCAGTCGATACCCGACCGTCCCAAGACGCAACACCCCAAGGGCCAAAACCGGGCAAGCAGATGCGCGTCAAATCCGCCGAGATCCCGCTGACGGTCAAGGCCAAACCCGGCACGTATCCAGCCGATGTGCCCTGGCTGCCGGCCCGCAGCCTGAGCCTGAGCGAAAGCTGGAGCCCGGAACCGGATAATGCGCAGGTCGGCTACTCGCTGACCCGCAGCCTGACCCTGAACGCCGAAGGCCTCGCCAGTTCGCAACTACCACCGTTGCCCGCCACCGAGATCAACGGCCTGCGGCGCTACCCGGATCAGCCGGTACTGGGCAACCAAAGCAGCGAACGCGGCTTGATCGGCAGTCGCGAGGACCGTGAAGCCCTGGTGCCGACCCGCACCGGCAACATTGATTTGCCGAGCGTTGAAGTGGTCTGGTGGAACACCTTCGAGGATCACCTGGAACACAGCAGCCTGCCGGCCCGTACACTGCAAGTGGCGAGCAATCCAAGCCTGATCGTCGATACCCCGGCGGGCAACCCGCAGGTAATGTCCGGCGCCAGCAACGAAGTCCTCTGGTGGTGGAAACTCAGCACAGTGATTCTGGCCTGCACCACCCTGCTGGGCTTCGGCCTCTGGTGGCGCGCCCGCTGGCAACCGGCGATCCTGCGAGCGGCGCAGACCGGCCCGAGCCCACGCACCTTGCTCGACGACCTCAAACGCGCCTGCCAGGCCAACGATACTCATGCCACCCGCCAGGCCCTCGACGCCTGGGCCCGACAACAACCGGAAACCCTGGCCGACATGGCGGCGCGTTTTGTGCCGTTGTCCGATGCGCTGGACGGCCTGAATGGCGCGCTGTACAGCGAAACCGGCCAGTACTGGCAGGGTGAGGATCTCTGGCGCGCAATTCGGGCAATCCCGACGGCCGAAGGGGTTCAAGACTTGGTTGGCGATACCGGGTTGCCGCCGCTTTATCCGAAATAGAATCAAAAGATCGCAGCCTTCGGCAGCTCCTACCTTGGAATGGCGTACACCCGTAGGAGCTGCCGAAGGCTGCGATCTTTTCTGCCCTTCTGCATTCCCGACCTTTTGCCAGTAAACTCTCCCCTCTTTAGTCGCTGTCATTTTCCTCGCGGCCATTACCTTATTTCCTACGGAGTACGCCTTGCGTCTGTTTCACACCTCCGACTGGCACCTTGGGCAGAACCTGCACGGCCAGGAGCGCGATTTCGAGCACGCCTGTTTTCTTGACTGGCTGCTGCGTCAGCTGAAGCTGGATCAGCCCGATGTGCTGCTGATCGCCGGCGATATCTTTGACACGGTCAATCCGCCGGTCAAAGCCCAGGAACGCCTCTACGATTTCATCGTCAGTGCCCACGAACAGCAGCCGTTGCTGACCATCGTGATGATCGCCGGCAACCACGACTCTGGTTCGCGGATCGAACTGCCCGCGCCGTTGATGCGGCGCTTGCGCACTCACGCCCTCGGTCGCGTGCTGTGGCTCGATGACGGTCAACTGGATGCCGAACGCCTGTTGTTGCCGCTGCCTGATGTCAGCGGTGAAATCGTCGCCTGGTGCCTGGCGCTGCCGTTCCTGCGCCCCGCCGAAGTGACGGGTGCGCATTTGGGCGATAACTATTTGCGTGGCATCGGCCAGGTTCATGAATGGCTGATCGAAGCGGCCAACGCCAAACGCAAGCCGGGCCAGGCGCTGATCGCCATCAGCCATGCGCACATGGCTGGCGGTTCGGTCTCGGAAGATTCCGAGCGCAGCCTGATCATCGGTAACGCCGAAGCCCTGCCCGCCAGTCTGTTCGGGCCGAGCATCAGCTATGTCGCCCTCGGGCATTTGCACAAGCCGCAGAAGGTCAACGGTGAAGAGCGCATCCGCTACTGCGGCTCGCCGATTCCGCTGTCGTTCTCCGAGATCAATTACCAGCATCAGATCCTCGACATTCAGCTTGATGGCGAAACATTGGTCAGCGTCGAACCGCGCCTGATTCCGCGTTCCGTCCACTTGCAACGCCTCGGCTCCGCGCCATTGGCGGAAATCCTGCTGCAACTGGCCGACCTGCCCAACATCGACCTGCTCGCCGATATCCAGCGCCAGCCGTGGCTGGAAGTGCGGGTCCGTCTCGACGAACCGCAACCGGACCTGCGCCATCAAGTGGAAACGGCGTTGCAAGGCAAAGCCGTGCGGCTGGTACGAATTGCCGCCGAATATGCCGGCAATGGCAGCCGCGACGGCGTCGATGACGGCACAACCTTGATCGAACTGGATCAGATGACGCCCCAGGAACTGTTCAGCCGCGCCTGGCAGGACAACTACGGCAGTGAGGTCGACGAGCAAACGCTCAAGGACTTCGCCGAGCTGTTGCAAGACGTGCAGATGGAGAGCGAACAGCCATGAAGATCCTCGCGATCCGCCTGAAAAACCTCGCTTCCCTGGCCGGGCCGTTTGAAATCGACTTCACCGCGGAGCCTTTGGCCAGTGCCGGTCTGTTCGCGATCACCGGGCCGACCGGTGCCGGCAAAAGCACGCTGCTCGACGCCCTGTGCCTGGCGCTGTTTGGCGCCGTGCCGCGCCTGAACAACACCGGCCGCGACGCCAAGGTCCCGGATGCCGATGGCGAAATCGGCACCGGCGACCCGCGCACCCTGCTGCGTCGCGGCACCGGCGAAGGCTATGCCGAAGTGGATTTCGTCGGCATCGACGGTCGCCGCTATCGCGCTCGCTGGGAGGCCAACCGCGCTCGGGAAAAGGCCGGTGGCAAGCTGCAAGCCAGTCGCCAGAGCCTGCGCGACATCGATCAGGATCAACTGCTGGCCAGCCAGAAAGGCGAATACAAAGCACAGCTCGAAGCCGCGCTGGGCCTGAACTTCGAACAGTTCACCCGCGCCGTCATGCTGGCTCAGAGCGAGTTCAGCGCCTTCCTCAAGGCTGACGACAACGACCGCAGCGAACTGCTGGAAAAGCTCACCGACACCGCGCTCTACACCCGTCTCGGTCGCCGCGCGTTCGACAAGACCAAAGAAGCTCGCGAAGCCCACAAGTTATTGCAGGATCAGGCCACCGGGGTCACGCCGCTGTCGCCGGAAGCCCGGGCCGAACTCGATGAACGTTTCAACGATGCTCAGCAGCAACTCAAGACCCAACAGGCGCAGCTCAAACAGTTGGAGTTGCAACACACTTGGCTCAAGGACCTGCGCCAGGTGCAGGACGCGCAACAGAGCGCCACCGAGCAACTGCACTCCGCCCAGCAACACTGGAGCAGCCTGGCCGGCGAGCGCTTGAAGCTGAACCGTCTGGAACAACTGGCCCCGCAACGGCATCAGTTCGCACGCAAGATCGAACTCACCGCCCAGCTCACCCCGCTGGCGGCGCAGATTCAGCAGCACACGCAACAGCAAAGCGAGCTGATCGAACGACAGAATCAACTCGAACAGAGCCTGAGCACCGCCCAAACGGCGTTGACCCACGCGCAAAGCCAACACACCTCCAGCGCGCCACTGCTGCGTCAGGCCTTCGAAGAGCAAAGCGCCCTCACCCGTCTGGTCAAGGACGCCAGCCTCAGTGCCGACCTCAAGCAGCAGGCGGAACTGGCCTGCACTCAGGGCCAGGGCACGATTCAGGGTTTGCTCGACCAACAGAAACAGGTCGCCGAACGGTTGCAGCGGATTGCCGGTGAGCTTGAGCAAAGCACCCATCTGGCGCCGTTGAGCGATGCCTGGAATGCCTACCGCGATCGCCTGCAACAACTGATGCTGATCGGCAATCGCCTGAACAAGGGCCAGGCCGAACTGATCGCTCTGGAGCAAAGCGCCGCCCGCGCCGCCGAGGAGCTGGCAACACAACGCCAGAGCCTTGAGGTGCTGTACAAAGAGGCCGGCGCCGAGCCTGAAGCAGTGGCCGAGCAGATTCAGATTCTCGGCAGCCTGTTGCAGGACAACCGCAAGCAACTGCGGGCCTTTGAAGAACTGACACGACTGTGGGCCAGCCAGCAGGAACTGGACAAACGCGGTGCCGAGCTGCAGCAGCGGCAACTCGCCGCTCAGCAAGAGCGCGATCGTCTGACCCAGGACGGGGTGAAGACCAAGGCAGAACTGAGCGTCGCCGAACAGACCCTGACCGTCACCCGCGAACTGCTGGAGCGTCAGCGTCTGGCGCGCAGTGCCAGCGTCGAAGAACTACGCGCGCAGTTGCAGGACGATCAGCCGTGCCCGGTTTGTGGCAGCCCGGACCATCCTTATCATCAGCCTGAAGCCTTGCTGCAAAGCCTCGGCCGGCATGATGAAAGCGAACAGGCCAACGCTCAGAAAGCGGTGGACCTGCTCAAGGAAAAACTCACCGATCTGCGCGCAGAAGTCGGCGGTTTGATTGCTCAGCAAAAAGAACTGCTGCAACAGCAAGAACAGCTCGCGGCTCAGCAACAAGGCCTGACGCCAAGCCTGGAAGCGCACCCACTGTCCGCGCAACTGTTGGCGCAGGACGCAAGTAAACGCGATGCCTGGCTAACGCAACAAAGCAGCCAGTTGAACCAGAGCATCACGCAGGATGAACAACGGCAAACCGCCCTGCTCACCCTGCAACAGGATGCCGCACGCCTGGCGCAACAACTGCGCAGCGCCGAAGCAGCAAACCAACAGGCCACACAACACCTGCTCAACCAGCAACGCGAGTTGAGCAGCGATAGTAAACGCCTGGACGATGAACTGGCGGCGTTCAGCACCCTGCTCCCGGCCGACACGCTGGAGGCCTTGCGCAACGAACCCGCCGCGACCTTCATGCAGCTTGACCGGCAGATCGCTCAGCGCCTGGAACAACTTGACCAGCAGCGCGATGAACTCGGCGAACAGCAACAACGCCAGCAGACGCTGGAGAAAGAACAGTACCAACAGCAGACCCGCACCCAACAGTTGGACGCCGCGCAGCAACAGTTCACGGCGCTGGCCGGGCAGCAACAGGCGTGCCAGGAAAAACTGACGCAACTGCTGGGCGAACATGCCAGCGCCGAACAGTGGCAGCAGCAACTGGATCAGGCCGTCGAGCAGGCGCGCAGTGCCGAAGCGACGGCCAATCAGGAACTGCAAAGCGTGCGCACGCGGTTGGTGCAACTGGCCGCTGAACTCAAGGCGCAGCAGGAACGTTCGCAGGCCCTGGAAACTGAGGACCGTGAGTTGAGCGGCAAGATCGCCGACTGGCGTGCGCAGCATCCAGAGCTGGACGACGGCGGACTGGAAGATCTGTTGAGCGTCGATGACCAACACGTCAGCGAACTGCGTCAACAATTGCAGCAAAGCGAAAAAGCCATCGAGCAAGCCAAGGTGCTGCTGCAGGAGCGCGATCAGCGCTTGCTCGATCATCAGGCGCAGCACAACGGCAATCTCGACGCAGAACAACTGGCCACGACGCTGGCCGAGCTGCAAAACCTGTTCGCCGCCAGCGAGCACCGCTGCGCCGAATTGCGCGCCGAACAGGCCGAGGATCAGCGTCGACAGAACGCCAATCAGGCCCTGGCGCAGCAGATCGCCGACGCCTACACCGAATACCAGCGCTGGGCACGCTTGAATGCGCTAATCGGTTCGGCCACCGGCGACACCTTCCGCAAGATCGCCCAGGCCTACAACCTCGACCTGCTGGTGCATCACGCCAACGTCCAGCTGCGGCAACTGGTACGGCGCTATCGGTTGAAACGTGGCGGCAGCATGCTCGGGTTATTGGTGATGGACACCGAGATGGGCGATGAACTGCGCTCGGTGCATTCGCTGTCCGGCGGCGAGACGTTCCTGGTGTCGCTGGCCCTGGCGCTCGGTTTGGCGTCGATGGCGTCGAGCACGCTGAAAATCGAATCGCTGTTCATCGACGAAGGCTTCGGCAGCCTCGACCCGGAATCCCTGCAACTGGCCATGGACGCCCTCGACGGTCTGCAAGCGCAGGGCCGCAAGGTCGCAGTGATTTCCCACGTGCAGGAAATGCATGAACGAATTCCGGTGCAGATTCAGGTTCACCGTCAAGGCAACGGCCTGAGTACGCTGGAGGTGAAATGAATACGCTGTATTCGTTCCGCCGCTGCCCCTACGCCATGCGCGCACGCATGGCGCTGCGTTATTCAGGGGTTGAGGTGGATATCGTCGAGGTCAGCCTCAAGGCCAAACCGGCCGAAATGCTCGCACTGTCGAGCAAAGGCACAGTGCCGGTGCTGAGTCTGGATGGCCGGGTGATCGATGAAAGCCTGGAAGTCATGCGCTGGGCGCTGGCGCAGAATGATCCGCAGGACTGGTTGCTCAAGGATGATCCGCAAGGACAGGAACACAGCGCCGCACTGATCGAAGAGAACGATCAGGTGTTCAAGGTGCACCTGAATCGCTACAAGTACGCCGAGCGTTACCCCGAGCAGCCGATGGCTGTTTATCGCGCCGAGGGCGAGGTGTTCTTGCGTAAGCTGGATGAGTTGTTGGAGGGGCGCGACTACCTGCTAGCCGAGTACCCGAGCCTGGCGGATGTCGCCCTGATGCCGTTCGTACGGCAATTCGCCCACGTGGATCGCCAGTGGTTCGGGCAGACGCCTTATGTGCGGTTGCAGGCGTGGTTGCAGCGCTTCATCGAGTCAGACCTGTTCACATCAATAATGAAGAAATAACCGATCCCCGTAGGAGCTGCCGAAGGCTGCGATCTTTTGATTTTGATTTTTCAAGATCAAAAGATCGCAGCCTTCGGCAGCTCCTACGGGGGGATTCACGTCAACACCGAACACATCCCCAACGCCGAGCAATCCACCTGGAATGGCCCGAAGAATTCGCCATTGGGCTTGATCGGCGGATTGCCCACCAGCAATCCCCAGGCCTTGGCCGTCTGAATGTTGTGGGCGATGTTGTGGTTGCATTCGATGGCCCGCGCCACCGACCCCGCCGAGCCCTGCCCGATCCCCAATAAAGAAGCGCCATTGGTCATGAACGCCAGGAAGGCGATGACCCAGAGTTTGCGTCCTTTCATGCCCCCACCACTCCCGCCACGTCGGCATGATCGACCATAACGTTTTGAGCACGGTGTTCGAATTGAATGGCGGGATAAGCGACCTGGATTGGTGCTTGAAGGCTTTGTTGCGATTGAGCCGAAAGGCTGACGACCAACACCATGGCCACGTAAAGACCGATGGCCAGGTAGGCGCCGTATTTGGCAGAAGTGATGATTGCGCTGGCCATGGTGTTCTCCGTGGGCATATTTCAGTGCCCACAGAATCGATCAAAAAACAGAAGATAACTAGCGACCTTTATGCATAGTAGCTATCAGTTTTATTGATCATGAACCAGCGTGTTTCAGTCCTCGATAAAGCTCATCAAGCGCTCGCGGGCCGCATCCGGCTCATTGGGAACGGGCTGGGCAGCCGACAGAATCGGGGTGGAATAGAGAAACAGGAGAACCACTGCCAGACGCATCGCCATGCTGTCGATCCTTATTGGGGAAGGAGTCAAAAAATCAGCGTCAAATTTAAACTCATGGCCATGTGATATCAAGCGCAAGATTGATATCAATTTGATGATCTCCATGTAGAAGCTGCCGCAGGCTGCGATCTTTTGACTTTTAAAATCAAAAGATCGCAGCCTGCGGCAGCTCCTACTCGAGAGCCAGCAGCACGAAAGTTTCAGTATTGGGTTTTGTGATCCAGCGCGGCGTAGAAGTTGGCGCTCTGTTGCAGGTATTTCTGGGTATAGCTTTGGGCGTGGGATTTTTTGTCGCTGATTTCAACGTTGGCGCTGGCTGGCAATGCAACAGTGGCAGAGATGGCGGAAGCGGCGATGACGGAAAAGAGATTGAAGTTCATGGCGGTAGTCCTCGATTCAGTTGGCTTGCTTGCCCGGTGGGGCCGTGAAGCAAACTTAACTCCCGAGGGTCGGCGCCTTGAAATGCTTTGTAGCATTAGCCGATATCAGTCTCATTAATAGAAGGTTGCAGGCCCCATCAACCGGGGCCTGCGGCCTATTGACGCACCAGGAACTTGAGATCGCTGGGGGCATCCATCGGCAGTTTCTGCACGGTTTTACCCAACAGCCCAGTCTTGGCATCGCGCTCGACGACGACAATCTGGTTGCTCTTCTGGTTGGCAATCAGCACAAACTTGCCACTCGGATCGAGGCTGAACTCACGCGGGTGATCACCGTCCACGGAGCGGCGCTGAAGCTCCTTGAGATGACCGGTCGCCGGGTCAATGGCGAACACCAGCAACTGATTGGTGGTGCCACGGTTGCTGACGTAAAGGAACTTGCCGTCGGCCGAGGCGTGAAGCGCAGCCGCAGCCTTGCCCGATGTCGGCAGACCCGCCGCCAGATCGACCAACTGCGTTTGCTCAAGCTTGCCGTCGCGGTAATCGAACACTGCGACCTGCGCGCTCATTTCCATGGTCAGCCAGGCGTGTTTGCCATCGGCGCTGAACAACAAGTGTCGCGGCCCGCTGCCGGGTGGCAACTGAACGGACGCGGGTTTAGCGGCGGTCAGCGGCAGTTCCGGATTGGCCTTGGGATCGAAGCGATAGATGAAAATCTTGTCCGCCCCCAAATCGTTGGAAAACACGTAGTGACCATCCGGCGATGAAACCACCGAATGCACGTGCGCCGACTTCTGCCGCTCAGGGTTGACCCGGCTGGACGGATGACTGCTCATCTGCACGACGGGTTTCAGCTTGCCATCGGTGCCCACTGGTAACACCGCCATGGTGCCGCCCGGATCTTCAGCCACCGAGTAGTTGCTGATAAACACGTGACTGGCATCACCGCTGACGCTCGAGTGCGTCGGTTCGTTGCCCAGGGTTTGCGCCTGACTGATCAGGCTCAACTCGTGGGTCTTGGGATCAATCGCATAACTACTTACACGCCCTACCGGATCGGCCTGACCGGGACCGTTTTCGTTGACCGCGAACAGGCGCTGTTGATCCTTGGACACGGCCAGCCAGGACGGGTTGGCGCTCTTCACCACTTGCAGGGGTTTGGCCTCGATCTGCCCGGTGCGGCTGTCGAAACTCAGACGATAAATACCCTGGCTCTGGCCGGCGGTGTACGAGCCCACCAGCAGTTCGTAACTGTCGGCCGGGGCCGCCTGCACGCCCATCGCGCCGACACTGCCAGCCATCAACAGTGGCCAGAGGTTACGCATCCTCATTCGTTTCGTCCTCGTCGTCACCACCGCCGAACGCTTCCATGGGCACCAACCGGTGCTCGCCGGAGTCGCCGGTAATGATCCAGCTCTTCAAGTCGGGATCAAACGTTGCCGCCGCGATCTGAGCCACGCTGAACTCCCAGCGCTTGAGCGCCCGACCGTCCATGCATTCGATGTGCAGGTTATCGTCTTCATCGAGGGAGAAGTCGAACGCGTGCAGCCCGTCGATCTCCAGCATGTCGCAGTGTTCGAGGGCGTTGATCAAGGTGTCGTTTACGGCAGTCATGGCAGTCAATCTTTGAATGGAAAAAAGCAATGATAGCTCAATGTGGAAGCGGACTGTGGCGAGGGGGCTTGCCCCCGTTGGGCTGCAAAGCAGCCCCAAAATCTCTGATGTACCAAAGATTTTGTGAGTGCTACGCACTCAAACGGGGGCAAGCCCCCTCGCCACAGTCCGCTCCCACAGGGACTGCGTTCAACCGTTAGAGAGCTTCGCGCGATGGCTTGCCATCGACCAGGCGCTGGATGCGCAGCGGATTGCCATTTTTCAGTGCTTCCGGCAGCAGGCTGTCGGGGTAGTTCTGGAAGCACACCGGGCGCAGGAAACGGTCGATGGCCAGGGTCCCCACCGACGTGCCTCGCGCATCGGAAGTCGCCGGATACGGCCCGCCATGAACCATCGAGTCACAGACTTCCACGCCGGTCGGATAGCCGTTGAGCAGGATCCGCCCGACCTTCTGTTCCAACAATGGTGTCAGCTCGCCGAACTGTTCGAAGTCCGCCGGCTCACCAATAAGGGTCGCCGTCAGTTGCCCATGCAAGCCGTTCAACGCAGCACTGAGTTGCGCCTGATCCACCACTTCGACGAACACCGTGGTCGGCCCAAACACTTCCTCTTGCAGCACTTCATCGCCATCGAGCAACAGGCTGACATTGGCCTTGAACAGCTGCGGTTGCGCCTGATTGCCTTGTTGCGGGTTACCAGCCAAGTGCTCGATTTTCGGATGCGCGAGGAGCTTCTGCAGGCCTTTGTCATAGCCGCCCAACGTACCGGCATTGAGCATGGTTTGCGCCGGTTGGTCGCCAATCAGGCCCGCCACCTGCTGCACGAACGCGCTGAACTGCGGCGAACGAATGCCGATCACCAACCCCGGATTGGTACAGAACTGACCACAACCCTGGACCACCGACGCCGTGAGGTCACGGGCGACACTTTCAGCTCGAGCTTCCAGCGCTTGAGGCAGCACGATCACCGGGTTGATGCTCGACATCTCGGCAAACACCGGAATCGGCTGCGCACGTGTCGCGGCCATGTCGCACAGCGCACGGCCACCCTTCAGTGAGCCGGTAAAACCGACTGCCTGAATCGCCGGGTGCTTGACCAGCGCTTCACCCACCCCGCCGCCGTAGATCATGTTGAACACACCGGCGGGCATGGCGGTTTTCTCGGCGGCGCGGATCACGGCGTCGGCCACCCATTCAGCGGTTGCCATATGGCCACTGTGGGCCTTGAACACCACCGGGCAGCCGGCGGCCAATGCCGAAGCGGTGTCGCCGCCCGCCGTGGAAAACGCCAGCGGAAAGTTACTCGCGCCAAACACGGCGACCGGCCCTAGGCCGATGCGGTACTGACGCAGGTCCGGACGCGGCAAAGGCGTACGTTCTGGCAGCGCACGATCAATCCGCGCCCCATAGAAATCACCGCGCCGCAGCACCTTGGCGAACAGACGCATCTGGCCACTGGTGCGCCCACGCTCACCTTGAATACGGCCGGCTGGCAACGCGGTTTCGCGGCAGACCACGGCGACAAAATCATCGCCCAACGCGTCCAGCTCATCGGCAATCGCATCGAGGAATTGCGCACGTCGTTCGGCGCTCAGGCTGCGATAGGTTGGGTAAGCAGCGGCGGCAGCCTTCGCGGCGGCGTCAACTTCTTCAAGGGTGGCCTGATAGAAATCGTGGGGCAAAGCCTCGCCAGTGCTGGCATCGACGCTCTGGAGTTTGACGGTGCCGGTAGCGCTGCGCTGACCGCCAATGTAGTTGTGACCAAGAATCCGGGTCATGGGTGCCTCCTTAAAGTGTGCCGACGGTGCCAGGTTCAAACGCCGCCTCAACGGGCTCTATGCCGTTGATCAACGACGCGCCGAACTCGGCCTGACTGATCTCGAACACGTCACCCGGTTGGGTGCGAATGCCATCGGCGAAGGACAGGGTCGCGGTGCCGAAGAAGTGAATGTGCACGTCGCCGGGGCGCAGGAACTGGCTGTATTTGAAATGGTGGTATTCGAGGTTTTCCAGGCTGTGGCACATGTTCGCTTCGCCACTGAGGAATTCGTTCTGCCACAGCACTTCACCATCGCGCAGAATGCGACTGGTGCCGGCCAGATGCTGAGGCAGTTCGCCGACCCGAAGCTCCGGACCATAGCTGCAACTGCGCAATTTCGAATGGGCCAGGTAGAGGTAATTCTTGCGCTCCATCACATGATCGGAGAACTCGTTGCCCACCGCGAAACCGAGGCGATATGGTTTTCCGTCGTGGCCGATTACATAGAGACCGCTGAGCTCGGGTTCCTCCCCGGCATCTTCGGCAAACGGCGGCAGCGGGAACGGTTTGCCCGGTCGCACAACGATGCTGCCGTCGCCCTTGTAGAACCACTCCGGTTGCACGCCAGCTTGGCCGGTCGCGGGTTTACCGCCCTCCACGCCCCACTTGAAGATGCGCATGGTGTCGGTCATGGCGGTTTCGTCGCCGGCCTGCTGATGCATTTTGTCCCGGGCCGAAGCGCTGCCCAAATGAGTCAGACCGGTGCCGCTGATCAGCATATGCGCCGGGTCCGGGTGATCCAGCGGTGGGAGGATTTGCAGATTGGCCAGCAGCGCTGAATAGTCGTGGCTGATTCCCAGCCCCAGGGTTTGAACCTGTTGCTCAAGATTGACGCCCGCCTCGATCGCCGCCAGCGCCAGATCCCGCACCGAGCGCGCATCCCGCACTTCGCGCACCAGGCCGTCCTCGACCACGCCGACGCGGCGTTCGCCGTTACTCAATTCGAACTGAACTAAACGCATGATTTTCTCCTGTAAAACAATTCTTCAAAACACCGCAGAACCCATGTGGGAGCGGGCTTGCTCGCGAAGAGGCCATCACATTCAACATCACTGGTGACTGACACGACGCCTTCGCGAGCAAGCCCGCTCCCACATTTGAATTGTGTTGACCTCAGATACGGGTAGCTCCACGCGCACTGGCCGCAAACTCATCGACCGGCAGCACGTGCTTACGCTCCAGCAGCCGATAAACCACACCCGTCAGCACCAGGCCGAACACCATCACGCAGGACAGGAAGTACAACCCCGACGCCAGATTGCCGGTGTATTCCTTCAACGCACCAATCACGAACGGGCCGATGTAGCCACCAAGGTTGCCCACCGAGTTGATCAACGCGATCCCCGCCGCCGCACTGGCGCCGGCGAAGAAGCGACCCGGCAAGGTCCAGAACACCGCTGTGCAGGAAAACAGCGCGAACGCCACCAGGCACAGCGCCGCCAATTGCAGCACCGGCACCGTCAGCCAGGCGCTGAGGAACAGACCGATGGCACCCAACACATACAGCACCGCCAAATGGCCATAGCGATCATTCAAGCGATCAGAACTGCGCGGAATAATCAGCAAACCGATGATCCCGAAGATGTACGGCACCGATGACACGAAACCGGTCACCAGATCAGTGCCACCGAACTGCTTGATCAACGTCGGCAACCACAAACCGAGACCGTAGATGCTCAGGGTCACCGGCAGATAGAACAGCGCCAGCAGCAACACGCGTTTGTCCTTCAGCGCGTGCAGTGGATTGCCGTGGCGGGTCTGGCCGTACACCTCCAGGTCCTTTTTCAGCTCGCCGGTCAGCCAGTCTTTCTCAGACTGATCCATCCATTTCACCTGTTGCGGGCCGTCCGGGAGGTAACGCAGCACTGGCCAGGTCAGCAGGATCGCAGGCGTACCGATGACGATGAACAACCACTGCCAACCGTGCAGCCCAAGAATCCCGTCCATGCCCAGCAAGCCGCCGGACACCGGGCCGGTGATCATCATCGCGATGGGTTGGGAAAGGATGAACAACCCGAGGATCTTGCCGCGATGGCGGATCGGGAACCATTGGGTGATGTAGTACAGAACGCCCGGGAAGAACCCGGCTTCGGCCGCGCCGAGCAGAAAGCGCATCACATAGAAGCTGTTCGGTCCCTGGACGAACGCCATGCCGATGGTGATGGCGCCCCATGTGAGCATGATCCGCGCGAACCAGCGCCGGGCGCCGAAGCGGTCGAGCATCAGGTTGCTGGGGATTTCCAGCAGGAAATAGCCAATGAAGAACAGCCCGGCCCCCAAGCCATAAGCCGCGTCACCCAGGCCGATGTCGGCGCCCATGTGCAGCTTGGCGAAACCGACCGCGGAGCGATCCACATAGGCGATCAGGTACAGCAGGATCAGGAAGGGAATCAGTTTCAGCGTGATGCGACGAATAAGCCGCAGTTCCTGGCTCATGAGTTCGGTCTCCGATTGTTGTTGTTATAGAACCTCGGGGGACGCCTCTCGCAGAAAACCGCCAGGGCCATCCCTCCGTTGAAAACGACTATATAGTAATACTATTTAACCAACAACACTTCCAAACGGCCGAAATTGCGCTTATGTTACGCCGTAGCTCGAACTATATAGTCATACAATAAGAGAACCGATCATGTCTGATAAGAAACCCACCCTGCGCTCCGCCCAATGGTTTGGCACCGCCGACAAGAACGGCTTCATGTACCGCAGCTGGATGAAGAATCAGGGCATCGCCGACCATCAGTTCCACGGCAAGCCGATCATCGGCATCTGCAACACCTGGTCGGAACTGACCCCGTGCAACGCGCATTTCCGGCAGATCGCCGAGCACGTCAAGCGCGGGGTGATCGAAGCCGGCGGCTTTCCAGTGGAATTCCCGGTGTTCTCCAACGGAGAGTCGAACCTGCGCCCCACCGCGATGCTCACCCGCAACCTGGCGAGCATGGACGTCGAGGAAGCGATTCGCGGTAACCCGATCGATGGCGTGGTACTGCTTACCGGCTGCGACAAAACCACCCCAGCGTTGCTGATGGGCGCGGCCAGTTGCGACGTGCCGGCGATCGTCGTCACCGGTGGCCCGATGCTCAACGGCAAGCACAAGGGCCAGGACATCGGCTCGGGCACGGTGGTCTGGCAGCTCAGCGAACAGGTCAAGGCGGGCACCATCACCATCGATGATTTCCTCGCGGCCGAGGGCGGCATGTCGCGCTCGGCCGGTACCTGCAACACCATGGGCACCGCCTCGACCATGGCCTGCATGGCCGAAGCACTGGGCACTTCCCTGCCCCACAACGCGGCGATTCCGGCGGTCGACGCACGCCGTTATGTGTTGGCACACATGTCCGGTATGCGCGCGGTGGAGATGGTGCGCGAAGATTTGAAACTGTCGAAGATCCTCACCAAGGAAGCCTTCGAGAACGCCATCCGGGTGAACGCCGCCATCGGCGGTTCGACCAACGCGGTGATCCACTTGAAAGCCATCGCCGGGCGCATCGGCGTCGAGCTGGACCTGGATGACTGGACCCGCATCGGTCGCGGCATGCCGACCATCGTCGACCTGCAACCCTCCGGGCGCTTCCTGATGGAAGAGTTCTACTACGCCGGCGGCTTGCCCGCAGTGCTGCGTCGCCTCGGCGAAGCCAACCTGATTCCGAACCCGAATGCCCTCACCGTCAATGGCAAAACCATCGGCGAAAACACCAAGGACGCGCCGATCTACGGCCAGGACGAAGTGATCCGCACCCTCGACAACCCGATCCGTGCCGACGGCGGCATCTGCGTGTTGCGCGGCAACCTGGCGCCACTCGGTGCGGTGCTCAAGCCCTCCGCCGCGAGTGCCGAATTGATGCAACACCGTGGCCGTGCGGTGGTGTTCGAGAACTTCGACATGTACAAGGCGCGGATCAACGATCCGGAACTGGACGTGGATGCCAATTCGATTCTGGTGATGAAAAACTGTGGTCCGAAGGGTTATCCGGGCATGGCCGAAGTCGGCAACATGGGATTACCGGCCAAGCTGCTGGCCCAGGGCGTGACCGACATGGTGCGGATTTCCGACGCACGCATGAGCGGCACCGCGTACGGCACGGTAGTTCTGCATGTGGCACCGGAAGCGGCGGCTGGCGGGCCTTTGGCGACAGTGAAGGAAGGCGACTGGATCGAGCTTGATTGCGCCAACGGGCGTTTGCACCTGGATATTCCGGATGCAGAGCTGGCGGCGCGCATGGCGGATTTGCAGCCACCACAGCAATTGATCGTGGGCGGTTATCGTCAGTTGTACATCGACCATGTGCTGCAAGCGGATCAGGGTTGCGACTTCGATTTCCTGGTCGGGTGCCGAGGATCCGAGGTACCGCGTCACTCTCACTGACATCATCAACCTAATGTGGGAGCGGGCTTGCTCGCGAAGAGGCCATCACATTCAACATTGATGTTGACTGATAGTCCGCCTTCGCGAGCAAGCCCGCTCCCACATTTAATCCCCATATGGTTCAGGACTGTGCTTGCTCTGGCGACCGTCCTCGCCGCGCCTGCTATCATGCGCGGCACCCCATCGCACAGGATCGCGCCGTTCCCCATGGATTACCGCAAACCCTCCGACCGCAAAAGCATGCACTCGCGCATCGTCCAGGAACTGGGCATGCAGATCGTCTCGGGACGGTTCAAACCGGACGACAAACTGCCCGCCGAAGCCCTGCTGTGCGAGGAATACGCGGTCAGCCGGCCGGTGCTACGCGAAGCCACCCGGGTGCTGGTCGCCAAGGGCCTGGTGTATTCCCGTCCGCGGGTCGGCACGGTGGTCAAGCAGCGCAAGGAATGGCACATGCTTGACCCGGACGTGCTGCATTGGCTGATGCAAAGCAGCCCGCAAAATGAATTCTTTGATCTGCTGACCAGCGTGCGCAGCATCATCGAACCGGCCGCCGCCGCGTTGGCCGCGCAGTTCGCCACCGACGAAGACATCGCCTCTATCGGTGAGGCCTACCAACGCATGGAAGCGGCGCCAACCCCGGAAGCCTTGTTGCAGCCGGACCTGGATTTCCACAGCCGCATCGCCGACGCGACGCATAACGACTTGCTGGCGAACCTGTGCAACATGTTGTCGGTGGCGATTGCCGAAGCCTTGAAGCACTCCAACCAACGGCCGAACCTGCATGAATTGGCGATGCCACGGCACAAGGCGATCCTGACCGCTATCGAGAATCGTGATGCGCTGGGCGCGCGGCATGCGACGCTGGTGCAGCTGGATGATGCGCGTAGTGCGCTGAATGTGGTGTTGGGAACTGATCCCTCATAACCACCACTGAACCCTGTGGGAGCGGGCTTGCCCGCGATTGCGCAGTGTCAGTCGATACAAATGTTGAATGTTAAGCCGTCATCGCGGGCAAGCCCGCTCCCACAGGGGCTGGTGTGAACTTGAGATATAAAAAAGCCGCAACCTTGGTTGCGGCTTTTTAGTTTCAGCAACCGGTCAGTGAGCAAACAGCGAGTTGCCCTTCTGCCCTGCCAGTTTCTCCGGCTTGATCAGGAACCGTGCCAGCGCTGGCAGCAGCCACAAGGCGCCGAACATGTTCCAGAGCAGCATGAAGGTCAGCATCAGGCCCATGTCAGCCTGGAACTTGATCGCCGAGAAGATCCAGGTGCACACGCCGATCGCCAGGCACAGACCGGTGAACAACACGGCTTTACCGGTGGACTTCAGCGTCTGGTAGTACGCCTCTTGCAGCGGCAGACCGGCACGCAGGAAGCTTTCCAGACGGCTGTAGATGTAGATCCCGTAATCCACGCCAATCCCCACTCCGAGCGCTACCACCGGCAAGGTCGCCACTTTCACGCCGATGCCCATGAATGCCATCAATGCGTTGCCGAGGACCGAGGTCAGCACCAGCGGCAGCACGATGCACAAGGTCGCCGCCCAGGAACGGAAGGTGATCATGCACATGGTCGCGACACAGATGTACACCAGAATCAGAATGGTCAGTTCGGAGCGTTTGATCACCTCGTTGGTGGCCGCTTCGATCCCGGCATTACCGGCGGCAAGGATGAATTCCAGGCCTTCCTTGTTGTTCTCTTTGGCGAAGTCCTGCACCGCATGCACGGCGCGATCCAGGGTTTCGGCCTTGTGGTCATTGAGGAACACCAACACCGGTGCCAGAGAGCAATTGTTGTTGTACAGGCCATCGGCACGGGCGATGGAGTTGTTCAGCACGTCCGGGTTGCGCGACAGGGTTTCCCATTTCAGGTTGCCCTCGTTCATGCCCTTGATCATCTGCTTGGACACGGTCACCAGCGAGATCGCCGACTGCACGCCCTCGGTGTTCTGCATTTTCCACATCAGCTCGTCGATCGGCGCCATGGCTTCATAGCGCGAGCAACCTTCGGACTTGGTCTTGACCATCACCACCAATACATCGGAACTGGTGGAGTAGTTATTGATGATGAAGCTGTTGTCCTTGTTGTAACGCGAGTCCGGACGCAGTTCCGGCGCGCCCTGGTCGAGGTCGCCGATTTTCAGGTTCTGGCTGTACCAGAGGCCACCACCGAAAGCGATCAGCGCCAGGGCAATGGAAATCGGTGCGACTTTCGGGCTGGCAAAGTTCGACAGCAGACGCCAGAAAGGATGCTCGCGGTGCGCGTCTTTCTTGCTGCGTTCGACCGCGCGTTTGCTGATACCGACGTAGGAAATCGCCACCGGCAGCAGAATCAGGTTGGTGAACACGATCACCGCCACGCCGATGGAGGCGCCGATGGCCAGTTCACGAATCACGCCAATGTCGATGATCAACAGCGTGATGAAGCCCACCGCATCCGCGAGGATCGCGATCATCCCCGGCAGAAACAGCTGACGGAAAGTGCGACGTGCCGCTGTCAGCGCGTTCTCCGCCTCGCTGGACTGCAAGGCGATGCCGTTGATTTTCTGCACGCCGTGGGAAATCCCGATGGCGAAGATCAGGAACGGCACCAGCATCGAGTACGGGTCAAGCCCGAAGCCGAAGAAGTGCATCAAACCCAGCTGCCAGACCACCGCCACCAACGTGGTACTCAACACCGCCACGGTGCTGCGCATGCAGTGGGTGAACCAGTACAGCAGGATCAGGGTAATGACGAAAGCGACGCCGAAGAACATCACCACCATGACCAACCCATCGATCAGGTCGCCGACTTTCTTGGCGAACCCGACAATGTGGATCTTCACGTTGGGGTTTTGGGCTTCGAACTTGTTGCGGATCTTGTCTTCGAGTTCGTGAGAGAACTTGCGGTAGTCCAGCGCCAGCAACTTGCCCTGATCCTGCGGGTCCGGGTAGGACTCCAGCAGCGGGATATCGACGATGCTCGACTTGAAGTCGTTGGCCACCAGGCGCCCGACTTGCCCGGACTTGAGCACGTTGTTACGCAACAGGTCGAGGCTTTGCTGGGAGCCGTTATAGCTCTGGGGAATCACTTCACCACCGGCGAAGCCCTCCTCCGTCACCTCGGTCCAGCGCACGCTCGGGCTCCACAACGACTTGAGGCCGGAACGGTCGACGCCGGAAATGTAGAACACCTCGTCGTTGATCTGACGCAGGGTCTCCATGTATTCCTTGGAGAAGATGTCGCCATCGGTGGCTTCCACGGAAATCCGCACCGTGTTGCCCAGGTTCGCCAGATCGTTGCGGTGCTCCATCATTTTTTCAATGAACGGATGCTCGAGCGGGATCATTTTTTCGAAACTGGTGGACGGCCGGATCAACGTGGCCTGCCAGAACAGGAAAATACTGACCAGCAGGCAGATGACGATGACTGCCGGGCGGTTGTTGAAAATCAGGCGTTCAAGAAACGTCGCCTTGTCCTGATGAGGAGTGCTTAAGGATGTCATAGACCCGCCTTCTTATTATTTGCCCGGCTCATTTGGACGACCCGTTTTTTCCATTCTCTGCGCCGGTGGGCGAAGTGACGCGAACGCCACCCTGTCCAGCCAGAATCAGATTACCGTTGCCTGCCGCAGTCACCGCCGAGACGGAGATGCGATCCGGACGATTGAACACGCTGAAGGTTTCGCCGTCGTCGGTGCTGCGAATCACGCTGCCGCCATTGCCGACGATCACGATGGAACCGTCATCGAGCAATGTAGCGCCGGACAGACCGAACTCCAGTGCACCGCGTGTAGCCTTGAGTTCGACCTGCTCCCAAGTGCTGCCGAAATCCGTGGAACGGTAGAGATTGCCGCGCAACCCATAGGCCAGCAGCGTGGCCGGTTGCGCAGTGCCAATCACACCGAACAGCGAGCCTTCATAAGGGCCTTCAAGCCTTTCCCAGGTCTGCCCATCATCGGCGGAGCGGAACATGCTGCCCTGTTCGCCGACGATGAAAATGCCGGAATCCTTGACCGCTGCAATGGCATTGAGGTGGTACTGGTCTTCGTTGTCGAGGCGATCGCTGACGTTTTCCCAGTTTTTACCGCCATCGGTGGTTTCCAGCAAGGCACCGTAAGCGCCCACGGCAAAGCCGCTGTTAACGTCCTTGAACCAGACGTCGAGCAGCGGCGATTCACGTGTCAGGTCTTCGAATTGTTTGGTCCAGGTGATGCCGCCGTCTTCGCTGGCGAGGATCTGTGCGTCATGGCCAACGGCCCAGCCGTGTTTGTCATCGACAAAAAACACCGCCGTCAGCAGTTGCCGGGTTGGCACCTTGGCCTGGGTCCAGGTCACGCCCTGGTCATCGGAATACAGAATGTGCCCGCGATCGCCGACCGCCACCAGGCGTTTGCCGGCGTGTACGACATCGAGCATCAGGCCTTTGCTGGCCTTGGCGGATTCAACGGAATAAACCACATCGGCGGCCGACGCGGCAGCGGCCAGCGCAGGCGCCGACAGCACGGTACAGCCCAACAGCGAGAGCGCTGTAGCCAGCAACGCGAACCTGCGTAACGCCGGCGGGCGGCCAATACTCACACCCATGACAGGCTCACTCATAGACCTTCCCTCACATTATTATTGTTAGGTCGTTCAACCCTTCAGGGCGCCGTAAGGGATGCGCATCGGGATTGACCTATTCAGGAGCATAGTCCTGAAACCCGCAATCCAGAGCCCCTTCGGAAGCTGGCTTATCCTATCGGGGTTTGGAAAGGTCTGACAATCGACGCCACGTTATGTTTTGTTAACTGGAGGGAGATGGGTTGTAGGTGAATGAGGGGGTATTCGGAGGGGTGATTGGGGTTTGGGGTACATATCCGTTTCTGCGGTCACGGCGGCTATTGGTTTCGCTTTTACAGCGAGTCACTTTCGAAAAGCGCGAAAGTAACCAAAGCGCTTTTGCCCCTGTCGTTCGGTGCCTCGCCCAGGCTCGGCATGCCCTCGCTCCGGTCTCTCGAGGGGGCGAGTACCGCAACAGCAAAAGCGAGGCGGCCTACCGGCCGGCCTGATTGGAAGCGCGTGCGCATTTTTCCCGTAGGAGCTGCCGAAGGCTGCGATCTTTTGATTTTGCTTTGGCTTTGGATCTTGATCTACCCGCCCCTTCGGGAGGCTGAGTGGAGGTGTTCATCTGGGGATTGGCGCGCAGCGCCGTTCGACGCAGTCGAATCCATCGCATGTAGGTCGTAGCGAAGCAGACCGTAGGGCTATGCCCCCAGATGGATACCGGAGCGAAGGAACGCCGAGCCTTAGCGAGGGGCCGTACGCTTGGGGCGAGACCTTTTGGGTACTTTTGGGGCGTTTGCCAAAAGTGCCTCGCCGTAAGGGCGAAACCATTAGCAGCCGTTACCGCAGAAACGGATATGTACACCATCAAAAATCCCGGTCGGCTATCAGGCCGCCATCGCAGGCAAGCCAGCTCCCACAATTTGATCGGTGTGCATCTGCAAGAAACAGGTCGGCTATCAGGCCGCCTTCGCGAGCAAGCCCGCTCCCACAGGGTCCAAGTGAACCCTGAGGGAGCAAGGCCAAACTCAGGCCAGGCTTTTGCTGACCACTTCAAACACATCGCTGGACAGTTGCCCCGAAGCGCGAATCCGCTCCAGTTCGCCTTTCATCAACGCCTGACGAGCGCTGTCGTATTTGCGCCAGCGAGTCAGCGGCGCCAGTTGGCGAGAGGCGATCTGCGGGTTAAACCCGTTCAGCTCGATCACCAGATCCGCCAGGAACCGATATCCGGAACCATCGGCGGCGTGGAAGTTGATCAGGTTCTGCCCGGCAAACGCGCCGATCAGTGCCCGCACCTTGTTCGGGTTCTTGATGGTGAACGCCGGGTGTTGCATCAAGGCTTTGACCCGTTCCAGACCACCCGGCAATGTGCTGCCGGCCTGAACGCTGAACCACTGATCCATGACCAGCGGATTGTCCTTGAAGTGCTCGGCGAAGGTCGCCAACGCCGTGGCTTTCTGCTCTTCGAACGGCGAATTCACCACCACCGCCAACGCCGTCAGACGCTCGGTCATGTTGTCGCTGGTGTCGAACTGTTCAAGGGTTGCCGCCAACACTTCCGGCTTGCCGCTGAGCATCAGGTACGACAGCGCAATGTTTTGCAGCGCGCGGCGGGCGAAATGCTCGGCTTCGGCCACATACGGTGTTTTCTTCGAGAGATCGCGATTGGCCTGATAACGCAGCCACAATGCCTCGAACAAACCTTCAGCCAATTGCTTACGGGCAAACTCGCGGGCCGTGTGAATGGCGTCTACGTCAGCCACTTCACTGATCTCGGTCAGATACGCCTCGCCCGGCAACGAAAGCATTTCGGCGACCATGGCCTGATCCAGCGTATCGTCGGACAGCACAGTACGCAGTGCTGAAACCAAACGCTGATCCAGCACCAGCGTTTCGCCCTTCTGTTGCTGTTCGATCAACTCTTGCAGCACTTGCACCGACAATTGCTGACCGGCATCCCAGCGGTTGAAACCGTCGCTGTCGTGCTGCATCAGGAACATCAGCTGATCGCGGTCGTACGGGAAGCTCAGTTTCACTGGCGCCGAGAAGCCGCGCAGCAACGAAGGCAGCGGCTTTTCAGCAATATCGACGAAGGTGAAGGTTTGCTCGGCTTCAGTCACCGAAATAACCCGCGAAGTGCCTTGAGCACTGGTTTCACCGGAAAGACGCAGGGCAATCTCACCACCCTTGCTGTCCAGCAGACCCAGTTCCACCGGAATCACGAACGGCAGTTTTTCCACCTTGTCCGGGGTTTCCGGGCAGCTCTGGCGGAAGGTCAGGCTGTAGGTTTTCGCAGCGGTGTCGTAAGACTCGCTCACCGCCAAACGCGGTGTGCCGGCCTGGCTGTACCAGCGTTTGAATTGAGTCAGGTCAACGCCGTTGGCGTCTTCCATGGCCTTGATGAAGTCGTCGCAGGTCACGGCCTGGCCGTCATGGCGTTCGAAGTACAGGTCGCTACCTTTGCGGAAGCCTTCGGCGCCAAGCAAGGTGTGGATCATGCCGACCACTTCCGAACCCTTTTCGTACACGGTCAGGGTGTAGAAGTTGGAAATCTCGATGAAGCTGTCCGGGCGCACGGCGTGAGCCATCGGGCCGGCGTCTTCGGCGAACTGGTGGGTGCGCAGGTAAGCAACGTCCTGGATGCGTTTGACCGTCGCCGAGTTCATGTCGGCGGAGAAGCCGGAATCGCGGAACACGGTGAAGCCTTCCTTGAGCGACAACTGGAACCAGTCGCGGCAGGTCACGCGGTTGCCCGACCAGTTGTGGAAGTATTCGTGGGCAACGATCGCTTCCACACGCTGGTGCGCGGCGTCGGTAGCGGTTTCGGCGCGGGCCAGCACGGCGCTGGAGTTGAAGATGTTGAGGCCCTTGTTCTCCATGGCGCCCATGTTGAAGTCGTTGACCGCGACGATCATGAAGATGTCCAGGTCGTACTCGCGACCGTAAACCTCTTCGTCCCAGCGCATCGACTTCTTCAGGCTGTTCATGGCGTGCTGGCACTTGTCGATGTTTTCCGGCTCGACATAGATGCGCAGCGCCACGGAGCGCTCGGTCATGGTGGTGAAGGTGTCTTCGACGCACCACAGGTCACCGGCCACCAGCGCAAACAGGTAAGCCGGTTTCTTGAACGGGTCTTCCCAGGTTGCCCAGTGCCGGCCGTCTTCGCCAGGACCTGAGGCAATCGGGTTGCCGTTGGACAGCAGCACCGGATAGCTGTGCTGCTCAGCAACCACCGTGGTGGTGAACGTGCTCATCACGTCCGGGCGGTCGAGGTAATAGGTGATCTTGCGGAAACCTTCGGCTTCACACTGGGTGCAGAACATGGTGCCGGATTTGTACAGGCCTTCCAGGGCCGTGTTGGTTTCCGGGTGGATCTTGACGCTGGTGTCGACCGTGAAGCTTGTACCCGTTGGTTGCAGGGTCAGGTGATTCTCGGTCAACTGGTAGTCGGCGGCGCTCAGCTCACGGTCGGCCAATGTCACCGACAGCAGCTCGAGTTGCTGACCGTCCAGCACCAGCGGCGGCAGGCCCGGGCCACGTTCA
Organism: Pseudomonas sp. JV414; assembly: GCF_032424305.1. Taxonomy (NCBI): domain Bacteria; kingdom Pseudomonadati; phylum Pseudomonadota; class Gammaproteobacteria; order Pseudomonadales; family Pseudomonadaceae; genus Pseudomonas; species Pseudomonas sp. JV414. Next base: position 1,087,997 of record NZ_VYKC01000022.1, on the reverse strand, counting down.
GGATTGCGGCGCATCACCAGTTGCGCATGGACCAGGCTGTGGTCCTCGAACAACTCGAAGGTCAGGTGCGTCTCGTCGATCAGGTACTCAGGTGCCTGATAGTCCTTCAGGTAGATCATCTTCGGTTGTTCGGTGCGCATACTGGAATCCTTACTGATGCACGGCGAGCTGGTAGGCCGTGTATTTACGAATATTGATCACGCCGGTGTCGAAAATCAGGTACTGGCCCTTGATCCCCAGCAGCGTGCCTTCGGCAATCGGGTTCTTGTCCAGGTTGAAGCTGACAATCTTGGCCGGGTATTGCTCGACCGGATAGCGGATCTCGAGCGGTTCGACATCGGTAATGGTCTGGATTGCTTGTAGGCCAAATCGTTCCTGCAAACCTTGCAAACCTTGCGCACAACTTTCAAACAGCTGATCGCGAACCTGCGCCAGGTCCACAGATACGGCATCGCCCTTGAGTAAAGCACGCCAGTTGGTCTTGTCGGCTACCTGGCTGCGGAACAGGTCTTCGACGAAGCCCGACTGCTGGCGGGTCGCGACGCGCATGATCGGCAATGCCTGGCTGGCGCCCTGATCGAGCCAACGAGTGGGCAGCTGCGTAGCACGGGTTATGCCGACTTTGATCCCCGACGAATTGGCCAGATACACCACATGATCGGTCATGCAGAATTTTTCGCCCCACTCCGGATCGCGGCAGGTGCCAGCGTCGTAGTGGCAACGTTCCGGGCTCATGATGCAGAGGTCGCACTGCGCCAGTTTGGTCATGCACGGGTAGCAGTAACCCTGGCTGAAACTGGTTTTGGTCTTGCGTCCGCAATGGGTGCAGTGGATCGCCCCCAGGTATTCCAGGCGCACCGTGGTGCCGATCAACGGATTGACCGGTACCTCGGCGTCGCCCAGACGAAAAGCGTACTGAACGTTCGGCCCGTCAAGGCGCGCCGACATTTTGCTGATTGCACCACGGCCAATCTCGATCAATGGATGGCATCCGATTTGAACAGAATGTTTGGCACTTCGATCGACTTCGACTCGCATTCCTGCGGGCCCATGTAGCCGGTGCGCTCTTCCTCGGGCAGGTTCTGGATTTCCCAGGCGATCATCGCTTGCAGGGACAGTTCACGCTGCTCGGCGGTGAGTTTGCCACCGTCGGACCATTTGCCGATTTCCACCGCCAGTTTCAGGCTCTGGTAGATATCCGGGGTGATGTTTTTGATCATTTCGTTAAAAGAGGACATCAAGGGCTCCGCGCTCTTTAATCACATAGCTTATTTGGAGGTCAGTTTACGGCGGTTGTACAAACCGCCCAACAAACCGGTGAAGCATCCGATGAGTAACCCGCTGACGTGGGCCGCGTTGGCAATCTGGCCGAAGCCGATCATCGAGACCAGCCCCGACAGACACACCAGCAACCACACCAGCATCATCACCAACACCCCTCGAGGCAGGCGATACGCCGGATTCGGCGACAGGACCTGGAAGATCCAGCAATGCCCGAGCAGGCCGTACAGCACCCCGGACAACCCGCCAAACAGGCTCGGGCCGCTGAAAAGGTATTGGGTATAGTTGGACACCAGGCTGAACAGCAGCGTCAGGCCGATCAGGTTGATGCTGCCCTGACGCGACTCGATACGCCGCCCCAGTTCCCAGTACCACATGCCGTTCATGGCCAGGTGCAGGATGCCGAAGTGGATCAGCATCGGCGTCACCAGACGCCACCACTGCCCCGCCGCCAAGCTGTCGACCAATGGCGTGAAATGGATGTACTCGCCGACCACGCGGAAATCGAGGAACGTCAGCCAGCGTATCGTTTCGAGATTCTCGCCAAGCAGCGTCACCATCGCGACGATCAGGGTCAACAGCAGCACCAACGCCGTAGCCTTGCTGTGGCGCAATTGCTCGACGAAGCCTGGACGCTGCCGCGTCTGCGTGATCGGGATATCCAGTTGCTGATCGGGGTCGCCCGCCGGAAAGCGTTCGTACAATGAGCGCACATCTTCGCTGATGTTGGCCGGCACCCACAGCACTTGCTCGCCCGCCTCTTCGCTGACCCGATGGGGCACTTGCATGCGCTGCAGCAGTTTGACGAACCCGCTCAAATCCACCGCCAGAGGCAGACGCAATACCGCCACCGCCGTCATCGCAACACCTCCGGGCGCTCGACATCGACCCAGACAAATTTATGCGGGTCGAGACGGGTTTCCTGATCCAGACGATAAGCGACCAGTTTGCCGTAGAGCACCGCACTGTAATCCAGACACGCCAGGTTCGGGCGGATCGGCGCCGGTTTGCCGCTGCGCCAGTAGTGACCGACGAACAACAGCGGCTCATCGACGCCGTAGCGCAGCAAGTTGTCTTTTTCGCTGGACGACAGCGGCGTGCGGGCCACCGGCTCAGGCAGGGCGTCGGGCTGGAACACGATGTCTCCGTAGGTTTGCGGGTCGTCTTCCCAGAACTTGGTGCGGAAAAACGAGCGCGTCAGGCCGTCGCCGCTGGTCATGGTCAACCCGTGGGGCAAGCGCATGTCGGTGCCGCGCAACAGGCGATCGAACACGGTGCAGGCAAAACTGCCTGGCACCGCGGAGGCCTGGAGGAAGTGCTCATCGATGCAACCGTCGGGGAACAATCCGCGCAACGGCTCGATCAGGCCGGCGTCCCAACAGGCATGCACCACGCGGAAACGCCCGGCATCGACGAACAATGGCAGCTTATAGAACCATTGCAGGAAGTCATGCCATTCCGCGGGATGATCTTCGAACTGGGTCAGGGTTTCCTGAAGCAGGCGCGCGTGGCGTGGCGTATGTTCACGCACGAACTGCTGGCCACTGCCCGGCGGCGCCGGCGTGCTCCAGCCGAGGGCGTTGAATTCATGGTTGCCCATGATGCACAGCGCCTGGCCGGCCTCGACCATGTCGTGGACGATGTGCAGCGCCTCGCGAATCCGCGGGCCGCGGTCGATGATGTCGCCGAGGAACACCGCCATGCGCGACGGATGCCGCCAGACGCCAGCCTGTTTGTGGTAACCGAGCCGGTCGAGCAAGTGCTCAAGGGTCAGAGCGCAACCGTGCACGTCACCGATCAGGTCGTAGCTACGCGCGGGATCGAGCATCAGTCGCCTCCACCACCCAACTTGCTGCCCCAGCCAAGTTTGGTCCGGCAGACTTCATAGTAGTTGTGGTCCAGCGGATGAATCAGCCGCAGTTTCTGCGCTTTCTTGCTGATGGTGATGGTGTCACCGGGCGCGCAGGTGAAGTGATTCTGCCCGTCACAGGAGACTTGCGGGTAAATCTGCATATCTTTGGACACGACGATTTTCAGCTCACTATTGCCATCGACCACGATCGGCCTGCCTGACAAGGTATGGGGGTACATCGGCACAATCACAATAGCGTCGAGCTTGGGATGCATGATCGGGCCGCCCGCCGACAGTGCATAAGCGGTCGAACCGGTCGGCGTGGCGACGATCAGGCCGTCGGCCTTCTGGCTGCAGACGAACTGGCCGTCGATGTACAACTCGAACTCGATCATCCGCGTCGATTTGCCGGGGTGCAGCACCACGTCGTTCAGCGCATCGCCCTGGCCGATGGCCTCGGCGTGGCGACGGACTTCAGCTTGCAGCAGGAAGCGGTTTTCCACCAGGTAGTGGCCGTCGAGCACTTCGGCGACCTTGACTTCCAGTTCATCGGGACGAATATCGGTCAGGAATCCCAGGCTGCCCCGGTTGATGCCGAGCACCGGAATATTGTGCTTGGCCAAGGCACGGGCGGCGCCCAGCAGGCTGCCGTCACCACCGACCACAATCACCATGTCACACACTTCACCGAGCATCTTGCGCGACGAAGTTTGCAGGCCATGACCCGGCAGGACTTCGGCGATGGTGTCTTCGAGGATCACGTGCAGGTGACGATCGAGCAGAAACCGTTTCAGTCGGCGGACGGTATCCAGCACCTGAGAACTGCCCAGGCGACCGATGATGCCGATATTACGAAATTGCTCCATGGGGCTCCTAAGTTAGGGGATGTTGGCGTTCGCTGGCGGCCGCGTTGCGTGCCAACGTGCGCGAGGCTGCGTTGCGGGATTTGCCAAGGGAACAGCCATTGGCGGCATCCCGCGCCTTGCCTCGCACCCGTTGGCCCAGCAACGCGGCTCGCCACCAAACGCCAACAGCCCCTAAGGTCTGCGGCGGCGAAAAACACGATTATGGGCGAAAGCGCGGCGTAGACAAAACCCTTTCAGCCACGAGTGAAGAGGCTATGCTCGCAAGATGATCCTATTTCCAGATTTGCTCCAGTTACCTCACCAGTTGCGCCACCCTGAAGTGCGCGACCTGGCTTGGGTCATCCTCGCGCCGCCGATGCTCAGCGTCACCCCGTGGCCACAGCGTCATCCGCTGGCGGGCAGCGACTGGGTGCAGGCACCGGAGCGCCTGGAACACTGGCTCAGGCAACTGGATCGCGACAGCTACGACTTGCTGCACTGGCTGGCCCAGGCCAGAACCCGGCGCCTGGGTCTGTACTACGAGCGGCTGTGGCAATACGCCGTGCGACACGCGCCGGGTATCGAACTGATTGCCGCCAACATGCCGATCCGCCGTGAAGGCCACACCTTGGGTGAACTGGACATGCTGCTGCGTGATCGCGATGGCGTGCATCACCTGGAACTGGCGATCAAGCTCTACCTTGGGCCACAGAACGGTGACGGCCACGACACCGCGCAGTGGCTCGGACCGGGTTGTCATGATCGGCTCGACCGTAAACTGAAGCACCTGAGCCAGCATCAATTACCGATTTCCGCGCGGGCGGAGAGCCGTGCAGTGCTGGCGTCGCTGGATATCCAGCAGTTCAGTGCGCATCTGTGGCTGGGCGGTTATCTGCTCTATCCGTGGCCGGGGCAAGCCGAGCCACCCAGTGGCGCGCACCCTCAGCATTTGCGCGGTAGCTGGTTGCATCAGAAGGACTGGGCGGACTTTGTCGTGCAGCGCCCATCCGGTCGCTGGCAACCCCTGCCCCGCCATGCCTGGCTGGCGCCGGCCCATTATCCCGAAGAGCAGACCTGGGACGCTGAACAGCTGAGTGCATGGCTGAGCGACCTGGACCCGCTGGCACCTGCGCAGTTGATGGTGCGGCTGACAGAGAACGGCGAAGGCGATTGGGAAGAAGCCGAGCGGCTGTTTCTGGTGTCTGATCTTTGGCCGAATGTGCCGGGTAATGGTTGAGTTTTTGTGGTGAATGGACGGGCGTCTTCGCGGGCAAGCCTCGCTCCTACAAGGACCTTCGCCATAAGGAGATCCAATGTGGGAGCGGGCTTGCTCGCGAAAGCGGTGGGTCAGTCGATATCAATGTTGACTGTGCTGCCGTCTTCGCGAGCAAGCCCGCTCCCACAGGAATTGTGGCTGGCCACAAGAATTAATCAGCGCCACGTAAACGGGTCACTGCTTTTTATGCTGCTCAACCCACAGCGCATACGCATCGATGAATTTCTGCAAGAACGGCCTGACCGACTCCGACAACTTGCCCGCCTCGTCGAATGCTGAACCGGCGCCGCCCAGATAGGCTTCAGGCTGTTGCATACACGGCACATTGAGAAACACCATGGACTGGCGAATATTGTGGTTGGCCCCAAATCCGCCGACGGCGCCTGGTGAAACGCTGATCACCGCACCCGGCTTGCCGTTCCAGGCGCTCTTGCCGTAGGGGCGCGAACCCACGTCGATCGCATTCTTCAACGGCGCCGGCACCGAACGGTTATATTCCGGGGTTACGAACAGCACCGCGTCGGATGAGCTCACCTGTTGTCGGAAAGTGCTGTAGGCTGCCGGCGGTGACTCGCCATCGATGTCTTCGTTGTAGAGCGGCAAATCGCCGATTTCGACGATGTTCAGCTTCAGATTGGCAGGCGCCAGCTCGGCCAGCGCCAGTGCGACCTTACGGTTGATCGACGCTTTTCTCAGGCTGCCGACCAGAACGGCGATCTCGTAGACGTTGCTCATGGAAGATTCTCGACTGTCCGATGGGAAGAGCTTCTAGTTATAGATGATCAAATGACGATTCAACCAGTGGGCGACGGAAAAACGCCGCCCCTGACTATTTTTTTCCTGTAGGAAAACTTACCTCGCCCAACCACGGTCTACAGAACCGCAAATTGAGTGATTTATCTCCAGAGGTTCTAAGCAGATGGCAGCAGTACTCGTCGGTCAGTTCCATGCAAGAGACGCGGAAGGCCGCGTTTATTCCGTGCATGAGTTCCAGGAATCCACCCCGTCGCACGACGGCCTCGCCGGCTCGGTGCCTGTCACCACCTATAAGCTGGCCATTGGCGACCGGCTCAACAAACTCGACGACAACGAATTTGTGCTGGTGCAATCAGGCGTCACCCTCACTCGCGAACCTGAAACGAACGTGGCCTCATAACCCGCTGTTATGAGCAGAAGTCATATGCGCGCACTTGAGTTAGGATTCAGTGACTGACTCCCTCACCTGCTGAACATGGACTTCACGCATGCGTTTACGTCATATCGAAGTGATCCAGGCGCTCCTGCAGACCGGTCACCTGGGCACCGCCGCCGAATGGCTGCAGTTGCCGGTGGCCGAGGTTGAACGCACCCTGCGTGATGCCGAGGATCAGATGGGTTTCATGCTGTTTGCCAGCGTGCGCGGTCGCCTGCAAGCCACGCGCGAGGCGCGGGAGTTGCAGGTCGAGATCGCCCACGTCTACGAAGCCCTCGAGCCGGTCCAGCGACTGGCCAGCAGCCTCAAGCAATATTTGGCCCCGCCCCTGCGAATCATCTGCACCCCGCCGTTGGCACAACACCTGTTGCCACACAGCATCGCGGCCCTGCGCCGACGCCTCCCCGACGCACCTTGCACCCTCCTGAGCCAGCCGACCCGCGAGATTGTCAGAAGCCTGCTGCTGCGTGAAAGCGATTTGGGCCTGAGCCTGCATGACCCGGACCACGCCGATATCCATTGCCAGGTCATCGCTCAAGGCAAGCTCCAGCTGCTGGCGCCCCATGGCTGGCTGCAACCGAAACAGAAGTACATCTCGCTGCAGGACCTGGCCGGCCAGTCGATGGTCGGCCTGGAAGGTCACGATCCGTTAAGCCCGGCGCTGGACAACAAGCTGCATGCGCTGCGCCCTGCCCCGGTCATCCAGACCCGGGTCCAGACTCATCAAATGATGCGCAGCATGGTCGAGGCCGGTGAAGGCCTGGCAATCGTCGACCCATTCACCGCCCTCGGCGCCAAATCGGCTGGGCTCGATACCTGCCCCCTGGCGCCTGCCGTGCCGATCAGCGTGTATGCCTTGAGCCTCAAGACCGCCGAGCCCTCTTCGGCGGTTCAGGCGTTGCTGGACATCGTCACGGAACAAGCCGTGGCGATGTTGGCGAGCTGAGCGGGTTTTCCAGCGGATTATCGAACAGGCGATACCAGAACAGCGCCACCTCAGCGGTGTTCGGATCGATCCCGCGGTAGCGCAGATGATCGATCCCGCCGACCGTGTAACCGCAACGCTCATAAAGTCGGCAGGCCCCCAGGTTGTTGTTCTGGGTTTCCAGCATAATGCCCGGCAGTTTTTTCTTGCGGCTCCAGAACTGCGCCACGTCCAGCAGCGCCTTGGCCACGCCATGACGGCGCGCCGGCGCATGCACCGCCAATTCATCGATATGGGCGAAGCCGTTCCAGTTGGTACTGACCACTAAATGACCCACCGGCTCGTCATCCAGATAGGCCATGAAAATCTCGCTGTCAGCGGCATCGCGAAAACTGCTGAATTCCTCGGGATCGATGCCATAACACTTGCGATACGGGGTGATTGGTGTCACCGGCCACTGCAGCACCGGCTTACCGATTTGCGCGGCACCATAGGCGGCGACTTCAAAACTGAAATCACTGCCCCAGATATAAGCCGCAAACCCCTCATCGGCGACACGCACCGAGAGGCCTGGGTATTTGGGATTCATGACTGGTTGCATACTCGGAAAGGTCCTCATTCCTTGATGCAATCGACGGTGTAGTGCCGTCCATTGCCCTCGTCTTCGTGTTGCAAGCCATGCACATCGGCGACAAATCCGGGGAAGCTGCTGTCGAACGTACGGGCAAACTTCAGGTAATCGATGATCGAACGGGTCGACTCGGTGAAACGCTCGCCGGGCATGATCAACGGAATCCCCGGCGGGTATGGCACCAGCATTACCGCTGCGATCCGCCCGTCCAGAGCATCGATCGAAACAGCCTCAACCTCCCCGCGTACCAATTGATCATAGGCGTCCGCCGGCTTCATCGCGACTTCCGGCAGTACGGTGTACATGCGTTTGAGGTGTTTGGCCGTGGCGTTGCTGCGATAACAGGCGTGCAATTGATCACACAGATCACGCAAACCCATGCCTTGATAACGGGCAATATTGTGTTGCGCCACGCACGGCAAACAACTTGCCAGGCTGACGTTGGCGTCGTAACTGCGCTTGAACTCCAGTAATTCGGTCAGCAGCGTGCTCCACTTGCCCTTGGTGATGCCCATGGAGAACAGCACCAGGAACGAATACAGCCCGGTCTTTTCCACGACCAGCCCACGCTCCCAGAGGAATTTGCTGACCACCGCCGCCGGAATCCCCCGCGCACTCAGGGCACCGCCTGCCGTCAAACCCGGCATCACCAGCGTGACCTTGATCGGATCGAGCAGCACATAGTCGTCGGTCACGCCGCCAAAGCCATGCCAATCGGCGTCGGGTTGCAGCAGCCAGTCTTCGGTGACCACCTGCTCGATACCTTCGGCCGAGGGTGGTTGCCAGATGGAAAACCACCAATCATCAGCGGCGATGTGCTGACGCAGATTGGCCAGGGCCCGGCGAAAACTCAGGGCCTCGTCGAACATTTCCTGCAACAGCGAACGCCCGGCCGGCCCTTCCATCATCGCCGAGGCCACGTCCAGCGAAGCAATGATGCTGTACTGCGGCGAGGTCGAGATATGCATCATGAATGCTTCGTTGAAACGGTCGCGATCCAGCTGCCGCGCACCGCCGTCCTGAACGTGAATCATCGACGCCTGACTGAACGCCGCCAGTAACTTGTGCGTAGAGTGCGTAGTGAACACCAGCGGGCTGTCTTCGCTGCGAGAGGTGCCCATACCGTAACGGCCGGCGAAGAACTCGTGGAATGCCGCGTAGGCGTACCAGGCCTCATCGAAATGCAACACCTCGACGCTGTTGCCCAGGCTCTGCTTGATCAGCTCGGCGTTGTAGCACAAGCCGTCGTAAGTCGAGTTGGTCACCACCGCCAACTTGACCTTGGGTTCGCGGCCCTGGGTCAGCGGGCTGGCGTCGATCTTGGCCTGGATCGATTCGCGGCTGAATTCGCTCAACGGAATCGGGCCGATAATCCCCAGCTCATTGCGCTCCGGGCACAGGTACAGCGGAATCGCGCCGGTCATGATGATCGAGTGCAACACCGACTTGTGGCAGTTGCGATCCACCAGCACCAGGTCATCGCGGGCCACCATGGAATGCCAGACGATCTTGTTGGCGGTCGAGGTGCCATTGATCACGAAAAAGGTGTGATCGGCGCCGAAATTGCGCGCGGCTCTCGCTTCCGCCTCGGCCAGAGGGCCGGTGTGATCGAGCAGCGAACCGAGCTCGGGCACCGATACCGACAAATCCGAACGCAGGGTGTTTTCCCCGAAGAATTGGTGAAACGCCTGCCCCACCGGGCTCTTGTGATACGCCACGCCGCCGCCATGGCCGGGGGTATGCCAGGAATAATTGGAGTCAGCGGTGTGCTGCACCAGCGCCTTGAAGAACGGTGGCAACAGACCGTCCAGATATTTGCGCGCCGCGCGAGCGACCTGACGGGCGAGGAAGGGCACGGTGTCTTCGAACAAATAAAGAATGCCGCGCAACTGATTGAGCTCGGCCATGGCGTCGGCCGGGGCATTTTCCAGGGTGACCTGTTCGCCCAGGGCAAAGATCGGCAGGTCCGGCGCCCGAACCCGTGCCAGGCGGATCAGCTCGGCCATGTTATGCAGAAGATGAGCATTGGTGCTGGCGTCTTCGGCGGCAATCAACATGCAGGAGAGGCCGTGATGAGTCGAGGCGACCAGACGCCCTTCGTTGTAATCGACCGCCGAGACGATGCTGAAGCCTTCCTGCTCCAGCTCCCGGGCGATGCCACGCACACGATCACCGGCAACGGTGTCGGCTTTGATGTCGCGGTGGACGATCAGGACCGGAAATTTCAAATCTTTATACATGGGGCTCGGTGTCCTGAGGCGGCAGACCGTGGCCTGCCAATAACCTCAGGGTAGAGGGTTGGAGCGCATGTGGCGAGCGGGATGCCCTGAAGTGGGGCATTGGTTGCGTTTGCGAAGATCAAAAGATCGCAGCCTGCGGCAGCTCCTACAGGATCGGGGCCACCGTTGATTTGATGCTCGACACGGTTGGCGTAGGAGCTGCCGAAGGCTGCGATCTTTTAAGGCCTTTAGGCCTGGGCCTTGGCCTCAGCCAATTGCTGCCACAGCGACGGAGCGCCGGCGGATTTGGCGATGGCTTCAAGGCGCGCAATGTGCTGGGCCAGATCCTCTTCACTGGCACGGATGATCCGGATTGGCTGACGATCGGCCGGCAGACGACGGATTTCGGTGGCGGAGTTGTCCGCGCCTTCACCTGAACCATTGCCATCGGACGCGTTACCGGCCAGCGACAGGCTGGTCTGGCCGCCGGTCATTGTCAGGTAAACGTCGGCGAGAATCTCGGAGTCGAGCAACGCGCCGTGCAGCTCACGGCCGGAGTTGTCGACGCCATAGCGTTTGCACAAGGCGTCGAGGCTGTTGCGCTGCCCCGGGTGACGTTCCCGGGCCATCATCAGGGTGTCGAGGATCGAGCAGTGTTGCGTGATGTCCGCGCGTTCGTGGTGGCCCATCAGGGCGAATTCGTTGTTGATGAAGCCAACGTCGAACGCCGCGTTATGGATGATCAGCTGCGCACCCTTGATGAACTCGAAGAACTCATCGGCCACTTCGGTGAAACGCGGCTTGCCCACCAGGAACTCGTTAGTGATGCCGTGGACGCCAATGGCGCCTTCATCACTCTCGCGATCCGGTTGCAGGTAAACGTGGAAATGCCGGCCGGTCAGGCGCCGACCGATCAACTCGACACAACCGATTTCGATAATCCGGTGGCCGTCGGTCACCGGCATGCCGGTGGTTTCGGTATCGAGTACAACGGATCTGGTGGCCATCAGTGCTCAGCTCTCAACGGGTCAATCGTGCAAAAGCGGCGATGTTAACACGCTCGCGGGATCCAGCGCGCCGCCAGACAACCAGCTACCACGACCTTGGTACTGTGAACACGGTCCCTGTAGGAGCTGCCGAAGGCTGCGATCTTTTGATCTTGATTTTTTCGGAGCCGCTGAAGACCAAGATCAAAAGATCGCAGCCTCCGGCAGCTCCTACGGGGGGATCGCGCGGCTTTAGGCCTGCTTGTACCCACGCACTTCATCAACGCCACGGTTGGCCAGTTGGTCGGCCCGTTCGTTGCCGTGATGGCCGATGTGCCCACGTACCCATTTCCAGGTGACGTTGTGGCGGTTGACCTGTTCGTCGAGCAGCTTCCACAGATCGGCGTTTTTTACCGGTTCCTTGGCCGCGGTTTTCCAGCCGCGTTTCTTCCAGTTGGCCATCCACTCGTTGATGCCTTTCATCACGTACTGGGAGTCGGTCACCAGCAGCACATCGCAGGAGCGTTTGAGTTCTTCCAGGCCACGGATCGCGCCCATCAACTCCATGCGGTTGTTGGTGGTGTTGGCTTCGCCGCCCCAGAGTTCTTTTTCAACGCCCTTGCATACCAGCAACGCACCCCAGCCGCCCGGGCCAGGGTTGCCCTTACAGGCGCCATCGGTGAAGAGTTCTACGCTATCGCTCATGCCAATCTATCCAGAAAATGCGGTGGCTCGCCGATCGGTGACCGACGATGCCCAAGGCCGGGGCGAACCCGGCCGGGAAAATAAAATGTGTACTACGGTTCGAGGTGACGACGGTTGACCTTGGCCATCGGCAATGGAATCAGCTTGCCCATCGGTTCGCGCCGTTCCTGACGCACCGGCCGCAGGCCTACCACGATCTTGCGCGCGACCAATAAATAGAAGCCACCACCCGACAATTGCCAGTCACCGGCCTTGCGCTCCCAACCGGCCAGACGGGCTTGCCAGGCAGGCGACGCAAGCGGCGGACGATAGCACCCGAAGCGGCGTTTCTCCAGCGCGAAGCCCAGCAGGTTCAGCCAGTCAGCAACCCGCGACGGCGAAATGCAGCGGGCCTTGCGCAAGGCGTCATGGGCGAACACATGACGCAGGCCCCAGCTGCTCCAGGGGTTGATTCCGACAATCAGCAGATGCCCGCCAGGCCGAACACTGCTCGCCGCTTCGCGCAGCAAACCGTGGGGCGACAGGCAGAAATCCAGCCCGTGCTGCAACACCACCACATCGGCGGCGTGCTCGCTCAAAGGCCAGGCCTGCTCTTCGCAGACGATCTCGACCCCCGGCAACGGCGCACCGAGCCGCACATTGCGCTGGACCTGCGGCGCCGACGGCGGTGTCTGCGCCGAAGGGCCGTAATGCACCAGGTAACCGCCGAAGAAGCGCCCCAACTCGTCTTCGAGCATGCGTCGTTCTTCGTCCAGCAGAAATTGCCCGATGGGCCCGGACAGCCATTCACGGGCCGCGCTGATCAATGTCAGCCACTCAGGATCGGCCTGAGCGAACGCTTTATCGGTCATTGCATTCTCCAACGCGCCAGGAAGTTCTAAGATGCGCCAATGTTTTCCGCTTGGCGAATCCGACGATGATACAGATCAGTGCCCTGCCCGCCTTCACCGACAACTACATCTGGTTGTTACAAGACCACAGCACCCAGCGCTGCGCCGTGGTCGACCCGGGCGATGCCGCGCCAGTACAAGCCTGGCTCGCGGCGCACCCGGGTTGGGTGTTAAGCGATATTTTGATCACTCATCACCATCATGACCATGTCGGCGGCGTCGAGCGGCTGAAAAAAGCGACAGACGCGACAGTCTACGGCCCGGCCAGCGAAAGCATCCCGGCGCGGGACGTGGCGCTCAAGGATAATGACCGCATCAGCGTGCTGGGCTGGGACTTCGACGTCATCCAGGTACCGGGCCATACCCTTGGGCACATTGCCTTTTATCATCAGGGCCATTTGTTTTGCGGCGACACCCTGTTCGCCGCCGGTTGCGGACGGTTATTCGAAGGCACGCCCGAGCAAATGCATCACTCGCTGAGCCGCCTCGCAGCGCTGCCCGAAGACACGCTGGTCTACTGCACCCACGAGTACACCCTGAGCAATCTGAAGTTCGCCGCAGCAGTCGAACCGAACAACCCCGATACCCTCGAACGACTGGCCAAAGTCACCCGGCAACGCGACGCCGGAATCATGACGTTGCCTTCGACGCTGGCACTGGAAAAGCTCACCAATCCGTTTTTGCGTACCGGAGAAACATCCGTTAAAGAAAAAGTGGACGAACGGAATGGTACTGATAACCGGGCTCCGAGTGCGGTTTTTGCTGCTCTTCGAGCGTGGAAAGATACGTTCTAGGGAGGCTGCTTGATGATACAAAAATTCTGAATGGTTGACCGCAGGGGGTGCGCTTTCTAGAATCGCCCGACATTTTTGCCCGGAACTTACTTCCAGCCAATGTCGTCACCTATTCGTAAAGCCATCAATTCAGACGCATTGACCCGCTTGGCTCAAGCCATCGCGGTGGCTGTGTCCGCCACTTTGGCGGGCTGTTCCAGCCATGTGCCGCAGACCGAAGCGACACACACTCCGAACATCGCCGCTCGAGCCAAGCAAAAACCCATCTGGCTCAGCGAAAAACCAACACCGCAAATTCCACAGGACGTCTGGGAGCGCATGCGCCAAGGCTTCCAGTTGCAGGACAACCTGGGCGTCAACCCGCGCATCGAGCAACAGCGCCTGTGGTTCGCCAGTAATCCGTCCTTCCTCGAAAACGCCGGCGAACGCGGCAGCCTCTACATTCACTACATCGTCGAACGCCTTGAAGAACGCAACATGCCGCTGGAACTGGCGCTGTTGCCGGTGATTGAAAGCGCCTACAACCCAATGGCCTATTCCCGGGCCAACGCGGTGGGTCTTTGGCAATTCATTCCTTCCACCGGGCGTTACTTCAACCTGCGCCAGACCCGCTTCTACGATGGCCGTCGCGACATCACCGCCTCGACCACCGCGGCCATGGATTACCTGACCCGCCTGCACGACATGTTCAACGGCGACTGGCTGCTGGCCTTGGCGGCCTACAACGCTGGCGAAGGTACGGTCAGCCGGGCCATCGAGCGCAACGAACGACTCGGCCTGCCGACCGACTACTGGAACCTGCCGCTACCCGCAGAAACCCAGGCCTATGTGCCGAAGCTTCTGGCGTTGTCGCAAGTGGTCCTGGCGCCCGAAGCCTATGGCGTGAACCTCAACCCGATTGCCAACGAACCGTACTTCCAGGTCGTCGAAATCAACCAGCGCATGGACCTGTCCAAGGTTGCCGCGGTGGCCAACATCGACGAAGACGAACTGTTCCAGCTCAACCCGGCCTTCAAGCAGCGCACCACCATTGACGGCCCCCAGCATCTGCTGGTGCCAACGTCCAAGGCGCAACTGCTGACCGCCAGCCTGTCGACCATGCGTCCTGACGAGCTGATCAGCCAGCGATCGCTCAAGCCAGTGTTCGAAGGGGCAGACGAAAGCGAAATCGCCAGCCTCAAGCGCGCCTATCGGGTCAAACGCGGCGACAATCTGGGCACCATCGCCAAGGCCAACAAGGTCGACATCAAGGACCTGCAACGCTGGAACAAACTGACCGGCAAGAACCTCAAGGTCGGCCAGACCCTGGTGATGCAGGACACCACCAAGCGCAAATCCGGGCGCGTCAACACCGTGGTCGCGGCGAACAGCAAGGCGAACGGCAAGGTTACAAACAAGACGCAACAGACCCAATACAAGGTCAAGCAAGGCGATTCGCTGTACATGGTCGCCAAACGTTTCAACGTTGAAATGCAGCACCTCAAGCGCTGGAACCCTCGAGTTGGCCAGGCGCTGAAGCCGGGGCAGATGCTGACGGTTGCTTCGCCGAATTAAAATTGTGTGCTGCTGAAAAGATCGCAGCCTTCGGCAGCTCCTACAGAATGCGTACATCCAATCAATCGCGGGTGTACATGATCGATGTAGGAGCTGCCGCAGGCTGCGATCTTTTTTTATGCCTGGACATCGCTTTCAGCCCCCGTCTTTTTCCTGTCGATACAAGCTGTTACTGTACGGCCCACAAAGCCCAAGCCGCCTGGATCGGATCTCTGACTTGAAGCGTCCCCTCCTCCTGCTCCTGATCAGCCTGGCCTTGAGCTCCCCCGCAAGCGCGACGATCAGCGAAAGCCATGGTTATGCGCAGTTCGGCACGCTCAAGTACCCGGCCAGATTTACCCACTTCGACTGGGTCAACCCGCAAGCGCCCAAGGGCGGTACGTTGCGGGTGATGGCGTTTGGCACCTTCGATACGCTCAACCCTTACACATTCAAGGGCTCGAGCCCGGTTTCCACCGGCAACTTCCTGCAATACGGCATCAACGAACTCAATGAACCGCTGATGGTCGGCACCGGCCAATACGCGCCGTCCGGCGATGAGCCGACCTCCAGTTATGGCCTGATTGCCCAATCGGTGGAATACAGCGAAGACCGCAGCTGGGTGGTGTTCAACCTGCGTCCCGAAGCGCGTTTCCACGATGGCACGCCGATTACCGCTTACGACGTGGCGTTCTCGTACCGGTTGCTGCTCAAGGAAGGTCATCCGCAATACCGCACCAACCTTCAGGAAGTGTCGCGGGTGGATATCCTCAACCCACGACGCATCCGTTTCGTCTTCAAACGCTCCGGTAATCCGCTGCTGATCCTGCGCCTGGGCGAGTTGCCGGTGTTGCCTCAGCATTACTGGGAAGGTCGCGACTTCAAGGCCACCACCTTCGAGCCGCCATTGGGCAGCGGGCCGTATCGCATCACCTCGGTAACGCCCGGACGGCAGATCGTCTTCGAACGGGTCAAGGATTACTGGGGCAAAGACCTGCCGGTCAATCGCGGCAAGTACAACGTCGATCGCATGGAAGTCGAGTTCTACCGTGACAGTGACGTGGCTTTCGAAGCGTTCAAGGCCGGTGAGTTCGACATCTACATCGAACACCAGGCGAAGAACTGGGCCAACGGTTACAACTTCCCGGCCGTGCGCCGTGGCGAGGTGATCAAGGCGCAAATCGCGCATCAGATCCCGACCCAGAGCCAAGGCCTGTTCATGAACACCCGGCGACCGGCCTTCGCCGAGGCCAAGGTCCGCGAAGCGCTGGGGCTGATGTTCGACTTCGAGTGGACCAACCGCACGCTGTTCAGCGGTGCCTACAAGCGCGCCATGAGTTATTACCCCAACAGCGAGTTCTCCGCCACCGGGCTACCGGTCGGTCACGAGTGGCTGCTGCTCAAGCCCTATCGCGATCAGTTGCCCGCCAAGCTGCTCACCGAGCCGTTCAGCCTGCCGCAGACCGAAGGCCGCGGCATTCCGCGGGAAACCATGCGCAAGGCCCTGGAGCTGCTCGCCGAGGCCGGCTGGAAGCTCAGCGGTCAGCGGCTACAGAACACCATCGGCCAACCGTTGCGCTTCGAGATCCTGCTGGTCAACCCGAACCTGGAACGCATCCTTCAGCCTTACGTCGAGAACCTCGCCAGCATCGGCATCGATGCGCGGCTGCGCACGGTCGATCGTGCCCAGTACAAACAGCGCCTCGATCAGTTCGATTTCGACATGATCCTGATGACCCTCAACCAGACCCTGAGCCCGGGTCTGGAACAATGGCAGTACTTCCACTCCAGCCAGGTCGGGGTCAAGGGCAGCAAGAACTACGCCGGTATCGCCAACCCGATAGTCGACCATTTGCTCGAACAACTGCTCGCCGCCCAGACCCGCGATGCACAAGTCGCCGCCGGCAAGGCGCTCGACCGGGTGCTGCTGTGGCAGCACTACATCATTCCCAACTGGTACCTCAATTATCACCGCCTGGCCTACCGCAACCGGTTCGCCTTCGTCACGACGCCGCCCTACACCCTGGGCCTGAGCGCGTGGTGGCTGAAATCTTCGGAGAAAGATCGATGAAACCCGTACGCGCCCTGCTCTTGCAGGCCAGCGGTCTGTTGTTCGCCGGGCTGGCCTGCGCCGCCCCGCAACATGCCCTGACCCTTTACAACGAGCCGCCGAAATACCCGGCCGATTTCAAACATTTCGATTACGTAAACCCTGACGCGCCCAAGGGCGGAATCTTCCGACAGGCCGGGTTCGGTGGCTTCGACAGCCTCAACCCGTTCATCAACAAAGGCGTGCCGGCCGACGACATCAGCATGATCTACGACACCCTGGCCAAACAGGGTCTGGATGAGCCGTTTACCGAATACGGCCTGATCGCCGGCAAAATCGAAAAAGCCCCGGACAACAGCTGGGTGCGCTTCTACCTGCGTCCCGAAGCACGCTTCCACGACGGTCACCCGATACGTGCCGAAGACGTGGTGTTCAGCTTCCAGACCCTGACCAAGGACGGCGCCCCGCTCTACCGCGTCTATTACAGTGACGTGGAAGAAGTGGTCGTCGAAGACCCGCTTAAAGTGCTGTTCAAGTTCAAGCACAAAAACAACCGTGAATTGCCGCTGATCCTCGGGCAACTGCCGGTACTGCCCAAGCATTGGTGGGCCACTCGCGACTTCACCAAGGGCAACCTGGAACTGCCGCTGGGCAGCGGGCCGTACAAAGTCAGCGAAGTGAAGGCTGGACGTTCGGTACGCTATGAGCGGGTCAAGGATTACTGGGGCAAGGACCTTCCGGTCAATCGCGGCTTCTACAATTTCGACGTAATGACCACCGACTATTACCGTGACAACACCGTCGCGCTGGAAGCGCTCAAGGCCGGCCAGTTCGACTACTGGCTGGAATCGGTCGCGAAAAACTGGGCCAAGGCCTACAACATTCCGGCGGTGACCGAAGGTCGGCTGATCAAGGAAGAAATCCCCAACGGCAACCCCACTGGCATGCAAGGCTTCGTGTTCAACCTGCGCCGCCCGGTGTTTCAGGATGTGCGCGTGCGTCAGGCACTGACCCTGTTGCTGGACTTCGAATGGACCAACAAGCAACTGTTCAACGGCGCCTACGC
Source organism: Pseudomonas sp. JV414 (assembly GCF_032424305.1). NCBI lineage: Bacteria > Pseudomonadati > Pseudomonadota > Gammaproteobacteria > Pseudomonadales > Pseudomonadaceae > Pseudomonas > Pseudomonas sp. JV414. The sequence continues at coordinate 1,069,752 of NZ_VYKC01000022.1, read as the reverse complement.
GCGCACCCGCAGTTACTTCGAAAACTCGGAAATGGCCGCCACAGGCCTGCCAGACGCCGATCAACTGGCGATTCTCGACCCGTTCCGCGGCAAGATTCCCGAGCAAGTGTTCAGCGAAGCGTTCCAGAACCCGGTGACCGACGCCAGCGGCATGATCCGCACTCAGCAGCGCAAGGCCTATCAACTGCTGCAAGAGGCCGGCTGGCGGATCGTCGACGACAAAATGGTCGACGCCACCGGCAAACCGGTGACCATCGAGTTCCTGCTGGCCCAGACCGAGTTCGAGCGGATACTGCTGCCGTTCAAGCGCAACCTCAGCGACCTGGGCATCGACCTGGTGATTCGCCGGGTCGACGTCTCGCAATACATCAACCGCGTGCGCTCCCGGGACTTTGACATGATTGTCGGCAGCTTCCCGCAGTCCAACTCGCCGGGTAACGAGCAGCGTGAGTTCTGGATGACCGACGCAGCCGACAAACCCGGCAGCCGCAACTCCATGGGCCTGAAAGACCCGGTGGTGGACCAACTGGTCGAGCAACTGATCAACGCCGATTCGCGCCAAAGCCTGGTGGCCCATGCCCGGGCGCTGGACCGGGTGCTGCAATGGGGCTATTACGTGATCCCCAACTGGCACATCAAGACCTGGCGCGTGGCGTACTGGAACCACATCGGCCACCCGAAGGTTTCGCCCAAATATGACATTGGCATCAATACCTGGTGGGTCAAGCCCAACGCGACAGTGCCGATAGAAGTCGAAACCAAACTGCAAGCCGACCCTGCGGGCACGGAGTAATCAGATGCTGGCGTATATTTTTCGGCGACTGCTGCTGATCATCCCGACCCTGCTCGGCATTTTGCTGATCAACTTCGTGATCATCCAGGCCGCCCCCGGTGGGCCGGTGGAACAGATGATTGCCAAGCTCGAAGGCTTCGAAGGTGCCACCAGTCGCATCGCTGGCGGCGGTGCCGAAGTGTCGGTGGCCGGTTCCGCCTATCGCGGCGCCCAAGGCCTGGACCCGGCGCTGGTCAAGGAAATCGAACACATGTACGGCTTCGACAAATCGGCGCCGGAACGTTTGTGGATCATGATCAAGAACTACGCCACCCTGGATTTCGGCGACAGCTTCTTCCGTGACGCCAAGGTCATCGACCTGATCAAGGAAAAGATGCCGGTGTCGATCTCCCTGGGGCTGTGGAGCACGCTGATCATGTACCTGGTGTCGATCCCGCTGGGGATCGCCAAGGCGACGCGACACGGCAGCCACTTCGACGTCTGGACCAGTTCGGCGATCATCGTCGGTTACGCGATCCCGGCGTTCCTGTTCGCCATCCTGCTGATTGTGGTGTTCGCCGGCGGCAGCTATTTCGACTGGTTTCCGTTGCGAGGCCTGACCTCGAACAACTTCGACGAGCTGAGTACCGGCGGCAAGATCCTCGATTACTTCTGGCACCTGGCACTGCCGGTGACCGCATTGGTGATCGGCAACTTCGCGACCATGACGCTGCTGACCAAGAACAGCTTCCTCGATGAGATCAACAAGCAATACGTGGTCACCGCCAAGGCCAAGGGCCTGACCCGTCACCGCGTGTTGTACGGCCATGTGTTTCGCAACGCCATGCTGTTGGTGATCGCCGGTTTCCCTTCGGCATTCATCGGGATCTTTTTCACCGGCTCGTTGTTGGTGGAAGTGATTTTCTCCCTCGACGGCCTCGGCCTGATGAGTTTTGAAGCAGCGATCAACCGCGATTACCCGGTGGTTTTCGGCACGCTGTTCATCTTTACCCTGCTGGGGCTGGTGGTGAAGCTGATTGGCGATCTCACTTACACCTTTGTCGATCCGCGCATCGACTTCGAAAGCCGGGAGCATTGAGATGAACCTGTCCCCTCTCAATCGCCGACGTTTCGAACTGTTCAAGGCCAACAAGCGTGGCTGGTGGTCGCTGTGGCTATTCCTGATTTTGTTCGGCGCAAGCCTCGGTGCCGAACTGATCGCCAACGACAAACCGCTGGTGGTGCATTACGACAACGCCTGGTACTTCCCGGCCCTCAAGCGCTACCCGGAAACCGCGTTCGGCGGCGAATTCCCGCTGGAAGCCAACTACAAGAGCCCGTACATCCGCGAACTGCTCAAGGCCAAAGACGCTTGGGTTTTGTGGGCGCCGATTCCCTATAGCTACCAAAGCATCAACTACGACCTGAAAGTCCCGGCCCCCGCGCCGCCCTCGGCCGATAACCTGCTGGGCACCGACGATCAGGGCCGCGATGTGCTGGCCCGAGTGATTTATGGCTTCCGGATTTCGGTGCTGTTCGCTTTGACGCTGACCATTCTCAGCTCGATCATCGGCGTGATCGCCGGGGCCTTGCAGGGCTTTTATGGCGGCTGGGTCGATCTGGCCGGGCAGCGTTTTCTGGAGATCTGGTCCGGGTTGCCGGTGCTGTATTTACTGATCATTCTGGCCAGTTTCGTGCAGCCGAATTTCTGGTGGCTGCTGGGGATCATGCTGCTGTTCTCGTGGATGAGCCTGGTGGATGTGGTGCGCGCCGAGTTCCTGCGCGGTCGCAATCTGGAATACGTGCGCGCGGCCCGGGCGCTCGGCATGCAGAATGGTGCGATCATGTTCCGCCATATCCTGCCCAACGCCATGGTCTCGACCATGACCTTCATGCCGTTCATCCTGACCGGCGCCATCGGCACGCTGACCGCCCTGGACTTCCTTGGCTTCGGCCTGCCGCCGGGCGCGCCGTCCCTGGGTGAACTGGTGGCCCAGGGCAAATCCAATCTGCAAGCGCCGTGGCTCGGTATGAGTGCGTTTGCGGTGCTGGCGCTGATGTTGAGTTTGCTGGTGTTCATCGGCGAGTCCGCTCGCGATGCCTTCGACCCGAGGAAGTGAAATGAATCAGGACAATCTGATCGAAGTGCGCGACCTGGCCGTCGAATTTATCGTCGGCGAACGCGTGCAGCGGGTGGTCGAAGGCGTCAGCTTCGACATCAAGCGCGGCGAAACCCTGGCGCTGGTGGGCGAAAGCGGCTCCGGTAAATCGGTGACCGCCCACTCGATCCTGCGGCTGCTGCCCTACCCGCTGGCCCGGCACCCGTCCGGAACCATCACTTATTCCGACCGGAATCTGCTGGACCTGAAAGAGAAAACCATCCGCCACATCCGCGGCAACCGGATTGCGATGATTTTTCAAGAGCCGATGACCTCGCTCAATCCGCTGCATTCGATCGAAAAACAAATCAACGAAATCTTGGGCATCCACAAAGGCCTGACCGGCAAAGTCGCGACCAAGCGCACGCTGGAACTGCTGGAAATGGTCGGCATCCCCGAACCGGAGAAGCGTCTCAAGGCCCTGCCCCACGAATTGTCCGGAGGCCAGCGTCAGCGAGTGATGATCGCCATGGCCCTGGCCAATGAGCCGGAATTGCTGATAGCCGACGAACCGACCACGGCGCTGGACGTGACCGTTCAACTGAAAATTCTCGAACTGCTCAAGGAATTACAGGCCCGCCTAGGCATGGCGTTGTTACTGATCAGTCACGATTTGAACCTTGTGCGAAGAATTGCGCATCGCGTATGTGTCATGCAGCGCGGTTGCATCGTCGAACAGGCATCGTGCGAAGAATTGTTCCGCGCACCGCAGCATCCGTACACGCGGGAACTGCTGGCAGCGGAGCCCAGCGGCAAACCGGCGACCAACGTGATTGGCCCGCCATTGCTGCAGGTCGAGGACCTGAAAGTCTGGTTCCCGATCAAGAAAGGCTTTCTGAAAAAGACCGTGGACCATATCAAAGCGGTAGACGGGATCAATTTCAGCCTGCCCCAGGGCCAGACTCTGGGGATTGTGGGAGAAAGCGGTTCCGGCAAGTCGACGCTCGGCCTGGCAATATTGCGGCTGATCGGTAGCAAAGGCGCCATCCGTTTTGAAGGCAAGCAGCTAGACTGCCTGACGCAGCATCAGATTCGACCGCTGCGGCGGGAGATGCAGGTGGTGTTCCAAGACCCGTTCGGCAGCCTGAGCCCACGGATGTGCGTGAGCCAGATCGTCGGCGAAGGCCTGCGAATCCACAAGATGGGCACTGAGGCAGCACAGGAACAAGCGATTATTGCGGCACTCAAGGAGGTAGGCCTGGACCCGGAAACCCGGCACCGCTACCCCCACGAATTTTCCGGTGGGCAACGGCAGAGAATCGCCATTGCCCGGGCATTAGTGCTAAAACCGGCGTTGATTCTGCTGGACGAGCCGACTTCGGCCCTCGACCGGACCGTGCAACGCCAAGTGGTGGAGCTGCTACGTTCACTGCAAACCAAGTACAACCTGACGTATTTGTTTATCAGCCATGACCTGGCTGTCGTCAAAGCGCTGAGCCACCAGCTGATGGTGGTCAAGCATGGCCAAGTGGTCGAACAGGGAGACGCGCAAAGTATCTTTGCCGCCCCCAAACATCCGTATACACAGCAGTTGCTGGAAGCCGCTTTTCTGGCACCAGCCACTGCGCAATAAACCTGAAAAGAGGAGCAACACATGGGTTTTCTCGCCGGTAAGCGCGTACTGATCGTCGGTGTCGCCAGCAAGCTGTCCATCGCATCCGGCATCGCTGCCGCCATGCATCGCGAGGGCGCTGAGCTTGCCTTCACTTATCAGAACGACAAACTCAAGGGTCGTGTCGAAGAATTCGCACAAGGCTGGGGCTCGAGCCCTGAGCTGTGCTTCCCGTGCGACGTGGCCAGCGATGAAGAAATCGCCAAGGTCTTCGAAGCACTGAGCAAGAAGTGGGACGGCCTGGACTGCATCGTGCACTCCGTCGGCTTCGCCCCGGGCGACCAACTGGACGGCGACTTCACCGAAGCCACCACCCGTGAAGGTTTCCGCATCGCTCACGACATCAGCGCCTACAGCTTCGTGGCCCTGGCCAAGGCTGGCCGCGAAATGATGAAAGGCCGCAATGGCAGCCTGCTGACCCTGTCGTACCTGGGCGCCGAGCGCACCATGCCGAACTACAACGTAATGGGCATGGCCAAGGCTTCTTTGGAAGCTGGCGTGCGTTACCTGGCTGGCTCCCTGGGCCCGGATGGCACCCGCGTGAACTGCGTATCGGCTGGCCCGATCCGCACCCTCGCCGCTTCCGGCATCAAGAACTTCCGCAAAATGCTGGCCGCCAACGAAGCGCAAACCCCGCTGCGTCGTAACGTCACCATCGACGAAGTCGGCAACGCCGGCGCCTTCCTGTGCTCGGACCTGGCGTCCGGCATCAGCGGCGAAATCATGTACGTAGACGGCGGCTTCAACACCACCGCCATGGGCAACATCGAAGAGTGATCTTCGGTTAGCCATGAAAAAACCCGCCGATTGGCGGGTTTTTTTATGCCCTCAATTCCAGGCTTGATGCGGTCAAATGTGGGAGCGGGCTTGCTCGCGAAAGCGGTGTGCCAGTCGACACTTTCTGTATGCCGAACACCGCCTTCGCGAGCAAGCCCGCTCCCACAGGGATTAGTGTTCAGTCGTCGATCTGCGTCAAACACCGGGCAAACAACTGCTGGATCGGTTGTGTGCGCTGGCTATAACGCTGCAACAGCACGATCTCCCGGTAGAACGTCAGCTCACCCAACGGAATGATCCGCACCTTCGCCCCATGCTCAAGCCACAGCCCCGCCTCGGGCAATAGCGAAACACCCAGCCCGCATTCGACCATTTTGACGATAGCTTCCAGCTCATCCAGTTCCAGTGCCACCTGCACATCAATCTGCTGCTCACGTAAAAAGCGAGTCACCAAGCGCCCACCGAAAGAATTGCGGTCGTAGCGCACGTGGGGGTGGTTGGCGAGCAACTGCAGCGGGTCGTCACCCTCAAGATTTGCCGGCACGATCAGCACAAACGGCTCCCGGCGAATGACGTGCACCGACAATTCCTTGGGTAACTCAAATGGCGGCTTGATCAGAATCGCCAGGTCCACTTCGCCGGTGTCCACCTGACTCAACAGGCTCAGGGATACCCCCGGCACCAGTTTCGTCTCCAACAATGGCGCCTGTTGCCGGAGTCGCAACAGCGCTCGCGGCAACAGCCCGGTCTGGACGGTGGCCACCGCGCCGATCTTCAATTCACCACGAAACTCGCCGACGCCATCACTGACAGCCATACGGCTGAAGGTCTCAAGAATTTCCCGGGCCATTGGTAACGCCCGCTGCCCCGCCGCGTTGAGAATCGCCTGACGTCCGGTGCGATCGAACAGGCGCATGCCCAACGCCTGCTCAAGGTTACGGATCTGCGCGCTGACCGCCGACTGGGTCAGACCAATGTGCATGCCTGCCGCAGCGAACGTGCCATAACGCGTCACGGCAATGAAGGTTTTCAGTTCCCGCAGCATGGGCCCTCCAATTGATCGAAATAATTTGAGCTCGCCGCAAAAACTATCGTCTTTCAATCAAAAAGCACAGGACTAAACTCGGTATCAACTCCCAACCTGTCGAGGCACGTCCGATGCAACTGTCCCCTTTTCATTTGGCCATCCCGGTTTACGACTTGGCCGCCGCCCGGCGCTTCTACGGTGAAGCGTTCGGCCTGGAGGAAGGTCGCTCCAGCGATCACTGGGTCGATTTCAACTTTTTCGGCCATCAACTGGTGATTCATCTGGCACCGAAAAACGCTTCTCAGGAAGCCGCCCATACCAACGCCGTCGATGGTCACGATGTACCAGTACCGCATTTCGGTGTGGTATTGGGGATGGAGGAATGGGAGACCCTGGCCGAGCGCTTGAAAGCCATTGGTACACGCTTCGTGATCGAACCGGGTATCCGCTTTCAGGGATTGGTGGGCGAACAAGCCACGATGTTTCTCTTCGACCCCTGCGGCAACGCTCTGGAATTCAAGGCGTTCAAGAATATCGATCAGTTGTTCGCCAAATGATCGGCCCGACCGGCTGTTGTGGACAGCCGAGCACATTGCAACGGTCTTGCAAGACGCCATTCAACAATGACGGGCGTCGAACTGTCGGTCGCGCATCGCCTTATCGACCAAGGCCAACAAGTCTTGCGCTGTCTGGTGTAGCCGAGGATCAAACTCGATCTGCCCGATACTGAAGCGAATGTCATAGCCACGATGTGCCGTGGCATTACGTTCATCGAGTATTTCTTCGAGGCGCGCCCTGATCGCGGCGATTTCCACGGCGTCGGCGCCGGTCAACAAGGCAGCAAACTCATCGCTGCCGAGCCGGCCGATCACATCGCTTTCACGAAAGGCGATGCGTAGCACATCGGCGAAGGTTTTCAGGGCATCGTCGCCCTCGGCGCGACCGTACAGCTGATTGATGCGCTTGAAGTCATCAAGGTCGAAAAACAGCAGGGTCGCGGGTTTGCCCAACTGCTGACAGGCCTCCAGCCCTAACTGAGCCAAAGCCTCGAAGCCATGACGATTGGAGAGCAGGGTCAATTCATCCATGCTCGCCATCTGCACGCCCATCAGCGCTTGCTCGGCCCTTCGCGCCAGATCGCGCAGTACATCGCGATCTGCGCTGTCGAGTGCATTCGGCGCACGCATGTCTGCGCCAGCGCCGGGTTTGAGCGGTTTGCCTGGGGTTAACATCTCTCACTCCTTGATGGATATGAACGTTAGAGTCGTTCACACCCGGTATGACTCCCTATAAACGCGCCGCTGGTCAGCTACCCGCCAGCGGACACGGCCCTCCAGCGTCGGCCCAGAGTTTGAACTGGGTGACGAATATGTCATGGGGCACGGGCACCGGCGCCCGTCCCTCACCCGGACGCCAGCCCCAGAGCACCAGTTTGTCCTCGCTGACATGTTTGATCAGCGCCGCAAAATCACGATCACCATTACTGGATCGGTCCTTGATCATCGCGCACAACTTGTCGGGCGGCAGGCCGATCCAGGCCATTTTGTGCGCCGCTGGCGGCAGGCTCCAATGTGGCGCTCCGGGTGGCGAGTTGGGGCCATAACTGGCCGGCGGATTTCTTTCGGCATGACAACTGGCACACGGCAAACCGGCTGCGCCCTTGCCGTCCAGGCCGCGAACCACATTCATTGCGTGAGGAACACCGGCGTCGAACTGCAACGGCGCATCGCCGGGGATATGACAGTTCTGACAACGCGGGCTCTGGAACACTTTCTGCACCGTGTCGAACGCCTTCACTGCCTCTTTATCATCAGCGAACAGGTCAGAGGCATAGCCACTCAGACCGATCAGCACCACCGCGCCCAGAATCAGATGTCGTCTCATCTCACACCCCCGACAGTTGCAGCGGCAGGTCCCGCAGACGCTGCCCGGTCAGGGCAAACACCGCGTTCGCCACGGCCGGCGCCACGGGCGGTACACCGACCTCGCCGATGCCGCCGGGCTTGTCGCTGCTGGGGACGATATGCACCTCGACCACCGGCATCTCGTTCAGGCGCAGGACCTGATAGTCGTGATAATTGGATTGCTGCACCTGACCGTTCTTGAACGTCAGCTTGCTGTGCAAGGTAAATCCAAGACCAAAGGTAATACCTGATTCCATCTGCGCGGCGATGCCCTGCGGGTTGACCGCAATGCCGCAGTCCACCGCACACACCACCCGGTGTACGCGAATCGCCAGATTGTCCTGCGATACCTCGGCCACTTGGGCGACGTAACTGCCGAAGGACTCATGCACCGCCACGCCCAATGCGTGACCGTCCGGCAAAGGTGCTTTCCAGTTGGCTTTTTCCACCGCCAGATTCAGCACGCCCAAATGCCGTGGATGCGCCTTGAGCAAGGCGCGTCGGTACTCCACCGGATCCTTGCCGGCGGCGTCTGCCAGCTCATCGATCAACGACTCCATGACAAATGCAGTGTGGGTGTGTCCCACCGAACGCAACCACAGCACGCTGATGCCGGTTTGCGGTGAATGCAGTTCGACCTGATGGTTGGCCAGCCCCTCAAGGTAAGGACTGTCGGCCACGCCTTCGACGGAGGTTTTGTCGACGCCATCCTTGACCATGGTCGCCGCGAACGAGGTGCCCGTCAGAATCGACTGCCCGACCAGCACATGCTTCCAGGCCATCGGCATGCCGTCGGCGCCCAGCCCGATGCGCGCCTGATGCAAGAACGCCGAGCGGTAGTAACCGCCGCGAATGTCATCCTCTCGGGCCCAGACGGTTTTCACCGGCCCGCCCGCTGCCTTGGCGACGTACACGGCTTCACTGACAAAATCCGAGGTCGGGTTGGCCCGACGCCCGAAGCCGCCGCCGAGAAATTGGGTGTGGATCTCGACCTGTTCGGGTTTGAGCCCGGTGATCTTCCCCGCGATCATCTGATCCAGCGTTTGAAACTGCGTGCCGGTCCAGATTTCGCATTTATCCTTGGAAATTTTCACCGTGCAATTGAGCGGCTCCATCGGCGCGTGAGCCAGGTACGGCACGCTGTATTCAGCCTCAATGGTCTTTGCCGCTTTGCCCAGCGTCGCCATCGCATCCCCGGCCTTACTGGCAGAAGTGCCGGGGGTGGCGGCGAGTTTACGAAAGCTCTCCAGCAGCTGTTGGCTGTCGAGCCCGGCGTTTGGCCCCAGGTCCCATTCGACCTTCAGCGCATCGCGCCCCAGCTTCGCCGCCCAATAATGATCGGCAATCACCGCGACACCCGTGGGCACCTGCACCACTTTGTGCACGCCCGGCACCGCCAGGGCCTCGGCGCCTTCGAAGGATTTGACGCTGCCACCGAACACCGGTGGGCGAGCGACCATCGCCGTCATCAGCCCATCGAATTGCACGTCCATGCCGAACTTCGCCTGCCCGGTGATTTTCTCCGGGGTGTCGAGGCGCTTGGTGGGTTTGCCGATGACTTTCCAGTCCTTGGCTTCCTTGAACTTGATCGAGGCCGGATCCGGCACCGGCAGCTTGGCGGCGTCATCCGCGAGTTCGCCGTAAGTGGCGCGCTTGTCGCCGGCAATGACCACGCCCGATTCGGTGCGAATCTGCGAAGGCGCCACGTCGAATCGCTTGGCCGCCGCCTCGATCAGCATCAAGCGTGCCGCCGCTCCGGCCTGGCGATAGCGGTCGAACTCCATCCAGGTCGACGTCGAACCGCCGGTGATCTGCATTCCGCCAAACGCCGGCAGGCCATAATCGGCCGCCGAGGCCGGCGCATGCTCGACGCGGATTTTCGACCAGTCGGCGTCCAGCTCTTCGGCGATCAACATGGTCAGGCCGGTCCAGATGCCCTGGCCCATTTCCGAATGGCCGAGCAGCACGGTGATGCTGTTGTCGTTGCCAATGCGTAAAAAGGCATTGGGGGCGAAGACATTTCCTTGATTCTCGGCGCCGAGGGCAAAGCGATTGGCACCCGGGATGACAAACGCCACCACCAGACCACCGCCCAACACCGCACTGCCCTTGAGAAAACCGCGACGCGAGACAGGGTTGATTCTGTTCATGGGTCAGCTCCCTTCGACGTGTATCAACCGATCTCGGCGGCGCGTTTGACCGCGGCGCGGATTCTTGGGTAGGTGCCGCAGCGGCAGATGTTGCCGGACAGCGCCTGGTCGATGTCGCTGTCGGTGGGCTTGGGGATCTTTGCCAGCAAGGCGGCCGCCGACATGATCTGCCCCGACTGGCAATAACCGCACTGGACCACGTCGAGCTCGGCCCAGGCTTGCTGGACCGGGTGCGAGCCATCGGCGGACAAGCCTTCGATGGTGAGAATTTTCTGCCCGTGGGCCACCGCCGTGGCGGGCGTGATGCAAGAGCGCAGCGGCGCGCCATCGACGTGTACGGTGCAAGCGCCACACTGGGCCATGCCGCAACCGAATTTGGTGCCCGTCAGGTGCGCGACATCGCGCAGCACCCAGAGCAACGGCATGTCCGCGGGGACATCCAGTTCCTGGTCCTTGCCATTGATATTAAGGGTCAGCATTGCGGGTTTCCTCAGACTCACGGTGTTCTGAAGGGGCGCCTCGTGGCGAGGGGGCTTGCCCCCGTTCGGCTGCGAAGCAGTCGCAAATCCAGTGCATACTGGTGTGCTTGGCAGTACGAGATTGCAGGTTTTAGGACAGCTTCGCAGTCCAACGGGGGCAAGCCCCCTCGCCACAGGGTTATCCCTACAGCTAAGCGCAATTTGCCCCACTAGCCATGTTCATCGACCACCGGTCGCTCTACGCGGGTTGATCGGAAAGCTGGGCCAAGCCCACCTAAAAGCAAACCAATATCATTTGCGAGACTTCCGGTCATTTGCTTTAATCGCGACCAATTCTTATTTGCACCCGCGACGCCAGTCGCTACGGACGTGTGCTCTCAATGACAGTCGCCGACTTTTCTTCGGTTCAAAACCTCTATACCTGCCATCACCGATGGCTGTATGAGTTGTTGCGTCGACGCCTCAGTAATGCAATGGATGCCGCTGACTTGGCTCATGACACCTTCATGCGGGTGCTTAAGCGGCCGCAGACGTTCGACTGCGAGGTTCGCGAGCGCTCCTATCTGGCGACCATTGCTCGCGGTTTGTGCATTGATCACTGGCGTCGTCGGCAGTTGGAGCAAGCTTGGCTGGCAACGCTCGCCGCACGACCTCCCGCCTTGCAGCCTTCACCGGAACAACGGGCGATCATTGTCGAGACTCTGCACGAAGTGGACGCCCTGCTGCAGCGCTTGCCAAAGCGGGTCAGCGATGCATTTATCCTGGCTCAGTTGCACGGCATGCCCTACCGACTCATCGCCGACGAGATCGGCGTGAGCGAGCGCATGGTCAAGAAGTACCTGGCCCAGGCCATGATGCATTGCGCGATCCTCGAAGCCGAGTTCGATGGGTTGCTGATTGAATAACCCCATGCCCGCCGTCCCCCTGAAAAAACTCAGCCATGCCAGCCTCGAGCAAGCGGCCCAGTGGTATGTGCAACTCCACGACCCACAAGTGGCCGATCACGAACGCCTGAGCTGGCAGGCCTGGCTAGCCCAAAGTGCCGACCATCAGGACGCCTGGCGCTACATCGAACGGGTCGGCCAGCGCTTCACTCCGCTGCAACACGAGAGCGAGCAACAGGCTGTCAGCCAAGTCCTGCGCGGCACCGGCCGCTCGCCAATCAGTCGCCGCCACACGCTAAAGAGCTTGCTGATACTCACCGCCGGCAGCCTGACGGGATGGGCGGCATGGCGCGGCACGCCGTTGCCGGAAACACTCGGCCGGCTCACTGCCGATCTCGCTACCGGCACCGGGGAAACCCGCGAAACCGTGCTCAACGATGGCAGCCGGATCTGGCTGAATGCACTCAGTGCGCTGAATGTCCGCTTCGATGCCACGCAACGCTTGCTGCAGTTGCAGTGCGGCGAAGTGTTGATCGACACCGCCAAGGACCCCGGTCGACCGTTCCTGGTGGAAACCGCCCAAGGGCGACTGCGGGCGCTGGGTACCCGCTTCAGCGTTCGCCAAGAGGATCGACAGACCTTGCTGAGCGTCTATGAAGGCGCTGTCGAAGTTCGCACCCGCCACGGCGCGGTACAGGTTGTCGAGGCCGGTCGGCAACTGGCGTTCAGCGACAGCACAATGGCGCTGAGCACCGCCGCCAGCCCCTCACGGGAAGCCTGGCGCCATGGCCTGCTGCTGGCAGACAACCTGCCACTGGGCCAGTTGATCGACGAATTGAACCGCTACCGTCCGGGGCATTTGCACTGCGATCCGAAAGTTGCCGAGCTGCCGGTCATGGGCTCGTTCCCGCTCAAGGACACCGATCAGGCATTGCGCCTGCTGGAAGCGGCATTGCCGATCCGGGTGCAAAATACCTTCCCCTGGTGGGTCAGCGTCGGCCCGAAAGCCTGAGTGGAAAACTTTTTTCGGCAATCGGTTCCCTTTTGTCTTTCTCGTTCGGTTAACCCCTCAGAAGCACCTCACATTGCCGATCGAACTGATTCCAGGGAACGCCATGTCACGCAACGCCTTCACCCGCACTCGTTTTGCCCTGCGCCCCTTGGCGCTGGCCCTGCCGGCCGCATTCCTGAGTTTTTCAGCGCCGCTCGCTCAAGCAGACACCACGGGCGCCAGTGAACAGTCCAGCCACCGGACACGCCATTACTCGATAGCGGCGGGCCCCTTGGCAAGCGTACTCAATCGCTTCGCTGAGCAAAGCGGTGTCTTCCTCGCCGGTCACAACGACCTCGCCGCCGGCAAGCGCAGCCCCGGCCTCGACGGCGACTACACCGACTCGCAAGCGTTGCAGCGACTGTTGCAAGGCAGCGGCCTGCAAGCCAGCCCCCAAGGCAACGGCGGCTATGTGTTGCAAGCAGTGCCCGCCTCACAAGGCGCACTGGAACTGGACGCCACGAACATTTCCGGTCAGGGGCTGGGCGCCACCACTGAAGACACTCATTCCTACACCACCGGTTCGACGTCTTCGGCTACAGGCCTGCCGCTGTCCCTGCGCGAAACACCGCAGTCGGTGACCGTCATCACCCGTCAGCAAATGGACGACCAGGGCTCCACCAGCATCGCCGACACCTTGCGCCGCGCCCCCGGCATCAGCGTGCAGAACTACGACAGCGAACGCTGGGAGTTTTCCAGCCGTGGCCTGCCGATCACCAATTTCCAGTACGACGGCGTCAATACCGACTACGACGGCGTCTACGATTACGGCACCACCAGCACCGACATGGCGACCTTCGACCGCGTGGAAATCATCAAAGGCGCAACGGGCCTGATGACCGGTTCGGGCGATCCCTCGGCCACCGTCAACCTGATCCGCAAGCGCCCGACCAAAGAGTTCAAGGCATCGATTGCCGGCACGGTCGGCTCCTGGGACAACTATCGCAGCGAAGGCGACATTTCCGGCCCGCTGACTGAAAGCGGCAACGTGCGCGGGCGGTTCGTCGGGGTCTATCAGGATCGCAGCGCCTACATGGATCACTATCAGAACACCAAGGACATCGCCTACGGCATCCTCGAAGCGGACCTGACCCCGGACACCCTGCTGACCTTCGGCATGGACCAGCAAAATACCCGTTCGCGCGGCGCCAGCTGGACCGGTTTCCCGATGTACTTCAGCAACGGTTCGCGCACCAACTTCTCCCGTTCCTTCAACCCGGCCACCGACTGGAGCCGTCGCGACTTCACCAACCAGACAATTTTCGCCTCCGTGCAGCAACGACTGGCCAACGACTGGACGCTGAAAGTCAGCTACGACCGCAAACACCGCCAGCACGACACCCTGCTCGGCTCGGCCAGCGGCGGTAATCCGGACCCGGTCACCGGTAACGGCATGTTCATGTACATGGGTAAATTCAAGGGCGATCAGGTTCAGGACAACATCGACATCAACCTCACCGGCCCTTTCAGCCTGTTTGGTCGCGAGCACGAATTGATCGCCGGCTTCATGTCGATGAACGCCCGCCAGGACATCCCGGTGCACGGCTCGGTCTATCCGGCCCTAAACAGCAGCGTCTTCGACTGGCGCGGCGAGTTCCCCAAACCGGACATCCCGCGCATCGGCGATAACGACATCGTCCAGCGCCAGACCGGAGCCTACCTGGCGACCCGGCTCAAGCCCACCGATGATCTATCGGTGATCCTCGGCGGCCGGGTCAGCGACTTCAAGGGCAGCGACCACCTCGACTACAACGACCCGAACACGCCCGACGTGCGCGACGGTTATCGCCAGACGGGAGTGGTCACCCCTTACGCCGGGCTGATCTACGACCTCAACGACACTTATTCGCTGTACACCAGTTACACCAGCATCTATCAGCCGCAAATGAGCAAGGACGCCGCGCGCCAACTGCTCGACCCGGTGGAAGGCGACAGCTACGAAGCCGGCATCAAGGCCGAATACTTTGGTGGGCGCCTGAACGCCAGTTTCGCGGTGTTCCGCATTGAACAGGACAACGTCGCCCAATACATCAGCGGCTTCGAGACCGAGTCGGTGTACAGCGCCGTTCAGGGCGCGACCACCAAAGGCTTCGAGTTCGAGCTGGCCGGTGAAGTGATGGAAGGCTGGAACCTGTCAGCCGGCTACACCTACAACCATACCCGCGATGCCAAAGGCGATTACGTCTACGGCTCGGTGCTGCAAACCACCGCCCCGGAACAAGTGGTGCGCGTGTTCAGCACCTATCGACTGCCCGGCGCATGGGAAAACCTGACCGTCGGCGGCGGTGTGAACTGGCAAAGCGAGTTTTTCGGCAACGTGTTCCAGCCCAACCCCTCCGACACCGTCAACTTCGGCCAGTACTCACGCATCACCCAGGACAGCTACTACCTGGTGGACCTGATGGCACGCTATCGCTTCAACGATCACCTGAGCGCGACCGTCAACGTCAAGAACCTGTTCGACAAGACCTATTACACCGGACTCGGCAACTTCGGCACCGGTTTCTACGGCGAACCGCGCAGCCTGCAACTGACGACCAAGTGGGATTTCTGATCCCTGCTCCAGGCGCTGCCGAGGGATCGGCAGCGGTTTTCTTGTGAGTTATCGATCTACGGTGCCACCGGGCGATCACAGGCTGACTACGCTGATAATCCAGACTGATTAACCCGCAGAGGAGCACCGCCATGCACCGCGTTCAAAAGCTCACGCCTTGCCTTTGGTTCGACGATCAGGCCGAGGAAGCCGCGAAGTTTTACTGCGCGATCTTCGATCATTCAAAAATCACCGGCGTCACCCATTACGGCAAGGCCGGTCAGGAAATCCATGGCCGGCCGGAAGGTTCGGTGATGACCGTCAGTTTCGAACTCGATGGGCAGAGCTTTACCGGCCTTAACGGTGGCCCGGTGTTCAAGTTCAATGAGGCGATCTCATTCCAGGTCAATTGCCACACTCAGGAAGAAGTCGACCACTTCTGGGGGCGCCTGTCTGCGGGCGGTCCCGTTGAAGCCCAGCAATGCGGCTGGCTCAAGGATAAATTCGGCGTGTCGTGGCAGATCGTGCCGGTCGTTCTGATGGACATGATGAAAGACCCCGACGCAGCCAAATCCCAGCGCGCCATGGCAGCGATGCTACAAATGAAAAAACTCGACATCGCCACGCTGCAACGAGCCTTTGACGGCGAGAGCTAATACACTCCAAAGCTGAACCGCCGAGGGTCCCGAGATGAAGCACACCGCCGCCAAAGATGCAGACAAAGCCCCGCGCTTCTGGCGTGACGACGCCCTGCCCTTCATCGAAGCCCGTTCCATCGCCGACGGTCGCGAGGTCTGCTACAGCCGGCATTCCCACGCGCATTTTTCTATCGGGGCGATCACCGCCGGGCGCAGCACCTATATCCACGAGCAATCGGAGTTTCAGGTCAGTGCCGGCACGGTGGTGCTGATGAATCCAGGCGATGTGCATGCCTGCAATCCGATCGACGACCAGCCGTGGTCGTACCTGATGCTGTACGTCGAGACGCCCTGGCTGACCGATTTGCAGCATCAACTCGGCTTCAGCCAGGACTTGGCGTTTCGCCGGTTCTCCATCACCCACAATCGTGACGTCGAACTGTTCGCCGGCCTGAAGAATTTGTACGAGATATTGGTCGATCAGCAGCAAGACGTGCTGTGCAAGCACAGCGCGGCGGTGGAATTTTTCACCGAGGTGCAACAGCGGCTCAACCCGATCGATCAACCGCTGCGCGAACCCAATTTCAAGCTGGAACGGGCCGCCGACTATATCCGCGACAACTGCACAAAGATGCTCAAGCTCGAGGACATTTGCGAAGCGGCGCAACTGTCGCCGTCGTACCTGATCCGCGCGTTCAAGCAGCATTACGGCATGACGCCTCATGCGTTTCTGGTCAACCGGCGCATCCAGTTCGCCCGGGATCAATTGCGCAGCGGCAGGTTGATCGCCGATGTGGCGCTGGAAGCGGGGTTTGCCGATCAGGCGCATTTTCAGCGCGCATTCAAACAGCATCTGGCGGCGACACCGGGGCAGTATCGCGGCTAACTCATCCTCCCCTCGCCACAAGCCTTGATGGGTGGAACTGCCACACAAATCCCTGTGGGAGCGGGCTTGCTCGCGAAAGCGTCAGGTCAGCCAACATTAATGTTGAATGACACACCGCTTTCGCGAGCAAGCCCGCTCCCACATTATTAGGGGAACACCCTCCAGACCTACGGCAACAGCAAATACCCCGCACTCACCGCCAGCAACAGCGCCATGACCCGATTGAACAGGCGCATCCCCGCAGGGTTGCTCAGATAGCCGCGTAAAAACGTCCCGGCATACGCCCAGCAACCCACCGACAGATAGCAGATCACCAGATACACCGCCGCAAACTGCCACACCAGCCGCGCTTCGCCATCGGCGACAAACGCGCCCATCCCCGCGACACAGGCCAGCCAGGCTTTCGGGTTGAGCCATTGCATCACCGCGCCATACAGCATCGACGGCGCCCGACCTGACGCCTTGGCATCGAGTTGACCGTTATCAGTGGCCAATTTGAAAGCCATGAACAACAGAAACGCCACGCCGGCCAGTTGCACTACCCGGGTCATGAACGGCCACAGTTTCAGCAGTTCATGCAGCCCCAACCCCATCAGCACCAACAGCAGCACGAAGCCCAGGGTCGCCCCCGCCACATGCCGCTGGCTCGCGCGAAAACCGAACTGTGCCCCCGAACTCAACGCCACAATGTTCACCGGCCCCGGTGTAATGGATGCCGCCAGAGCAAACGCTGCCATCGAAACAATCAGACTCATCACACACCTGCTTCAATTCAGTTGAACCAGGCCTCAAGGTAATGAGGCGCCTGAACGCCGTATTGAAGAAAACACCCCTTTGCGTCGTTGCAAGCCTGTGACGATGCGCCTTGTGGCGGGCCTATACTCTAAGAGTTGGCACACTCGAAGCGACCTGAAATCGTGTTTGATGTATGGGGTGGCGTGTCGAGTGATCGTTCACGCAGGCCACGGCCTGCCTTCATAGTAGGGAGGAGAAGATCATGGCGCGTAAATACATCGACTGCCGCGAGTTTCCAAGCGATTCCAAATGCTCGGTCGCGCTGTCCGCAGACTCTGAAAACGAACTGCTCGAGGCCGCCGCACAGCATGCGGTCAGTGTTCACAAGCACACCGATTCACCGGAACTGCGTGCTCAACTGAAGACGATGTTTCACGACGGCACCCCGCCTGTTGAAGCACCGCGTCCCGCTTGACATAAAAAGGGACAGACCACGACTTCAGGCATATGCCGAACAATCGTGGCCTGTCCCCTGTTTTCCCTGCAAATGCCAGCAGATGACGATTCGCTGCCCGGTTCTGAAATCCTCTTCGACGAAGCTGATTGTGGCTTACTGCTTACCGCAGAAAATGGCCAGATCGCACAGGTCAACCTTACCTTCTGCCGCTGGATTGGCTACTGCTGGATTTCACCTTGACGCAGGTCGGGCGAGGTATCGAAGTCCTGCCCAAACCAGTCGACCTAAACGAACTGGTGGCCGACTGTCTGGACGAGTTGAGTCTGGCGTTCCCCGGGCATGAGTTGACCCAGCTGCGTTTTGGACAAGGTGACTTTACTGCCGACAGTGATCGGCTCTATCAGCTCATCGGCAACCTGGTCGCCAATGCAGTAGCCTACGGTGCTGCCGATAGCGAAGACACCGTTTCTTCGAGCTTCGAAGATCAAACTGTCGTTATTACGGTGCACAACCTTGGCACCCCCATACCACCGGAGCATCTTCTCTAACGAGCGGAACGACATTCACTGCAACCTTTCCTCGCACTTTAAATTAGACTGGATTGACGTTCACTGAGCCCGGCGCCAGCTGCTGCGACGGTCGCAATCCTGTATTCAGGTTCTTTCTAAAAACCCACATCCAGTACCACACTGTCCAGATAGGTTCCCGGTGGGGGCGTGCTCTGGTCGGTGTAGATTTTGGCGTTGTAGTTGAATATCTGGCTGCCGGTTCCCAGGCCGTTGCCGGGGTTGACCTCGGCATCGGAACTGGCGCGGCGGGCCGTGCTGACGCTGCCCCAACGAGTGGTTCCGGCGCTTTTGAAGAGGTCGTAAGCGAGGTAATTGCTGCCCGAGATCATCCGCCTGCGCCCGCCCACGCCAACAGCATGCTGACCATCGTCCAGCCCCACCGTGTAGGCACTGCCCTTGGTGCAGGCCAGGTTGATCGTCTGGCCAGTGACGGTGGCGAAGGAACTGATTACCGAGGCGCTGCCAAAGCTGATGTTCGGCGCAGTGATCGTGCAATCGTTGTCCACGGTCATATTGACAGTCAGAGTGGTGGAACCGCTGTTGATGTCTCGCCCCTGACAACTGCCGCCACCATAGTCATGGCAATAATCCCAGCTCCAGAAAATGTTCAGGGTTTCAGAGTAAATCCCGGCAGCCACGTTGCTGCCGATAATCGTATTCAGGTAGATCGGCACGGCCTTGGCAACCGCTGGATTGGAAAGCAGGTCGAGGTCATCGATGATCGAGTGTCGGGCGAAGTCGAACGCTACGCCGCGAGTGATTGGATAGCTGGTGCTGTTGTTGGCAAACAGCGTGTAACCAATCACATCACCGGTTGGCCCGACCGCCCCTGCGGTTGCCGACGTAATGGTGGCGTAAAAATGATCATCGCTGGCCAACGACGATGCCAACGAACCGGTGCAACTCAAACCGGCATGGGTGGTGGAACTGGTTTGCAAAGTGGTACGCACCGCGATCGAACTCATCGAGCCAAAGCCGGCCGGTGAAGTGCTGACCACCTCGCACAAGGCATAAGCCTGACATGGCAGAAAAATCGCCATCAGCCCAACCGCGTTACCTGGCCATCGATCAGAAAACTGCACAGCCCATCTCCCTGCTCTGTTCATTTCATTGGCGTTTTCATTGACACAGCAGCGGTCCGATCAACGGCACCTGGTCCTGCTGCATGTCCAGCGTGAACTGCGCCTGGCAGGTTCGGCCATCGGCGAGGGTCACGTGCAAACCGTTGTGCTCTTCCAGATTTTCCAGATAGACCAGCCCGTCCCAACCGACCACCGCATACGCCCCGCTCTGCTCGTGTCGCACGCGGCTGCCCAAGGGCAATTCGTGTTGCTGCGCATCCATCAGTACAACACTCGCGGCAATGATCCGGCTCAGAGGAAACTCCAGCAGGTAACCACTGCCACGGCGCACCGAGACCCGTTGTTCGACATTCGAACTCTGCACATTGGTTGGCAGGTTCAGTGGATCGATTTCATATTTGCCGCGATAGTAGGCGCTGCTCCACGGCACCAGCAGATGGCCATTTTTATCCGTCTGGCCCACCCGTTGATTCTCGTAACGCACCGGAATATCGGCAAATCCGCCGGTGCTGACCACGACGAAGGCATCATCGATACGATTGGCGACGAACACTTGGTGGTCCATCCACACCAGCGAACCGCTGGCATCGGCCCAGCGGGTTTCGGCATCACTGCTGCCATAAACCCCGGCCTGCAATTGCACCGATTGCAGGCGCCAGGTCAGGTCGGCCTGACGATAATCCGGGCCTTCGTCGTGGGCATAACCGAGATTGAAGCCTACGCCGCCTGCGCTGGGCACAGCGCGACTGTAATTGATGCGCTGGCGGCTTTCGCCGGTCTTGCTGCGCTCGCCACTCACACTCAGGGTGCCACGCAGGTCGAAGGGGATGATCAGTTGCGCCTGCATCGCCCAGTCGCTATCGCCGATCTCGCGATTGGCCGACAAGTAAAAACTGGTATTGCGCCACAGTGGCTTGCTCCAGGTCAGATTGAGTAACCGGGTGCGCGAATCATCCGCCGCCCGCACATCGAAATAGCCCGCGCCGAGGCTGCCCCAGCCGTTGAGACTGACGCTCAGGGTCAACTGCTCGCTACGCTGGCTGAGGCTGAGATAGGGGCTGTCGACAACGGTCAGGTCAGCGTACTGGTCGCGGCGCTGCATACGCTGATAAGAAACGCTGTAGTGCTGGCTGCTGTATTGATAACCGAGGCTGACTTGCTGACCGCTATTGCCATCGAACCGGCTTTGACTGACCGCCGTGTTGAGCACGCCGAAGTTGCCCAGGCGCAGGTTGCCGCCAACGCCGCCAAGGGACAGCGCGTCCGAGGCCTCGGCATGGCTTTCGAGGGTCAGACTGTCGTTCAGACCGTAACGCAGGCTGCCGGAGGTCACGCCCGGACCGTAACCGAAATCGCGAATTCCGAAGTCACGGCGCAGGGTACCGGCGGCCACCGAGAAGTCCATCAGGCCTTTTTGCAGCAGGTTGCTGGTGACATAAAACGGTACGGTGGTCGAGACCTGTCGACCGAGGGCATCGGTCGTGACCACCACCGCTTCACCGGCCCCGTTGATGAACGGAATGTTGGTCAACGTGTAGGGACCGGGTTGCAACTCGGCGCTGCTGGATTTGTAGCCGTTGATGAACAAATCCACCGAGGATGGCACCGCCGCCTCTCCGGCGAACTGCGGCAACGGGTAGGTCACCAGGTCCGGGCGCACACCGAAGTCGCGCGACACTTGCACACCGCCCAGGCGAACCGAACTGCTCCAGGGCAAGGCGCCGCTGATCAGGTCGCCCGCCTCATAGGTCAGCAGACGTTCGTCATCGGAGTAACGCCAGGTGGTGTCGTAACGCCGATATCCATTGTTCAATGTGCCGTTGCTGATTCCGGAAATCGTGCGCCGGTATTGCCCGGTGTTGGACAGCGTGCCCCAACTGTCGAATAGCCGCACCTCGTTCCAGGCCGCGAGGTAGGTGCCGCTGTCATCGGTGTCGTTGAGGTACAGGTCGTAATTGAGCAAGGCGCCGAAACTGCTCAACGCCGAGGTACGCGGGTAGGCCTGGCTACCGACAAGCTGCTCCGGCAACCAGCCTGGCGGGACGTTCAACAACAGCCGCTGCCCCTGGCTGTCATAGTCGCTATGCAGGCCTGGCAGACTGTCGAGGGCGATCTCGGCGCTGAGGTCTTGCGGCAACTTCATACCGGTTTCGCGCAATACCGCGACCGGTACAAAGAGGCGTCCGCCGCGCTGCTCCACCGCTATCACACGCCCGGTGTTCATTTGGTTGACTACCAGTTCCAGAAACAATTGCGCGTCGACAATCGCCTCCACGCCGCTGGGGGCTGGCGGCAGGTCTCCCGCCAGGCCGTGGTGGACAAATACCAGACAGCACAGGCCAATCGCGGCCCACAGCGGACGCTTGATACTGTGAGCCCGATCCTGGCTCATCGCCGCTTTACGTCCGTCAATGGACATTTCCTTACTGTTGCGAGCGGGCTTGACCTGATGTCCATCAGCTGTGGCGATCAAGAGGCGCGCACAACACTTGTGGCGAGGGGGCTTGCCCCCGTTGGGTCGCGGAGCGGCCCTAAAATCGGTGACATCATTTTGTCAGGTAGAACGCATCTGCAGATTTTACGACTGCTTCGCAGCCGAACGGGGGCAAGCCCCCTCGCCACAGCGGCCCTCTCACCACAACAAGCTCCCTCGCCACACTGTTTCCATCGCCAGGCTGTCAACGCCCCGGCGCAATGCTCTGAGCTTGCGGCGCGCCATTGACCCGTACTTGCAATACTTGATCCGCGGTGATCGGTTCCGGTGTCGGCCAACGCATGATCGCTCCCGGCAACACATAACCGAGCAATCCCTCAACCAGTAGCCGTGTCTGACCGCCCTGCTTGAACGCGACATCGGTCAGCCGGGCATGCACCGCGCCCTGATTGCGTACTTCCATGTAGAAACGCCCATCGACCGCCACTTTACGCCAACTCAGATCAGGCACGCCGACGCCCTTGGGGTCGCGTTTACGGGTCATGTCTTCCTTGCTCCACAGACCGGCGCCATAGGCAAACAGCGGCACCGAGTAACGCATCTGAAACCGAATGGCGGCAGCGGTTTTTCCGTCTTCAGCCGCCACAGGTCTGGCCGAGGGGATCTCATCGATAATGATGCGATAGGCCAACTCCTGCCCCGGCGGTATATCGCGGGTACGGGTCAGGCGCACGAGTTGCTTCTGCCCGGGTTCGATCTTCGCTACCGGCGGGCTGCCAATGACATCGCGCTGGTTCTGATACTGATCGCTGAAACCACTCTGGCTCCAGGCAAACACCCGGATCTGTAGATTCGCCGTCTCGTTGCCGCGATTTTCCAGCCACAGCGCACTCGCCTGCTGATCAGCCTCCAGCACCGGATCGATCGGCCAGATCAGCACCGAACTGGCCGCCTGCACCTTGACCGCGCCCAGCAAGACCATCGCCAGCACAGCGCAACGCGCGGCCGGTGACCTGCGGGAAGGTGAACACATATGCCTACTCCTTATGCTCGAACTACCGAGCTACCACGACAGCTGCACCTGCAGCACATCGCTATAAATCCCCCCGGGCTGATTACCCGGTAACTGCACTTGTCCGTAAATAGGTAATCTGATGTCGTTCGCATCGCTGTAGGCCACGGCCACGTTCTGCCCGATGCCCAAGCGCTCACTGAACGCCGCGTCGCTGAACAACTGATAGGCCACTCGGGCACTGCCGCCATCGAGCTGCAAGTGCCGTCCGTTGCTGTTGTACTGGCCGCCATCGATGCTCATGCTCAGGGTCACGCCCGGCGTGCATTGCAACTGCACGCCGCCGCTCAATTGCACTTGCACGGTATTGGTCGCCAGCGCCGATTGAGAGCCGAAATCGAGGTTGCCGTAATTGGAATTCCCGCCCATCACCAGACATGTCGCTGTCACTGTCGCGCTGACCTGAAAACTCTGACTGGTCACCGCCGACAGCGGCAGTGGCAAACCGGTCGCGCAGATCAGAATTGGCACGGCAGAACGGCATCGCACTAGAAGATCAATTCAATGGCGACAGAGTCGGCGTACAGGTCGTAAGGCACCAGAACGAGAAAATCCAATCCTTGGTGCAGCATGTGCATGATGTCCATCCTCTGAGTTTTACCAATCCAGCGTGATCGTCAGGCTGTCGGTATAGACCCCCGCCACGATCGCGCGAGTATTCGCCATCGCCATGTCAATGCCTTGTTACCAGCTCACGGTCACTTTCAAGAGGTCGGAATAACGGCTGACGCGGGGAATCTCGGCCAGTCGTTCGATACGGGCATACAGAGGCAAATCCACCGTACCTGAATCCGGCACCCGTCCGCTCAAGAGCACATTCACCGGCAGCGGAATCTGCCGTGCAGCGTCTTGATAGAGGCGATAAGGAATGGGTTTGCTGCGCTCTGCGCTGGCCGCCAGATAGCGGACCTCGCCTACGCCACCATGCAGGCCGCCGTCGACTTGTAATTGGTAAGGGGTATCGGGATTGCATTCCAGGCGTGGCACACGTGCGTCAAGCAGTGCTGCACTCAATGCCCCAGCCGGATCGTCCAGGCGGGCGGTGGTGCCGAAGTCGAGGACGCCCAATTGCTCGACACCCGCCTCGCGCTGTTGGCCAACCAACTGACAACCGCGCTGCACATTGACCCGGACCTCAACCTGAAGCTGTGCGGCCAATACAGTTGCACTGAACATCGTGCTCAAGACCGCTAAAACCCCAAGCCCATTCAAATTCCCATTCCCTTTAAGGGGTTATTCGCAGGCTGAGGTTAGCATCCAAGGGGGAAACAACCAGTCAAGGTGGCATTTAACACGTCAAATCCGCACCTTTGCGACGAAGGGGCACATTTCGCCGATAGGCTTTCTGGGGAAAGAAGCAGGCTTGACCACAGCTTCGAAGGTCAGAAGGTGACGGTAGCCGTCATTGTGTCGGCATACGTGCCCGGTGGACTAAGCTGCCCCGCCACTATCCGTCCATAGACCGGGATCACCTGGGCGGAGCCACTGCCGGTTCCGGTTATGAGGCCAGTGCCGCCGGTGTCACCCCAATTGATCGCCCGCGTGACGTCCGAGTACAGCGCATAGAACAGGATACCTGCGGGAGTGCCGGACATCTGCCGGGCTGTCGCGGTCCCGCCGCTCGTCCCGGCGCCGAGGCCGACACTGTAGGCCGTCGTGTTGGTGCAGTTGACCGAGAGGCTGGATTCGGCATCGGCTTGCACGCCTGTATAGGCGCCGAAGGCCAAGGGAGAAGCCGTGATCCCGCAACCGGCCACGATGCTCGCGGAGACGGCGAACGTTGCGGTGGCGGTGGCAGAAATGGCCTGAGTGGGCAGTAGGCTGAGTGCGAAAATCCCCAGGATGCTGACACCGGCAAGAACGCCCCTATTGCGCCGCATCCGAGTCTCCTTGCCTACCAGAGTATCGCTACCATCCCAACGGGGATGTGAGGAGGATTGCGTGCAATGCAAGAACGTCATGGCGATAACTCCCTGTAGTACTTAGGGAACGGTCAGGTTTTTTCAGTACCCTGAAAGAACCTGACCGTCCAGCCTGGAATCCGAAGTCTAGTCCACATCTGAACCTCACACGTGCGTTTCGGGCAATACCTGCGGAGATAGACACATGTTGAACGGGCGAACGCAGGTTCGCTTTCGACCTAAAGTGGCCGGTGGTCGTTGCATTTCGCTCGCCGCCGGGCGCTTGGCTAAGCTGAATAGATCGGGACGAACTGAAACCTGAGTGATAGCGGCCATTAGCGGATCTGGATTGGCATCAAGACGGTAACTCCTAAAGGAGACGACCATGTATGCGGTTATAAGAACCTACCTGGGTGCTGGAGCAAAGCAGCTTTTCGATCTTTTGGAACAGCGCAAGGCCGACGTCGAAGCGACCCTGCGGACAGTGCCTGGCCTGGTAAGTTACACACTGCTGAATACGGGTGATGGCGGTACGGCGGTGACTGTTTGCACGGACAAGGCTGGCAGCGATGCGAGCTTGAAAGTTGCGCGCGACTGGATTCAGAAAAACGCATCGAATATCCAAGCGAACCCGCCGATCGTGACGGAAGGTCCGGTCATTGTGCAGATCAAATAGCGCGTCTTTTATCCCAACCTGAATGACGAATGAGATCCCCTGTAGGAGCTGCCGAAGGCTGCGATCTTTTGATCTTGATCTTCACCCGGACCGCTGAAAATCAAGATCAAAAGATCGCAGCCTTCGGCAGCTCCTACGGGGGGATTTTGGGTGTTTAGGGGAACTTGTTTAATATGGCTGCGCGTTACTTCCTGAAAGCTACAGCGTCTTGCGTCATTGCCTACGACTACGCCAGAATCCGCCGGCTTGTGCGCTTTGGCCCTGGCCTCTATCGTTTCCCTGCCACTGCCTATCAGTGGTCGGGTTTAGTCGCTCGCTGATGTCAAGATGCACATGCTTCTATCAGTCAGGTATCCCATCCCTGCACTTGATGGTGGCTGTGCGCAGGGCGCTTCGGCGCGCCGATTTCTTGGCTCATCGGTCGACTAACCTGCGCACAGCTGCCTCCTATTCGTTTAGTCGCGAACTGGTTGCAGCCTTACTCATATAGAGGTTAGAGCCAATGTTCAAGATCACACCTAATCCACCGGAAACCGACGACGACGTTTCCCCCTACGAATCCATCGACTCAAAAAAGCTCCACGACGCGGCTGAACGCGCGCTCGATCATTACCTCAAGCCCCCCAAAGAACCTACTGCTGCCCGTAAACCCAGCAGAATGTTCATCGTCGCCCCCGACATGGATACCGAAAGTTTGCTGGCCCATGCCTGCGAATCACTGGCATCAGCCAGTGTCATGCTCAGTGATTTTGCAAACCTTCTGGAAAACCCGCATCGCAACACCATGCTGGGGATTCAGCAGAACATCATGCTGGGCGAGCTGGCGGTGAACCGGGCGCTGGACAATATCGATCCGCAGAATTAGTCGCTTAGTCCGTTGAAAAAACGGCCTTAACCAAGCAATGCCAGTCAGCTAAGGCGCAGAACCTGTGGGAGCGGGCTTGCTCGCGAAGAGGGAGTATCTGCCAACATTAATGTTGCCTGACACACCGCTTTCGCGAGCAAGCCCGCTCCCACATGGATTGCGCTAACCGACTGGCATTTGTCTTGACCAACCCGGCACAAGTGTACGGCGATTTGCGTCCATCGCTGTATGGGCCGGCCCACTCGTCACTCATGATAAAAATATGTCTCTCGTTACTGGAGACGTCGTCATGGACCTCGCCACCCTCACCCTGTTTCTCCCGGCCTGCTTCGCCCTGAACATGGCCCCCGGCCCGAACAATCTGCTGTCGGTCAGCAACGCCACCCGCTATGGCTATCGTCGCGCCTGTGTGGCCGGCGTCGGTCGCTTGCTGGCGTTTGCCGGGATGATCGCCCTGGCCGCCGCCGGGTTGTCGGTGGTGCTGCAAACCTCGGAATGGCTGTTCTATGCGATAAAGATCATCGGCGCGGCTTACTTGTTGTACCTGGCATGGCAACTGTGGCGCGCCAATCCGGAGACCGAGCAGCTTGTGACCGGCGCGCCGATTGGCATTGTCGCTCTGGCGCGGCAGGAGTTTCTGGTGGCGGCGGGCAATCCCAAGGCTATCTTGCTATTCACCGCATTCCTGCCGCAGTTCGTCGACCCGACTCGACCAATTGCTGCGCAATTCGTCGTGCTCGGCGCGTTGTTCCTGATGCTGGAATGGATCGCCATCAGCGCCTACGCCTACATGGGCCTGCACATGCGCCGTTGGTTCGCCGAACCTCGGGGCAAGCGGATTTTCAACCGTTGCTGCGCGGGATTGTTGTCGGCAGCGGCTTCGGTGCTGCTGATGGCGAAACGGGCGTGATCTTTACCCTTGGGACGGCCCTTTCAGTTCGACCTGATTGCCGTCCGGATCGAAGCAATAGATCGACAGCCCGTGGCCTTCGGCGCCAAAACGCACGGCGGCTTTCTCGGGTATCAGGCCGAAGGACTGCAAGTGACTGACCAGCGCTTGTTCGTCGAACGGTTCGATGCGCAGGCAGAAGTGATCGACGTTGCGCCGTTCGTGGCCAGCGGCAGCACCGCCCTTGCGGCCGAGTTCGCCCTGGATGTCGACGAGGTCGATCATCGAGGTGCCCGCACGCAAATGCACCATGCCCAGGTCGTCACGGCGCTTGACCAGTTCGGCGCCGAATACCTCGCCGTAAAAAGTGATGCTTCGTTCGAGATCCTTGACGCGCAGGACGATGTGATCGATGTGTTTGATCGTGAACGGTTGCATTAGGATGATTCCTGAAAATATCGTTTACAGGATTATCGGTGACCCGATGACTGTAGCTCAGGGCTACAAAAATTCACTGTCGATTTTCCGGTGGAGACGTCGGGCGACGCAGCATATGCTCTGCCCATGAACCTACAAAACGCTGTGCTTCCACCCCACGCCGAGATGGTTCGCGCCATGCTCGAACGCGACACCGCCTACGAGGGGGTGTTCTTTACCGCGGTCAAAACCACTGGCATTTTCTGCCGCCCCGGCTGTACGGCGCGCAAACCGAAGCCGGAAAACGTCGAGTTTTTCGCTCATGCCGATGAGGCGATGTCGGCGGGCTATCGCGCCTGCCTGCGTTGCAAGCCGCTGGACGCCGCGGCCATCGCGCCAGACTGGGTGCAGCGACTGCTCAAATCAGTGGACGCCGACCCTGACCTGCGCTGGACTGATGCCCAGTTGCTCGCCGAGGGCATCGAGCCGCTGAAACTGCGCCGCTGGTTCAAGCAACATTTCGGAATGACCTTTCACGCCTGGCTGCGCAGCCGACGCCTGGGCATCGCCCTCGGTGGCATCAAACAAGGCGGATCCATCGACAACGCTGCGTTCGACTCCGGCTATGAATCCCTGAGCGGCTTTCGCGATGCGTTTCAAAAATCGTTCCACATCACACCCGGCCGCGCCGCCCACAGCGAGCCACTGCTGTTCACTCGACTGACCACACCGCTGGGGCCGATGATCGCCATGGCCGAACAGCGTGGGCTGGTGCTGCTGGAGTTTCTCGATCGACCGGCACTGACCAAGGAAATCGAAGAACTGCAAAACCGTTATGGCTACGCCGTGGCCCCCGGTCACAACGGGCATTTGCAACAGATCGAAGAAGAGCTGGCGCAATACTTCGCCGGCAAACGGACCGAATTCAACGTGCCACTGCACCTGCCCGGCAGCGCTTTCGCCCGACAAGTGTGGGCTGAACTGATGAAAATCCCCTACGGCCAGACCACTACTTATGGCGCGATCGCCGCGCTACTGGGCAAGTCCGGCGCCAGTCGCGCCGTGGGCCTGGCCAACGGACAAAACCGCTTGGCGATTATCCTGCCCTGTCACCGGGTGATCGGTGCAGACGGCTCATTGACCGGCTATGGTGGAGGACAACCGCGCAAGGCGTTTCTGCTCAGGCTGGAAAGCGCTGCGGTGCAAATCACTCAACAACTCGCGTTCTGATTAATCCACCGTTTATTCAAAAAAAAGAATCATAAGGAAGGACATTCGATGGACACACTCGACAACCAATTCCATCAACTGCACCAGAGCGGCCTGCTGATTCTGACCAACGTCGCCGATGCCACCGGGGCGCGATTGGTGGAACAGCTGGGCAGCAAGGCCGTCGCCACCAGCAGCGCGGCGGTGGCTTGGGTTCACGGTTACCCGGATGGCAACACCCTGCCACTTGAACGCCTCGTTTCCACCGTCGAATCCATCGCCCGGGTTATCACGGTGCCGTTGACCGTGGACATTGAGGCCGGTTATTCCGATGACCTGGGGCGGGTTGCGGAAGTGATCGACGCTGTCATCGCCGCCGGTGCCGTGGGGATCAATATCGAGGACGGTGCTTCGTCGCCCGAGCTGCTGGCGCGCAAGATCGAAATCGCTCGCCAGGTCGCCGATCGCCGGGACGTGAAGCTGTTTATCAACGCTCGCACCGACGTGTACCTCAGGGGCCTGGTGCCGGCCGAAGATCGCGTGGCAGAGACACTCAAGCGTGCCGCGTTGTATCAGGCCGCCGGTGCCGACGGGCTGTTCGCGGCGGGCGTCACGGCGGCGTATGAGATCGAAGCGCTGTGCCGTGGCACGACGCTGCCGGTGAACGTGCTCGGTTTCGCGGGCCTGCCTTCGCCTGAAGAACTGCAAGCCCTCGGCGTGCGCCGTTTGAGCGCCGGCTCGAGCATCGCCGAATTCCTCTACGGCGCCATGGCGTCGGTGGCGAAAAGCTTTCTGGAAACCGGAAAACTCGATAGCAGCGACCTCAAGCCCTTCACGTATGGCCAAGTGAACGCGCTGCTGGCCCCCACCGGCAAAGTTTGACCGCAAGCAATGGAGTGCGGCGCTGCGGGGTGAGGTCTAATCTTCCCCGCAGTCACCCGCGCTTCAGGATGCTCCATGCCCGACACCTATCAACTGGCCAGCGAATTTCTCTCGGCCCTCGACGCCGACTGGCAACGTCACATCAGCGCCATCGGCCCCTGCCTGCATCAGCCCCATGCGGCTCGTGATCCTTACGAATCGCTGGTGCGGGCGATTGCCTATCAGCAGCTGCATGCAAAGGCCGGCGATGCGATTGTCGGCCGGTTGCTGGCGCTGTTTCCGGCGAGCACCTTCCCAAGACCCGAGCAGATTCTGGCGACAGACTTCGAACAGATGCGCGGTTGCGGATTTTCCGCCAGCAAGATCGCGACCATTCAGGGCATCGCTCAGGCGGCTCTGGACGGCGTGGTGCCGGATTACGCCACGGCCCTGGCGATGGACGATGAAGCGTTGATCGAACGCTTGATTACCTTGCGCGGGGTGGGTCGCTGGACGGTGGAAATGCTACTGATCTACAGCCTGGAGCGGCCAGACATTTTGCCGGCCGATGACTTTGGCGTGCGCGAGGGTTATCGGCGACTGAAGGGGTTGGAGGTACAGCCGACGCGTAAGCAGATGATTGAAATCGGGTTGGTGTGGCGCCCTTATCGGACGGTGGCGGCGTGGTATTTGTGGCGGGTGCCCAGCCG
Organism: Pseudomonas sp. JV414; assembly: GCF_032424305.1. Lineage (NCBI taxonomy): Bacteria > Pseudomonadati > Pseudomonadota > Gammaproteobacteria > Pseudomonadales > Pseudomonadaceae > Pseudomonas > Pseudomonas sp. JV414. The sequence continues at coordinate 1,039,003 of NZ_VYKC01000022.1, read as the reverse complement.
GTAGACCGCGTTATCGTTCTTCGCGAGCAAGCCCGCTCCCACATTAGATATTCAGTGAGCACGGATTTTGTGTACGACAACGATCAAGTGTGGGAGCGGGCTTGCTCGCGAAGAGGCCCGCACATCCAGCACAAATTCAACTACCCGGAAACCCTGACGGTCTAGGCTGTCTTGAGTCATCCCAAGACCCGTCGGAGGTTCCCATGCAGCTCGAAGGCTCCTGCCATTGCGGCGCAGTGTCGTTCAGCCTGACCAGCGCCCACCCCTACCCTTATCAACGCTGCTATTGCTCGATCTGTCGCAAGACTCAGGGCGGTGGCGGTTATGCGATCAACATCGCTGGCGATGCCGTCACCCTCAAGGTACGCGGTCGCAAGCACATCTCGATTTACCATGCGCGGCTCAAGGAAGAAGGCGACAAACGTGCCCACCGCAGCACCGCCGAGCGGCATTTCTGCTCCGTTTGCGGCTCGGGATTATGGGTGTTCAGTCCTGAATGGCCAGACCTTGTTCACCCATTCGCCTCGGTCATCGACACGGCGCTGCCGGTGCCACCCGAGTACACGCACGTGATGCTCGGTTCGAAAGCATCATGGGTGCAAGTCCAGACGCAGCCCGCTGATCGACAGTGTGATGTCTGGCCTGAAGAATCCATCGCCCAATGGCATGAGCGCCTGGGTTTGAGCCGCTAAGGCCGTTCACAGTCTTTGACAGTTTCCCGACAAAGCTGTCAAAGATTGCTGGCCGGCACCCGCCTAGCATGGGCGCATCCAACCTCCCTTCGGGTGCTCCCATGTTCCGTTCGTTGTGTCTGCCGTTGACTTCATGCTGCCTGCTCATCTCTTCCGACTCATTGCACGCCGAAGACTGGCGCTACAGCCTGCGAGCCGGTGCCGCCAGCGTGCCGCGTTACAGCGGCAGTGATGAACGCGTAGTCGCGCCGTTGTTGGGGGCAGAGATCATCAGCCCTTATGGCTTTTTTCTCGATACCCAAAAGGGTCTGGGCTGGGCGTTTGATGAAGACGATTTCGGTCTGAGCGTATACATCGGCGCCAGTGATGTGCGCAAGGATCGCAAGAGCGGGTTCAAAGGCTCGGATGAGCTCGACGGCATGGGCTCGATCAAGTCGCGCCCGCTGCTGGGGCTGGACGGGACCTATAACATGGGGCCGATCATCCTCGGCGCGACCTTCGAACATGCGCTGGAAAAAGACGATGACGATCACGACACCAGCGCGGCCTGGTACCGGCTGAAGCTGAGCATCAGCGCACCGTTTTATGAGGGTGACTACGGCAAGCTTGTGGGTAGCCTCAACAGTCAGTTCGGCGACAGCAGTTACGTGCGCACCTGGTATGGCGTCAGCGCGGCTCAGGCCTCACGCAGTCAGTTCCGGGCTCATGACACTCATGGCGGGCTGTTCAGTCGCGGGGCGGATTTGACGTGGTCATTGCCGATCGATAATCAGTGGAGCGTTTCGACGGTGCTGGCCGTGCAGTACCTGGCCAATGATGCGGCGGACAGCCCGATTGTGGAGCGGCGGATGCAGACGTCGTTGGCTGGGCAGGCGGTTTATGCCTTTTGAGAGGGGGGGTTGTTGATGGCCCCTTCGCGGGCAAGCCTCGCTCCCACGGAAGATCTGTAAAGGACACAGATCAAATGTGGGAGCGGGCTTGCTCGCGAAGGGGCCAGTAAGCGCAATAAAAATCTAATCGACATGCGCCCAGGTCATGCGAAACGACGCCCCGCCCCACGGCGAATCCGTCACTTCCACTTGCCCGCCATGGGATTGCGACACCCGTCGCACCAGCGCCAGCCCCAGGCCAAACCCACCGGTGCGGCGGTCGCGGCTGGCATCCAGGCGCGAGAATGGCTCGAAGATTTTCTCCCGCCCGTCCAGCGGCACGCCCGGCCCGTCGTCGTTGACCCGCACTTCGTAATGATCACCGGTGCGCACCAACGACACTTCCACCCGCTCATCGGCGTAGCGAATGGCATTGCGCAGTAAATTGATCACCGCGCGGGCCATGAAGCGCGGTTCGATGCGAACTTCGTCGACCTGACATTCAACAATCAACAACTGCACCCCGGCAGCCTCAGCCTCCAGCGCCACGCTGCCAACCACGCTGTCGAGCCAGTTGCTGGCCTGAATATTTTCCCGCGTGATCACCGTGGCGCCGCGCTCAAGGCTGGCGTACGTCAGCAGCTCGGAAACCATCTCTTCCAGCTCGCCGAGGTCGGCGTACATGTCGGCAATCAGTTCGAAATTCTGGGTCGCATCGGGTTGTTGCTTGAGCTGATCAAGTTCAAACGACAACCGCGCAATCGGCGTGCGCAGTTCATGGGACACCGCGTTGGTCAGCTCGCGCTGATTGGCGATCAGACCTTCGATGCGTGCCGCCATCAGGTTGAAGTGTTCGGCCAGATCGCGAATGTTCGAACGCTTGGACAACTGGATGCGCGACGACAGGTCGTTATCGCCGAATCGCTCGGCGGCCAGGCGCAGTTTTTCCAGATCGCGCCAGTGCGGGCGCACCCAGAATAACAACACGAAACCGATCATCACCGCGATCATCAGATAGGCCGCGGCAATGTAGAACGACATCAGGCTCGGCTCGGCCGGCAGTTTGATGCTGAGCAGCTGCGAGCCGTCGTCAATGCGCGAGATGAATTGCGTGTACGCGTCGCGAAACACCAGCAGGCCCTGGGCCAACTCGGCTTTTTCCTGATCGGTCAGGGACAGTTGATCGGTCTCGACCAGGGTCAGGCCCAAGCCGTAATGGGGGCGCACGGCTTCCAGTTGGCGCTCCCGGGCCGAACTGTCCAGGCCGCGCAACTGCTCGACCAGCGACCAGGCCTGGCCACGCCCCGCCTCTCGGTTGTAGCTCTGCATCTGACCGTCGAGAAGCGCATCGAACGTGCGCTCGACGGTTTGCAGGCCCAGTACCAGGCCAACCGTCATCACCAGAAACAGCCCCAAAAATAACCGCAGCATTTACAGCTCCCACGCAAACGGATTGAACAGGTAACCCTTGCCCCAGATGGTCTTGATGCACACCGGCTCGCGCGGATTGTCCTTGAGCTTGCCGCGCAATTTGCTGATGTAGACGTCGACGCTGCGGTTGAGGCCGTCGAAGGCGATACCGCGCATGCGGTTGAGGATGTCGTCGCGGGACAGAGTCTTGCCGGCGGCGCTGGCCAGCAACCACAGCAGTTCGAATTCCATGGTGGTGAGGTCAATGCCCTCACCCGCCAATCGTACTTCGCGGCAGCTGCGGTCGATGCTCAGATGGCCAAATTCCAGCGAGCTGCACACGCTGCTGTCTGGCACCTGACGGCGTTGCAAGGCGCGCAAACGGGCCAGCAGCACCGGTGGTTTGATCGGTTTGATCACGTAGTCGTCGGCACCGGATTCCAGGCCGAGGATGTGATCGAGGTCGTCTTCCTTGGCGGTGAGGATGACGATCGGCGTGTCGGATACGCTGCGGATTTCGCGACACACGTGCAGGCCGCTCTGGCCCGGCAGCATCAGGTCGAGCACCACGATTTTCGGTTTGAAGTCGAGGAAAGCGGCCAACGCGAGATCACCGCGGTGCACCTGTCGGACCTCGAAACCGTGTTGGGACAGGAAATGCGCGATCAGCCCGGCAAGCTTTTCGTCGTCTTCCACCAGCAGTACTTTGCCAAAACCCAGGTTATCCATAACGACCCGTTTGCCAACCCTTGAGTGAAGTGGCCGGCATTATGGCGCCAATCAAGGGCGGGACGGTTATCGCAGGCAGTAAAAACCGGCCACGGGGGCCGGTTTTTGGCGATGTTTCATTCTTTTAAGAGTTTTTAACATTTCAGACGCAAAAGATCGCAACGTGCGGGCGAAAGCGTCCTTGAGATCGCCTTCGCGGGCAAGCCTCGCTCCTACAAGGTTATGCAGCGGCTGGGACACCACTGTGAAAGCGAAACTCCACATCCGGCGACTCGATCAACGCCTGCTCGGCGTCACGAACCTTGTCGATCACCTGAGCAATGTCCTTGGCGTCACCGTACTGATAGGCCAGTTTCAGGTAACCCTGAAAGTGCCGGGCCTCGCTTTTCAGCAGTCCGAAGTAGAACTTGCCCAGTTCTTCATCCAGATGCGGCACCAACGCCTCGAAACGCTCGCAGCTGCGGGCTTCGATGAAGGCGCCAACCACCAGCGTATCCACCAGCTTCACCGGCTCGTGGCTGCGCACCACTTTGCGCAGTCCCGAGGCATAACGTCCGGCAGACAACTGACGCAGCTCGATCTTGCGCTTCTTCATCAGGCGCATGACCTGTTCGTGGTGCACCAGCTCTTCCCGGGCCAGACGCGACATCAGGTTGATCAGATCGACGTGGGAGTGGTATTTGGCAATCAGGCTCAGTGCCGTGCTGGCCGCCTTGAATTCGCAGTTTTTGTGGTCGATCAGCAAGGTTTCCTGATCGGCCAGCGCGGCCTGGACCCAGCCATCAGGCGTGCGGCAGCCGAGGAACTCGTGAATTTCGGGAAGGATCATGGGGCTCACGGATAAAAGGTACAGAACGAAGGGCGCCGATTATACCGGCCTGCCGACAGACCACCAGACGCCAACCGTTGATATGCATCAAGTCGCCGAATGCCGACCAGCAACTATAGTTGTCCAACGCAGTGTTTTTTACCTTCCAGGGAGATTCCGATCATGCAAGCCATTCGCAGCATTCTGGTGGTCATCGAACCCGAACATTCGGAGAGCCTGGCGCTCAAACGGGCCAAACTGATCGCTGGCGTGACCCAGGCCCATTTGCACCTGCTGGTCTGCGATAAAAAGCATGACCACGCCGGCATGCTGGGCGTGCTCAAGGCAGCGCTGTTGGAGGATGGTTACAGCGTCACCACCGAACAGGCCTGGAACGAAAGCCTGCAAGAAACCATCGTCGATGTGCAGCAAGCCGAAGGCTGCGGGCTGGTGATCAAGCAGCACTTCCCCGACAGTGCGTTGAAAAAGGCCCTGCTGACCCCGGCGGACTGGAAACTACTGCGCTCCTGCCCTACTCCAGTGTTACTGGTGAAAACCTCGAAACCCTGGACCGGCGGCGTGATCCTGGCGGCCATCGATGTCGGCAATATCGACGGCGAACACCGCACCTTGCATGCCAGCATCATCGATCATGGCTACGACATCGCCAGTCTGGCCAAGGCCCATTTACACGTGATCAGCGCTCACCCGTCGCCGATGCTGTCGGCGGCCGACCCGACGTTTCAACTAAAAGAAACCATCGAGGCCAGTTACCGCGAGCAGTGCAAGGCGTTCCAGGCCGAATTCGACATTGATGATGACCACTTGCATATCGAGGAAGGTCCGGCGGATGTGTTGATTCCGTACATGGCCCATAAATTGGGGGCATCGGTGACGGTGATCGGCACCGTGGCGCGGACCGGATTGTCCGGGGCGTTGATCGGTAATACGGCGGAAGTGGTGCTGGATGCGCTGGAAAGCGATGTGTTGGTGCTCAAGCCGGATACGGTCATGGATCATCTGGAGGAGATCGTGACCCAGCATTGAGATTTTCGGCGTCAGATAAATAGCCTTCGCGAGCAAGCCCGCTCCCACATGGGATCTCCATTGGTCATGAAATTTGTGAACGACACAGATCCAATGTGGGAGCGGGCTTGCTCGCGAAGCTTTTAAGATTTAACCGCCAAAGGCATCCTTGAGAAACCCCGGCGCAATGTAGCGCTGGTAATGCGCCTCAGACAGCAGGAAAAATTCCCGATCAATGGCATCGCGCAGTTCCGGCAGGTTCCAGTCGCGAAACTCCGGCAGCAGCACCATCCCGTAGGCTTCCAGATTGTTGATGACCCGCGCACCACGGGCGATCAGCTGGTATGCCCAGCAATACTCCGACTGATGCGGCACAAAACGGATCTTGCGCTGCTCCAGCTGCAGACGCAGCAACGCAGGATCGAAAATCTCTACCTTGCTGGCCATCACCTGCGACAACAGTTGCTCAAGACGCAGCCACACCGCGCGTTTTTCTTCCTCGTTGTAACCGTTCCAGTGAATCACTTCATGGTGGAAACGCTTGCAGCCACGGCACACCAAATCACCGTAAACAGTGGAGCAGAGGCCGACGCAAGGGGTCTTGATGGTCTGATTGGGCATAGGTAGGCAAAACACGGGAAAGCAGAACAGGTCGGCATGTTAGCCCTTTGTCTAAGAATCATCACCCCTCAAAGTTCAGGGGCTAACTTACGTTTATTTTTTTTTTGCCGTAGAATCAGCCAGCCTTTTAAGGCGCCAATGTCCGTTAGAAGCTGTTTTCAAAGCGTCACGAGCACAGTCGTTCCTTCAGAGCGGTGTTGGCGAAGGGTTTTTCAGCGGTGAAAAACCTGACGCCAACCCTCATCAGCTCCCCGTTCTGCAGGCGTAAAACTTTGAAAGCAGCTTCTGTAAGGAATTGCCGGTAATTCTGGCTAAGCGGCCCACAACGCCACGCAGCGCATGAGTACGGCCATTTCGGGATGAGCGTCCCGGACACCCATTTGGGACCACTGATGAGGGTAATAACTGTGCTTGAAGCCTACCGCAAACATATCGAAGAGCGTGCAGCACTGGGTATCGTTCCCCAGCCGCTTAACGCCGAACAAACTGCAGGCCTGGTCGAGCTGCTGAAGAATCCCCCGGCTGGCGAAGAAGCCTTCCTCGTTGACCTGATCACCAATCGCGTTCCGCCAGGCGTGGACGAAGCTGCCTATGTAAAGGCCGGTTTCCTCTCTGCCCTCGCCAAAGGCGAAGCCAAATCCCCTCTGATCGACAAGAAACGCGCTGTTGAACTGCTCGGCACCATGCAGGGCGGCTACAACATCGTGACGCTGGTCAATCTGCTGGACGACGCCGAACTGGCACCAGTAGCCGCCGAAGAACTCAAGCACACCCTGCTGATGTTCGACGCCTTCCACGACGTCGCTGAACGCGCCAAGAACGGCAACGTTCACGCTAAAGGCGTGCTGCAATCCTGGGCCGACGGCGAGTGGTTCAAGAACCGTCCTGTGCTGGCCGACAAGATCAGCCTGCGCGTGTTCAAGGTGACTGGCGAAACCAACACCGACGACCTGTCCCCTGCTCCTGATGCCTGGTCCCGCCCGGACATCCCGCTGCACGCCCTGGCCATGCTGAAAATGGCTCGCGACGGCATCGTGCCGGACGTGCAAGGCTCCATCGGTCCGATGAAGCAGATCGAAGAAATGCGCAACAGCGGCTTCCCGATCGCCTACGTCGGTGACGTGGTCGGTACCGGTTCGTCGCGTAAATCGGCGACCAACTCGGTGCTGTGGTTCTTCGGCGACGACGTTCCTTTCGTGCCGAACAAGCGCGCTGGCGGCTTCTGCTTCGGCAGCAAGATCGCTCCAATCTTCTACAACACCATGGAAGATGCCGGCGCTCTGCCAATCGAATTTGATGTGACCAACATCAACATGGGCGACGTGATCGACCTGTACCCGCACGCTGGCAAAGTCTGCAAGCACGGTACCGACGAAGTCATCACCACCTTCGAAATGAAGACCCCTGTGCTGTTGGACGAAGTCCGTGCCGGCGGTCGTATTCCGCTGATCATCGGCCGTGGCCTGACCGACAAGGCTCGCGCCGAACTGGGTCTGCCAGCGTTCGACCTGTTCAAGAAACCGGATGCCCCGATCGAAAGCACCAAGGGTTTCACCCTGGCGCAGAAAATGGTCGGCAAGGCATGCGGCGTAGCCGGTGTGCGTCCAGGCACCTACTGCGAACCGAAGATGACCACCGTGGGTTCTCAGGACACCACCGGTCCAATGACCCGTGACGAACTGAAAGACCTGGCGTGCCTGGGCTTCTCCGCTGATCTGGTGATGCAGTCGTTCTGCCACACCGCGGCTTATCCAAAGCCGATCGACGTGACCACCCACCACACCCTGCCTGACTTCATCATGACCCGCGGCGGCGTTTCCCTGCGTCCGGGCGACGGCATCATCCACAGCTGGCTGAACCGCATGCTGCTGCCGGACACCGTCGGTACCGGTGGTGACTCACACACCCGTTTCCCGATGGGCATTTCGTTCCCGGCCGGTTCCGGTCTGGTCGCATTCGCCGCTGCCACTGGCGTGATGCCGCTGGACATGCCGGAATCGATCCTGGTGCGCTTCAAAGGCAAAATGCAACCGGGCGTCACTCTGCGTGACCTGGTTCACGCCATTCCTTACTTCGCGATTCAGGCTGGCCTGCTGACCGTCGAGAAGAAAGGCAAGAAGAACGCCTTCTCCGGCCGCATCCTGGAAATCGAAGGCCTGGACAACCTGAGCATCGAACAGGCTTTCGAGCTGTCCGACGCCTCGGCCGAACGTTCGGCTGCCGGTTGCACCATCAAGCTGTCGAAAGAGTCGATCACCGAATACCTGAGCTCCAACATCACCCTGCTGCGCTGGATGATCGGTGAAGGCTACGGTGATGTGCGTACCCTGGAACGTCGTGCTCAAGCGATGGAAGCCTGGATCGCCAACCCTGAGTTGATGGTTGCCGATGCTGACGCCGAATACGCTGAAATCATCGAAATCGACCTGGCCGACATCAAAGAGCCTGTGCTCTGCGCGCCAAACGATCCGGACGACGCCCGTCTGCTGTCCAGCGTTGCTGGCGAGAAGATCGACGAAGTGTTCATCGGTTCGTGCATGACCAACATCGGTCACTTCCGCGCTGCCGGCAAGTTGCTGGAACAGGTCAAAGGTCAGCTGCCAACCCGTCTGTGGCTGTCGCCGCCGACCAAAATGGACGCTCACCAGCTGACCGAAGAAGGCTACTACGGCATCTACGGCAAGGCCGGCGCACGCATGGAAATGCCAGGCTGCTCGCTGTGCATGGGTAACCAGGCACGTGTAGAGCCGAACTCGACTGTTGTGTCGACATCGACCCGTAACTTCCCGAACCGTCTGGGTGACGGCGCGAACGTCTACCTGGCTTCGGCCGAGCTGGCGTCCGTTGCGTCCATCCTGGGTCGCCTGCCGACCGTCGAGGAGTACATGGAATACGCTGGCAAGATCGACAGCATGGCGGCCGATGTTTACCGCTACCTGTCCTTCGACCAGATCGCCGAGTTCCGTGAAGCTGCTGCGAACGCCAACATCCCGGTCGTTCAAGCCTAACGTTACAACGCAATAAAAAACGCCGCCCATCGAGAGATGAGCGGCGTTTTTTTTGCCTTCAGGAAGACCGCGTTATCGTTCATCGCGGGCAAGCCACGCTCCCACAGGATCTACACAAACCCTGTGGGAGCGGGCTTGCCCGCGAAGCGGACTAACAGCCCCCACAGAAACATCAGTTGGACAACGAATAGATCAACGCCGAAATCGCCACCAGGCCCACCGCCGTCACGAAGACGTTAGAGGCTTGACCACGAAAGCGCGCCATCGCCGGAACCTTGCGGATCGCGTACATCGGCATCAGGAACAGGATCGCCGCGATGATCGGGCCACCGAGGGTTTCGATCATGCCGAGAATGCTCGGGTTCAGCGTGGCAACGATCCAGCAGACCACCAGCATGAACGCCGCAGTCATGCGGTCCAGCGTCTTCGGTGCCGGGCGTTTGCCGCTCTTGACAATCAGGCCCTTCAAGCCTTCGCTGGCGCCGATGTAGTGGCCCAGGAACGACTTGGAAATGGCCACGAAAGCAATCAACGGCGCCGCGAAGGCGATGGTCGGGTTGCTGAAGTGGTTGGCCAGGTACGACAAGATCGACAGGTTCTGCGCCTTGGCTTCCGCCAGTTGTGCCGGCGACAGGGTCAGCACGCAGCTGAAGACGAAGAACAGCACCATCACCACCATCAAGATGTGGGCGCGGGACAGGATCTGCGAGCTGCGCTCTTCGGCATGCGTGCCGTAGCGACGCTTCTGATCCACCGCGAACGCCGAGATGATCGGCGAATGGTTGAACGAGAACACCATCACCGGAATCGCCAGCCACAGGGTGTGCAGCAGCGCCGACGACTCCGGCAATGTGGTTGCGGTGCTGAGGATGCCGCCATTCCAGTGCGGAACCAGGAACACCGCCAGGAACAGCAGCGCGACGATAAACGGATACACCATCAGGCTCATGGCCTTGACGATCGCCTGCTCACCGCAACGCACCACGGCCAGCAGGCCGAGAATCAATACGAACGACAGCACGGCGCGCGGTGGCGGCATGATGTGCAGTTGATGTTCGAGGAAACTGCCCACCGTGTTGGTCAGGGCCACGCTGTAGATCAGCAGGATCGGGAAGATCGCGAAGAAGTACAACAAAGTGATCAACGCGCCGGCCTTGATGCCGAAATGTTCTTCCACCACCTCAGTGATGTCGGCGCCTTCGCGGCCGGACAACACAAAACGGGTCAGGCCACGGTGGGCGTAAAACGTCATGGGGAATGCCAGCACTGCCAGGATCAGCAGCGGCCAGAAACCGCCCAGCCCCGCGTTGATCGGCAAAAACAGGGTACCGGCCCCGATTGCCGTGCCAAACAGGCCCAGCATCCAGGTGGTGTCATGGCGATTCCAGCTTTCTAGGCTCGCTGGTGTTGCCGCTACATAGCGTTCGTCGACGCTATTGGCCTGATCATTCATCGGGTCGGATCTCCGCTTTCCGGTCACTTGCCACCCGGTCAGGACGAGTCGGAAAACCCGACAGGCAGCGCCCTGGCCGAAACAGGGGCGCGATTGTCCGGGATTAATCAACAGAAGCAAAGGCTTAGCTGAGGAATGGTTATGCGGATCAGATGCAGCTGGTGCCTGCGTTCTCCTGTAGGAGCGAGGCTTGCCCGCGAACCAGTCGCCTCGGTCCATCAGGAATACCGCGTTATCGTTCTTCGCGGGCAAGCCTCGCTCCTACGGGATCGTGGACAAACTCCCACCATCTGCCTCGCACTGATCTAGTGTTGTCATTAGAAGGATCGCAGGCTTCGCCAGCTCCGACACCGGGAGCCAAAAACCCTGGCCATTGCCAAACCGCTCTGGAATCAGCAATCTGAAGCGACGTTCGAGCCCCCGACATTCCGCTGCCCCACAGGAGCCCAGCATGACCGCAACTGTTCTGGTACTGGTTGAAACCATCAATGAATACCTGCCGATCCTCGAACGCCAGGGGTTTCATCTGATTCTGGCCCCGACCCCGGCCGAACGCGCCGCTGCCATTGCCCGACAGGGCGGTCAGATCGATGCGGTGCTGACGCGCGGTCCATTGGGCCTGCACGCCAATGAAATTGCCGCCCTGCCCAATCTCAAAATCATCTGCGTGATCGGCGCCGGCTACGAGCACGTCGACCTGCAAGCCGCCGCCGACCACGGTATCACCGTCACCAACGGGGCCGGCGTCAATGCCTCTTCCGTCGCCGACCACGCCATGGCGTTGCTGCTGGCGCTGGTGCGCGATATTCCTCGGGCCGATGCTGCCGTGCGTCGGGGCGAGTGGCCGAAAATCATGCGCCCTTCCCTGGCGGGCAAACGCCTGGGCATCCTCGGCCTGGGTGCCGTCGGCATCGCTATCGCCAAACGTGCGGCCAACGGCTTCGACATGAGCGTGAGTTACCACAATCGTCAGCATCGCAGCGACGTGCCCTATAGCTTCTGCTCGACACCGACCGAACTGGCGCGCCACTCGGATTTCCTGATCGTTGCCGCACCCGGCGGGCTCGGCACCCAGCACTTGATCAACAGGCAGGTACTCGACGCCTTGGGCCCCCAAGGCTTCATCGTCAACATCGCACGGGCCAGTGTGATCGTCACGGCAGACTTGATCAGCGCGCTGGAACAGCGACGGATCGCCGGTGCCGCGCTGGATGTCTTCGATAACGAACCCCAGGTGCCGGACGCCTTCAAGGGACTGGCCAACGTGATTCTGACCCCGCATGTCGCCGGCTTGTCCCCGGAGGCCACCCAAGGCACCGTGGAACTGGTCGGCAAAAACCTGACGGCGTTTTTTTCCGGTCAACCGGTCCTGACCCCGATTGCTTTACCGCCGCCAACGGCAGCCACCCTGCACAATCACTAAAGGACGCCCAACAGCGTCCACAGTCGCCGGGATTCGGCATCGGCGCTGATTAGCTCCCCAAGCAGCTCGCTCAGAGGCTTGTTGCCCCACTCCACGCCCCGTTTGATCAAATAGGGAACCGGGCTGTGGGGTTCGGTGCGTGCCAGGTACTCGGCGATCAACAGCAATTGCCGGTACGCCTCCTCACGATTCGCCGGCTCACTGAACGTCTGGGGCGTCGGGGTGATGTCCGGCACGGCGGCCGGGCTCGATTCCGCTACCGCAGGCGTTTCGACAGGCGCCGGGGTTGGTTTTCGTGGATGCATGGCGATGAACTCCTGAACCAGCGTCAACAACGCTTCGATCACATCCTGCAGCGCTTTGAACCCTGGGGCCTGATTGCCGAGATAAGCGTCGCTCCATACCTCCAGGCGTTGCAGGTGCTGCTGGCTGAGCAGCAGCGTGCCCTGGCTGCGCAACCAGAATGACAACGGGGTGGCGCGAATCTGTTCGGTGAGTTTCTTCTGTTCGTTGCGCGCGTTCTCGGCCGAGGTCTTGGCCGTTTTACTGTCGCTGGCCTGTACCTGTTGCATCTGTAACCGACGCCAGGCATCCAGACAGAAACTATCGAATTCATTGTTGCGCGGCTCGAACAGCGGCACTCGGGTCAGCAGCACTTCAGCGTAGCGTCGAGCCAGCCATTCGAGCGGTATCACCCGCCATGACTGATCGCCGTCCTCAGCCTGGGGGTGCAGGTGCTCGGGATAGCGCTCGCATAACCCGGCCACCAGCGCCAGGCTGCCCGGCAACCCTTCGAGTCCGTCCTGATGCAGCCAGGCCTCACCCAGCCAGGCGCTGAGCATCAAATCCTTGCTGCGTTCGAGCAGCAGGCTGGTGGTCAGTTTTTCCAGTTCCGGCCATTGGGCGCGCTTGATCGACGACTGCCACACCCCCGTGGGCAAACTGGTGTCGTCCTCACGGCGCAGTTCGCGCAACCGGTCGAACTCAGGCTCATAACGCAGGTCCTGGCCACAGGGGGCCTCCACGCTGATCGGTTCGAGCAGTTGGGTAATCAGTTCCGGCAACGGCGTTGAAGGTTGATTCACAGGCCCTCCTTTTGGGATTCGATGTCATGGGTTTCAATGCCCGCGGTCGATCTCGTCACCATGAACGGTGAGCGTGGGGCCCGAGTTGGCAAGGGCTGAATGGACAGCGGCAATTTCGAGCCCTGGGTCATCAACGACAAGCGCACAAACATCAGGGTTTGCTCGGCGGTGGTGGTGCTGGCCTGCGTCGTCACGGGCAGGCGCAAGGTCAACGGAAAGTCCGTGTAGTCCATGTTCGGCTGGCGCTGCACCGACACGTGCGAGCGCATCAAGCGCAATAACGACCACGGACCGCTGTACTCCCAGCCGGCTTCCAGATCTCGCACCACCAGGCTCGGCTGTAACGGATCGTTGGCCGGACGCTGGTAGCCATTTCGAGCCCAACGCAAGGTCAGACGGACCGGTTGACCGACCATCCAGCGCAGGTTCGGCTGGGCCTCACCGGGGTAGCTGAGCTGTTGATTGCCGGCATTCAAGCCCCAGGCAATCACCTGATCGGCGCCGCGCTCTTCCTCTCGATCGGTACGCCAGCGCACGTCCATCTCCAGCCCCAACACACCGCTCTTGTCGCGTACAAACATCGGGCCCAGCCAGGTGCTGGCTTGCTTCAGACGATTGAGAAAGTCTTCGGCGGCCAGGCGTTCCGGGGTCTGGCTCAGCAGTAGTCCGGCCTGTGCCACCGGCAAACGCTTGTCGATCAGTTCCAGCAGATGCTGGACTCGAGCTGGATCGGCGTCGGCGGCTTGAAGGCCATTGGCAAACGGAAAGCGCTCCGCCAGGTACTGATTGAAATAATTGGCCAGGTCGTTCCACGCTGCCGCGGCCTGTTGCTGTTGCAGGAACTGGCAGCGTTGCATGGCGGTTTGTTGCAGATCCACCGCCCGCAACGCCAGTGTTCCGCGCCCGCCGGACAGGTTGGCGGTTTGCAGAATCTGGCCACAGGACGTGGCGTCCATTTCGATGAAGTCGCGGCTCACCAACTGCTCTATCTGCGCCGGCGAACTGGCGGGGTTCTGCTCCTTGTACTTGAGCAGTTCGTCGTTGAGCGCATTGAACTGCGTCACGCGTTCATAATCCAGCGCCGAGAGGTTCTGTTGCTGGACTTTCAGCCATTCCAGCGCCGATGTGCGGCGCTCGGTGATGCCGAGCATGGTGTTGAATTGCTGCTTGAGGCTCAGTTTCAAATCCTGCACGTCGTTGGCGCCATACAGGTGCAGGCCGAGGTTCTTCGAGCCGTCCCACTGGCTGATTTCGGTACGCCCGCTGAACAGCGGCTGGGCGACGATTTCGTCGAGGCCGCTGACGATTTCGGCCAAGGCGCGGCGGTTCAAGGCAGTTTGCAAACGCGTGGCCAGATCACTGCGACGCACCTCGATAAAGGCTTTCTGCAAGGCAATCGCCTGGGAGGCCTGCACATTGAAAACGCCGCTATGGACCTGAGCATTGTGCTCACGCAGGCTCGACAACATGGCCTTGACCACTGCGCCTTCGGCCGCTTGCAGCAAGGCACCGCGATACACCGGAGGAATGCGTGGCAACTCTTCGGCGGCGTAACTTTTGTAGCTGGCGAAATAGTTCAGCGCACTGTCGAGGTCGTCGCCATCAACGCCCTGCCCTTGCCCATTCGGGGCTTCGGAGCGATCCGCGTGTAAGGCGATGGCCACAAAGTCACGTTTGAACAACGCCTGTACCGCGTTGTTGAGCTGCACCACATGTTCCTGCAAGACCAATTGCCCGCTGCCTTGCTGAATCAATAAATTGTCCCGGGAGCCGGCCTGGACGATCCATTGATCACGAAAGCTCTGCTGCAGCTTGGCCGCCTGCATTTCCAACTGTTGTTCCAGTTGCGGTCCGAGCAAGGCGCTTTTACGCACGTTGTCCAGCAACTCGCGATAGCCAGGCACCAGGTCCTGCCCTTTGCCACGCCCCCACGCCGAATTGGTCAAGCCGATCACGGTTTGCAGATCATCGACCAGCGCTCGCAAATCTTCGAGCTCGGTGAGGGAGTTGCCACTGCCGGCTTCCAGCCGTTCCAGATGCAGCTTGAGATAACCGGCCTGGCGCACGAAATTGTCGGCCAGGAAATACTGGTCCAGCCAGCGCTCCATGAGGCCGAGGAAATTTTCCTCGATCACCGGGCGCTCGACGGTCAGATCCAGCGGTCGCAAGTCGCTGCCATCAGCATCGAACAACGCCCGGTTGTAAAAACCGGCGCGGTGCAACGTGCCAACGTTGAGGTTCAGCGACAACGCGTTGTTACTCAGCAACACCAGATCTTCGAGGGGAGCCTTGGGGTTGTTCAGCGCCTGATTGAACCACTGGTTCTGCTGTTCCAGATTCACCGCGCGCTCCACCAGATCCTTGGCCTTGACGTAGTTTTGCCATTGGGCTGGATCTTCGCTTTCGACGTTGCCCCGGCGTTCGGTGTTGCGAATGGTCTTGAGTTGCGCCAGTTCCGCGCTCAACAGATCACGCAACGGCAGCATCAAATGGCTGTGGGCAGTCAGGCGCAACTCGCTTGCCAGCTGCGCATCCAGCGAAGAGAACCAGGAAGTCGGAAATACCACTGAGGTGAAGCTCCAGCCCGGCGCCTTTTCCAGCACTCGCCAGAAGCTCTGGACGTTGCGCCGGGTCGACTCCAGCCGATGAGATTCATCGGTGACCGCCGCGTAGTTTTTCTGCGCCCCTTGCAGCAGCCGCGAGAGTTCATGGGCCTCCTTGACCGAATCCTGCCAGACCCACAGCATGCCCGCGCCCCAGACCACCGCGACCACCAGCGCCACCGCTCCGGTCACGCGCTGCCAGCGCTGACGCAGGCGTAACAGACGCGGCACCACCTGGGCCAGGCCGCGCTCGGCGACCACCCGCCGCTGCCACAATTGCCGGGCGAAGGCACTCTGCTGCAACCCGGTGTCGTAGGCCGAAAATCCGTCGGCGCTGTCTTCCGAGGGCTGATTGGCAGTGAAATAAATGCCGCGAAAGCGCGGCGCCTCGCCTTGCGCATTGCCCTGGAAAACCGGCTCCAGCAAGGATTGCAGATGGCGTCGCATGGCGTCGAAGCGTTCCGGCAAGCCATACAATTCACTGCTCAACTGCCCGGACAAGGCGCCGATTTCGATGATCGATTCCGCCAAGGCCCGAGTAACCTGATCCAGCGCTTGATCGCTCCATTGCGCCTGCCAGACCGCATCGGTCCCGTGGGGCGATGACCAACCCAGCGTGCGTTCACGGGCCTCGACCGGCAGCGCAGTGATCAATTCCTGAAAGCCCGGCAACTCTTCCATGCCGGTAATGACCACGTACACCGGCAGGCTCAGCCCGAACCGTTGCAACAGATCGATGAAGCGTCGGCGCGCAGCCAACCCGAGGGTCGTGGCTTGCTCGACGTTGCCCAGCCGGCTGACCGGCACCGTCCAGACCACCCCGTCCAGCGGACGTTGACTGCGCAAGCGCAGGATCAATCCCAGCAAGCGCCACCAACCGCCGCGTTGCAGGTGCATGCCTTCATCCGGCAAAAACAGCGCCTGAGGCACCACCAGCACCGCACCTTCAGGGTCCGACCACCAGCGACCGAACCAGGCCGGTTTGTCGGTGGGCTGCAAACGCCACTGAGTACACAACTGCGTGCCCTGGGTTTCGTTGCCGAGCATCAGCAGCCATGGAATCTGGTATCGGTCCTGGGCGCCCTGCTCCTGCTCCATGTGCCGCACCGCCAGGTAAAAACTGCGAATCGCCGCACCGCTTTGCGTGCGCAACCACCAGACCGCCACCCCGACAATCGCCAGCACCAACAGCACAGCGATGATGAGGCCGATAATCCCCAGCGTGCTCATGAGTCTTGCTCCGAGGCGGTCACGGAATCGGTCATCTGCAAGACCGGTTCGAGCTCCAGACGAATGTCACGCCAGAACAACTGCCCCAGCCCGGTCAGCAGCAGGACCATGGCGAGAATCCCCAGGCCCAGGCGAAAACCGTCCGGCAACGAAAGACGCACCGGCAATTGCATCGGCGGCACCGCCGAAGGTAGTTCGAGTCGGGCACTGACGTCGGCATAATCCGCCTCGTGCTGCCAGGCAAAGGTGAACAGCGCCAGGCGCCATTTTTCATGCTGGGTCTGATTCTGTTCGCCGCGCAGGCGTCCCTGAAACCCCAGCACCAGACACTGCAAATAGACATTGGCCAGATCGCGAGTGGTGGGGATTTGCTCGTCCAGCAATTCCTTGATCGCCAGCGGTATCCGCTCACCGGCCTGACGGCTGGCGTACAGCCGCGATTCCAAAGGTTTTTCCTGCCAGGCCGATTGGCCGGGCCACGGCGTAAACAGCAAGGTTTCATCGACCAGCGCGACAAAGGCATAGACCAGCGCTTTGACTTGCTCGGTGGCGGCGTCACCGACTTTGGCGAATGCGGTTCGCCACAGTCGTTGGGAGATTTGCGTGGACAGTTCGACCACCGCATCCACCAGCGCTTCGTCTTCGCTGTCCTTGGGCAACTGGTTCCAGTCCTGGGACCATTGCTGCCAGGCCTGACGAAAAGCACTGCTCAGCGGCGCTTCGTGGAGGCCTCGTGTACCTGTCCCGACATTGCCCTCAGACATATGACGTTCCTTCCTTGATCAAGCACTTTCACTCGCCTGGGCCACAAACAACACCACTTGCCATGGACTGCTGGCCAGCCTGGAAGCCGGTGCGGCAATCAGCAACGGCAACTGCCCGTCGAACCATTGGCCTTCGGCCGTCACCACAAACAACCGCGTATCGTCGCCAACGCTGTAGGCCACTTGTTCATTGCGACTCATGGCCTGATGGGACAAACCGCTCATGCGCTGGCGACTGAGCAGTGCGATGTGCGGCTGCGACGCAATGATCGCCCCGCGCAACCATTCGCTAGCGGCCTGCTCGCTGGCACCGTTGGGCATGCGCAAACCGATGACCAGCCGTTGGCTCGGCTGGTCATCGGGCAATTGAATCGAGAAGGTCTGTTCACTGCGTTCGAACGCCAGGCTGCGGTAACCGGCGCGGATCAGTTCCAGGGTCTTTTCAAGCCAGTCGAGCACCGCTTCATAGCCGCGCTGCAATTCAAGAAAATCCAAAGGAGCGAACGCCGGAACACCGGCCAATGGATCGAGCGCCGACCAGGCGCCGGCCAATCCGAGCAGCAATCCATACAGCGCCTGAGGTGTCGCCACCCGACTGTTCAGCAGGCCTTCGACTTCCGGCAGCCGCGCCCAGAGCGCCGTCAACTGACGGCGAATTTCCATCGCGTCGTCTTGATTGCCGGCCTGCTGCGCCTGGCGCAAACGACCGGCGAGGAACATGCATTTCTCCCGCGCGCGGGTACACAATCCCGCCACGCGCCGACCCACTACCGACTCGGGCAACAGGCACGGCGTCGGCGGTGTGTAAGGCAATTGAAGAAAGCCGCCACCCTCCTTGCGAATTCTCAGCAGCGGCAGGCAGACGGAATCCGCCTTGTTCAACTGCGTACACAAACGTGGGTTCGGACGCCAGACCGTGATCGATTCGGGGTACTCGCCGCTCGTGAGGTCCGGCAACGCATCGCCGACCACCGATTGCAATCGGCCCTTGAGCGGCAGCAACTGCCCGGCGCGCCACAGCGGACTGATCGCCAGGTAAACGGTGACGGTGGCGTTGTCCGTGGCATCGATCGCTTCACTGACGTCGAGCTCCAGCATCGGCCCGACACCGGCCTGCAGATTGACCGGCAAACCGTCCGGCAAGGTCGCCTGTAGATTGATCAGTCGTACCAGCCCGGCGCTCAATGCCGAGGGCTCGAACTCGACGCGAGTCACGCCCCAGAACCACGGATTACAGGCCTGGGCGAAATGCGCCACCAGCGCCTCGGCCCGCAGCCCTTGCAACTGAAAATGCTGGGGCAATAACTGCATGCCCTCATGCCAGCAAACCGCGTCAGGTAGCAGACTCATACGATTCCCTTCGACCTCTGGTGGCGCCTAACTCTGTCAGTTAAGCGAGTGAACCGCTTTTGTAGGAGCCAGGCTTGCCGGCGAAGGCGCTCTCAAGGACCCCTTCGCCGGCAAGCCTGGCTCCTACAGGTGTTCAGTTCGGGTGATCGCTGACCAGCGTCATCTCGCGACTGTCGAACTTGAGCCAGGCGTTGCTCTGATCGTCCAGCCGTAACCGGTGTGCTCCGGGAGTGTTATAGCTGGCGAAGACTAAAAGTCCAGCCGCCCGCTGGCCCCCCAGCGGGAAGGGTTGTTTGTCGATGAATTGACCGGGCACCAGCTCCAGTCCCCAGACCGTCATCAACTGTCGGTAGTCGCGCTGGAACTGCTCGCGTTCGGCGAACCATTGCCGGGCGGTGATGCCCGACAACTGCTTGAGCAGATCCGCGTCGTTCACCGCAATGAAGTCCACCGCGATCGGGGTGTCATCGTTGGCGCGAGGCGCGACGTCCAACGTCAGGTTATCGAGGTCGACACGAGGCCCGAACAACGAACACCCGGCGAGTGACAGGATTAGAACCAAAGAAAATAAACGTGCGTACAAAATGAATTTTCCTTTTCTCGACACGGTCCAAAATTGCTTTTTGTTTGCTTTTTTATAGACCTGTTCTAGCGTCTTGGGTAGTTCGGTCGGCACGACGAATGTGGAAGGTTCGTCAAAGGAATGACAGGTCCTCTGCCCTCCCTTTCTAACCTACGGTCCAGTAAGGGAATGCGATGAAACGGGCCTCCCGATGCATTGCGCCCGCCTCATGCATCGGAGTCAGCCACCATGGCAGAAAGTACTCAGCACAAGCTCGACAGGGTTCGCCCGCCCCGAGTGCAAATCACCTACGACGTCGAAATCGGCAATGCAATCGAGAAGAAAGAATTGCCGTTGGTCGTCGGCATTCTTGCCGACCTCTCCGGCAAACCTCTCGAGCCACTCCCGAAATTGAATGAACGGCGTTTCACCGAAATCGACCGCGACAACTTCAACGAAGTGCTCGCCTCGATCGGCCCGCGCGCCACCTTGCAGGTCACCAACACCCTCAGCGGCGACGACAGCAAACTCAACATCGAGCTCAACTTCAAACACATCGATGACTTCGACCCGGTCAAGGTGGTCGAGCAGGTCACTCCGCTGCGGCGCCTGTTCGAAGCCCGTCAGCGTCTGCGCGATCTGCTGACCAAGCTCGACGGCAACGATGATCTGGACAAGCTGTTGCGCGACGTCATCGCCAACACCGAGGGCCTGCAAGAGATCAAGTCGGCCCGCCCGGAAACCGCCGCCGCCCCCGCAGGCGATGCAGAAGTACCGGCCGAACCGCAGGCCTGATCGTCCATCCACTTAGGGAGAATTCGCCATGCCCGCCTCATCCGCCGCCCAGAGCCAAGCCAGCGACAGCACAGCCCAGACCTTGTCCCTGCTCGATGAAATAATCGCCAAAGGCCGCATGGCCCATGACGACAGCCAGCAAGATTACGCCCGCGACATGCTCGCGGAATTTGCTACCCAGGTACTTGACGAAGGCATGGCCATCGACAAGGACACCGTGGCGATGATCAACGACCGCATCAGTCAGATAGACGAACTGATCAGCGCTCAACTCAACGAAGTGTTGCACCACCCAGACCTGCAGAAACTCGAAGCCTCCTGGCGCGGCCTGCACATGCTGGTGCAGAACACCGAAACCAGCACCCGGTTGAAACTGCGTTTGCTCAATGTGACCCAGAAAGAGCTGCAGAACGATCTGGAAAAAGCTGTCGAGTTCGACCAGAGCGCGCTGTTCAAGAAGATCTACGAAGAGGAATACGGCACCTTCGGCGGCCACCCGTTCAGCCTGCTAGTGGGTGACTACACCTTCGGCCGGCACCCGCAGGACATCGGCCTGCTGGAGAAACTCTCGAACGTCGCCGCGGCTGCTCACGCGCCGTTCATTGCTGCCGCCAGCCCTCGGCTGTTCGACATGAACAGCTTCACCGAACTGGCGGTGCCACGTGACCTGTCGAAAGTCTTCGAAAGCCAGGAGCTGATCAAGTGGCGCTCGTTCCGCGAAAGCGAAGACTCGCGTTATGTGTCGCTGGTGCTGCCGCACTTCCTGCTGCGTCTGCCCTATGGTCCTGACACGTCGCCGGTGGAAGGCATCAACTACGTCGAAGACGTCAATGGCAGCGACCACGGAAAATACCTGTGGGGCAATGCCGCGTGGGCCTTGTCGCAACGAATCACCGAAGCCTTCGCCAAGTACGGCTGGTGCGCGGCGATTCGCGGTGCCGAAGGTGGTGGCGCGGTAGAAGGCCTGCCGGCCCATACCTTCCGTACTACCTCTGGTGATCTGTCGCTCAAATGCCCGACCGAAGTGGCGATCACCGACCGGCGTGAGAAAGAGCTCAACGACCTCGGTTTCATCGCCCTGTGCCACAAGAAAAACAGCGACGTGGCGGTGTTCTTCGGTGGCCAGACCACCAACAAATCCAAGCTCTACAACACCAATGAAGCGAACGCCAACGCGCGGATTTCGGCGATGTTGCCGTACGTGCTCGCAGCCTCGCGTTTTGCGCACTATCTGAAGGTAATCATGCGCGACAAGGTCGGCAGCTTCATGACCCGCGACAACGTGCAGACCTACCTCAACAACTGGATCGCCGACTACGTGCTGATCAACGACAACGCGCCGCAAGAGATCAAGGCGCAGTACCCGTTGCGTGAAGCCCGGGTGGACGTGACCGAGGTCGCCGGCAAACCGGGTGCCTACAAGGCCACGGTGTTCCTGCGGCCGCACTTCCAGCTCGAAGAGCTGACCGCGTCGATCCGCCTGGTCGCAACCCTGCCACCACCGGTAGCTGCCTGACCTGCCTCCCGCCGGCCAACCCGGCGGGATTCCCCCTGCTTATCTAGCACGATTACTTTCAGGAGTTTCATGCGATGGATGCAATCATTCTCGACCTCGGCGGCGACATCAAAGGCGATAGCCTGCTCGAGGGTTACAAGGACAAGATCGAAGTCATGTCCTACAGCCACAACGTGGCCATGCAGGTGACCAACGACGTCAGCAACTCGGAGCGGACCTCCGGCAAGCCGCACATCGGCGAGTTCACCCTGACCAAATTCGTCGACAGTTCGACGCCATCCCTCAACGAATATTGCTGCGCCGGCAAACCGATCCCCGAAGCCAAGATCACCATCGGTCGCAACGCCGCCGAAGGCAGCGGTCAGCTGATGCCATTCATCATCTACACCCTGACCAATGTCGTGCTGTCCAACGTCAGCGTCAGTGGCGGTACCGGTGGCAAACCGGTGGAAACCCTGTCGCTGAACTTCACCAAAATCAAATGGGAACTCACCGCACAGAAAGACGACGGCACCAAGGAAGGCACGGCCGCCTCGACCTGGGACATGGCCGCCAACAAACTCATCAAAGCCAAGTAAGCGGACGCGTCGGCCATGACAGGTACCGGCATGCTCCCACCGTTGTTCGAGCGCCTCGCCGCAAGCGAGGTCGACACCGTGCAGGTGTTCGATCGCCAGGGGCTGCTCGACTCGGTGCACACGGAGTTGCTGCGCCTATTCAACACCCGACGCGGCCAACGTCCACTGACCTCCCCACCGAGCATTCTCGACTACGGCATCGCTGACTGGACCGCCTTGCAACAGCAGCGCAGCGATGACCGTCGTCAGTTGACGCGGGAAGTCCGCGAGGCCATTACCCATTTCGAACCGCGCCTGCAACTGGGCGAGGTTCAGGTCAATCCGGTCCCCGGCCATCCGCAGCAATTGAGCATTCGGCTACTGGGCGAGTTGCGCAGCGGCCAGCAGCACTGGCCCGTGGCATTTGTCATCGAGAAGGCCAGCGATGGCCTTGAGGTGCGTCATGAGCGACTCGATTGACCCGCAACTGCTCGATTACTACCAGCGCGAACTGACCTGGCTGCGACACGCCGGGAGCATTTTTGCCGAGCGTTATCCCAAGGTTGCCAGGCGTCTGGAATTGTCCCCCGGTGAATGCCCCGACCCGCATGTCGAACGACTGCTCGAAGGTTTCGCCTTGCTCGCGGCACGCCTGCAACGGCGGCTCGACGACGACTACGCCGAATTCAGCGACGCCTTGCTCGAACAGCTTTACCCATTGGCGATGCGACCGTTACCGTCCTGTGCGATCGTGCAGTTCGAGCCGGACCCGAGCAAAGGCAACCTCGCCGGCGGATACCCGTTGCCCAGAGACACGCCGCTGTTCGTCACCACCAGCAAAGGCGAAAGCATCCACTTTCGCACCAGCGCCGCGGTTCGCTTGTGGCCGGTGGAAATCAATGAAGCGCTGCTACTGGGCAGCGACGAAGCCCAGGCGCTGACCGGCGTTGCGCAAGCGCGCTCGGCCCTGCGCCTGAGCCTGCGTTGCCTCGGTGAAAGCCAGTGGTCGGAGTTGGCGATCAAACAGTTGCGCATGCACCTGGCCGCCTCTCCGGTGATCAACGCCTGCCTGTATGACCTGCTCGGCGCCCACGCCGTGAAGGTGCTGGCCGGCCCCGTCGGCAGCGTGCCGAAAGTGCTGGCGGGGCTGCCAGATATCGTCGGTTTCGCCAGCGACGAAGTGCTGTTGCCGGACGAGGACGGCGTGCACCCGGGCATGCGCCTGCTCGCCGAGTATTTCGCCTTTCCGGACAAATTCAATTTCTTCGATATCCCGCTGGCTGGTGCCACCAGCGATAGCCAGACGCTGTACCTGTACATCGTCTTCGACCGCGCCCCGGCCAACCGTCTGCACCTTCAGGCCAGCGATTTCGCCTTGGGCTGTGCACCGGCGATCAATCTGTTTCCACGCACTTCGGAGCCCCTGCGCCCGGACGGCACCCGCAGCGAGTACCGCCTGGTCGCCGACAGCCACCGGGAAAACAGCGTCGAGATCCACAGCATCCGCGCGATGCGTGCCAGTTCCAGTCAGGGTGTGTTGCGCGTTCCTGCTTATTACGGCAGCCAACACATCGGCGGTGAAAAGCAATGCTACTGGCACGCGCGACGGGTCAGCGGCATGACCCCGAATCGTCTGGGCACTGACCTGATGGTGAGCTTGGTGGACACCCGACTCGATCCATTGTCCGAGGCCAGCGAATACAGCCTCACCGCCGAATTGCTGTGTACCAACCGACACTTGGCCCAGAGCCTGCCGGCCGGAACGCCACTGGGTTTCGAACGACCGGGACCAGTGGCTTGGGCCCGCCTGCGCAACCCACCCAGCCCGCAAAGCCTGCCGCGACTGGATGGCGAATCCCGTTGGCGGCTGGTGTCGCAACTGACCCTCAATCATTTGTCGCTGGTCGAGGGGCCGCAGGCGCTGGATGCCCTCAAGGAAATCCTCCAGTTACACAACCTGCGCGACGAGGCCAGCGCCCTGCGGCAAATCGAAGGCTTGCTCGGCCTTGGTTGTGAGCGGGTGATCGCCCATGTCGGCGAAGATGCGTGGCGTGGCTGGCGCAATGGGCTGGAAGTTCAGTTGCAACTCGATCCGCAGCATTTCGTCGGCAGCAGCGCCGTGTTGTTTTCAGCGGTGCTGGCGCAGTTCTTTTCCCTCTATGCCACGGCCAATCGCTTTGTGCGCACGGTCCTGGTCCAGTCAGACAAGGAGGTCAAGGCATGGCAACCCCAAGCCGGCATGCCGCTGTCCCTCTGAGCCTGAGTCAGAAGCTGCGGCGCGACCCGCAGGCGTTCGAATTATTGCAGGCGTTGCTGCTGCTGGAACGCGAACACCCGCAAGCCGAATCCCTGGGCAGCGGCACCGCGCCTCAAGCGGAAGCCCTGCGTCTGCGCGGGCCGTTGACGCCGCTTTTTTCCGCCAGCGAAATCGAAAGCCTGACCCAGGAAGCGGGCCAGCAACCGACACTCAGTACCCCGGTGTTTGGCCTCGGCGGGCCCGACGGCCCCCTGCCCTACGCCTATCAGGAATGGCTGCAGCAACGGGCCCGCGCCAAGGATCATGCACCGGCCGAGTTCCTCGATCTGTTCCAGCATCGCTTGCTCAGCCTGTTGTACAAAGTGATGCGCAAACACCGGATTGCCGTCGGCTTCACGGCCCCCGGCGCGTCCCCGGTGCAGGCGCAACTGCGGGCGCTGACCGGGTTGTTGCCCAAAGCCTTGCAGGAACGTCAGGCCGTTCCCGACTCCGCCGTACTGGCGTGCAGCGCGCTGTTTGCCGACGGGCGTCGCTCCCTCGCCGGCTTCGCCGCGATCGTGCGCGAGCACTTCGAACTGCCGGTCGCGCTCAGCGCCTATGAAGGTGCCTGGCGGGAAATCCCACCCGCCAGTCGCAGCCGCCTGCAACCGGGTGGGCGCAATCTGCAACTGGGCCGCAGCGC
Organism: Pseudomonas sp. JV414; assembly: GCF_032424305.1. Lineage (NCBI taxonomy): Bacteria > Pseudomonadati > Pseudomonadota > Gammaproteobacteria > Pseudomonadales > Pseudomonadaceae > Pseudomonas > Pseudomonas sp. JV414. Next base: position 1,013,563 of record NZ_VYKC01000022.1, on the reverse strand, counting down.
CGTGGCCGGCACCCGGGTCTGGGATGAACACGCAGGCTATCGCCTGACCCTCGGCCCGCTCAGCTCGGCGCAGGCGGCGCGATTTCTGCCGGACGGTGAATCCCATCCAGCACTGGCCAGCCTCAGCGCGCTGTATTTCGGCCCCGATCTGGATTGCACGCTGGTGCTGTTGGTACGCGGTGCCAGTCCGATAAAACTCGGTCGCCAAACACCGCCCTTGCTCAGTTGGAACGGCGGCCTGCAACGCCAGACCAGCCTCGCCGTGCAACAGATCGAAACCCGCCTTCGTCAGCTGGAGATCACCTGAACATGGAACTGGCCAGCCTGATCGGACGCCTCAACCCGGACAACCGCCGCGCCCTCGAACGGGCCGCGCAACGCTGCCTGCAACGGGGTCATCATTACGTCGAAATCGAGCACCTGCTGCTTGAGCTGCTGGACATCGAGGGCGGTGATTTCGCCTACCTGCTGCCGCGCTTTGGCCTGGAACGCGATGCCCTCACGGCGGAAATCAACAAGGCCCTGGAACTGTTCAAATCCGGCAGCACCCGCACCCCGGCGCTCTCGGCGCAAACCATCGGCCTGCTCGAAGACGCGGTGGTTCAGGCCAGTGTGCTCGGTCTCGACAGCATCCGTTCCGGCTTGCTGCTGCTGGCCTTGCTCGATCGCGATGAACGCCGCAGCCTGCTGCTCAACAGCGCCTCGTCGCTGTTGAAAATTCCCCGGGAAGCATTGCGCAGCAATCTGCTGGAGTGGACCGAAAACTCACGCGAACACGTCGGCGGCACACGACCTGTTAATGCCGGCAAACCGCAGCCGAAACAGGATACGGTGCTCGATCAGTTCACCCAAGACCTGACCGCCGACGCCCATGCCGGGCGCATCGACCCCATCGTCGGCCGCGACGGCGAGATTCGTCAGTGCATCGACATCCTGCTCAGGCGTCGACAGAACAACCCGATCCTGGTCGGCGCGCCGGGCGTGGGCAAGACAGCAGTGGTCGAAGGCCTGGCCCTGCGCATTGCCGCCGGCGATGTACCGCCGTCGCTGCAGGAAGTCAGCCTGCGGGTACTCGACCTCGGGTTGTTGCAGGCCGGTGCCGGGGTTAAAGGCGAGTTCGAGCAGCGGCTCAAAGGTGTGATCGACGCGGTACGCAGCGCCGACAAACCGATCATTCTATTCATCGACGAAGCCCACACCCTGATTGGCGCTGGCGGCGCGGAAGGCGGCAGCGACGCGGCCAACCTGCTCAAACCGGCGCTGGCCCGTGGCGAGTTGCGCACCCTCGCCGCCACCACGTGGCTTGAGTACAAAAAATACTTTGAGAAAGACCCGGCACTGGCGAGGCGTTTTCAACTGGTGCAAGTCGAGGAACCGGACGAAACCACTGCCGTGGAAATGCTCCGTGGCGTGGCCGCGAAACTGGAACAGCATCATGGTGTGCAGGTGCTGGACGCGGCGATCCACGAAGCAGTGAAGCTATCCCACCGCTACATCTCCGGGCGTCAGTTGCCGGACAAAGCTATCAGCGTGCTCGACACCGCTTGTGCCCGGGTCGCCCTCGGCCAGCACGACGTGCCGCCACCGCTGGAAAGCCTGCGTCATCGCCAACAAAGCCTCAAAGACGAAGTCGAACGCCTGCGTCGCGAACAAGCCACCGGGCTCGATCACCGTGAACGCATCACCCTGCTGGAAACCGAATCCGTCGGTAACGTGCAAGCCATTCGCGACCTGGAAATCCGCTGGAACGAAGAACGGATTGCCGTGCGCGAACTGCTGGAAACCCGCCGCGAGCTACTCACCTTGAGCGAGCGCGCCGACAACGACAAACCGGACGAAGCCACCGACAGCCGCATCGATCATCTAGCCGCCGAACTGGTACGACTCGAGGCCGGTCTGGACGCCATTCGCCAGGACGATCCGCTGGTGCCGGAACAGGTCGACGCCAAAACCGTGGCCGCCGTGATCGCCGGCTGGACCGGCATCCCGGTGGGCAAAATGCTCGCCGACGAAGCCCACGCCGTGCGCACCCTCGGCCAGCGCATGGGCCAGCGGGTCATGGGCCAAAGCACCGCGCTGAACACCATCGCCCAACGCCTGCAAGCCTACCGCGCCGGCCTCACCGACCCGCAAAAACCGGTCGGCGTATTCCTGCTGGTCGGCCCCACCGGCGTGGGCAAAACCGAGACTGCCTACGCCCTGGCCGACGCGCTCTACGGCGGCGAACGCAACCTGATCAGCATCAACCTCTCGGAATACCAGGAAGCCCACACCGTCAGCCAACTCAAAGGCGCCCCGCCCGGCTACGTCGGCTACGGCAGCGGTGGCGTGCTCACCGAAGCGGTGCGGCGCAAACCCTATTCGGTGGTGTTGCTGGATGAAATCGAAAAGGCCCACCCGGATGTGCTCGAAGCCTTTTACAACGTCTTCGACAAAGGCGTCATGGAAGACGGCACCGGGTTGGTGGTGGATTTCAAAAACACTGTGATGTTGGCCACCAGCAACGTCGGGGCTGAGTTGCTGCTCGACACACCGACCGCGCACCTGGGCACTGATGCGGTCAATGAAGCGCTGCATAAAGTGCTACTGAAAGCGTTTCGGCCAGCGTTTCTGGCGCGTATGACGGTGGTGGCGTATCGGCCGCTGGATGAGGTGACGCTGGAAGGGATTGTGTTGGCGAAGCTGGAGAAATTGCGCGGACGGTATAAGGCCGCGACCGGGAAGCAGTTTGAGTTCGATGCAGGGATTGTGCAGGCGGTGTTGGCCAAGTGCAGTGCTGCCGGGGCACGGGATGTTGAGAATGTGTTGATGACGCAGGTGACGGGGAAGTTGGCGGAGTGGGTGTTGGAATGAACTATTTCAGCAGTGACTGAAAAAGAGTTCAGGTGCGAATAAACGCTTGAACACTGTTTGAAGCAGGTAAAGGACTATGTCGGAAATAGATTTCTCTCCTAAGTTTGTAAAGGCCGTCAATCGCATGATTAGCCACAACTCACCAGGTGAGGTGGGATTACTGATGCGTTGGGATAATGATGACAGTATGCTTTGGACAATATGGTCAGAGCGCTTTTCGGACGGGCCGGGGATAGCCGGATACAACCGACGGCAAGTACAGCGATTGGAAATAAAAAAAGGCAATCTCGTTGCCTGCAAACCTACCGTGCTTGGCGGGCATGCAGAAGAAATCATGATTCGGAGTTGGGATGGTTACCGAAAAGAAGTAAACAAAACAGACGACCCCAGAATTGTGGATATTTTCCTTACACACAGTCCGTGCCTGGACTCTTCGAACATATTTTCCGATGAATTCGGAACATGGCCGAAAGGCTGCGCACCGAAACTCAGCAAGTTCATAAATGGCATCGGGAAAAACATCGAATGGCGAATCGCATTCTGGGACTACTACGGTTCGTTTTCTTCCCGCTCGAACGCCATCGCCGCGGTGGAGATAATAGGAAAAATCAGTAACGCCACCATCTACAAAATATTCAAGTAGCTAACCTACACCTAGCCATCTCAGCAGGATATTGGCATGACGGAAACACATAAAGTTGGTCGTTACTCAGGCGGCAATGTGGCAATGACAGGGGCAAACCCCATGTACGCCACCTGGCTAGCCGCTAACCAGGCTACTAATGGCGGCACCATTCCCGACTTGGCCAGTATTTGCCATGAATCCTCTTCAACTCGCCGCGCCTTGGCCGGTTCGGGGGCGTCCCATGGAACCTGTTTCGCGCTGATCGAACATTTCGATTCCGCACGTGGCTTACTAATGTACAAATTCGGCGACAGCGCACTGAAACTGGATCTCCTCGGAACCTACACCACCACAACCAAGAAAGTAGTCACGACCCTACGCGGACATGCGGAAATCAGTGCACTGGCTCAAGCGATCAACAGCGTTACACTTCCGGACGGCGATTACAGCAACTTCATCACCCGTATTTATATCGAACTAAGTCCCTGTCATCTTTGTGGACCGCAACTCGATCCCTATATCGGAAATTCGGTATTGATGTACAGCTACACCTATGGAAATGACACCGAGATGGGCGGCTGGGTCAGTGACAATCAAGCTTCCATACATGAGAAGGGCGGCAAGTTCAAGTGATAGCACAGAGGGAGCGAATTTATTGATAAAACCAATGCTCGCTTATTAGCCTGAGCAACGCTTTGCGCGCTCGCAACAAATAGGGATCGACCATGAAATACAGAGCCACCATTGAAGAAGCACTGAAAGCCTGGCACGCCATCCGCTTTCATTGGCTCAAGAGCGCTGAAAGCAAGGCCGCCGCCAACATTCTTCGTCAGCTTATCGATAGCAGTCCTTATGACAACGTACTCAAACAAGCCGTTGAATGGTTCACTGACCAGTGCAACGAGGCCTTCACCTATCAGAATGTTACCTATAGCCGACTCAAGACCACATCGGCACTCTATGTGCAACTCAACACCCACTTGAAATCCGCCGAGGGACCGGATCTGGCGCCAGTTGCCAGCAGTTCCTCTTCGAGCGTCCCGACAGCGATAAGGATGGGCAGCAGCGTTGCGCCTGTGTCCAGGCCTTCTTCCAGTGGTCTTGGCCTCGCCCCTGCTTCCGCCGCTGGCCTGAGTCTTTCTTCTTCCAGTGGTGTGCGGCCTGTTGAGTTGCAAATAAGAAAGTATGAAAAACTCTGGGCGAAGATCACGGTAACGGATATTCCCACCAAGAAACATGGCGTTTACAACTACACAAAAGATGACCCGATCACAACGCAACAAAAAGGCTCTGCTTCGGGCGTGGTAGAAATTACGCTGAGAATCGCAGGCAAACCGCTTGAGGCACCAGAGTTCTGGGTCCTGTTAGGAGGCATGGTCCTGGAGTCAACATTTGGAAGATGCTTCAGCTGTGCCGCCGCGGCTGTTCACACGTTGGTCCATGATGAATATTTCGACCGATGCGAAGTGGTCATTATGGGTACTAAAAAATATGATCATTACTTTGTTTGCGTCGCTAATACCCTAGGTGAAATCAAATCCGGCGAGGGCATTGCCATCGATATCTGGCAAGCAAATTTGTCTAAAAAACCCGATGCTTATGCCCACTCTCCAGCCAATACTTTCAGGTATTGGCCCAAAGCGGAAATCATCTGCGTTATTCCTCAAAGTAGACGCACAGAATTTCGCGAGCTAGTAAAAACCCGAAATAACATCGAACACCCGAAATAGCCATGTCTTAACCATCACCTGAGGTTGCTCGATGCCACGCACCACCGACAGCAACACCAGCCTTTCGCTGACTGCCTTATCGTTGGCGGCGCTGTATCCTGAGTCCATTTCCGGCGAGGACACCCTCAACAGCCTCGGCAAGCAGACCTTGATTGGCCTCAACGACGGCACCTCATTATCCCTGACCACCGCCATCGCCACCCACCTCACCACCACCCTGCACAACGACGCTCAAACTCGTGCTTTCGACGCCCTCGTCGCCGAAATCCAGCAACTTCCCGCCGACGCCACCGCCGAACGCTATCAAGTGGTTCTCAGGCCATGGCTCTGGTGGCTGACCCTGGCCAGTAACAACCGCGTATTCCAGAATCTCAGTACCTCAGACATCGTCACCACCATTTTCAAGGCCCACGCCTTCACCGACTTCAAACTCTCACTCAGCGGCAGCTACACTCCCCGCGAATACTGCGTGCAGTACGGCGAAACCGATTTCGCCTTCGTCTCGCGACTGCTGGAAGAAGAAGGCATTTTCTGGTTTTTCACTCACGAGGACGGCAAACACACGTTGGTGCTGGGAGACAGCAACGACGCGTTCGTGCCGATCCCCAATGGACCCAAGGTGAATTATCTCGGCCAGCAATTGGGCGAACGCGAACTTCACGGTATTCGCTCTGGACAAGTCTGCGTGCAAGCGGTGGCCGGGGTGTATCGGGCGACGGATTACGAGTTCACCACCCCGACCACTTCGCTCTACAGCCAGGCCGAAGCAGTCGCCGGGCCGCGGTCGATGTACGAGCACCCGGGCAGCTACAACGCCAAGGCCCGGGGCGATGCGTTGACCAAGCAGCGCGTTGACGGTTTGCGCAGTCAGGAGAAGCGCTTCGTCGGTGAGAGCGACTGTCGCTGGCTGGTGCCCGGGCACTGGTTCACTCTCGCAGGGCACGATGATTCGACGTTGAATATCGATTGGGTAGTGACGGCGGTGACTCACGAAGCCAGTCATGACAGTTATCGCAATCGCTTCGAAGCCATCCCCAAGGCCACACCTTTTCGCCCGGCAAGAACCACACCAAAGCCGCGAATGCACACCCAGACCGCCATCGTCGTCGGCAAGTCGGGCGAAGAAATCTGGACCGACGAATACGGCCGGATCAAGTTGCAGTTCCCGTGGGATCGCGATGGCAAGAACGACGAAGCCAGTTCCTGCTGGGTGCGGGTCGTGTTGCCCTGGAGCGGCAAGGGTTTCGGCATGCAGTTCGTGCCGCGTATCGGCCAGGAAGTGATCGTGACGTTCATCGATGGCGATCCGGATCGACCGCTCGTGACGGGTTGCGTCTACAACGGCGACAACGCCCTGCCTTATGCGCTGCCGGCGAATCAGACTCAGTCCGGGATCAAGACCCAATCGTCCAAGGGCGGCGGCGGTTTCAACGAATTGCGCTTCGAGGACAAGAAGGACGCCGAAGAGGTGTTTCTGCAGGCACAGAAGGATTTCAAGATCAATGTGCTCAACGACACCACTGCCACGGTCGGTCATGACGAAACCCTCACCGTACAGAACGCCCGCACTCGCACAGTGAAAGAAGGCGACGAGACCGTGACCCTGGAGAAAGGCAAACGCAGCGTGACCATCCAGACTGGCAGTGACAATCTCGATGTGAAGGACAGTCGCACGGTGACGGTGGGCGCGGACCAGACCCACAGCACCGGTGGCAACTACACGCACAAGGTCACGGGGGATTACATCCTGACGGTGGACGGCAACCTGACCATCAAGGTGACCGGTACCCTGACCCTGCAAAGCGGCGGCAGTTTCACGATCAAGAGTGGCGCTGATCTGGCAGCCGAGGCCAGCACCTCGATCAGCCAGAAGGCCGGTACGTCCCTGAGCAATCAGGCCGGTACCTCGTTGGAGAACAAGGCCGGCACGACAATGACCAACGATGCCGGGATCAGCCTGACCAACAAGGCCGCCGCTTCACAGACCGTGGATGGCGGCGGCATGCTGACCATCAAGGGTGGTCTGGTGCAGGTCAACTGACAAGGGGAACCCATGGCCATCACGCCGCTGGACTTGCAGCAGAACGATAAACAGCTCAAAGGTCGCTTGCTCGATGGCCAGCTTGACGGTGCGTTGCACATCAAGGATGACGGGCGCGCGCAGGCTGATTTGCACTACAGCCAGGGCGAGCTGCAAGGCACTACCCTGCTCTATCACCCTAACGGCAAGGTCTCGGCGCAGCTGCCGTTTGTTCATGACAAGCTGCAAGGGATCGCCAGTTTCTATGCGCCGCAAGGCTGGCTACAGCGCAAGGCGACTTACCGCCGAGGGCTGCTGCATGGCGAGGCGTTCAATTACTTTCCCGATGGGCAACTGGCGGAGGCCGAGTTCTACCGCGATGGCGTGCGCGAGGGCCGGTATCAGCGCTTTCATCCCAACGGCAAACCCGCCGTCGAGGCTCGATATCTCAATGGTCAGTTGCTGGAGCCGGAACAGGGTTTTGCTGCCGATGGTCGACCGCTGGATACCGAGGGCAAGCCGATTTCGAGGGTGCGCTGGTGGTTCAGGCGCTGGAGTGATCCCGAGCAGGCCTGAGATTGCTTTGTTCCCTGCGTCGGCATCGTGCCGAAAAAAACCGCGACGGATGCGATCCCCTGTAGGAGCTGCCGCAGGCTGCGATCTTTTGATTTTGTTTTTTAAGATCAAGATCAAAAGATCGCAGCCTGCGGCAGCTCCTACGGGGGTTGCGTACACCGCAAATCACGGGTGTACATGGACGGAGAGGATGTTCCGATCAGCCGTCAGGGAATCAGCATCTGCATTTGTCCAGGCATCACAATCTTGATCACTCCGGCCCAGTTGCACATAAGGGTGCTGTTGGCGTCGATGGCCGGCATACCGCCCAGCAGCAGGGTCGGCGCGCCGCCGGGAATCCACGGGGTGGCGGTGGCCGGGATGCATGGCATCGGCGTGAGCACGCCAAGCGCGGCGGCGGTGGCGGCCGCGACCATCGGGTTGGCCATGCTCATGCACGTGCCGAACGGCATGACGTTCACTAGCGGAATGTGGTCCATGATGTTCGCCGCCGGCATGCCCCCGGTCATTGTACGGTTCACCGGCAGCACGTTGAGTACCGCTGGCGCGGCACCGAAACTGCATTGCAGGGTCGCGGTGGCGCAAACTTGCGGACAGCCCATGTCGAATCTCCTTCCTGGGAGCGGCGCTCCCCTGAAACCATAGTCCGCCGAGCCTGTTCGTGCACATCAGGAACGCTGATTATCCGGCAACACGCTAACCTATAAGACCGTGCCGCGCTTGTGGCCACCCCGGCGCACCATTAGATTAGCCAATGATGTCTGGCCTCCAAAATAAGCAGAAGGGATAAGCATGGCGCTTACTGACCAGTCCACCCGTATCCGCTCCGGCGAAGAACTCGATGCCAGCCTGATCGATCCGTACCTCAAGGCGCACATTCCGGGCCTGAGCGGCTTACCGAAAATCAGCCAGTTTCCGGGCGGTGCGTCGAACCTGACATACCTGCTGGAATACCCCGAACAGGAATTCGTCCTGCGTCGACCACCGTTCGGCCACAAGGCCAAGTCTGCCCATGACATGGGCCGCGAATTTCGTATCCTCAATCAGCTGCGGGACGGCTTTCCCTATTGCCCCAAAGCCTATGTGCACTGCACCGACGAGTCAGTGATCGGCGCCGAGTTCTATGTGATGGAACGGGTCAAGGGGATCATCCTGCGCGCCGAGCTGCCGCCGGAACTGGGCCTTGATTCAGCGAAGACCGAAACCCTGTGCAAAAGCTTCATCGACAAGTTCGTGGAACTGCACCGGGTCGACTACAAGGCCTACGGCCTGGGCGACCTCGGCAAACCAGAAGGTTATGTTGCACGGCAAATCAAAGGCTGGAGCGAGCGCTACGAAAAAGCCCTGACCCCGGATGCGCCGAAGTGGGAAGCGGTGAACGCCTGGCTCAACGACAAGATGCCGGCCGATCACCCGACGTCAAGCATCGTCCATAACGATTACCGCTTCGACAACGTGATCCTCGACCCCGAGAATCCGATGCAGATCATCGGCGTGCTCGATTGGGAACTGACCACCCTCGGCGACCCGCTGATGGACTTGGGCAACACCCTAGCCTACTGGATCGAAGCCGACGACCCGGCGCCGGTGCAACTGATGCGCCGCCAGCCAAGCCACGCTCCCGGCATGCTGACCCGCCGTGAATTCGTCGATTACTACGCCGAGCGCGCCGGCATCCAGATCGACAACTTCGACTTCTACTACACCTACGGCCTGTTCCGTCTGGCCGGCATCGTGCAGCAGATCTACTACCGATTCTTCCATGGTCAGACCCAGGACAAACGCTTCGCGCAGTTCATTCACATGAACAAACTGCTGGAGCAGATGAGCCTGCAAGTCATCCAGAAATCCACCCTCTGATCGCGGCCCCCATAACTAGGAAAAATCATGTCCAAGACTCAGTTGTTCGACCTCGACGGCAAGATCGCTTTCGTCTCCGGCGCCAGCCGTGGCATCGGTGAAGCCATCGCCAAACTGCTGGCGCAGCAAGGTGCCCACGTCATCGTTTCGAGCCGCAAACTTGATGGCTGCCAGCACGTCGCCGACGCGATCATCGCCGCTGGCGGCAAGGCCACCGCCGTCGCCTGCCACATCGGTGAGATGGAGCAGATCACCCAAGTCTTCGCCGGCATCCGCGAACAGTTCGGGCGCCTGGACATTCTGGTCAATAACGCGGCGACCAACCCGCAGTTCTGCAACGTACTGGATACCGACCTCAGCGCCTTCCAGAAAACCGTCGACGTGAACATTCGCGGCTATTTCTTCATGTCGGTGGAAGCCGGCAAGCTGATGCGCGAACACGGTGGCGGCAGCATCATCAACGTCGCCTCGATCAATGGTATTTCGCCGGGGATTTTCCAGGGCATCTACTCGGTGACCAAGGCAGCGGTGATCAACATGACCAAAGTCTTCGCCAAGGAATGTGCGCAGTTTGGGATCCGCTGCAACGCCCTGCTGCCGGGCCTGACCGACACCAAGTTTGCTTCGGCGCTGGTGAAAAACGACGCTATCCTGAAAACCGCGCTGCAGCAGATTCCGCTCAAGCGTGTGGCGGATCCGAGCGAAATGGCCGGTGCGGTGTTGTATCTGGCGAGTGATGCGTCGAGCTACACGACTGGGGTTTCGTTGAATGTGGATGGTGGTTTTCTGTCCTGATTCGATTCACCAGAGACACAAAAGGCAGCCTCAGGGCTGCCTTTGGTAACGACACTATTCACTCCGCACAAACTCAACCGGCTTCCCGGTCAAATCCAGAACTCTGAAATAGCCCTTGATGCTCTTTACGTTACGGATCGCCAGCTGAACATGAGTTTCATGCATAAAGTCCGTACCTGGATAAAGTCGTTCGCCCTCCCAGAATGGTGAACGAACAGAATCATATGCAGGTGCGTCCGTAAATTCCCGGAAGGTATGCAAGGCATCAATGACTTGGCAATCCAAACGACGTAGGTACGGATTATTCGTCTTAAGAAGTTGACCGCCCTCTTCTTTTGAGGCGGCTTCAAGCCAGAGGTAGGTCTGACGGATTTCACGCAATGCACTCTCCGTTGTGAAATCCAGGCAACGACCCAAGTCAATCACGGCCCCAATCACAAATGGATTTTTGATAGAGCTCCGCTTTTGTGCATTAGTCGCAAAGCTCAGCGCGCGCTGTGGGTTGTTTTCCCAAAAATAGGCGCCACGACCCAGCCAATCATAGTCATTAGTGCTATCGAGGAGCGTTGCTTCGCCAGCCAGTACACGCTCGCCAATTTCTCGCTCGCCCCCATGGAAACCAAGAACAAACGAAGGAGAAATGCAATACATCAGCGAGCCTTGCCTTCCCCATTCACACGTTTGAAAAACTCCCGAACCTTGTTGGGATCCTTGAGCATTTCAGTGGCATATTCATCGATACGCACCGAAGCACAAGTGGCGGCTGATATCTTGGTGCCGTTAGAACCGACCATTACCCAGCCAGTCTCAGTCGATGTTTTGTTTCCTTCGCTATGCATACTGAGCATCACTCCTGATCCACTTTTTGCAACCGCTGCTGCGATAAGTCCGTATGTCTTCTCGGAATTTACAGTACTGGCACGACCACTAACGATTTTGCCGTTCGTTAGCCGGACGATGCCGCCGTGCTGGAATCCCGCAAAATCGCGCACAGCCTTAGCTTCGTGACGATCACCATCAACGAAAACATAGGTCGTTTTTTCGAAATCCTTCGACATAGCCACCTCTATTTGAGCTTTGTTGCATTGCTCAAATTTGATTAGTTAGTGGCCAATATAGTCTGCGGTGTACATCCCGTCATCAAAGCCCGCGATTTTTCGTTGATCTGCGCACATGGAAACGATAGAGACAGGGAGCAAGACGCGCAAGCCAGCGGATTCCGGCGTGGTTGTAGGTAATGTCGTAAGGCGTTGTAGCCATTCCCGCTGCTTCCTGACATCGCACCAAAAGAGAATATTTATTCCATACGATTGCAATTAGCGAATATATATTCCATAAGTAGCCCTCCTGAAAATAAAATCCAAAGGACCCCGGCTATGCGCGAACTCGGTATCGGACTCATCGGCACAGGTTTCATGGGCCGCGCCCATGCCTTGGCCTTTCGCAACGTCAGCGCCGTTTTTGAATTGCCGCTGAAGCTCAAACTCGCCGCCCTAGCCGACGCCGACCCGCAGCGCGCCCGACATTGCGCCGATGCCTGGGGTTTCGAAACAGCCCACAGTGACTGGCAACAGTTGATCAATGACCCCAAGGTCAACCTGATCGCCATCACCACCCCCAACCATTTGCACTACCCCATGGCCATGGCCGCCCTCGCCGCCGGTAAACCGGTGTACTGCGAAAAACCCCTGGCGGTGGATCTGGAACAGGCCAACGCCATGCGTATGGCGGCCAAAGCAGCAGGCGTGGTGACGCGGGTGGGTTACAACTATCAGCACAACCCGATCATCGGCCTGGCCCGTGAACTGATCGAAAATGGTGAGTTGGGGCACATCATCAGTTTCCAGGGTGAATTCAGCGAAGACTTCATGGCCGACTCCGCATCACCCTGGTCATGGCGTTGCGACGCCAATCATGCCGGCGGTGCGTTGGCGGATCTGGGCAGCCATCTGCTGGCCATGGCCCGTTATCTGCTGGGCGATATCGAGTCGGTGTGCGCCGACACCCAGACCGTCCACCGGCAGCGCCCCGCTACCGCTGGCAGTCAGGAGCAACGCACGATCGCGGTGGACGATCAGGTGCATGCACTGCTGCGCTTCGCCAACGGCGCCCGGGGAACGTTCAGCAGCAGTTGGCTCAAGCACGGTTACAAAAATCACCTGAGTTTTGAAATCAGCGGCACTCGCGGCACCCTGGCGTTCGATCAGGAGCGTTTAAATGAACTGCGGATATATCGTGCAGGGCAAGGCGGTTTCCAGCGCCTGCTGGCGGGGCCGGACTTGCCGGGTTATGCCGCTTTCAGCCCGGCACCGGGGCACCAGTTGGGTTACAACGAACTCAAGACGCTAGAAGTGCATGACCTGGTGATGGCACTGACCGGGATCAGTCAGGGGGGAACGGACTTCGAACAGGCGTGGGAAGTCGAACGGCTCGCGACCGCGATTCGCCTGGCGGCCAGGGAATCACGTTGGGTCGGGATCGAGGAAGTCTGAGCCGACCACACCCGCCAGTGGCACAGAGGGCCACTGGCGGTATACCGAAACGCCATTACGTTGCAGCCTTGTCAGGCCTACTGAGTCACGCAACGGGTCAGGGTCGTGGTCCGGGTCACCTGCCCTTCCGCCCTCATATCCCCCAGCACATCGGTATTTTCGGAGGTCTGACAGGTACGAACCGGCGGCGGTGGCGGCTCAGCAGGGGGCGGAGGCGGCGGACTGGCGCAACCACCGAGAATCGCTGCACAGAGTGCGAACGACAGTGGCGAAAAAACGCGCTTCCCAAGAGTGTTCATAGGCTGACCCGCGATAAGTGATCGACACCTATGTGTGACAACAAAACATCCGCACAAAATCCATGGACCGGTTGCGTACAGCGAAAATCACGGTGATGACCCATTGCTGGCAAGCCAGCGCCTACAAAGCATTGGACCGATTCAGACCAATGCTCTCAAGCTCATACCGCAACTCTTCAATCAACGCCGCCATTGCCTCTGGCGTCCTGAGCATCGCCACGCTCAACCCACTGACCACCAGATCCACCTGCCCCGTCGCCGGGTGATAAAGCTTCACCGTCAACGAATTATCCCCCGTGAGCGCACACTCACAGGCCAACGGCGAAAAACTCCGTTCCAGTTGCATACGCAATTGCGTCAGATGAATCATCCCGATTCACCTTGGCGACGACGCAAAATCGACCCCATGCTTGATCTGTTCGCACCCATGTGACTGTTCCTTCTAGCTGCATCGAAGTGGACGCGATACCGACCCGAAGCCACGTATCGCACCCTGACAGCCTAGAAAAACCAGCACCCGGGCAACACATCAAATTGCACCATCTCAACTAGTGCATTTGCATCTTAACGTTGCCCCTTGGGCCGCCTCTCGCTGGAGAACAGACCCCGCTCGCGAGCCCATACAATCGCCTCACTGCGGCTGTGCACGTCGAGCTTGGAATACACCGTCGAGACATGATTGCGCACCGTATTAGGCGCCAGTTTCAGGCGCGCGGCGATGTCCTTGTCGGCGAGGCCTTCACAAATCAGGCCAAGCACATCGCGCTCCCGGGCGGTCAGGTCGGTGAATGACACACTGGGCAATTGCGGCGAATTGACGTTCTTCACGTTGGCGAGTTTTTCGATCAGCGTGCGGCTAAACCAGGAAGCGTCTTTCATCACCTCTTCAATCGCCGACACCAGTTCCAGCTCGGTGCGTTTGCGCTCCGTGATGTCCATCAACACCAGCAGATAACAAGCGCCGTCCTGAATGTTCACAGTGTCCGCCGAGACGGCGCAATCGATCAGCCCGGCATCCTTCCTGCGCACCCGGACATCGATGCGATCCACGCGCCCGGTTTTCTCCAAGGCCGCAAACAGCTGCATGCGAGCGCCCGCGTCATCGATGAAACCCAGTTGCGCCACCGTCTTGCCGAGCACCTCTTCCGAACTGGGGCGCGCGAGAGTATCGAGAAAGGCTTCGTTGACGTCCATTACCACTTGATCGTCGGCGCTGCACACCAGGATCGGCACCGGGGTGAGGCGAAAGGCTTTGGCGAACCGTTCCTCGCTATGGCGCAGGGCGATTTCGGCCTTGTGCCGCAGCTCCATGTCGACGAAGGAAAACAGCATGCAATCTTCGTCGTTGAGCTCAAGCGGTTGCCCGGCAACGATCACCTGTTTGCTGCCACCGTCGGGCAATTGCAGTTCGGCCTGCATCTGCGGAATGGTTGCGCCGTCACGTAAACGCTGCTTGGCCAGGTCCTTGTTTTCCGCGTGCTCCAGCACATCCAGCTCATAGGTCGAAACGCCGATTACCTGATCACGGGCATAGCCGGTCATTTCCAGGAAGCCCTGATTGACTTTGATGTAGCGCAAATCACTGAGACGACAGATCACCGCCGGGGCCGGGTTGGCATTGAAGGTCTTTTCGAAACGCTGCTCGGCGCTGGCCCATTCGGTGACGTCGCTCATGATCAGCACCAACGACTCCGGCTCACCCGCGTGGTCGGCCAACACCATGCTACGCACGCTGTGAACCCAGGTGCGCTCGTCGTTTTCGACTGGCGTCAATTCAACCAGCACATCACTGAACATCTCGCCACGGGCAACGCGGCTGATTGGATAATTATCCGTCGCTACCGGATGATTGTTGCGATAGCGCAAGGCAAACCGCTTCGCATATTCCTTGGCATTGGCCCCCAGCTCACCGATCCGGTTGACACCGTGCATGGTCAGCGCGGCGTCATTGGCCCAGAGGATCGTCTGGTCGAGCTCCAGCAGAATCACCCCATCGGACAGCCCGGCGATGATCTGCTGCAACTGGCGGCGATTGGTTTCGGTGGTCAGGACGTCCTGGCTCATTGGATCTCCACGGTTGCGGCGGCGCCGTTACGCGCTGCCCTGTGAAGATTACGACCGCAGGGGTTTGCGATAGTGCGTACATCCACGCGATCACGGGTGTACTTGGTCGGTGTAGGAGCTGCCGAAGGCTGCGATCTTTTGATCTTCAGTGGTCCCCAAGAGATCAAGATCAAAGATCGCAGGCTTCGCCAGCTCCTACGGGGGTAGCGTACATCCGTGTGGTCTCCGGTGTACGCCGTCTTCGGGTGCATTCGACATATCCCGAAAACGCTTTCATCCACGCCGCTCGTACTAACGACTAACGTTCATCTGACAACCCACATCAAGGAGGCAAAGGAATGCCTGTCGCTGCAAATGGATGTCGCCTGCGCAAGACTCGATTTTCCGAAGCGGGTCGTATTTATCTGTTGACCGTCGTCGCTCATCAACGAGAGCCGGTGTTCGCAGATTGGCGGATGGGACGGCTTCTGGTCGACCAACTGCGCAGTGCTGATCAAATCTCGACGGTCAACTCCATGGCTTGGGTAGTGATGCCTGATCACCTGCACTGGTTGTTGGAATTGAAACACGGCACGTTGGCCGAGCTGATGTGCCGCATCAAATCCAGGAGCAGCCGTTCGATTAATCTTGTGCGTCGCAGCCAAGGCCGATTATGGCAACGAGGATATTACGATCGGGCTTTGCGGCGCGATGAAGACATCAAGGACGCAGCGCGTTACATCGTCATGAATCCGTTGCGTGCGGGATTGGTGAAACGGGTGGGTGATTATCCGTTGTGGGATGCTATTTGGATTTGAACAATCAAGATCAAAAGATCGCAGGCTTCGCCAGCTCCTACAGGGATTGCGTGCATCCGCATGATCACAGGTGTACTCGGTCAATGTAGGAGCTGCCGAAGGCTGCGATCTTTTCGCCTGACAAATCGGAAGATCAAAAGATCGCAGGCTTCGCCAGCTCCTACGGGGGTAGCGTGTATCTGCCTGATCGCGGGTGTACTCGGTCAATGTAGGAGCTGCCGAAGGCTGCGATCTTTTCGCCTGACAAATCGGAAGATCAAAAGATCGCAGGCTTCGCCAGCTCCTACGGGGGTAGCGTGCATCCGCATGATCACAGGTGTACTCGGTCAATGTAGGAGCTGCCGAAGGCTGCGATCTTTTCGGGTCGATGCATTACCGCACGTCCAACCCCGTCTCCAACCCCGCCAACTTGTCCGGATTACGCATGATGAAAATCCGGTTCACCCGCCCTGCCTTGTCAAAGTCGAAGGTCATCGATGCGGTGATGACGCCATCGGCCTTGATGATCACGCCTTGAGCGCCGTTGATTTGCGTGGGTAACCATTCGTACGTCTGCCAGTAGGCATGAAGCGACTGACCGATGAAATCCAGCACGCTGTTGATGCCGAACAGGGTTTCGCGGATGGCCGAGGCCTTGCCGCCGCCGTCGGCGCAGAGCTCGACGTCTTCGGCCAGCAGCGCAGTCAGGGACGCGGTTGAGCCGCTGGCGATGGCGCTGTGGAACGCGTTCAGCAACTGGTCCTGACGCGTGGGTTCCGGCTGATAGCGGATTTGCCCGCTACCCAGGCCGGCCTTGGCCCGGGATACCAATTTGCGGCAAGCCGCTTCCTGGACTCCGATCGCCTCGGCCACTTGCGCGTAATCCATGTCGAAGATTTCGTAGAGCAGGTACGCGGCGCGTTCCTTGGGGGGCAGCCGTTCCAGCAAGAGCAGGAACGCGGTGGACAATGACGAGGCCAGTTCATGCATGTGTTCGGGTGAATGCTGATGGGTGGTGTGAATCGGCTCCGGCAGCCAGGTGCCGATATAGTCGACCCGTGACGTGTGCGCCGAACGCAACAGGTCGATGCAGTGCCGGGTGCAGGCCGTGGTGAGCCAGGCGGCTGGCGTGGTGATGGAGGCCCGGTCGGCCTCCAGCCATTTGATGAACAGCTCTTGCACCACATCCTCGGCTTCGGTGCGCGAGCTGAGAATGCGATACGC
Organism: Pseudomonas sp. JV414; assembly: GCF_032424305.1. Lineage (NCBI taxonomy): Bacteria > Pseudomonadati > Pseudomonadota > Gammaproteobacteria > Pseudomonadales > Pseudomonadaceae > Pseudomonas > Pseudomonas sp. JV414. The sequence goes on along the minus strand of NZ_VYKC01000022.1, from coordinate 996,249 downwards.
CAGACCGAGCAAAAAGGGCCGGCGCTGTTCGAACACAGCGGCGGCGTTTTCAGCGGAGTTCATCGATCAGTGCCTCGACACCTGCAAACGGTTCCACAGGTTGATCATGCCGATCTCGGCCGTCAAGGCACCGATCTGAGCATCGTTGAAATGCTCGCGCAAGTCGCCGCGCAGGCTGGCGTAATCGGTCTTTTCGTCGAGGATGGTCAGGGCTTCGGTCCAGGCCAGGGCGGCGCGTTCCGAGGCACTGAAATCGCTGACATGGCGCCAGACGATCAGACGGTCCAGGCGCTCGTTGGTTTCATTGGCTTCGCGCGCCTCGCGGGTGTGCATCTTCACGCAGAAACCGCATTGGTTGATCTGCGAGGCACGCAGGTGCAGCAGGTGTTTGAGGGTCGGGTCCAGGTCATGACTGTCGAGGGTGACATGGACTTGGGTCAAACTCTCGAAAACCTGAGGGATGGATTGCAGCAGGTTGACCGGTTGGGTGTTGGACGACATCGTGTTGCTCCGCTAGTTGAGGGGTTCAACAGGATGACGATTGAGGATTCCGGTTTGTGACGTGGGGACGTTTTTAATAGGTAAAAAGCGAAAGATCGCAGCCTTCGGCGGCGCCCACAGGCGCGTAGGAGCTGCCGAAGGCTGCGATCTTTTGATCTTCAGGCAGCAAGTTCTCCGCTGGCAATCGCAGCCGAAGCCGCCAGCATCGCCCGCAACAACACCGCACACCCTGCGGCCAGGTCATCCGGCGCGGCGTTTTCGATTTCGTTGTGGCTGATGCCGCCTTCGCAGGGCACGAAGATCATCCCGGCCGGGCCGAGTTCGGCGAGGAAGATCGCGTCGTGCCCTGCCCCGCTGACGATGTCCATGTGCGACAAACCCAACCCTTGGGCGGCGCCGCGTACCGCTTCGACGCAGCCCTTGTCGAAGTACAGCGGCGGGAAGTCGGCGGTGGGGGTCAGTTCGAAGGTCAGGCCGTGTTCCTCGCAGGTGGTTTCGATGACTTCGCGAACTTCGGCGATCATCGAGTCCAGACGAGCCGGCTCCAGATGACGGAAATCCAGGGTCATGCGCACTTCGCCGGGAATCACGTTGCGCGAGCCGGGGTAGGCTTGCAAACAACCCACGGTGCCACAGGCATGGGGTTGATGGCCGAGGGCGGCGCGATTGACCGCGCCGACGATTACCGAAGCGCCGACCAGAGCATCCTTGCGCAGGTGCATCGGTGTCGGGCCGGCGTGGGCTTCGACGCCACGCAGTTTCAGGTCGAACCATTTCTGCCCGAGGGCGCCCATCACCACGCCGATGGTTTTGCGCTCGTCCTCAAGAATCGGGCCCTGCTCGATGTGGGCTTCGAAATAGGCGCCAACGGCGTGGCCACTGACTTTGCGTGGCCCGGCATAGCCTATGGCATTCAGGGCTTCGCCGACGGTCACGCCTTCAGCATCGACTTTGGCCAGGGTTTCTTCGAGGGTGAATTTTTCCGCGAACACGCCGGAGCCCATCATACAGGGGGCAAAGCGTGAGCCTTCTTCGTTGGTCCAGACCACCACTTCCAGCGGGGCTTCGGTTTCCACGCCCAGGTCATTGAGGGTGCGCAAGACTTCGACCCCGGCCAGCACGCCGAAGCAGCCGTCGAACTTGCCGCCGGTGGGCTGGGTATCGATGTGGCTGCCGGTCATCACCGGGGGCAGGTTCGGGTTGCGCCCCGGACGGCGAGCGAAGATGTTGCCGACAGCGTCGATGCTGACGGTGCAGCCGGCTTCCTCGCACCAGTTCACGAAAATGTCCCGGGCCTGGCGGTCGAGGTCGGTCAGGGCCAGCCGGCAGACGCCGCCCTTGACCGTGGCACCGAGTTTGGCCAGGTCCATGAGCGACTGCCACAGACGGTCGCGGTTGATGTGCTGATGGGTGGACTGCAGAACGTCTATGGCAGCGTTCATGGTGATCTCCTCAGGCAGTTTTCATAGGTTTCTTCAGGCGAATTTTTTGGTGTCTTTGAGGCCGTCTTCGCGAGCAAGCCCGCTCCCACACTGGATCTTCAGTGTTCACAAATCCCATGTGGGAGCGGGCTTGCTCGCGAAGGGGCCATCCCTCACACCGCCGACTTCACGGCAGTAGGACTCGGCCGCATCACACTCATCCCGTAATAAATCAGCCCACCAAGGACCGAGCCGGTGAACCAGCCGTAGCTGTAGAACCAGCTGAAAGCATCGCTGCCCAGCGACAGCAGTGTCAGTGCCACCGGCACGCCAAACGCGATAAAACCGAACCAATTCCACGCCGGGTAAACGTCATCGCGGTAGAGACCGGCCAAATCCAGTTGCTGTTTCTTGATCAGGAAATAGTCCACCACCATGATCCCGGCGATCGGACCCAACAGGCTCGAATAGCCCAGCAACCAGTTGGAATACACCGTCTCCAGGCTTAAATCCGAGACGATCAGCCCCAGCTTCTTCAACAATTCATGAGCCATTAGCGCCAACCCGACCAGCCCCGTGAGGATCACCGCTTTGGTGCGGTTGATGATCTTGGGCGCGACGTTCTGGAAGTCGTTGGTCGGCGAAACAATGTTGGCCGCGGTGTTGGTCGACAATGTGGCGATGATGATCAGTGCCATGGCCAGGGCGACCCAGACAGGGCTCTGGATATGACCAATCAACGTGACCGGATCGGAAACAGTGACGCCCACCAGTTTTACCGAAGCGGCCGTCATCACCACACCAAGGGAGGCGAACAGGAACATGGTCAGGGGCAAGCCGATAATCTGCCCGACGATCTGATCCTTCTGGCTTTTCGCGTAGCGGCTGAAGTCCGGAATGTTCAGCGATAACGTCGCCCAGAACCCGACCATGGCGGTCAGTCCGGCGGCAAAGTAACTGACCACACTGGCCCCTTCCGGACGCTTGGCCGGGATCGCCATCAATTCGCTCATCGATACGTTCGGCATCGCCCACACCAGCAGCCCCACGCCCACCAGCACCAACAACGGTGCCGAGAGGGTTTCCAGCCATTTGATCGAGTCCGCGCCGCGAATCACCACCCACAGGTTCAAGGCCCAGAACACCATGAAGCCGATCACTTCACCGGTGCCGCCGAGGGCTTTCCAGTCATCGAACACCGACCCGAGAAACAGGTGAATCGCCAACCCGCCGAACATGGTCTGGATGCCGAACCAGCCACACGCCACCAGGGCACGGATCAGGCACGGAATGTTCGAACCGAGGATGCCAAAGGATGAGCGCAGTAACACCGGAAATGGAATGCCGTACTTGGTGCCGGGAAAGGCGTTCAGGGTCAGCGGGATCAGTACGATGATGTTGGCGAACAGAATCGCCAGCAGCGCTTCGCCGACGCTCAGGCCGAAATAAGCGGTGAGCACGCCGCCGAGGGTGTAGGTCGGTACGCAGATCGCCATGCCGACCCACAGCGCGGTGATGTGCCATTTGTTCCAGGTTCGTTCGTGCACCTTGGTCGGTGCCATGTCGTGGTTGTAACGGGGGCTGTCGAGGACGTCGCTGCCGGCTTCTAGCTCAAACAAGCCGTCGCGCTCGGTCACTTGCGATCTGATCTGTTGCATGGCCGCTCCACTGTTCTTTTGATTATTTTTGCTCATCGGGGGCTGGCGCGAGTGCGCGAGCCGGACGATGGCCGGAGAAACTGACAACTTTTACGGACCGGCCAAGGTGTCAGCGGCGGCATCAATAAACGTGCCGGGTGCCCCGCTTACGCATCGGGCAGTGCCATAAAATTTCGCTAACCAACTGATGTTAATCAGCTTTATTTATCCAACTATTGAATCCGCGGTGAGTTGCCATGCCACTCAGGCCGAATGTCAGGCAAGTTGTCCGAACAGTCAGGACTCAATCTGGTGCGTCGATCTTTTTTGAAAGATTGCGCATCAACCATAGACCATCCACAAGCGGCTGATTTCACATAGAAAATCTCGTCTATTTTTGGAACCTGTCAAGTGCGTCAAAATGGTGAGAGGCCTCACCATTTTGGTGATTTTCATTTTTAATCGTTATTTATCAATCAGTTAAATCAGTAATAAGCTTATAAAAAATATTCTTGCTCAATCGACAAACTGCAGCTAGCGTCTATTCTTGACAGCGCTGACAGGAATACACCGATTGGCGTCTGCTTCATATAAAAACATCTAGAACCGGCATCAGTCGGTCAATGCCTGCGAGGAACTCGGAATGTCTCTGTTGATCCGTGGCGCCACCGTTATTACCCATGATGAAAGTTATCGCGCCGACGTCTATTGCGCCGAGGGCGTGATCAAAGCCATCGGTGAAAACCTCGATGTTCCCGCCGACGCCGAAGTGCTCGACGGCAGCGGCCAATACCTGATGCCCGGCGGCATCGATCCCCACACTCACATGCAACTGCCCTTTATGGGCACGGTGGCCAGCGAAGACTTCTTCAGCGGCACCGCAGCGGGGCTTGCCGGCGGCACCACCTCGATCATCGACTTCGTGATTCCCAACCCCCAGCAATCGTTGATGGAGGCATTTCATCAATGGCGCGGCTGGGCCGAGAAGTCGGCGTCGGACTACGGTTTCCACGTCGCCATCACTTGGTGGAGCGAGCAGGTCCGCGAAGAAATGGCCGAGCTGGTCAGCCATCACGGCGTCAACAGCTTCAAGCATTTCATGGCCTACAAGAACGCGATCATGGCCGCCGACGATACGCTGGTGGCAAGTTTCGAACGTTGCCTGGAATTGGGCGCAGTGCCAACCGTGCATGCGGAAAACGGCGAGCTGGTCTATCACCTGCAACGCAAGTTAATGGCCCAGGGCATGACCGGGCCGGAAGCGCACCCGCTGTCGCGGCCATCGCAGGTGGAAGGTGAAGCCGCGAGCCGGGCGATCCGTATTGCCGAAACCCTCGGCACGCCGCTGTACCTGGTCCACGTCTCGACCAAGGAAGCCCTCGACGAAATCACCTATGCCCGCAGCAAGGGCCAACAGGTCTACGGCGAAGTGCTGGCCGGGCATCTGCTGCTGGACGACAGCGTTTACCAACACCCGGACTGGCAAACCGCCGCCGGTTACGTGATGAGCCCGCCCTTCCGTCCTCGCGGCCATCAGGAAGCCCTTTGGCACGGCCTGCAATCAGGCAACCTGCACACCACCGCCACCGACCACTGCTGCTTCTGCGCCGAACAAAAAGCTGCCGGTCGTGACGACTTCAGCAAGATCCCCAACGGCACCGCCGGTATCGAAGACCGCATGGCAGTGCTTTGGGATGAAGGGGTGAACACCGGACGCTTGTCGATGCAGCACTTCGTTGCCCTCACCTCCACCAACACCGCGAAGATCTTCAACCTCTATCCGCGCAAGGGTGCGATTCGTGTGGGTGCCGATGCGGATCTGGTGCTGTGGGACCCGGAAGGCACGCGGACGATTTCAGCCAAGACCCATCACCAGCAAATCGACTTCAACATCTTTGAAGGCAAGACCGTGCGCGGCGTGCCGAGCCATACCGTCAGCCAGGGCCGAGTAGTGTGGGCCGATGGTGATTTGCGGGCCGAGCGTGGTGCCGGTCGGTATGTCGAACGGCCGGCGTATCCGGCGGTGTTTGATTTGCTGAGCAAGCGGGCTGAGCTGCATAGGCCGGTTGCTGTGAAACGCTGAAATCGAGGCCTTCGGCCTTCGCGAGCAAGCCCGCTCCCACAAGGGAACGCATTCCAAATGTGGGAGCGGGCTTGCTCGCGAAGGCGGCAGTCCTGACAACACAAAAACCAATGCCCACCAGAGGCAATACCTCAAATAACCGTGAGGCCAACACCGTGATCAAGACCCTGAACCACCTCCCGCATCCCCATGAGGACGCGGCCGCCCTCGCCGGCCATTTCACCGATCTGGCGCCACCACTCAACGATCGTCAGGCGCATCTGGAAGCCTCGCGCTGCCTGTATTGCTACGACGCGCCGTGCGTGAATGCCTGTCCGAGCGACATCGATATTCCGTCGTTCATCCGCAATATCCATCAGGAAAACGTTCAGGGAGCGGCACAGAAAATCCTTTCGGCGAACATCCTCGGCGGCAGTTGCGCCCGGGTCTGCCCGACGGAGATTCTTTGCCAGCAAGCCTGCGTGCGCAACAACGCCCAGGAATGCGCGCCGGTGCTGATCGGCCTGTTGCAACGCTACGCCGTGGACAACGCACACTTCAGCGAACACCCGTTCCAACGCGCCGCCGCAACCGGCAAGCGCATCGCCGTGGTGGGTGCCGGCCCGGCCGGTTTGTCCTGCGCGCACCGTAGCGCCATGCACGGCCATGACGTGGTGATTTTCGAGGCGCGGGAAAAGGCTGGCGGCCTCAACGAATACGGGATCGCCAAGTACAAACTGGTGGACGATTACGCGCAGAAGGAGCTTGAATTCCTGATGGGGATTGGCGGGATCGAGATTCGCCACGGGCAGAAGCTCGGCGACAACCTGACCCTCAGCGAACTGCATCAGCAATTCGACGCGGTGTTCCTCGGTCTCGGCCTGGCCGCCAGCAAACAGTTGGGACTGGCCCACGAGGATGCCCCCGGCCTGCTCGCCGCCACCGACTACATCCGCGAACTGCGCCAGGCCGATGACCTGACGCAACTACCACTGGCCGAGCACTGCATTGTGCTCGGTGCCGGCAACACCGCCATCGACATGGCCGTGCAAATGGCCCGCCTCGGTGCCCGCGACGTGAATCTGGTGTACCGCCGCGGCGTCGAGGACATGGGCGCCACCGGTCACGAACAGGACATCGCCAAGGCCAATCAGGTGCGGCTACTGACCTGGGCGCAACCGTTAGAGGTGCTGCTCGACGATAAGGGCAACGTGCGTGGCATGCGCTTCGCCCGCACCCGGTTGGAGGAAGGTCGCCTGCAAACCACTGGCGAAACCTTTGAATTGGCCGCCGACGCGATCTTCAAAGCCATTGGCCAGGCCTTCGACAACAGCGCCCTCGCCGATCCGCTGGCCCGTGAACTCAAGCGTCAGGGCGACCGCATCCTCGTCGACGAACAGCTGCGTACCAGCATCCCTGGAGTGTATGCCGGCGGCGACTGCACCAGCCTCGATCAGGACCTCACCGTGCAAGCCGTGCAGCACGGCAAGCTGGCCGCCGAGGCGATCAACGCTCAACTCATGCTCAACGTGGAGGCTGCGTAAATGGCCGATCTCTCGATTGTCTTCGCCGGCATCAAAGCCCCCAATCCGTTCTGGCTGGCTTCCGCGCCACCGACCGACAAAGCCTACAACGTAGTTCGCGCATTCGAGGCTGGCTGGGGCGGCGTGGTCTGGAAAACCCTGGGTGAGGACCCGGCGGCGGTCAACGTATCGTCGCGTTACTCGGCGCACTTCGGGGCTAATCGGGAGGTGCTTGGTTTTAACAACATCGAGCTGATCACCGACCGTTCACTGGAAATTAACCTGCGGGAAATCACCCAGGTCAAAAAGGACTGGCCGGACCGCGCGCTGATCGTGTCGCTGATGGTGCCTTGCGTCGAAGAGTCGTGGAAAAACATCCTGCCGCTGGTGGAAGCCACCGGGGCCGATGGCATTGAACTGAATTTCGGCTGCCCCCACGGCATGCCGGAACGAGGCATGGGCGCGGCGGTCGGCCAGGTGCCGGAATACGTCGAACAGGTCACTCGCTGGTGCAAGACGTTCTGCTCGCTGCCGGTGATCGTCAAGCTCACGCCGAACATCACCGACATCCGCGTCGCCGCCCGTGCCGCTTACCGGGGCGGGGCTGATGCGGTGTCGCTGATCAACACCATCAACTCGATCACCAGCGTCAATCTGGAGCGCATGGTCGCCAATCCCGCCGTCGGCAGCCAAAGCACCCATGGTGGTTATTGCGGTTCGGCGGTGAAGCCGATTGCGCTGAACATGGTCGCCGAAATCGCCCGCGATCCGCAGACCCAAGGCTTGCCGATCTGTGGCATTGGCGGCATCGGCAGCTGGCGCGATGCGGCGGAATTCATTGCCTTGGGCAGCGGCTCGGTGCAGGTGTGCACGGCGGCGATGCTGCATGGTTTCCGGATTGTCGAGGAGATGAAGGACGGTTTGTCACGCTGGATGGACAGTCAGGGCTACGCCAGTGTCTCGGAGTTTTCCGGACGTGCGGTGGGCAATACCACGGACTGGAAGTACCTGGACATCAACTATCAGGTGATTGCGAAGATTGATCAGGAGGCGTGCATCGGTTGCGGTCGTTGTCACATCGCTTGCGAAGATACCTCGCACCAGGCGATTGCGAGCCTCAAGCAGGCGGACGGGACGCATAAATATGAAGTGATCGATGATGAGTGCGTGGGGTGCAATCTGTGTCAGATCACGTGTCCGGTGCAGGATTGCATCGAGATGGTGCCGATGGAGACGGGCAAGCCGTTTCTGGATTGGAACCATGATCCTAGGAATCCGTACCATGTTGCCCTTTAAGCCCTGCGGCGTCTGAACGGACGCCATCGCGGGCAAGCCCGCTCCCACAGTGATCTATGTCGTACGCAAATTCCGTGTACACCGAGAACCCTGTGGGAGCGGGCTTGCCCGCGATGAGGCCAGCCGCAACAACGAAGACCTCAAGGCTCCAACCCAATCCCACGCAATATCACACTGGTCACCGTCTGCACCGCCCGCTCGAACTGCATGTCCGACAGTGGCTGGTGATCGTTAAGAATATTCACCTGGTGATCAAAGTCGGCGTAGTGCTGGGTCGAGGCCCAGATCATGTACAACAGGCTGGAAGGCTCCACCGGCAGGATGCGTTTGTCCTCCACCCACTGGCGAATTTTCGCTTCTTTCATCTTGGCCCAGTCGTACAGGCTCGCATCCAGTTTCTCACCCAGTGTCGGCGCACCGTGGATGATTTCGTTGGCCCAGACTTTCGAACCGTACGGCCGGCTGCGGGAATGGTTCATCTTGGCGCGAATGTAGCTGCTGAGCACCACTCGCGGGTCGTCGAACATCTCGAAGCACAGGGCGTCCTGCTTCCAGACTTCCAGCAAACCCAGCAGCACCGCGCTGTACAGTTCACTTTTGGTGCTGAAGTAGTAATGCAGGTTGGAACGCGGCAGTTGTACTTCGGCGGCGATGTCGGCCATGGCGGTGCTGCCGAAACCTTTTTCGGCGAAGACTTTTTCGGCCCCCAGCAGAATTTTTTCGACGTTACTGCGACGAATCTCGATCTTGTGATTGCCCATGAGGGCTCCCTGACAACAGCGTTGGTCAAGACTAGCATCCGCTCTGGATCGGGGCGACAAGGTAAAATACCGCCAACAATTTTCGCCCGAACACAAACCCCCTGTAGGAGCGAGGCTTGCCCGCGAAAGCGGTCTGTCATTCAACATTGATGTCGGCTGACAGTCCCTCTTCGCGGGCAAGCCTCGCTCCTACAGGGGATGAGGTGCTCGACAAGTCATCGTATAACTTGTGATTGACATTCCTGCAAAGCCTCGCAAATAATCGCCGCCAATGTTGTACGACGACGTATAACAAAAATAACAATAACAAAAACCAGGGAGCGTTACTGTGAGCAGACTCGCCCGCAATTCCTTCGCCAGCACCCCTCGCCCCACCTTCGTCCGTCGCCATAACCTCATCCTGATCGGTTGCAGCAGTCTGGCTTTCGCCCTGCCCATGACCAGCCAGGCCGAAGGTTTCGTCGATGACGCCAAGGCCACGCTGAACCTGCGTAACGCCTACATCAATCGCAACTTCACCAACCCGAACAACGCCCAGGGCAAGGCTGAAGAGTGGACGCAAAACTTCATCCTCGACGCTAAATCCGGCTTCACCCAAGGCCCCGTCGGTTTCGGCGTGGATGTGCTTGGTATGTACTCGCAGAAGCTCGACGGCGGTAAGGGCACGGGCGGCACGCAGTTGCTGCCGATCCATGATGACGGTCGCCCCGCGGACAATTTCGGTCGTCTGGGTGTGGCGCTGAAAGCCAAAGTGTCGAAAACCGAATTGAAGGTCGGGGAATGGATGCCGGTGCTGCCGATCCTGCGCTCCGATGATGGTCGCTCGCTGCCGCAAACCTTCCGCGGCGGCCAGGTCACCTCCACCGAACTCAGCGGCCTGACGCTCTACGGCGGGCAGTTCCGCGGCAACAGCCCGCGCAATGACGCGAGCATGGAAGACATGTCGATGAACGGCAGAGGCGCGTTCACCTCCGACCGCTTCAACTTCGGCGGCGGCGAGTATGCGTTCAATGAAAAGCGCACGCAGGTCGGCGTCTGGTACGCGGAACTCAGCGACATTTATCAGCAGCAGTATTTCAACCTGAGCCACAGCCAGCCCATGGGTGACTGGACCCTGGGTGCCAACCTCGGCTACTTCATCGGCAAGGAAGACGGCAGCGCGCTGGCCGGCGACCTCGACAACAAAACCGCGTTCGCCTTGCTCTCAGCGAAATACGGCGGCAACACCTTCTATGTCGGCCTGCAAAAACTCACAGGCGACAGCGCCTGGATGCGCGTCAACGGCACCAGCGGCGGCACGCTGGCCAACGACAGCTATAACGCCAGCTATGACAACGCCAAGGAACGCTCCTGGCAGGTGCGCCACGACTACAACTTCGTCGCCCTCGGCATCCCCGGCCTGACCCTGATGAACCGCTACATCAGCGGCGATAATGTGCACACCGGAGCGATCACCGACGGCAAGGAATGGGGCCGCGAATCGGAACTGGCCTACACCGTGCAAAGCGGCGCGCTGAAGAGCCTCAACGTCAAATGGCGCAACGCGACCATCCGCCGCGATTTCAGCACCAATGAATTTGATGAGAACAGGATCTTTATCAGCTACCCGATTTCGTTGTTGTAAGGCAGGGCCCCTTTGCAGGTTGGCATAAATCCCATGTGGGAGCGGGCTTGCTCGCGAAGACGGCGGCACAGTCATTATTGATATCGCCTGGCACACCGCCTTCGCGAGCAAGCCCGCTCCCACAGGTTCAGCGCACTCACGGGGGATGAACATGACCCTCCGTCAATTTCAACCAAAGTCGCGTTGACAAGCACCAGAAAGCCTAACAATACTTCGACCAAGTCATACGACAACCTACAACAAACCCAATAACTACAATTTTCTGTTCAGGGATTTACATGACGACCACATCCCCATTCAATCGCCTGCTCCTGACCGGCGCCGCCGGTGGCCTCGGTAAAGTCCTGCGCGAACGCCTGCGACCTTACGCCAACGTACTCCGTCTGTCGGACATCGCCGACATGGCACCGCCCATTGATGATCGCGAAGAAGTCGTGCCGTGCGACCTCGCCGATAAACAAGCGGTGCACCAACTGGTCGACGGCGTGGACGCGATCCTGCACTTCGGCGGCGTGTCGATTGAGCGTCCGTTCGAAGAGATCCTCGGCGCCAACATCTGCGGCGTGTTCCATATCTACGAAGCGGCCCGTCGCCATGGCGTGAAACGGGTGATTTTCGCCAGTTCCAACCACGTCATCGGCTTCTACAAGCAGGACGCAACCCTCGACGCCCACTCCCCTCGCCGCCCGGACGGTTACTACGGTTTGTCCAAGTCCTATGGCGAAGACATGGCCAGTTTTTACTTCGATCGCTATGGCATCGAGACCGTCAGCATCCGCATCGGCTCCTCGTTCCCGGAACCACAAAACCGTCGAATGATGAGCACCTGGCTGAGCTTCGACGACATGACCCGACTGCTCGAACGCGCGTTGTACACCCCGAATGTCGGCCACACCGTGGTGTACGGCATGTCCGACAACAAAAGCATCTGGTGGGACAACCGTTTCGCGACAAACCTGGGTTATGCGCCACAGGACACCTCCGAAGTGTTCCGCGAAAAAGTCGAAGCCCAACCAATGCCCGCCGAGGATGATCCGGCCCGGGTTTATCAGGGCGGTGCCTTTGTCGCGGCCGGGCCGTTCGGCGACTGAGCCCTCGCCAATCTCCACATAACAAAGCCAAGGGAATGCGCTGCCATGCAAGTCGAATTGATTGTCGATGCCCGCAATGCGGTCGGTGAAAGCCCGGTGTGGGTCCCCGAGGAAAACGCCCTGTACTGGGTCGATATCCCGACCGGTGGATTACAGCGCTGGAATGCCGACAGCGGGCACGTTCACGCCTGGAAAGCCCCACAAATGCTCGCCTGCATCGCCCGCCACAGCGCGGGTGGCTGGGTCGCTGGCATGGAAAGCGGGTTCTTTCACCTGCACCCGCACAACGATGGCAGCCTCGACAGCGAACTGCTGGCCCACGTCGATCACGCCCGCCCCGACATGCGCCTGAACGATGGCCGCTGTGATCGTCAGGGCCGCTTCTGGGCCGGCAGCATGGTGCTGAACATGGGCGCCAACGCCGCCAACGGCACGCTCTATCGCTACAGCGCCGGACAACGCGGGCCGCTCGACGCCCGGCTCAGCGGTTTCATCGTGCCCAACGGCCTGGGCTTCAGCCCGGACGGCAAGACGATGTACCTCTCGGACTCGCACCCGAACGTGCGTCAGATCTGGGCCTTCGATTACGACATCGACGGCGGCATACCGTCCAACCGCCGGCTGTTCGTCGACATGCATCACTTCCTTGGCCGCCCCGATGGCGCGGCGGTGGATGCCGAAGGTTGCTACTGGGTCTGCGCCAACGACGCCGGGCTGATTCACCGTTTCACTCCCAATGGCCGACTGGATCGTTCGCTCCCCGTGCCGGTGAAGAAACCGACCATGTGCGCCTTCGGTGGCAGCCAGTTCGACACGCTGTTTGTGACCTCGATCCGCCCCGCTGACGACCATGACGAACAGTCGCTGGCCGGCGGTGTGTTCGCCCTCAACCCCGGCGTCAAAGGCTTGCCGGAACCGGTGTTCAACGAATTGCTTTAACCCCTCTGCTGCATCGCTGTGCCTTGAATAAAAAAACAACAAGACTGGAGACACAACCCATGGACTTCAAACGCACCTTGCTCGCCGCCGCACTTCCCATCACCGCAGCACTCACCTTCACCCTCAGCAGCGCCGCCCAGGCGCTGGAAATCAAATTCGCCGACATTCACCCCGCCGGTTACCCGACCGTGGTCGCCGAGGAACAACTGGGCAAAACCCTGGTGGCTGACAGCAACGGCAAATTGACGTTCAAGATGTTCGCCGGCGGTGTGCTCGGTTCGGAAAAAGAAGTCATCGAACAGGCCCAGGTCGGCGCTATTCAGATGGCCCGGGTCAGCCTCGGCATCGTCGGGCCAGTGGTGCCGGACGTGAACGTGTTCAACATGCCGTTCGTGTTCCGCGACCAGGCGCACATGCGCAAAGTCATCGACGGTGAGGTCGGCGATGAGATCCTCGACAAGATCACCCACTCCGAATTCAACCTGGTCGCCCTGGCCTGGATGGACGGCGGCACGCGCAATATCTACACCAAGAAACCGGTACGCAGCCTCGCCGACCTCAAAGGCATGAAGATCCGCGTGCAAGGCAACCCGATGTTCATCGACACCATCAACGCCATGGGCGGCAACGGCATTGCCATGGACACTGGCGAGATCTTCAGTGCGTTGCAGACCGGGGTGATCGACGGCGCGGAAAACAACCCGCCAACCCTGCTCGAACACAACCACTACCAGAACGCCAAGTTCTACAGCCTGACCGGGCACCTGATCCTGCCCGAGCCGATCGTGATGTCGAAAATCACTTGGGAAAAACTCAGCCCCGACCAGCAAGTGCTGGTGAAAAAAGCCGCCAAAGCCGCACAGGCCCAGGAGCGCACGCTGTGGGATGCGAAGTCGGCCAGCAGTGAAGAAAAGCTCAAGGCTGCCGGCGTCGAGTTCATCACCGTCGACAAAAAACCTTTCTATGAAGCCACGGCTTCGGTCCGGGAAAAATACGGCGCGCCTTACGCCGACCTGATCAAGCGCATCGAAGCCGTTCAGTAACCCTCCCTGCATTCATGAAAGGCCCGGCACCGTTGACGAGTGGATCGTCAGCGGCGCCCGGTTACGGTGAAACCCGATGAAGAATCTGCTGCTGCGCATCAACGACAGGATTTACATGACCTGCATCTGGGTCGCCGGCCTGTCGGTCCTGACTATTTCCCTGATCATTCCCTGGGGCGTCTTCGCCCGATACGTCCTCGGCACCGGTTCAAGCTGGCCGGAGCCCACCGCGATTTTGCTGATGATGGTCTTCACCTTCATCGGCGCCGCCGCCAGTTATCGCGCCGGTGCGCACATGGCCGTGGCCATGCTCACCGACCGCATGCCCCCCGAACTGCGCAAGACCATGAGCATCGTTTCGCAGCTGCTGATGGCGACCATTTGCCTGTTCATGGCCATCTGGGGCACCAAGCTCTGTATGTCCACCTGGAACCAGTTCATGAGCGCCCTGCCCACCCTGCGTGTGGGCATCACTTACATGCCGATCCCTGTGGGCGGTGTGCTGACGCTGATTTTCGTGCTGGAAAAACTCTTGCTCGGTGACCAGAGCAACCGTCGGGTCGTGCGTTTCGATCTGGTTGAAGAAAGCGAAGGGGCGGCATGAATGGACGCATTGATCCTGTTGGGCAGTTTTATCGCGTTGATCCTGATCGGCATGCCGGTCGCCTACGCCCTGGGGCTTTCTGCCCTGATCGGTGCGTGGTGGATCGACATCCCGTTCCAGGCGCTGATGATTCAGGTCGCGGGCGGCGTGAACAAATTCTCGTTGCTGGCGATTCCGTTCTTCGTACTCGCTGGCGCGATCATGGCCGAGGGGGGCATGTCCCGGCGCCTGGTGGCTTTTGCCGGGGTGCTGGTGGGGTTCGTGCGCGGCGGGTTGTCGCTGGTGAACATCATGGCCTCGACTTTCTTCGGCGCGATTTCCGGCTCTTCGGTGGCGGACACGGCGTCGGTCGGTTCGGTGTTGATTCCGGAAATGGAGCGTCGCGGCTACCCGCGGGATTTCTCCACCGCAGTCACGGTCAGCGGTTCGGTGCAAGCCCTGCTGACGCCACCCAGCCATAACTCCGTGCTCTATTCGCTGGCCGCTGGCGGTACCGTTTCGATCGCTTCGCTGTTCATGGCCGGCGTGGTGCCGGGCCTGCTGATGAGCGCGTGCCTGATGGTGCTGTGCCTGATCTTCGCCAGAAAGCGCAACTACCCCAAGGGCGAAGTCATCCCCATGCGGCAAGCGCTGAAAATCTGCGGTGAAGCGATGTGGGGCCTGATGGCGATGGTCATCATTCTCGGCGGCATTCTCTCGGGCATCTTCACTGCCACGGAATCGGCGGCGATCGCGGTGCTGTGGTCGTTCTTCGTCACCATGTTCATCTACCGCGACTACAAGTGGCGTGAGCTGCCCAAGTTGATGCACCGCACGGTGCGCACCATCTCGATCGTGATGATCCTGATCGGCTTCGCCGCCAGCTTCGGCTACATCATGACGCTGATGCAGATCCCGGCCAAAATCACCACGATGTTCCTGACCCTGTCAGACAACCGTTACGTGATCCTGATGTGCATCAACGTGATGCTGCTGTTGCTCGGCACGGTGATGGACATGGCGCCGCTGATCCTGATCCTCACGCCGATTCTGATGCCGGTGATTCTGGGCATTGGGGTGGACCCGGTGCAGTTCGGCATGATCATGCTGGTGAACCTGGGGATCGGCTTGATCACACCGCCGGTGGGCGCGGTGCTGTTTGTCGGCTCCGCGGTGGGCAAGGTCAGCATCGAAAGCACCGTGAAAGCGCTGCTGCCGTTCTATGGCGTGCTGTTTCTGGTGCTGATGGCTGTGACTTACATTCCGGCACTGTCGCTGTGGTTGCCGCATTTGGTGTTGTGACCTCAAAAGATCGCAGCCTTCGGCAGCTCCTACAGGATTTGTGTTCGTCCGATATTTCACGGGTGTGCGCGATTCCAATGTAGGAGCTGCCGCAGGCTGCGATCTTTTCAACCATTCAACGCAGGGCGAAAATCATGACCCTCAACACCCTCGAACTCGAAGACGAACTCACCCGCCTCACCCTCGCCCCGGAACTCGGGGCGAGCATCGTCAACTGGACGGTACGCAGCACCGGCCAACCGCTGTTGCGCCACAGCGACCAACACACCTTGAACACCGGCCTGCCCGGCAAACTCGCCTGCTATCCCTTGGCGCCGTGGTCGAACCGCATCTCGGAGGGTGGTTTCGATTGCCCGGTTGGCTGGCTCGCGCTGGCGCCCAACAGTCTCACCGACCCGCTGCCGATTCATGGCAGTGCCTGGCAACAGCCGTGGCAGATCGTCTCGCACACCCGCGATGAAATCGTCCTGCAACTCGACAGCTCCACGCCCTTCGCTTATCGCGCAAGGCAACGTTTCCGTCTGAGCGAGGGCAAGCTGAGCATCGATTTGCAGGTCACCCATCTGGCCGAACACGCCGCCTGGCATGGGGTCGGTTTACACCCTTATTTCCCGCGCACTGCAGGCACTCGGTTGCAGGCGCAGGCGCGACAGGTCTGGTTGTGCGACAGCACAAAACTGCCAACACAACTCACTTCGATACCCAAGGATTGGGACTTCAGCCAGCCCCGGGCATTACCCGAAACGCTGGTGGACAACGGCTTTTGCGAATGGGATGGCCACTGCCTGATCCAGCAACCCGAGCTGGGTTATGAACTGGAATGCCAAGCCACCGGCAGCGACTACTACCTGCTCTACTGCCCCGTAGGCCTGGAATTTTTCTGCATCGAACCGGTGAGCCACCCGGTCAATGCCCATCACTTGCCGGGTCGGCCAGGCTTGCGTTTGCTGGAGCAAGGTCAATCCGCCGAGCTCGGTTTCAGTCTGCGCTATCGCTACGCCAACAGCTGAGTCAGCACCGCGCGCAACTTGCCGGGCTTCACGGGCTTGTTCAGCAGCGGCGCGTCGAGGCGCTGCAATGAGCGACGACACTGGTCGGTGCGGTCGGCGGTGATGATCACCGCCGGAATCGCCCGGCTGAAATGCTCGCGCAAATGCCGAACCACCTCACAACCCACCACCCCGTGATCCAAGTGATAGTCCGCCAGAATCAGTTCCGGCGCCTGTCCCTGCAAAGCCACCAGCGCGGTGGCCTCGTCGGTGGCGGTGACCACCTCACAACCCCACTGCCCGAGCAGCGCGCTCATGCTTTCAAGAATGCTGACTTCGTTGTCCAGCACCAACAGACGCCGGCCCGGCAATGGATTGCCGGTACTCGGTTGCGGCGCGACCTGACTGATCGGCAGTGGAATCTCATGGGAAATCGGTACTTCGATGCTGAACATCGAACCGCACCCCGGCTGCGAATGAACCTGAATCCTGTAGTCGAGGATCTTGGCGATGCGTTCGACAATCGCCAGTCCCAGGCCCACGCCCTTGCGATCGGCGGCGCGCCCGACGTCCAGTTGGTTGAATTCAAGGAAGATCGAGTCAAGACGATCCGTAGGAATCCCGCGCCCGGTGTCCCAGACTTCGATACGCAGCGCATCGCCCCGGCGTCTTGCCCCCAGCAGAATGCAGCCCTCGTCGGTGTAGCGGCAGGCATTGCTGAGGAAGTTGCGCAGGATTCGGGTCATCAGGCGCAAGTCGGTGTGAATGGCGTAATCACCCATGTGCACCCGCAGGTTCAACCCGGCTGCCGCAGCCACTGATTGAAACTCCGAGACCAGTGGCGCGAACAATTCGTCAAGGCGATACAGGGCGATATCCGGCTTCACCGCGGCCTGATCGAGCCGGGAAATATCCAGCAGATCGGTGAGCAAGTCTTCGGCCCCCTCCAGCGCCTGATGCGTGCGCTCCACCAGCACCTGCTCGACGTCGGGCAGTTTGCGTTCGCGCAAGGTCGAGATCAGCAAACGCGCGGCGTTGAGCGGTTGCAGCAAGTCGTGACTGGCGGCGGCAAGGTATTTGTCCTTGCTGCGATTGGCGGCTTCGGCAGCATCACGGGCATCGCGCAAGGCTTCTGCGATCTGTTTGCGCTGGGTGATCTGCTGTTGCAGATTGCGGTTGGCGTCCAGTAACTCGTTGGTGCGCGTGGTGACCCGCTGCTCCAGTTCGTCATTGAGTTGTTGCAGGCGCTGCTGAGCGAGTTTTCGTTCGGTGATATCGGCGACAAAGCCCTCCACCAAACCTGCCTGATCCGGTTTGAGCAGCAGGTTCATCAACACGTCGAGGACGCTGCCGTCCTTGCGCCGCAGCTGAGTTTCATAGCCCAGCAGGCTGCGCTCGCGCTGGAGGATTTCACCGATGCTTTCCAGCTCTTGCGCCCCGCCGACGAACAACGTGCCCGCCAGGTCCGTCAGGGAAAACAGCACCTCCTGCGGGCTTTGATAACCGAGCATCCGCGCCAGCGCCGGGTTGGCGGCGCGCATGCCTTCCAGCAGGCTGGCTTGGAAGATCCCGTGTACCGCGTTTTCGAACAGCCATTTGTAGCGGTTGCGTTCGGTTTCCAGTTCATCCAGGCGCGCGGCCAGTTCCGGGTAATGACTCTTGCGCGCCGAGTGGTTGCCTAAGCCGAGTAACCCGGCCAGCGCCCGTTGTTGCTCGTCAGAGGGCTTCGCCATAGACGACCTCGACGTCGCGCTGACTGGATTCGCGCGGGTTGGTAAGGATGCACGGGTCGTGCATGGCGTGTTGCGACAGGAACGGAATGTCCGCCGTACTCACCCCGTGCAGCCCCAGGGTTTCGTGGAAGCCGATGGCGTGTTTGAGGGCGATCAGGTGTTCGACCAGCCGCCCGCAAATCTGCCGGTGATTAAGACCACGGCAATCAATACCGAACGTCTCGGCAATCACCTTGAAGCGCTCCGGCGCCGAGCTGTAGTTGAACGCCACCACGTGTTCCACTAGCACCGCATTACAGAGGCCATGGGGCAGATCGAGGAAGCCGCCGAGGCTGTGGGACATGGCATGCACCGCGCCAAGGATCGCGTTGGAGAACGCCAGCCCGGCCTGCATGCTGCCGAGCATGATTTTTTCCCGCAGGGCGATGTCGCTGGGGTTGGCGATCATTTGCACCAGATTGCCGTTGATCAGCCGCATCGCTTCCAACGCATGGGGGTCGGTGAGCGGCCCGTGACCGGTGGAGACAAAGGCTTCGATGGCATGCACCAACGCGTCGATGCCGGTACAGGCCGACAGGAACGGGTCCATGCTCAGGGTGGTTTCCGGGTCGATCAGCGACACGTCCGGCACTGCGGCCTTGCTGACGATGGAGAATTTCATGCGTTCTTGCTGATTGGAGATGATCACGAACTGCGACACGTCGGCCGACGTGCCGGCGGTGGTCGGGATCAGGATCAGCGGCGGGCTGGGCATGCGCAACATGTCCACACCCTCGAATTCGAGGATGTTGCGCCCGTGGGCGACGACAATGCCGATGCCCTTGCCACAATCCATCGGGCTGCCGCCGCCGATCGCCACGATCACATCGCAGTGATTCTCCCGGTACAGCTCGGCGCCGAGCATGACCTCTTCGATCCGCGGGTTGGGCGAAACGTCGCTATATAGAAAGTAATCGATGCCCTGGGCTTGCAGGCTGACCTCGACATCGGCGACCCAACCGGCGGCAATCACACCGGGGTCGCTGACCACCAGCACCTTGCGGGCGCCGAAGGTCTTGGCGTAATTACCGACGTTGTGCCGACAGCCGGCACCGAAGATGATTTCAGGCGAAACGAATTTACGCAGCTGGCTGAGATTCTGGCTCATTGGAAAGCCTGTTTTTATTGTTTTGGAAGGTAAAGTCCACACTAAAGCATCCGGCTGCGAATGCAATCAGACCAATGGATAGCGAGCCGCCCGGGGGTGCACTCCGATTCTGTATTCACTGAAAATCCCTGTGGGAGCGGGCTTGCCCGCGATAGCTGTTTTACAGTCAACATCAATGTTGAATGTGCTGGCCTCGTCGCGGGCAAGCCCGCCCCCACAAGGGATTTGTGTTCACAACTCATCCGCGATAAATCAGCCGCGAAGCCTTTTCATTGCGCAAGGTCAGGTGCTCCATGCCCTGCCCCGGCGCATCGGCTTCGTCCCGGGCCTTGAGAATAACGTCATGGTGCGGCGACTTGCTGCATACCGGGTCGGTGTTGGCGGCATCGCCGGTGAGCATGAACGTCTGGCAGCGGCAGCCGCCGAGGTCCTGGTGCTTTTCATCGCAGGAACGGCACGGCTCTTTCATCCAGTCATCGCCGCGAAAACGGTTGAAACCGAAGGAGTCATTCCAGATGTGTTCGATGCTGTGCTCACGCACGTTGGGAAACTGCACCGGCAACTGGCGAGCGCTATGACAAGGCAACGCCGTGCCGTCCGGGGTGATGTCGAGAAACAGGTTGGCCCAGCCATTCATGCAGGTCTTGGGGCGTTCTTCGTAGTAATCCGGGGTGACGAAAATCAGCTTGCACGGATGGCCCTCGGCCTCAAGCCTCTGGCGATATTCATTGGTAATGCGCTCAGCGCGCTGCAACTGTTCGCGGGTCGGCAACAGGCCGACGCGGTTGAGTTCGGCCCAACCGTAGAACTGGCACGTCGCCAACTCGACGAAATCCGCCTCCAGCTCCAGGCACAGTTCGATGATCTGCGCGATCTGGTCGATGTTGTGCCGATGGGTGACGAAGTTCAGCACCATCGGGTAGCCCTGGGCTTTCACCGCCCGGGCCATGGCCAGTTTCTGGGCGAAGGCCTTGCGCGAGCCGGCGAGCAGATTGTTCACCTGTTCATCGGCGGCCTGAAAACTGATCTGGATATGATCCAGCCCGGCGATCTTGAAGTCGCGGACCTTCTGTTCGGTCAGACCAATCCCTGAGGTGATCAGGTTGGTGTAGTAACCCATGTCCCGCGCGGCCTTGATCAACTCGGCCAGGTCCTGGCGCACCAACGGCTCGCCACCGGAAAAACCCAGTTGCGCAGCGCCCATCTCCCGCGCCTCGCGGAACACCCGAATCCATTCTTCTGTGCTCAACTCCTCACCCTGTTGAGCGAAATCCAGCGGGTTGGAGCAATACGGGCATTGCAACGGGCAGCGATAGGTCAGCTCTGCCAGCAACCACAGCGGTGGGCCGGGTTGCTGTTCGATCAGGCTCACAGGGTGATCCCCCGGTGCCAGACACGCTCGGTGGTGACGGTGTGATACGGCGGGCGGTCCAGCTCGTAGGCCATGCTCATCGCGTCGAGCATGCTCCACAGCACATCGAGCTTGAACTGCAGAATCTCCAGCATGCGTTGCTGGCCTTCGACCGTGACGTAGTGCGCCAGGGTGATGCGCAAACCATGCTCGACATCGCGCCGCGCCTGGCTCAGACGCGTACGGAAATAGTCATAACCGGCCGGATCGATCCATGGGTAATGGGTGGGCCACGCATCGAGTCGAGACTGGTGGATTTGTGGCGCGAACAGTTCGGTCAGGGAACTGCTGGCCGCTTCTTGCCAGCGAGCGCGACGGGCGAAATTGACGTAGGCATCCACGGCAAAACGTACGCCCGGCAGCACCAACTCTTGCGAAAGGATTTGTTCGCGCTCCAGCCCCACGGCTTCGCCCAATCGTAGCCACGCTTCGATGCCGCCTTCACTGCCGGGGACGCCGTCATGGTCGAGGATCCGCTGCAGCCATTCCCGGCGCACGTCGCGATCCGGGCAATTGGCGAGGATGGCGGCATCCTTGAGCGGGATGTTCACCTGGTAATAGAAGCGATTGGCGACCCAGCCCTGGATCTGCTCGCGGGAGGCGCGCCCGGCGTACATGGCTTGGTGGAGTGGGTGGTGGATGTGGTAATAGGCGCCCTTGGCGCGCAGGGCTGCTTCGAATTCGGTGGGGGTCATGGGGGTGTCAGTCATTGCGGTTCTCCGGATTTCGCGGTGTTTGGTCTGACGCCTTCGCGGGCAAGCCCGCTCCCACAGTTGATCGGTGTGAACATAGATTTTGTGTACACCAACAATCCAATGTGGGAGCGGCGGTGCGGCGATCCGACTTGCCCGCGAAGAGGCCATCCGCTACAGCTCAATACTCATGCCGTCATAAGCCACTTCAATCCCGCGCCGCCCCAGCAATGCGCGCTCCGCCGAGTCTTCATCAAGGATCGGGTTGGTGTTGTTGATGTGGATCAGCACCTTGCGCTGGCGATTGAAGCCCTCCAGCACATCGAGCATGCCGCCGGGGCCACTTTGTGGCAGGTGGCCCATTTCGCTGCCCAGGTTCTGGCCGACTTCGCACACGCGCATTTCATCGTCGCGCCACAGCGTGCCGTCCAGCAGCAGGCAGTCGGCGCGCAGCATCCAGCTCACTACCTCGGCGTCGACTTGCCCCAGCCCCGGCGCATAGAAAACCGATGCACCGCTGCGCAGGTCTTCGATGAACAGGCCAATGGTGTCGCCCGGTTGCGGGTTGCCACGGTTGGGTGAATACGGCGGTGCATTGCTGACCAACGGAATCGCGCGAAATTGCAGGTGTGGGCAGGCAGCGATGTGGAATGGCTCACGATCCAGTTCGATGGGTTGCCACTGCAAACCACCGTTCCAGTGTTTGAGCATGGTGAACAAGGGAAAGCCGCTGCTCAGGTCTTCGTGAACCCGCTCGGTGCACCAGACCGAATGCGGGCAGCCTTCGCGCAGGCTCAACAGCCCGGTGCAATGGTCGATCTGACTGTCCAGCAGGACGACACCGGCAATCGCCGTGTCACGCAAGCGTCGGGCCGGTTGCATCGCCGGGAAGCTTTCGAGCTGCGCGCGAATATCCGGTGAAGCATTGCAAAGCACCCACTCCACACCGTCGTCGCTCAGGGCAATGGACGACTGCGTGCGGCGTTGTGCACGCAGGTTGCCGTTGCGCATAGCGGCGCATTGACGGCAGTTGCAGTTCCATTGCGGAAAACCGCCGCCAGCGGCGGAACCGAGAACGCGGATGTGCATGGAATGCCTCCAGAAGGCAGGCCCGGCCAACGCGACGGCTGACCGGGCGATCAATCAACGGTTGGCGAAATACATCGTCACTTCGAAGCCAATGCGCAGATCGGTAAACGCGGGTTTATTCCACATGGGTCAATCCTCTTCTTGTGCCGGACGATTCCGGTAAGACCATTAATGCACGGGGGATGAGATGACCGAATGCTACTTTCGAAGGAGGTTGTGGGGTGCGTTGGTAGGGGGGGGTGGCGCAGATCTTCAAATACACACAAGACCAATGTGGGAGCGGGCTTGCTCGCGAAAGCGGACTATCAGTCAACATATTTGTTGAATATCAAGCCGCCTTCGCGAGCAAGCCCTCTCCCACATTTTGTGGTTGTGGTGTTCTTGCGGGTTAGAAGAACCCCAACGGATTGATGTCGTAGCTCACCAGCAGGTTTTTGGTTTGCTGGTAATGGTCGAGCATCATCTTGTGGTTCTCACGGCCGACACCGGACTTCTTGTAGCCACCAAACGCGGCGTGGGCCGGGTACAGGTGGTAGCAGTTGGTCCAGACGCGCCCGGCCTTGATCGCCCGGCCCATGCGGTAGGCGCGGTTGATGTCGCGGGTCCAGAGGCCGGCGCCGAGGCCGAACTCGCTGTCGTTGGCAATCGCCAAGGCTTCTGCTTCGTCCTTGAAGGTGGTGATACCCACCACTGGGCCGAAGATTTCTTCCTGGAACACACGCATTTTGTTGTGGCCTTTGAGCAGGGTCGGCTGGATGTAATAGCCGCTCGACAAATCGCCTTCAAGGCGCTCGGCCGCGCCGCCGGTGAGCAGTTCGGCGCCCTCCTCCTGAGCGATTTTCAGGTACGAGAGGATCTTGTCGTATTGCTGCTCGGACGCTTGGGCACCGACCATGGTTTCGGTGTCCAGCGGGTTGCCGCGCTTGATCTTGACGATCTTCTTCATCACCACTTTCATGAAGTCGTCATAGATCGACTCCTGCACCAGCGCCCGGGACGGACAAGTGCAGACTTCGCCCTGGTTGAAGAACGCCAGCACCAGGCCTTCGGCGGCTTTCTCGATGAACTGCGGCTCGGCGTTCATGATGTCTTCGAAGAAAATGTTCGGCGACTTGCCGCCCAGCTCGACGGTGCTTGGAATGATGTTCTCGGCGGCGCAATGCATGATGTGCGCGCCGACCGGGGTGGAACCGGTGAAGGCGATTTTGGCGATACGCTTGCTGGTGGCCAGCGCCTCACCGGCTTCGCGACCGAAACCCTGGACGATGTTCAGCACGCCGGCCGGCAGCAAGTCGGCGATCAGCTCGGCGAACACCATGATCGACAGCGGCGTTTGTTCGGCGGGTTTGAGCACGATGCAGTTGCCGGCAGCCAGGGCCGGGGCGAGTTTCCAGGCGGCCATCAGCAGCGGGAAGTTCCACGGGATGATCTGCCCGACTACGCCCAATGGTTCGTGGAAATGATAGGCGGTGGTCAGTTCGTTGATCTCGGCGGCGCCGCCTTCCTGAGCGCGGATGCAACCCGCAAAATAACGGAAGTGGTCGGCAGCCAAAGGCACGTCGGCGTTGAGGGTTTCGCGCACGGCTTTGCCGTTGTCCCAGGTTTCGGTGACGGCGAGGATTTCCAGGTTCTGTTCGATGCGGTCGGCGATTTTCAGCAGCACCAGCGAGCGATCCTGCGCCGAGGTTTTGCCCCAGGCATCGGCGGCGGCATGGGCGGCATCGAGGGCTTTTTCGATGTCGGCGGCGCTGGAGCGCGGGAACTCGGCGATCACTTCACCGGTAACCGGTGAGGTGTTGGTGAAGTACTCGCCGTTGATTGGGGCAACGAACTCGCCGCCGATGAAATTGCCGTAGCGCGGTTTGAAGGAAACGACGGCGCCGGGTGTTCCGGGTTGTGCGTAGATCATGGTGGGCCTCTGTCTGGGTCGATGCCTGTCGAGCCAACAGGCGATGAACCGATAGTAGAGAGCCCCGCCTGCCAGACGAATGCGCCGTTGGCAGGGGGATTCTCGTTATTTGGTAGTAGGTTTGCCCATACGGAACAGGTGATCCTTGTGGCGAGGGGGCTTGCCCCCGTTCGGCTGCGCAGCAGTCGTAAATCCGACCAACGCAGTGAGACAGGAGAAATATCGGGGCCGCTTCGCGACCCAACGGGGGCAAGCCCCCTCGCCACAAAAGCCCGCTCCCACAGGGTTATGCGGTGGAATCAGGTTGATCAGTGTTTGGCAACGAGATCTTTAGGCAGCTTGAACGTCCAGAGCATGCCGCCCTGGTTGAAGTCCTTGACGCGCTTGGCCACTTCGCCGCCCCACAGCGGTACGGCGCCACCCCAGCCGGAGAGCACCGAGACGTACTGTTCGCCGTCCATTTCCCAGGTGATGGGCGAGCCGAGCACGCCGGAACCGGTCTGGAATTCCCAGACTTTCTCGCCAGTCTTGGCATTGAATGCTTGCAGGAAACCTTCCGGCGTACCGGTGAACACCAGGTTGCCCTTGGTGGTCAGCACCCCGCCCCACAGTGGTGCGAAGTTCTTGTGGCGCCAGACTTCCTTGCCGGTTTTCGGGTCGATGGCGCGCAGCACGCCGATGTAGTCTTCATTCAACGGTTTGATGGTGAAACCGGCGCCGAGGAACGCCGCGCCTTTCTTGTAGGCGATGCCTTCGTTCCAGATGTCCATGCCCCACTCGTTGGACGGCACATAGAACAGGCCGGTATCGCGGTTGTAGGCCATCGGCATCCAGTTTTTCGCCCCGAGGAACGCTGGCGCGACGAACACCGAACTGCCTTTGGCTTCGGAGCCCGGCGCACCTGGACGGCTGGCTTCGTTGTAGATCGGCCGACCGCTTTTATCCAGGCCGCTGGCCCAGGTGATTTTGTCCACGAACGGGAAGCCGCGAATGAATTTGCCGTTGGTGCGATCCAGCACGTAGAAGAAACCGTTACGGTCCGCCGTGGCTGCGGCTTTGATTTCTTTGCCGCCTTCGTTGTAGTTGAATGACACCAGTTCGTTTACGCCGTCATAGTCCCAACCGTCGTGGGGCGTGCTCTGGAAGTGCCATTTGATCGTGCCGTCATCCGGGTTCAGCGCCAGGCGCGAGGACGAGTAGAGGTTGTCGCCAGGGCGCAGGTGCGAATTCCACGGCGCCGGGTTACCGGTGCCGAACAGCAGCAGGTTGGTTTCCGGGTCGTAGTAGCCGCCCAGCCAAGGCGCGGCACCGCCGGTTTTCCACAGATCGCCCGGCCAGGTCTTGCCCGCTTCGCCGCCGGAGATGCCGTTTTCTACTGCCTTGCCGTCCTTGTAGACATAACCCATGTGGCCTTCAACGGTTGGTCGGCTCCACAGCAGGCTGCCGTTTTTCGGGTCGTAGGCTTCGATCTTGCCCACCACCCCGAACTCGCCACCGGCCACGCCGGTGATCAACTTGCCGTTGATGACCAACGGCGCGGCGCTGATGGAATAGCCTTCCTTGTGGTCGGCAACTTTCTTGCTCCAGACGACTTTGCCGGTGTCCTTGTTCAGCGCCACAAGCTTGGCGTCGAGGGTGCCGAAAATCACCAGATCGCCATACAGCGCGACACCACGGTTGATCACGTCGCAGCACGGGCGGATGTCATCGGGCAGGCGCGCGTCGTATTGCCAGAGCTTCCTGCCGGTGCGCGCATCCACCGCGAACACCCGCGAGTAGGAGCCGGTCATGTACATCACGCCGTCCTTGATCATCGGCTGCGCTTGCTGACCGCGCTGCTTTTCCCCGCCGAACGAAAAGGCCCAGACCGGGCGCAGATCCTTCACGTTGTCGACATTGAGGGTGTCCAGCGGGCTGTAGCGCTGACCCTGGACGCCCAGACCATTGGTGACGACCTGCTCCGGGTTCTTCGGGTCCTGGAGGATGTCTTGATCGGAGACTGCGGCCAATGCCTGGCCAGACAACAGCATGGCACTGAGCAGCATGCTCAAAACGAAAGGTTGGCGACGTGCGGGTTGGGTCATGACGGCTGCCTCTGCGGTTTTTGTTATACCCGGGAAATTTTCCCGGTCTGGTGCAGATTCTTGGGCGCCGCCGCCCTTGCAACAATTGCCCGCAGTGCGGAGATTGCTAGTTCCTTAGTACCGGGTCGGAGGAGATGGACACCTGTTTTGTGATCGACACCGGTCCCTGTGGGAGCGGGCTTGCTCGCGAAGGCAGTGTGTCAGGCAACATCAATACTGAATGTGAATGCCCCTTCGCGAGCAAGCCCGCTCCCACAGGGGATCTTCGGTGTACACAACATCTGCGTTCACACCGCTCAAATGTGGGAGCGGGCTTGCTCGCGAAGGCGGTGTGTCAGGCAATATCAGTGCTGGCCGGAATCCACCCGCCTCATCTGCCCCCGTTCATAACGCGGGTACAAATGACTGACGCTGCGGATCAGTTCATAACGGCTCAGGCTGATCCCGGCAAAACGTTCGGGAATGGGGCTGCGGATCATCTCGGCCATGTCGCTGCCATGGGCCGCGCCATCGCGCATCAGCTGGTCCAGCCAAGTGAGGTAATCGCGCATCTGCTCGAACGGTTTTGTGTCCGTGGCCACCGGCCCATGACCAGGGACGATCAGCGTCCATGGCAAACCCTGCAGGGTCGCGATGTCCGCCAGCCACACCGGCAGCCCCGGGCTGTTGGGCGTGGTCAGGGCGCGTTGACAAAACACCAGGTCCCCGGCAAACAACACGCCGGTTTTCTGGTCGAGAATAGCCAGATCCGCGCCGGTGTGCCCACCCAGACTCAGTAGGCGCAAATCGTGATTCCCAAAACTTTTCACGCCTGGCATCAGCGTCTGCGTCGGCAACACCACCTCGGTGCCGCGCATCCAGTCGCCCACCAGCCGATACATGTTCTCGGCCATGGCATCACCCTGTTGATGCAACAACTCGGTGGTACCGGCCAAAGCGCCGATCGGCACGTCGGTGAAAGCCTGGTTACCCAACACATGGTCGGGATGGTGATGGGTCAGCAACACCTGAATCACCGGTTTATCTGTGGTCGCCGCAATCGCTTTGCGCAGGGCTTCGCCATAGCGTTTCGACGGCCCGGTGTCGATTACTACCACGCCCTGTTCGGTGACGATGAACGCGGTGTTGACGATGTTGCCGCCGTTGCTCTTGGAGAAATTGTTGGTGCTGCCTTCCAGCAACCAGGTGTCTTCGGCGATCTGCCGGGGCTTGAGTGCGTAATCGGGATCGGCCAGGGCCGGCAGGCTCAGACTGATGAACAACAGCAGCATCCAGCGCATCACTCGCTCCTTGGGTCAGGGAATGGCCGCATCGAATTGATTGCCGCTGTTGTCGCGCAACACCAGGCGCGTCTGCCCTGCTCCTTCGATATCGAAGGCCAAATTGGGGTTTTCGCTGACCGCCGGGAACAACTCCAGTCGCGCCAGCAGTTGATCGTTTTGATCACGCAGCTCGGCGTGATTGATGAAGAATTCCGGGATGCCGCTGACCATGCCGTTGTCCATCGGATGCGCCACCTGCAAACGCACGCGGCTGAATTCACCACGGGGATAACGGCCACCTAGCACCTCGCCAATGTGTTCTTCCCAACCTGGCTGAGTGCGCACCACACTCGGCGCCGTGCAACCCCCGCCCGCCGCATCGATCAGGGTCGAGCCGACATGCCACAGCCCATCGCGGGTCAGCACCGCCGCACGTAATGGCGTGGCCTGTTCAACGCGGATACGGATCGACAGCCATGGCAGCACACCGGTCAAGGGTTCAAAATCGACGATTTTCGGCAACGGATTGAGTTCGGCCCAGGCGAGGATTCGCACCACTTCACCCTTGAACGCCCGGGCGTCGATTTCCAGCGGCACTTGCCGGGCATCCTCGGCAAACGGCGGCGCGAGCAACTTGACCCGCTCGTCGAACACGAACGGTGCATCGCCCAGCATCTGCTTGTGATAGAACCCCCACATCACCGACGGCACCGGGTCTTTACCCGGCTCGACGTCCACCGCATACGCGGCCAGGGGCAACCAGCAGGCCAACAGACAACTCGCTCGCCAGTTCACTATTGATACATCTCGGGTACGTCATACCGCAGGCCGTAATGGGCATAAATGGCTTTCACCGAGCCCTCGCGAATCAAGGTCTCCAACGCCTCTTCCACGGCGTAAGCCAGTTGCCGGTTGCTTTCATGCACCGCCATGCCGATCTCCCAGAGCTGCTTGCCCATGTTCGGGTAGGCGTTTTCCGCCAGGGCCACTTGCGGGTCGGCGGCCTGGTGGACTTGCCAGTCGATCTCGCCGCGCATGGCCATCACCGCGTCGACTTCACCGGCCTTCATTGCGGCAAACGCCTGGGGTACGCCCGGGTAATGGTGGGTCTTGGCGGCGAGCATGCCGTTGAACACCGAGGTCAGGTAAAACGACGGCACGCTGTCGACTTCGACGCCGATCGGGTGTTGCTGGAACACTGCGACGCTGGCCACCGAGTCCAGCCGACGACGGTCGTAAGCGACTTGCCATTGTTCGGTCTGGTACGGCCCGAACATCACCACATGGCCGTTTTCCAGCTCACCCAGTTCATTGCGTTTCTGTGAGTAATCGCGATCGTACGGCACGCGCATCATCAGGTCGGCCAGTTGCTGATTGTGCAGCTGACTGGCCCGCCAGATGTAATCGCGCAGGTCGTCGTCGAGCTTTTCCCCGGCGGGTGCCCAAATCAGTTTCAGGCGTACTCCCATGGCCTTGGCCAAGGCCTGGGCGAGTTCGACATCGACCCCGCGAGCCTCGCCAGCGTCTTCAAAGCTGTAGGGCGCGAAGTCCTTGTACACCGCGACTTTCAGCTCGGCGGCGGCGATCATTTCGTCATAGGTACGGACCTGCGCCTGCGCTGTCTGGCAACACAGCCACACAGCGCCGATCAACACCGCGAGCAAACGCATGGGTCACTCCTCGACGTGCACGCTGTCCAGGTAGGTGCGCACCGCCCACAAGGCTTCCTGGCTCAGGTAGTCGGCCATTTTCGGCATGTACACCCGGCCGTCACGCACGGCGCCATGGCGCACACGTTCGACGAACCATTCATCACCGGCCTCGCCGACGTCGAGCATGCGCAAGTCGGGGGCGATGCCGCCGGACTTGGCTTCCAGGCCATGACAGGCCGCGCAGTTCTGGTTGTAGGCCGAAGAGCCGATTTGCACGGCTTTTTCACGTTCCGGAGAGGAACGGTATGGGTTCGCCGCCGCCCAACCATCGGCATCGACCTGCACACCGGCATCCTTGATCGGGGTCAGTCCCTGGGTTTCGACGGCTTGGGGTACCACGTTGCCATGGGCCCAGACGGAACCTGCGTTGATGAAACCGGCCAGCAGTCCGGCAACGAGCAAGGCGTTGCGTTTTGTTGTCATTGTTCTGCCCTCAAGATTGCACGCAAAACCTCTTTGAAGAGGCTATGGCACCCATCTTAGGAACGGCTTTGCGCCAACCCCATGCTGCTTTGGTGGCCGCGGCCTACTCCCTTGGTAGTAGGGCTTGTGGCGCAGGCCCGACCAATACGGGTCGGGCGCCGTGAAGCTTGTCGACGCCGATCAGGGTCAGGATCAGCAAAAACGGCAGGAGCAGTGCTTTGAGAATTCGCATGGTCAATCTCCCCCCTTGAGTGATGGCCGTTGTAACCCATGCTAAAACCGCGCCGTCCGGGGTGAGTTACGACCTTGGTACTGGCCCATCGGTACTTTCTGCATATTTCCCCGCCCGCCCAGGGTTCCTATGCTGACGCTACCTGTGATGGAGTGCCTTTATGCGCCAGCTCGCCCCTTATGCCTTGATCTACTTGCTGGCGATTGCCTGCGCCGCCGGGGTGGCGACCCAGGTTCAGGCGGCGGACGCGCCGTTGCAGGTGCAGATCGGCTACCTCGGTTATCGCCCCGATCCTGGGCCATTGCTGTCGAATGTTATTCCCGAACCGACCGATGCCGGCCTGCGCGGCGCCGAACTGGCGATCACCGACAGCAACAGTACCGGGCGCTTTCTCAATCACAGCTACAGCCTGGTCAGCGCCAGCGTCGACAATCCGGATGCGCTGATTGAAGCGGCCAAAACCCAACATGAACAGGGCCTGCGCCTGTTTGTGGTGAATGCACCGGTGGAAACCCTGCGCCGACTCAGCGCCGTGCTACCCGACAGCCTGCTGTTCAATGCCGGCAGCCCCGATGACAGCCTGCGCAGCACCGATTGCTTGCCGAACGTGCTGCACAGCCTGCCAAGCCGCGCGATGCTGGCCGATGCGTTGGCGCAATTTCTGGTGCTGCGCAAATGGCAACGGGCGCTGCTGATCGTCGGCCCGACCGCGGACGATCAAGCCTATGCCGCTGCCCTGCGTCGGGCGGCCAAACGCTTCGGCTTGCAACTGGTGGCAGAAAAAGCCTGGAGTTTCGATAACGACCAGCGCCGCAGCGCCCAGGCCGACATGCCGCTGTTCACCCAGACCGCCGAGTACGACGTGGTGCTGGTGGCCGATGAACGCGGCGACTTCGGCGAGTACGTGCCCTACCAGACCTGGTATCCACGGCCGGTCGCCGGCACCCAGGGCCTGACGCCGGTGGGTTGGCACAAGACCGTGGAAACCTACGGCGCCGCGCAATTGCAGAAACGCTTCGAAGCCCTGGCCGGGCGCTGGATGAACGACCGGGATTTCGCCGCGTGGATGGCCGTACGCAGCATCGCCAGTGCGGTGGGCAAACTGCGCCAGGCCGATGCCATGGCGATTCGTACGCTTGCAATCGGCGATCAATTGCCGCTGGACGGCTTCAAGGGTCGCAAGCTCAGTTATCGGCCGTGGAACGGTCAGTTGCGCCAGCCGATCCCCATCGTGCAACCCCGAGCGCTGGTCAGCACCTCGCCGCAAGACGGCTTCCTGCACCCCGTCAACGAAATGGACAGCCTGGGTTACGACAAAGCCGAGGTCAGCTGCCGCTTTCTCTGATCCCTTTTTTCACGACAACGACAACAACAATAAGGAATCTGCCATGCGCCGCACCCTGCTTTCCTGCGCCCTGCTGCTCGCCGCCGGGCACGCCGCTGCCAGCACCGCCTGGATCTCCAACGAAAAGGACAACAGCCTGAGCCTGATCGATATGCAGACCCTGAAAGTCACCGAGACCCTGCCCGTCGGCCAGCGCCCGCGTGGCCTGTTGCTGTCCCACGACAACAAGCTGCTGTACATCTGCGCCAGCGATTCGGATCGGGTCCAGGTGATGGACGTCGCCACGCGCAAGATCATCAAGGAACTGCCCTCGGGCAAAGACCCTGAGCAATTCGCCCTGCACCCTAATAATCGCTGGTTGTACGTCTCCAACGAGGACGATGCGCTAGTGACGGTGATCGACACCGAAACTTCCAAAGTGCTTGGGCAGATCAGCGTCGGCGTCGAGCCCGAAGGCATGGCCGTCAGCCCCGACGGCAAGTGGGCGGTGAACACCAGTGAAACCACCAACATGCTGCACTGGATCGATACCAGCACCCAGACCCTGGCCGACAACACCCTGGTCGATCAGCGGCCGCGTTTCGTCGAATTCAATCCCGATGGCTCGCAGCTCTGGGCCTCGGCGGAAATCGGCGGCACGGTGACGATTCTCGACGTCGCCAGCCGCAAGACCCTCAAGACCCTGACCTTCCAGATCAAAGGCGTGCACCCGGACAAAGTCCAGCCGGTGGGGATCAAACTCAGCGCCGACGGCAAGTACGGTTTCGTCGCGCTCGGCCCGGCCAATCATGTGGCGGTGATCGACGCCAAGACCTTCAGGATTGTTGATTACCTGCTGGTGGGCCGGCGCGTCTGGCAGATGTCGTTCACCCCGGATCAACGGCAATTACTGGCCACTAATGGCGTCAGTGGCGATGTGTCGGTAATCGATGTCGACAGCCTCAAGGTCACTAAATCGGTGAAGGTCGGGCGCTATCCGTGGGGCGTGGTGGTAACGCCATGAACGCCCTTGAAGTCAGCGACCTGAGTTTCGCTTACGGCCAGCGGGAGGCCTTGCGTCAGGTGAGTTTCAGCCTGGCACCGGGACGTTTTGCGGCGCTGCTGGGACCGAACGGCGCGGGCAAGTCGACGCTGATCGCCCTGCTCACCCGCCTTTATGATGTGCAGCGCGGTGATATTCGGGTCGGTGGCTGTTCGTTGCGCAACGCGGCACGCCCGGCGTTGAAGCAGTTGGGTGTGGTGTTTCAGCAAAGCACTTTGGATCTGGACCTTAGCGTCGAGCAAAACCTGCGTTATCACGCCGCGCTGCATGGCTTGTCTCGGCGCCAGACTGGCCTTCGGGTCGACGCCGAACTGACGCGCCAGGCGCTGACCGAACGCCGTCGCGAACGGGTGCGTGAACTCAATGGAGGCCATCGTCGGCGGGTGGAAATCGCCCGTGCGTTGTTGCATGAGCCAAGCCTGCTGCTGCTTGACGAGGCCAGTGTCGGCCTTGATCCGGCCAGTCGCCTGGCGCTCAACCAACACATCCGCAGCCTGTGTCGCGAGCACACCATCAGCGTGCTCTGGACCACTCATTTGCTGGATGAAGTACAGCCCAGCGACGACTTGCTGATCCTGCATCAAGGCCGTTTGGTGGCCAGCGGACAGGCGGACGCGCTAAGCCTGGAACACGGCGGCGACCTCGGCTCGGCCTTCGCTCGCCTGACCACCTCGGTCTCTTCAGGAGCAGTCGTCCAATGAACGCTTACTGGCAATGTTTCAGCGGTATCGTACTGCGCGAATGGCTGCGCTTTGTGTTGCAGCGCACGCGGTTTCTTAGCGCATTGGTGCGACCATTGCTGTGGCTGCTGGTGTTCGCTGCCGGTTTTCGCGCGGCACTCGGCATCGCCATCATCGAGCCCTACGACACCTACATTCCCTATGAGGTGTACATCATCCCGGGCCTTGCCTGCATGATCCTGTTGTTCAACGGCATGCAAGGTTCGCTGTCGATGGTCTACGACCGGGAGATGGGCAGCATGCGCGTGCTGCTGACCAGCCCCCTGCCCCGGACCTTCCTGCTGTGCAGCAAACTGCTGGCGACGTCGCTGATTTCTCTGTTGCAGGTGTATGCCTTTTTGGCGATTGCCTGGCTGTACGGCGTGCAACCGCCGGCCATGGGTTTGTTGCTGGCGTTGCCGGCGTTGCTGCTGGTCGCGTTGATGCTCAGCGCGCTGGGCCTGTTGTTGTCCAACGCCATCCGCCAACTGGAGAACTTTGCCGGGGTGATGAACTTCGTGATTTTCCCGCTGTTTTTCCTGTCGTCAGCGCTGTATCCCCTGTGGAAAATGCGCGAGTCCAGCGAGTGGTTGTATTGGCTGTGCGCCTTGAACCCGTTCACCCATGCGGTGGAACTGGTGCGGTTTGCGCTGTATGAACGTTTCAACCCGGTCGCGCTGGTGGTGTGTGTGGGGCTGACGCTGGTATTCGCCCTGCTGGCGGTACTCACCTTCAACCCGCAGCATGCGGCCCTGCGCAAAACCAACTGACAACACATTCCCCCTGTGGGAGCGGGCTTGCTCGCGAAGAGGCCAGTACATTCAACAACTTTGTCGACTGACACACCGCTTTCGCGAGCAAGCCCGCTCCCACATTGGATCTTCATTGAGCACAGCATTGGCGTACGACGCAGGTCCCATAAAACAGCACAAATTACTACTTTAGTACTGGTTTACCTGTCTATCGTCGCATTCACAACGCACCGCTACTGGCATGTAATGGGTTCATAACTATAAGGACTGAACCCCCATGCCGCGTGCACGACGTGTTCTGCTGTGCCCTTCTCTCGCCGCGCTGTTGCTGAGCCTGTTGCTGGGCGCCGCGCAGGCTGAAACGGCGCTGTTCTCCGCCGAAGGTTATCGCATCGGTCTATACCGCAGCCCGACCCCGACTCAGCTCCAGGGGGCGAGTATCATCGACACGCCCGCCCTGCAAAACCTGCTCAAGCACACACCGCAGCCGCTGCTGATCGATGTCTACCGCCGGCAATGGCTGCAAGGCCGTTTCATCGAAGACGAGGCCCACGAAAACCTGCCCGGCAGCCATTGGCTGGCCAATACCGGTGACGGCGACCTGCCGCCCCCGTGGCAGGATTATTTCGCGCGCCACCTGCAGCAATTGACGGCGGGCGACCTGACGCGACCGTTGGTCTTTTACTGCCGCTCCGATTGCTGGTTGAGCTGGAACGCGGTAAAACGCGCCGCTTCCATGGGCTATAAGACACTGTATTGGTACCGCGACGGACTGGATGCGTGGCAAGCGGCAAATCTGCCCCTGACGCCGGCACGGCCCGAGCCCTTTCCCTGACTTGAGCGCTTGCGAGTTGTTGCCACACCCTGATCAAAAAAATAATGAGGTGAAAGGCCATGTACAAAATTCTGATTGCCGACGATCACCCGCTGTTTCGCGAAGCCATTCATAACGTCATCAGCGACGGTTTCCCCGGCAGTGAGGTCATGGAGACCGCCGACCTCGACAGCGCCCTGGCCCTGACCCAGGAACACGACGACCTGGACCTGATCCTGCTCGACCTGAACATGCCCGGCATGCACGGCCTCAATGGCCTGATCAACCTGCGCAACGAGGCGCCGACCATTCCGGTGGTGATCGTCTCGGCCGAACAGGACAAACAAATCGTGCTGCAAGCCATCACCTATGGCGCGGTGGGGTTCATCACCAAGTCATCGCCACGGGTGCAGATGACCGAGGCCATCCAGCAGATTCTCAATGGCAACGTCTACCTGCCGCCGGACATCATCCGCACGCAGAAAAGCGGCACTCATCGCCGGATGAATGACACCCCGAGCTTCCCACCCGAATTGCTCCAGGCGCTGACCCGCAAGCAGTTGCTGGTGCTTGAGCGCATGACCAAGGGCGAGTCGAACAAACAGATCGCCTACACCCTGGAAATCGCCGAAACCACGGTCAAGGCTCACGTCTCGGCGATATTGCGCAAACTCAATGTGCACAATCGGGTGCAGGCGATTTTGAGTGCCGGGGATATTGATTTCGGGTCGTATTTGCGGCGCTGATTCTGGGGGGGCAACAGTTAGACCGAATCGCCCCCATCGCGGGCAAGCCCGCTCCCACAGGTTTGTGGAGATCCTGTGGGAGCGGGCTTGCCCGCGATGGCGTCAGTGAACACACCAGAAAACTCAAGGCCGACCAAGCAAATGACTCATCGCCGTCTTGAGCTTCATCGGCCGCACCGGTTTGTGCATCAGGGTGTGGCCCAGTTCGCGGATCTGCTGTTTGAGTTCGTTGCTGTAGTTGGCGGTGATCATCATCGCCGGGATCGCTGAAGCGCGACGGGCGTTGATGCGGGCCACGGCGTCGACCCCATTCTTCTCATCATCCAGGTGATAGTCGGCGATCAGCAGATCGGCCTCGTCGTGATAATTATCCACTTGCCGCGCCAGGTCCTCCTCCGACAGCGCCGTGACCACCCGGCAGCCCCACCCCTCGAGCAAGGTGCGCATCCCCGCGCAAATGGCCGCGTCGTTGTCCAGCACCCACACCCGTGCACCGCGCAGGCGTTCGAGCATCGGTTCGCTCATCAGCAGGTTCGGCAATGCCTTGGGCGCCGTGGCACTCAAAGGCACTTCGACGGAAAACATCGAGCCTTTGCCCGGCCATGAACGCACGTGAATCCGATGGCCGAGAATGCGGGCGATTTTCTCGACGATCGCCAGGCCCAGCCCCAAGCCGCGATCCTGATCGGGACGCTGTACGTCACCGCGTTTGAACTCCTGAAAAATCTCCTCCAGACGGTTTTCAGCAATGCCCATGCCGCTGTCCCAGACTTCGATGGTCAGCCGCTGATGATGACGCCGGCAGCCGAGCACCACACGCCCGCTGTAGGTGTAGCGAATGGCATTGCTCAGCAGATTACGCAGGATCCGCGCGAGCAACTGGATGTCGCTGCGCACCAGCGCCGAACACGGGATGAAATGCAGCTCAAGCCCTTCACTGCGGGCCACTTGGGTGTATTCGGCGGCGAGGTTTTCCAGCAATTCGCTCAGGGCAAATGGCGCAATGTCGGCCTTGATCACCCCGGCATCGAGTTTGGAAATGTCCACCAGGGTGCCCAGCAGGTTCTCCACGTCTTCCAGAGAATTGCTGACGTTGCGCACCAGGATTTCGTTGGCCACCGGCTCCCGGCGTTCCAGCAAGGCGCTGGTAAACAGCCGCGCGGCATTCAGCGGTTGCAGCAGGTCGTGACTGACCGCCGCGAGAAATTTGGTCTTCGACAGGTTGGCCTGCTCGGCCTCGAGCTTGGCCTCGCGCAAGCGTGACTCCACCCGGCGGCGCTCGTCGATTTCGCGCAGCAATTGGTCATTGAGGGTGGTCAGTTCGGTGGTGCGTTCACGCACCCGCAATTCAAGGTTCTGATAGGCCTGATGCAGCGCCTCGGCGGTGCGGCGGCGCTCGGTGATGTCGCGGATCAACACGAAAATCCCCACCACTTCCCCGGTGGCCAAGCGATTGGGCACGTAGGAGCGCAGCATGTAGCGCTCCTGATTATTGATGTTGGTTTCGGCAAACTCGAACGTCACGCTCTCGCCGGCAAGGGCCCGGGCCACGTAGGCTTCCAGGCGTTGATAATGCTGTTCACTGTGAACTTCGCGCAGGCTCTGCCCGAGCATCACGCCCCGGGGCCAGCAGTACCATTCTTCGTAGACTTTGTTGGTGAATTCATAGACCAGATCGGCATTCAGGTAGGCGATCAGCGCCGGCACATGGTCCGTGATCAGACGAATCCAGCGCTCACTCTCGCTGAGCGCTTCGGCGTGCTGGTAGCGTTCGGTGATATCGGTGAAGGTGTTGACGAAACCGCCGGTGGGCAACGGATGGGTGCGGATTTCCAGCACCCGGCCATCGTAGAGGCGCTGCTCGCATTCTTGCACGTGCCGCCCGTTCGGGTCGCGACTGGCCGGGGTCAGCAGGTTCAGTTCGCTGTCGGCAATCACTTCGGCGAATGGCCGATGGGCCGCCACCGGGGCCAGGCCGCTGAGCTCCAGGAAACGCCGGTTCCACAGTTCCAGAATGCCCTCGGCGTTGACCATCGCCACCCCTTGGGACAGGTTGTCGACCGCCCGTTGCAACAAGTGCGACTTCTGCGCCACGGCCTGCTCGCGGCGCAGGGTTTCGCTGAGTTTGACGTCGGTAATATCAGTGAACAGGATCACCCGCCCACCTTCCTGAGTCGGCCGTTCGCTGACTTGCAGCCAGCGCCCGTTGTGCAGGCGATAGAGCAGGTTTTCGTCGGCATGCCCGCGGGGTTCTTCACTGAACAGTCCGGTCGAGGTCATCAACCGTTTGACCTCGCGCAGGCGCATGCCGGCGGTAATCCGCACTCGACTGTTACCCCAAAACGCCTTGAAGCGGCTGTTGAACAGCACGATCCGCTGCTCGGCATCGAACAATACAAAAGCGTCGGAAATGCTTTCGATGGCGTCGATCAGGTGTTGATGGGCAGTTTCGGCCCGCAGTCGTGCCTCGCTGAGCAAATGATTGCCGGCCTTGAGTTCGGCCATGGCCTGGTTCAGGGCGTCGGTGCGCTCACGCACCTGCTCGGCCAGCACCACCGAATGCTGGAACGCCGCATACGGATCGTTGCCCCGGGTGATGCCGGATTCGATGCGCTCGATCAGCGCGCCATTGATGCGCTGCAGTTTGTGGTTTTCGTGGCGCAGGCTGGCGATCTGCGCCTGAAGGTCAGCGCTGTCCAGGGGAGCGGCCTCGGGCAATGGCAACCCCGGTGAAGGTCTGGTTGATGTGCATGCCATTGAACTGTTCTCCGTAGGTGTTGAAACCCATCACCCGCTGGTCCCGCAGAAACGCGCCGATCTGCTCGAGATTGCCGCCGTCTTCCAGCTCCAGACGCCTGAGAAAACAGTCGCAGCCGATGGTCAGCAACAGGTCCCCGAGACGCTCCTGCAAACCGTCGAACAGGTTTTGCAGATTCGGCAGCATGGGGCCCGGGGTCATGACGGTGAGGACGATGCCGTTTTCCACCGCACAGTAGAAACTCAGGCTCATGTCCGGATGAACCTGCTGGATCGCCCGCACGTAATACTGGTCGTTGATCCGCACCGCCAACGGGTGCGCGGCAAAGATCCGATAATCGAGGTCAGCCACCGCCACGCCGATGTGCCGGGCGTACTCCTCGGCGGCTGGTTCGGCGTTGAGCTCGAATACCCGGCGCGAGGCGCTGTCGGCAGCGGTGACCACCAGTTTCTCGGCCCTGGGCAGGATGTGGTGGGTGGTGAAAACTTCGAAGTCCAGCCAGGTATTGACCAGCACCACCACCGCCGCGCCGCTGTGGAACTCGCCGCCGAAGTACACGTGGGTGTGGGTCAGGTAGTTGTCGTCGCCGGCCGAACCGCCGAAATGCGGAATGTCGCCCAACGCCGCACTCAAAGCCGCGAGCACCATTTCTTCACGACTGGACAGGCCATCGAGCAGGGTCAGGGCAAAGCTGTTGCCCTTGATCGGCGCCAGGGTGTTGCTGCGACAGCCACTGACCAGTCGCTCGACCATTTGCTGGGCATCGATCAGGCTGAAATGTTCCATTTCGTCGATCAGTTCGGTGGAGATGGAAAAGTGCCGATGATCGAAGCCCACAGCCGTCACGCAGCTGCGGCCATAACCTTGGGGGGTGATTTCTCCGGCACTGGTGCAGCCCACCAGGCGAATGCCGCCGAAGCTCTGTTGCAACGCCTGCCCCAGCGCCTGCAAGTCGTACTCGGCGGAACAGAAGAACAGCACGAAGCCCAAATGCGGGTGCAAGAGTTGTCGCGCCAGATCCTGAGCCGCTTGCTGGGCATCGGTGGCCTGGGACATGGCACTGACCACACCGTCATTCTGAACCTGCTGCATCCTCGCCCCTCGCCGGTGCGCCTGTATGAGGCACGAGTGTACGAAGCCTGCGGGCGGCGGCGAATGCTACTTGGGTAGTGGGTGGGTGGTTCGATGGGATGAGAGCCGGACGGCATCCTCAAACCACCGAATGTCCCTGTAGGAGCGAGGCTTGCCCGCGAAGAGGCCGTCACATTCAACATTAATGTCGACTGACACACCGCTTTCGCGGGCAAGCCTCGCTCCTACAGGGGATCTGCGTTACCAGGTCAACACCGCCCCCACCGCAAACGTATCGGTGTCTTCATTCTGGGCGCTGGTGTCGTGGCCGTTGATTTCGAACTGGTTGTACTCGGCCACCAGCTTCAGGTTGTCGTTGACGTCATGGAACAGCGCAATGCCGCGGGTCTCGTAATCGGCGCCGCTGCCGACCACGCCGTTACCGTCATCCTCGGTCTTGCCGTAAGACAGGGCCAGGCGGTTCTTGCCGAGTTTGTAGGAGCCCTGCAACAGGTAACCGTCGCTGTCGACATTGCGCAGGGTCGGTTCGCCGGCGTTGTTGGTGAAGAACGGATTGATGCCCTTGGCCTGGAAACCGGAGCCGGTCAGCGACAGCCCGCCCATCTTCGCCTGCACGCCGTAGCCGACGCCTTTGGAGGTGACGGACTCGACGCTGGAGTCGGTGTTGTCCGAAGTCTGGTAGCTGCCGTTGAGCCAGCTGTAAATCTTCGCCCCGCCGACGTCGAACTGATAGGTGATCTCGCTCTCGGTGCGCGGGTTCTCCTGATACGCCTTGCCCGTCGCGCTGCTGTCGTTGGTGTCGACCGGGTCCATGATCCCGACCGCCACCCGCAAACCGTCCATCACCGGGGTGCGATAGGTAATCTGTGACGTCGGGAACGGGTATGGGTAGCCGCTGCCGATGTTGCCGAACGACACCCCGCCGCCGTCCACCAGGCCCAACGTATCGCTGACCTGACCATAACCGGCGAGCAATTCGTCGAGCAGGATGTTGGAGCGGGCAAACAGGCCGAAGTCCTTGCCGATCAACACCTCACCCCACTCTGGATTGGCCACCGTGCCGTAGAACTGCCGCACGTCGATGGCGGTGTCGGTGCCGTTGGTTTCGCTGTCGTTGATGGTCACCCAGAACGAGGCGCGGGCGCCGAGCTTGAGGTCATCGACCTGCTTGCCCATGTTGAAGCCCAGGTAGTTGGGCAGAAACCCCATCTTCACCCGTGCCTGGCGCCGGTCGTACTGCTCGCCGGCCCGGTCCACGTCACTGTTCACATAGAAGGCGTTGATGTAGCCATCCGTGGAGAACGTGGTCTGGTCCTTGTCGTACAGCATGATCTCGGCCTCGGCCATCGAGCTCAGGCCAAGGGAGGACAGGCTGGCGATGAAGGCCGGCAAGAAACGATGCTTGAAATTCTTATTGTTGTGCATGACGCGCTCCGCAACGGGGGACTTGATGTCGGAGGCGATTATCGAAAGTGGACCGGCGGCGTCATACGCTGCCTTGGGGGCGGTTGTCAGGTGCTTTGGGGTGGCCGGTGTAGCGCGGCAAATTCGGTGTAAGACCGCCCGCCGGACAGGCCCGGAACTTAGGGTGTAAGCCTGTGGACCGGACTGGCGCCCACAGGAACCGGTATCCGCTAGACGAGCGCTCTAAACAGCATGTAAACGGCGATCACCCCGCAGACGCTGGCGAAGCCGATCTGCAGCCCTCGGGCCGGCACCCGCGCGCAGAGTTTTCGGCCAAGGATCATCCCGACGATGCTGGCGACAATGAACGACACGCCCAAACCATCGATCCGCACCCCGGCATGAAACGCGCCGATCACGCCAATCACCGAGATCAGGCTGATCACCATCAACGACGTGGCGACGATCCCGCGCATCTGCACATCGGTCAGTTGCTTGAACGCCGGCACAATCAGAAAACCGCCACCGACCCCGAGCAGCCCCGAGACCACACCGGTCACCGCGCCGAGTGCCGCCAGGGTCGCGGTGCATTTGGCGGTCCAGGAAAAACGCCCGGTCTGCTGATCGAGCATGCAGTTCTTCTGGCCCCAGTTGGCATGCCCGTGATCGCTCGGACCATCGTCGTGCTTTTCCCGGCGCAACATCCGCCAGGCCACCATGACCATCAGCAGACTGAACAGGACCATCAGGATCTTTTCCGGCAACTGATGGGCGAAATAGATACCTACCGGCGAAAACACCGCGCCGAGCAGTGCAATCAACAACGCCGCGCGATAGCGCACCAGGCCATGGCGCAAACCGTCAATTGCACCGATCGCCGCCGCACTGCCCACCGCGAACAAGGCGACGGGCGCCGCTTGGGTCATGGTCAAACCCAGCCCCAGCACCAGGGCCGGCACCGCAAGAATACCGCCACCGGCACCGGTCAAACCGAGCACCAGGCCCATGACCACACCGAAAAAACTGGCCAGCAACATAGGGTTCTCTCAGTCAACCTTGGACAGATGGGTCAGCCATTCACGGCCCTTGAGCAGGCCATTCCAGTAGAACCACGGCAGCAAGGTCGCCTTGAGAAACCAGGCCGAACGGCGCGGCACCGTCGGGTCGAGGGGAAAGGTCGGCAGCAACTTACCGGCGTAACCGAACTCGGCGAGAATCACCTTGCCCTTCTCCACCGTCAGCGGGCAGGAACCGTAGCCGTCGTACTTGAGTGGCAACGGTAGTTGCTTGCGCAGGGCCAGCAGGTTTTGCGCCACCACCACGATTTGCTTGCGCGCGGCGGCGGCAGTTTTCGCGTTGCTGGTGGAGCAGACATCGCCCAAGGCAAAGACGTCTGTATAGCGCACGTGTTGCAGGCTCTGTGGGTTCACTTCGCACCAGCCAGCGGCATCGGCCAACGGGCTGTGGCGGATGAAATCCGGCGAGACCTGAGGCGGCACGACGTGCAGCAGGTCGAAGGTTTTTTCTTCTATGGTTACGACACCTGCAGCGTCCTTGATCTCGAACCATGCGGTTTTCGACGGTCCGTCAACCTTGACCAGATTGGAATTGAAGGCCAGCCGGGCGTTGTACTTTTCGATGTACTTCATGAGCGGCGGCACGAATGTCGCCACGCCGAACAACGCAGCGCCGGCCAGATTGAACTCGACGTCGAATTTGTTCAGAACGCCGGTTTTGCGCCAGTGATCGCAGGACAAGTACAAGGCTTTCTGCGGTGCACCGGCGCATTTGATCGGCATCGCTGGCTGGGTGAAGATCGCTTTGCCGCCGCGCAATCCCCGGACCAGTTCCCAGGTGTAGGCCGCGTGCCGATAGCTGTAATTGGAGGTCACGCCGTTCTGGCCGAGGGTGTCCTGCAAGCCTTCGATTTTCTCCCAGGCCAGGCGCAAACCGGGGCAGACAACGAGGTTCTGGTAACTGACGGTGCGACCATCGTCGAGGGTCAGCTGTTTGCTGTCGGGGGCGATGTCAGTCACGGACGCCTGCAACCAGGTGGCCTGACGCGGCATCACCGAGGACATCGGGCGCGCGGTGTTTTTCACCGCGTAAGCACCACCGCCCACCAGCGTCCACGCCGGTTGGTAGTAATGCTGGCTGTCGGGTTCGATGACGGTGATGTTTAAACCCGGATCGCGTTTCAGCAGGCTGGCAACCAGGCCAATGCCGGCGGTCCCGCCGCCTATTACCACGATGTCGGCACTGATGGATGGGCCCCAGTGTTGATCGTTCATCATTCATTCCTTGTTATTGCACGCAGGGCGCCGGGTTCATTAAGTCACGGAACCTGTGGGAGCGGGCTTGCTCGCGAAAGCGGTGTGTCAGGCGACATCATTATTGACTGTGCCGCCGTCTTCGCGAGCAAGTCGAATCGTCGCACCGCCGCTCCCACATGGATTGCGCTTAACTGACCGGCATCAGGTTCAGCCCCAGCTTTTCAGCACCGCTCCGCAATACAGGCCGGACAGCGTCTTCATCACCTGAATCACTTCGTGACTGGCTAAACCATAGAATATGTACTTGCCTTCACGACGGGTGACGACCAATCCCTCGTCGCGCAGGATGCCCAGCTGTTGGGACAGTGTGGGCTGGCGCACGCCGGTCATTTTTTCCAGTTCGCCGACGTTGCGCTCGCCCTGAGTCAATTGACAGAGGATCAGCAAGCGGTCCTCGTTGGCCAAAGCCTTGAGCAGCGCGCAAGCTTTTGAGGCCGAGGCCCGGAGCTGGGCGACTTCACATTCGGTCAGACTGGATTGCATTTGCAGGATGCCTTCGACGTCACTTAAGCTGCGGACATTATGTTTAAACATAAAGTGTTGCAACCGGTTATTGCCCTCCCGCCCCTTTCCACAGGTTCGTACTCATGTCTGCGTTGATTGAAGCCTTCCTCGACCCCGCCTCGTCGACCTACAGCTACGTGATATACGAACACGATGGCGGGCACTGCGCGATTGTCGACCCGGTGCTGGATTACGACCCCGCCGCCGGGCGCACCGCGACCGTCCAGGCAGACAAAATCATCGCCTTCGTGCGCGAACATCAGTTGCAGGTGCAATGGCTGCTGGAAACCCACGCCCATGCCGATCACCTGTCGGCCGCGCCTTATCTGCGTCGGGAACTGGGCGGCAAGATTGCGATTGGTCAGTCGATCAGCAAGGTTCAGGGGGTATTCAAGACGCTGTTCAATCTCGAACCGGGATTTAGCGTCGATGGTTCACAGTTCGATCACCTGTTCGCGCCGGACGAGTCATTCCGGATCGGTAACCTCAAGGCCACGGCCCTGCATGTGCCCGGGCATACCCCGGCGGACATGGCGTATTTGATCGACGGCGATGTGATTCTGGTGGGCGATACGTTGTTTATGCCGGACG
Organism: Pseudomonas sp. JV414; assembly: GCF_032424305.1. Taxonomy (NCBI): domain Bacteria; kingdom Pseudomonadati; phylum Pseudomonadota; class Gammaproteobacteria; order Pseudomonadales; family Pseudomonadaceae; genus Pseudomonas; species Pseudomonas sp. JV414. The sequence goes on along the minus strand of NZ_VYKC01000022.1, from coordinate 951,683 downwards.
TCGGCACCGCGCGTTGCGATTTCCCCGGCGGCAACGCCAATCAGATGTTTGCCTCGATCCAGAAACTGTTGGCCTTCCCCGCCAGCGTGCGGCTTTACGTCTGCCACGATTACCCGCCCACCGGCCGCGCCCCGCAATGCCAGAGCACGGTTGGCGAGCAACGCAAAAGCAATATTCATATTCACGACGGCATTGATGAGGCCGCTTTCGTCGCCATGCGCACCCAGCGCGATGCCGGGTTGGGTATGCCGACGCTGTTGTTGCCGGCGATTCAAGTGAACGTGCGGGCGGGGAATTTGCCGCCGGCGGAAGAGAATGGCGTCACCTATTTAAAGATCCCCCTGAATCAACTCTGAGCTTCGATCGTTCCCACGCTCCGCGTGGGAACGCCGCCAGGGACGCTCCGCGTTCCGCTTGCGGATGTGACGCGGAGCGTCACGGGATGCATTCCCACGCGGAGCGTGGGAACGATCATCAAACGGGGTTTCTTCAATTGGCCAACGTCAACCCATTCGCCGGCAACGGCAGCGCCGTCTTATACCTCACCTGTTTGAGCGCAAAGCTGGAACGGATGTTCGCCACCCCCGGCACTTTGGTCAGAAAATCCATCATGAAGCGCTCCAGCGACTGAATGGTCGGCACCAGCACGCGGATCAGATAGTCAGGGTCGCCGGCCATCAAATAGCACTCCATCACTTCCGGGCGATCCGAGATCGCCTCTTCGAAATGCTGCAACGCCTCCTCCACCTGTTTCTCCAGGCTGACGTGAATGAACACATTCACATGCAGCCCCAACAGGTCGGCATCCAGCAGGGTCACTTGCTCACGAATCAGCCCTAATTCCTCCATCGCCTTGACCCGGTTGAAGCACGGCGTCGGCGACAGGTTCACCGAGCGCGCGAGGTCGGCGTTGGTGATGCGCGCGTTCTCCTGAAGGCTGTTGAGAATGCCGATATCGGTACGGTCCAGTTTGCGCATGAGACAAAACCACCTGCTTTTTATGTTTATGCAGATTTTTTATCCTCAAATGACCTCAAGCGCAACGAAACAGAGAGAAATATTCTTCTTGGGCCGGCCTATGATTGTTGTAGGACAAGAATTCTTTTACCGAAGAATGACTGCCAGCTCACTACAAGAAATTCACAAGATCGAGCGTAGAAGCCATGAACCAAGCGTACGAACCGCTGCGCCTGCACGTTCCCGAACCTTCGGGCCGCCCCGGCTGCAAAACCGACTTCTCCTACCTGCATCTGACTGACGCAGGCTTGGTGCGCAAACCCCCAATCGACGTTGAACCGGCCGACACGGCTGATCTGGCCAAAGGCCTGATTCGCGTGCTCGACGACCAGGGCAATGCCCTCGGTCCATGGGCCGAAGGCGTGCCCGTCGAGATCCTGCGTAAAGGCATGCGCGCCATGCTCAAGACGCGGATTTTCGACAACCGCATGGTGGTCGCCCAGCGTCAGAAAAAAATGTCGTTCTACATGCAAAGCCTTGGCGAAGAAGCCATCGGCAGCGCCCAGGCCCTGGCCTTGAACATCGACGACATGTGCTTCCCCACCTACCGTCAACAAAGCATCCTGATGGCCCGCGAAGTGCCGCTGGTGGACCTGATCTGCCAACTGCTGTCCAACGAGCGCGATCCGCTCAAAGGCCGTCAGCTGCCGATCATGTACTCGGTCAAGGACGCCGGTTTCTTCACCATTTCCGGCAACCTCGCCACTCAATTCGTTCAGGGCGTGGGCTGGGGCATGGCCTCGGCGATCAAGGGCGACACCAAAATCGCCTCGGCCTGGATCGGCGACGGCGCCACCGCTGAATCGGACTTCCACACCGCCCTCACCTTCGCCCACGTCTACCGTGCGCCGGTGATCCTCAACGTGGTCAACAACCAGTGGGCGATCTCGACGTTCCAGGCGATTGCCGGTGGTGAAGCCACCACCTTCGCCGGTCGTGGTGTCGGTTGCGGCATCGCCTCCCTGCGGGTCGATGGCAACGATTTTGTCGCGGTCTACGCCGCCTCTGCCTGGGCCGCCGAACGCGCGCGCCGTAATCTCGGCCCGACCATGATCGAATGGGTCACCTACCGTGCCGGCCCACACTCGACGTCCGATGACCCTTCCAAATACCGTCCTGCCGACGACTGGAGCCACTTCCCGTTGGGCGACCCGATTGCCCGCCTGAAGCAGCACCTGATCAAAATCGGTCAGTGGTCCGAAGAGGAACACGTCGCCGTCAGCGCCGAACTGGAAGCCGAAGTGATCGCCGCGCAGAAAGAAGCCGAGCAATACGGCACCCTCGCCGGCGGCCAGATTCCGAGCGCCGCGACCATGTTCGAAGACGTCTACAAAGAGATGCCGGAGCACTTGAAGCGCCAGCGTCAAGAGTTGGGGATCTGACATGAACGATCACAACAATAAAATCGAGTTGGAAACCGCCATGACCACGACCACCATGACCATGATCCAGGCCCTGCGCTCGGCCATGGATGTGATGCTTGAGCGTGACGACAACGTCGTGGTGTTCGGCCAGGACGTCGGCTACTTCGGCGGCGTGTTCCGTTGCACCGAAGGCCTGCAGAACAAGTACGGCACCTCCCGCGTATTCGACGCACCGATCTCCGAAAGCGGCATCGTCGGCGTCGCTGTGGGCATGGGCGCTTACGGTTTGCGGCCGGTGGCCGAGATCCAGTTCGCCGATTATGTTTACCCGGCGTCGGACCAGATCATTTCCGAAGCCGCCCGCCTGCGTTATCGCTCGGCCGGCGAGTTCACCGCACCGATGACCCTGCGCATGCCATGCGGCGGCGGCATCTACGGTGGCCAGACCCACAGCCAGAGCATCGAGGCGATGTTCACCCAGGTTTGCGGTTTACGCACGGTCATGCCGTCCAACCCTTACGACGCCAAAGGCCTGCTGATCGCCTCCATCGAAAACGATGACCCGGTGATCTTCCTCGAGCCAAAGCGCCTGTACAACGGCCCGTTCGATGGTCACCACGACCGTCCGGTAACCCCGTGGTCGAAACACCCTGCCGCGCAAGTGCCAGACGGTTACTACACCGTGCCGCTCGATGTCGCCGCCATCGCTCGTCCGGGCAAAGACGTGACCATCCTGACCTACGGCACCACGGTTTATGTGTCGCAAGTCGCGGCCGAAGAAACCGGAATCGACGCCGAAGTCATCGACCTGCGCAGCCTGTGGCCGCTGGACCTGGACACCATCGTCAAGTCGGTGAAGAAAACCGGCCGTTGCGTGATCGTTCACGAAGCGACCCGCACCTGCGGTTTCGGCGCCGAACTGGTCGCCCTGGTGCAAGAGCACTGCTTCCACTACCTGGAAGCGCCGATCGAGCGCGTCACCGGTTGGGACACCCCCTACCCGCACGCGCAAGAGTGGGCGTATTTCCCTGGTCCGTCCCGTGTGGGCGCGGCTTTGCATCGGGTTATGGAGGTCTGAATGGGCACGCACGTTATTAAAATGCCGGACATTGGCGAAGGCATTGCAGAAGTTGAATTGTCGGTGTGGCACGTCAAGGTCGGCGACATGGTCGTCGAAGATCAGGTGCTGGCCGATGTCATGACCGACAAGGCGATGGTCGATATTCCATCCCCGGTGCATGGCAAGGTGATTGCGCTGGGCGGACAGCCTGGCGAAGTCATGGCGGTTGGCAGTGTGCTGATCAGCATTGAAGTTGAAGGCGCGGGCAACGTTAAAGAGTCGGCTCAGCCAGTAGCGGTTAAAGAAGCACCCGTTGCAGCGCCGAAAGTTGCAGCCGTTGTTGAAAGCAAACCGGTTGCGGCACCTCGTCCGGCCGCTGCGTGCCAAGGCCCGATGGTTGCTCGTGAAGCCGATGAACGTCCGCTGGCCTCCCCGGCTGTGCGCAAACATGCGCTGGACCTCGGCATTCAATTGCGTCTGGTGCGTGGCAGCGGCCCTGCCGGTCGGGTGCTGCATGAAGACCTCGAAGCGTATCTGGCTCAGGGTCAGTCGAACGCATCGACCGCCACCGCCGCTTACGCCCAGCGCAACGACGAAGAGCAAATCCCGGTGATCGGCATGCGCCGCAAGATCGCCCAGCGCATGCAGGACGCCACCCAGCGTGCTGCTCACTTCAGTTATGTCGAAGAGATCGACGTCACTGCCGTGGAAGAACTGCGCGCTCATTTGAACGAAAAACACGGCGCGACCCGCGGCAAGCTGACCTTGCTGCCGTTCCTGGTCCGCGCGCTGGTCGTGGCTCTGCGCGACTTCCCGCAGATCAACGCCCGTTACGATGACGAAGCGCAAGTCATCACCCGCCTCGGGGCGGTGCATGTGGGCGTCGCCACCCAAGCCGACATCGGTTTGATGGTGCCGGTTGTGCGTCATGCCGAAACCCGCAGCCTGTGGGACAGCGCCACGGAGATCTCCCGTTTGGCGACTGCTGCGCGCACTGGCAAGGCCAGCCGTGACGAGCTGTCCGGCTCGACCATCACCCTGACCAGCCTCGGCGCCTTGGGCGGCATCGTCAGCACCCCGGTGTTGAACCTGCCGGAAGTGGCGATCGTCGGCGTGAACAAAATCGTCGAACGGCCGATGGTCATCAAAGGCCAGATCGTGATCCGCAAGATGATGAACCTCTCCAGCTCCTTCGATCACCGTGTGGTCGATGGCATGGACGCGGCGCAATTCATCCAGGCCATCCGTGGCTTGCTCGAACAACCCGCAACCTTGTTTGTGGACTGATTATTAGTGGAGCAGGCATGCAAACTCTGAACACCACGCTGCTGATTATCGGCGGCGGTCCTGGCGGTTATGTAACGGCGATCCGTGCCGGCCAACTGGGCATCTCGACCATTCTGGTGGAAGGCGAATCGTTGGGCGGCACCTGCCTGAACATCGGCTGCATTCCGTCGAAGGCGTTGATTCACGTCGCCGAACAGTTCCATCAGACGCAACACCACAGCCAACACTCGGCGCTGGGCATCAGCGTGTCGGCGCCCACCCTGGACATCGGCAAGAGTGTCGAGTGGAAGGACGGTATCGTTGATCGCCTGACCACCGGCGTCTCGGCGCTGTTGAAGAAACACAAGGTCCAGGTCATTCAAGGCTGGGCCAAAGTGATTGACGGCAAAACCGTCGAAGTCGGCGACACGCGCATTCAATGCGAGCACCTGGTGCTGGCCACCGGTTCGAAAAGCGTGAACCTGCCGATGCTGCCGATTGGCGGGCCGATCATCTCCTCCACCGAAGCGCTGGCGCCGAAAAGCGTGCCTGAACGGCTGGTCGTGGTCGGTGGCGGTTACATCGGTCTGGAGCTGGGGATTGCCTATCGCAAGCTCGGCGCCGAGGTCAGTGTGGTCGAGGCGCAGGATCGCATCCTGCCGGCCTACGACGCCGAACTGACCCACCCGGTGCATGAGGCACTCAAGCAACTCGGCGTGAAGCTTTACTTGAAGCACAGCGTCGAAGGCTTTGATTCACAAGGCAATACGCTGCAAGTTCGTGACCCGAATGGCGACACCTTGAACCTGGAAACCGATGAGGTACTGGTGGCCGTCGGTCGCAAACCCAACACTCAAGGCTGGAACCTCGAAGCCTTGAACCTGGACATGAACGGTTCGGCGATCAAGATCGACAACCGTTGCCAGACCAGCATGCGCAACGTCTACGCCATCGGCGACTTGAGCGGCGAACCGATGCTCGCTCACCGGGCCATGGCTCAAGGCGAGATGGTTGCCGAGCTGATCAGCGGTAAACACCGCGAATTCAACCCGACCGCCATCGCCGCCGTGTGCTTCACCGACCCGGAACTGGTGGTGGTCGGCAAGACCCCGGACGAGGCCAAGGCTGCGGGGCTGGACTGCATCGTTTCCAGCTTCCCGTTCGCCGCCAATGGCCGGGCGATGACGCTGGAGTCGAAAAGCGGTTTCGTGCGCGTTGTAGCGCGGCGTGACAATCATGTGATTGTGGGTTGGCAGGCGGTGGGTGTGGGCGTGTCGGAGTTGTCGACGGCGTTCGGGCAAAGCCTGGAAATGGGCGCTCGTCTGGAAGACATCGCCGGCACCATCCACGCGCATCCGACGCTCGGTGAGGCGGTACAGGAAGCGGCGTTGCGTGCCCTTGGTCACGCGCTGCATCTGTAACCCAGGGAGATTGATGGCGTAGGTGATGGCCTCTTCGCGAGCAAGCCCGCTCCCACATTGGAATTTGTGGTGTTTGTAGGTGCTGTGGCAACCACAGATCGAATGTGGGAGCGGGCTTGCTCGCGAATTCTCGAGGTCGACATCATTTATATGCCAATCACCCGATAGTCCGGGCTGCGAAATGGGCCCGGAATGAAGTATTGTTGTCCCCATCCAGAAAAATGTCAGAAGCCTTGAACCGTTTCGGCGGTTGTTAAGTGATAGAGGGTGTCATGGGTAACGAAAGCATCAATTGGGACAAGCTGGGTTTTGACTACATCAAGACAGACAAGCGCTATCTGTCGCACTGGCGTAATGGCGAGTGGGACAAAGGCACCCTGACCGAAGACAACGTGCTGCACATCAGCGAAGGCTCCACTGCCCTTCACTATGGCCAGCAGTGCTTCGAAGGCCTGAAGGCCTACCGTTGCAAGGACGGTTCGATCAACCTGTTCCGCCCGGACCAGAACGCCGCACGCATGCAACGCAGCTGCGGTCGCCTGCTGATGCCGCAGGTGTCCACCGAGCAGTTCGTCGAAGCGTGCAAGGAAGTGGTCCGCGCCAACGAGCGTTTCATTCCGCCTTACGGCACTGGCGGCGCGCTGTACCTGCGCCCGTTCGTGATCGGCGTGGGTGACAACATCGGCGTGCGTACCGCGCCCGAGTTCATCTTCTCGATCTTCTGCATCCCGGTCGGCGCCTACTTCAAAGGCGGTTTGACCCCGCACAACTTCCTGATCTCCAGCTACGACCGCGCTGCCCCACAAGGCACCGGTGCGGCCAAGGTCGGTGGTAACTACGCCGCCAGCCTGATGCCGGGCTCCCAGGCCAAGAAGGCGCATTTCGCAGACTGCATCTACCTGGATCCGCTGACCCACACCAAAATCGAAGAAGTCGGCTCGGCCAACTTCTTCGGGATCACCCACGACAACAAGTTCGTCACCCCGAATTCCCCTTCGGTGTTGCCGGGTATCACTCGTCTGTCGTTGATCGAGCTGGCCAAAACCCGTCTGGGCCTGGAAGTGGTCGAAGGTGACGTGTTCATCGACAAGCTGTCCGATTTCAAGGAAGCCGGTGCCTGCGGTACCGCTGCGGTGATCACGCCGATCGGCGGCATCAGCTACAACGACAAACTGCACGTGTTCCACAGCGAAACCGAAGTCGGCCCGGTCACCCAGAAGCTCTACAAAGAGCTGACCGGTGTACAGACCGGCGACGTCGAAGCTCCAGCCGGCTGGATCGTCAAGGTTTGATCTGACGGGGCCTGACCCCAAGCGGCACATAACCCATCCATCGCTTTGGCGTTGGGTGGGTTTTTTATTGCGTTAATTGCAGCTGCTGGAACCTTGCAGTTCTCGTATGCGTTTAAGCATGGTCTCTGGGCAATGTTTTTTCAGGGCTTCCACGTCAATCGGCTTTGAGGGTGAAGCTAAAAATCGAGAAATAGCCTCCTTGTCAAACTCTTCAAAAATATAGAAGCGACTAGGATCATAAAAATACAAATCCTTGACGGCCTTGTTAGTAGTAATTAGTTTTTTGTCAAAAAATGCAGCTTCCAAGGTTCGAAGAGTCAGGCCGGATTGCCCTGGCTGGTTGATCTCTATTAGCACGTCAGCATCAATGACTTGCTGGAGGTTTTCCTCATACGACAATACTGAATCAGTATGATATTTCGTTAGAGGAATGGATGACTCATCCTTCACGATTTGAAATTTAATATTACAACCCAAGCTTTCAAGATCATTAGCCATATTTTCTATCAGGTGAGCGCGACCTTTATCCCTGCCAAGAAAAAAACAAGTGATACGACGGGTAGGCTCCAGCCTTTTTGTATTCAGCTTGCTTGCTGCTTCTGCACTGAAAGGAAAGAACTGCTCGAGGTAGTCGATACCAAATAAACGGCATTGCTCCGGGTCGAAACTGTAGATTCTGTCGAAAATCTTTCTCATTTCATCTACAAAGGGCGCATCAACCAGATCTCTGATCAGAAGGACCTTGACACCTCTGAAGGTGCTAATAACACTAGGGTTCAATCCGCGTTTAACTTGCCCCTCATTACAAACCAATATGTCTTTAGCACTTATAGATTTCCCCGCATTGACCAACTCCCCAAGCCAGGACGTAGAAATATTTAGCGGGATTCTCTTTTGAAGTGTTCTTATAGTACGGTTGATTCTTTTGGCGTAAGCCGGGATGTGGAGTTTATGAACATCATGCTTTTCAGCAAGACCATCGATCATAATTTGCTCGTACCGAGCTTTCCAGCCTAAAAAAAACACTCTCATATCATATTTCCCAGGTGTTAAATTGCTGGTCATCTAACGAAGTCAGGATGTTTAAAAAATCAAACACGTAATGACCTACATAGAAAACCACAACCAAAAATAATCGCACCCAGAACAAAATAGTTAATTCCCGTTCGTTTTCACGAACGCGAAAATAGCATCATTCTACTGGCCGTCGCTATAAGAAAGCTGATCCCTGAGCTCCTGAAATTGGCTCACCGAGCCTGCATGGCACATGGCCACGCAGCAAGGAGTTTGACACAGCACCCTCCAATTGTTGAAGTCAGCCTTGCGAATTTGACAGTATATTCTGACACTGCACGCCAGTATTTCCCAAACCTTCAGCCTTCAAGGTAAGCGTTGGGGGCAAATAGTTGCATCGGATCAAATCAGCGTCCCGCTCGATTCGTCACTAAACTTGCCGCGTGCAACAGCCTCAACAGGTGCCTCAAAAGCATGAACAGACTCTGGCGAAAGTATCTGGCCTTACTCGACACCGACTTCACCACGCAAGTGTTCGACAACATCAAAAACCTGCTGGTGTGCGCCCTGCTGTTCGCGGCGGGCACCAACGTACTGGATCGCGAGCATCACCTGTTCATGGGGTTACTTGCTTCGAATCTGGCGGGTTGGGGGCTGATTCTGGTGTCAGCGGTGCTGATGTTGCTGAGTGTCAGTGACGGCCTGCGCCGGCTGTCCAAGTTGCCGTATCACACGGCGTTTCAGATTATTTTGTTTCTGATTTACCTGGTTTTGGCAGTGCGCGTGGTGGAGATTGTCTGGGTTTTCAGGGCGTAGCAGTCACAGCACGAGGTGTTTGCCAAAGTAGCTCATCCTGAGCAATGCGGGCAAACAACCACTCCACAAACACCCGTGTTTGCACCGTCGCGTCCGGCGCAACCCCGTAGTAATAACGCGGCAATGGCACGCGCAACTCGGACAATGGGCAGATCAGCTGCCCACTCAAAAGATGAGTGCCCAGCAAAGAGGTCGGGCACAAGGCAATGCCCTGCCCCTCCACGGCGGCCTGAAGCACCAGGTGCATGTGATCGAACTGCCGGGTGACCTGAGTGGCTGACAAACTTTGACCAAAGTGCATGGCCCAATGGTGCCAGTCTTCGCGACGTGCCTTGGCGGTCAGTAGCGCGTGGTTGCTCAGCGAAGTGAGGTCTTCAAGTGGCAAGCGTTCGATCAGCGATGGCGCCGCGACCAGCAAGAGTTCGTCTTCGAACAGCGCTCGCGCCTCAATCGCCGGCGCCCAGTCGTCACGACCACGACGAATGACGATATCGAACCCGTCGCGAGCCTGATCGGGTGCCTGGGTTTGCGTGATCACCTGCGGCTTGATGTCCGGGTGCAGCGCGATGAAATCCCCCAGCCTGGGCGTCAGCCAAAGCACGGCAAAGGACGGACGTACATTGATCTTCACGGTAGGCAGCGCGGCATGTTGCTTGAGCGCAGCGGCAGCGTCGGCGATCTGCGCCAGCCCGGCGCTGACCTGCTCATAAAAACGCTGGCCGGCCGGCGTCAGCACCGATTGGCGGATGCGCCGCTCGAACAGCAGCACGCCCAGGTATTCCTCAAGCAATTTGATGTGCCGGCTGACGGCACTGTGGCTGACATGCAGCTCTTCGGCCGCCAGCCTGAAGCTCTGATGACGAGCAGCAACGGCGAAGGCGCGAACAGCATTAAGAGGCGGTAGTTGATTTTTCATGCGTCTAATTTAGTCACCTATGCGCTTTAATTAAAGCGTTTGTCACGCCCCCGTCGTCACGCCAATCTGCCAGCACGCAGCCAGCGGCACTTGACGGAGCAAGACATGAACAACTACGGACTCTTTATACTTTTCGCCACCCTGACCATTTTGAGCCCGGGGCCTGGCGTGGTCCTGACCCTGTCCAACGCGGTGCGTCACGGCTGGACGGGAGCGGTGCCGGGCATTCTGGGGATTGCGTCGGGGGCGTTCGTCGTCGCCGCCATCAGCGCCACCAGTGTGGGCCTGATACTCAGCACCTCCGCGAACGCCTTTACCGCGCTGAAATACGCCGGGGCCGCCTATTTGTTGTACCTGGGCTACAAAAGCTGGCGCTCGGATCGTTTCAGTACGCTGCTTGAAACGCGCCCTTCAAGCCCTGGTTATCGCTTCCTCGAAGCGGCTTCGCTGCAGCTGTTGAACCCCAAGGCAGTGTTTTTCTTTCTGGCGGTGTTCCCGCAATTCATCGACACCTCGGCGCACTTCTACGCCCAGTTCTTCAAACTGGTCGCCTCCTATGCCGTACTGGTGATTCTGGTGCATGGCAGCTATGCCTTGCTCGCCAATGCCGCCAAAGGCTGGTTGTCGAGCCCGAAGGGTTCCTGGGTGGCGGCGAAAGTCTCGGGCGTGACCTTCGCCGGCTTTGGCGTGCTCATGGCCTCGGCCAGTCGCTAAGCCACAGGCCTTGCGATCGCGCGGCGCCTGTTCTCGGTGGACGCGGGTTGTGCTGTCGTCACCTGAACCGGCAGCTCAACGGCGAACCGGCTACTGAGTTCCCTGCGCCCCACCGCCGTCAACGCCAATGCCCGGCTGTCCAGGTCCTGCGTCACCCATTTGCGTTTGATCGCCGTTTGCAGCAACGCCGCGCCCAAGGCACCGCCCAGGTGCGGCCGTCGCATGCTCCAGTCCAGGCACGGGCAGGCGAAGCGGCGGCGTAAGGTGCCGAGGTCTTTGACATCAATCCCCAATGCTGCGAACAACGCTTCGCCGCTGTCGCTCAGTTGATAAGCCTGCTCATCGGTTTCCAGCAACCACCCCGCTTCGATCATCCGGTCATGCAGCAACACCGCCAACGTACCGGCCATGTGGTCGTAGCAGGTGCGGGCGAATTGCAGGCGGTCGGGGGTGCGCGGGTTGAACGTCGGCGCCGCGTTCTGGCCGATCACCATCAGCGCTTCCAGGGCCTGGGCCACGCGCTTGTCCGCGAGGCTGTAATAGCGGTGGCGGCCTTGAACGTGCAAACGCACCAGCGCCAGTTCCTTGAGCTTGGCCAGGTGAGCACTGGCGGTGGAGGCGCTGACTTCGGCAATCGCCGCCAGTTCGGTGCTGGTGCGGGCGTGGCCGTCCATCAACGAACAGAGAATTTTCGTCCGGGCAGGTTCCGCGATTGCGGCAGCTACTTGAGAGACGCCGATGTCGTGTTGTTCTGCGTTCATATTTCGCTCCCGGACGAATCGTCGTCTTTTCGAGTTGGAGATAGTAGCAACACTTTCCAACCACCGATAAGGCTGCGACCCATGGACCCGATCATCGCTGCGACTCATGCCGATCCATACCCCTACTACGCACAACTGCGCGCCGAGGGCGGACTGGTTTTTCATCAAGGACTGAAACTGTGGATGGCCAGTAGCGCCCGAGCCGTTGCCGCCGTGCTGGCGCATCCGGATTGCCATGTCCGGCCGTCCCATGAGCCGGTGCCCAAAGCGATTGCTCAAGGCTCGGCCGGCAAGGTGTTTGGTCAGCTGATGCGGATGAACGAGGGCGAACGGCAGCGTTGCCCGAGGGCGGCGATTGAGCCGGGGCTGGCGTTGATTGACGTGAACGAGGTCAATGCGTTGGTCGGCGCCCGGTTGATTACCCCGGGCGCCGATGGGTTGTACGCGGCGATGTTTCGCGGGCCGGTCTGCGTGGTGGCGGCATTGCTGGGGTTTTCCCCGGCTCAGGGCCGGGCCATCAGCGAACTGACCGCCGACTTCGTCGCCTGTTTGTCTCCTCTCAGCGATCAAGCGCAACTGAACGCCGCACATGCCGCGGCGGAACAGCTGAAGGGTTATGTCATCGAGCATCTGGACGACCCGAGCAACCGAAGCGCCCTGCTCGCCGGTATCCGGCAGCGTTTCGCGGCGACATCGACCGATTCTGAAATCTTGATCGCCAACCTGATTGGATTGTTCTCCCAGACCCATGAAGCCACTGCCGGGCTGATCGGTAATGCGCTATTGGCGTTGATCCGAAACCCACAGTTGGATTCGACTCATGTTGATGACCTGATCGCTGAAGTCCAACGCTTCGACCCGTCGGTACAAAACACCCGCCGCTTCATCGCCGCACCGTGTGAAATCGACGGCGTGAGCCTGAACCCCGGCGACGTTATCCTGGTGCTGCTGGCCTCGGCCAATCGCGATCCGCAGCTTAATGATGATCCCGATACGTTTTTGCTCGATCGCCCGAACCGTCGCAGCTTCACTTTCGGCGGCGGCCGTCATCAATGCCCGGGGCAGGTTCTGGCCCTTCATATCGCCAGTGCCACGCTGACTGAGATCCTGGCGATGAAACCTGCCTTGGACTGTTTGACCTGGCACTACAGCCCTTCCCTGAACGGGCGCATTCCGCTCTTTGCCTAGGGCACACCTCAAGCGTGGCGATGTTCGACCGTCAGATGGGACAACTCATGAACCGGTGCCAGACGCTCGCGAATGGCATCGGCACTGACACCCGCCGCGGCCACGACGCTGACAATCGCTGCCCGCGCTTGGGGGCCGACCTGCCAGACGTGAAGGTCATTGATGCGAACATCGTCCGTTGATTCGAGCAGCTCACGAATTTCGGCGGCGACGTGTTCGTCGGTGGTATCCAGCAACACCGCGGCGCTGTCGCGCATCAAGCCATAAGCCCATCTCGCGATCACGATGGCGCCGACGATCCCCATCACCGGGTCCAGCCAGACCCAGCCCAGGTAGCGCCCGGCCAACAATGCCACGATAGCCAGCACCGAGGTCAACGCATCGGCCAGTACATGCAAATATGCCGAACGCAGGTTGTTGTCGTGATGATGAGCGTGGGCATGACTGTGATCGTGATGATCATGGCCGTGATGCCCGTGGTTGCCCGCCAGTAGAAACGCACTGACGATGTTCACCCCCAGCCCCACCACCGCAATCACCGTCGCTTCGGTGAAGGCCACGGTGGTCGGTTGAAACAGCCGCACGATGGATTCGCCAGCGATGCCGATCGACACCAGGCCCAGCACTATGGCTGAAGCAAAACCCGCCAGGTCCCCGACTTTGCCGGTACCGAAACTGAAGCGTGAATTGTTGGCATGCCGCCGGGCAAAACCATAGGCCGCCGCAGCAATGCCCAAGGCCCCGGCGTGGGTCGCCATATGAAAACCGTCCGCCAGCAGGGCCATGGAACCGGTGATGTAACCGGCGGCAATTTCGCCAATCATCATAACGAAGGTCAGCGCCACCACCCACAACGTGCGGCGGGCATTGGCATCGTGGGCAGCGCCCAGAAACAGGTGGTCGTGGGTAAAACGCGAAGCTTGAGGTTGTAGTGTCATGAGTCTGACCTCTATTTCGAATAACGGCGGATGGCTTGCAGCAAGTCTTCAACGCCTTCGGCGCGTGCTTCATCGCTGAGTCCGGGACGCGCCACATGTTCACGGGCGTGGGCGTCGATGAACTGGTCCATCAGACCATTGACCGCACCGCGGATCGCCGCGACCAGGTGTAGGGTTTTGGCGCATTCGGCGTCAGACTCCAGTGCCCGTTCTACCGCCTGAACCTGTCCGGCAATGCGCCGGACACGGTTGAGCAAGTCTTCTTTGTGTTCGTGGATGTGTGACATACGTATACCCCCTACCCCTATATAGTGCATGGTTACCGATATAGCCGGGGTTAGCAAGTCAGGTTGACCCGCGTCATCGTTCTTCGCGAGCAAGCCCGCTCCCACACTTGATCATCGATGTTCACAAAATTTGTGACCGGCACAATCCCCTGTGGGAGCGGGCTTGCTCGCGAAGGCGGCATGACAAACGATGCATCATTTGCGGCATGCGCAACAGGCTACATCGCCTTGCGTCATTGCCTACAACTACGCCAGAATCCGCCGGCTTGTGCGCCTTGGGGCCCGTCGGTAACTTGAATCCCGTCACTGATCGTCAGTGATCGGGTTTAGTCGCTCGGTAGTTCTCAAAGCAGCACGCACTCCGTTCAGTCAGGTATTCACATGCCTGCGCTCAATGGCAGCTGTGCGCAGGGCACCTTCGGGTGCGCCGGTAAAGCTTTGGTACCCGGTCGACTAACCTGCCTACAGCTGCCACCCCCTTCGTTTAGTCGCGAGGAGGTTGCAGCATCAATTAAGGTACCTAAGCGATGTTCAAACACACTCCAAATCCCCCTGATTCAGAAGCCGAATCGGTTTCACCCAAGACCCCACGCAAACCCAGCACAATGTTCGTCGTCGCCCCCGACATGGATACCGAAAGCTTGCTGGCCAATGCCTGCGAATCACTGGCATCAGCCAGTGTCATGGTCAGTGACTTTGCAAACCTCCTGGAAGGCCCGAATCGGAACACAATGCTGGGGATTCAGCAGGTCATCATGCTGGGCGAACTGGCCGTGAACCGGGCGCTGGACAATATCGATCCGCGGGAATAGCCAATCTAGCCTTCAGCAAAAAAATGGTGTTGGAATGGGCATTTGTGGCAAGGGGGCTTGCCCCCTTTCGGCTGCGCAGCAGTCGAAAAAAATCGGCATGCGGTCAGTCTGAGAACCGCGATGATTGGATTTGGGGTCGCTGCGCAACCCAACGGGGGCAAGCCCCCTCGCCACGGATAACCAAAACCCCGCCATCTCTGCGTACATAGATGGCGGGTTTTTCCGTTTCAGTTCAGCACATAGCGACAAGCGCCATTTGTAACAACGGCCAGAGTTTCAGACCAGTCCTACATCTATCAAATGCCCTTTGATATAGCGTCCGCATCGTTTTCAAAAGATGAAACAAGGACGCTCATGGCTCGCAAAACAGACATACCTCGGGTTCAAAACCCACCATCGGGCGACGGGCACCACATCACCAGCCGCTACATGACCGCCACCGAACTGACAGAGCGCGACGCCAGACAAAAATCCTATGACGACATATTGGCCCGACAGCAGGCATATGAAGATCGTTTTGTCAGGCAGCCTCAACAGCTGGGTCAATCCAGCTCCGTGGGTTGCGTGTTCGCCAAAAGCTGCAACCTCCCCGAAGGCGTAATCAACCACGGCAGCCCAGCCGGGTTCGTCCCTGTCGAGAAACTGACCGACTACGGAAAATTCTCCCTGCTGGGTGGCCGCGAAAGGGATGCGGCGGGAAACATCCCACTCAAAAAAATCAGTGGCAGCGCGTTACCTGCTGCACTGGGAACGCTTCTTCTGGGCGGGGTTGGTGCTGCTGGTACTGGGACGGGTGCTGCTGGCGCAGGCATAGTGACGGCTGGTATTGCAGCTGGAGCCTTGGCCGGAATGGTTGCATTGCTGTGGCCGTCGAGCTTGGGCGACAGCGCCCTGTACACAGAAGAACAGCTCAAATCGCTCAAGGAAGGCCGTACACGGGTTCGACTGCATGTCGAGCAACAAGCTGATGGCACCTTGAAGGGTTATGGGTACAACACCCAGAAGCGCCGTGACTGGGAAATAATTCCTGTAGTCCGGTTCAAGAGTCAGGGTTCTCAGCAGGTGGCTGACTTTGGTAATGGGATAACCCTGATATGGACGCCAGCGGTTGACCCATCCAGCACCTCAGGGACTCCTCCGCTAGAGGCCGCCCCACAAGCACCTCAGATCTGGATTTATCCGCCCACCGAACAGGCAGATAACATCATCGTCAACCCGATCTACCCGCCTGAGTACAAGGATTTCATTCTTGTATTTCCGGCTGATTCCGGTGTGCAGCCGCTGTATGTTGTGGTTTCAAGATCTGCTGGCGGCGGTGATATAAAGTACCACCGGCCGCCGTTGACATTGTCTGCATTTCCAGATGCCCTTCCTGTTAAATCAAAAAGCAGTGTTCAAGGCGGGGGGAGTAAGCGCAGCCGATGGAAAGACCGAAAGGGGCGAATATATGAATGGGACAGTAAGACAGGCGCAATAGAGAAGTATGACAGTCAAGGTAAGCATCTTGGCGAGTTCAACCACGAAACAGGTGAACAGATAGATCCCGCCAAACCAGGCAGAACCACCCCGAAATAAATTAAGAGGCTATTTATGTTTTTATGGATTAGTGGTTTTTTAAAAGGTGATGACGAAGATGATTCCTTAAAATACGACCTCACAGTTCGACCTGAGTTTGAAGTCGCGGTAATGGGTGTTCTTGGGTGGAAAAATCTTGATGAAAGCGCGGATGGAGAATGGTTACTAACCGGCGAGCAAATCCAACAAATCGCCATAGCTCTCAATGAGCAGTTACCGACTGAACTGGACCTCTTCATAGGGGTGCGGGAGTAGGTGCAACTGAGATGGGAGTTAAAAAGTGAGCTTTCTCTACCAAGATCCATCAATGAGCCAGGAGGAAGCGACGAGGCTTCTAGCATGCGGCCAGTCTGGAAAACCGCAATGGCTGGATTTGGGTCGCTGAGCAACCCAACGGGGGCAAGCCCCCTCGCCACAGCAAGCTCCCTCGCCACAGATAGCAAAAAACCCGCTGTCTCCTCACAGAGACAGCGGGTTTCGTCATTTCAGCCCACACGCCAATCAATCATCCCGCGTCAGCACTTCCAGCAATTCGATCTCGAAAATCAAATTCGAATTCGGCGTGATCGCGCCCATCGTCCGCTCGCCATAAGCCAGATGCGCCGGCACCAGCAGCTTGCGTTTGCCACCAACCTGCATGCCCATGATTCCCTGATCCCAGCCCTTGATCACCCGCCCCGTGCCAATCACGCACTGAAAAGGTTTACCCCGACTGTAGGAAGAATCGAATTCAGTGCCGTCTTCCAGCCACCCGCGATATTGGGTAGTGATCAGCGCGCCTTTGACAGCGGCTTTGCCGTCGCCCACTTCAAGGTCGATGACCTGCAACTCATCATTCATCACATTCACTCTTTTGCGCGCTTGCCCGAACAGGGCTTCATGGGCGTCGTTTTCCCAGAAATACGGGCGATTGGCAACTTATTCAGTTAGACCCCGCTCGGCGCCCTTACCAGAGGGCAATATCGTAGGTGAAATAGATCCGGTTGCTGTCACGTCCGCGCGCGAAGTCCGCACGGTAGACGTAGTTGCGCAGCTTCACGCCAACGCCCTTGAACGTGCCACTCTGGACCACATAGGCCAGCTCCGTGTCGCGTTCGGACTCTTTGATGTTGGTATCAGAGTTGCCATCGTTGCCTTTGAGATAACGGGTCATGAACGTCAGCCCGGGCACGCCCAACGGCGCAAAGTCGTAAGCGTAACTGAGCATCCAGGTCTTCTCGTCCTCCTCGATGAACTTGCCGATGCCTGCGTTGCTGAACGAGTACACCGTCGCACCGCTGATGTACGGCAGCCCGGC
Source organism: Pseudomonas sp. JV414 (assembly GCF_032424305.1). Classification (NCBI taxonomy): domain Bacteria; kingdom Pseudomonadati; phylum Pseudomonadota; class Gammaproteobacteria; order Pseudomonadales; family Pseudomonadaceae; genus Pseudomonas; species Pseudomonas sp. JV414. The sequence continues at coordinate 933,945 of NZ_VYKC01000022.1, read as the reverse complement.
GTCACCGCTGAGTTGTTGGTAACCGCCACCCAAGGTGTGCCCCGCCACCGCGTAGGACAACTGGCCGCTGAGCATGTCGTTATCGATTTTCGAGGCGTAGGCACGGCCCGCATCCTTGCTGTTGAAATAGCGCAGGTCACCGGTCAACACCCCGGGACCCAACGGCAGATCGTGCTGGATGCCGGCAAAATTCTGCCGATAGAAGTTTTCCAGCTCGCCGTAGAAGTAATTCAGACGCGTGTGCTTGCCGAGTTTGTAGTCACCACCGGCGTAGGTGAAATCGCCACCTTTGTCGCCTGAATAACCGTCAGGAACGATCGACACGCTGTCGGTGGAATCGCGCAGTTTGAATCGGTCCAGATGGCCGCCGGTCAGGGTCAGGTTCTCGATGTCGGTACTGGTGACTTGCCCCCCCTCGTAGGTTTGCGGCAGCAAGCGCGCATCGTTGTAGATCAGTACCGGATTTTTGGGCAGCAAAGTGCCGTACTTGAGGGTGGTCTTGGCCAGTTTGACCTTGGCCGCCGCCCCGGCACTGGCAAACTCATCGGCGGCACGGCCGTCATCGTGCACCGGCAGCAGACCGGTGCCACTGCGGCCACGCCCGGAATCGAGTTTGACACCCAGCAGGCCCAATGCGTCGACCCCGAAACCGATAGTGCCGGGGGTGAACCCCGACTGGAAATCCAGCAGGAAACCCTGGGCCCACTCGGTGCGCTCACTTTTGGCGGTTCTGGCTGAACGCGCACTCAAGCCATGCTCATCGCGAAAGTTTTCGTTGATATAGACGTTACGCAGTTGCAACTTCAACTTGCTGTCGTCGATGAAATCACTCGCACCGGCAGTGGCCATCGGCAACACACCCAGAAGAGGAAGAAGAGCCCCGCGAGTCAGAAAGTGGGTCATGTCGAACTACTCATATTATTGTTTTATGGATGCACGTGACCGCGCGTCCGTCATCGGGCGCGTGGAGTTCTATCAAGGCGAGTCGGGGGTGAATCAGGCGAACAGCGTCAAGGCCCCGGTCAGCAGGGCTAAAGCTGTGACCACCAGGGAAGTGAGCACCGCCCATTTGAAGGTGGCGCGCTGGAAGTCGCCAAGGTCGCGATCGACCATCCCCACCAGCAACAGGGTCGAGGCCACCAGCGGGCTCATCAAGTGCACCGGCTGGCCAAGAATCGACGCCCGGGCGATTTCCACCGGATCGATCCCGTAGGCCGCCGCCGCGTTGGCGAGGATCGGTACCACACCGAAGTAATAGGCATCGTTGGACAGTACGAAGGTCAACGGCATGCTGGTGATCGCCACCACCAGCGGGAACAGGTGCCCCCAGGACGGTGGAATCCAGTCCACCAGAGTTTGCGCCAGGGCGTCGACCATTTTGGTTCCGGAGAAAATCCCGGCGAAGATACCCGCCGCAAACACCAGCAGGACTACCGTCATGGCGTTGCCGGAGTGCGCGAGGATGCGCTCTTTTTGAATGTTCAGTTGCGGGTAGTTGATCATCAGCGCCAGCACGAAGCCAATCAGAAACAGGATTGCCGAGTGCATGAGTCCCATCACCAGCGCGACCATCACCGCCGTCACCAGCAACAGGTTGACGTAGGCCAGTTTCGGGCGTTTGTGCGGCGTGTCCTCAAGAATCGCCTTGATATAGCAATCACTCCCGCCGCTTTGCAGCTGGACGTTGCCAATGCGTTTACGCTCGGCGCGGCCCAGCAGGAACGCAGTGAATACCACCCACGCAGCGCCGCCGATCATGGTCGGCAACAACGGCACAAAGTACGCCCCGGCATCCAGCCCCAACGCGGCAATCGCCCGGGTCGCCGGGCCGCCCCAAGGGGTCATGCCGCTCATGATGCTCAACGACAGCATGGAAACGGTCGCCAAAATCATCGGGTTCATCCCAATGCGCTTGTACAACGGCAACATTGCCGCGCAGGTGATCATGTAAGTGGTAGTGCCGTCACCGTCCAGGGCGACAGTCAACGACAGCAGCGCGGTGCCGACCGCGATTTTCATCGGGTCGCCGTTGACCCGTTTGAGAATCTTGCGGATCAGTGGATCGAACAACCCCGAGTCGATCATCAAACCGAAAAACAGAATCGCGAACAGCAGCAGTGCCGCCGACGGTGCGACCATCTTCAGGCCGTCGAGCATCATTTTTCCGGTGGTCCCACCAAAGCCACCGATCACCGCAAAGACAATCGGAACAACGGTCAACGCAACGATGGGTGACAGACGCTTGGTCATGATCAGGAACGTGAACACAACCACCATGGCCAAGCCGAGTAAGGCGAGCATAGGGCAACTCTCTTGTTGTTATGGAATGCGTGGCCGACGCGCAGGCGAACGACCCCGAACTTTCTGATGCAAAACTGCGGTGACTACGCGGGAAAACTACCCGGCGAACCGTTGGGAAACCGGGGCATACACAAAGCCGGAAAACAGCCTTCGAGCGGTACGAACAACAGAGGCGCGGATAGTCTTACCGTTCTTACCGGTGTAGGACAATACGACATCGATGCCGCCGCTCGGATGCTCGATTCGCACCTGTTGCAGACGCGGCCCGCCGGTATTGCCGAGCATCTGCGCGACCACACTGCCTTCGCTGACACACGCCGTGGCAATACCGATGGAACCGGTGATGGCCAACGCACGGTGGCAGTTGTGTGGCATGAAATAGCGAACCTGCAACGTGCCACCGGCCACCGCCTTGGATACCAGCACAGGCTTGGGGATGACTTTGTCGCTGACGTCGCCCAGGCCCATGGCCATACCGGCCTGCAGCCGCAGGGCTTCGAGGCGCTGCAGAAAGTCTTTGTCGGCGTCCAGCTCGGTTGGCGTTTCGTCGCCACGTTTGCCCAGGTGACGCGCCTCGATGATCATCATCGGCATGGCCATGTCGATGCAGGTCACTGGAATGTCATCGAACCAGTCCTGGACGCTGCCTGTTGGAAACAGCTTGCCGGTCTTGCTGCCAGCGGCGTCGAGGAATGTCAGTTGAACCGGTGCCGCGCTGCCAGGCACGCCATCGATGGCGGTGTCGCCTTCATAGCTGACCTTACCGTCTGGCGTCTGTACGTCAGAGGTGACGAAGGTGCCGGTGTTGAGGTTGCGAATCCGCACGCGGGTCAGCTCGCCGGCCGCCTTGACCAGGCCTTGCTCGATGGCAAACGGTCCGACCGCGCAAAGCATATTGCCGCAATTGGGGGCGGTATCCACCCGACGCTGGGACACCATGACCTGGACGAACAAGTAATCAACATCGGCATCGGGATGTAACGAAGGGCTGACGATGGCGACCTTGCTGGTTTGCGGGCTGCCACCGCCGATGCCGTCGATCTCCAGTTCATGACCGGAGCCCATCACCGAGAGCAACAGCTCATCGCGTTCTTGAATCGATACCGGCAGATCCCAAGCAAGAAATACCGGCCCCTTTGAGGTACCACCGCGCATCAGCACACAAGGAATTCGTTGCATGACTACTAACTCTTGTTAATCAATCGAGGTAATTGATGTCTTGGAAACAAGAGTGACAGGGAAATAATTGTGTTTCCAATGCAAAGATCAGAGCAATTATTGCGTTTCACAAAAGAAAGTTTTACCGTGATTCAGCGCCCTCCTCGACGAGATAGAACATGGAATATGAACTTCAGGACATCCGATCTTTCGTGAAAATCGCCGAACTGGGGAGTTTTCATGAGGCTGCCGATGCCCTGCATCTGTCACAACCGGCGTTGAGTCGGCGGATAAAAAAACTTGAGGAGGGTTTGGGGACCATGTTGCTCGACCGAACCACGCGCAAGGTCAGCCTGACCAGTGTCGGCCGCGACTTCCTGCCCAAGGCTCGCCGATTGCTGGATGACTTCGACGATTCGATCCTGAACATCCGGGAGTTGGCCGAACGGCAAATCGGTCAGGTGACCCTTGCCTGCATTCCAACCGCTGCGTTTTACTTCCTGCCGTCGGTGATTCGTCTTTATAACGAACGCTACCCGAAAATCCGCATCCGTTTGCTCGACCTCAGCGCCAATGAAGGGCTCGAAGCGGTGTTGCGGGGGGAAGCCGATTTCGGCATCAACATGATGAGCGGCCAGCACCCGGACATCGAATTCGTTTCACTGGTCAACGAGCCCTTTGTCCTTGCCTGCCGCCGTGACCATGAACTGGCCGGGCGGACGTCTGTGACCTGGTCAGAATTGAGCGATTACCGGTTGATCGGGGTCGGGCGCCTGAGCGGCAACCGCATGATCCTGGACCACGCCTTGTCGGGCCTGAGTTGGCGTCCGCAGTGGTTCTATGAGGTGCAGCATTTGTCCACCTCGCTGGGCATGGTCGAAGCCGGTCTGGGAGTTTCCGCGATGCCGAGCCTCGCCATGCCAACGGCGGATCACCCGACGCTGGTGAGCATTCCGCTCACCGATCCTGTAGTGAACCGGACACTCGGCCTGGTGTACCGTCGGGGCGCATCGTTATCGCCGGCGGCGGAGAAGTTCGTTTCGATCCTGCTAGAACAATGGCCCCACTAAACCGTAAATTCTCAGCAACCTCCTTGCTGACTGAAAGGACGCCAGCCTTTATCCTGACGCCCCGCTGAAAATCGGGCGAGCGCCGCTCTCGCCTGCCACACCCTGGAGTTTCGCCATGCCCCACGAAGGCAACCTGTTGCAAGCCGCTGTCGTCTTTTTATTCGCGGCGGTGCTCACCGTCCCCTTGGCCAAGCGCCTGCAACTGGGGGCTGTATTGGGTTATCTGTTTGCCGGGGTGATCATCGGGCCGTCGGTGTTGGGCTTGATCGGTAATCCGCAAAGCGTCAGCCACATATCCGAGCTCGGGGTGGTGTTGTTGCTGTTCATCATCGGCCTTGAGCTGTCGCCGCGACGTTTGTGGGTGATGCGCAAATCGGTGTTTGGCGTTGGCCTGGCGCAAGTGCTGTTGACCGGTTCGGTGATTGGTGTGCTGGCGTTGTTCGTGTTCGGCCAATCCCTGAATAGCGCCATCGTGTTGGGCCTGGGCCTGGCGTTGTCGTCCACTGCATTTGGTTTGCAAAGCCTGGCCGAGCGCAAAGAACTGACCAGCCCTCACGGACGGTTGGCGTTCGCGATTTTGCTGTTCCAGGACATCGCCGCGATCCCGCTGATCGCGATGGTGCCGCTGCTGGCCGGCGGCGACCACACCAGCAGTGCCGCCGAAGATCTGAACCATGGCTTGCGGGTGCTAGGCAGTATTGCGGTGGTGGTGATTGGCGGGCGGTATTTGCTGCGACCGGTGTTTCGCGTGGTGGCCAAGACTGGCTTGCCGGAGGTGTCCACCGCCACCGCATTGCTGGTGGTGATCGGTACAGCGTGGCTGATGGACCTGGTTGGCGTGTCCATGGCACTCGGTGCATTCCTCGCTGGTTTGCTGCTGGCGGATTCCGAATATCGCCACGAACTGGAAGCGCAGATCGAGCCGTTCAAGGGGCTACTGCTGGGGCTGTTTTTCATCAGCGTCGGCATGGGCGCCAATTTGAGTTTGCTGCTCAGTGCGCCAATTGCGGTGCTGGGGCTGACCGTGCTGCTGATCGCCATCAAGCTGCCGTTGCTGTTTGTGGTCGGCCGACTGGCCGGGGGCCTGGGCAAGGTCAATGCGATTCGCTTGGGCATCGTGCTGGCGGCCGGTGGTGAGTTTGCCTTTGTGGTGTTCAAGATCGGCCGGGATCAGGGCTTGTTCGAGCCGCGTCTGTACGACTTGCTGGTGCTGACCATCACCCTGTCGATGGCGCTGACACCGCTGTTGTTGCTGGCCTGCGCACGACTGGTCAAACCCAAGGTTCAACCGGTGGAGGTGCCGGAGAAATTTCGTGAAATCGATACCGACACACCACGCGTGGTGATTGCCGGCATGGGCCGTATGGGGCAGATCGTAGCGCGGATTCTGCGGGCGCAGAACATCAAGTTCGTCGCCCTCGACACGTCGGTGGAAACCATCGAACTGTCGCGCAGCTTCGGCGGCGTTCCGGTGTTCTACGGCGACCCGATGCGCCCGGAAATCCTCAGCGCCGCCAAGGTCGAGCAAGCGGAGTTTTTCGTGATTGCCACCGATGATCCGGAGACCAATATCAAGACGGCCGAGGTGGTACACAAGCTCTATCCGCACATCAAAATCATCGCCCGCGCCCGAAACCGTCAGCATGTGCACCGGTTGGTGGACGTCGGGGCTCAGGCGGTGCGGGAAACCTATTACTCCAGCCTGGAAATGACCCGGCGGACCTTAGTCGGACTGGGTCTGACGCAGGCCCAGGCGGATGCGCGGATCAAGCGCTTTACCCATCACGATGAACAGGTGCTGGAGGCCCAGCATGCGGTGTATGACGATGCGGCCAAGGTGATGCAGACCGCACAGGAATCGCGGGCGGAATTGGCAAAATTGTTTGAGTCGGATCAGTTGGAAGAGGAAGCGGGTAAGATTTGAGGCGGTTGTGAGGGCCTCTTCGCGAGCAAGCCCGCTCCCACATTGACCGAGCCAGCCACAAGCTTTGCGGCCAACATAGATCCAATGTGGGAGCGGGCTTGCTCGCGAAGAACGATAACGCGGTAAACGGAATTTCCAAGGAACTCACCATGGCTGACCAGACCTCCCCCGCCCTGAAGGAAATCTTCAACGCCGAACGCCTCGCGCACATCGCCACCGAGATGACGGCGGTCTACCCCGGCTTCGATGCCAAGGCCTTCCTGAAACTGACCAAAACCGGCCTGGCGGATTTGTCAGTCATGCAACGCATGGCACGCGTCAGCGAATGCCTGCACGCGGTGTTGCTGCTCGGTTATGAAGAATCCCTCGACATTTTGCGCGCCCTCGCCCCGCGCCTGAACAGCGCCTTCGTCAGCATGTTTTTGCCGCACTACGTCGCGAAATATGGCGCTCACACGTTCGATCTGTCGATGGACGCGCTCAAATATTTCACGACCTTCGGCTCATCAGAATTCGCCATCCGGCATTTTTTGCGCAGCGATATCGAACGCTCGTTGGCGCTGATGCACGATTGGTCGCTGGATGAAAACGAACACGTCCGGCGCCTGGCCAGCGAAGGCAGCCGACCGCGCCTGCCCTGGTCGTTCCGCCTGGAACCGGTCCAGGCCAACCCGACACTGGCGGCTGCGATCCTCGACAACCTCAAGGCCGACGACAGCCTCTACGTGCGCAAATCCGTGGCCAACCACCTCAATGACATCACCAAGGATCATCCCGAGTGGGTGCTGGCGCTGATCGAGGGCTGGTCGCTGGAAAACAAGCACACAGCGTGGATCGCCAGACACGCCCTGCGCAGTTTGATCAAACAGGGTAACCAGCGGGCGCTGGCAATTATTGGCGCGGGGGGCAAGCCCGAGGTTGAAATCATTGATGTGAAGATCGAACCAGCGGTGATTCGTCTGGGGGAGAAAATCACCCTGTCCTTCACGGTGAAATCCACGGTCCCGGAGAGTCAGCGACTGGTGATTGACTATGCGATTGATTACGTCAAAGCCAATGGCAGCACATCGGCGAAGGTGTTCAAGCTCAAGGCGACGACGCTGCCCGGCAAAGCCACCGAATCCATTGCACGTAGCCAGCACATCAAAGAACTCACCACCCGAAAGCATTACCTGGGCTTGCACGCCGTGCACGTTCTGGTCAACGGCGAACGGCTGGCCAGCACGGCATTCGAAATCCTCGCCTGAGCGCCACAGCCTTCGCTTGAAATACGGTCCCTGTAGGAGCGAGGCTTGCCCGCGAAGGCGTTAGGTCTGGCATACCGCGTTATCGTTCTTCGCGGGCAAGCCTCGCTCCTACAATGGGAATGCAGCCCACACCTACTCAGGCGTATTAATGTGATCCAGAACCCGGTTCGCGGTGATCTCCGCCATCATGATGCTGTTTGAAATGCCCAGCAGCGCGTGCCGCGACTCACCTTCCAGATGATCCACCAACTGATGGACCATCACATCAACCGAGGCCAGCGTCTCGACCAAAAAAACCGCCAGGGTTTCGGTAGTCGCCTCTGGGTCCACGGCAAATAGCTTGCTGGGTTTACGCGCGGTGGCTTTGATGTCGGCATTCGACGGGAAGTGGAAGTCGAGGGCGCGTTTGGCGGCCTCATTGAGTTCTTTTGAATCGGGTTCATACGGGGATATCGGATCGGTGTCCGGCGGATTTGGCGTAGGTTTGATCATGAAGAAACTCCTGATTGTTCATTAGGAGCTACCCGCATCACTTGCAGATGATGGGTGGCAGCTATGTGCGGGTCTGCAAGACCGGGAAACCAGGAACCCGGCAGATCCGAAGATCTCCCGCACAAAGCCGCCATTTCGCGGACATAAACGAGCGTCCTTTGGCAGGGCTATGCGACTGGTATTCCGGCGGGCTTGCAGACCCGATCACTGATGAGCAGTGACAGGAATCAAGTTACCGAGCGACCCCTAGACGCACAAGCCGGCGGATTCTGTCTTACGTGTAGGGGGTGGCGCAAGGCGTTGTAGCCCTTAGGTGGTAACTGCAAGCTTCATTTAAACGATCGCGATTTTTCTTGTTTAAATGGGCTGTAGGCTAGGTTGGTCAACTCGCCAAATAATACGCAACCAAAGCATTGGCATGGCCATGTCCCATACCGTGTTCAGCCTTCAGCCAGGCCACCATTTCCATATGTTTCTTACCGCTCACTGTTCCAAGCAGATCCAGCCAGTGGCTGATGGGCTGGCCATATTTTTTCTCGATTGACGGGAAGTACGACGCCGGGCCTTTCACTTTTGTGTCGTCGGTCATGCGGCAAGCTCCTTTGTTCGCGGCGGAGTATCGGTGGACGCTCCTTGTCTTCATCCCACGAATTGAAGGCCAGGACGGCTGCGCTGTCCAGCGGGAACCATTTTGGAAATGAATCCGACACTCTCCCAAGATCAAAAGATCGCAGCCTTCGGCAGCTCCTACACCTATCCCTGTAGGAGCTGCCGAAGGCTGCGATCTTTTGATCTTTGTTATCCCAGCAACAACCCCTGCTCACGCTCACACAACTCCACCACGTAATCCCACAACACCCGCAGCCGCACGGACTTGTGCAGCTCGCGCCGCGTACTGATCCAGTAACTGCGCTGGATGCTTTCATCCGGCAGCAACGGCACCAAGTCCGGATCGGCGCTGGCCATGTAGCACGGCAGCACAGCAATCCCCAGGCCCGAGCGCGCGGCCTGTTGCTGGGCGATGACGCTGGTGCTGCGGAAGACCACCTGAGGGTTGCGGCAGAAGCTGTTGAGGAACATCAGTTCCTGGCTGAACAGCAAGTCGTCTACGTAGCCGATCCACGCATGACGGCCGAGGTCTTCGCGGCTGCGCAGCGGTGGCGAGCGGTCCAGATAAGCCTGGCTGGCGTAGAGCGCCAATCGGTAATCGGTGAGTTTGCGGGTGACCAGCATGTCGGCGGCCGGGCGTTCGAGGTGGATGCTGATCTCGGCTTCACGGTTGAGGATGCTGACGAAGCGCGGCACCGCCACCAGTTCCACTTCCAGTCCTGGATAGCGTTCGAACAGCCCGTTCATGCGGCTGGCGAGGAACATGATGCCCAGCCCTTCCGTCACCCCGACGCGGATCTTGCCCAGCGGCGCGGATGACTGGGTGATTTCTTCCTGAGCCAGCAGCGCGACGTTTTCCATGGCTTCGGCGTGTTTGAGCAGCGCTTCGCCGGCCGGGGTCAATTCGTAGCCTTGGGCATGCTGGACGAACAGCGCGGTGCCGAGGCTTTTTTCGATGGCTTCGATGTGCCGGGCCACGGTGGCGTGAGTGGTGTTCAAACGGCGAGCGGCGGTGAGCAAGCGGCCGCTGCGCTGCAATTCGAGAAAAAACCGCAGGTCATTCCAGTCGAACATGAACCCTCCTTGCCGTTATGCCGTGTGAATGACGCTGTTTGAAAACGCACAGCAGCTGCGTAAAAACTAACATTCTTTTAACGAAAGCTAACAACTAGGATGACCGACAACAAGAACAACAATACGAGGTCAGGGATGCAGACTTCCCTTGATGAATACGACTACATCGTGGTCGGTGCCGGGCCGGCCGGTTGTTTGCTGGCCAATCGACTGTCGGCCAACCCGCAACACCGGGTGTTGCTGCTCGAAGCCGGCGGCCGCGATAACTACCCGTGGATTCACATCCCGGTGGGTTACCTGTTCTGCATCGGCAATCCGCGCACCGACTGGTGCTTCAAGACCGAAACGCAACCGGGCCTGCAAGGCCGCGCCCTGAGCTATCCGCGCGGCAAGGTGCTCGGCGGCTGTTCCTCGATCAACGGCATGATCTACATGCGCGGCCAGGCTGGCGATTACGACGGTTGGGCGGCCGAGGGCAATACCGGTTGGGGCTGGCAAGACGTGCTGCCCCTGTTCAAACAAAGCGAAAACCATTTTGCCGGCGACTCGGAGTTTCATGGCGCTGCCGGCGAATGGCGGATCGAACGGCAGCGGCTGTCATGGCCGATCCTCGACGCCTTCCGCACGGCGGCCGAGCAAAGCGGCATCGCCAGCATCGATGACTTCAATCAGGGCGACAACGAAGGCTGCGGCTATTTCCAGGTCAACCAGAAAGCCGGGATCCGCTGGAACGCGGCCAAGGCGTTTCTCAAACCAATCCGCCACCGTGCCAATCTGACGGTGCTGACCGACGTCGAAGTCGACCGCGTGCTGCTGGAAAACGGCCGTGCCTCAGCGGTCAGCGCACGTTGTCAAGACCAGGCGAAAACCTTCAAGGCGCGTAAGGAAATCGTCCTGTGTGCCGGCTCCGTCGGCTCACCGGGCATTCTCCAGCGCTCCGGCATCGGCCCTCGCCCGCTCCTGCAAAAGCTGGGCATCGGCGTTGCCCATGAACTGCCTGGCGTGGGCGGCAACCTGCAGGACCATCTGCAACTGCGGCTGATCTACAAACTGGAAAACGCCCGCACCCTGAACCAGATTGCCGGCACGCTGTGGGGCAAGATGGGCATGGGCCTGCGTTATCTGTATGACCGCAGCGGCCCGCTGTCCATGGCGCCGAGCCAACTCGGCGCCTTCGCTCGTTCGGGACCGGAACAAACCTCGGCGAACCTCGAATACCACGTGCAACCGTTGTCGCTGGAGCGTTTCGGCGAGCCGCTGCACGCCTTCCCCGCGTTCACTGCATCGGTCTGCGATCTGCGCCCGCAAAGCCGTGGCCGGATAGACATTCGCTCCGCCGATCCGCGGGAAGCGCCGCTGATTCAGCCCAACTACCTGAGCCATCCCGAAGACTTGCGAGTGGCAGCCGATGCCATCCGACTCACCCGCCGCATCGTCTCCGCGCCCGCCTTGCAAGCGTTCAAACCGGTCGAGTACCTGCCCGGCGACAGCTTGCAGAGTGAAGAGCAATTGCACGAAGCCGCCGCCCGGATCGGCACGACGATTTTCCACCCGGTGGGCACCTGCCGGATGGGCAATGATGCGGACGCGGTGGTCGACGCCGAGTTGCGTGTCCACGGCATTCCCGGCCTGCGCATCGCCGACGCCTCGATCATGCCGCGCATCACCTCGGGCAATACCTGTTCGCCGACGTTGATGATCGCTGAGAAAGCTGCGCAATTGATCCTCAGCCCTGACACAAGGAGCGTGCCCCCCGAAAAACAACAGACCACACCGGTCTGAAGCAACACGCAATCAATGTAGGAGCTGGCGAAGCCTGCGATCTTTTGGCGTCCTTGCAGGCGCTGGAAGATCAAGATCAAAAGATCGCAGCCTTCGGCAGCTCCTACAGGGAAGGAGTACACCCGATACATCGACAGTAGCGGCACCTGCCCACAAGGTTGGCGCCGACAGTGGAACAACAAAAACAATCACTGTGAGGGATACCGATATGTCAGAACATGTTCAGCCCCTGGAAGCCGTCCGCAGCGCCGGCACCAGTCAGGAAACCCAAAAAGTCATCTTCGCCTCGTCCCTCGGGACGGTGTTCGAGTGGTACGACTTTTTCCTCTACGGCGCCCTCGCGGCGGTCATCAGCAAACAGTTTTTCGCCGGGGTCAACGACACCACGGCGTTCATCTTCGCGCTGATGGCCTTCGCCGCCGGCTTCATCGTGCGGCCGTTCGGTGCGTTGGTGTTCGGCCGCTTGGGGGACATGATCGGGCGCAAATACACGTTCCTCGCCACTATTGTCCTCATGGGCGTGGCGACCTTCTGCGTCGGCTTGCTGCCGACTTACGCCAGTATCGGCATCGCCGCGCCGATCATCCTTGTGGTGCTGCGCATGCTCCAGGGTCTGGCGCTGGGCGGTGAGTACGGCGGCGCTGCCACTTACGTCGCCGAACACGCACCGATGGGCAAACGCGGTTTCCACACCAGCTGGATTCAGTCCACCGCCACCCTCGGTTTGCTGCTGTCGCTGCTGGTGGTGCTCGGCTGCCGCTACTTCACCGGTGACCAGTTCGAAGTCTGGGGCTGGCGCATTCCGTTTCTGTTTTCAATCGTGCTGCTGGGCATCTCGACCTGGATTCGCTTGAGCCTGCATGAGTCGCCTGCGTTCGTGAAAATGAAAGAAGAAGGCAAACTCTGCAAGTCGCCGCTGCGCGACTCCTTCGGCAAATGGGACAACCTAAAAGTGGTGCTGATTGCGCTGTTCAGCATCAACGCCGGGCAAGCGGTGACCTTCTACGCGGCGCAGTTCTATGTGCTGTTCTTCCTCACCCAGTTCCTGAAAATGGACCCGGCCCTGGCCAACAGTCTGCTGATCGTCAGCGTGATCATCGGCGCACCGTTCTTCATCTTTTTTGGCTGGCTGTCGGACAAGGTCGGGCGCAAACCAGTGCTGATGATTGGCCTGTTGCTGGCCACCGCACTGTACTTCCCGATCTTCAAGACCCTGGCCCACTACGCTAACCCGGCCATCGACCAAGCCAGCCGCCAGGCACCGATCACCGTGCTGGCAGACCCGGCCACCTGCACCTTCCAGTTCGACCCGGTCGGCAAGGCTAAATTTGATAGCCCTTGCGACAAGGTCAAAACCTTCCTGGTCAAACAAGGCCTGCCCTACAACAGCGAAGCGGCTCCGGCCGGCAGCGGCGTGCAGGTCAGCATCGGCGAGGTGAAAATCGATGGTTACGACGAAGCGGCCCTGCGCGGTGCAGTGACGCTGGCCGGGTATCCGTCACAAGCCGACACCCAACAGATCAACAAACCGATGATCGTGGCGCTGATCGTCGCGCTGATCATCATCTCCGCCATGTGCTACGGCCCGCTGGCGGCGCTGATGGTCGAACTGTTCCCGACCCGTATCCGCTACACGTCCATGTCCCTGCCCTACCACATTGGTAACGGTTGGTTCGGTGGTTTTCTGCCGACGGTGTCGTTTGCCCTGGTGGTGTACACCGGGGATATTTTCTACGGGCTGTGGTACCCGGTGGTGATTACCGGGGTGAGCCTGGTGGTGGGGATGATCTGTTTGCGTGAGACCAAGAATGTGGATCTGGACAAGAACTGACGGCACGAACCTCTAGCCCAGGCTTACCTGTGGGAGCGGGCTTGCTCGCGAAAAGGGAGTGTCAGTCAACATTAATGTTGCCTGGCACACCGCCTTCGCGAGCAAGCCCGCTCCCACATGGATTGCGTTCAGGCAACAAGCCTTCTGGCCACAATGCTTTCTGCACCTCAGGTATCAAGTACCTCAAACGTCACTTCTTCAGGATAAAACGCCACATACCCGCCAATCTGCGCGACTGACACCTTCGGGTGCTCATAACTCCATACCGCATTGGCACCTTCATGCCCGGGGATTTGCAGGCTGAAATAGCTGGCATCGCCCTTGTACGGGCAATAGCTGGTGTGGTCGGTGCGGGCGAAATATTGTTCGGCGATGTCCTCGCGGGGGATGTAGTACACCGGAGGATAATTGGCCTCATGCATGACCAGCGCCCGAGTGGATGACGCCACTTGAATGCCATGGAACTTCACCACCACGCAGCCGGGTTGAGGGCTGATGGCAATGGGATTACCGGGTCCGGGGGCTTTCATAGAACAGGATCCTCTGTCGCTGCTGCGCTGTATCCGCGCTCCGACAGGTATACCTCATGTTTCGGCATCGCGACTGCTTCACAGCCGAACGGAGCTTGCCAGGGCTACAGTGAGGTCCCAAAACAGCATGCCCCAACCTGCTGTCATCAACCGCAACAGCTTAAGCTGTACATCCATACAGATAAAGATTGCTCCATCGCTCATCAAACGCCATTCTGTCAGCCTCTGAACACTGATCGATGATGGTGGTTATGCAGCTGTACCTCTGTGAAAAACCTTCCCAGGCCAAAGACATCGCGGCCGTGCTCGGCGCCAAGCGCCGAGGCGACGGCTGCTGGCTGGGAACGGGTGTCACGGTGACCTGGTGCATCGGCCATCTGCTGGAAACCGCACCGCCTGATGCCTATGACGCGCGTTACAAGCGTTGGGTGCTGGCGGATCTGCCGATCATTCCCGAAAAATGGAAGATGACCGTCAAACCGCGCACGGCCAGCCAGTACAAGGCGGTCAAACGCTTGCTCGGCGAGGCCAGTGAACTGGTGATTGCCACCGACGCCGACCGTGAGGGCGAGATGATCGCCCAAGAACTGGTGGAGCATTGCCGTTATCGCGGGCCGATCCGGCGGCTGTGGCTGTCGGCGCTGGACGATGCATCGATCCGCAAGGCCCTGGCGGCGCTCAAGCCCGGTGCCGAGACGTTCAGCCTTTATCATTCGGCGTTGGGGCGCTCCCGGGCCGACTGGTTGATCGGGATGAACATGAGTCGGCTGTTCACCCTGCTGGGGCGTCAGTCCGGCTATCAGGGTGTATTGCCGGTCGGTCGGGTGCAGACGCCGACCTTGCGCCTGGTGGTGGATCGCGACCGCAGCATTGCCGATTTCGTCCCGGTGGCTTACTGGGCCATCGATGTGCAACTGCTGCATGACGGCACCGCGTTCACCGCCCAGTGGCGTGCGGCCTCCGACGCTTGCGACGATCAGGACCGCTGCCTGAATCAGGGGCTGGCTCAGAAAGCCGCTACGGCCATTAACGGTGCGGCGAGCGCTCGGGTGATCAAACTGCGCACCGAGCGCATGCGCGAAGTCGCGCCTTTGCCGTTCGATCTGGGCACGCTGCAGGAAGTCTGCTCGAAGAAGCTCGGGCTCGGCGCTCAGGAAACCCTCGATATCGCCCAGGCGCTGTACGAAACCCACAAAGTCATTACCTACCCGCGTAGCGATTGCGGTTACCTGCCGCTGAGTCAGCACAGCGAAGCCCCAAGTATTCTTGCTGCGCTGAAGCAGGCCGATCCGGCATTGAACGCCTTGCACGATCACCTGGAGCCCCAGCGCCGCTCACGGGCCTGGAACGATGCCAAGGTCAGCGCTCACCACGGCATCATTCCCACTGCTGCGGCGAAAAACCTCGACCGACTGGTAGGCAAACAACGGGCGGTCTACACCCTGATTCGTGCGCGTTACCTGGCGCAGTTTCTGCCCAACCATGAGTACGACCGGACCCAGGCCGACTTCGACTGTGCCGGTGAAGCCTTGCGCGCCGTGGGCAAGCAGATTGTCGAGCCCGGCTGGAAACGCGCCTTGCCCGAGGCTCTCGCGCCAGCCAAGGGCCGCGAAGCACCGGCGCCGCAAACACTCCCGGCATTGGCCGAAGGGCGTGACTGCGCGGTGGCCGACGTGAAGCTCAAGGACCTCTGGACACAGCCGCCCAAGCCGTTTACCGAAGGCGATCTGATCAAGGCGATGAAGAACGTCGCCAAACTGGTGGAAGATCCACTGCTCAAGCAGAAGCTCAAGGACACCACCGGCATCGGCACCGAAGCCACCCGCGCCTCGATCATCCAGGGCCTGCTGGACCGCGGCTACCTGATCAAGAACGGCAAGGCCCTGGCCGCGACGCCGGCAGCGTTCAGCCTGATCGACGCCGTGCCGCGCGCCATTGCGGATCCCGGCACCACGGCAATCTGGGAACAGGCCCTGGACATGGTGCAGAGCGGTGAAATGAGCCTGGAAGAATTCGTCACCAAACAGGCTGCGTGGATGAGCAAGCAGGTGGCACGTTGCGCCGGCCTGAACCTGACCATCAGCGGGCCGGCAAGCCCGGCCGGGGGTGGTGCCACACCGTGGAAAAACAAACGCAAACCCGCCAAACGCAAACCCTCGACCGGCACCAAGCGCACGGCGAAACCGGTAAGCAAGGCTTGAGAGCACTTGCAACGAATCGAAATGGTCTAGTGTTCTTCAACGTCAGGTGCAGAACCTGTGGGAGCGTGGCTTGCCCGCGAAGAACGATGACGCGTAATACCTGAAAACCGCGGTGCATTCTTCGCGGGCAAGCCACGCTCCCACAGGTTCTGCGTCTTGACTTACCGGCATTAGGGTAAGCCCGCTCTCACATGGATCGCGCATCAGGCAACAGCCCTGCTTTCTGAAAGGTACAACCATGACGACAATCAGAAGCCAGCCCTCAATAGAACTGCACGCCGCTCAGCGCGACGAACTGGAAACCATCGAAAACCTGATGCAGTTCTACGTGTATGACTTCAGCGAATGGCTGCCGCTGAAACTCGGGGAGCATGGCCTCTTCAACATCCAGCCCAAGCTGGATTACTGGCGCAACCCGGCAACCAGGCCGTTTCTGATCAAGGTCGACGACGAGCTTGCCGGTTTCGTGACCGTGGATAACGAAACCCATATCGTCGGCGCGGAGCACAACATCGGCTACTTTTTTGTTAGTCGACGCTTTCGTGGCCAAGGTGTCGCGAAGTTTGTCGCCTCTGCCCTCTTGAGTCGGTTCCCCGGTCAATGGCAGATTTTCCACATCGATGCCAACCAGCCTGCGCGGCTGTTCTGGGCCAAGGTGATGCCTGATCTCACGGGTGGCGAATTCACCCTGCATCACCTGCCGATCGACGGTTATCCATGCACCGTTTACCGCTTTAAAAGATCGCAGCCCTCGGCAACTCCTACCCCGCCCCCGTAGGAGCGAGGCTTGCCCGCGAAAAACGATGACGCGGTCCAGCAGTTTGTCCGCGTGATGGCCTTCGCGGGCAAGCCTCGCTCCTACGAAAAGCTGCGATCTTGACGATGCCACAGCCAGCCACGCCTGACTTTCTAATTCCAAAACCACTTTGTCCGACAATATGTAGTGAACAAAAATAATCACTACAAAACCGTTGACGCCTCCGATTTGCCCTTGCATGATGCAGACATCTCCCCGATCGGGAGTACAGGCAACACGTTTGAGCAAGCTCGTCTGACCGCCGAGCTGTTTTCCCCGGATACACGCTGCCCACAAGGCAGATTGAAGAAACTGACCTGGCCTGAACGTCCAGTACAAAGGACGAGAAGCGCTGGCGATCAATCCTCATGAAGCTTGTGGCCGACCCTGAAAATGTCGGCAGTGGCCTCCAGGTTTTCGCTGCTTCTCTTCGTTGTGACGCTATTGCGTAGCAGTTATTCAACACGACTACATGCAGCAGACGCGGGCCCCCGTCATATTGACGGCCGACCGCTGACGTCCTGGTTTCGGTGCCAGGGATCAACTAACCGATGGGCTACTTGTATTAGCGAATCAACTTTGAAAGATCACCAAATGGTCAAGGGGCTTACAATGAATCTGAACAATCAACCTACTATCGATGAACTGGCTCGCTTGTTCGCTGCGCAAAAAGACAGCCAGGACAGCCATATTCTGTGGATCAGCAAATCGGGCCAGGTTCATATCGACTGCCTGTCGCCCCATGCCCACGAAGAAGCGTTCGACCAGAACAACCAGAACCTGCTCGCCCGACTGAAAATGTACCGTCGCGGCCAGGGTTATGTCGGCAAGAAAGCCGCGGCCGACAAGGACTTCATCGGTAATGTGCTGCAAACGCTGAAACAGGCGTGGGCATCGATGCAGAACCAGAACGAAGTTCGGGTGATTGATCGGTTGTATTGATATCCCCCCTCAGTAATGAAAGAAGGCCCCGCTCGGAATATCGAGCGGGGCCTTTTCGTTTGTCTCGTGCGCACCAAACAAAGCTATGGTTAACCGTATGCCCTGCTGGATCTCTGGAGGCTTGCGATGAACAAAATCCTGATATTCATAGTGTTGGCGATGGCGAATGTTGCCCATGCGAACACCCTCCCTGGCATTCCCTCATTCGATGTGGACTGCCCCGGTAAAGTTGTCGTCCATGCGGATCAGGACGGCCCGGTATTGATCAATAGTAAAGAAGCGGTAACCAAAGCCATCAACGATCGTCGCTTCGAAGCCAGGGGTTCGGGCATTACGATTACGATCATCCTCGCCGATGACGATTCGGTGACCGTGTCCTCCACCGGCAAGGCTCCCAATGGGCTGTGTCAATCAGTGGATGACTGACTTCGCCGACTCGACCGCAGTCGCGTCCAATACCAGCTCCATAAAGGCCTCCGACGCCGCACTGTGATAGTTATTTTTGCGCCGAAGCAGCGCGGCCCCTCGGTTGGGCGCCTCCCCCAGCAGCGGAATTTTGCGCAATGCCCGTTCCGCAGTGGCGATGGGTTCCGGAAGGATGGTGGCCATCGGCGCGTGGCGAATGACCTCCAGCAGCGTACTCACCGAGTTCACCTCGATCGCCACTTTGGGCGTGATGTTCTGTTGCCGAAAATACCCGTCGATGGAGGATCGGGTGATGAAGTCCGGCGTCAGCAACGCGAAATCCAGTTGCGCCACCTCCTTTGGCGATAGCGGGTTCTGGCGCTCGTACAACGGATGACTACGCCCGACCATCACGCCCAAGGTCTCGACAAATGCCGGCACGCACTCGATGTCGGGGCTCCTCACCGGGGTAAAGGCAATGGCAATGTCCAGCGAGTCATCGAGCAACCCGGCCTCGATGTGATCCATCGATAACTCGAAAATCTGCAGATGGATGTTCGGAAACTTCGTCACGTAGTCGCGCACCAATGGCCCCACCAGATACGCCATGAACGTTGGCGTCATGGCCAATCGCAAAGTGCCGCGAGACAAGTCCTTCACGTCATGCAGCGCGCGTTTCCCTGCTTCAAGTTCCACCAGTACCCGACGGGCACTTTCGATATAGGCCAGTCCCGCATCGGTCGGTTTGACTGTGCGCGAGGTGCGGTCGAACAAGCTCACGCCCAACGTTTCCTCCAGTTGCCGGATCTGCTGGGACAGCGTCGGCTGGGAGACATGCAACGCCTCGGCGGCGCGGGTGAAACCGCCGTGGTCGGCGACTGCCAGCAAGTAGCGCAAATGTCGGAGCAGCATGGGGCACACCATCTATAGGCAGGACTTATGCGACGCATTGTATATCGATCTTGGACGCTATGGATCAATCAACCGAAGATGGCTCCACTTTCCAGCCACAACCGATAGGAGTCACACCATGCAACAGTCCCACGCTTACCAGGACCCAAGTCTGGCCCTGACCACTTCGATCCTCGATGCCAAGGCGCGCAAGAATCTGTCCTGGCAGGATTTGACCGACGGCACCGGCCTGGGCCTGGCCTATGTCACCGCCGCCCTGCTCGGCCAGCATCCGTTGCCGGAAGCCGCCGCCAAGGTGATTGGCGAGAAACTCGAACTGGACGCCGAGGCCGTGGCTCGCCTGCAGATCATTCCGCTGCGCGGCAGCCTTTCGGGTGTCCCTACCGACCCGACCATCTACCGCTTCTACGAAATGATCCAGATCTACGGCACCACGCTTAAAGCCCTGGTTCACGAGCAATTCGGCGACGGCATCATCAGCGCGATCAACTTCAAGCTGGACATGAAGAAAGTTGAAGACCCGGAAGGCGGTTCTCGCGCAGTGATTACTCTGGACGGCAAGTTCCTGCCATTGCGTCCTTTCTAAAACAACCCAGTCAATTAAGACGCGGAACCTGTGGGAGCGTGGCTTGCCCGCGAAGAATGCGCCGCGGTTTTTCAGGTATTACGCGTCATCGTTCTTCGCGGGCAAGCCACGCTCCTACAGGTTATGCAGGCATTCCCCCCTCATTCATTGCAAGGAAATCAGCCATGAAAGCGCTCATCGAAGGTTTATTGAAGTTCCAGAACGAAGCCTTCATCCAACGTACCGACCTGTTCAAACACCTGGCCACCACCCAGCATCCCGGCACCTTGTTCATCACCTGTTCAGACAGCCGCGTAGTGCCGGAATTGCTGACCCAGCAAGAGCCCGGCGAACTGTTTGTGGTGCGCAATGCCGGCAATATCGTGCCCTCCTACAGTCCGCATCCCGGCGGTGTGTCGGCCACGGTCGAATATGCAGTCGCGGTATTGGGCGTGACGGACATCGTGATCTGCGGGCATTCGGACTGCGGCGCCATGACCGCCATCGCCCAGTGCAAATGCATGGATCACCTGCCCGCCGTCAGTGGCTGGTTGCAGCACGCCGAGTCGGCCAAGGTAATCAATGACTCCCGCCCTCACGCCAGCGACGCCGCCAAGGTGAGTTCGATGGTCCGGGAAAATGTCATCGCCCAACTGGCGAATATCCAGACTCACCCGAGCGTGCGCCTGGCCCAGGAAAAAGGCCTGCTGAATCTGCATGGTTGGGTTTATGACATCGAGACCGGCTCAGTCGATGCTCTGGATGCCAGCCGTCGCAACTTCGTGTCGCTGGCCGAGCACCCGGACACCTGTGCGGTGTATGGTCAAGTGGTCGAAGCCGCCTGAAAGCTTCACCCGCTCGAGCTGCGTCGGGCTTGGCGCAGCGTTACAACGTGGACACACGCACTACTTCCCAACCGGGAATGTGACACTCACAAGATCGCCCCTGTCATTTATCGTCAATCTTTGTAGACGATTTTGACCGACGCTCAGAGGACTCTTCGGCATTGGGCGCATCTGGAAAACTGCCCGGCGTGAACACATGAGTGAGCAACTCGCTGGCATCGATGTCGACGACACCCTGAACCGAACGGGCCAGAGCAACAGCCTGCTCACACTGCCTGTGAGTGTTGACGCGGCCGCTCAATGCCACCCTGCCCGCATGGGTTTTGACATGGACATGCAGGCCAAGGGTTGAGTCGGCCAATGCCAGGGCCGACTTCACTCTGGTGGTAATCCACGCGTCGTGAACGACCGTTTCCAGATCATGAGAGTAATGTTGAAAGGAATGAAGTTTCATGGCGCAAACCTCCCTCACGTAATCAGATGCGCCGCCCGCCCCACCGCAGACACGGACACACATTAAGTATAGTGCGTGCCGTTGCCTGCGGGCGGGGGGCTGTCCCTGATGCCGATAAGGTATAAGAACGACGAATATCCTGTGGGAGCGGGCTTGCTCGCGAAGACGGCGGCACAGTCAACATTGATGTCGCCTGACACACCGCTTTCGCGAGCAAGCCCGCTCCCACAGGTTTGCGTGGCTGTTCTGGAGCGCCGCCTCAGCGTTTGACCGACAGATCCGTCTGGGTCATGCGGCTACGGATGGTAAACACGCCATCCCCCGAGAGAATCGCGCTGCGCGCAAACAGGCGCCCACTCTCCCAGTTCGAAAGCCCCAGTTCCGGCTTGTTCAGCGCGTACTGCCCGTCGACCCAGCGGGTAATCCCGTTGCCGACAAAAGGTGCGTTGACCGCGTTGTAGAAACGCTCCTGCGCCGGGGCATCTTCACTGATCAGCGACACGGTGAATTGCGGGCTGTAGCGGTTGAACAAGGCGATGGCCTGGTCCAGGTCGTCAACGATCTTCAAGCTGACTTCCGGGGTCTCTTCCCATTCCCACTCGCGACCCAGTTGATCCTCGGGCAGCGGTTCGGCCAACGCTTCGGTCTGATAGCCTCCGGCGCGGTACACCTCGACGCTCGCGGTCTGCCAATCGGTTGGCAAATGCTGCTCGCTACCTTCGACGATATGTAACTTGCAGCCCTGGCCCCGAGCGGTGCCGGCCTGTTGCAGTGCGTCGAGAAACAACGGCACCAGTTCGGCGGCGCGGTCGCGGTGGATCAGGCAAACGTTGAGGGTGTTGCAGACTTTGCGGTCCAGCGAGTTGCGCACCACGGCGGCAAAGCGCCGGGCATCGGCGTCCTTGTCGGCGATCAGCCACGCGCCACCGGTGCCGTGCAAGCTGACCGCGGTACCGGCCTGTTGCGCGATGCTGCCCAACTGGCTGACCGCACGTCCCGACCCACGGGCCACAGCCAGCGACAAGCGCCGGTCGGCGAACATCGCCCAACCGGCGGCGTGATTGACGCTTTCCACCAGCGAAACTGCTCCGGTCGGCAATCCGGCGTCAGCCAATGCTGGATTCAATGCATGGGTGACAATGGCCTGGGCGGTGCCCAATGCATCGCTGCCAATGCGCAACACCGCGGTGTTACCGGTGCGCAAGACACCGGCGGCATCGGCGAAAACATTCGGCCGGCCTTCGAACACGAACGCGACGATGCCCAGCGGCGACACTACTTGCTCGACTTTCCAGCCATCATGCTCGACGCAGCTCACGACCTTGCCGCGCGTAGCCGGTGCATCGCGCCAAGCCCTGAGGCCGGCGATCATGTCGCGGCGCATGCGCTCATCGGCGAGCAACCGCGTGGTGGAACGCCCGCGCGCCTTGGCCCGCTCGATGTCGGCCAGGTTGGCAGCCGCAATCAAGGCCCAGCATTCAGGCGTTTCCAGGCGTTGGGCAAAGTGATCGAAGAACTCGCTGATGGCGTGATCCGAGACGCTGGACATCGCGGTGAACGCCGCTTCGGCGCGCTCGATGGCGACTGCCGCCGCTTGCTGGTCCGCTACCGGGATCAGCAGCAATTCGCCGCTGACCTGCTCCACCAGCAGATGGTCGCCGGGCTGAAAGCGCGCCGCCAGTTCGGAGCTGACGACAGTGACACGATTACCAGCAAAAGGGATCGGCGTGCCAGCGACTAGACGTTCGAGCGCAAGAGACATGAAACGGTTTCACCATGCAGGGGGGCGGTCGGAAAATGTATAGGAAAATCCGTGGAGCGTCATTCACCGGGGCGCGGTGGCGGTTACTTTTTCATAAGTCGAAATACATCCTGCTCCAGGCGATTGCCCCCCTGTTTGCGCCACCCGGCGTTCGCGTCATAGACCACCAGCAGCAACGGTTCCTCTACGCCCGCAGTGCTGACAAAGGTCATTCCTTCGGCATGATCGCGGCCTTTATCCTCTCCTTGCCCGTAAGGAACCTCCAGGACCGGCGTCAATTGTTCCCTGAAGATAAAACTTTCGTCTGTGGGCCTGGCGCCGTCGTGCCATCGAAATAAGCTGACAGGCCCATCGAGGTTCATCGTCGGCCCGGCCAGGATCAACATGTCGTCACCATCGATGCATAAGTCCCTGACGCCGAGTCCATCCAGCTGGAGAAAATGCTTACGATATTTGCGCCCCTTGGGCCCGATCTTTTTCAGTATCAGTGTGTGAGCGGCCTTGGGATGGTCCTCGGGTTCAATCTCCAGAACAATCGTCCAGCCCCGCAACACAGGCCCTCGCAACCCGATAAAAACACGTTTGCCGTTGATCTCAAGACCTTCGGTATCGAACCCGTTGTCCTTGCCGGGAATGTGCAGGAATGCCCCTACATGCTCGTCGTCCTTGAGCTCATCGAGCAATTCGTTACCCAGTTGATTACCGGCCAATTGGGCGGCGACTCGATCATCGCTGGCGGTGCTCTTCACCAAAGTGAACGTCCCGTTTTCTTCGACCACCGGAATCCGGGCCAGGAGAAAACGATTGCCATCGCTGCTGACAGTTGCCAGACGCTCGGCGTTTTTCTTCAGGGATTTGGTGCTATCAGGTTTTTTCCGTTTCAGGCTGTGAGACCCCACAATCCAGAGATACCCCGTGTCGCGGTCGTAGCTCATGCCTTCCAGGTCTGCTTCAACGAATTCTTCGCCAATCGTCGGGATGACCGGCAGCGTCAACAGGGACGCCAACGGGAATTGTTGGTGCTGATCAAACAGAAACTCGCCCGCACCGACGCGCTCACGCAAGGTGAAGCGCTCCAGGCTCAAGGATTCATCATTGGCGACCCACAGGGTGTCGCCTATCTGGACCACGGCAGACAACCCTTTGCGCATATGAGTGTCCGGGTCATTGAAGACTAGAAGCGCGGAACCGAAATTCACCATGAAGTCACCCGCCCCGTCACCCGTTCGGGTGAGTCAAAGAATGCCTGCTTCACGGTAGCGGTCATCGAGCGCTAGTCAAGAAATGCCATCAGAACACCGACCAGCCGATCCGCTGACTCAACAATTCCAGCGCGGCCATGCCAGCGAGGGAGTTGCCGGCAGTGTTCAATTCCGGGGACCACACGCACACCGTGAATTGCCCCGGCACCACCGCGACGATGCCCCCGCCCACGCCGCTCTTGCCCGGCAAACCGACGCGATAGGCAAAGTTGCCGGCTTCGTCGTACAACCCGCTGGTGGCCATGATCGAGTTGACTTGTTGGGTCTGACGGGCGCTGAGGATCTGGGCGCCGCTGTGTTTGCAGAAACCGTCGTTGGCCAGAAAGCAGAACGTGCGGGCCAGATCCACGCAACTCATGCGCAACGCGCAGTGGCTGAAGTAGCTGCGCAGCACGGCTTCGACGTCGTTATGAAAGTTGCCGAACGACTGCATCAGATAAGCCATGGCTGCGTTGCGCGCGCGGTGCTGGTATTCCGACTCGGCGACTTTGCCATCCACCATGACATTCGGGTTGCCGGACAAACGCCGGACAAAATCGCGCATCGATAACGCCGGCGCGGCAAAACGTGACTGGTTGATGTCGCAGATCACCAGCGCACCGGCGTTGATGAAAGGATTGCGCGGGCGCCCGCGCTCGAACTCCAGCTGCACCAGCGAGTTGAACGGCTGGCCGGACGGCTCGTGACCCAGGCGCTCCCAAATCGCTTCGCCGGAATGGTCGATGGCCTGCACCAGGCTGAATACCTTGGAGATACTCTGCACCGAGAACGGCGTGTCGGCGTCTCCCGCGCAAAACAACTCGCCGTCATTGCCATACACGGCAATGCCCAACTGATTGGACGGCACGGTGCCGAGGGCGGGAATGTAGTCAGCCACTTTGCCCTGACCGATCAACGGTCGGACTGCGTCAAGGATCTCGTTCAACAGCGCTTGCATGCCGGGTTCCGAAGTCTCGCCCCATGGGATTGCGGGGACACTGTCGCTAGACGCTGCTGGTCGGTGCTGAATCACAGTTTTGTATGGGAATGTATCTGTCGCGGCCCGGGATACATGAACTTGCACCGGGCGACCTTTCGGACATACCGCCCACACACCGGGTTGAAAAACTCCTGCTGTCCGCTGACCACCGGCAAAACCGGGTCGGCCCTTGCTCAGGAGTGTTGCCATGCTGACCCAAGTTCCCCGTTACCACGGCTGGTCGCTGTTTGGCCTGCTGTCCCTGCTGGTGTTGTTGATGACCGGCCTGATTCTGTTGCTGAACCCGGATCTGGTGGAAGCCACGCGCAGCGCCATTCGCGCCACTGCACGCACTTCGTTTGCACTGTTTCTCGCTGCGTTCACTGCGTCCGCTTTGGCTGTGCTGGTGCCCTCGCCATTCACCCGATCGCTGGTGCGCGAGCGACGCTTCATCGGTCTTGCCTTTGCATTTTCCCACCTGGTACACGCCATCCTGATCTACAGCTATGGCCAACTGAACCCTGAGTTCTGGCCCGGCCGCACTACGGTCGGCAATATCCCGGGCTCGGTTGGTTACCTGTTCATTCTGTTGATGGCGCTGACCTCGTTCAAAACCACGGCGCGGTTGATCGGCCCCAAAGCCTGGAAAGCCCTGCACGTCAGCGGCATGTGGGTGCTCGCGGCGGTGTTTACCTATTCCAACTTCAAGCGCATCCCCATGAGCGCCTGGTACGTCCTGCCGTTCGGCCTGATGTTTTCGGCAATCGTCATTCGGCTGCTGGGCAAGATTGCGTTGAAGTACAAACGGTCGGTCAGGAATGCGCTGTTGACTGAATGAAATCTCAACAACACCAACAATCCCCTGTGGGAGCGGGCTTGCTCGCGAAAGCGGTGTGTCAGGCGACATCAATGTTGAATGTGCCGCCGTCTTCGCGAGCAAGCCCGCTCCCACAATGAATCCCCGGAGCTCAAGCCCATGAACACCTCTCTCTTATCAGCCATCAAAGGCCTGCACCTGAACCTCGACCGTGTCGGTAGCTGGATCGCGCCCCTGACCTTGCGGGTGTTTCTGGCCTGGGAGTTTTTCGAATCAGGCCTGGAAAAATGGAACGGTCAGAACTGGTTCGCTGACATCCAGAACAGCTTCCCATTCCCCTTCAACCACGTGCCGGCCACGCTGAACTGGGAACTGGCGATGTGGGCCGAATTGATCTGTGCCCTCGCCCTGCTGGTGGGCCTGGGGACGCGGGTCTCGGCGATTATCCTGATCGTGGTCACGATCGTTGCGACCGCTGCCGTTCACTGGCCGGCCGATTGGTCTACATTGAGTGAACTTGCCCAGGGTTATGCCATCAGCAATAAAGGCCACGGCAACTTCAAACTGCCGCTGATCTACCTCGCAGCCCTCATGCCGTTATTGCTCTCGGGGGCCGGCAAACTCAGCATGGACGCGTTGTTGGCTCGACTCTTCTGGCGGCGCAGTCACCGCTGATACGCCAGCGTCTCGATAACCCACCCAACTTATGTAAAGGAGCCATCATGAGCGTAACCACCCAATGGATCGAGATCACCAGCGCCGACGGCACATTCGGCGCTTACCTGGCCATCCCCCACACCCGTAAAGGTCCGGGGATTGTGCTGATTCAGGAAATCTTCGGCGTCAACGAACACATCCGCTCGGTCGCCGAGCAGTACGCAGCCGACGGCTACCTGGTCATAACGCCGGATCTGTTCTGGCGTAACGGCCACCGTATCGAACTGGGCTACGACGAAGCTGGCTGGAAACGCGCCGTCGAATTGATGAATGCCACCGACACCACCAAGGCCCAGGCCGACATCAAACTGGCCATCGACGCCCTGAAGGCTCATCCGGGGCTGGACGGCAGAATCGCTTCCATCGGTTTCTGCTTCGGCGGCATGCTGTCGTACAACACCGCGGCCAACGGTTTCGTCGACGTGGCGATCGCCTACTACGGCGGCGGCATTCAGAACCAACTGGATCGGGCCGGTGAACTCAAGGTGCCGATGCTGATGCATTTCGGCGAACAGGACAGCCACATCCCCATCGACGCCGTGAAGCAAATCGCCGAGCGTTTCGAGTTCAACGACGACGTCGATATCGAGGTGTATCCGGGGGCCGAACATGGCTTCAACTGCTCACACCGTGACAGCTACAACCAGCGGGCGGCGGTGGAGGCGCACGGCAATACGTTGCTCTTTTTGAGTCAGAATCTTTAAGGCCTGATCGCCGGGGTTGGCGACATAAACAATCGGTGAGCATTCAATCCCGGAAACCCGCATGGACAACCTCTCAAAACCCAGACCGGCTTCAGTGCGTATCCCCTCCACGGTCTGGGCCTTGGGTTTTGTCAGCTTGTTCATGGACCTGTCTTCAGAACTGGTGCACAGCCTGTTGCCAATATTTCTGGTCACGACCCTGGGCGCGAGCGCGTTGACCGTCGGGGTGATCGAGGGCATCGCCGAAGCGACCGCGATGCTGACCAAAATCTTCTCCGGCGCCATCAGCGACTTTATCGGCCGGCGCAAAGGCCTGCTGTTGATGGGCTACGGTCTGGCCGCCTTGTCAAAACCGCTCTTTCCTCTCGCGCAATCGGTGGAGGTGGTGTTCACCGCGCGTTTTCTGGATCGCATCGGCAAAGGTATTCGTGGCGCGCCGCGAGATGCATTGGTCGCCGATGTCGCACCCGCCGAAATCCGTGGTGCTTGTTTTGGCATGCGCCAGTCGATGGACACCGTGGGCGCCATTCTGGGTCCGATCCTGGCTATCGTGCTGATGCTCTGGCTCGGGCAGATCCATCTGGTGTTGTGGTTTGCGGTGATCCCGGCGGTGATATCGGTGGCGCTGATTGTCGGCGGGGTAAAAGAACCGACCGCTGCCGCTGGCGAACGCACCTTTCGCTCACCTATCCACTGGAAGGTCCTGCGGGATTTTTCCCGTGGTTACTGGTGGGTGGTGATCGTCGGCGGGCTCTTCACGCTGGCCCGCTTCAGTGAAGCCTTTCTGGTGTTGAAGGCGCAACAAACAGGCCTGACAGCAACCTGGGTGCCGATGGTGATGGTGGTCATGTCGTTGCTTTATGCAGTGTCTGCCTACCCGGCCGGCTGGTTGTCCGACCGGATCAGCCGCACCAAAGTGCTGTGTGTCGGCATAGTCCTGCTGATCCTGGCGGACCTGTTATTGGCGCAAGCGGATTCGATCATGACCATGCTGGCGGGCGTAGCCCTGTGGGGCCTGCACATGGGTTTCAGCCAAGGGATTCTCGCAGCGCTGATCGCCGACACCGCGCCCGAACATCTCAGGGGCACGGCATTCGGCCTGTTCAATCTGATCAGCGGCGTGTGCCTGTTGATCGCCAGTGTGCTCGCCGGCGCGCTGTGGGAGACCTCGGGCTCGGCCAGCACCTTCATCGTCGGGGCGCTGCTGGCGGCTGCGGCGCTGCTGTTGCTTCTGCTGCGCAAGCCCTAAATTCCGGTCAGTTAAGCCGCGACGCACGCTTTATAGCAGACCCGCTCAGCTGCCCTCGCTACCGTGTGCTTCTTCAAAGAAGTAATCCTTCCAGCTGGCAGCCTTGTTTTTCAGCACACCGAGCTCCTGGAGTTTCTCGGCGTAGATGAAGGTGCGCTGGGGCACGACGGTGAAGTCGATTTCAGGGTCGGCGACGATTTTCTCAACCAGTGGCAGCGCCAGCTTCGATTGTTCCACCCGGAGATAGGTCTGGGCGGCTGCGGGCTTATCGGCCTTGATTATTTTCTCGGCCTCGGCGAGTGCCGCGTAAAACGCCTTGTAGGTTTTCGGGTTTTCGTCGTGGAATTTCTCGGTGGTGTACAGCACGTTAAACGTGGCCTGGCCACCCAATACGTCGTAGGAACTCAGCACCTTGTGCACGTTGGGACTCTGCAGTTCCTGGTACTGGAACGGCGGACTGGAGAAATGTGAGTTGATCTCCGAACCGCCGGCAATCAGCGCCGACGTTGCATCCGGGTGAGCGAGGCTGATCGAGATGTCGTCAAACTTCTTGAAGTTTTGTGCGCCAAACTGTTTCGCCGTTTCGATTTGTAAAGTGCGTGACTGGAAACCTACCCCTGCCGCCGGCACCGCGATGCGGTCCTTTTCGGTGAAATCCTTGAGGCTTTTTACGTTCGGGTTATTGGTCAGCAGGTAATTGGGCATCGACCCCAGCGAGGCGATGGCCTTGACGTTTTGTTTGCCCTTGGTCCGGTCCCAGATCGTCAGCATTGGCGGCACGCCTGCCGACACTACATCCAGCGCACCGGCCAAGAGAGTCTCGTTCATCGCCGTGGCACCCGAGATGCTGCTCCAGTCGACCTTGATGTCGAGGCCCTGCTCCTTGCCATGTTTCTCGATGAGCTGCTGATCGCGCACCACATCCAGGATCAGGTAACCGATACCAAATTGCTGGGCAATGCTGATTTTGCCTTCGGCCTGAGCGCCGGGGCTGAGTAATGCACTCACCGCCGCCACGGAGGCTGCCAACAGCGTCAATGCGGAGCGCTTGAAAGGAATCGCCATGAAAACCTCAACGTTATGGAAAGTGAGCACAATGCCGGCAAGTCAAGACGTAGAACCTGTGGGAGCGTGGCTTGCCCGCGAAGAACGATGACGCGTAATACCTGAAAAACCGCGGTGCATTCTTCGCGGGCAAGCCACGCTCCCACAGGATTCTCGTCGCTCAAATTTCAGTTTCAGAGCTTGGCGATCGACACCTCGGTGGATTTGACGAAGGCAATCACCTCGCTCCCCACTTTCAATTCAAGGTCGCGCACCGAACGGGTGGTAATCACCGAGGTGACGATTCCGGAAGCCGTTTGCACGTCGATTTCGGACACCACTTCGCCCTCTACTATTTCCTTGATGACACCCTTGAACTGATTTCGGACGTTGATCGCTTTGATGGTCATGATGAGGCTTCCTGTCTGGTGTCGGGCGCATCCGCATGGATGTGCAGGCCCTCAAAGTGCATCACCCGAACCAGCAACAAAAGGAATATATAATTATCTACTTATTCCTTAATAGAATATTAATTAAATAACCAAAACGAATTAACAAATACAAAATAAGTATTTATCGTTATAAAAATATCCACGTACTCTCAGCTCATCCCGTCATTCATCACCACAGTGAAGTGCCCCATGAATCCGACTGACAACCTCATCGACTTCGCCAGCTACCGCAAACGCAAACAGGCTCAGCAACGGGCACGGGCCATGTGGGAGATGTATGCACGTAACGCCGGCTTACAGGCTTATCAATGGGGCCAGGCCGCCCACTCGACCGAGACCCGTCACGCATGAACGCGCAGCAACCCTCGCGATTTCTGGCGAGCGCAGCGAGCGCAGACGAACCCGTGACGGACTTGAATAATCTGGAGCCACTGGAAGAAGAGCCGATCTGCGAGCGGGTCGCACAGAACCTGCAACGGCTGCGGGGCAAGCGTCACTTGTCCCTCGATGCGCTGGCCCGGCAATGCGGTGTGAGCCGGGCGATGCTGGCGCAGATCGAGTCCGGACGCAGCGTGCCGTCCATCAAAGTGCTGTGCAAAATTGCCAAAGGCCTGAAGGTCTCGGTGGCCGCCTTTCTTGAGCATCGGGCCTTCGAAGGTGTGGCCGTGCTGTCGGCACGTGAGAGCAAACGACTGGTCAGCGCCAGCGGAGCCTTCGTCAGCCGCGCCCTGTTCCCGTTTGATGTGGCACGCCAATCGGAATTTTACGAACTGCGCCTGAGCCCTTTGGGCGAAGATCACAGCGAGGGGCATGGCCCCGGTGTTCAGGAGAACCTGGTGGTGTCGCAGGGCGTGCTGGAAATCAGCGTCAACGATGAACGTTACCTGCTGTCTACCGGCGACTCGATCCTGTTCTACGCCGACCAGCCCCACCGCTACCGCAACCCCGCCGACAGTGAGGCAGTGGCGTATCTGGTGGTGACCTATCCGGAACGCCTGGATTAAACACCTGAAAGAGCAATGAACATCCAATGTGGGAGCGGGCTTGCTCGCGAAGAGGGAGTGTCAGTCGACATTAATGTTGCCTGGCACACCGCCTTCGCGAGCAAGCCCGCTCCCACAGTTTTATTACCGCTACCGACGAATACCGCGCTCAACCCAAATCCCTGTGGGAGCGGGCTTGCCCGCGATGAGGCCAGCACATTCAACATTGATATTGGCTGACACTCCGCCTTCGCGGGCAAGCCTCGCTCCTACGGGGGGATGTGGTGTCTGCCGGAATGAAAAAGCCCCCGTAACCGTAAGGTTGCGGGGGCTTTTTTTGTGTTGTCAGGGATCAGCAGGTGCAGCACATCAGCGGCATGCCATTGCAGCTCATCATCATCGGCATGCTGCAATCGTTCATCATTTTCATCATCAAGTCGCAGCAGCTTTTCATCATGTCCATGTTCATGCCGGCCATCGGCATGATTTTGCACATCATGCCGTCGGCCATCATGGTGCATTCCATCACGCACTTCATCGACGGCATCGGCATGCCCATCATCGGCATTGGCATCATCATGTTCATCATCGGCATGGCCATGCTCGCCTGGGACATGCACATCATGCTCATGTTGCCGCAGTGCATCATCATCGGCATGCCGCAGTTCATCATCATCTGCATCATTTCGGCGCTGTTCTTGAACATGGCCATGTCCATGCCTGCGGCCGGCATCATTTTGCACATCATGCCGTCGTCCACCATTTCGCAGCTCATGGTCGCCATCATCATCGGCATGCCCATCATTGGCATCATCGGCATGTTGGCGTTCATCATCGGCATTGGCATCTGCATGGCGTTCATCATGGTGTAACTCCCTAAGCGATTCGATAGTTGGACGAAGCTGATGGAGGCGGATTCTAAGGACTGGCGAAGGGACGACAAGATGATGGCCGAGCAGCAGGATTTGATGTAGAAACCGATTTAGTGGCGCGGTCGGGACGTCGCCGTCTGTTATAGCGGCGACAGCGTCTTCATCACAGACAGAATCAAAACGAAGACGTGGTTTTAGAAGTTACGGATATTCGACCCAGCGCTATATAAAGAACCGAAAGAAATAATCGATCTAAACAGTGCCGAATTTTTTATCCGGTAGCTCTGGAATCAATCAGTTAGCCGTATAGAACCATTTACGTCGACGTATTGAGCGCCACCGCCGCACGAATCAGCGTCTTCAACGCGTCTTCATCAATCCTGTCGCCCTCATGCAAATCAATCGCACGTCGGGTGTTGCCGTCGAGGCTGGCGTTGAACAGACCGGAAGGGTCCTCCAGCGAGGCCCCCTTGGCGAAGGTCATCTTCACGGCATTCTTGTACGTC
Organism: Pseudomonas sp. JV414; assembly: GCF_032424305.1. NCBI lineage: Bacteria > Pseudomonadati > Pseudomonadota > Gammaproteobacteria > Pseudomonadales > Pseudomonadaceae > Pseudomonas > Pseudomonas sp. JV414. The sequence goes on along the minus strand of NZ_VYKC01000022.1, from coordinate 901,481 downwards.
TCGCCGGTGCAGATGATGCCGGCGTGCGACCACACTGGAACCCCTCTCCACTTCAACTCCTCGACCACGTCTGGGTCGGCCTGCTTGATCAGCGTTCGAACCCGAGCGAGCGTCTCACCCCGCCAGTCACTCAGCGCCTGGATTTTTGCCTCTATCAGTTCAGAGGCAGAACCTCCCTCCTCGTCTGCCTTTGCGTCGATCTTCTTCATGATGGTTGTCACTCCTCAGGGCGGTCATCAAGTTGCGTCGCTGGATAAAATCCAGCGACATAAACCATAGCAGGCACCCGCGATGATCAATGCAATCGAAACTGTGCTTTAGATCCATGGGCGCTTTTATACACGCTGGGCCATAAGCAATCCTTCGGCTTACAGTTACTGCTGAGCATTCACGGCTTTGCTCGAACGAAAAACCAGGCAGCTCGCCGCCACTAGCACCCATGCCGCAACACCGCCATACAGCATCACCCAGCCAAACCCATGGGCCAAAGCTGCGTTGGCGACATCGAGCGGAATCGTAGAGCCCTGGCCAGTCTGTGCCAGCACGGCGTTGTTGCCGGCTGAAATATTCTCCGCCAGCAACCTCAGTTGAACATCATCGGAGGAGCCAGATAACTGCTCGCGCAGGGAAGACAGGATGCCTTCCACCAAGATGAATCCCATCAGCGCGATATTGATTGCAAGGCTGATCATACGAGCGCTGATATCGATGCCCGATGCCATGCCTGCACGCTCACTGGGCACCGATCCGGTGGTGGTATTGGTGACAGGCGTATTGGTCAACCCCAGTCCAATCCCGGCGATCAGGCAGCCAGGAAGCATCGTCAGCCAGCTGGCATGCGTAACACTGCTGCCCCATTTCATCAGCAGGAACCCCAGACCTATGGTGAACAAGCCTGCGGGAATCACAGCCTCAGGTCGATAGCGCAGCGCCAGCCGTTCGCCCAATGGAGGGATAACCAGCGTCGGCAGTGTATAGGCCAGCAGTGCCAAACCGGTGCCGACACTGGCATAGCCCAGGCCATTTTGAAAGTACAGAGGCAGATAGATCATGAAGGGCCAGAAGCTGAAGTTCATGCCTGCCGACCCTAGCAAGGCACCCGAGAAGCGGCGGATGCGAAATACAGAGAAGTCGAACATGGGATCGACATAGCGTCGCTGCGCGACGACAAAGACGATGAAACTGACCATTGCCACAACCAGGCTGGCGATGGCCGAACCACTGGAGAAACCCACCCCCGCTCCCTGAGTGATGAACCAGGAAAGACCCAACACTGCCAGCGACAGCGAAATAATACCCAACACATCCAGCCTGCGACGCTGCGGGTCGCGTGACTCATCGACACCGGCGATCACCAGCACCAGCGCGAGCACTGCAATTGGCGCATGCACCAGAAACACCCATTCCCAACTCGACAACGCCACGATAACTGCGCCGATAATCGGACCGAACCCCAGACCGATGCCGAACACGATCCCCCAGGCACTGAACGCTTTGCCGCGCGCAGCTCCCGACTGGAATCGGTGAGACAACACTGCCACCTGACAAATCAGCATGGCACCACCGGACATACCTTGCAGGAATCGGTTTGCAATCAACACGCTGGCACTTTGCGCCCATCCACAGCCCAGAGAGGTAATGCCGAAAAGTACCAGGCTAATGACAAACACTCGCTTGCGCCCATACCGATCCGCCAGTGTGCCGGTGGCCATCAGTACCGTGGTGCAGGCGATGGTGTAGGCATTCATGATCCACTGCATATCGTTGAAATCGCTGTGCAGAACCGATTCAAGCGTGGGCAGGATTGCCGGCACGCTCGAGATTTCCAGGCCGAACATCAGCGAGGCCAAGCAAACGGCGGCTATTGTGAAAACATCTTTTTGCGAAGAAGAGAACGGCATCGTGATCTTCCAGATCAAGTTGATGGGCACTGGCAAGGCCGCCCCAAGGGGAGTTGGTGCGATCGCCTGACCAGCGTCACCAGACATAACTCCAAGTGACCGGCCGCATTCTGGAAGTAATTAAAAAATGACAGAAATGATTAAATTTCGTAAGTTTTATTAATATTCATCATGAGTGGACTAAATGGACTTCGACCCAGCTCTGTTACGTGCTTTTGTCGCGATCAAGGAGACCGATAGTTTCACTCGTGCCGCAGAACGGCTGCACTTAAGCCAGTCAGCGATCAGTCATCAGATCCGGCGCCTGGAAGAACAGGCCGGCACCACCCTACTGGTGCGTACCACCCGACGTTTGACGCTGACAGAAGATGGCGAAGATTTTCTGCGTCATGCCGAACATGTCCTCAGAGCGCAAGACGCCCTCTCCCGGCGTTTCGAAACGTCATCGGTATCCGGGACCGTGCGCTTCGGTGTGCCAGAAAACTTTATCGGCGACGGCTTGCCGCCGTTACTGACTCGGTTCGCCAGACAATTTCCCGCAGTACGTCTGGATGTAACCGTTGGCACCTACCTCGATCTGCGCGCGCAGGTCGATGCCGATGGGCTCGATCTGGCCGTGGTCATGACATTGCCGGGCAGTCAGGCCGGCGGTACCGTGCTGCGCGAAACCCGGTTTGTCTGGGCTGCGGCGCAGAGTTTCGACTTTACCGGCGAGGCCCCTTTACCGCTGGCGTTTGCACCAGCGCCCTGCATGCACCGGCAAGTGGCCGTAGAGGCATTAGCGAGTTCCACCGTGGATTGGCGGGTCGCCTTTACCTCTCCAAGTCAACAAGGACTGCGGGCGGCGGTATTGGCAGGGCTTGCCGTCACCGCGCTACCGTTGGGAGATCTAGAGCCCGGCATGGTGGTGATTGACGGGCAATATGGCCTGCCACCGCTGCTGGATGCTGATTTCAGACTGATATGGAGCATCACAGGAAAGACGCCTGCGGCCAATACATTTGGGCAACTGCTGGTGGAGATGTCTGAGTCGTCATCGATCTAGAACAAGCTGACTGCCATTGGCATTCCAGGGTAAGCGTCCTGTTGATTGCGAATGGCTGTTTGGGTTGTGGACGTTGGACACGGGATGGGCCCGCGCTCTTCGTTAGTAATTGGCTAAACGGCACGCGAGGCGGGTTGAAGTCATTAGCTCTCAATCACCCAATCACGCTCGCATACACCGACCGGTCAACATTCCCGCCGGACAGAATCACAGCCACCTTTTTACCCAGCATCATTTCACGCTCCTGAATCAGCGCTGCCAGCGCAGCCGCACCTGCCCCTTCAGCAAGGTTGTGGGTATCGGTGTAATACACGCGCATGGCCTCGGCAATCTCGCCCTCGCTGACAGAGACGATTCGCGCCGAAGCGGCCCCGTAAATGGCGAACGCATCGGGAACTGGCTTACGCACGGCCAAGCCATCCGCAAAGGTATTTGCCGAGGCGGTCTCGCAGATTGCCCCAGCTTCAAACGATAACTTCGCCGCCGCAGCCTCTTTGGAAACCACGCCCACCACTTGGGTCTTCATGCCGAGCGCATCGCGGGCGGCGATCACCCCGCAGATCCCCGATCCACAGCCAATCGGCACGTAGACGGTATCCAGATCCGGCGCAGCGATGAACAGCTCCAGCGCATACGTGGCCACACCTTTGACCAACTCGGTGTGGAACGGCGGCACCAGGTAGAGGTCATGCACCTGCGCCAGACGTGCGGCCTCTTCACGGGCCTCGTCGAAATCGCGACCACACTCAACCACTTCGCCGCCAAAGCCGCGCATGGCATTGTTCTTCTCTAGCGAATTACCTTCCGGCACGACAATCAAAGCCCTCAAACCCAGCGTGCTGGCCGCCAGCGCCAGGCTCTGACCATGGTTGCCGCGCGTAGCGGAGACAATGCCCTTCACGCCCGGATGTTCGCGCCGCAGCCAGTGCAAGAAGGTAATGCCACCCCGCACTTTGAAAGCGCCTGTAGGTGTGTGGTTTTCGTGTTTGACCCAGACAGTGCAACCTAACCGCTCAGCCAGCAATGGCCAAGGGTATTGGGCGGTGGCAGGCATGACTTGGTATACGTGGCGGGCAGCTTGTTCGAGATCGTCGCGAGTCAGTTTGTGCATGAGTTGTCTTCCTGAGGCTTTTCCCAGTCTAGGCATGGGCACGTCAAGCCGGCTTTCAAAAAACTGACCTGACTTTTACGCCCCCTCTTCACTACTATGGTGTTCATGAGCCTTCGAAACCGCCTGCAGCCCTCGCTCGTACCTGAACCGATTCGTCGTGTCGAGGCAGGGCCGTGGGCGATCGAATTGCTACCCGGCGCCGCCTACGCGACCCGATATGTTGCGACCCAGGCAGCGATCGGCTTTGCCTTCGACAGCCAACGAGGCTTGCACGCCATTGGCAGCGACCGAGTGCGCCCCTTCGATGCCATGCCCAATGGACTGGCGTTCGTCCCCGCTGGCTGTGATGTGTTGTCCGAGTCACCCTCGGGCGGTGAATACCTGCGGATCATGCGCACCGACGGTATTTCATTGCTGGGTGACCGGGCATTCAACAATCGCATTGATCAGCCAGCCGTTAACCTCGCCCTGCGAATGCGCCGCGCGCTGTTGCAGAACTCCGTGGAGGACGACTGTGAAGCCTGGGCACTCGCATTGGCTGAACGGGCGGAGGGCATCGACGCGTCGCCGGCGCCGCCCCAAGGCTCTATAACCGGCAGCCGGATGCGCCTGCTCGATGAATTCATAGATGCTGGCCTCGACGGCCCACTGGGTATACAGGCAATGGCGGGGTTGCTTGACTTGTCCGAAGGTTATTTCATGCGCGCATTCAAGAACGCGACGGGCAAGAGCCCCCATAGCTATCTAATCGACCGACGCCTGGCCAAAGCCCGAGCATCGATGCGCGATTCGACCGCCAGCCTGTCGGAGATCGCACTCACCTGCGGCTTTAACTCCCAAGCGCACATGACAACCGCTTTCAAGCAACGCCTTGGAGTCAGTCCAGCGCAATTGCGAAGGCGTTCGACGTAAGGGATTGCGTCTCGCTGCGCGTCGGCGTTCATCGCCAAGAAGGTAAGTCCCGCAATTGCCTCGCACACTGCAAGAACTCGCTTGTACTCATCCGGCCCATACCACACCCAAAGCGTAGTGGAAAATTCCACCAATTTCTGGATAATGGCCATATGCCGCCACTCTGCACAGCCCACTGATAAGGACATCACGTTCGATGAAGTTGCCGTCCCCTGCTCTGATCCTCGCTTGCGCTCTGCTCCTGCCCACCGTCGCCCAAGCCAGCGATGCCGCGTTGACCGAAACGCTCAAGGCTTTTACCCGCTGCGATGCCAGTTTCTTCGCCAGCCTGAACACCCACCGCGATGCCTGGGGGGCGTTTGCGCCGCTTAAGCAGGAAAAAGATGCGGCGTGGATAACCGTCAAAAACCGCGGCAACAGCCCGGAAAATTCGGTGCCTCTGCGCGGTACGCCGATCGTTGCCGGTATGAAACTGTTGTCCTATGTCGACGAGAGCAGCGACCTCGGCCAACTGGGTCACTACTATTTCTGGGGCTTCATTGTTGAAGGCGGCATAGACGAAGTGGCTAAGCGCCTCGCGCCGCTGATGGAGCAACCCGGGCAACTGCAGAATGTAGGCTCGTCCTATGTGCGCAGTGAACTCAAGATCGGTGACCAATGGCGAGTCATCCGGCCGCAGCCAGGCACGGCGCCGGGTAGCAAACGTGCGGAACGCATCTTGATCGTCGAGGCGGAAGGCAAACAGGGCACTCAGTCGCGGGTCAGTTGTTCCGTGCAAGGCGCCGTTGACGGTGCGATGCTCGCCCAACTGCGCCCGGACATCGCGCCGGCTGATTATCCTCAGCCACAACCAGAGACGAGCTTTGCTGATATCGCCGTACCGCAAGACGTGCTCAAGCGCCTCGACTCGCCTCTGCTCAAACCGAAATTCAAAACGTTGAGCTACACCTACGCCACCAGGACCGGCAATGCCATCAAGGATCGTCCGGTAACGGTTGAGTACACCGCAGACGGCGGTTTGCTGAAGAAGAATGAGATCTACAGCAAAGCCTTCCACGTCGAGCGTCTCACCCAGGCGGGCCTGATTCAGTTGAAGTCGAAAATGAACGGCGTAGGCGATGGACGCGTGTTGCTCACCCGCGAACTTGAGGTTAAGGCCCCGACGAGCTGGGGCCCCGGCCAGACGTTGAGCGCTCGCCTGGTCATGGAAGAAGTACCTGCCCGGCCAACCGACAAACCCATGAAGCTGTCGACGACTTGCACCGTGGGTCAGCGCTTCCCTGCCCGGCAAGTATTCGCCTCGCTGACCGGTGATGCCATCGCGCTTGAGTGCGAACAGGGCACCAGTAAAACCTCCAATGCCTTTATCGAGGACTTGGGGGTTTCCCTGACGCTGGAGTCGACGTGGGACAAATCGAATAGCGTGTACACGTTCACTGCAGTGGATGTTGTGCGTTAAGCAGTCATCGAGACTGAGGCCAAGACACGCTTCTAGATGCAGCGACTACATGGGTGGCCGCCAGCACCAAGAGTGCGGTATCGAGCGCTTCCGAATCAAATGTATGGCAGCGCTGTGCGGCTATTTTGCAGATGCGCGTCGTCCCGGGTTTAGCCGGGTGGGCAATCACGTCTGAACGGTCTGCCAAACCCGAACACGACAAATGCCGTTAACTTTTTTGGATGATAATAGGTTCTATTAATGAGAAAGATCTTCCTGCCGTTTGTCATCGCACTGTTGTGCCTGCACGGTTGTGCGGAAATGCCCGCGTACTCCAACATCGACCCCGTCACGGTGGGTGACGAGTCGCGTTATACCGTGGTCGAAACCGATACTTATGCGGGCAGGGTCCAGCGTCACTATGCCGATCTCCAGCCGGACTTGAACATCATAAAGATCAACGACAAAAAAGTCGGCAACATCCCGTTCTCCACGTACTACTACAAGAACGACTCCCCGCAGCGAGCGGTGCTGAAGCCGGGCACCTACACCATCCAACTGGAATACCGTCTACCCCGTCACTTCCTGTTCGTGGACCTGAAGTTCGACGGCAAACCCGGCCAGAAAATAATGGCACGCTCAAGGTACGTGGGCCTCAATCGGCTGGAAGTATGGCTGGAGGATGCAGCCACCGGTAAGGTAGTGAGCACCCGGGCGTACTAACACAACGTTAAATCAGCCCCCATCATTTGACCGTGCCCGGCAGTCATCCCAAACCTCACGCATCACATCCTTAAGCATCAGCGCCTCGGCCCAACGATCGGTGATATCGCGTCCGTCGGCACCCGTAATGGCATAAGGCGGTGGGCCGAGTTCACAAGTGAATGACAAGCTGTCAGGTGTGTTCGGCCGGGCCAGCCAATCCTCGATCCCATAGCGCCACCAGCCCAGGAAACGTTCTAGCCAGGGTCGATGCTGGGCAAAGCTCAGGGGCACCTGGACCTGTTCGCCGTTAGCGACACGACCATGAAAACCCCAACTGTGGCGCAGGATGGTGTGGATCTGTTCGTCGTCCTCGGCAGTGGCCAACTCTGGCAGTTCGCGACCCACGACATAGTGGGACAAGTCGGCCAACAGTTTGAGATCGGGCATTTCAGCGAGAATGTCGAGGGTGAACAACAGGTCATTGGTGAGGCGATAACGGTGGGTTTCCAGCAGAACAGGAAAGTCCACCTGCTCGGCCAGACGCTGCCAGCCTTCGATCAGTTCGATAGCTTGCTTCAGCGTGCGCGGCCGCACGTCTGCTTGCAGCGTGAGGTGGTGGCAGCCGTAGCGGGACGCGACATCGATCGCTGCCGCCAGATCATCCACGGTGCGGGGAAACACCTGCCCTTCGATTCGCAGGCCCTGCGCCTTGGCGGCGGCATGCAGGCGAGCGGCATGTGGCGCGACCCAGAAATGGTCGGTGATCCCGTCGAAGCCGGCGGCGGCGATTTTCTCCACTTGCGCTTCCAGGGGAAGGTCGCATTGGCCGCGGTGATCTTGCATGGCCCACTGGGACTGAAAGACCAGGAATTCACGCATGTCAGTTCCTCAGCAGTTGTTTGAGCGGTACATCGGCGTCGGCCAGAGCGTCAACCGAGAGAGGGTTATGGTGAGCGATCAGCCGTTCGCAAAGCTTGATGTCCTTGGCGATGCTATTCCCCTGCCCCCAGCCGCAAGCGCCTTGCAAACGTTGCTCGGAATCAAGGTAGAACAGCAGGAAACCGCCACCGGGGGTTGGCCGGCTCGCGGTGGGTTGTGTGTTTGCGATCACGCCCACGGTCTGCAATCCCCAGTCGTATTGATCGGACCAAAAACCGGGAATGACCTCGAAGGGCAGCTCGCCGCCCAACAGATTCAGAGCGGCGTGACGGCCCTGAGTCTCGGCGTTGCGCCAGGTTTCCTGACGCTGGAAAACGCCTTGCGGGTGCAGCCGAAACTCACAGACATCGCCCGCGGCAAAGATGTCTGGCGCACTGGTGCGCAGTTGGGCATCGACGCGGATGCCCTGGCCGACCTCGAGTCCTGCGGCCGCGGCCAGTTCAGTGTTGGGTTGCATGCCGATGCCCACCACCACCAAGTCGCAGGGCAACAACTCGCCGTTGACCAGTTGCACGGACTCAACATGAGTAGCGCCCTGCACCGCCTCAATGGCCACATTCAGCCGGACATCCACGCCCTGACTTCGATGCAGTTCCAGCAGGACACTGGACAGTTGCTCCGGCAACACCCGACCCGCCAAGCGCGGACCAGCCTCGAGCAAAGTCACGGTACAACCCAAGGCACGGGCGGTGGCGGCGACTTCGAGCCCGATAAAGCCGCCGCCGATGATCACCACCCGGGCCTCAGGCTGCAACGACGCGCGCAGTGCCAGGGCTTCGTCATGAGTACGCAAATAAAGCACATTGAGCAAATGCTCGGGCACCGAGGCGAGTCTGCGCGACCGCCCTCCCGTCGCCAATAACAGCCGGGCGTAATGTAGCCAGCTGCCGTCGGCCAACTCCAGACGATGCTGCTGCGGATCCAGGCATTTCACCGGGTTGCCGGCCAGGTGTTCGATGTCCAGATCGGCTAGCTGAGCGGTGTCGCACAGGCTGTAACCCGCCAGATCGACCGTGCCCTGCAACAGCCCCTTGGACAGCGGCGGACGTTCATAGGGCGGGTGGGACTCGTCGCCTATCAGAATCAGGCGACCGCTATAACCTTCGCCGCGCAAGGTCAGGGCTGCGCGGCCACCCGCATGCCCGGCGCCGACGATAACCAGTGGAGCATTGGCAGGATTCATGGCAAAGACTCCGCGCAGTTAAACCGTGATGGCGAGCAGCACACGCCCCGCCTCGACCCGGACTTCATAGGTCTTGAGGTTGACGCACACCGGGGCGCCAAGGGCTTTGCCGGAGCGGTAATCGAAACGCCCGTTGTGTTTGGGGCACTCGATGACATGCTCCATCACCAGGCCATCGGCCAAGTGGATGGACTCATGGGTGCACAGGCCCGCGGTGGCGAAAAACTCGCTGTCGGCGGAGCGGTAGACGGCATAGGTGTGCTGGCCATGGTCGAAACGAATGACATCTTCATCGTCGATATCGTCCACGGCACATACATCGATCCATTGATCGGTCATGGCGTTTTCTCTTGTAGTGGTACAGGCAGGAAGGTGTCATGTGGGAGCGGGCTTGCTCGCGAAAGCGGTGTATCAGGCGACATCGATGTTGACTGTGACGCCGTCTTCGCGAGCAAGCCCGCTCCCACAGGGGTTGTGCCTATTGGATGTCAGGCCGGCGTTACTTCAGGTTCTGCCTGGACGTTGGCGGCCGGCGCTGCGCGTTGTGGCAAAGGACGAGAGACGAAATAAGTCGGGTCTTTGCGCTGCTTCCAGATGGTCGGGAGGATCTCCTTGAAGGCCTCGAACAGACTGGTGTAAGGCGGCGGGCAGTCGTTGCGAATTTCCTCGTGAAGCTGCGCCAGCGCGTGAAAAGGCACCATTGGATACATGTGGTGCTCAAGGTGATAGTTCATGTTGAGGTACATGAAGCGCAGCACCGGGCCCATATAAATCGTGCGGCAGTTGCTGCGGTGATCGAGTACATCCTCAGCCAGGCCAACATGCTGCGACAGGCCGAACAGGTAGGACAGCCAACCGCCATAGAGCGTCGGCAGACCAATAAACATCAGCGGCAACCAGCTCTGCAGATAAAGCGCAGTGCCCACGGTAAGCGCATAAATCGTTAGCCAGACGCGTGCGTCCCTCACAACCTTAGGCCACTCGGACTCAGGGATGAACGTCTGTTCTTCTTCACCCATCCGCCCTACCGCATGCTTGCAGACTGACCCCATCGTCTTCAACGCGTAAGGCATTCTGAACAGGCTCAGCACCATATTTATCAGGCTTGGCGGACGCGGTTCGACGATCTCCGGATCGCGGCCGACGATGACGGTGTCGGTGTGGTGCCGTGCGTGGCTCCAGCGCCATACTTGGGGTTCGAACATGAACATGAAGCTCGACAGCTGATAGACCGCATCATTCATCCAGCGGGTTTTGAACGCTGTACCGTGACCCGCTTCGTGCCAACGGGCATTGGACGCCGTGCCGTAGAGCATCCCGTAGACGAAGAAGAACGGAACGCAGGCCCAGGAGCCCCAGAACCAGTAACCGCCGAAGCCGGTGACGACCATCGCCGACAGCCAGATCGCGGTATCAAGCAAGGCCGGGCCATCGCGGCGCTGCATCAGTTCCTTCATGCGTCTACGAGAAATGGGGGATTGGTACCAGCTTGCCGATACCAAGCCTTTTTGCGCCGCTCGGGCCGCTTCGGGACCGGTCAATCGATAATCCCGAGGCACGGGTTTACCGGTGTTTTCAAAGGCTGCGTTTTGTTCAGGCATTTTATTGTTCTCCGCAAGCTTGATTGTTTCAGGCACTTTTCGACGCGGGATCACATCGCTGGAGAAAATATAGAGAGCGCAGAAATCACCCTCAAGCCCTTGAATACATTCCCTATCAAGCTATCATCCAGGCCCATTGAAGCTTGATAGTTTTCTATCAAAGCGTTTGCAGGACCTGCCATGAACAACACCAAACGCCCCACCATCGCCACGGTCGCCGAGCACGCTGGCTTGAGTGTCGCTACGGTTGACCGGGTGCTCAACGCCAGGGCTCCGGTCAACCCGGACACCGCCGAGCAGGTATTCCAGGCCGCCGAAGCGGTCGGTTATTTCGCCGCCAGGCTGATCGGTCAGCGGATCCGCGAACGTCGTCCCACCTATCGTTTCGGCATCCTCTTGCTCGGCACCGCCCAGGCGTTTTATGGCAACGTTGCCGCCGCCATCACCGAGGCGGCGCAGCGTCAGGCTGGCGCCAACCTGAGCATTCAATTCGAGTACGTTTTCGATCGCACGCCCAGCTCGATCATTGCCCAGATCGAGCAACTGGCGGTGCAGTGCGATGGTCTGGCGGTGGTCAGTTTCGCGCATCCGCTGATCAATGCCGCCATCGCGCAGATCAGAGAGGCCGGCGTGCCGGTGATCGCAATGCTGTCGGACATTCATGAGGCGGCGGATGAGCCTTACGTCGGCCAGGATAATCACGAGGTCGGACGTACCATGGGTTGGCTGATGGCTCACACCTGTGGCGCCCGTAAAGGCAGTGTCGGGGTGTTGCTCGGTGGTCACCGTTTTCTTGGCCATCAGGCGCGGGTCGAGGGGCTGCGCAGCTACCTGGCGGAGCGCGCTCCGGGGTTGCGCCTGCTGGAAGCGGTGATCAATCTGGACAATTGCGACATCACCGAAGAGGCGACGCTGGACCTGCTGGCGCGGCATGACGACTTGCGCGGTTTGTGCGTGGTCGGCGGTGGCGGCGACGGGGTCATCAATGCCCTGTCGCAACTGCCGAAGCAGCCGTCGCTGTGCTGCATTCTGCAGGAGTCGACCGAGCTGTCGCGACAAGCGCTGGATCAGGGATTGATCAGCTTGGTGATCGACTCCCAGCCACGATTATTGGCAACCGCGCTGGTCGATTTGCTGGTCGAGCTGCAGACCACGCCGGACTTCGATCCGATACGGCATCGAATCCATATTCCGTTGCAGATCATCACCTCAGAAAACGCCCGAGCGTGATCGCCCTCAGAGGTTGGGTTCCGAACGAAAAGCATCGGCACTCAGCCCGAACCGATTCATCTTGTTGTACAACCCACCACGAGAAACATTCAGCTGCCTCGCGGCCAGGCGGATGTTGCCGCGGGTATCCCTGAGGGCCGCGATGATCGCATTCATTTCATGGGTGCCAAGGTCCAGGGCAGCTCGGGGTTCGGGCACACTTCCCGGCGTCGACTGACGTAGCCTTTGCTTGATTTCATGCGGTAGATCAGCTGGCTGGATCAGTTCGGTCATCGCCAGATTGGTCGCGCGTTCGATGGTGTTTTCCAACTCACGAACATTACCCGGCCAGCTGTAGGCCGAAAGAATATCCAGCGCCTCTGGCGAGATGCCCTGCACCGATTTTCGCAGCGACCGGGTGCAACGATTGAGAAAATGTCGCGCCAGCAATGGAACATCTTCCCGACGCATCCGCAGCGGCGGAACCGTCAGGTTCAGCACGTTGAGCCGGTAGTAAAGATCCTCACGGAAGGCGCCATCGGCAACCGCCTGGCTCAGGTTGCGGTGGGTGGCAGCGATGATGCGTACATCCACTTGCTGCGATTTTTTCGCGCCCACGCGAGTCACCTCACCTTCTTGCAGAACGCGCAGCAGGCTGACCTGGGCATCAAAAGACATGTCACCGATTTCGTCGAGGAAGATCGTTCCGCCATCGGCCAATTCGAACTTCCCGGCAGAGCCTCCACGGGCCGACCCGGTGAAGGCGCCCTCGACATGACCAAACAGTTCGCTCTGCACCAGATCTCGCGGAATGGCCCCGCAATTGACCGCCACAAAAGGACCGCTGCAACGGTCGCTGGCGTTATGGATTGCCTGGGCAAACAGCTCCTTGCCGGTACCGCTTTCACCCAGGATCAGCGTGGTCGAATCACTGCGACTGGCAATCCGCCCCAGGTGCAACGCGTCCTGTATGGCTCGCGAACTGCCTTGAATGGTCTCGAAGGTGTAGCTGGCTTGAGTGCCGATAATCCGCCGGGTAATTTCCCGGATGCGCCTGTTCTCGCGCAACGAAACAATGCGCCCACCCTGCTCCAGGGGGCACACCGACACCAGACACGCCAAGAGGCTGCGATCATGCAACTCAAACGTGCAATCCAGATCTCTTATCCCTTCTAACTGCTGCCCTTCCCCGCCGCGCAGCAGAATCTCATCGGTCAGTTCGCTCTGGCCCAGACGCTGGAACGGGCTGCCCAACAGGTCCCGGCCGACGCGGAACAATTGCCGGGCATAGCGGTTGAGCGCCTTGATGCAGCCCCGCTCATCCAGCACCACAAGACCCTCGTTGAGCACTTCGAGAACGGTTTGCTGTTCTTCCAGCAGGATCTGCAGCGCCATCTGCCGCGAGACCGCTTCGGCCGCTGCCTGGACGGTGCCCAGCGTATGGAAATGAAACCACCCCGGCTCGGCGGTCAAGGTCAGCATGGCCAGCGTCCTGCCCTGCGCATCCCTGATCGGCGCGGCAGCACAATGCATGCGCCGCCGACGCAGGCCGATCCCGAAGTTTTCCTCGGCCAGCACATACACCAAGCGATCTTCGGCAATCGCCAGCCCGGTGCAGTTGGTGCCCTGCACTGACTCCAGCAGCCGACTGCCCACAGGCGTGAGGTCCAGGCCACAGAAATACAGGGTCGTGCCTGCGGCATCGGTCAGATTGATATGGCCCCTGGGGTTGTAAGCCAGCAATCCCTTCATGACCTCCGCCGCCGCGGCGATCAAGGCGCGATTGGCCGCCAGCGTTGCGGCCAGAACGGCCGGGGCGACGAACCGGTATTCGCCATCCTCAGGATCGAGGCCGGTACTGACGCTGCGCAGCCAGGAATCCCAAATAACCTGCCGGACCCCGACAGGTCGATCGATGCGCCCTTTCAGGCAAGACAGCCATGCCTGGTCGAGCTCGGCGATCGGTCCTTCGTTCAACGATGCAGGCCCGAGCGCGGTGATGTAATCGAGGTCTTGCGCGCTGAAGGCTGTTAGCTGTGGGCTCATCATCATCGATCCGCTTATATGTTCACGTTTTAGACATGTCAGTGTAGACATGTCATGCGAATGAACACATTTTTCAATGATTATTAATTAACCCATTAAATATCAATGACTTAAATATTGGCACAGCCCTTGCTCCTTTGATTAACGCCAGCGAGAACATTCCTGCTGCGAGTCATTGAACAACAATAAAAGGGAGTCATTTCATGAGTACGTCCAAGATCATCCGCCTGGGTCTCATCGGTGCTGGCCGCATGGGCAGCTTTCACGGCCTGACTGCCGCCAGACACATTCCTGACGCCTGCCTGGCCGCCATCGCCGACCCTACACCCGGTCAAGCCGCGCGCCTGGCCGCAGAGTTGGGTGTACAACGGGTCTATACCGATCCACAGCAACTGCTCGATGACCCGGAAATCGACGCTGTCTTGATCGCCGCCCCCGCCCGCAGCCATGCCGAACTGGTGATCAGTGCAGCCCGCGCCGGCAAAGGCGTGTTTTGTGAAAAACCCATGGCCATCACCCTCGACGAGGCCGACCGCGCCATCGCCGCAGCCGCCGATGCGCGCGTGCCGCTACAGGTCGGCTTCAACCGCCGCTTTGCCAAAAGCTTCCGAACCGCCCATTTGGACGTGGTCGCCGGCCGTATCGGTACGCCGCAACTGCTGCGCTCGCTGACCCGCGACCCGGCGCTGAACAACCCGGTTGCCTCGCCGCAGTGGGTGATTTTCCTCGAAACCCTGATCCATGATTTCGATACCCTGCGCTACCTCAATCCCGGTGCCGAAGCGGTCGAAGTTTTTGTCATGGCCGATGCCCTGATTGCACCGGACTACAAGGCCAAGGGCTTCCTCGACACCGCCGTGGTCACGATCCGTTTCGACAACGGCGCCATCGCGACGGCCGAGGCCAATTTCCAGGCCGTTTATGGCTACGATGTTCGAGGGGAAGTGTTCGGCAGCGCTGGCATGCTGACCATGGGCAGCCTCAATGATTCTGACCTGGTGCGCTATCTGGCCAATGGCATCCAGGCCGACACCCAGCGCCTGGACACCGACCTGCTGCGTGATGCCTATGTGGCCGAACTCAATCACTTTGTCGACTGCCTGCGCACCGGCGAAAAACCACTCGCCAGCGGCGAAGATGCCCGTGCTGCACTGGCCATTGCCCGCGCGTGTATCGAGTCCTTCCAGCAGGGCAAACCTGTGCGCGTGCAAGGAGCCCATTCATGAGTTTCACACCGTTCAAACTGGCGATCAGTGCCGAGATGGTCTTCCTCGATCTGCCATTCACAGAGCGCGTCAAGCGCATTCACGCGCTGGGTTTCAGCGCTGAAATTTGGGACTGGACCAAGAAAGACATTGCGGCCCTTGTCGCCACGGGCGCTGACTTCACCTCCATGACCGGCTACATCTCGGGCAACCTGACCGATCCCGAAGACATCCAGCACCTGCTCGACAGCGCACGAGAATCGCTGGCCGTCGCCGCACAACTGAATTGCCCGAGCCTCAACCTGCATGGCACCGGTTTGGGCGACAAAGGCTTGCCGGTCAAACCCGTGGCCCACACCACCGGACGCATGTGGTTGAGCGCCTGCAAGACCCTGGAAAAAATCGCTCGCCTGGGCGAAGACGCAGGCCGGGTATTCTTGCTGGAAAACCTCAATACCGAGGTGGACCACCCCGGCACTCCCTTCGCTCGCGCCGACGATACCCTGGCGCTGATCGAGGCCGTGGGCAGCCCTCATCTGAAGATGAACCTGGACCTTTACCATGCCCAGATCGGTGAAGGAAACCTGATCGAACTGATCCAGCGCGCCGGCAGCGCCATCGGGGAAATCCAGGTCGCCGATGTTCCCGGCCGCATGGAACCCGGCACCGGTGAAATCCATTATCCGGCCATTGCCAAAGCCTTGTTCCGCATGGGATACACCGGCGTCGTCGGGCTCGAGGGCTGGGCCAGCGGCGACAGCGAGGCGGCCCTTGAACGCTTTCGGCGAGCCTTCACGCTGGATTGAGGACGCTGGCGCTCTCGGCGGGTTTGATTCAGAGAGCGCCAGAACCTCTCACGTTTGATCTTGATGAATTTCAACTCATAACAAAAAAGGAAAAACCATCATGCGTCGCTGCACACTTTTTTTTGCCACGCTGTTATTCCTCTTCAGCCAATGGGCCGCTGCCGACTATCGCATCGGCGTCAGCATTGCCAGGGTTGACGACAACTTCATGACCTATGTGCGCAGCGGCCTGGAAGATGCCGCCAGGAAGGAGAACGTCCAGATCCAGTTCGAGGATGCCCAGGGCGATGTGGTTCGCCAGCTCAATCAGATTCAGGGCTTTCTCGGCCAGAAGGTGGATGCGGTCATCGTCCTGCCCGTGGACACTGCCGCCACCGCCAACATGACGCGCGCCGCCGTCGAAGCAAAAATACCGCTGGTCTACGTCAACCGCCATCCAGACGAACGCGTCCTGCCCAAAGGCGTGGTGACGGTGGCGTCCAACGACGTTGAGGCCGGGCAACTGCAAATGCGCTACCTGGCTGACAAGATGGCGGGCAAAGGCAACATCGCGATCATCATGGGCGACCTCGCGCAAAACTCCACGCATGACCGTACCGAAGGCGTCAAACAGGTGCTCAAGGACTATCCCGGGATCAAGATCGTCGAACAACAAAGTGCCGAGTGGCAGCGCAACAAAGGGATGGACCTGACCAGCAACTGGCTGCTGGCCGGCACCGGTTTCGATGCCATCGTGGCCAACAACGACGAGATGGCCATCGGTGCCGCCATGGCCCTGCAGCAAGCCGGCAAAGCCAAGGGCGAGATTGCAATTGTCGGCATCGATGGCCTGCCTGACGGCTTGGCGGCCATCAAGCGCGGGATGCTCGTAGCCTCCGTGTTTCAAGACCCCAAAGCGCAAGCGACCAGCGCGCTGCAAGCGGCCATCAAAATGATCAAAGGAGAGCCGGTCGAGACGGATGTCTGGGTGCCCTTTCAGCTGATCACGCCGGAGCAGGTAGCGGTGTTTGAGCAGCATTATAAATAGCGTCAAACAACAGCGTGGTTAGTCGAGCTTGTTCATTGAGTCATGTCGCGACACAGACGTTCAAGCAGTTGATGGCTGCCCTTGGTGACTGTGAGCCCACCGCTGTGCCAAGTATGAATATGGAGCGCTCACCGTTATCCTTTGACTAGATCAGGTCAGGTTCTCCAGTAGCTCCAGGGCCTGGTCGAAATCGAAGCGTTCTGCATGCTGGACGACCCGACGCAGCTGCTCGGCCACCCGAGGGTCTGACGCCAGCCCCTGCAATTCGTGCAGGGCAGTGAGCACCTCGGTGTCACTCTCGGCCAGCAGGTCCCTGACTTGGGCCAACCGCGTCTGTAACTCAGCGCCGGAATGTGGCGCAGGCACCGGCTCGGTGGCTGACTCCGACTCGGCTAGCCCCGCCAGCCCTTCCAGCACCGGATCCAGGCAGCGCTCGACCGCCACCAGGCGATCAGCCAAGACCTCTTCCGTCGCACCGGTCAGGCAAGCCTGCTCCAGGGCGGTGGCAGCATTCGCGACGACCTTGGCACCGATGTTGCCCGCAGTTCCGCGCAGGGTATGGGCCAGGCGTGTCGCCGCCGAAGGATCTCCATCACCACGGGCGACCAGGAACTCGGCTCGGAAAGCACTCTGGCTGGAGCGGAACTTGCGCAGTAAGCGCAGGTAGAGCTCGACCTTGCCCATGCAAGTGGCCAGGCCAGCCGCCAGATCAATACCGGGAAGGTCAGAGGGCAGGCCCACGGGGGCAACCGTGGCGAGCGGCGAGACTTCGGTCACATGGACGGTACGACCGGGTCTGGGATGTATCCATTTGGCCAGGGTGACGAACATACCCTCGACATTTAGCGGTTTGGAGATGTGGTCGTTCATGCCGCAGGCCAGGGCCCGCTCGCGATCCCCCGCCATGGCGTCGGCAGTCATGGCGATCACCGGCAGTTCAGCCCAACGCGGCTGCTCGCGAATTCTGCGGGTGGCGGTATAGCCGTCCATCACCGGCATCTGGCAGTCCATCAACACACCGTCGATATCTGCGTCGCGCTCCAGCTGGTCGAGCGCCTCTTCGCCGTGGGTGGCTATGCGCAGCTCGATGCCGGCGCTCTCCAGCAGCTCGCAGGCCAGCTCGCGGTTCAGCTCATTATCTTCCACGAGCAGCAGGCGCGCTCCGCCCAGGCTAGTCATGGCGCTGACGCTCTGTCCAGATCGCTCGCTGGCCCGGGTGTCGGCCTGGGGGATCTTTCCGAGCACCGTGCCAATAGCCTCCAGCAGAGTGGACGGAGTCACCGGCTTGGTCAGCACCACCGGCAGCTGGACGCCGTGCCGGCTGGCCTCCTCCCGCACCTCCTCGCGACCGAAAGCGGTGACCATGATCACCGACGGCGTTTGCGCCAGATTGACGGCGTGCATCTGCCGCACCGTCTCCACGCCGTCCATGCCGGGCATGCGCCAGTCCATCAGCACCAGGTCATAGGGCAGCGCCTTGCGTTCGGCCTCCACTAGCATGCCCAGCGCGGCGCGACCACTCTGCGCCACGTCCACCTCCACACCAAAACTGCGAGCCATGCTGGAGAGAATCTCGCGCGCGCTGGCGTTGTCGTCGACCACCAGCACACGGATGCCCAACAGCTCGTCGGCGGTAAACATACGCCGCGGCTGGGCGTCACGCTGCACACCGAGGCTCACCTCGAAATGGAAGGTGGAACTGCGGCCGAGTTCACTCTCCACCCAGATGCGTCCGCCCATCAGCTCGACCAGGTGCTTGGAGATGGCCAGGCCCAAGCCAGTGCCACCATACTTGCGAGTGGTGGAGCTGTCGGCCTGACTGAAGGGTTGAAAGAGCCGCCTGCACTGCTCGGCGCTCATGCCGATGCCGCTGTCGCGCACCTGGAAATGCAACAGCGCCTGCTCCTCGCCACCGCCCAGTTGCTCCACGCCGACCACTATCTCGCCCTGCTCGGTGAACTTCGCCGCATTGTTGCCGAGGTTGATCAGCACCTGACCCAGGCGCAGCGGATCGCCGATCAACGCGGTCGGTAGCTTGGCTGGGGTGCTGAACAGCAGCTCCAGGCCTTTGTCCTCGGCCTTCAGGCCAATCATGCTGACGAAGCCGTCGAGTACGTCCTCCAGGTGGAAAGGAATGTATTCGAGGTGCATCTTGCCGGCCTCGATCTTGGAGAAGTCGAGGATGTCGTTGATGATCCCCAGCAGATTTTCCGCCGAGCGGTGCACCTTCTCGATGTAGTTGCGCTGCCGGTGGTCCAGTGCGGTCCGTAAGGCCAGGTGGCTCATTCCGATGATGGCGTTCATCGGCGTGCGGATCTCGTGGCTCATGTTGGCCAGGAAATCGCTCTTGGCCCGAGTCGCCTCCTCGGCAATCTCCCGCGCGAGCTGCACCTCGGCCTCGGCGGCTTTGCGATCGGTGATATCGAAGTACCAGTTGGCGCAGATGATCCGTTCGCCCAGCTCCAGCGTCACCGCCGAAACAAGCACCTCGAAGCGCTCACCCTCGGTACGCTGCAAGGTCGCCTCGAAGTTCAGCACTTCGCCTTCCGCCGCCGCCGCGACGAAGCATCGGTGTGCCTGCTGATCGACCCAGAAACGCCCCGAATCCACCCCATCGAGTTGAGCGAGACGGGTGCCGAACAGGCTTTCGAACTGCGGGTTACAGTAGGTCGGGCTGCCGTCGACATCCCTGATCAGCATGGCCACCGGGCTGCTGTCGAGTACCGCGCGCAGCTGCGCCTCGCTGACCTTGAGCGCCGCCTGCAACTGGCGACGTTCACTGACATCGCGCACCGAAGCGCACACGCATATCCCGCGCCCCTCCAGACTCGGCAGGCGCGACAGGCCGATCTCTACCGAGAACATGCTGCCGTCTTTGCGCACACCCTGCAGGTCGTCCAGATTGGCGCCCATCTGTCGAGTGTTGCCATGGGCCATGAAGCCGTTGCGCAGCTCTACATGACGCCCCCGACTCGCCACTGGAACCAAACGCTCGATGGCCTCGCCGACCAGTTCGCCGGCGGTATAGCCGAACAACTGGTCCAACTGCCGGTTGGTCCGCAGGATGTGCCCGTCAGCGTCTATCACCAGCATGCCGTCCGGTGCCGCCTCGATGATCCCACGGTACCAGGTCTCGGTAGAGCGCAGTGCGCATTGCTGGGCTTCGAGCTCCTGCGCCTGTCGCTCCAGCAACTGTGCCTGCCCCGCCATTTCATCGGCCTGACGACGGGTTTCCGCTAGTAGGGCCTGGACCGCCTGACTGCGCTCCAGGATGGCCATGGCCGCAGCCAAGCGAGGAGTGGCTTCCTGTAACAGCAGCGACTCGCGCTCCCCCAACGGCTGCAAACTGGCAAGCTCGAGCACGCCCAGCAGCCGCTCGCCACGCAGAATAGGCTGCAACAGCAGACAAGTGGCCGCAACCTCGCCGAGCTGCGAGCGCAGATGCCAGAACCGTTCCGGCAGTTCCTGCAGCTGGCGCGCATGACGATCGACGGCGCACTGCCCCAACAGGCCATCGCCGAACATGACCTGCTCCTCCGGTGGTCGCTCGGAATCGGTGGCATAGCTGCCCATCAGCAGCAGTCTGGTGGAGCCCTCCTGTACGCTATAAAGAACCCCTTGGCAGATGCCGAGCTGGTTCGCCATGTGATGCAGAAACACCCGCGCCAGTTCGGTGGGTGTCTCCGCCTGCTGCAGATCGACTTGCAACTGGGCTGTCTGTGCCTTGATCCAGCGCTGGCGCTCCAACTGCTGGGACTCGATCTGCAGTTTGGCAATCGCCCGCGCCAGGTCACCGGTCTCGTTGTGCAGGTCGGTATGCGGAATCGGTTGGTCGAGTCTTCCTGCGGCCAGTTGGTCCACGGCGACTCGCACCCGGTTGAGCGGGTTGCGGATCGATTGGCTGACCAGCCAGGACAGCAGCAGCGTCAGCGACAATCCACCGAGGAGCAGGATGTATGTGAGCGTGGTGCTGCGATCGGCAAAGTCGGCAATCTCCTTGGCTGTGTCGCGAATCGAGCCCTCCTTGATCTGGGCGACTGCGTACAACAGAGCATCTGCCTGCTGATCGAGGCGCTGGAACTCGCTGCTGTTGAGCAGCAGCAACGCCTGGCCCTGGCGGCCCTGGTCGATCAGTTGAAAGGCTCGCTCGCTATCGCTCTGCAGTTGTTGCAAAAGCACGTCGAACTCGGCGAGGCGCTCCAGATTCTCCTGGAGCCTGAGGGTTGGTTTGGCTTGGGCGAGAGCCTGCTGCAGACGGTGCTGAGTGTCACGCAGTTGCTGCAGTGATTCGATACGGATGTCGGCGCTGTTCGTACCCACGGCACGTTGCAGCGCCTGCACCAGATGTGGCAGCTGCACCCGCGCCTCGTGCAGGTGCTCCATGCCAACCAACTCCTGGAGATAGAGATTCTGCATGTCCTGCTTCAGTGATTGCTGGGTGCGCAAGCTCTGCACGCCGAGTACCAGCACCAGCACCAGTAAAGCGGCAAAGCCGAGGATCAGCTTGTGGCGAAGTGCAAGACGCTCAAGCAGGGTACGCAATCTGACCATGGCATATCCCCAGTGACCACAATGAAGAAGTTAGCGAAGACCGCCTGCAGCACTTTGCTCAAGGGTCTTGGGCGATACGCTCCAAGGCAGCCAATTGCCTGGCCATGTCCTGATCGCTGTCGGCGAAGCGTTCGGCAATGGCCTGGAACTGTCCGACATTGGCCAGGAAGGCATCGCAGACGTCCGGATCGAAGTGCGAGCCTCGCCCCTGGCGGATGATCTCGACGGCCTCCTCGTGGGGCATGCCCTGCTTGTACACCCGTCGACTGATCAGCGCGTCGTAGACATCCGCCACCGCCATCAGCCGGGCGCTGATGGGAATGTCGTCAGCGGCCAGCCCCTGCGGATACCCGCTGCCGTCCCATTTTTCCTGGTGGCTGTAGGCGATCTCCTTGGCCAGGCAGAGGAAGTCCACTCGAATGCCCAGTTGATCCTCGGCATGCTGGATGGCATCACGCCCTAGCGTGGTGTGGGTCTTCATGATCTCGAACTCCTCCTCGGTAAAGCGTCCCGGCTTGAGGAGGATGTGGTCAGGAATGCCGATCTTGCCGATGTCATGCAACGGTGCCGACTTGAACAACAGGCGAATCGTCTCGTCGTTGAGAAAGTGCCTGAAACGAGGATGGTCACGCAGCTGTTCGGCCAGCACCTTCACGTAATGCTGAGTGCGCCGGATATGGTTGCCAGTCTCGTTGTCGCGCGTTTCCGCCAGTGAGGCCATGGCCTGGATGGTTACGTCCTGGATGGCCATCACCTCGCGGGTACGGCGCTCCACCTCCTGTTCCAGGTAGTCGTTCTGATCGCGCAGGAAGTCCGCCGCGGCTTTGATCTTGAGCTGAGTATCCACCCGTGCCAGAACCAACGGCGGGCTGATCGGCTTGGTGATGTAGTCGACGGCGCCCAATTCCAGGCCATGGATCTCGTCCTCGATCGCCGCCAGGGCGGTGAGGAAGATGATTGGAATATCGCAGGTGCGCGGATCATGCTTGAGCAGGCTCGCCACCTCGTGACCGGACAGCCCCGGCATCATGACATCAAGCAGGATCAGGTCTGGTAGCGAGTCGCCCTGCAGCACTCGCAGGGCCTTCTCACCACTGTTGGCGGCTTTGATCCGGTAGCGATCCTTGAGCAGGTCAGTCATCAGCATCAAATTATCAGGCGTGTCGTCGACCACCAGGATGGTGGCCCGGTGGTAGTGACTCTGTTCGGCACTCATGGCGAGCGGCTCCCTTGCCAGATGTTGGCATCCCTAGGGTGACGTTTTCTCTGTCACCACATTGCAGGAGAGCTTAGCTGTACTTCTCTGGGGCTGCCGCACCGGTCTCAGCTGCCTCTACGACTTGAAGCGCCCCACCAGCCCGTTCAGTTTGGTGAGACCGAGCGCCGTGCATGCGACCTACTCCTCAAAGCGACCCGTGGCGTCACGATCGCGCTCGTATCGTCGCGTGAGCGGAAACGGCGGCAACCAGGATTCGCGGCGGATGATCCAGCTTTCGTAGGTTGGCTTCAGTTGGTCAGGGGCATCCAGGGATCCCAGGTTCACTTCGATTTCGTCGCCGGTGCGGGCGAAAACGGACGAGCCGCAGCGGGGACAGAAAAACCGCCCGGCGTAGTCGCGTGTTTCGCCATCGATCGTCACCGCATCCTGAGGGAACACCGCGGAGGCATGAAAAAGGGCCCCATGATGCTTGCGGCAGTCAAGACAATGACAAAGGCCGACCCGGTATGGGAGTCCCGACGCCTCAATTCGAACGTTGCCGCACAGGCAACCACCGGTGAATCGGTCCATGCTGCACCTCCTCTAAAATCAAGCGGCACGAAGGCGCCATTGCGCGACGCTTGAGCATTTCGTTGATGACGCCCGTTTTGTTTACGGTTGCCTGCTGCGGCTTTTGGTTGTTTGACCGAGTTCCTCAGTAAAACAGTGGTCTTCCCCATTACTTGCGACATTCCACAGAACTAACAGTATCTGTTCTCTGCCATCGCAGTTTCTGACGACGAACCCGGCTGATACACAGAGGTCAAAGCAGGTGATGACGTCGCCAATGATCAAAGGCCTCTGGCCTGCTTCACTCAAGGGCGAAGCCAGGAGTTCACACACTTTAGGGTGCGCGGGATAATTTCAGCAGGCTCGGATTTCTGCCGAGGGCAGGTGCTGGCTGCTGCTCACATCCAATGCTCCCGTATCGGAGTACTAAAATGACTCAGTCAATGCGGTTCTTCCTATCGATCGTCCTTGCGACAGCTTCACTGGCATCGGCGAGCTTCTTGAACACTGCTGGTGCGGCAACCGCCGAGGATCTGGATGTCGACTCTCGGCAAGCGTTGCAAACGCTCTACAAGTCCACGCCATTTGCTGAAAGCATTTCGCACAACGCCAAAGCGATTCTTGTCTTCCCGAAAATCATCAAGGCGGGCCTTGTGTTTGGCGGCAGCTATGGCGAAGGCGTGTTGTTGGAGGGCAAGAAAGTAGAGAATTATTACAACTCCGTAACCGGGTCCTGGGGGCTGCAGGCAGGTGCCCAGTCGTATGGCTATGCGGTTTTCCTGATGACCGACAAAGCCGTGGACTACATACGTAAATCCAAGGGTTGGGAAATCGGCGTAGGCCCCACCGTTGTAATGGTTGATGAAGGAGTGGCAAAGAATCTGTCCAGCACGACAGTGAAGGACGATGCCTACGCGTTCATTTTCGACCAGCAGGGGTTAATGGCCGGGATCAGCATCGAAGGAACCAAGATTTCCTTGATCAAGCGCTAAGACTTGTCGTTTGGCGCATGGATGCGCCCTCTTGCCAACCAGGTACCGGGCAGATACTGTCAGCTCTATGAATCAGCCACGCATTGCCTCGACCACCACTACCACGACCGCCCGAGGCGGGTCGTGAGAGGTGTCGTGAGCCAATAACGCACGAACTTCAAAAGGCCCGCCAGTGATGGATAGGGCCTTTTCTTTTGCCCTTGTGTCGCTGGTCCAAACGCAAGGAAAAGCACGATGTATGCACTGTTGATTCTCGATATGCAGGTTGGATTGTTTCATGGCCCGGATAAACCCTGGGCTGGCGAAGCGCTGTTAAACACTTTGAATAACCTGCTGAGCAAAGCCCGGAAAGCAGGCGCGCCAGTTTTTCTTGCTCGCCACGTAGGTCCGCCGGGCTCGCCTATCGAACCTGGAAGCCCGTTCACGCAACTGGTGCAGGAACTCCTGCTACAAGGCGACGAAGTGGTCTTCGAAAAAAGCCGCCCCAACGCTTTCGCCATGACTGACCTGGCCGATCGGCTAAAAGCTTGTGGATCTCAAGGCGTGGTTATTGCTGGAATGAAGACCCAGTATTGTGTCGACAGCACCTGCCGCGCCGCACGAGATCTTGGGTTCGATGCAGTGCTGATCGCCGATGGTCATACCTGCACCGACACCCCTGCGTTGAAAGCCGAAAATATCGTCGCTCATCACAATGCAACCCTGGCGGGCCCATTCTGTCGTGTCGTTCACGCTGAGAACTGGCACTTCTAACCGGCATTGATAGATCGGCTCAAGACTGGGTCGATCTGTCCTTCTGTCGGCGTCGTTTCCGGGTGAGCCGCGTGTCAGGCCCGACCGTGCGTCACGTGTATCACAGTGTGTCTGGTTAGCAACTTGATACACATTCGATAACGCCACTTTCGACCGCAGCGCCAAGGCTCTGGAAAACCCGTTTTCTAATTTTTGCACTCCGCCAACACCACTTCGCAGGTATCCGGCGTGCCACCGGATCGGCCGGCATAGCGTATGCAGTTAGCCAGGGATTTTGCGCGAGCCATGTTCAAGGTGGAGCCCCAAGCCAGGCCACCCTCGCCAGCAGTGGGTAGCGCTTTTGCATAGCAGTTTGAGCCTATGTTTGAGGCCGAATAGCGAGCCGTGGCAGCTTTGCCTGAACATCCACTCAGCACCAGGTTGATGGCTAGCAGGGAGAGTAGGACCCATGACGAGCATTGGCACGCTGTTGTTCCGGTCATCCCGTTTCCCCTGTAGCAAGAGGCGTGAGGCATGTTTGTGCTCGCGTACTACTCAGATTAGACGGTGCTGCGCCTGCCCTTGGCTCCGTTTAGCGGACTGATTCGGGCTGGCCGGATGCCCGTTAGTTTTCGGCCATTAGCGGGCCCCCGGGAACGTCCGCTTCGTGTTGCAACCGAACTCAAGAGAACCAGCATTGATTTCATTCAATGCGTGCAGTCAGGGAATAAATCAGATTGGTCGCTGGGCTGGCGCATGTACTCACCCATGCGCCTGCGTGATGGTGGGAATGTCAGGTAGATAGGTCACTTCTTCCTTGGGTCATCCGCGGGATTGAGAAAATTGATACCCCACGGGCCGGTCCCATGGATCTGCACGACAGTTTCTTCTTGGGTGAATACATACATCGGCATACCAACAGGCATGATCGTGATGCCGCCCGGCGTGTAGGCCCTGGCTTTGGCGGGGTCAAATTTGTCGCCGACTCCCAAGTGAAAAGTGCCGGAAATTACGGTGACACGTTCCACTACCGGGTGAGTGTGGACACCTATTTTAGAGTTTGCAGGTAGCTTGAGCCGAAAGGTAAACGGATCTGCAGTTTTCAGGTCGCCTTCAATGACTACGATTTGGGCGCCAGGCGCGACCGATGGCGCATCAGACCATTTGAGATCGGAGGGTAGAACTGATATGTGGCCCGCCATCGGTTGCTCAGCGCCCGACACAGGTAACGTCATGAATGCAGCGAGTGTGAACGCGCTTGACGCCACAAAGACTCTTAATTTGTACATTTTCTGCTCCTTTCGAACGGAACAAATGTTGCTAAGGGCGATCACCATTTATTAAAGCTACCCTGGGGCCATAAGCAAGGTGGCCTGTTGTTAAAGCCGCTGCCGTTAGGGACGTCGGCGTACGCATCCGGTCATCTACGTGCGCGCCCTCCTCAAGGTACGCAAGTTGCCAAAATTGTCCGGTTACCTACGCTACTAGAACGCACGCATCAGTCCCCATTTTGGAGAACCAAGATGATCAGCAAAAACACGATTTGTCTCTGGTACGACGGCACCGCGCTGGACGCTGCGAAGTTCTATGCCGAGACGTTTCCGGACAGCACTGTGGGCGCTGTCCTTCGCGCGCCTGGCGACTATCCGGCGGGCAAACAGGGCGATGTCTTGACGGTCGAGTTCACGGTGATGGGCATCCCTTGTCTCGGGCTGAACGGGGGTTCGGCGTTCAAGCACAACGAGGCTTTCTCGTTCCAGGTTGCGACCGACGACCAAGCCGAAACGGACCGCTTGTGGAACGCGATTGTCGGAAATGGCGGCCAGGAAAGTGCCTGCGGCTGGTGCAAGGACAAGTGGGGACTGTCGTGGCAGATCACACCACGCGTTCTGACAGCTGCGATAACCGATCCTGATCGAGCGGCGGCCAAGCGCGCGTTCGACGCCATGATGGGGATGAGAAAGATCGACATCGCGGCGATCGAAGCGGCTCTGAAGCGTTAACCAGCGCTGAGACCCGTCGAATGTGGCCAGTGCTGAAGCCAGGCGCTGGACTAGAAAACTCATGAGCGGCCGTTTTTGCCGGGAACGGATGACTAGTCAGTTGCTTTCATTCGCGGCTTCAAAGGACGAAGTGCCTGGAGGACTAATCCAAATCCTGTTTCGCTCGACATTTGGGGTAGGCGCTGCAGCCCCAGAATCGCTCGCCTGCTCTATCGCCTGTCTTACGGATACGAATTTCGAAAGCGCTTCCACAACGCGGGCAACTGCGTTTCGCGAAAGGGTCGTTTCGCTGTTTCAGGCGTTGTACATGCTCGTAGTGGGTAGTGAACGTACTGTCCCTCTTCCCGCTCTCCAGCGCCTTCACCATTACACTCACCTGCGCGTCGTTAAATACAGGCTGCTGAAAGGACTTGATATAGCGGATGCAGCTGACGCCTTGGGTGACATTGTCCGGCATGACGGTCTTGAAGCTGCTGCCGCCGACGAAGGCGATTACAGAATGGATGTGCTCGGGCGGAACGCTGAGCAGCGCTTCTAGTGCCTTCAAGTGTTTGTAATTCTGCCGCAGCGGGTTCTGGAACCTGAAGCGATGCCGGAAGATCTGCTGTGTCCACTGGGCCTGGCGCTCACCTCCAAAGATCCAGCCGCCCATGTTTTTGGTCTCCAGCACGAAAATGCCAAAAGGCGACAAAAACACATGATCGATCTGGGTAGTGCCATCGGGCGTATCCAGTGTGACGTTGTGCAACCGGCGGTAGACCTGGCCATCCAGCCCATAGTGGGCAAATGCCCGCACCAGCAACTCACCGAACCAGCCCTTGAACCAGGGCGTCTTGATGATGATGGCCAGGACCAACAATGGCAGCAGCCACATCAGCATGTCGAACAGCGGCTGGAGCATCACAAAAATATTCATCGCTTCCTTTGCGTGGCGAACGTGTGTCAGTAAGCCGGATGTGGCTACGCCTTCACCCTTTTGTTCCTTCCTAGCGTAGGCGAGGTAACGGGCGTCTGCTTTCGGCCCTGGCTGTGTAAAAACGCTTTAAAGCAGGTTTGACAGGCAAAACCGGAACGAAAATCGCACTTCTACACAATTTTGCGTCTGCTGAATTAACCAAGCGCTGTCAGATTTTTGGAAATAATCGCATTGGCCAACCCAAAACGTGCCTTGAGCAAACGCGGCTAGGCGCGTTCACGCCGCTATAGTCGACTCTATTGACGACCGTACTTCCAGGAGCCTTTTCCCAGTGTCTGACATGCCGACCCACTTCGCTTACACAAAACGCTTCAACGCCGTACTCGCCTACATTGATGCCCATCTCGAAGGTGATCTGTCGGTGAAGACGTTGAGCCATGTGGCGAACTTTTCGGCGTTTCACTTCCATCGACAATTCACCGCGTTCGTAGGAGTGCCTGTCTCACGTTATGTGCAACTGATGCGGCTACGACGCGCGGCACATCGCCTGGCCGCCCTCGCTGATCACTCGGTACTGAACGCCGCACTCGGTGCCGGCTTTGAAAGTCCCGAGGCATTTTGCAGGGCGTTCAGGCGGGCGTTCGGTATGACGCCGAGTGCATTCAGGAAGGAACCGAACTGGCAGGTCTGGAATGCGGTATTCGCAATCCCTCATTTTTCCAGGACTATCATCATGCAAGTACGAATTGTGGAATTCCCTGAAGTCAGGGTAGCAACGCTTGAGCACTGCGGGCCCGCCGGGCTCGTCAATGAGAGCGTGCGCAAGTTCATCGAGTGGCGTATGCAGAGCGGACAGTCGCCGGTGGGATCGAGTCGCACCTTTGGCATTCCCTATGGCAACCCCGATACGACACCTCCACACGCATTGCGCTTCGCCATTTGCGGCGAGATTCACGAGGCCGTGGCGCCGAATGAGTTCGGCGTGCACGAGATCGTCATTCCTGGCGGTCGCTGCGTCGTGGTGCGACACGCAGGGTCACCGGATCACATCGGCGAATCGATCTATCCGATTTACCGCGATTGGCTTCCTGCCAGTGGAGAGGAACTTCGTGACCAGCCACTGTTCTTTCATTACCTGAGCGTCTATCCCGAAACACCGCAGGATCAATGGCAAACTGATGTGTATGTTCCGCTGCGATAGTGGAGCAAGCAGCTTTTGACCCTGAGCGGACACTCATGCATGTCGTCCAACGACGAAATGAAAGCGCGTCAGCACGCTTTGTGCGACATCCATCTATCCCCTCTACGACTGAATCTACGATTGAATAGATAAAGATGCGGTCATTTGCGCGTGACACACCGCCAGTATTTCATCGGCCAGCGCCGAGTCGTCAGGACAGGCGCGCGATAACATGATCGCGCCGACCGCTCGCGCCAGCAGGTCGATCATTTTCACCCTCGCCTCACCCGGCGCCGCATCCGGTCCGGTCGGGTATTTTTCGCCGAGCGTTTGCAACGTGCGCTCGATGCCTTCAGCGAATGCCGACTTCAAATCGCCCGACTGACGCGCCGCGTCACCGCACAACGCCGCCATGGTGCAACCCGTGGCGCGCCCGTCGCGATGATCCCTGGACACATACACATCGATGAAATCCTTCACGCTCAATGCTTCGGCGCTGGCCAGTGACTGCGCAAGACTATTGGCCGAGGCTTCGGCCATCAGGTCAGCCTTCGAACCGAAATGTTTGTAGAAACCGCCATGGGTGAAACCGGCGGCGGCCATCAGGTCGGCCACGCCGACACCGTCAAAACCGCGCTCGCGAAACACGACTGAGGCCGTTTCGACGATGTGCTCCCGATTTGCCTGGGCCTGGGCCTTGGACACTCGCATGTTCGATACCTCGCTACCGCTGAAATTCATCGGTTGATGATACATAGATGTTGAACATAATCAAAACCGTTGACAGTTTAGATTTCGATCATCATCCTAATCGCAAGCAATATGACCTTTTACCAACGGGCACGGAACAAACACCCATGAGCGACCTGAATCTGTTTACCCCTTACACGTTTGGCGCCCTGACGCTGTCGAACCGCGTGGTTCTCGCCCCACTGACGCGCAATCGCGCCGGCAAAGGCTTTGTGCCGAGTGAGTTTGCTGCTGCCTATTACAGCCAGCGAGCCAGCGCGGGCTTGCTGATTTCCGAAGCCTCGCAGATCTCGCAGCAGGGACAGGGCTATCAGGATACCCCGGGCATTTACACGCAGCCGCAGATAGAGGGATGGCGCAAGGTGACCGATGCCGTGCACGCCAAGGGCGGGAGAATTTTCCTGCAGCTGTGGCATGTGGGCCGTGTTTCCCACGTCGATCTGCAACAGCAAGGCGCGGCGCCGGTAGCCCCTTCCGCGCTTCGTCCCGCGACCAAGGTGTTCGTCAACAATCGCTTCGACGACGTTTCCGAGCCGCGAGCGCTGGAGACTGACGAACTGCCGGGCATCGTCAACGATTTCCGCCAAGCGGCGGCAAACGCCATTGCGGCAGGCTTCGACGGCGTGGAAATCCACGGTGCAAACGGCTATTTGCTGGATCAGTTCATCAAAGACGGCGCCAACCTGCGTACTGATGCCTACGGCGGCTCGATCGCAAACCGTGCGCGCCTGCTGCTGGAAGTGACGGCCGCGGTGGCCGCCGAGATTGGTGCTGATCGCACGGGCATTCGCCTTTCGCCTGTCTCGCCGGCCAATGGTGTATCGAGCAGTGATCCACAGGCTCAGTTCGATTACATCGTCGACCAACTCAATGCTCTGGACATCGTTTATCTACACGTCGTCGAAGGCGCGACCGGTGGACCTCGCGACGTGGCGCCCTTTGATTTCGACGCCTTGCGCCAGCGCTTCAAGAACACCTACATCGCCAACAACGGCTATGACCTGGACCTGGCCACGGCACGCCTTGCGCATGACAAGGCCGACCTGATCGCCTTTGGCCGCCCTTTTATTGGCAACCCTGATCTGGTGGAGCGGCTCAAGACCGGTGCGCCACTGTCCGCCTTCGACCCCTCCACACTCTACGGCGGCGGTGCGGCGGGATACATCGACTACCCGACGCTTGCCGAATCAAGCGTTGCCGCGAACCAGGCGCTGGCTGATCGAGCCTGATTTTGATCGCGCATCCATCCCCATTATGTTCCCGAAAAAAGAGCTGACATCATGACTACTCGCCCTACCGTTCTCATCACTGGCGCTTCCACTGGCATCGGCGCGGTTTACGCCGAGCGTTTCGCCCAACGCGGGCATGATCTGGTGTTGGTCGCCCGCGACCACTCGCGCCTGGAAACGCTCGCCGCAAAGTTGCGCGGCGAACACAACGTCACCATTGAAGTGCTTCAGGCCGACCTGACTCAACTCAGCGACCTGCACACTGTCGAAGCGCGCCTGCGGGATGACGCGCGCATCGGCATCCTCCTCAACAATGCCGGCGCCGCACAGTCCGGCAACTTTATCGAGCAAAGCACTGACAGCGTTGCGCAACTGGTGGCCCTCAACACCACCGCGCTGGTGCGGCTCGCCAGCGCCATCGCACCACGCCTGGCCAAAGCAGGTGAAGGCGCGATCATCAACATCGGTTCGGTGGTGGGTCTGGCGCCTGAGTTCGGCATGTCGGTCTATGGGGCGACCAAGGCGTTTGTGCTGTTCCTTTCCCAAGGCCTGAGCCTGGAACTTTCGCCTCAGGGTGTTTATGTGCAAGCCGTACTGCCCGCCGCCACCCGCACGGAAATTTGGGATCGCGCCGGTATCGACATCAACACCTTGAGCGACATCATGGAAGTGGGTGACCTGGTTGATGCCGCACTGGTTGGTTTCGACCGTCGCGAACCGGTGACCATTCCTCCGCTGCATGAAGGCGAGCGCTGGGATGCCTTGCAAACCGCGCGTCAGGGTCTTTTGTCGCAGATCAGGCAGTCCGCCGTGGCGCAACGCTATTTGACTCAAGTCTGAACCCTGTCGAGCAGCTCGGCCTCGCCCCGCAATCGGACGGAGTAAACATGACCCTTATGGCTACAAGCAATCACCCGGGTTCGCAGTCGTCATTTATCAACGCGGCGAACCAGTCGGTTCTGATTGGCGGGATACCCTTCGCCTATCGTGACCTGGGACCCAGGACGGAGGTCCCGCTGGTCATGTTCAACCATTGGGGGGCAGTGTTGGATAACTTTGACCCCAGGATCATCGACGGTCTGGCAAAAACCCGGCGTGTCATCACGACTGATTACCGCGGTATTGGTGGCTCGGGCGGCGCCGCGCCATTGACCGTCGGTGAGATGGCTGACGATGCAATCGGCCTGATCCGTGCGCTGGGTTTTGACAAGGTTGACCTGCTCGGCTTTTCACTCGGCGGCTTCGTCGCTCAAGACATCGCCCTGAAAGCACCCGAACGCGTGCGCAGATTGATCCTCACCGGAACCGGACCGGCCGGCGGCACAGGCATCGACAACGTCGGCTCGGTGACCTGGCCGTTAATGATCAAGGGTCTGCTGACGCTACGAGATCCCAAGTTCTACCTGTTCTTTACCACCACGGCCAACGGACAACGCGCTGCGTCCGAGTATTTGCAACGATTGAAAGAGCGCAGGCAAGACCGGGACAAAGGCCCGACACCCCGCGCGTTTTTACGGCAATTGAAAGCCATTACTGCGTGGGGCAAGCAGGCGCCGCAAGAACTCGGTCGCCTGCGTATGCCGACGCTGATAGCCAACGGGGACAACGACATCATGGTGCCCACTGTCAACTCGCGTGAGCTGGCGAAGCGAATCCCCAACGCGCAACTGATCATTTACCAGGACGCCGGGCACGGCAGCATTTTCCAGCACCCTACCGATTTCGTAGCCAAGGCTTTGGCGTTCCTCGACGCCTGACAGCCTGAACGTCTAATCGCATCAACGTTGCCAGGGCCCCGCCCCATTCTCCTTCCACTGACAAGAGCAGCTGCAACATGAAGGCATTTTTTATCGACCGCTACGGCAAGCAGAACGGAATGATTGGCGAAGTGCCCGACCCTGCGGTCGGTGTGCATGACGTTCTGATCCAGGTGCATGCAACGAGCGTGAACCCGTTGGACTCGAAGATCAAAACGGGGGAGTTCAAACTGATCCTGCCCTATACATTTCCATTGATATTGGGCAATGACCTGGCCGGAGTGGTCGTTCGCACGGGTTCGGCGGTGAA
Source organism: Pseudomonas sp. JV414 (assembly GCF_032424305.1). Taxonomy (NCBI): domain Bacteria; kingdom Pseudomonadati; phylum Pseudomonadota; class Gammaproteobacteria; order Pseudomonadales; family Pseudomonadaceae; genus Pseudomonas; species Pseudomonas sp. JV414. The sequence continues at coordinate 868,165 of NZ_VYKC01000022.1, read as the reverse complement.
GCGATTCAAGCCAGGAGATGAAGTCTATGCACGTCCTCCCGAGGCACGGATCGGGACGTTTGCTGAACTGATCGCCGTGAGCGAAAACGCGCTCGCGTTGAAACCCTCGAATCTCGAAATGGCCGAAGCGGCTTCCATCCCCTTGGCCGCCTTGACAGCCTGGCAGGCGCTGGTTGAGACCGCCCAGGTGAAAAAAGGCCAGAAGGTGTTGATTCATGCCGGATCCGGCGGTGTCGGCACGCTTGCCATCCAGCTCGCCAAACACCTCGGCGCCTTCGTTGCGACCACCACCAGTACGGCGAATGTCGAATGGGTGAAAGCGCTCGGGGCGGATGTGGTCATCGATTACAGACAGCAGGATTTTGCAAACGAGTTGCGCGATTTCGACGTGGTATTGAACAGCCTCGGCACCGATGTACTGGAGAAATCGGTCAAGGTTCTCAAGCCTGGCGGACAGCTCATTTCCCTCTCCGGACCACCGACAGCAGAATTTGCCCAAGAGCAAGGCTTGTCCTGGATGCTACGGCAAGTCATGCGCTTGCTGAGCAGCGGTATTCGTAGAAAAGCCCGCAAGCATGGGGTGAGCTATGCATTTTTGTTTATGCGTGCCGACGGGGTACAACTGCAAAAAATCACCTCGCTTATCGAAGCTGGCGTCATCAAACCGGTCATCGATCGTTCCTTCCCTTTTGAATCGACTGCAGAGGCGTTGCGGTACGTCGAGCAGGGCAGATCAAAAGGCAAAGTCACCATAACAATCAAGTAAGCGCACTACAAAAAATGACCGTAGATAACGTGCATGCCGCCAAGTATCACATTCCAGCGCCTGAACCAGAGGAGCCGCCACCGCACAACCGGCACACGCAGGAGCAGTTGCAACCGGAAGTCGCACCTGTAGAAAAGCCGATGATAATTTGGCGTAGCTTGATGCTTGAGCAGTAACGAGAAATGGTTCCTTCAATTGAAACAATGCTTACTTCGCCACAAGCTCGTAGCGAATGGCAAGTTTGCATCGAAAGCGGATGTAGGCCGAACGTCCGCTAATGGCCGAGGCTGTGTAAAAACGTTTCCGAGCGCGACAGGTACTCAAAACCGGACTGGAAATCGCGCTTCTGCGCGAAATCCACATCTGCTGACGTGCCGATAAATTTCGGATTTAACGTAGACGTGCGTACTTCAATTTTGACGAAGCGTTTTTACACACTCTGGACCAGAAGCGGCCCTTCACTTTAAAGTCTGAAGCGCATGAAAGAAGCCTTTCTTTAACTGGCCTCCACAAATGTGAGAAAGCCACCTTGCGGCCCAGCCGCAAGGTGTGCTCTTGCTGTTTAGTGGCAGTGGTAGTCGTTCGTTTTATGGTTGCGATGGCAACCTTTTGAATCAGTACCGCCACTGTGCGCGAAGACAGCAACGGACGTAATCGAAAGTAAAGCGGCGATCAAAATGGCGGACAGTTTCATCAGGGCTTGCTCCATGCTCATGTTTTTTTATCCGTGAGATATCTCACGCTTCCCAGCGTATGGCTAATTGCCTTCATTGGGCAAGCGACTTCCTAACTGTCTTCCCAACATTAGATGAACACTTCTTGAGCTACCACTGGCTCTGGTTTAGGAGGGCCCCACATCCCCCTAGGGGGGATATAAAATCCCCTACAAACGGGAAACTCGTCGCTTTCATGCGGCGGTGGCGAAAAAGGCACAACCCCCGAGAGTGCCGAGCACGGCCATTCGCACGAGTAACACTCCGAAATAAACAAGGCTGCGATTGCGGCCTTGTTTATTTCTACGTGACGACACTGTCCTCTGAGCCAGCGATTGAGCGACTCAAAATGAATGTCGGCTTTGGGGTCGATTGCGGCCCTTCGCTGCCGGCAGAAATCGGCCACAAGTTGAGGTTCCATGGGGGCAAAGAGGGGACGACATCTTGCTCTCATCCGCAAATAGCGCAGTAGACAACAAAAAATTCAGTTCTGTAGTTCGGTCGCCCCACCCATCAGCCTTTAGCTGATCATCCAAAACCTGCACAATTGCCGGCTTTTTTCGCGACAGGAAGGCCCCATGCAACGGATTGTTATTCTGGGCAATGCCGGTAGCGGCAAATCTACCCTCGCCCGCGCCCTCGGCAAGCGCCTTGGCCTGCCCGTGGTGCACTTGGACACACTGTTCTGGGAGCCCGGCTGGGTCGAACCTGACGCTGAGCAGTTTCGCGCACGGGTCAGCGAAGCGATCGCACCGGCTGCCTGGATTTGTGAAGGCAACTATGCTCGGCGTACATTCGATCTTCGCCTACCCCGTGCCGACCTGATCATCTGGCTTGATACCCCGCGGCTCACTTGTTTCACCCGGGTGATAATGCGCAGCGTAATGAATCGTCCTCGGTCTGACCTTGCAGCAGGCTGTACAGAAAAGCTCGACCGGGCTTTCCTGACCTTCCTGAACTTCGTGTTGAATTTCGATCGCAGCTACCGCCCAGGCATCGAGGCGGTGCGCCTGGCTATAGGCCCGCAAATTCCTACGGTGTACTTGCGGCGTAGCCGGCAGATTGGAGCATTTCTCGATAGCTTGCCCGCAACGCCTGAAACCTGTCTTGAATAGATGAACGGCGGCAAGCGCCACCCAAGGTTATGCTGAGACGAACCATGTAGTTACCTCCGGCTGATCAGGGCGGCACTCCACATTTCAAAATTTCAGGGAAAGTCAAATGCGTGAGCGAAAGGCCGCACGATTACTAGTTATAAGCCCCTCTCGGGATGTCCTTCTTTTCAAATTTATCCATAAAGATGGGGCTTTAGCCGGTAGAAATTATTGGGCCACCCCTGGCGGTGGTCTTGAAGGCGGAGAAACATTCCACGCCGCTGCAATACGTGAACTACGTGAGGAGACCGGTATTCAGGTCAACACAGTTGTAGGGCCTGTGGCAGATCGGAGGTTTTCAATGCTCCTGCCCAACGGCGAAACAGTGTTCGCTGTTGAGCAGTACTTCGTTGTGCATGCGCAAAGCCAGACCCTTTCTAGCTCCGAATGGACCTTACACGAGACTCAGGTCATGGCAGATCATCACTGGTGGTCCGCTCACGAGCTGAGATTTACTGGAGAAACGGTATGGCCAGAGGCATTAGTTGAAATGCTCGTGGATGCAGGTGTCTTCGAACCGGCTGCGTAACCGTCACCGCGAATCCATATGCGTTTTTACACACACTGGACCAGAAGCAGACGCTCCGAGTAACCGCGCCGCTGGAGACCATCAAGTCGGGGATAATCGGCTCAGGTGCTGATCTTTAGCCATCAGGTAACCACCCTTCGACAACGCGGTTTTCACATACAGCAACGCTCGATGAAAGACCGGATGACAATGTGCAAATGGCAAATCATCGAGGGGAGCCCAAAAAAAACTAAAGGCGTGACCATGGTCGTCGAACGTGTAGTGAGTCCATTGTTCTGGCAAGGGTATTTGCGCTTCACAAAGTTGAAACGACCAAACCTGATCCAGATGCCCTGCAATCCAATAGCCCATATCGCAGACGGCCGTGGCGGCGTCGATACCGGACTCTTCTCTCAACTCACGTAGCGCGGTCTGGGCTGGTGTTTCACCGGCCTCGATCGTACCTTTGACCAGTTGCACGCCTGCGAGTGGATGACGGAATAACAGGATGCGTGGGACAGACGTATTCGAAAGAATAACGGGGCAGGCTTTGTTGGGTGACATAGCGATTTCCTTATCAACACTGAAGTAGATGATACAGCCTTGGCCCGATCTCACGACTGGTCTTAGAATGTCCGTTATGGGTTGTGGGTTCAACCGGTCGACTTCGTCTACGCTGGCTGTTTAAATTGGCTGCCTCCTCGTCTGAAGGTGCTCCCCTATATGAATGCCCCCTTCTCGGGCAGCTGCCTTTGCGGCGCCGTCAAATACCAAATCTCTTCACGACCTAAAGCACTTTCTCACTGCCATTGCAGCCAATGCCGCAAAAGCCATGGGGCCGCATTCGCCAGCTATGGCAGTGTGTTGCGCAGCAATCTGCAGCTTATTCACGGTGCCGATTGCATTAAGTCGTTCCAGTCTTCTGAGTCAGTCCTGCGTCAGTTTTGCGACCAGTGCGGTTCGTCGCTGTTCTGGTCAAAAAGCCAAGGTGAATATTCTGGCTGGATCTCGATCGCCTTGGGCACCTTGGATACAACATTCACCTCTGATAAACAAAAGCACGTTCAGGTCCCATCCAAGGCCTCGTGGTATGAAATCACGGATCATTGGCCGCAACACCAGTGACAGCAGTGGGTCGATTTCTGCCTGTCACGAAGGGCTGAAAACGGCCAGACAACTGGAAGCTGCCGGAACGTTGATGGAGAAGCTGAGCGCCTATAGAGAGTTAAGTGATTAGTACAAAATGAGCCACGACGAAAGGCCGCTATGGATCGATTTCTGCCTATCACCACTGTCAGCTTTGAGTTGTGATTCACCCGGTGGACGCAACAGGTTGGCTAAATCGTTCAGCAGGCTGGCCCCTCGCGTTAGGTCTAGCCGAGTGATACACAACAGGTCTGGTCGTTAACGCTTCCGTTGCAAAGCTACCTACGGGGGAGATGCTTGCCTTACCAAGACCATTCAAGGAATGTCATTTCAGTAGCGAAACCAGGCGCGGCTCAATCGATAACGTAAGCACCTCAAGTAGAGCCAGCGTCACCGGTAGTTTGAAGCGCCGCCAGCCAGCGCTGCCCGGGTTGAGGTATAGCCGTTCGCCGCGCCATTCCATGCGTGGCTTATGCGAATGGCCGGTGATCACCAGCCTTATGTCTGCATCAAGCACGGCAGGGACATCGGCAATGTCATGTCGAAACATAGTCGGTCGGCGATATTTTCTCAGCCTGGGCCAAAAGCGACCTCCCAAAGCCAAGAGTTACATTCAGTCTCCTCGCCCCCTATTGATCGCGTTCTGTCATCGGCTAGTTATATTGGCGCCAAAAAAAAGAAGTCGCGCGATTACAGCTGAGGAGTTGGACGTGCAATATAGGCCTATGATTTATATGAACTTTTAAAAAAAGTCGGAATGGGTAACGCAGAATTATCTAGAGACCTCTATTATTTCTTTATCGCCGAATTCGGTCTAATCACTGTTATGCGTCAGCGACAAAGCAAGCAAACCCTTAATCAATAATTATAGGAGAGTAACATGTCGATGAAAAAAAGAACGGCCTTACTCGTGCTGGCTTTTAGCTTTTTCGTAATGACGAGTTGTGCCGACATAAAAAATTACTCAGAAATCTCAAGCGAAAGAAACAAGAGCATTGTTCCTGACATTGACTATTATGACTTTGCATACAATGTAGATACTATTGTGCTTCCTGCAGAAATAAAAACCAAAGGAAATGTAGGTATAGACAATACATTTTCAGGCGAATTGCAAGTTTCGAACTGGGGAAGCGCCATCAAGAATGCGACCCAGAAAGAAATCCATGACAGCGATCGCTTTATCGAATTTGGAAATTACAGTGGCCGCATTGAAATAAGCACAGAAGTATCTTCAGTGTCGATAAGCAACGCTTGGAGTGGAACTCGATCGAAGTGCAATGTTGTTTACACCTATAAAGATTTAGTGGCAGGAAAAATACTCTCCATGCATGAGAGCGCCATTGAAATAATGGCACTGTCCCCTACCATACCAAAATCCAGTAATAGTTCTTTTTACAGCTTTGATCAACTCACCTATGCTATTGCTCGCGAGGCGATTGTTGGCCTCATTCGATTGCCGGCCATTGCTAATATTCAGCTAACACAGAGACAAGTGAAGTTTTATAATTCAAATATTAGAAAAAGACCCAACCAACTTATTAGCTACGTTCCGATTGACAATCTTATTCACAAGAATAAAAAAGAACTAAACTCTGCTTTTTCAACGACTAAGAAAATGCAAAAAAACAGTAATAAATCGGGAAAGAAAAATAAATCCAAAGTTAGAGTAGACACCGTCTCTGCTCCCGCCACCCCTCCCCTGAAGTCTAACACGGCCAGTGATACACCCATCGCAAACACCGTTAATTCTAGTGAAAACTCTGTCAGTCAGAACTCAAGCCAGGCTGCGACTGAAACTAAAAAAGACGATAGAAATTCAAGAGAAATTGCTAGTTCAACGGAGCATTTGAAGGATGGCACCGTTAAAAACTACGAGCCCAGTTATGACGGCAGTGGACCTATAGCCACCCAAGGACCCTATCAACCTCAAAACAAGGTATCAGCAGAGCAAGAAAGAGCAATGGACGAACGGTTAAAAGCGGAAAAGGCAAAATTACAGGGATCGACTGACAATACCGCTTCACGTACCGGGTATACAGCCGCGCCAGGACTCTATCAAATTCAAAATAAGGTATCAGAGCAAGAAAGAGCAATGGACGAATGGTTAAAAGCCGAAAATGCAAAGTTACAGGGAGCGACTGGCAATGCCGCGTCACGTACCGGATATACAGGCGCGCCAGGACTCTATCAACCTAAAAACAAGGTAGAGGCAGAGCAAGAAGGAGCAATGGATGAATGAAGGTCTCCGATATCCATAGAAGAACTGAATCCGCATGCCTTACCAAGACCATCCAAGGAATGTCATTCCAGTAGCGAAACCAGGCGCGGCTCAATCGAGCACGTAAGCACCTCAAGTAGAGCCAGCGTCACCGGTAGTTTGAAGCGCCGCCGGCCAGCGCTGCCCGGGTTGAGGTATAGCCGTTCGCCGCGCCATTCCATGCGTGGCTTATGCGAATGGCCGGTGATCACCAGCCTTATGTCTGCATCAAGCACGGCAGGGACATCGGCAATGTCATGAACCAGTAAGGTCTGCCATCCATTCAGGTCGAAACATAGTCGGTCGGCGATATTTTCTGCCCAAGGGGCGTCCAGATCATTGTTCCCGCGTACTACGTGCAGCGGGGCAATGGACGCCAGTTGATCAAGGATTTCGAGCTTGCCGATGTCGCCGGCGTGAATGATCCGTTCACAACCCTCCAGGGCAGCAAGGGCTTCGGCGCGCAGTAAGCCATGGGTATCGGAGATCACGCCAACTTTCATGCAAAGCTCCAGACCGGGCTCAAGTATGGGAACTCAGGTTATTTTTGTGGGCTGCAGTGTTGAGTACGGCCAGATCACTCTGGCCCGCCCTTCTTATTTTTGGCCACCCGACAAGGGTGGGGTTCGAGGCGGAATCAATCGCTTCGTCTCCGTCGACTCAAACGCCGAAGCCAAGCGAAGCAGCGTCGAATCGTCATAGGCACGACCGGCGAAGGTCAACCCGACGGGCATGCCGATGTCCGGCATGACGCCCATCGGCACCGTGACCGTAGGGACACCCAAGTGGCGGATGGCGAGATTGCCGTTGGCGACCCAGACACCGTTACTCCACGCGATGTCCGCAGACTTCGGATCGACATCGGCATTCGCCGGCCCGACGTCGGCCACCGTCGGGAAGATCACCGCGTCGAGCCCCAACCGATCCATCCAGTCCTCAAGATCGAGTCGGCGCGTCTGCTCAAGGCCGCGTAGTCCGTCCGGCACTGTGGTGATCTGATCCCAAGGGGTGATGCCGCGCTCGGCCATCCGCACGTACTCGTCCATGCCCGCGGCAAGGTCGTCCTCACGGTTGGGCAGCGTTCCTGGGTCGTGCGGAAAAATCAGCGGCCCATTCACGTCGACCAGGCGATTGAGTGTTGGATCGCCATTGGCCTGCAGAAAATCGTCGAGCGCCCAAGCCGTCAGGTCCCACAACTCATGGTGAAGGAACTCTTTGGAAACCAGGCCGCGGTTGAACACCGTCGGTGCACCAGGACGATCGCCCTCGCAATTGGAGACCAGCGGGAAATCGACTTCGATCACTTCGGCACCAAAGGCTTCAAGTGCTTTGCGAGCCTCCTCCCAAAGGCCGATCACGGAGGCACGGGTGTTGATTCGCTGGCCTGTCGGACCGCCGATGCCAGGCGCGTCACTCGTGCCCGCCTCGGGATCCGCGTTGATGTACATACGAGGAACGCCGAAGCGCTTTCCGGCGAGGGCATCGGTATTCGCGGCAAGCGACCGATACGAAGCGGGACGCACCGAGGCGACACTCGGAATGGGCACCCAAGGTTGCATCCGCCACAGATCGCCCCGTGTGTCGGGATCATCCGCCACCACCACGTCGAGCACTTCGAGCAGGTCTGCCATTGTCCTGGCAAACGGCACGACTACGTCCATGGTCGGCGTCAACGGCCAGTTCCCGCGCACCGAGATCACCCCGCGCGAAGGCGTGTAGGCACACAAACCATTGTTCGAGGCAGGCCCCCGGCCGCTCGACCAGGTTTCTTCGGCGAGGCCGAATGCCGCGAAACTGGCGGCGGTTGCGGTACCGGCGCCATTCGATGAGCCCGATGCGAAGGGCGCGGTGAGATAGTCAGCGTTGTACGGGCTTTCGGCACGGCCATAGACCCCACGCTGCATACCGCCGTTGGCCATGGGCGGCATGTTGGTTTTGCCCAGGCAAATCGCGCCAGCGGCACGAAGCCGTTCGATGGTGAACGCATCGCGATAAGCAATCAGGTTGGCGAAGGCGGGACTTCCAGAGGCTGCGGTGAGCCCCTTCACCAGATAACTGTCCTTGGCCGTATAGGGAATGCCATCGAGCGGACCCAGCGTCTCGCCCTTGGCCCGACGGGCATCGGACGCCTGCGCTTCCTTGAGCGCATCGGGGTTGCGAACCACCACCGCGTTGAGCGCGGTGGGCGTGTCGGGGCCGTCGTAGGCATCGATCCTGGCGAGATAGGCCTGGACCAATTCAACCGCCGTCGTCTGGCCCGACTCAAGCGCAGCACGCAGTTGGGCTATGGAAACCTCGGTGACCTCAATCATGCTATTACCGCCGGCGGCTGATGGGTGACTTGATGTTGGGCTCAAAGACATCACTTATCTCAAAATGGTTTTTAATAGCGGTTGCTCGTTGACTGCATAGAGTAGAGAAAGAGCCCACTCCATGAACACCCCTGGAAGACTAGGCATCCTCAAGCCGTTCACGCAGAAACTCGATAAACCGCTGGGTTTTAGCCGGCAACAGCCGTGTCTCGGTGAGGGCGTAAACCGAAACGGGTGAAGCCTGCCACTGCGGCAAGACTCTGCGCAGTGTGCCATCGGCGACGTCTTGCGCAACGATACCCTCCCCCAATAATGCAATCCCCACATCCAGCGTCGCCAGTCGTCGAATCATTCCCACGCTGTTGAGTTCGAATCGACCGCCAACCTCAACCTCCACCTCCGCTTCACTGCCGGAGAGTATCCAGCGGTCGGCGCGCGTGCCGCGCATACGCAGGCATTCGTGGTTGGTCAGGTCCGAGGGATGAATCGGATCACCGTGCAGTTCAAGATAACGGGGTGAGGCATACAGGCAGCGGCGCAAACTGGCGAGCTTGCGGGCAATCAGGTTCGAACTCGCGGGCTCGCCCATGCGAATGACCACATCAACCGGCTCACTCACCAGATCGACCTGACGTGGGGTCAGATCCAACTCGAAGCTGATACCGGGATACAGCTGGGCAAACTCCGCAATCAGTGGTGCCAGGTAGATATTGGCGAAATCCACCGGGAGTGAAGCCCGCAGTACACCGCTGGGCCGGGCCAGCATTTCGCCGAGCTGCTCGTGCGCGAGCCGGGCTTCGTCGACGATGCGTTTGCAGCGATCGAAGTACAACTGCCCCGCCTCGGTCAGCTCGATTTTTCGCGTGGTGCGATGCAAAAGCCTTAGCCCGATTTCCTTCTCGAGGCCACTTATCCGGCGCGACAGCGTCGAATTCGGCATCCCCATCGCCTCCGCCGCCCGACGGAAACTGCGCGCCTTCACGACTTCGACGAACAACGCCATGTCGTTGAGAAACTCCAATGTCATTGCTCCATCAGTGGATCAGTCAATTCAGTTTTACCCGGTTTATCCCGGATTCGGATTGATCAATGATAGCCACATCGTTTACTGAGGAGTACCGCAATGCATTCGCTTTTTTCTCAAGTCCAGATCGGTCGCCATACATTGTCCAACCGCATGGTCATGGCACCGATGACCCGTTCGCGCTCCGATGATTTCGGGGTGCCAAGCGAGCTGGTGCCGACCTACTACGCGCAGCGCGCCGGTGCCGGGTTGATCATCTCTGAAGGGGTGTTCCCTGCGGCTCTGGGCAAGGGTTATGTGCGCACTCCCGGTATCGAAACCGCCGAGCAAGTGACCGCCTGGAAGCAAGTGACCGAAGCCGTACATGCTCGCGGTGGGCGGATCTTCATGCAGCTGATGCACTGCGGACGCATATCGCACCCTTCGCTGTTGCCTGACGGCGCCCTGCCACAGGCCCCCTCCGCGATCAAACCCGCCGGTCAGACCTGGACAGCCACAGGCCTTCAGGACTTTGTCACCCCACAGGCGCTGAGCGTGGTCGAGATTGCCGCGGTCATCGAAGGCTACCGTCAGGCCGCACGCCTGGCCATCGAGGCCGGTTTCGACGGTGTCGAGCTGCATGCCGCTTCGGGGTATCTGCCTGAACAGTTTCTCTCGACGGGCAGCAATCAGCGCACGGATGAGTACGGTGGATCGGCTGAAAACCGTGCTCGCTTTGTACTGGAGGTGTTGAACGCCATGGCGACGGAAATTGGCAGCGATCGCGTTGGCATCAAGCTCTCCCCTGAAATGAACTTCAACGACATCGTCGATGCCAATCCGCAAGAAACCTACACGTATCTGGTCGAGCAATTGCGTGGGCTGAATCTCGCCTATTTGCACGTTGCCCTCTTCGGCGCCAGCGTCGACTACCACGCCTTGTTGCGTCCCCTGTTCGATGGCAGCTACCTGATCGGTGGCGGGCTCGACCAAAACGCCGCCCAATCCCTGCTCGCTAAGGGCCAGGCCGACGCGGTGGTGTTTGGCAACGCATTCCTCGCCAACCCAGACCTGCCCGAGCGTTTTCGCACAGGCGCCGAGCTTAATGTGCCGGACAAAGACACGTTCTACGCACCGGGCGCTCAGGGGTATATCGATTACCCGGCCATGAGCCCGGCTCAAAGCGCCTGAGTGGCGCTGCAAGGCTAAAAATCTGGTGCAAAACCTGTGGGAGCGGGCTTGCCCGCGATAGCGGTGTATCAGGCAACATTGATGTCGACTGACACTCCCTCTTCGCGGGCAAGCCCGCTCCCACAGGGATGTGCGTTTGACTGACTGTTGCCGTCTACATCTCAACCTGCGTGCCCAGCTCTATCACACGATTGAGCGGCAACTTGAAGTATTTGAGGTTGCTGTTGGCGTTCTTCAGCAAAAACGCGAACAGGCTTTCGCGCCAACGAGCCATGCCGATTCGTTTGGTCGGGATGACAGTCTCCCGGCTGAGGAAATACGTGGTGCGCATTGGGCTGAAATCCAACTCTTTCAAATGGCAAAGGCTCAACGCCAGAGGTACGTCAGGCTCCTCTATAAAACCAAAGTGCAGACTCACTCGAAAGAACCCTTCACCATAAGCCTCGACCTCGAACCGCCGATCCGCAGCCACACGCGGGCTGTCTTCAGACACCACAGTGAGCAACACCACCTGCTCGTGCAGAACCTGGTTGTGCAACAGGTTATGCAAGAGGGCATGCGGAACCGCATCAGCCCTGGCCGTCAGAAATACCGCGGTACCCTGCACACGATGGGGTGGCTGCGAGCCGATGCTGCTGATGAACAACGGCAGAGGCAGCGAGGTTTCGTCCAGTCGCTCGACAATGATCTTTCGGCCCCGTTTCCAGGTGGTCATCAAAATGAACAGGGCAATACCGGCGATCACCGGGAACGCACCGCCCTGGAAGATCTTCGGAGCGTTGGCGGCGAAGTACAGGCTGTCCACTACGAGAAAACCCAATAACATCGGAATCGCCAACCAACGAGGCGTTTTCCACAGCAGCAATACAACGGCCGAGGACAGTATGGTGGTAATCAGCATGGTTCCCGTCACCGCCACACCATAAGCCGCCGCCAGTGCACTGGACGATTCAAAGCCGATGACCAGCAACACGACGCCGACCATCAGCGCCCAGTTCACCATGCCGATGTAAATCTGCCCCTGCTCCTGACTGGAGGTGTGCTGGATAAACATACGAGGCACGTAACCCAGCTGAATGGCCTGGCGAGTCAGTGAGAACGCACCAGAAATCACGGCTTGGGAGGCGATGATGGTGGCCAGTGTCGAGAGCGCGACCATCGGCAGCAGCGCCCAGTCAGGTGCCAATAGATAGAACGGATTACGTACCGCTTCAGGGTTCCCGAGAATCAGCGCGCCCTGGCCAAAGTAGTTGAGTACCAGGCCGGGGAGCACCAGGATGAACCAGGCACGAGCAATGGGTTTGCGACCAAAATGGCCCATATCGGCATACAGTGCTTCAGCGCCGGTCAATGCCAACACGACGGCGCCCAGGATGGCGACGCCGATGCCCGGATGAACCACGAAAAACTGCACCGCCCACGCAGGATTCAGCGCTTGCAGAACTTCCGGCCGTTGCAAGATGCCGTAAATGCCGAGTGCGCCCAACACCACAAACCACAGCACCATGACCGGGCCGAACAGAATCCCGATACGCGCCGTGCCATGTTTCTGGATCAGGAACAGTGCCACCAGGACGACAACGGACAACGGCACCACCCAATGCTCGATGTCATCGAACGCAAGTTGTAGCCCTTCAACCGCGGAGAGCACCGAGATGGCCGGGGTGATCATGCTGTCGCCGTAAAAAAGCGCCGCGCCAAACAAGCCAAGCAATACCAGGACCCTGCTCATTTTGGGAAAGGGCGCGGCGGCCCGACGCGCCAGCGCCGTCAAGGCCATGACCCCACCCTCACCCTGGTTGTCGGCGCGCAGGATAAACAACACGTACTTGATCGAGACGACCCAGATCAGTGACCAGAAGATCAACGACAGAACGCCCAGTACACCGTCGTGATTGGCCTGGACTCCGTAGTGACCGGCGAACACTTCTTTGAGGGTGTAAAGCGGGCTGGTGCCGATATCCCCATAAACCACGCCTACCGCGGCGACGAGCAAACCCACGCCTGATGTTTTGGAGTGGGACTCTTCATGGGCAGGGATCGCTGTTTCGCTCACGGGTAGCTTCTCGATAAGGAGGAAGGATTGCAATGTCAGTCAGTTAAGCAAAATCCATGTGGGAGCGGGCTTGCTCGCGAAAGCGGTGTGTCAGGCGACATCAATGTTGACTGTGCCACCGTCTTCGCGAGCAAGCCCGCTCCCACAGGTTTCGCACCTTAACTGACTGGCATCAGGAAGAATTGCAGGCATATCGATGATCAAAAAACGCGGCAAGTATCGTTGCGGGGAAGAACATCCACCGTAAAAAAACCGTAAAATTCTACCGGCAGCGCCCTCCTCCAATGCTCATCGAGCGATTCGTACCTACTGCGCCTTCCCGCCACCAGGCTTATAGAAAAGAAACTTCCGGGTCTCGGCCGTCCTGGTGTATTTCTTTGCCCAGGCGGGCTTTACCGTTCTGTCGTGGAAATACAAAGCACCATGAGTGCGGTCCTTGAGTTGCTTGTTGAGCGCCTTGCGCGCGATTTCCTTGGAGAGGGCATATTCGTCGTCTTCCTTTACCTGATCCGCACGTCCGTCGCACCACCACGAAAACTGGCAGGAGCCCGTTTCAGAACCTTGCTTGACCACGGCGCACACCGTATCGGGAAACCCACCATGGCCGAGCCGGTTCATGACCACGCTGGCGACGGCTTCCATGTTGGCAGGTGCCACACCTTTGGCTTCCCAATAGATGCTGCGTGCAAGGCAGGTGATTGCATCGTCCAGAGGGGCTGCGCCTGCCGGATCGACCGCCTGCGCTTCGGACGGGGTGATGACCGCGGACTTGGGCACCGGAAGTTCGCCGTCCTTCTCGGCGGCTTTCTCCTCCAGGACGTGCGCCTTGTCTTCGGCCACTTCCTGTTTTTTCTCTTGGTCAGCGGCCAATACCTGACCGCACAGAAGGATGATTGCGAAGCAGGTGAGTACCCATTTTAATCGCATGAACGATCCTTCCGATGACACTGGCTTGAGCAATGAAACCGCGATGTTGTAGCGCTGACTTGCTGTGATTGTAGTCGTCGCAAGTCATTCCAGCCGCCTGACAATAATCTGCATATCGAGGCGAAAGGCATTGCATTCACAGGGGTGAAATCGCGCATCATGGACGCAGTCCGTTCAAGGGAGATTTTCATGCGCAGCCTGTCATCCGTTTTGCATCTTGCCGTGTTGTCATTCGGGCTGGTGTTCAGCGTCGCCGCCTCGGCAGCCGATGAAACGCAGCTGGTTGAGTCGATCAACGTTTACCGTAGTCAGGCGCAGCGCTGCGGCGGCCAGGCGTCTTCGGAATTGCCGCCGCTGGCGAGCGATCCGCGCCTGGTCCTGTCCGCCAACAGCATCGGCGACTTGCAGCAGGCACTGGCCCGCGCGGCTTATCCGATGGTCAATGTGCAGGCGATCAGTTTGTCCGGCCCGCGTGATGCGCCGGCCGCCATGAAGGCGATTCAAGAGAGCTTCTGCCAAGTGGTGCTGGACCCGCAATTCGTCGACATCGGCGTCAGCCGCGATGGCCGTGAATGGCGCATCGTGCTGGCGCGTCCGCTATTGACCGGGCGTCTGGGCGACTGGCAGGCGGAGGGACAGAAACTGCTCGAAGCGATGAACAGCGCCCGCGCTCAGACGCGCCAGTGCGGCACCCAAGCCTTTGCCGCCACGACGCCGCTGGCCTGGAACGCCACACTGGGTTCCGCGGCCGAGACCCACAGCCGGGCCATGGCCAACAATAATTATTTCGATCACAAGGACCGCGACGGGCGCACGCCGGGCGATCGGGCTGAACTGGCGGGTTACGCCGGTCAGCAGGTCGGAGAGAACATCTCCGCCGGACAGGACACCGCACGCAAGGTGGTCGATGGCTGGCTGGCAAGCCCGGGCCATTGCGCCAACCTGATGAACCCGCAATTTCGCGAGCTGGGGGCGGCCTATGCGGTGGACCCGAAGAGCGATGCGGGCATTTACTGGACGGCGATGTTTGGTGCGCCGTGAAGGCTTGACTCGACAGTTGAAAAAGGAATCGTGATTTGAATAAAGCCCCCTCTTCGACCGTCGAGCAGGACCTGTCGAAGCCTGCGGCCATCAGCCTGCGGGAAGCGTTTCTGTTCTGGCTGAAGCTCGGCTTCATCAGTTTCGGCGGGCCGGCCGGACAGATCTCGATCATGCACCAAGAGTTGGTGGAGCGCCGACGCTGGATCTCGGAACGGCGTTTTCTGCACGCCCTCAACTACTGCATGTTGCTGCCTGGGCCGGAGGCTCAGCAGCTGGCGACCTACATCGGCTGGCTGATGCACCGGACGTGGGGCGGCGTGATTGCCGGCGCGCTGTTTGTGCTGCCTTCGCTGTTCATCCTGATCGTGTTGTCCTGGGTGTACATCGCTTTTGGCGAAGTGCCGGTGGTGGCCGGGATTTTTTATGGGATCAAGCCTGCCGTGACCGCGATTGTGGTGCAGGCAGCCCACCGAATCGGCTCGCGAGCGTTGAAGAACAACTGGCTGTGGGGAATCGCCGCAGCGTCATTCACAGCGATCTTCGCGTTCAATGTGCCCTTCCCGTTGATTGTGTTGGGCGCTGCGATCATCGGTTATGTCGGCGGACGTCTGGCGCCTGAAAGGTTCCGCACCGGGGGCCACAGTGCGACGAAAAAATCCTTCGGCCCGGCCTTGATCGACGACGACACCCCGCCTCCCGAACACGCCCGTTTCAGAAGTTTTAAATTGCTGCGTTTATTGCTGGTGGGCGCGGCGTTGTGGGTGTTGCCTATGGGGATTCTCACCGCCCTGTTCGGCTGGGAAGGCACCCTGACCCAGATGGCCTGGTTCTTTACCAAAGCAGCGTTGCTGACATTCGGCGGCGCGTATGCCGTGCTGCCTTATGTGTATCAGGGCGCTGTCGGCCACTATGGCTGGCTGACACCCACGCAGATGATCGATGGCCTGGCGCTCGGCGAAACGACTCCCGGGCCGCTGATCATGGTGGTGGCTTTCGTTGGTTTTGTCGGCGCCTATGTTCAGCAGGTGTTCGGCCCCGAACACATGTTCCTGGCCGGCGCCCTCGCCGCTACGCTGGTGACCTGGTTCACCTTCCTGCCTTCGTTCCTGTTCATTCTCGCCGGCGGCCCGTTGGTGGAATCGACGCACAACGAACTCAGGCTCACCGCGCCGCTGACCGCGATAACTGCGGCGGTGGTCGGCGTGATCCTTAATCTGGCGTGTTTCTTCGGCTACCACGTGCTGTGGCCCAACGGCTTCGGCGGTCAACTCGACTGGCCATCAGCGCTGATCGCCATTGCCGC
The DNA here is from genome assembly GCF_032424305.1 of Pseudomonas sp. JV414. Lineage (NCBI taxonomy): Bacteria > Pseudomonadati > Pseudomonadota > Gammaproteobacteria > Pseudomonadales > Pseudomonadaceae > Pseudomonas > Pseudomonas sp. JV414. The sequence goes on along the minus strand of NZ_VYKC01000022.1, from coordinate 851,788 downwards.
GGCCATTGCCTTGTTCCGCTTCAAGCGGGGTGTGATCGAAGTACTGATGGGGTGCGGGCTGATCGGGCTGGCGGTGCATCTGCTGCGCTAGCCCATCAAAAGGGATTAATGACTTTGCCGTTGCCGCTGTAGTTCAGTCTTCAGCCAGAGGCTGGCGGGTTGTACGCCTGCCGGACAGCGCACTTCATAGGCACGGCCACTCATACTGCTTTGGGTGGCCGCCAGCTCGATGAAGTCTTCGGCGCTGTTTACCTTGTTCCGGTCTTCGAGGTACGTCAGCTTCTTCTGCAGATGTACCCGGGCCTCAGGGCCAGGGTATTCGCTTCCATTACGCACAAACCGGCACTCACTGTGCTCGACAAAGTCCAGCAAGCTGTTTATTTCCTGAGTGGCTTGAGGTGGGGTTTGCGCCAGTGCATCGAGCGTTATGGCGGTCAGGCCGATACCCGCCGCGATCAGCCATTGACTGAGGGGTCGAGCGAAACGTCCAGTCAGAATTTCCATGGTGACACCTCGCATGACTAACGGCAGATCAGAGCGGCAGTGCCCTGCGCTCTGAAGGCTGAGGGGCAAATATCAATCGTCGTCCCGGTCGTCGCGGTCTCGATCGCGGTAACGACGGCGGTCATCACGACGGTCGTAATCGCGGTCATACCCTCGACCATCACGTTGGTCATAGCCTCGGTCATGGTCGCGACGGTATTCACGACGGTGATCCCGATCGTACCTGTCGTCATCTTCCCAGTGAGGAAAGCAGCCTCCCAACAGGAGGGTACTTGCAATGGCCAGGGTCATTATCGCGGTGCGCTTCATTTGAACATCCTAAAAGCAAAGGTCAGAGCTGCGGGGATGAGTTGACGCTATCCACGAATTCATTCGAAGTGCGTGCAAACCGCAGATACGACCTTCCAGATGCTTAATGATTCCGCGACGCACTCCTTAACTGGCAAAGCCTGCTACGGATTTCAATGACGGCGTTAGCCTTACAGCGTTCTTTGGCTGTTACCGATGGTCTTGGCTTTTTCGATGGCCCAGTCCAGCGCGGCTTCCATGTCCAGCAGATGCGGCGACGGGTGGTTGTCCTCAACGATGGTCGAGCCGTCCGGCCAGTAAACTCCGATGAACATCCCCAGCGAACCGTCTCTCAATATCTCGGCCTTAACCTTGATCGTGCATCCGTTCGATAGCGTTTCCGAGTGGATCATATGGCGCTCAGTCATGACTGCATTCCTCCCGTCGTAGCTATCAGCGTAACTCATACACCGCTGACGGCGATGACGCTCAAGCGTCTATCTGCACCACCTCGATCCCCAGTTTTTGATAATCCTCGACATTGCCCGAGGCCACGTGACGTTCGGTGATCAGGGTATGCACACGGTTGCAAGGCGCAACAACGAAGGGCTCCACCGCCCCCAGTTTGTCCGCGGTGGTGACGGCGATCACGTGGGAAGCGCTGGAGAGCATCGCCTGCTTCACCGGCACCTCATCGAAATGCAGCGAGCTGATGCCGACTTCCGGATGAATGGCGCAGACCCCGGTGAACACCAGGTCGGCTTTGATGCCCTCGATCAGCCGCAGGGTTTCATGTCCGCTGGAAGACATAGTCACGGGGTTGAGCTGACCACCGGCGACGATCACCGTGATGCCTTTGTATTCGGCGAGGGTGATCGCGATCATCGGCGACGCGGTGATGGCCGTAATGGAGATGTCAGCAGGCAGCGAACGCGCGATCTGCAGCGTGGTGCTGCCGGAATCGAAAATCACGATCTGGCCGTTTTTGACCCGGCGTGCGGCGAGTTGGGCCAGTCGGGTTTTCACTTCATCGGTTTCGCCGACCCGGGTGAAGTAATCCTTGCCCGTGTCCTTGGGCCGCGGCAGCGCCCCGCCATGTACCCGCTGCACCAGCCCGGCGCTGGCCAGCTCCGACAGATCCCGGCGAATGGTGTCTTCAGACACGGCGAAATGCTGGCTCAGTTCGGAGGCCATGACCTTGCCGTCGCGTTCGAGAATCAAGAGGATTTTCTGACGGCGCAGCTGCGGGAGTTCGGCGGTGGAATGCTCGGCTTGCATGGTTATGCCTGTTTTTGCGTGTTTATGCGAGATTAGCCAAACAGCTGAATGAACACAACCGGCATGGCAGCGCAGAATCTGTGGGAGCGGGCTTGCTCGCGAAGGCGGTGTGTCAGACGACATCAATGCTGGATGTGCAACCGCCATCGCGGGCAAGCCCGCTCCCACAGGATTGTGGTCAATTGATGCCCCTCACAAGGCACTCACAATGAACTCACGCAACCATTGATGCGCAGGATCGCGATGAACACGCTCGGGCCAGAGCATCGACATCTCGTAACCCGGAACTTCAAGCGGTGGCTCGACCACCTCCAGCGTATGCATATCGCCAACCAGCCGCGACGGCAGCATCGCCACCATGTCTGTGCTCTCCACCACCGACCGCACAAACAGGAAATGCGGGACTGAAAGCACCACTCGGCGCGTCATGCCCACCGCCGAAAGCACCTGGTCGGTGGCACCCTGAAACGCCCCACCATCCCGTGACACGATCACGTGGTCGAGCTCGCAGAACTGCTCAAGTGTCGGTCGCTTTTTCAACTGCGGATGGCCGGCACGACCCACCAAAACATACTGCTCGGTAAACAACGCGCGACGCCGCAAGCCGAGGGGAGCGCCCTCGCTGGTATGAAATGCCAGATCGATTGCCCCCTGCTCCGCTTGTCTGGCTATCTGTGACGGAACCAGGTCAAACACCGCCAGGCGCGTATCAGGGGCTGACGAACGCAGCCCGGCTAACGCAGGCAAAACGATAGTCGTCTCACCATAGTCGGACGCCATGACATTCCACGTCTGCCGTGCCTCGGCCGGGTTGAAAGGGCTGGCGGGCGACACGGCGCGTTCCAGAGCTTCCAGTGCCTGGCGCAACGGCTCGCGCAACTCATCGGCCCTGGCCGTGGGCCGCATGCCTCGTGGCCCTGGCAATAACAACGGATCACCGAAAATGTCCCTCAATTTGGCGAGATGAACACTCACCGACGGTTGAGACAAATTCAGGCGTTGCGCCGCACGGGTCACGTTGTGTTCCGAGAGCAAGACATCAAGGGTCAGCAACAGGTTGATGTCCAGGCGTCGCAGATTATTCATGGTAATACCTGGCATATTGGTTATTCATTTCCAATATACCGGGCAAAGCCCGACTCTGCAGCCTCCTGACACTGGAGACTCAGCCATGAAAGTTCTGCTCGTTTATGCCCATCCCGAACCCAAATCATTGAATGGTTCGCTCAAAGACTTTGCCGTCAAACGCCTGGAGGCTGCCGGCCATCAGGTGCGGGTATCCGATCTATACGCGATGGACTGGAAAGCTTCGCTGGATGCCGATGACAGTCCCGGCCGGCCAGCCGACTCACGGTTCAATCCTTCGCTGGACTCCAAGCGTGCGTTTGAAGAAGGCCGGCAAAGCCAGGACATCGCCCTCGAACAGGAAAAACTGCTCTGGGCCGATGCCGTCATTCTGCAGTTTCCGCTGTGGTGGTTCTCGATGCCGGCGATCCTCAAAGGCTGGGTGGAACGCGTCTATGCCTATGGTTTTGCCTATGGCGTGGGGGAACACTCCGATGCGCGCTGGGGCAATCGTTATGGAGAAGGCACGCTTGCGGAAAAACGGGCGATGCTGATCGTCACCGCGGGCGGATGGGAGTCGCATTACAGTCCGCGGGGCATCAATGGGCCCATCGATGATGTGTTATTCCCGATTCAGCATGGCGTACTGTTTTACCCCGGCTTCGACGTGCTGCCACCGTTCGTGATCTATCGGACCAGCCGCATGGATGAGGATAGATTTTCAACGACCTGTGATGCGCTTGGCCAACGGCTTGATGACCTCTGGAAAACCGCGCCGATTCCTTTCCGACCGCAAAATGCCGGGGCGTACGACATCCCGCAACTCACGTTGCGCGCCGAGATTGCTTCGGATCAGTCTGGATTTGCGGCTCACGTCAGATGGTCGGAACGCGATGCCCCATCCGAGGCGTCAAAGTCGTACGCCAATCCGTAGGAGCTGCCGCAGGCTGCGATCTTTTGATCTTTAGCGATTCAACTGACGCCGAACGTCAAAAGATCGCAGGCTTCGCCAGCTCCTACACCGCCCGTGTACATCCGTGACTCTGTGGCGTACCCACGAAAAAGCCCGCACAAGGCGGGCTTATGGAATCGATGTAGGTGGCCAGTGCTGGTCTCTGGCTTACAAGGTTTATCGGGCCTCTCACAGAACAGTAATTGTTGCTATGGGCTGTTCTGCCTCACACGGCATAAGGGCTGGATCTCAGCGCGGAGATCTTTCTAACCGTGTACCCTTGGGAGCGCGCCCCACGCTTCCTCGCTATCCCTTTGCGCATCAGTCTGCGTCTTCACCTACAACCTCAGAATAGCAAATCGATCGCAGTCCGGGTCGGGCTTTTTAGACCGATTCTTTTCTAAGAGGATGACCGCAGAATGGAAAAATACTAACGCGACCAGGTGACGAGCTAACTCACGGACAGGCTGCCAGTGAGGTTCTGCTGCATGTAAGCCCGGAAACGACGCTGAAACAGCATGGTGTGTTCATGCGCGACCTGCTCGGACTCATCGGGATAACGCCGCCAGCCTTGTGACGGCACGCTGAATCAGGTCCAGTGCGGAGATGTAATCAGGGAATTCTTCGATCTCGAACGGTGTCACCAACGTGGTGCTATTGGGCATAATCGAGACCAGCCCTTCGCTGATTAGTCGCGCAATTTGCATTGAACAAATCCGGTGACTGGAACATTACCTCTGCACCGTTAATTCAGTAAGCATCAGGTTCAGCAAGTCTGTGCCGGGCCAACTCTGCGAAAGCAAACCATGTTACCTACGATGTAAGTTGACACCACTTCCAACATTACAACTGTTCTGCGGAAAAATTACTACACTGTGCGAATATCCGAAAAAACCAAGACCACGGAGTATTATGTTTTAGCAGGTTGTAGTTATGCATGCAGAGTGGCATATTTGCCATATTTCGCGGGTGATTGCTCACAAAATAAAAATAGGATATTATGTAACTTATATTTTCCGTTTGGTTTTCGATCTAACTAATGAATGTAAAGGGTCCAGTCGGTGGATATAGAATTTGTTAATCACGCCTCATTGCTCCTGGAAGAGAAAGGTAGTTTTTTTCTTACTGATCCCTGGTACATTTCACCTGCGTTTGGCGGCTGGATTCAAAACCCCTCACCCAAGACAAAAGTAATTGAAAAATTACTCGCTCTTCCAGCAAGCAAGCTTAATGTCATTATTTCGCATGGTCACGACGACCACCTGGATGAGTTCTTTATTCAGAAGCATTTGGCTGACGCCACGTTCTTCGTTCCGAAATTCAAGACAAATGGATTGGCCAAGCGCATTGAGCGTCTCACAGGTCGTTATCCAGTTGAACTGACGGATGAGGCTTACTTCGTCGAAGGGGTGGAGTTGAGATGCTTCATCAATCCGGAATTTACAGAATATGATTCGATTGTCACGATCATTTCTGAAACGGACGCTGTTATTCATGCCAATGATAATTGGCACGAATATCCGACGGCCCTGACTGAAGCACTCAATCAGTGCTTAAGCGCGGTCCCTGTTGAAAATCGTTACTTCTTTATCCAGTTTGGCATCGCCGATAGCTTTCCGGTTAATTACCCATCCTTTGACAATCAAAGCACGAACGAGATGATTGAATCTCGTTTCAAGTCTTATCAAGATGCAACCACTGCAAACCTTAAGCATCTAGGACTTGATAAAGGATATTACTACGCGAATCAATCGCTGTATCAATACCCTACCTCTTGGGATAAAGCATCGCTCTATGAGCTTGCGCAAGACTTTTTGTGCAGAAACCCGGGCCCGTTTATTCAGTGCGCCTCAGGGATCGACATAAAAACAAGCCAGTTTCACGATACGCCAAGTGATGAGCTCTTTGATTTTCTGCTTAGGAGACTTGAGACCTTTATAAACAATAAAATAGACAGCCCCACGCTAGTCAAGTTGATGACTTCTTCAAATGAGTATGAAACAGGTACCGTTGGCTATGAAGCTTCGCGACAGGTATGGTCAAGGATATTGAATGCCGAGCTGACACTAGAAGCCATTATCATCGGAGGCATGGGGCTCATACACAGGCCAGATCAGAATATATCCAACATTCACAGCAAGGTCTCTAAGCTGGCCTATCTGATTCAAAGCAAAATAATTTCGAGCGGCCTTAACTTTTTAATGGAAAGCAAATGAGAACTCAAGACGGTCAGCTGTTTTTCACCCCTCCCAATCAGGCAGATGCATACAAAGAGTTGCGGGATATTCACGGCCAGATTCATACCATCGCAGGTGAATATTGGAATTGGCCTTCGGTCGCTACACTGACAAGACCGACACTGGCGCGAATATTAAATCTTAATTTTCTATACGATGAAATGCTCCCCGTCGCAGGATCGATCTGCGAGTTTGGCGTTCATTATGGCAGCAGTTTGGCAACGCTACTGAATCTTAGAGCGATCAAGGAACCCTACAACTACTCCAGGCATATTTTTGGGTTTGATACCTTTAGCGGGTTCGCCGCGGTTGACGAAAAAGATGGCGCGCTAGTAAAGTCGGGGGACTTTCATATCGACGACGGGTATGAAAATCTATTAGACCGGCTTCTTCAGGCTCAAGAATCGCTAAGCCCTAATAATCACTTGAAGAAATACTCCCTTATCAAGGGAGATGCTTCAGTGACCTCGAAAAAATGGCTTGAAGAGAATCCTCACTCACTCATATCGATGGCCATTTTTGATATGGATGTTTACAAGCCGACCAAGGATGTTCTGGAAGCGATCAAACCAAGATTGTCTAAAGGTTCGATTATAGTATTTGATGAATTAAATTGCCCTCACTTCCCTGGCGAAACACAAGCCTTGCTTGAGGTGTTTGATATGAACAGCATTGAAGTCAAGAGGTCGCCTTTCCTGCCTTATACTTCATATTTTCGTTTGTAATCCACAACGATGTACCGTATGAATTCTAAAATAGACTTCTAGTTGGTGAAATACCCTCCTACACGTTTATAACGGTTAGCCTCGGTGCCGATGAAGCAGATGCCCTTCACCGACACCGAGTCTGCCGACAAACATAAAGCAGTCCCGCAGCGAGCAAACAGATTCTCAAGTGGCAAACAGCGCACGGATTGACGAGCTCCTCACCCACTCGCTACGAACGCAACACCCCCATCGCCCGCCGATACTTCTCAACGCGCTCCAGATCCTCCCAGGACGGCTGGGCAATCCGCGACAAGTCGCTGTTCTCTTCCAGATCCGCCAGTTTCACCACCCGCCCGATCGGGTTCTGCGCGGCGCGCTCGACAAACTCCTCGTAGGACTCGTCCGGCACCTTGGTCACCGACGCAATTGCCATCAGCACCGTTTCGCTGAAGCCTTCGTTACGCAGATCGTCGAAGCTGATGCCACAGTCCTCGACCACGTCATGCAGCACCGCGACGATGCGCTCTTCCAGCGTGTTCACCCGCAGCATGACTTTCAGCGGATGCAGGATGTAAGGCGCACCGCCCTTATCCACCTGCCCTTCATGCGCCGCCGCGGCGATGGCAATGGCGCGTTCCAGTGTCTGACTCATGGGATTCTCCTCGGGTTAAACGCCGTAACGGCCGGTGAAATGAATGTTGCGCTTGAACCAACCTGCAATCGCTTTCCACCGCCCCACAGGCTTGGCGCCCTCGGCGTGGCGTTCGAGAATCATCGACGCCAGCGTCGCCTGATCGACGCCCGGATGGCCATCCATCAGTTCAGCGACCCAGCCACAACCGGACTTCTGCAAATGCAGACGCCACTCACCCGGCCAAGCCTCAAGCTCCGACACCGCCAACCACACCGCCCCACCCTGCTCGCAATGACCGCCACCGATGGACTGCTCGAAACAAAACGGCGTGTCAGGCCGGGAAAGGTCGATGTGGAAGAGGTAAACGTCCCGGGTTTTGTGCTGCGGCGTGGGGGCGTTGTTGCGACTGCCGATTTCGATCATGGGTGCGTTCCATCCTTGGTTTTCCGTTGGCTGTCAGTCTACGACGGTGGCGGCGCTGAACGGAAGCAAGCGTCCTCTCCACCGAAACCCGCGCCTGATCGTTCGATGAACGCGCGGCCAGGATTTTGAAGTCTGAGAATCTCGTAGGAAATAACCTATTGTGGCGAGGGGGCTTGCCCCCGTTGGGCTGCGAAGCAGCCCCAAACCCTGCTAGCCCGTTTCCTCAGACACATCGCAACGCCCGGTTTTGCGGCGGCTGCGCCAACGAACGGGGGCAAGCCCCCTCGCCACAGTGACCGCGTGTGGTCCTACAGCCCGGTTGCGGCTATCAAAATCGCTGCCTAGAGTGGGTCTGTCGCTGAGCGCAGTTAGCGATAGGGTTTCGCAGCCCCAAGAACAGATGGCCTTCACCGTCGAATGAAAACTCTGGCAAAATTCGCCCGCGTTTCATTTCATGGCGGTTGTGCGTGGGAGACTTTCGAGTCTGCCGGGTTTAGGTCATCTCTCGGTCTGCGAACCCGCGTACAGCTGCCACCCAATTGTTTCGCAGCGAAAAGGTGGCACCTCTATTTACTTTCTTAGAGAACTACCAATGACCATGAATACCCCGCTCCGCCACTACACCCCCATGTCCCACTTCGCCACCGACCACCCCGTCCTCCTCATCGACGCCGACGCCCCATTGCGCGAACTCCACAACTGCCTCAGCGAACGCCTCAGCGCCGTCCTCAAATACCTCAACCTCATGGCCTGCACCAGCCTGCCGGACTACGCCGAGCACGACATCAACACCGTCACCAATATTGCTAGGATCATGGTCCAGGATGTGAGTGATGTGTTTCGGGTGATTGAGCAGCGTGGGTTTGATACGCCTAAGGGGTAATCCTTTTTTAACCACAGCCGTGCTCATTACTCAACATTCTATCTAGCGGCTTTATTTTTTATCGCGACTTCATCTAAATGATTGTTATTTATGACAGTTGATTTGCGAGCGAAAATCATTAAGTATCTGTTGGGCAGCAACTCTTCATGCTGCACATGGATTCGATAGCTCAGGAGAGCATGAAATGGCAAATCTTAATGGATCATATGACGGCGGCCCAAAGAATGAATACCGCCTGAACGTTATAGAAAACAGCGAACCAGCGGGTACCTTTAGTGGAAAATTCCATAACGCTTTAACTAACAATTGGGAAAGCATAACCGGGTATTTTAATTTCTTTACTGACCGTAACGAGACAGTACTCACCTTCTCAACCTCAGGATTTAATTGGAAATGGGAGGCTGACTATGTGAACGGCTCTCGTTCCTTTAACGAATGGGTCGCCAGGCGCACCTCAGATACGAACACTAACGATATTGCAACAATGAAATTTTATAAAGAAACCTGAGCACACGCCAACTCGGACACTTGCCGAAGCCAAAATAACAATGATTAAATTACACGCACACAAACAATTACTCAAACAAACCAAATAGGCTAATTAGAATTAAGCGTCTCAAGCAGATACATTCTGCTTCTCCACAAAAAAACCGCCATTTTTATTTGGGGCGGTTTTTTTGTGGATACAGCATATATAAAAAATCGCCGGATGGGGATTTCTCGCAAGGCCCTGTCTCCAGGGCCCGCAAGACAACACCAATCAGTAAACCTGCACCCGCCACAACTCCCGCGACGAAGAACCCGCCGACATCGGCAGCCTTCCATGCAACGTCCGATAGTTATCAATCAGCACCAAATCCCCCTCACTCCATTGATGGGCAATCATGCACTCCGGGTCATAAACCAGCGCGTTGACCTGTTCCAACAACGCCTGCTGAGCCTCCTCATCATGATCCTGCACAGCCTGACTCAGGGTCTGCAGTGTCGAATCAGTGCCCTCTTGATAACGCAGGATGAGTTCGCCGCTGCGGGGGTGATGATCCACCAGGCTGTACATGCGCGGCGAGCCGCCGAAGTAGGTCATTTTGGTGTAGTAAGTGATGTTCACGTCCTGCCATTGTCGGGCGACTTGCTGCCCGACTTTACGCAGTACGTTTCGGCTATCGACGACGGTGGTCTGGCCCTCGCCCGGCTGCGGCGCGGTCTTGCAATACAGCATGAATTTGCTGGCGCAGAATTTCGGATTGCGCTGAACCTGTGCGTCGCTGTCGGGCAGCATGTTCAGGTCCCAGTGCAAAGGGGTTTTCTCCAGCGAGTGCACCACGCCTTGGGGTTTGTCCGCGGGTTTGACCACGTGCACGGCGCCGAAGGCCCATTCGTACAGCGTGCCGAAGCGTTCGCAGCTGCGAGCAAAACTGTCCTGGTCGTCGAAGCGACAGTCCTTGAGGCAGACGAAACCGAAGGTTTCCACCAGTGCCTCCAGCAGGCCCGTGGACAGTCGTTCGAAACCCAGCCCCAACGGGTCCCGCACCACCAGGCCAAACAGCGGAAGTTTTTGCAGTTCGTATTCGAAGCCTTTGGCCTGCGGGTTTTCTGTTTGGTGGTAGAGCCACGGCCGCCCTTCATAAGTGACCAGCACATGGTGGTCAAGGTCGACCTGGGCGCGGGTGCGAAGGATTTGGCTACCATCGAGGTTGCACACCGGCACGGCATGCCAAGGGCTGTAAACACGGGTCAACCCCTCGGCCAAGCCGAAGGTGAATTTGGGTCCGGCATTGCTGTACTGGTGAACCGACAATCGAATGTCATCACCGAAGAAACGATCCACTGCCGCATTCAATGCCTGCCCGCGATACATCATTTGGTAGGCTTTGAAGTTGATTTGCTGCAGGTACTCGTCCTCGCTCTGCCCGTCTTCACGGCACAGACGCAGGTCGTTGTAGAGGTGACTGCAGAGGTGGTCATGGGCCTGGCTGAGGGAGTCATCTTCGCGGCTCTGCTCGATCAGATCCCCAAGGTTTTTCCAGGGCAGACGGGCCTGCTTGACCAGGCTGGCGCGAACCGAATCGGCACTTTGGGCCTGTGGGAACAGGTCTTCCATACTGACCCATTGAATCGTATGGGTGGTGCACAGTTCACGCAACGCCCGGTTGTAGGTCTCACGAACGTCGTCGGCGACTCCAACAATGTCATTGAACGTCGTGCCGTCACTGAGGATCGACACCACACAACCCGGTGCGTGCAGCGCGGCGATGGCCTGGCCGAGCTGGTCGAGGCGCTCGATGGCGATGACCTCGCCGTAGTCCGGCAGCACGCCGAGTGTCTGGTCAATGGCGTTTGGTGACTTGCAGGGAAAACCTGGCAGTACCAGACGCACCGGCAGGCTCTGATCGAAGCAATGCCCCAGGCGTAGCGCGAGATGCGCTCTGCCTTGTGTGTCGAAACAATCATCGGTGCCTTTGAGCAGATAACCCGCGAGCAAATCGCTGACGGCAGCGATCCATGCGTCTCTATGTTCCATAGAACAACTTCCTTGAGAGTGTGTGTATCAATAGGATTTAACGGTGTCGCCATGCTCGGTGAATGCATGCGCTGTAGCGCAGACTTGCTGCAGAATGCGCAGCAATCCGGCCGGCTGTTCGCAGCAAAAGTTCGGGGCCTGGGCCTGCAATGCAGGGGGTAGGCCATATCCCCAGGTGACCGCCGCCGAGTACATGCCTGCAACACGGGCGGTCTTCAGATCGATCTCGGTGTCACCGACGAACAAACAGCGTTGCGGATCAACCGACAATCGCCGGGCGGCTTCCCATGCCACATCCGGCTGAGGCTTGAGCGCCCTGCCCGCGCGATGCCCCAGAATCGTCCCGAAGGTATTCTGTGGAAGCAGCGCATCGGCTACTTGCCGGGCCATTTCCTCAGTCTTGTTGGTCACGATTGCCAGCGGCACGTGCAACTGGCGACAGCCTTCGAGCAAGGCAAGCACACCGCTGAATGGCCGGGAAAATTGAACAAGGTTGTTTTGATACAGCGCCACATAGCGCTGGTGCAGCGCGACCGCATCTGCAATGCCAAACCGCGTGGCAATCTGCTCGATCATCGCCGCGACCCCGCCGCCGATATAACCCCGCACTGTTTGCGCTGTCTGCGCCGGGCAACCGTGTTCGAGCAACACCTGGTTCAGGCACCAAGTGATGTCAGGCAAGGTGTCGACCAAGGTCCCATCCAAATCGAAGAGTACGGCTTCGACCCGCAACCGAGACGCCCTCATTGAGCACTGGCGTAGTGACAAGGACGCCCCTTGCGGAACACCAAGCGGTGGTAGCGCTCATCGACATTGCTGCGTTTTTCGAGGGTAACCACACCCCGCCGCTTGATGGCCACCGAATGCCAGGGCGTACGCCACAGGTCACTGGTTGGCACCAGTCGAATACCGATCTTCGTCGACACCGCCAGTTGCGGGTGAATCGACAGCCGCAGGCAATGCGGGTAGCGCGCCTGTAACAGAGCACTCCAGGCTTCACTGCGCTGGATCACCCGCTGCGAGGCTGGTTTGGCGACTTTCTTCACCGCATTAAGGCTCATGCCGGCGAATACTTTGAGTCCCGAGTAATCCTCGGAAAGGAAGCGATGGATGCCGCAGTACATCAACATCATGTGCGGATCATCCTTGAAGCGCTGCTGCAACAAGACCAATGACTGACCGTGCTCGATCATCATCTCCTCACGCATGGCGTCCAGACAATCAAGCGGAGGATAGGCATCCCTGAGATCGAAATGGGCGAACGTGCCGGGATAGTGCTGTTCGGCATAGTCCTGAATAGCGTCGGTGTAGGCTTTGACGTCCGCATCGGGAACATGCACCAGGTCAGAGAACACATAGCCATCGGAACAGATATGAATCAGCGCCCCCGGTGCGTAGATCTCCTGGATCTCCTTGCACAGGCGGTGTAACTCGTCGATTGCATGATGTTCAGCAAGATCGGGTAAATGGCTGAGGGTTTTCTTGCGACTCGGCGACTTGCCGGGAAAGGCTGGCAAGACCATTTCGATCTGGCGACCGCTCTCGATCGCCTGCACTACTTTCGCCAGATGGGGTTGCAGCACCTGCAACGAAAGTTCGTGATCCTGCCCCGGGGCAAGGCTACGACGTCGAAACAGGCATTCGAGGATTTGCCGGGCAATGTTCATGTGCGCGATGTTCTGATGCTCGTGCACCAGCTGACCGCACACCTGTTGAGCAACGGTGTTTGAACCCTGCATAGACAATCCCTTGTGTGGTGAATAACGGCCATTTTTTGGCCGTCAGCAGATATTCCTTACCTGAGGGCGGCTAAATTCCTACAAGTCGTTAGGGCTGTCAATCGTGGCAATCAGGAATATTGCGGTCTGCACGAGCTCCTCCGGGTCTGCCGTCGGTGAAGCTATCAATCCTGTCTAACGCTTTCACCATCGGTACACAAGCCAGCTGCAGCCCGGAGGGCGAATGGTAAATAGAAGGTTCGTCACCAACGAAACCGCAGCGCCGGTAAAAGTCAGCGGCGTTCAACGTGGCGTCCAGATTGACCTCCTTCAGCCCCAGATCTCGTGCCAGGCATTCAAGGTGGTCCAGGATTTTCAAGCCAAAGCCTCGTTGCATAAAGCTCGGGAGCACAAAGATCGCGCCGATTTCGCTCCTATCTAGGTCAAGCATTCCTGTCGCCACCGGCTCACCCTGAATACAGCCCAGATAAAAGTGCTTATCCATCAGGTCGCTATACCCGTCCTTGGCTGCTCCTGCCGTCCAGGCCAGCATTTGCTCCGTGGTATAGGCACCGATGCATTGATGCCGTATCGCTTGAAGGCGAATGTCGAACGCAGTTTGGGCATCGCTGTGCGTGGCGCGTCTAATCTCGAACATTTCGTTCTCCGTTAGCCATCGGTAGACGGAGAACTAAAAAGCCCCGTCCATTTCTGGCGAGGCCTTGGGTTTTTACGTCAAATCCTATGAACGCATGACCTCATGGCCCGCCAGCGGCGGTCATGGAGGAGCACATCATGTTCATGCGGCGTGTGTAGGTCATGGGTCGATAGTGTTTGGGATGATTCGGGTTGTCAATCGTGGAGCGGAAGGACCAGGAGAAGTCCCCTCAAGTCACTCCTTTGCTGCTTCAGATATCAATCCAGCAATGCGACTTTCTTCAGAAGCTCATAAAGTCCATCTGGAACCAAAGGTGACCCATTAGTGAAGCTTGCGACGCCATGCCATTTCGCTATGAAGGCCGTGCCGTCACTCTCACACGCCTTCAACTGCGGCAATTCGTAGACGTTCGCATCCACAAATTTTGCATCGTACACCTGAACAATTTCATGCCCTGGAGTGCCGGCATAAGTGAAGATGCTCTCAAGCGTACCGAGTAAGCGAACATCAGAGATGGGTAACCCGAGTTCCTCTTGTACCTCTCGCACAACTGCCTGGACACTGGTTTCGCCGAATTCGATGCCTCCACCGAGCGGGCGGAAAAACGTCTGTTTTTTTATTGAGTCGTAAGCTTCGTTGACCAGAATTTTTCCGTTGTGATGGAAGACGCAGAGTGCGAGGGGGCGGATGCGTTGTGTGGTCATGAGGTGAAGTCCATTTACTTTGAAAAAGCCCGTAGCAGCTACCGATGGCTGCTACAGGTTTGATGTTCGCTATCGGTATCAGAAGTTAGCCGGGGTGTTGGCGCTGATGATTTCAGCCTCATCCGCCCCAATATTGCGAAATCGATGCGGCAACGTCGTCGGAAAGTAATACCCATCCCCGGCATTCAGCACACTAATCTGACCATCCACCGTCAACTCAACCGTCCCCCGAGTCACCAGCCCACACTCCTCCCCCTCAGCATGCACGATGGGCTCTTCACCAGAGCTGGCCCCAGGCGCGTATTGCTCGCGCAAAAGTCGCATCTGCCGGCTCGGCACCGAAGCCCCGATCAGCAATAACCGCAGCCCATGACGCCCGAGGTCCGGCTGTTCATTGGCACGGAACACGTATTGATGCTCACGCGGCGGCTGGTCGAAGGTGAAGAAGTCCGCCAAAGACATGGGGATGCCTTCGAGCAGTTTTTTCAGGGAGCTGACGGAGGGACTGACGCGATTCTGTTCGATCAGGGAGATGGTGGCATTGGTGACGCCGCTACGCCGGGCCAGCTCGCGCTGGGACAGTTTGTAGCTTTCGCGTACTAATTTGAGTCGTGAGCCCGTGTCCATGACAGCCTTATGCGAAGAATACTTAAGGGGTAATGGGGGTGGGTGGCGGGCGACTGGTGGCCGCGGATTTCGCCGTTTCCCGTCCCGGAACCGTGGAAGGCGGGTATTAAATCACGTTTGTTGGTGTTGCTCAGCAGGTTCGATAAACGGCTATGCAAAAAGCTGCCGGCCTCTGATGCCAGTCAGTTTTTGAGCGGGAACTGTGGCGAGGGGGCTTGCCCCCGTTGGGTCGCGAAGCGGCCCCAAAACCTGCAACCGTGGTGCATCAGGTACACCGAATGTGCTGGTTTTACGACTGCTTCGCAGCCGAACGGGGGCAAGCCCCCTCGCCACGAAAGCCCGCGCCCGCAGAGATTGGGTCTGGGTTAGATACCGAACCGGTCGCGCAGTGCGTAATACGCGGCGCCCATGGCGGTGAGTGGGGCCTGGAAGGTGCGGCCGCCGAGCATGGGCATGTGTGGCAGGGAGGCGAAGGCGTCGAAGCGTTCGGCGTCGCCGCGGATCATTTCCGAGATGAGTTTGCCGGCCAGGTGCGAGCAGGTGACGCCGTGGCCGCTGTAGCCTTGCATGTAGTAGGCGTTTTTTTCGATGCGACCGAATTGCGGCATGCGCGACATGGTCAGCAGGAAGTTGCCGGTCCAGCGGTAGTCGATTTTTACGTCTTTCAATTGCGGGAAGGTCTTGAGGATTTTTGGTTTGATCAGTTGTTCGATGTCGTCCGGTTCGCGGGCGCCGTAGACCACGCCGCCGCCGTACAGCAGGCGGTTGTCGGCGGTGAGGCGGTAGTAGTCGAGCAGGTAGTTGCAGTCTTCAACGCAGTAATTGTTGGTGATCAGGCTGCGGGCGACTTTCTCGGACAGCGGCTCGGTGACGACGATTTGCGAGCCGCAGGGCATGCTTTTGCGCGTGACGCGGTTGTCGAGGTCTTGCGGCAGGTAGGCGTTGCCGGCGATCAGCAGGTACTTGGCCCGAACCACGCCTTTGGTGGTGCGCACGGTGATCGGCTCGCCGTAGGTGATTTCCACAGCGGCGGATTGCTCGTAGATTTTGCCGCCCAGGCTGATGATCGCAGCGGCTTCACCGAGGGCCAGGTTCAGCGGATGAACGTGGCCACCCTGCATATCGAGCAGGCCGCCGACGTAGTTGTCGCAACCGACTTCGCGCTTGATGTCAGCCGCGTCGAGCATTCTCAGGTTTTTGTTGCCGTAGCGCTCCCAACTGCTCTTCTGCTCGGCCAGGCCGTTGAGTTGCTTTTTGTTCAGCGCAGCGAAGATGCCGCCGGGGCGGTAGTCGCATTTGATGTCGTACTCTTTGATGCGCGAACGGATGATGTCGGCGCCTTCGAAGATCATGCTGCCGAGCACTTCGGCGGTTTTGTCGCCGTAGCGTTCTTCGATCACATCGACGTCGCGGCTGTAGGAATTGACCAGTTGGCCACCGTTGCGACCGCTGGCGCCGAAACCGACTTTGGCGGCTTCCAGTACGGTGACGCTGTAGCCCGCTTCGCTGAGGAACAGCGCCGAGGACAAGCCGGTGTAGCCGGCGCCGATGATGCAGACGTCGCAGTCCACCGCTTGTTCCAGCACCGGGAAGTCACCGGTGAAATTACGGGTGGCGGCGTAGTAGCTGTTTACATGGGTTTGTTTCATACGTTTCTCCGAGGGCCGCCAACATGTGCCGGCGACCGCCGCTGTAAAAGTGTTAGAGCTTGATCCAGGTCGCTTTGAGTTCGGTGTATTTGTCGAACGCGTGCAGCGATTTGTCCCGACCGTTACCCGACTGCTTGAACCCACCGAACGGCGCGGTCATGTCGCCGCCGTCGTACTGGTTGACCCAGACGCTGCCGGCGCGCAAACCGCGAGCGAAGGTGTGGGCCTTGCTGAGGTTGCTGGTCCACACGCCGGCCGCCAGACCGAAGATGCTGTCGTTGGCGATCTGCAGGGCTTCTTCAGCGGTGTCGAAGGTGATCAGCGACAGCACCGGGCCGAAGATTTCTTCCCTGGCGATGGTCATGGCGTTGGTCACGCCATCGAAAATCGCCGGTTCCACGTATAGGCCACCGGTGTCTGCGAGGGTACGATTGCCGCCAGCGATCAGTTGCGCGCCCTGGTCTTTGCCGATCTGGATGTAGCGCAGCACGTTCTCCAGTTGGCGCTGATCGACGACGGCGCCAACGGTGGTTTCCGGATCCAGGGCGTGGCCCGGTTTCCAGGCTTGCAGCGCTTCCAGCAGCAGTGGAATGAATGGCTCGCGAATCGAGCGCTCCACCAGCAGGCGTGAGCCAGCGGTGCAGACTTCGCCCTGATTGAAGGCAATCGCGCTGACCGCGGCCTGAGCTGCTGCGCGCAAGTCTGGTGCATCAGCGAACACCACGTTCGGGCTCTTGCCGCCCGCCTCCAGCCAGACGCGTTTCATGTTGCTTTGCCCGGCGTAGATCAGCAGTTGCTTGGCAATCGCGGTGGAGCCGGTGAAGGCCAGCACGTCGACGTCCATGTGCAACGCCAGCGCCTTGCCGACGGTGTGACCGAAGCCAGGCAGGACGTTGAACACGCCTTTGGGGATGCCGGCGTCGAGGGCCAATTGCGCGATGCGAATGGCCGTCAGTGGTGACTTTTCCGAAGGCTTGAGGATGAACGAGTTGCCTGCCGCCAAGGCCGGAGCGAATTTCCAGCTGGCCATGATCAGCGGGAAATTCCACGGCACGATGGCAGCGACCACGCCTGTCGGTTCACGGGTGATGAGGCCGAGTTGGTCGTGCGGTGTGGCGGCGACTTCGTCGTAGATTTTGTCGATGGCCTCGGCGCTCCAACGAATCGCGTTGGCGGTCGCCGGGATGTCGATGCTCATGGAGTCGCTGATCGGTTTGCCCATGTCCAGGGTTTCGAGCAGCGCCAGTTCTTCCTGGTTTTGCAGAATCAGATCAGCGAAACGAATCAGGATGCGCTTGCGCTCGGCCGGGGGCAGTTTGGCCCAGATGCCGGATTCGAATGTGCGGCGTGCAACCTGTACGGCGGCATTGGCGTCGGCTTCGTCGGTGCTGGCGATGTTCGCCAGGAATCGGCCGTCGACGGGGCTGATGCATTCGAAGGTATCGCCGCTGAGTGCCGCGCGGTATTGGCCATCGATGAATGCGCGGCCTTCTAGTGTGAGGGACTGGAAGCGTTGCTCCCAGTCGCTGCGAGTGTTTGTCATGGTTGTGACTCTACGCAGAGGAATAGTTGATCGTTGGATTGATGCCAACCAGTTAAGTATCAGAACACCGCAATCCACTGTGGGAGCGGGCTTGCTCGCGAAGAGGCCATCACATTCAACATTGATGGCGACTGACCCACCGCTTTCGCGAGCAAGCCCGCTCCCACATTTGATTGGCGGCGCATGCAGAGAATGCATACACCGCTAGGCCAATCAAACCGTATGCAAGTACCAGTTGTACTCAAGGTCGGAGATGGAGTTTTCGAACTCGGCCAGCTCGCTTTCCTTGCACGCCACGAACACGTCGATGTACAGCGGGTCGATGTAGCGCGCCATGACTTCGCTGTCGTCCAGCTCGCGCAGTGCATCGCGCAGGTTGTTCGGCAGGCTTTGCTCGTTCTGCTCGTAGCTGTTGCCTTCGACCGGGGCGCCCGGTTCGATTTCGTTGGTCAAGCCGTGGTGAATACCGGCCAGCACCGACGCCATCAGCAGGTACGGGTTGGCGTCGGCGCCGGCTACACGATGTTCGATGCGCACGGCATCTGCCGAACCGGTTGGCACACGTACCGCAACGGTGCGGTTGTCGATGCCCCAGCTTGGCGAGTTCGGCACGTAGAACTGCGCGCCGAAGCGGCGGTACGAGTTAACGTTCGGACAGAGGAACGCCATCTGCGCCGGCAGGGTCTCGAGCACACCGCCGATCGCGTGACGCAGTGCGGCGTTCTGCTCGGGATCCTCGCTGGCAAAGATGTTGTTGCCTTCTTTGTCGAGAATCGAAATGTGCACGTGCAAACCATTGCCCGCCTGGCCCGGATACGGCTTGGCCATGAAGGTGGTGTCCATCTCGTGGTCGTAGGCGATGTTCTTCACCAGACGCTTGAGCAACACCGCGTAGTCGCAGGCCTTTATAGGGTCGGAGACGTGATGCAGATTCACTTCGAATTGCGCCGGGGCGCTCTCCTTGACGATGGCGTCGGCAGGGATGCCCTGCTCTTTCGCGCCTTCGAGGATGTCTTGCAGGCAGTCGACGTATTCGTCCAGGTCGTCGATCAGGTACACCTGAGTCGAGTGCGGACGTTTGCCGGACACCGGCGAGCGTGGCGATTGCGGACGACCGTTCACGTTGTCCTGGTCGATCAGATAGAACTCGAGTTCGAACGCTGCGCAAATGGTCAGGCCCATGTCATCGAACTTGCTCACCACCTGACGCAACACTTCACGCGGGTCAGCGAAAAACGGCTGGCCTTCGAGTTCGTGCATGGTCATTAACAGCTGCGCGGTCGGGCGCTTCTGCCAGGGTTCGATGCTGAGCGTATTGGGGATGGGGAAGCAGATGCGATCCGAGTCGCCGATGTCCAGACCCAGGCCAGTGCTTTCCACCGTGGAGCCGTTGATGTCCAGGGCAAACAGTGACGCCGGGAGGTTAATGCCTTTTTCGTAAACCTTATGAAGACTGGTGCGTTCGATGCGCTTGCCGCGCACCACACCGTTCATATCCGCAATCAGAAGGTCGACGTACAAAACCTCAGGATATTTCTTAAGGAATGCGTTTGCTTCGTTGAGTTGAACGGCACGCAGAGGGACCGACATGATGCACCTATTAGCTGTTAATTATTATGTTCACTTCACGTTCACGAGCCCAGTCAACCCGAACGGCAAAGTGAAGTCAATAGCGAACACCCGGCCTCTCACCCTTTATTTTCTGGGCTTTTTTGGGCACAAGAGTGCCAAACAAGTCTTGCACACCGCGTAAATCCTGAAGATCGGACGCCCGGCGTTTAGAATTTTTACATGAGAGTTGTTAATTAAAATCAACAAGGCTAAGCTCCGGAAAAGCTCGTTCAAGTGTGAAACTTCGAGGTGATAAAAATGGCATTCAAGCCATTGATCGGCGTTACTGCGTGCGTCAAACAGATTGGCCTGCACCCCTACCACGTCAGCGGCGACAAGTATTTGCGTGCTGTCAGCGTCGCGGCTTTGGGGTTGCCAGTGGTCATTCCTTCCTTAGGCGATCTGACCGAAATCGATGACCTGCTCGCGCAGCTCGACGGTCTGTTGCTGACCGGCTCGCCATCAAATGTGGAACCCTTCCACTATCAAGGCCCGGCCAGTGCCCCCGGTACGGATCACGATCCGCAACGGGACGCCACCACCCTGCCCTTATTGCGCGCAGCCATTGCCGCCGGTGTTCCGGTGCTCGGCATCTGCCGGGGCTTTCAGGAAATGAACGTGGCGTTCGGCGGCAGCCTGCATCAGAAGGTGCATGAGCTGCCCGGCTATCTCGATCACCGCGAAGCGGATCACCCGGACCTGGCTGTGCAATACGCGCCTGCTCATCTTGTAAATGTGCAACCGGGCGGTGTGTTCGAAGCGCTGGATTTGCCGCAGGTGTTCCAGGTGAATTCGATTCACAGCCAGGGCATCGACCGACTCGCTCCCGGCCTGCGCACCGAGGCAATCGCGCCGGATGGTTTGATCGAGGCGATTTCCGTCGAGCACAGCAAGGCCTTCGCTGTCGGCGTGCAATGGCACCCGGAATGGCAGGTGCTTTCGAATCCTCCCTACTTGAGTATTTTCCAGGCGTTTGGCGAAGCGTGCCGGCAACGGGCGGCGCTGCATAATTCGCGCTGACGTCAAAAAGCATTCAACGATTTAACTGCCCCCGTGAGTCTGGCGGGCGTGCCTTTGCGCGCCGGTCGCTCACGTAATAGATGAACCGCAATAACAACAAGTACGACCAGGCAGCCAGGACGGCGGTGCCGAATAAGCCCTCCGGTACGGGTAAGCGCAAATCCCTGTAGGAGCGAGGCTTGCCCGCGAAGGCGGTGTGTCAGGCAACGATGATGTCGACTGATACACCGTCTTCGCGGGCAAGCCTCGCTCCTACAGGGGTCGCGTTGGCACCGTACGGCTTGGGCTTGCAATCAACTACTAAGTCAGGCCGCGTTGGCCCGACGACTGAAACCTGTTGGGAGTTTCATATGGCAAACGCCTCCAGCATCTACAGGAAGGCTCTTGAAGGTCACCAGGCACCGAAAAAGGTGTTGGTGAAAGTCGACCGCGTCACCAAGAAATTCGACGAAACCACCGCCGTGGACGATGTGTCCCTGGAGATCCATCAAGGGGAAATCTTCGCCCTGCTCGGCGGTTCCGGCTCGGGCAAATCGACGCTGCTGCGCATGCTCGCCGGCTTCGAGCGCCCGACCGAAGGGCGGATTCTGCTCGACGGTGTCGACATCACCGACATGCCGCCGTACGAACGGCCGATCAACATGATGTTCCAGTCCTACGCGCTGTTCCCGCACATGACGGTGGCGCAGAACATCGCCTTCGGCCTCAAGCAGGACCGTTTGCCCGCCAGCGAAATCGACGCCCGTGTCGAAGAAATGCTGCGGCTGGTGCACATGACCCAGTACGCCAAACGCAAACCCCATCAGTTGTCCGGCGGCCAGCGTCAGCGTGTCGCCCTCGCCCGTTCTTTGGCCAAGCGGCCGAAGTTGTTGCTGCTCGACGAACCGATGGGCGCACTGGATAAAAAGCTGCGCTCGCAGATGCAACTGGAGTTGGTGCAAATCATCGAGCGGGTCGGCGTGACCTGCGTGATGGTGACCCACGATCAGGAAGAAGCCATGACCATGGCCGAGCGCATCGCGATCATGCACTTGGGCTGGATCGCCCAGATCGGCAGCCCGGTCGACATCTATGAAGCGCCGGTCAGCCGCATGGTCTGTGAGTTCATCGGCAACGTGAACGCTTTCGATGGCACCGTGGTCGAGGATCTGGAAGGTCACGCGATCATTCACAGCCCGGATCTACAACAGAAGATCTACGTCGGTCACGGCGTAAGTACCTCGGTGCAGGACAAGTCGATCACCTACGCCATCCGCCCGGAAAAAATGCTGGTCAGCACCCTCAAGCCCGAGACTCGCTACAACTGGTCCGAGGGCAAGGTGCATGACATCGCCTACCTCGGCGGCCACTCTGTGTTTTACGTGGAATTGCCTGGCGGCAAGATCGTCCAGTCGTTCATGGCCAACGCCGAACGCCGTGGCGCGCGCCCGACCTGGGACGATCAGGTCTACGTATGGTGGGAAGACGACAGCGGCGTGGTACTGCGCTCATGAGAACCTTCAATCAGCAGTTCCTGCGCCTGGTGCCCAGTGGGCGCAAACTGGTCATCGGCATTCCGTTCCTGTGGTTGTGCCTGTTTTTCCTGTTGCCGTTCTTCCTGGTGATGAAGATCAGCTTCTCGGAAGCGGCGCTGGCCATTCCTCCCTACTCCGAGATTTACACCTTCGCCGAACAGAAATTTCAGCTGCTGCTGAACATCGGCAACTACTCGCTGCTGACCGAAGATGAGTTGTACGTCTCGGCCTACTTTGGTTCATTGAAGGTCGCGTTTTTAAGCACGCTGATGTGCCTGGTGATCGGTTTCCCGATGGCCTATGCGATCACCAAGGCCAACAAGGAAACGCAGAACGTTTTGCTGCTGTTGATCATGATGCCGACCTGGACCGCGATCCTGATCCGCGTCTATGCGTGGATGGGCATTCTCAGCAACAACGGTTTGCTCAATGCATTCCTGATGTGGACCGGGCTCACGTCGCAGCCGATCGAGATCCTCAATACCAACACCGCGGTCTATATCGGGGTGGTTTACGCGTACCTGCCGTTCATGGTGTTGCCGCTGTACGCCAACCTGGTCAAGCACGATCAGAGCTTGCTGGAAGCCGCGTCGGACCTGGGCTCGAGCAACTTCAACAACTTCTGGAAAATCACTGTGCCGCTGGCCAAAAACGGGATCATCGCCGGTTGCATGCTGGTGTTCATTCCGGTGGTGGGTGAGTTCGTGATTCCGGAACTGTTGGGCGGCCCGGAAACCCTGATGATCGGTAAAGTGCTCTGGCAAGAGTTCTTCAACAACCGCGACTGGCCGGTGGCATCCGCCTTGGCAGTGGTGATGCTGGCGATCCTGATTGTGCCGATTCTGCTGTTCAACCGCAGCCAGGCCAAAGAGATGGAGGGACGGGGATGAAACGCTTCGGATTTTCAAAGTTCATGCTGATTTTCGGCCTGTCGTTTATCTACCTGCCGATGCTGATTCTGGTGATCTACTCGTTCAACGCCTCGAAACTGGTGACGGTGTGGGGCGGTTGGTCGGTGAAGTGGTACGTCGGCCTGCTCGACAACTCGCAACTGATGGGCTCGGTGGTGCGCTCCCTGGAAATCGCCTGCTACACAGCGATTGCCGCCGTGGCGTTGGGCACCCTCGCCGCTTTCGTGCTCACCCGTGTGACGCGCTTCAAGGGTCGCACGCTGTTTGGTGGTCTGGTGACGGCGCCGTTGGTGATGCCGGAAGTGATCACTGGTCTGTCGCTGTTGCTGCTGTTCGTGGCCATGGCGCAGTTGATTGGCTGGCCGCAGGAACGTGGTTTGGTGACGATCTGGATTGCGCACACCACGTTCTGCGCAGCGTATGTGGCGGTTGTTGTTTCAGCGCGTTTGCGTGAGCTGGACCTGTCGATTGAAGAAGCGGCCATGGACTTGGGTGCGCGTCCGTTCAAGGTGTTCTTTTTGATCACCATCCCGATGATCGCGCCTTCGCTGGCGGCGGGCGGCATGATGTCGTTTGCCCTGTCGCTGGATGATCTGGTGTTGGCGAGTTTCGTCTCTGGCCCAGGCTCGACGACCTTGCCGATGGAAGTGTTCTCGGCGGTGCGTCTGGGTGTGAAGCCTGAGATCAATGCCGTGGCGAGTCTGATTCTGTTGGCGGTGTCGCTGGTGACTTTCCTCGTCTGGTACTTCAGCCGCAAGGCCGAAGCCACGCGCAAACGGGCGATCCAGGAAGCGATGGACCAGACTGCTAGCGAGTCTTGGCAGCAACCGAAAAACCAGCGAGTTGAAGCAACGGCCTAGACGAAGAACCTGTAGGAGCGAGGCTTGCCCGCGAAGAACGATGACGCGTAATACCTGAAAAACCGCGGTGCATTCTTCGCGGGCAAGCCTCGCTCCTACAATTGGTTTTGTGTTCTACAAAAAGAAAATGGAGTTGTACCGATGAAAATGTTTGGCAGGACTCTGCTGACACTGTCCTTATTGGGCGCGATGGCTACCGGTGCCCAGGCCAATGACAAGGTATTGCGCGTCTACAACTGGTCGGATTACATCGCCCCGGACACGGTCAAGAAGTTCGAAGACGAGACCGGCATCCGCGTGACCTACGATGTGTTCGACAGTAACGAAACCCTTGAGGCACGCTTGCTGGCCGGTAAATCCGGCTACGACATCGTGGTGCCGTCCAACAGTTTCCTGGCCAAGCAGATCAAGGCTGGCGTCTATCAGCCGCTGGATAAATCGAAGCTGCCGAACTGGAAAAACCTCAACCCGGTACTGCTGAAAAACGCCTCTGCCAGCGATCCTGACAACGGCCATGCGTTCCCGTATATGTGGGGTTCGATCGGTATCGGTTACAACCCGGCCAAGGTCAAGGAAGTGCTGGGCACTGATGCGCCGGTGAACTCCTGGGACCTATTGTTCAAACCGGAAAACGCCGCGAAGCTCAAAGCCTGTGGCATCAGCTTTCTTGATTCGCCGACGGAGATGCTCCCGGCCGCCCTGCACTATCTGGGCTACCCGGTGAACTCCCAGGACAAGGCGCAGATCGCCGAAGCCGAAGCGCTGTTCATGAAAATTCGGCCGTCGGTGGCTTACTTCCATTCGTCGAAGTACATCTCCGACCTGGCCAACGGCAACATCTGCGTCGCCGTCGGTTACTCCGGCGACGTGCTGCAAGCCAAGGCCCGTGCCAAGGAAGCCGGCGACAAAGTGAAGATCGAATACAGCATCCCGAAAGAAGGCGCCGGCAGCTTTTACGACATGGTCGCCATCCCACGGGACGCGGCCAACGTCGACAACGCCTACCTGTTCATGAACTTCCTGATGCGCCCGGACATCATTGCCGAAGTCACCAACAGCGTCGGCTACAGCAACGCCAACGCAGCGGCCACGCCACTGGTGGATGAAGCGATTCGCGACGACCCGGGTTCGTATCCGCCGCTAGCGGTGATGGCGACGCTGTATGCGATTCCAGATATGCCGATCGGTATTCAGCGGGTGATGACCCGGGGCTGGACGCGGGTGAAGCTCGGTAAGTGATGCAAATCGAACACAAAATATCTGACTACCACGGAGCAAAATGTGGGAGCGGGCTTGCTCGCGAAGGGACCATCACATTCAACATCATTAGTGACTGACCCACCGCTTTCGCGAGCAAGCCCGCTCCCACAGGAGTCCGTGGTGGAGCGCAGATGATCGTTCCCACGCGCAGCAAAGGAATGCCTCCACGGACGCTCCGCGTTCGGCTCTGGAAGGGACGCGGAGCGTCCCGGGCTGCATTCCCACGCAGAGCGTGGGAACGATCAGTGGCAAGGTTTCAACCATTTTCCGTTCACGCAGCGCCTTACCACCGCTGCACTCCTCTCAGAAGAACGGCTTCACCTGGCTTCCTCGGTTAAGGTGAATTTCAGGCGCTCTCGGGCGCCTTTTTTTATGAAGAAACCAACGGCCATTCGGCCAGCGCCCGATACCGGCCTTTATGGGATTCGAACAAGGTGAAGCGGTCAGCACGCAGGAAAAACTCTGGCGGCGTAGCGGATTCAGGGACTGGCGCGCGGTAGTCGCGCATCAGAGTCAAATGCGGGCGAAATTCCCGACGGGTGTCTTCAAAGCCAAACGGCAACATGGCCTGTTCCAGCGCATACACCAACCGCAGCAACTGCGGTTCTGCCTGCTCGGGCGCCAGCAACAAAACCCCGGAACGACGCCAGACTTCCAGACGATCAAGCACAACCACCAACGGCACGCCAGGCATCCGGACATTGGCAGCGGCCTCGCAGACGCCCGCTATCTGCGCCATCCCCACCGTGCCGAGAAACAGCAGCGTCAGATGAAAGTTTTCCGCCGGCACCGGGCGCCCGATGTTGAGCCCCAGCGCGTTGCGCCATTGGGCGATGGCCCGGCGTTGTTCGGGGGCGCAGTTCAGGGCGAAGAACAGCCGCTTGAACGGCTCACGGGATTCATCGCTCATGTCTGCCACCTCAAGGCTTCGGGGACCCTTTGATTTTACAAAGGGATACCACGCCAGCAAGTGCATTTCTGGCACCTGCCGACATGCGCGTTATAGTTGAAGCAACCGAATCGACGGGAGGACGCCATGCGTCAGATCATCAGCAAAGAGCCATGGTGGGCCGTGCCACCGAAACCCGGCCAGGATGAGTCCGAGCTGGAATGGGGCCGGCTGGTTCACTACAACGAAGGCGAGCCGCGCTTCGAGTTCATCAAGGAGCGACCCTCGGATAGCGAGATTCGTAACCGCAAGAGTTGCAGGACCGCCCCGAAGCCGGAGTGATCCTGCGGCTCCCGTCAGGCTTTCACAATCATATCGAAACCGCCAAAAATCATGCGTTGACCGTCAAACGGCATTGGATTGACGTCGGGTTGCATCCGCGGATCGCTCATGAGTTTCGCCATCCCGGCGTCACGAGTGGCCTTGTCGGGCCAGACGATCCAGGAAAACACCACAGTTTCGTCTTCCTTGAGTTTTACCGCCATGGGAAACGAGGTCACTTTGCCATCGGGCACGTCGTCCCCCCAGCATTCGGCGAGACTTAGTGCCCCGCTTTCCTTGAAGATTTCGGCAGCGGATAGCGCATGTTGCTTGAATTTTTCGCGGTTGGCGGTGGGTACTGCAGCGACGAAGCCATCGACATAAGCCATGATCGTTCTCCTCGGGTTATGGGGTGATCCGCTGGGTAGTCGAATCAGCGTGGCTCCAATCGACAGTTCCCGCGCTCTGATCGACCGACGGCTCGACTCGCTGTTCAACTGACTGCTCGACTGGCTGCTCGATGGTGGCGGCCAGGCTGCCTTCGATCTGCCTCGCCATGTACAGCGTTCCGGCCATGACGCCGGTGGCGGGGTTATTCACCAGCTTCACCCATGCCTTGTCGAACGAATTGCCCAGACTACTGCGAATCAGTGCCTCGCTATCAGGCCGGTCGTTGGCCTGAATAATCGCGCGCACCCCCGCCACCCCCACGGAAATCAACGCCCCGGCCGCCTTCCCCGCCACGGCCGCCACCGCACTGGCCGCCCCTCGGGGGGCCATTTCGGCTTGTATTCGCTTGCTGGCACGCTTGGCCACCGGCGCCATGCCGGCGTCCGTCGAAGCAATGCCCTTCTCGCCGCCCGCCTTGTGGATCGTGTC
Organism: Pseudomonas sp. JV414; assembly: GCF_032424305.1. Lineage (NCBI taxonomy): Bacteria > Pseudomonadati > Pseudomonadota > Gammaproteobacteria > Pseudomonadales > Pseudomonadaceae > Pseudomonas > Pseudomonas sp. JV414. The sequence continues at coordinate 824,132 of NZ_VYKC01000022.1, read as the reverse complement.
GATCAGCGCCAGGTAGGCCGGCAATTTGCTCAGTTCGGCATGCACCACCTGATACAGCGAAGCGTCACGGGCGGACGGCGGGCCCAGGGAAATAGCGGGGATTTTCTGGATGCGACCGTTGAGCTGCGCCATGGGCACGCCATGACGTTTGGAAATAACTTCGAGCTGCTGACCCATCAGTTGCACATAAAACTCTGTCGCCTGGCCGAGGATCGCGTCGGGATCGATCTCCACCGCCACCGGTTCCAGCACCCGCCGGTGATATTGCTCCAGCAGGTAGGCCGCCAGACGTTTGGCCGTCGCATCCTGCTCGTCTCCGGCATTGATGGCGTACCAGCTGACTTTCATCGACAGCCATTCCTGGGTCCAGTAGCTGCTGAACCACGGAATGAAGACTTCTTCGGTTTGCTGATAAACCCGCGTGCGCCAGTGCTCCATGGACCCGCGGGCGTAGACCCTGGCCTGTTCGGTGGCCTGTTGCGAAGCGGCGACAATCTCCCGGTCTACCTGCTGCCAAGTGCTCTGGGACACCACCACCGGCACCACGACTACCGGGGCAGGCGTAGGCGTGGCGCATCCCGCCAAGATCACCAACACAGCGACGATCAGCGAACGCAGGTTCAAGATCGCGGTGTCCTACAGACTTCGTCGAACGGAGTGTCCGACGCTAAAGAACGTGCTGATTTGAGTATAGGTCGGGGGCGGGCTCCGTCCGTCAGTTGAATGGGTGGCGCCCTCAAGGACGCCTTCGCGAGCAAGCCCGCTCCCACACTTGATCACCGCCGGACACAAGATTCCCATACGCAGGAGATCCAATGTGGGAGCGGGCTTGCTCGCGAATAGGCCCTCAAGACCACCGAAGATCACTACCATCATTCACATCAATATTCACCATCGCCACGAACGCTTTCCGCAAAAAAACCGTCAGGTGCAGGATTAACCTCATCCCCATTTTCAACCCCGCACCGGAGGGGCAAACCATGTTGATCCATCTCCTGACCTGCCTGGCCCTGACGGCCGTCACCCTGACCCTGTTTTCCCGCTTGGTGCTGGACATCGGTCAAACCGAGGAGCCGAAGTCATGATTTATGCCATCAGCCTTGCCGTGAGCTTTTCGGTGTTCGGCAGCAACTACTATTCGCAAAAAGTCGTGTCTCGCAAAGCAGTCGCCCTGGTGTTCGACGAGCACTTCGAGGCCTTGCTGATGCCGGCAGCGGCCAACCACTTCAGTAACGAAGTGGTCGGGCTCAACGATCAGTTCCGCTTTTTGAATGACGTGCTGGTTGAGCATCTGCTGGAGACCGAAATGACTCAGCATCCTTCGGCACAAGCGTTCACCTTCTGACACGCTCGCGCCCCTCTTGCTAACTGGTACTCAGGATCCGCACCGGGCCTTGGCGATTGATAACTTCGATCATGACGTTTTCTCCCGAGCGCCGGAGCATCAAATCCACACATTCAGCCCCCACTGCCAAACGCCGCAAGGCGATGGTGTCCAGAAACGCCGGGAGCACCGGTTCGTCGAACAGGATGTTGAGTTTCCTCGGCCGGAAGCTCAGCCCCAGGCACGACTGAATCATCGACAACGGCGCAGCGGCGGCCCAGGCCTGGGGCATGCAGGCGACTGGATAGAACGTCGGCCCTTGGGTGCGTTGCCGGGCAAAGCCGCAAAACAGTTCGGGCAAGCGCCGCAGATCGATGTAGGTCGACGCGGCGAACAGGCCTTCGAAAATCCGCGCCGCGTCCCGACGGTAACCGTAGCGGGCGAAACCAGCGGCGATCAGCGCATTGTCGTGGGGCCAGACGGAGCCGTTGTGATAGCTCATCGGGTTATAGCGAGCCTGGGAAGACGCCACGGTGCGCACGCCCCAGCCGGAAAAGGATGAGCGGTCCATCAGCGCGCTGACGACCGATGCCGCGCGCTCCGGGTAAGCGATGCCGGCGAACAGGGCATGGCCGGCATTGGAGGTACGGATTCGACAGGGTTTCTTGTTGCCGTCCAAGGCCAATACATAAGTGCCCAGCTCTTCGTCGAAGAAGCGTGAATCGAATTCTTCACGCAAGCGTTGAGCCTTGTATTTAAGGCGTTGAGCCCGGTCCGGATCACCCAGCCGACGGGCAATTTTGGCGGCACCGGTCCAGGCGCCGTATACATAGGCCTGAACTTCGACAATCGCAATCGGGCCCACGGCCAGTTGCCCATCGGCATGGAAAACCGAATCGTGGCTGTCCTTCCAGCCCTGGTTAATCAGCCCCTCGGCGGACTGCCGGCCATACTCGACAAAACCATCGCCATCGCGGTCGCCGTACTCCTCGATCCAGGTCAGCGCCGCTTCGATATTGGGCCAGAGCTGCCGCAGTGTGCCCAAGTCATTGGTGCGTTCCAGGTACGCGGCGGCCAGCATGACGAACAACGGTGTGGAATCGATACTGCCGTAGTAGCGTCGGAACGGCACCTCGCCCAATTCGGCCATTTCTCCCAGTCTTATTTCGTGCAGGATTTTACCGGGCTCGGAATCGGCGTGGGCGTCAACGATGGTTGCCTGGTTGGCGGCCAGATGCCCGAGCACGCCTTTGGCGATACCGGGATCGAACCACAGCATCTCCCATGCAGTGATCAGCGCATCTCGTCCGAAAACGGTGCTGAACCATGGAATGCCAGCGTAGGGATATAGCCCCTCGCGGGTTTTGGTCATGAGCATGTAGAGGTCGGAAACGCTGCGGCTGACCGCCTCGTTGAACACATCGTGGGAGCTCACCACAGAGGCCGCCCGCGAAGAGAACGTGCGTAACTCGCGTCGGGAATCGCGCAATGAAATGAAGAACCCGTGGCGCACCGTAAACGGTGGGTTCTGCACACCGCAGTTGATGTCCATGAACAACGACTGGCTTTCCCCAGGCGCCAGCTGAACCTCGAACAACGCCGAATCGCAGGTCAGGCTGGCCGGCACCGGGGCAAAACGCAGGCGGGTCATGCGCCGTTTGTGGTCCAGACCGGTGTAGGAAAGCACCACCTCTTCATCGGTGATCTCTGCCCGGTGCCCTTCGCCGCGTTGCGGACGCCGGGCGCCGCGAACTTCGAACAGGTCTTTGAAGTCGGCCGCGAACTGAATTCTCAATTGCAGATGCTGGGGCGAATCGTCGAAATTGCGCAGGGTCAGCCGTTCATAACAGGAGCCATTCCACAAGAATCGTGAGCGGCGCAGATGGATCAAATCGTGGTGCAGGATTTTTTCACCATGAGCGTCGAACAGATCCGGGTTGGTCAGGTCGCACGTGAGCATCGCGTTATCGTCACGCAGCGTCGAACTGAGCAACAGCGGCCGCGCGCCGTTAAGCGTCAGGTAGAGCCCGGAAAGGTGTCGGGTGTCGGTATGGAAAATCCCTTGCGGGCTGTCGTCCGCAAACAGCACGTCGCCATTGGGATCGAACACCGCGAAGGTGTCGTTGTTTTTCAGGTTGCGCAAGCGCAGCTCTTGCAGCGACGCGGTGGCTGGAATATCGAAGGGCGTGGAGGGATGGCCATAGGTGTTGCCCGCCGTCAGATGGCGATATAACTCCAGATAGTGATTGGTCATGCGCTCGACCGTGAACCGTTCGTCGAACCTGGCCCGCACCCTGCGCCGATCCAGCTCTGCCAACCGCTGCACCGCCGCTACCGCCCCTGCGACGCCATCGACGATGTAACCGGACACGCCCTCGTCGATCACTTCCGGCACCGAGCCCTGACCAAACGCAATCACCGGCGTGCCGCAGGCCATGGCTTCGATCATGACCAGGCCGAACGGCTCGGGCCAGTCGATAGGAAAGATCATGGCGCGGGCATTGCCCAGCAAGTCTGCCTTTTGCGATTCATCGATCTCGCCGAGAAATTCGACATTCGGATGGGTCGCGATCATCGGTGCGATGACTTCTTCCCAATACACCTGATCAGCCTTGTCGACCTTGGCCGCGATCTTCAATGACAGCCCGGCCTTCGAGGCAATCTCGATGGCGCGGTCCGGGCGTTTTTCGGGAGAGATGCGCCCCAGAAACACCAGATAGTCGCCGCTCGGTTCCGGGTTGAAAGTCAGCAGATCGCTCGGAATGCCGTGATAGACATTACCCACCCAATTGACGTCGCCCTTCACCGGGGTGCGTTGCGCCTTGGACACCGAAACCAGCGGCACCTCGGGAAAGTGAGGGTAAAAGGATTGGTAGTCGGCAATGTCCAGACGCCCGTGAAGCGTGGTCACGCTGCGCCCGGCCAAATGTCGAATCAACGGAAAATGAAAGATATCGACATGAAAATGCATCACGTCGAATTGATCCGCCTGCCGCAGGACTTGATCGAGCATCAAAATGTGATGAGGCGCCCCGTCCTTGATCCGTGGATCGAACCGCAGAGCCTGGTGCGCGCCTGACTCCAGGCGGGCCGAGGTTTGCGAATCACCGCTGGCGAAGAGCGTGACATCGTGTCCCTGTCGCACCAGCTCTTCGGTCAGGTAAGACACAATCCGCTCAGTGCCACCGTACAAACGGGGCGGACAACGTTCGGTAAGCGGCGCGATCTGAGCGATCCTCATGGAGAGGCCCTCCGTCATGGGGTCGAAGGATAAAGGCCTCCTGCGCCTCGGCGTTTCTGTTCGCTGAGGTCTGGCGGTCTTATCCTCGATTGACGGTGCGCCTGTGACAACAGTTCCATCCGGTTATACGCCCCGGAGCTCACCGGTCACCGCTCTCCAGACTTCTGAGTAACTGGCCCAAACCATCGGCGAAACAGATCGGCTCGGCGCACCGAAAACGTTCAAGCAAACGCTGGTTATCGGCCCGGGAATGGCGGATATCCCCGGAACGCGGGGCAGCGTAATTCAACGCCAGAGGCCGGCCCAGCAGAGTGCTCAACGTGGCCGCCAGCTCGTTGATGCTGGTTGAGCGGTTGAAACCGACGTTGACCGGTTCGCCGCTCGGCGCCGACTCTTTCACTGCCTGTACCAGGACCTTTACAAGATCCTCCACATAAACAAAATCCCGGGTCTGTTCACCGTCCCCGTACACCGTGACGGGCAGGTGTTTCTGGGCTCTTTCGCTGAAGATACTGATGACCCCGGAGTAAGGCGATGATGGGTCTTGGCGCGGTCCGTAAATGTTGAAGAAGCGCAGAATCACTGGCTCCAGACCATGCTGGCGGCGGTAAAAATCGAAGAAATGCTCACTGGCCAGTTTGTCTGCGGCATAGGGCGTCAACGGGGCTTTGGGCGTGTCTTCGGTGATGGCCGTGCCCTCGCCGTTGTTGCCATAAATGGCGGCGCTGGAAGCGAACACCACCCGTCTCAGGCCGGCCTGGCGCATGGCTTCGCAGATGTTCAGCGTGCCGATGAAGTTGCTTTGATGGGTGGCGACCGGATCTTCGACCGACGCCTGAACCGAGGCGACCGCGGCCAGATGCACCACCGCGCTGCAATCTTTCAGGGCGCGCTCCACTGTCGGCGCGTCCGCGACATCCCCGACTATCAGGCTCAAATGCGCCCTATCCACCGGCAGATTCGCCAGTTTGCCGGTTGAAAGATCATCCAGCACCCGCACGCCATAGCCGTTTTCAAGCAAGGCTTCGACCAGGTGCGAACCGATGAAGCCCGCGCCACCCGTCACAAGAATTCGATCAGCAGACATGGCAAATTCACTCTGGAGTAGTGGTTGTAGGTCGATCCATCGCGACGAACTCCTCGACTCTTTCCATGAGCGCCCGGCCGGCACTGAACATCTCTTGCCAGTCCGTGGGGAAGCGAACATTCAACGGCAGTTGATCGATTCGCCAGCGCGACGGCAGAGGGTCATCGAACCGGGCGGCGACCTGCAAGCCCATTTCACTGGCGGCAAACGGCCCGCGCAGCACCGTCGGCGTGCGCCCGGCGCTGTCCACCGCCTGTACGACGTGAGCCGCCAGCCATTGGCCGTCCGGCATGCGTACGCGCAGCGGCTGACCGATAGCGGCGTAACTAATATTGAGCGGTTCCAGATAAATCCACAGCAACGGGTCCTCCAACCGTTCCAGGCGCATCAACAACGTCCCGGCGCCGACGTTTTCGCCCGGAGTCACCAGCACTTCCGCTATGCGACCGCTCTGTCCCGCCTTGATCGACAACGCGGCGAGACGCGTCTTTAACCACTGCTGCTCGGCGTTCTGCTGAATGATCTCGCGCTCAAGCCCTTGCGGGGGTTGTCGCGCCAGTTGCTCGCGGCGCTCGAAGGCCAACAGATCCGCCCGAAACCCGTCGAGTTCCGACTGCGCCATCAGCACTTCGCCGCGAGCGGCCGCGCCGCGGTCAGCCAGATACTCCAATTCTTTGATCTTTTCTTCTGCCCTGCCGATTCGGGTCTTGAGCAACTGACGCTCGCGGCCGCCCAATTGGGCAGTGCCTTTGCCGGTGCCCGTCGCCTTGGTCGGCATGGCAGCCAGTTGCGCCAGCCGGGCCCGCCATTCCGGGTTGTCCAGACTGACCAGCATTTGATCGGCCTGGACTTGCTCACCGGCCTTTGCAAACAACTGATCGACCCGACCGGCATCGCGCGCGCGCACCTCGTAAATCGGCAGGCGCAATTGGGCCGGTGCGTCGATCATCAGCATGCTGTACGCCAGCTTTCCTCCCAGCCAGATCAAGGGGCTGGCGACCAGCAACAGAATCAAATACCAGCGCGCACGAAAGGCCATGCGCTTGCTCGGTGCGTACAGCACGCTCAAGCCCTGTTCCTGGGTGGGGTTCAATTCTTTGCGACTATCGAAACGAATTTTCATGACGGCTCACCGTTTGGGGAAGTCTCGCCAGGCCTGCCAGTCGATACCGGCAACCCCCCGCGGTTGCAATTGTTCGCGCCAGGCGCTGGCCTGATGTTTCAACTGTTCAGTCGATGCGCCAGCCCAACTTTCCGTGGCGGGCAATTCGGGTTCTGTGCTTTGGGCCAAACGAAACTGCAGCGCCGGCCAGCGCTTGGCGATCTGCTCCGTCATGCGTGCGCTGTTTTTCGGGTTGCGGGTGTAAATCATCAGGCTGACCTGACGCACACCGGCGTCGGGAAGCGCACATGGCACACAGGTTTGCCCAGGCTTCGGTTCAGCGAACCAGCGATGATGGCTGGATATTTCCACGGGCCATGGGCTCTCGTTTGACGCCATGCGCAGGGTATCGAGCCAGTTTTTCAGGCGCTGATCGGGGACGGGCATGCCCAGTTGTTCGACCTCGAGGTCCAGATGCAAGCTGCTGAATGCAAGCCCCTTTAACTTCTTCAATAAATCGCTGAGCTGGTGACGGTCCGTCGGCTCGATCCAGCTCGAATCGCCGAGCAACAGACTCACTTGTAGATCCTCGCGGGCCGCGTCCTGAAGCAGTTGCTCCAGCCGTTGGCGGGTGGTGGCCAGATCATTGACCTGTGCGCCTTTGAGGCCGAGGTAAATCTTGTTCATCCCGGCCTTGCGCAACGCCTGAAGCTCCGCCTCGCGCCGATCAGGATCAAGCAATGCTTCGCTGTCCCAGACATAACTGGCCTGGGACCATTGGCCCGCGCCTGTCCCCGGCCCCGACTTCGGCGCCGCCGTGGACGCCAACAAGAAACGCGGCTGCACGAATTCAGTTGATGCAAAGGCAGGCGCGGCCAGGGGCAGCGACAGCGTCAAGGCTAAAAGTACCGATCGCATATCAAAACCTCGTGGCTCGTTTAAGAACCCACCACGGCGCCATCGAGGTTTCTTCATGGCCACGACGAAACACTTCGTTGAGCATGGCCACTGCGCTCCAGCACCGAATGAGTAGCATGAACAGAGGGAAGACAGGCACCAACAAACCCAGGGTCACGTCCTGTCGAGGTCGGTCGGACACCATCGACAACATGGCGCCGAACAGCAGCAGGGTGATCAACAGGTACAGCAGGTAGATCAGCGCAAACAGAAACAACAGCGTCTTGCCCGGCAGAATGAACAGCGCCAGCAAGGTGTAGATGAAGATGATGAACGGCAGCACCAACTGAAAAAAGAAGCCACTGACCAGGATCATCAGGAAGGTTGGCCAACCCAGTAAATCCGGGTTGATGTTGTGGTTATGCTTTCTGACATACAGAAAAAACAGGTCGCCGTCCCAGCGCAGACGCTGCATCAGAAACTGCCTGAGCGTCGCGGGTGCATCGGTGTGCCCGATCGCTTCCGGCTCGAAGGGAATCCTCAAGTCATGCCGTTTGAAGTAACTTTTGATCCGCAGCGTCAGGTCCAGGTCCTCCGCGGTATGGGTGTTCCAGCCCCCGATTTTCACCAGGAAACTGCGGCGGAAAGCGCCGAAGGCACCCGAAACGTTATTCACCAGGTTCCATTCGGCCAGGCCGATTTTCGACATGTGAATCGACAACACGTATTCCAGCGCCTGCATCGCTGTGACCCAGGAGCCCCAGACATTGCGCACCCGCAGGCTGCCAGCGACCGCAGGCACCGAGGGGTCTTCGAAATTGCGCACGATGGCGCTGACCATGTTGTTGTCGAAGGACGTATCACCATCGAGCGCCATGACGATGTCGCCGCTGGCATGGGACAAACCGGCGTTCAATGACGACACCCGTCCGCCCCTCTGCCATTTGGCGATCGGGCGCAAATGGCGCCGGGGATACAACAGCGGGTCCACGTAAAAGCTGCGAACGGCGCTGAGCGTCGGTTGATTGATCGTGGCGCCGTCCACCACCGGAATCATCTCGATATGGCCGGGGTACGTCTGCTCGCACAGGCTCAACAGCGTGGCCTGGACATCCATCCCTTCGCTGTAGCAGGTGATGATGCAAGAGACCTTGGGCCGATAGAGACTGGTCTTGGGCACGCTGCTGCGCCGGCGGGCAAACCAGCGCAATACGCCGAGTAGCACCATGATCGTCAGCGGCAGCTCAAACACCAGAAACAACGGAAAGAGCATGTAGAACAATCGGCTCAAACCGTCCGTCCCCATGATCGCACTGAGCATGCTATAGAGTTGCTCCATCAGCGGGCTCATGGCTCAGATCAACTCACTGGCAAGACGGGCCAGCAGCAGCTCACCGTCTTCTTTCTCGAGCAAATCCCCGGGGGCCGTGAAACTGACGACGCGCAGGGAAATGTCACTGACCTCCGGCGCGGAAAACAATTCGGCGACCCGGCTCAAGCGCTGGGCGACGAACTCCAGCCCTTTGCCATCCGTGTGCGGCAGCATGATCCAGAAGAACTCTTCGGTGCTTCGCGAGCAGCGATCGGTTTCCCTGACGGATTCCTTCAGCCGATCCGTCAGGCTATCGATGAAGGCATGCCCGCGGTGCTCGCCAAGACGCGCCAGCGTACCGGTCAGATTGACGAAGCGCAGGCCGATCAATGAGAACGCCGGCTGCTTGTAACGACGCACCACCTGAAGCTGCCAGGTCAAAAGCTCGAAGAAATCCTTGCCGCCCAACAAATTGAGGCGACCGAAATGGTCGATCGATCGATCGTTGAAATCCTGACGACAACGAAACCGCCCCGCTTCCGTCAGATGAAAGTCTCGAACTTCGCGTATCCGCAACTTGTCGGGCGCGTGTGACAAGCCGCAATCCAGGCAGCGCGCCTGCACATCGGCGTCGACAAAAAACGCCTGGCATGAGCGGCAGCGGTAGTTTTCCAAAGGGCGATCATAGTCACTGCCGATGTGCCGCAAACGGTTCAGACAGTTGGGGCAGAGCAACACACCATCCTTGAGAAACGACTCCTGATGACCCACGTGACCACAGGTGAAACAGTGCAATGAAGGTTGCCGTGAAATGTCCATCGCCTGGCATTCGGCGCACACATCAATGTAATTGAGGCGCCCCGAGCCACAGTCCGAACACAGACGTACCCGATCGACCAGCACGCCCTCTTCCAGCCAGTCGTGCTGCACCATCAAACTGAGCCAGACAAACGGGTTGACCTGCTCGGCATCCGCCAGTGCTTCGAGCAGCGGATAGCGATAATGCTGGGGGACTTCGGGGTCGCGCAGGGCATAGACATGGGCGTCGGCACGCAACCACAGCCACGACAGCACCCGACTTTCAAACCGCTCGGGCGCAGAACCCTGCCGGAACAGGTTGAAGCGTTCTCGCCAGATCTCCCAGAGCATTTTAATTTCGCTTGTTTCGGCGGGGCATGCGCCATCGCCCAACGCTTCACACCAGCTGTCCTGGTCTCGACAGCAATAGACGAGCTGGTAGCGATACGCCGGAGTCGAGCGCAATTTGCGCAGCACTCGCCCGGCATAAGCCGCTGGCATATCAAGCAATAGAACATCGAATATGGGTGCAGCCAACAAACTGCTTAGATCCGAAAAGTGTTCAATCTCTGGAATATTAGAACTGGAAACCTTATGACCGAAAACTGCAATACGAGGATTTGGAGTCGACATGATGCACTCCCCCTGAGAAGCAACCAAGTGTGATCCAACACAAGACTACCAACACTAGCACTCCGTCAGAAAAATGCCCGACTAATTGCAGAGTTATTTTTTGACACTACCATCGCCAAAATATCGCCACCAAACATCATGAGCCCGCTATTATTAATAACATTAAATATTAAGCCAACAACCAAAATAAAACCCTTGCAATTCAATACATTATTATTGTAGCAAGCTAAACAACAAGGTGATTTGTATGAATATACAGCACCATTCAATCTTGCCTTAATGCGTCATGTTTCCAGATAAAAACACCTGCCAATTTGCAGGCACCCTGCAATGACAGTGATACTATCCAGGATCAAATAAGTTCAATGCTATTCGTCGGCAAAACAACTACTTCGAGCCTACTCCAAGTGTTACATCAACTTTACATTAGCGGCTTATCGACATCATTCAATTAAAACACTCTATAAATTTTATGAATTCTTTTCGAGGGCATTTAATTGAGCGTTTCGATGAAACAACCAGCGTCGGCACCAGACAACCCATAACGTGAAGAACGCACCGGCCACTGCCAGCGCCATATCGGCCTGAGAGTCCCATGGGTCATTTTGTGCAGCGACAAAAGCCTTCGCCGTGTCTTTCCCCAGGAACTGCCCACCTATCCATTCCACGATTTCATAGACAGCCGAGGTCGACAGCACGATATTCAGCGCGACAAACCCGACCCAGAAACCCCGTAACGGCATGATTCGCACCAGCACTTCCCGAATCGGATACACCATCAAGAGTCCATACGTCAGATGGACCAGACGATCGTAATGATTGCGTTCAAACCCAAAGGTTTTGTTGAGGCTGACCCCGGTCAAGGCTGAGCACCAGCGGTCGTAGGGCACCAGCGCGTAGGTGTAGTGCGAACCCAGTTCATGGATACACAGAAAAACGAATACCAGACTGATGGAAACGGCAGACAGACGGTACCGTCGGGAGACGCCCACCAAGACCATCACCAGCAGCAGGGCCAGCAGATTTTCCAGGACCCAATCCACTCGGCTATGGGGGGAAATTCCCAGCGCTGCGACGATAAGAAGAAATGCAATCAACAGCGCCAGGTCGTATCGCGGATGTTTCTTGGGCGTCAGGACCGGCAGCGGTCTGCTGTGAGTACTCAGGTCTTTTGCGCCTATCGACTTGCTCATTGGGCGCCTTCTTCTCAAGTCTTTTAAATTCGAGACGCGGCCGTTTCGCAAGTTCGTTTTTTCTGGGCGGGTATTGCGGCCAGATACCCGCCCCCAACGCTTATTAAGGCCGACGCACCGCCCTCACCTTCCCGCTGTTGCCGCCGCCACAGAAAAACCGGTCGTGGCCATCGAACTCAAGTCCCGAGACCCCGACGCCAGCCGGCATCTGGACGCTTTCCAACACCTCGCCCGTTGCCGGATCGACTCGCCGCAACTCGCTCTCTTCCCCTTCCCAGGTGCCGTGCCACAGATCGCCCTCGACCCAGGTCACCCCGGTGACGAAGCGGTTGGATTCGAGGGTGCGCAGCACTGCCCCGGTCTGGGGATCGACCTGATGAATCTTGCGCTCGCGATATTCACCGACCCAGAGCGTCCCTTCGGCCCACGCAAGCCCCGAGTCGCCACCGCCGCCGGGCGCGGGGATGGTGGAGAGCACGCGGCCGGTCTGCGGGTCGATTTTCTGGATGCGATCCTCTGCGATCTGAAACAGGTGCTGGCCATCGAAGGCTGTACCGGCATGGGCGGCGACATCGATCGAGCGCAGCGTCTTGCCGCTTGCAGGGTCGAGGGCGTTGAGTTTGTCGCCGGAGGCAAACCAGACCTGCTGGCCGTCATGGGTGACGCCGTGCACGCTGTCGACGCCTGGAAAAGGCCCATATTCGCGGATGATTTCGGCTGTTGAATGTTTCATGTCTTGCTCCTCTTTCACTGGGTGGGTGAAGTGGATGCTAGTCATTGGGCAGCAACCCTGTGAGTAACAATACCGTCGCGAATCCCGGAACCTGCGGGGTCATCCAGCGACGGGCGCGGCCGTGACCGAATGACTGCACTTTGCCGGCAGCCGCCAGCGTGTCGAGGGCTCGTTGCACGGTGCGCTGACTGGCGCCAAGCGCCAGCGACAGGGCCGAACTCGACCACGATTCGCCGTCAGCGAGGAAGGCGAGCAGTGTCGCATGCTGCTCTTCGACAGGCCGCGCCAGCACCACGACGTCACGCGCATCGTGCGGCACCAGCGCAAACCCTCGCGGGGTCGCGACGACATCGGCGATCAGGTGCAGCGCCGCGCGCAGCCGCCCGAGTTCGACGCGCAACCGCGCGCGATGGGAGTCATCCGCGACTTTCATGCGAAAGGCTCGCGCAATCAGTGTTTCCCTCGGCACGTCGGCGGGCCACGCTTCGCCCAGCGCCCGGGCGAGCGCGAACAGCACCGGCCGCCGGGCGAGTGAAACCGACGAGCCTGAATCGCGCACGACATACCGGCACGCGTCGACGACGAGCGTGGGGGATACCAATAACGCTTCAATTTCATCGAGCAGCAGCGGCCGTTCCTGGCCACCGACAATCAGTCGCGCCGCCGGCGTGTCGAGGATGCAGGCGGCGCTTTCGACCTCTGCCGTCAACGCGGGGATAGCGGCGTGTTGTGCGGCACGCTCGGCCCGTTCGAGTGCGGCGCGCGCCGCTTTTGTTTGCAGGCGGCGCATCGCGATGCCCGCCACGACCAGCTCGTAGGCCGCCCTCGATGCGGGTGGTAACGGCGTTGGATCGAGTTCGGCGAGACGGTGTTCGGCCTCGTCGAGGTGCCCGATCAACAGTAAGCGGCGGATTTCGAGGTACCGCGCATGGGCGGCGTTGACCCAATCGCCGTGCGCCTGAAGCGTTGTCCGCGCGGCGTCGAGTGCCTTGGTTGGCCAGTTCAGGTCCCGCGAGGCGAGCGCGATCTCGGCCTCGGCGACAACACACCGCGCCCGGGCCAACGCCTCTTTCGGCCCAAAAGCTCGTGTGGCGCTGCGCACCAGCGCCTTCGCGCGCACAAGATCGCCCAACTGCGCCATCGCGATGCCGCGAAGCGCGAGCGCAGGTGCATCGTCGCGCAAGGCGATGCGGTTCAGCGCACCAAGGGGATCACCCGCCGCGAGCGCACGGGCCGCCGCCGTGATCAGCGAATCCATCTGAAGCGCGCCACCTGTCACCCCCACCGTCCGATGCCCGCTGATCAGTCTATCTCACGACCGCCCGGCCGCACGCCGATCCGCTAGGGGGAGGAGCTTGTGTTCGGCCTGTAGGAGCTGTCGAGCCTGCGAGGCTGCGATCGGCTGCGCAGCAGTCGTAAAACCAGAACTCGCGGTGAGTCAGACATACCGCGTCAGCCGGATTCACGACTGCTTCGCAGCCGATCGCAGGCTCGACAGCTCCTACAGGTCGACGTAGCTTCGAAATGACGCTCAAGCCCTTCGCGTGGAGCAATGTTCCACAATGAGCTGAGTGAGCGCTGCCACAATCGCCCGATCCGCTTCAGCAGAGGTAAACAGCCGAAACTGCGCATCCGGCAAATCCGGCAACCCTTGTTCCGCCCCCAGAGCCGCCAGTCCCTGCCCCAATTGACTGACCGTCATGGGCGCCACCGCGAAACCAGCCAGCGCCGCCGCCCGCAACCCGGCGGTGCTGGTGCATGACATCGCCGTACGTTGGGCGATCCCTGCCTGAGCCAGCCGCCTCAGCGCTATCTCACGATAAGGACAGGGCTCAGGGAACAGCGCCAGCGGCAACGGTGTCGGTAACTGGGTGACGGGTTGCGCCGACCAGGCCCACACCAACGGTTCTTGCCACAGTAGCAACCCCGCTTCGCTGGTTTCGCATAGGGAACCGATGACCAGCTCAAGATCGCCTTGCTTCATCAGGTTCAGCAACGTGCCAGGAATGCCCACCTGCACGTCGATTTCCATGCCTGGGTACTGCGCCGCGAAATCCTGAAAAGCCCGCAGTAACCGCGGTTCGACAAAATCCTCCGACACCCCGATCCGCACCCGCCCGTGAAACGGCGTGCGCGTCAGTTGCGCCCAGGCATCACGGTTCAGCGCGAGAATCGTCCGCGCATAAGCGATCAGGCGCTCGCCATCGGGCGTCAATTGCTGGGAACGGGTCGTACGTTTCAACAGCGGTTTACCGACCTGTTCTTCCAGTCGTCGCAAGTGACCGCTGACCGCAGATTGGGTCAGGTGCAGCTTTTCGGCTGCGCGACTGAAACCCTCTTCATCGACGACGGTGACGAATGTTTTTAACAGCAGAACATCAAACATAGTTCTATTCGTGATTAATGAATTATTTATTCACGATTTATATTCCAAATAAAACTATGTTGCAATGATCCAACTTCCCCGCTCGAGACACGCCATGACCACCCTTCTGCATATCGAATGCTCCCCGCGCAAACAGCGCTCGGCCTCCCTTGAAGTCGCCCGCAGCTTCATTGCGCGCTATCAGGAAAACACCCCGGACACCGAAATCCTCACCCTCGATCTTTGGAACAGGGTGTTGCCGGAATTCGACGAGCTGGCAATGGACGCCAAATACGCCGGGCTCAATGGCACGCCCTTGACCCCGGCGCAGCAAGACGCCTGGAACACCTTGAAAGATCTGGCCGCGTTCCTGCACCGCGCAGACGTCCTGGTGATATCCGTACCGCTGTGGAATTTCAGCATTCCGTACAAACTCAAACACTTCATCGACCTGGTGTCGCAGAAAGACATTCTGTTCAGCTCCGACCCGGAACGCGGTCTGGAAGGCATGCTGCACAACAAAACCGCCGTGGTGATGTACGCCCGCGGCCTGGATTTTTCGGCGCAGTCGATCACGCCAGCGGAGCGCTTCGACTTTCAGAAGCCCTACGTGGAAGCCTGGCTGCAATTTATCGGTGTGAGCGATGTGCACTCGGTGATTGTCGAGAAAACCATTCTGGGGGAAGACGTTGACCTGAGTGCGCGCAAGGCCGCGACTCAGCAGGCCATGAGGCTGGCAGATAGTCTCGTGCTGTAAACTGACCTACCCCCCTCAAACAAGAGATCCCCCATGGCAAACCACGACATCACCTTTCTCCCCGACCCAGACCCGGAATCCATCTCCTCCGACGTCGCCGGTTTCGGTGGCCTGTTGGTCTCCACTCAAATCCCCACCCGCGCCGACGGCAGTCTGGAGCTGGGTGGCATCGCCGAGCAGAGTGAATGCACCCTGCAAGCGCTCAAGGTGGCGTTGGAGCTTGCCGGCAGTTCGATGGACCGGGTGCTGCATCTGACCATCTACCTGACGGACATGGCCGACCGCGCCGCTTTCAACGAAGTCTACAAGCGCTTCTTCGCCAAGCCCTGGCCGGTTCGCGCCGCCGTTGGCGTGGCCTCATTGGCGGTCGAAGGTATGCGCGTGGAAGTCACCGCGATGGCGGCCAAGGGCTGAGTCTGCGGACTTGTCCGGTGGCGCTGCTCCAGTAAGCGGCTACCACCGGAACATTCCCGACGGCAGATTTCGCGCCGTTGGGAGATCTTCGCCGGGACTCAAAAAGCGGCTATTTGACCAGTCGTTTTTCCTTGGAAGGCCTGTAGCCGAAGTACGAGCTATAGCACTTGCTGAAATGACTGGGCGACACAAAGCCACAGGCAACCAACACGTCTACCTGTGACAGCTCTGTGTGCTGAAGCAGTCGACGCGCTTCGGTGATGCGCAGCTCCATGTAATATCGCTGCGGCGTTGTCCCGAGTTGCTCCTTGAACAAGCGTTCGAGTTGTCGCCGGGAACGGCCGGCGTAGACCGCCAGTTGCTCCAGTTCCAGAGGTTCTTCGAGGTTGGCGTCCATCAGCTTGACCACCTCTCGCAACGGCGCGCTCACACAGATATTTTCAGCCGGCTTGATACGCCGGTAGCGAGACTCCTCGAAAGCAAGAATGTCCTCGATACCCTCGACCAGAGCTTTATCGTGCAGTTCCTTGATCCAGTCCAACGCCATATGAAATGCGCCAGAAGGACTGGACGCGGTGAGCCGGTCTCGATCGATCACATAGGGCTCACTGGTGACATGCGTCGCCTTGGAGATTTCCGCGAGTGCGGGACGATGTTCGGGGTGAATGGCGCAACGGTATCCATCGAGCAAGCCTGCGCCGCCCAGGAACCATGCACCGTTCCACAACCCGGCCAGAATGACACCTTGGTCTGCCGCCGCTCGCAACAGGCTGATGAACTCATCAGTCGCCTTCAGTTCTGTCCTGTAGCCGCCGCAAATAACCAGCAGGTCCAAGTGGTGAATGGCTGAAGAATCGATGCGCGCATCCGGCCGAATGACCAGGCCCAGGTCGCTGATGACCTCCCCTTCGTTCAAGCCGAACGTTCGGGAAGAAAACAACCCGGGGCGCAGAAGATTCGCGGTGACAATCGTGTCCAGCGCTTGCGTGAACGCGGGCAGCGAGAAATGCTCGAGCAGCAAAAAGCCTGTCCGAGTCATTCGAGCAGGCTCACCAGGGTTTTCATTCAGATAGCGGAGGTTTTTCCCCTTCATGCCTCCGCTGAATTGACGTCGTTCGATCAATGTTCGACCCACTCGGTTACGTTAACCAACCTGTCATTTGGTGCGTTTATAAAGCGTCATGCTACCTGCAGAAGCTGAAAAAGCCCTAGCGCCATTATGCGACCGATCAGGCTAGTTGAAAGCCTTGACGAAGCGGGTCTTTATCATCGAACTCCCTCCATACCGCTGAATCCAATATGTAGGCCAATGGAGGTGAGCGAAATGAACAATGATGACCGTGTTAATGACGACGAATCAGAAACGACCTCGAACGTCCCGCCTACCGATACGTCTGGCAAACCCGTCGATGTGGTCGAAGGAGAACTTGAGGACAGCGACAGTGACGCCGAAAGCTTAGATGAAGCGCGAAACCAGGAGCAGGAGGCTGAAGAGCTCCGTCGAAAAATAGCGGAGATAGAACGCAAGGTGGCGGATGGTAATTAGCAAAATACCGGAGGGGCCTGGCCCAAGGGAGCGAGAAATCATGATGCAGATGCTGGCCGAGGATGATCCCACAAACGGCGTGGCGCGCTCCGACAAATTGCCTTGGGTCCAGGCTGTGTAAAAACGACTAAAGGTAAGTCAACGGTTGGTGACTGGTCACACAGTGGATACCGCCACCCCCAACTCTTTGGCCAAAGCCTGATCGAGGTTGTGTTGCAAGTCCCAGGTGCAGGGCATCTGGGTGGTGGCAATCGTTAACAAGGTCATGGCATCAATCCTCCAATGACCAGGCGGGTTGTTGCTGGGTGATGCAATGCACCCCGCCGCCGCCATGGGCCAGATGATTGATTCGAACCGGGACTACCTCGCGTCCGGGGAACGCCTGCCCCAGTACTTCAGCCGCCACGTTGTCGGCATCGATGCCGTAGGCCGGCATGATGATGGCGCCGTTGGCGATGTAGAAATTGGTGTACGAGGCGCAGAACACTTCAGCTTCGGTGTCCACTGCATCGCTCGCTTCATACAACTCGATCAGCTCGAATTTTCGGCCCTGGGCATCGGTGGCCAGTTCCAGCGCGCGACGGTTCTCTCTTACAACCTCGGCATACACCGAATGCTTGTCGTGGGTGGCATCCACCAGCAACACGCCAGGGCGCGCGAAGGCGCATACGCCATCGACATGGCCGTCAGTCATGTCGCCGGTGACGTAGTCCGGATCGCCCGGCAGCCAGATGGTTTTTTTCACACCCAGCAGGCGGGTGAAGATGTCTTCCATCGCGGTGGAGGCAGGTATAGATGTAGGCCAGCAAGATCAGGGGCTGAACTTCTCCGACCCCGGCCTGTTGCTGGACGCCGCTTGTGCAGGGCGCCCTGAGGGATCGGACGATTAGTCGCACAGATGGCATAATCGCAAACTGTTTATAACAGGGGCGAATCAATGACCACTGAGCGTTATGACCAACTCGCGATCTTCTCGGCCGTGGCGCAGGAGCGCAGCTTCACTCGCGCCGCTGCCAAACTCGGCATGTCACAACCTGCCTTGAGCCGGGCGATGCGTCAGTTGGAGGATCGCCTGGGCGTCAGGTTACTGTCTCGCACCACTCGCAGCGTATCTGCGACGCAAGCAGGTGAGCATTTGCTCAGGGTCATCGCCCCGAGATTTGAAGAGATCGATAACGAACTGGCATTGCTCAGCGAATTTCGCGACAAGCCAGCAGGTAAATTGCGCGTCACGGCTGGTGAGCACTGCGCAATCACGATCCTGCAACCCGTTCTCTCCAGGCTGCTGCCTGACAATCCCGATCTCAATATCGAAATCATCGTCGACTACGGTTTTACCGATATCGTGGCGCAGGGATTCGACGCCGGTGTACGACTGGGTCAGCAAGTGGCCAAGGACATGATCGCCATGCGTATCGGCTCTGACATGCGCATGGCGGTGGTTGGATCCCCGGCGTATTTCGCCCGATATCCGAAGCCGGTCATCCCCAGTGACCTCATGGCGCACAACTGCATCACCCTGCGCATGCCGACTTACGGCGGCCTCTACCTCTGGGAGTTCGAGAAAGACGGGCAAGAACTGAAAGTCCGGGTCGAAGGCCAACTGGTGTTCAACAACATCGCCATGCGCCTGGAGTCCGCCCTTCAAGGGTTGGGATTGGCCTATATGCCGGAGGACCTGGTGCAGGAACAGGTGGCGCAAGGTCGGTTGATTCGCGTGCTCGAAGATTGGTGCGAACCGTTCTCTGGCTACCACCTCTACTATCCGAGCCGGCGCCAGAGTTCACCGGCCTTCACGTTGCTGCGCGAAGCCTTGCGCTATTTGGGTTGATTGGCCTGGACGGTGTCTAACGCTTCGCTGGCACGCTTGGCCGCAGCGGCATCCCCTTGGTCGGCCAGCAACTGGATCAGTTGACGCAACTGCGAAGCGGTCAAACCGACCCGCACGCTGGCAGCCATGTGCGAGCGCAGTTGTGACTCCACGCCGGGGGTGACAGCCAGCGCCGCAACTGTCGCCAGCTCACGACTTTGCCAGTCCAGGTTGTCACGCTCGAAGATGTCGCCGAACAGATGCGTCTGCAAGTACTGATTGATGACAGGGACGAAGTCGAACAACGGACCCTGGACGGGAGCACCGGCAATGCGCGTCTGATTGGCCTTGCCCACCGCCAGCAGTTCGTCGCCGGTGGGAACGATGCGACCGGGCTCGCGCCCCGGATTGTCCTGAATACCGCGTTGCTTGCGTGCCTCCACCACTTTCATCAGCTCGCCGAGCGCGTTGAGACTGCGTGGAAAACCGCTGTAGGCGTAGAGCTGAACCAGAATTTCCTTCGCCTCGCTGACGGTCAGGCCCGCATCCAGTCCCCGGTTCAAGGCAGCATTGAGCCCGGGCATATTGCTCGTGGCCATGGCGGCTGCAATCAACGGGATGGCCTGCTGCTTGGCGGACAGCGTTTGCGAAACCGCTGGTGCGTCGGGTTTGGCGGGTGGCGTCACCGTTCCCTGGGCGCTGTATTGCTCTTCGGTCACTTTCTCCAGCCACTGCACACTCTTGCCATCCACTGCGCCGGTCACGGCCAGGTGGATCATGGCGCTCGCCGGAGCGGCACCATGCCAATGCTTGACACCTGGCGGACAGACGATCACGTCTCCCGGGCGGATTTCCTGTACAGGCTTGCCCCACTCCTGCGTCAGGCCCACACCGGAAACCACCACTAATCGCTGTCCTGCGGGATGGGTATGCCAGGCCGACCGCGCACCCGGTTCGAAGCTGACGTAAGCGCCGGAGGCATTGATCTTGTCAGTGGCGGGAAACAAAGGATCGACGCGTACCCGCCCGGTGAAATAATCCGCCGGCCCCGCCACCGAAGCCTGGCTGCCCGCCCGGCTGATCTGCTGCGCGGTCCGGGACTCACTGGCATTTTCTGCACCCGCGGCGCCGGCAAAAGGAGCAGCGGCGCACACCGCGATGCCTATCAGGGTGTTTTTCATGATGACGGATTCCTTCAAGTCAGAGCGTTCTGGCGTAAAACGCGGTCAACTGATCCATGGCGATGTCCACATAAGCAGGCACCCAATAGGTGTCGATATGGGTCGCGCCATCGATGGTGAACAGTTTTTTGTCCTGGGTACCGGTGGCCTTGGCAAAGGCTTGCTGCGACATGTACAGGCTGTCGGCCTTGCTGCCCGCAATCATCAGCAACGGCTTGTCGATCAGTTCGATCTGATCCGTGGCATCGAAGCTCATCAGGTCCAGCAGGCTGCTCTGGGTGTAGCGGAATGTCGAGTTGGGGTGGGCGTGGGTCTTGCCGTAATACTCAAAACCCTGTCGATACAGATCAAACGGCAGTTTGGCGATCTGTTCATCCGTAAGCCTGGCATCTCCAATGTAGCGAATTTCCCCACCTGCCGCTTCCTGGGCACGGGCAGCCGATGCCTGCTGCAAGCGGTCCTGGATCGTGGCCACTTGCGAATCCTGATAGCCGTTGCGGCGAACCAGACCTGAGTTGAACATGCTCAACGTCGCAATCGACTGGAAGCGTTTGTCGGTTTGTGCCGCCGCCAGTGAATAACCGCCACCGCCGCAGATGCCGAGCAAACCCAGACGTGTGTTGTCGGCGCCTGGATAGCGAGCGATGAAGTCCGCCATGCCATGGATGTCCTCAATGCGGTGAGCCGGCTTGTCGACGTTGCGCGGCTCACCGCCACTGGCCCCTTGATACGCCGCATCCGCCGTGATCGTGATGTAGCCCTGATCCGCCAAACGCTGGGCATACAGACCCGCGACCTGCTCCTTCACCCCACCATTGGGGTGTGCCACGACGACGGCCGGGTATTTCTTCGCGGCGTCATAGTTTGCCGGGGTGTAAACGTTGGCGGAAATGTCCAGGCCGTTGAGTTTGTAGCTCACCGGGTGGATGTTGACCTTGCCCGGCTCGTTCTTCGTCAGCGCGCCACCGTAGGTCAATGTGAATGGGTTCTGCTTGTAGTCCGCAGCCTCGGCTTCGGCGCCCGACATTCCGATCATGGCGGCCATGAAAGTGGCCTTCAACGTGGTTCGCATCCTATGAATACTCCTGACAATTCAAGCATGTGAGTGGCGTGGCTGATATTGCCGCGCACTGACTCAATCCAGATTTTTTTCAGCGAGAAACTTCGAAACCAGATCCGCGATCTCGACGTTGTTCATGTCCGAAAAAGGGAAATGGCTATTGCCCTTGATCCCGATCTCCGGCAAGTGAACGAGCCTGACGTCACCACCGTGACGGTTCACGGTATCGCGCCACAGGCGCGCCATCTCAAGCCGCGCGCGCCAACTGTCCTGGGCAGGTAACCGGACCGGTTGGCCGGGGATGTTGTCGCCGTAGAAAATAACGATGGGGATGCGGGTCAGCGCTTTGAACTGTTCCTTCGATACGGCTTGGCCCGAGAGCGTGTCGAATGCACTGGGAATCGGCGCGGGCACCTCCCCCTCTGGAAACACGAAACTGCTGCCCGGTTCGAACGCCACGATGGCTCGCACATTGCGGCTCTTGATCGCCGTCAGCCAACCGGGGCCGCCGCCCTGGGAATGGGTGAACAAAATGGCCGGCCCCGTCTTTTCCAGCAGAGCGGAAACGCCGTTGGATACGACTTCAATGTCGTAAGGCCCGGTGTTGGGCGTTATCGAGCGGAAGAACTGCTCCTGCGCCGTATGACCACGTGGAAACTGACTGCCCTCGAAGGTCTCCGGCCACAGGCCAATGCGGAATTGGTTGAACCACAGTTGCTCATCCGGCACAGGCTTGATCGTCGTTTCAACGAGGCTGCGTCCCGCGTCGCCACGGCGCGGCTGATCAATCAAGTACGTAGAGAATCCGCGACGCAGGAAAATGTTCTGGAACCCTTCGCGGCCGTCGGCCGTTGTCTCCCAGGACTTCGCGGATTGCCCCGCGCCATGCAGCATGAGAATCGGGAGCGGACGAGGATCGACCGGAACCTGATAGAACGCATACACGTGATCGCCGTGATAGGTCTGGCCATCGGGCATCATCGGTTTGTAGGGATCAAAGACACCCGGCTGAGTGATCAGCCCACCGCCGGCAATCAGACTTCCCTGATCCCTTATGACCAGAGGCGGGCGATCAGTGCCATTGACGACCGTAGCGGCGCACAAAGCGAAACAAAGAGTGCCAGCTTTCACAGCAGCGGGCACACATTGGCGGATGAAGCACTGAGTCATGGCTTGCTCTCGATTTGATATCGCAGAGAAGCAAATTACCTTTCAACCATTAATCGATAAACCGTGCCAATCACATAGCACTGATACCAAAATCACATAAATTTGGCATACCGGAGAAAATCTCCGGACAGGACTCGCTCATCCTGTAGCCCTGCCATACTGTTCAGCCTGGCGCACGCGCCTGCCTCCAAGTACTTCTCGGGACCGCGCTCCGCGGCCTCTTAATCAAACGTTTGAGGCTGCACATCCACATGAATCGCCTACTTCTTTCTACTTCTCTTCTTGCCGCATTCACTGCAGTAATACATATCTTCGTCGGTACGCCGGAAATTGAAGGACCATTGCTTCAATCTACGCTACCGCAAGAGGTGAGCCTTCTTCTCTATGCGTGCTGGCATCTAGTCTCTGTGACATTAACGCTGTCTGCCGTAGCCTTCTTTATCTCAGCCCGCACAATTGATACATCCTCCCATTACATGACAAAACTGCTTTCCTGTATGTGGCTTTGTTTTGGCTTGGTATTTATCGCAGTGGCGTTGCTGTACTCCGATTTTTCAATGCTTATCAAGTTACCTCAATGGACGTTACTGTTACCCGTCGGTGCTCTTGGTCTCTGGGGTTCCTCTAGCAAAGGGTTCAAATCGCTTCGCTCACCCACCACGGTCAGTTAGACATTGATGGTGCATTTGAGAGATTGCAGTGGCCATCATTCCACAGGTAGCATTGAGAACGATTCACACTAACATCTGGAAAACCGACCGGTGCACTCTCTCCCGACCAGCAAGCTGGGCTTCTTTTTCAGCGACCACCATCGTTGGCTGCTGCACCATATTCAGCAGCGTCTACGCAATCACGCGGATGCCGAGGACACCGTCGGCGATACGTTCTACCAGATGCTGGTGGCCCGCGTTGATCCCGACAGCATCGAACAACCCCGTGCGTACCTTTCAACGATCGCTCGACGGCTGATTTACGATCGTCATCGCCGGCGCAAGTTGGAGTCAGCTTACCTGGAACGCCTGTCCACGCTTCCCGAAGCGCTAGCGCCCTCCCCCGAAGAACAGTTGCAGTTGATCCAGGCGTTAGTCGCGATCGACCGGGCGCTCGACGGTTTGCCTGTTGTGGTCAAGGCTACCTTTCTCTATAGCCAACTGGATGGTCTGAGTTATGTGGCTATTTCGCACAAGCTGGGGCTGTCGGAACGCACGGTCAGCCGCTACATGAAACAGGCGTTGCGGCAGTGCTACCTGAGCGAATTATCGCCATGAGCAAGCTGCGCCTGGATCCTGTCAGCGAGCAGGCCATTGACTGGATGGTGAGGCTGCGCGCCGGTACGCCCGATGCCACCCTGCAAGAGCGTTTCAACGCGTGGCTGGCGATGGATCCTGCGCACGCTCAGGCCTGGGCAACATTGCAGGAGCGTCTCGCGGGTTCCTTCCAAACGGTTCGCGACCTGGATCGACGGGTGCCCGGTCAAGCCGGCGAAGCCCGCCAACTGTTGCTGCAGCCCCATGGTTCGCGACGCGACGCACTCCGGGTGATCGCCGGCTTGGGTTTGCTCGGTGGCGGTTTGTGGCTGGGTGCTCGCAGCCCACTGGGCGACTCGATACTGGCCGATCTGCACACCGGGCGCGGCCAGCGTCAGGACTTCAAGCTGGTTGACGGCAGTCGCCTGAGCCTGAACGCCGACAGTACGGTGGACCTGTACTTCGATGACAAGCAAAGGCTGGTGATTCTGCGCCACGGCGAACTGGTGATTCAGGTGGCCGCCGATCCCCAACGTCCGCTGCGCGTGCGTACTGCACAGGGTGAAATACGTGCACTGGGCACGCGTTTCCTGGTTGCCAAGGAGCAGGACGCCAGTCGAGTGGTGGTGCTGCAACATTCGGTCGAAGCTCGGCTGTTCGACGGCACAACGCTGAATCTGCAAGAAGGTCAGTCAGCCTTGTTGTATGACCGGCAGATAATCCCCGTTACCGGCGACCAGCGCCATCGCTCCGACTGGCTCAGCGGGCGGCTGAACGTGCTGGACGATCCACTGCATCAGGTCGTCAACGCTCTACGTCCTTACAGTCGAGGCTTTGTAAGGGTCGCACCCGAGGTTCGCAACTTGCGCGTCCAAGGTGTTTTCCCGCTCAACGACCCCGATCGGGCCTTCACCGCCCTGGCCGAAACCCTGCCAATACGCGTGGATCGCTACAGCCCCTGGGTGACGCTGATTCGTGCCAGATAATTTTTTTTGAAAATCACTCTCATTCGTGTCCGGTTTTCATTTCTCATCCCACCTATCTCCTGACACTTCCATACGATCAGGAGAATGCTGTGCTCAACCCGTGGTCCCACACCCTTTCCGTCGCCGTTGCCCTGGCAACCCTGACCAGCCCCACTCTGGCCCAGACGCAAAGCCTGACCTTCAATCTGCCGGCCGGCCCACTGGCCAGCACACTGAATGCCATCGCCAGCCAAAGCGGGCAAATCATTTCACTGGAGCCTTCGCTGGTGCAGGGCAAACAGGCGCCGGCGGTGATCGGCCAGATGCTTGCTGAACAGGCGATGCACATGGCACTGACGGGCAGCGACCTGCAGTTGCGGGTGACCGAGCAAGGCAACTTCAGCGTCGAGCCGGTCACCGACAGCAACGCAACGCTGCAACTGGATGTGACCAGTATCGTCGAGCACAGCGCCGATGCCACCACCGAAGGCTCGGGCTCCTATGCCGCGCGGTCGGTGACTATCGGCAAGGGTACGCACACGCTCAAGGAAATTCCGCAGTCGGTCACGGTGATGACCCGCAAACAAATGGATGACCAGGGCCTGACCGACCTCAAAGACGCAGCCAACCAGACCACCGGGCTGGTGGGCGTTCAGGGCGTGGGTAAAGGCATGATCCTGACTTCGCGCGGTTTCCAGATCGATGACTGGCAGTACGACGGCGTACCCATCCCACGCAACACCTACACGTTGGGCAACTGGGCCACGCAGGACCTGATTTTCTTCGATCGCATGGAAGTGCTGCGCGGCGCATCCGGATTGCTTCAGGGCACAGGCAGCCCTGGTGGTGCGATCAACCTGGTGCGCAAACGCGGCCAGAACGCACCGACCGTGACCCTCACCGGCAAGGCCGGCTCCTGGGATCACTACGGCCTGCAACTGGACGCGGGCGGGCCGCTGAACCAGACCGGCACCGTGCGTGGGCGCTTCGTTGCCGACGAGGACCAGAGCGGTTCATTCATCGACTATGAATGGAGCAAGACCCACTCCCTGTATGGCGCTCTGGACATTGATCTGCGCGACGACACCACCCTGGGCCTGGCCGTCAGCCGCTCCGACGCCGAATCGCGCCCGATGCTGCGTGGTCTGCCGCGCTACGCTAACGGCGACCCTGTCGACGTGTCACGTTCAACCTACTCCGGCGCTCGCTGGAACCATTCGGACATCGACGTCACCACCGTCTATGCCGATCTGGAGCATCGTTTCAACGATGACTGGGCCTTCAAGGTCGGCGCAGTGCGCATGAGTGAAGAGAACAAATCCACCCACCAGCGGGTGCAAACCTCCGGGGCCGGCCTCAACGCCGACGGCAGTGGCATGCAATACGCCGATTGGGTCACGGACTTCGACTCCACCAAGATCGGTCTGGACATGAACCTGACCGGGCACTTTGAAGCCTTGTCCATGCAGCAAGAAATCACGCTGGGCGGCAATTACGCCAAGATGACCACGGATGACCGTTACGCGCGAACCTTCAATAACACCAGCGACAGCATTTTCGAGATCGACCACGACCGCCCCGAAATCAGCTACGAAGGTTTGCTCAATACCGTTGGCGGCCGTTCGACCACCAGCAAGTACGACATCCGTCAAAAAGGCCTGTACGGCAGCTGGCGAATCAAGCCATTCGAGCCGTTGACCCTGGTGCTCGGCTCTCGGGTCAGCTGGTATGACTACAGCTACACGTCTGCGAACCAGGCGGCTTTTACCAATCTCTCTATCGCCAATGCTCCAAGCACCATGCACGAAACCGGGGAAGTCACGCCCTACGCCGGCATCGTCTACGACCTGAGCCGCGAATGGGCGGTCTATGCCAGCTACACCGACGTATTCGAACCACAGACCGCACGCACCGCGAGCGGCTCGGTGCTCAAACCGGTGATCGGCACCAACTACGAAGTCGGCCTCAAGGGCGAGCTGATGGATGGCCGGGTCAATACCTCCCTGGCTATGTTCCGCTACGACCAGGAAAACCGTGCGGTCACCGACGTCGCCTCGGGTTTCGCCTGCGACGGTTGGTATTGCTCGACGGCCGCGGGGAAAGTTCGCAGCCAGGGGATCGAGGCAGAAATCAGCGGTGAAGTGCTCAGCGGTTTGCAATTGTTCGCCGGGTACACCTACAACACCACTAAATACCTTGAAGATCCGGTCGACGAAGGCAAAGTCTTCAGCCAATGGACGCCAAAACACATGCTGCGGGTCTGGAGCGACTACCAGTTCAGTGGCGACTGGAACCGGGTCAGCACCGGTCTGGGCTTCACCACCCAAAGTCACACCCTGGGTTATGAACGCACTTACCAGGTGCCAGGTTACACCGTGTGGAACGCCCGCCTCGGGTACCAACTCACCCCCGAGATCGGTCTGGCACTCAACGCCAATAACCTGTTTGACAAGTCCTACTACATGGCGGGATACAACCAACTGAATGGCAACAACAACTTTGGTGAGCCGCGAAACGTCATGTTCAGCGTGAAATACACCCCCTCGTTCTAGCAACGAAGATGTGGCACTGACACTATGGAGCTTCGGGTTGATTGTCACCCTTCGCGATTGCAATTGAGCCAAAAGCGGTCAATATCGCCACTGCCAGTCAGTTAAAGCGCGAACCTGTGGGAGCGGGCTTGCTCGCGAAAGCGGTGTATCAGACGACATCAATGTTGACTGTGCCGCCGTCTTCGCGAGCAAGCCCGCTCCCACATGGATTGCGCTTAACTAACCGGCATTGGTCAATATCGCTCCATTTCGTCTACCCTCTCAAAGCGCCATGCACCAATCAGTTTGTGCTTGGCGCCTCGACATTCTTTCGTTAATACACCGGAGATTTTCCATGCTCAAGCGTACCCTGGCATTGGCCGTCGGCTTGACCCTGTCAATTTGCACCTTGTTGGCCCAGGCCGCCGATACCCTGAAAGTCAGCGCGATTCCCGATGAAGCCCCTACCGAACTGCTGCGCAAGTTCAAGCCGCTTGGCGCCTATCTGGAACAACAGTTGGGCATGAAAGTCGAGTTTGTGCCGGTGAGTGACTATCCAGCCGTGGTCGAAGCGCTGGCCACCGACCGCATCGACCTGGCCTGGCTGGGCGGCTTCACGTTCGTGCAGGCACGCCTGAAAACCGGCAATGCCATTCCGCTGGTACAGCGTGAACAGGACGCTCAATTCACCAGCAAATTCATCACCGCCGACCCTGCCGTCAAGTCCCTCGCCGATCTCAAGGGCAAGACCTTTGCATTCGGCTCGGTGTCCTCCACGTCGGGCAGTCTTATGCCGCGCTACTTTATGCTCAAGGACGGCATCAAGCCGGAAACCTACTTCAGTCGCGTCGGCTACTCCGGCGCCCATGACGCCACCGTCGCCTGGGTCCAGGCCGGTAAGGTAGACGCCGGCGTACTGAACGCCAGCGTGTGGGAAAAACTGGTCGCTGCCGGCAAGGTCGACACCACCAAAGTCAAAGTGTTTGCGACCACCCCGGCCTACTTCGACTACAACTGGACGGTGCGCGGGACCCTCGACCCAGCGTTGGCGGCCAAGATAAAGGCAGCCTTCCTGGCTCTCGATCCGGCGAAGCCTGCGGACAAGGAGATTCTGGATCTGCAAGCCGCCAGCCGTTTCATCGAAACCAAGCCTGAAAACTACAAGGGCATCGAGGAAGCAGCACTCGCCGCCGAACTGCTCAAATGACATTGCGTCTGACCCAGGTCAGCCTTACCCACGCCAACGGCGTCCAGGCGCTGCGTGGCGTGGACCTGCATATCGGTGCCAGCGAACAGGTCGCCATCATCGGCCCGTCCGGCGCGGGCAAGTCGAGCCTGCTCAACTTGCTGGCCACCGCCCTGCGTCCGGGCAACGGCGAGCTGCAGGTGCTCGGCGAGCGAGCCTGGCAGCTTTCTGCCCGTCAGCGTCAGCGTCTGCGCGCGCGCATCGGCCTGATCCATCAGTCGCCTCCCCTGCCACCGCGCCAGCGCGTGGTCACCGCGGTTCTGGCCGGAAAGCTGGGTCAGTGGGGTTTGGGCAAGAGCCTGTTGAACCTGGTGCATCCACTGGATATTCCGGGCGCACGCGCGGCATTGGCCAGGCTGGACCTGAGTGACAAGTTGTTCGCGCAATGCCAGCAACTGTCCGGTGGACAGTTGCAGCGCGTGGGCATTGCCCGCGTGTTGTACCAAGCGCCCGAGGTGTTGCTGGCCGATGAGCCGGTATCGGCCATGGATCCCGTGTTGGCTCAGCACACGCTTTCGGTGCTCTGTCGCCATGCCCGGCAGCACAACGTCACCCTGGTCGCCAGCCTGCATGCGGTGGAGCTGGCCCTGGCGCACTTTTCGCGCATCATCGGCTTGCGTGATGGACAGATCCTGTTCGACCTTCAGGCCAGCGAAGTCGACCGAGAGTTGCTCGACAAGCTCTACGCCAACGAACAACTGCTATCCCCACCGATTGCTCCGGCGCCCTTGAGTGTGCAGATTCCCCGATGCTGAGCCGTGATACCCGAGATCCCGCCACCCGCCCCCGCCTGCTGCTCACCTTGCTGGCCCTTGCCTTGCTGTGGCCGGGCATCCACTTTAGCGAGTTGGACCTCAGCGTATTGGTGGCGAGTGACAGTCAGAGCGAGATGGGCCGGTTTGTGTCCGCCTTCTGGCCACCGGCCCATGGCGAAGATTTCATTGAGCTGTTGCTGCAAGCCACCCTGCAGACCCTGGCCATCGCCACGGCGGGCATGGCCCTGGCGTTGCTGTTGGCAGTCCCCGCCAGCCTCTTGGCCAGTCGTGCTCTGTCGCTGTCTGCTGCTTCCCGTGCCGGCCACCCGAGTTATTGGGGCCAACTGCTGCGTTGGCCCATACGCGGTTTACTGATTTTCCTGCGCAGCGTGCCGGAAATCGTCTGGGCCCTGCTGTTCGTGCGCGCTGTCGGCCTCGGCCCGACGGCCGGGGTGCTGGCGATTGCCATTACCTACAGCGGCATGTTGGGCAAGGTCTATGCGGAAATTTTCGAGTCGGTCGACCAGCGCCCGGCCCACGCACTACTGCAATCGGGCAGCGGTCGGCTCGCAGCCTTTTTCTACGGGATCCTGCCCAATGTCGCTGCGGAACTGCTCTCGTACACGGTGTACCGCTGGGAATGCGCCATCCGCGCCTCGGTGGTGATGGGCTTTGTCGGTGCCGGCGGTCTGGGCCAGCAAATGGATCTATCGTTGCGCATGTTCGCCGGTGGTGAAGTGGCCAGTTTGTTACTGACGTTCCTCGTGCTGGTGCTGCTCGCCGATCAACTCAGCCGCCTGTTGCGCTGGAGGCTGGCATGAATCGCCTGATCAACCTGGCACTGCTGCTCTGCATCGGCGCAGCGGTGGTCGCCTCGTTCATCTACCTGGGCATCGACCTCAGTGAGCTGGGCGGCACCGGCAACCTGAAGCAGATGGGCGCTTATGCGCAGCGTTTTCTCAGCCCGGACCTGAGCCCAGGCCATATGCAAGCCATCGGCCACGGTGCTCTGGAAACCATTGCCATGTCTGCCCTGGGCACCCTGCTCGCGGCGGTATTCGGTCTGCTATTGGCATTGCCTGCGGCCGGGCGCTTCGGCTGGCCATTGCAGAGCGCGTCGCGCCTGGTGCTCAACGCCTTGCGCGCGGTTCCGGAACTGGTGTGGGCCGCGCTGATGGTCCTTGCCGCCGGTCTCGGCCCCAATGCCGGTACCCTGGCATTGGCCCTGCACACCACCGGCGTACTCGGCCGGCTGTTCGCCGAAGCGCTGGAAAACACCCCACCGGAACCCGCCGAAGCCATCCGCCTGCAAGGCGGCAACGCCGTATGGGCTTTCTGTTACGGCACACTGCCCAACCTGTTGCCACAGCTACTGGCCTACGTCCTGTACCGCTGGGAAAACAATATCCGCATGGCCAGTGTGCTCGGCTTCGTCGGCGCCGGTGGTTTGGGGCAAATGCTCTACGTCAGCCTCAGCCTGTTCCAGGAAGCTCAAGCCAGCACGGTTATTCTGGCCATGCTGTTACTGGTATTGGCCGTCGATACATTGAGCAGCTGGAGCCGTCAACGCTGGGTCAAAGCTTGACTGCTTTCGGTGCCGGGCAATCGTTCAGTGGGTCTTAGAAGCTATGCAAACCCGAGGAACGACAGGATAACCACGACGATCACAACGACCCCGACGATGTAGATGATGTTGTTCATGAAGGCCACCTCTCAACCAGGACAGGACTGCGACACGAGAGTGCTACAAATACAAGGTACTGCACCTTTGCGCGCAATTCCATTCGGAACACTCATGGGGTCTGCTCTCGCCGAAAACCTTGGTTTGACGCTGGGGTAAAGGGGGACGGATTCGTTTTCCCTGAACGTCCGCCTGGGGGGGATTCCGGCCAGTTGTGACAGGCAGAAATCGGTCAGAAGCGTTACTCAACGTCATAAACAGGGGAATCGATCTGTCAGCTTTCACTACGTAATTCCTCTGCAAGCCACTCAACCAGCGCGCGCACCTCAATCCGGTCTTCCCCACCCTGCCGTCTGAAAACTGATATCGCATCAGGTAAAGGGACACTTTCTGCGCAAGGTCTCACCAGCGCACCATTTTCAATAAGCCTCCCGGCGGTTCGGCGCCACCCCATTGCAATTCCATGCCCTTCAACGGCGGCCTGAAGCATCAAGGGGTAACTATCAAACAAAGAGCCCTTAGGACAACCCTCCAATGTCTGCCCAAATGCCTGCAGCCAGCTATCCCATTCCATCAAGTGCGGTGGCGTGGCGCGATGGTGTAAAAGCGTGTGGAGGCGAAGATCGTTAATCCCGAGTGACTGTCGGGCAGTCAGGTAATGAGGACTGCACACTGGAAACACTTCATCAGCGGCGGTAAACGCCAGAACATGCAAGCCGCTGGCGCGTCCGGTGCTTTGTAAGGCCACGTCAAAATGGTCATTGAATTCAGTCAACGGTCTGGTGGATGTCGCGACCTGGATCTCGATTTCCGGGTGTTTCTGGTGGAACGTCGAAAGGCGCGGCATCAACCAATAGAACGCTTCGCACAACTGACACAGTAAAACGACACGGTTTTTGCGAGGTGATTCACGAAGGGTGACGGCTCTGTCGCTGATACTTTGCAATGCGGTGCTCACCACGCGCCCTAGCTCACGCCCCTCCTGCGTCAGGAAGACTGCTCGGTTGCGGCGGCAAAAAAGCTTCAATCCAAGATTATCTTCAAGCCCACGAATCTGGCGGCTAATCGCCGCTTGCGTGATGTGCAATTCATCGGCGGCCTTTGAAAAGCTTTCCAGTCGAGCAGCCGCTTCGAAGGGCAGCAAACTGGCAAGCGGTGGCAATGACTTCCCAAGCGTATTCATAATCAGACGTTATGCATCCAAGACCGAGAACTCGTTTGTAGCATACCCCTGGCGCTGTGCAACATGAGCTGAATACCTCGCGGATATGCCTGATGACCATTGCTCACTCAAACATCATCGCCGGAGTGACCCTTGCCGTGGTCGCGACCCTGAGCTGGGCTCTGAATTTCGTGGCGCCCTACGTCACCGGCGCCTACAGCATCTATGACTTGATGGTTACCCGGTTTCTGATCGCTGGTGCGCTGGGTGTGGGTGTCGTGGTGCTCTGTCGCGCACAGTTACGGTTTCTGCGTCGCAATCAGCAGCTTCTCGCCGCAAGTCTGGGAGTTATCGGATACCTCGGATACAGCACCTGTATTGCCGCAGGTGTCATTTTTGGCGGGCCAGTGCTGACTCCAGCGTTTATTGGCATGGTGCCGGTCTTGCTGGCGCTGCTAAGCAACGCCACGAAAAAAACGCTTCCATGGCGCAGACTGACGATACCGCTGACGTTTTTGACAGGTGGGCTTTTGCTGTCGAGCATCAGCAGTATCAATCAACCTATAGTAGGCAACGGGTCGTGGCTGATGGGGTTGTTTTTTTCAATCAGCGCCGTTGTCTTGTGGCTCGTATTCAGCTTGCTGAATCAGAGTGCCCTAGGGAAACTCCCGGCCAATGCGACGGGTATCTGGACAGGTCTCATGATGGCGGGCGCCGGAATGGGCACAGTGTGCGTGTTACCGGTTGTGCAGGCGCTCGACCTTCTCAAGCTGCCAACCCTTGGTTTCAGTGTTTCCCTGGCAGGACATCTGTACGTCTGGGGCCTCGTTATTGCGGTGATGTCGTCACTCGTCGGTGCCTGGGCTTGGAACGCAGCATCCCGTCGCCTTCCGATGGTGCTTTCTGGACAACTGATCTCCCTTGAATCGCTATTCGCTACATTACTCGGCTTGTTGTTTCATAGCCGGTTGCCAACACCTTTAGAAGCGTCAGGTCTTGCTGCTGTTCTAGTAGGTGTGATTATGGCTGTTCGTATCATCCTGACTTCAATCGATAACCCATCCTGCACGACAAGAAAAATCAACTCCGTTTACTCCTAACAGTCGCTATCCGGTACTGGAAGCGGTCTGAAGAAGATAACCATATTGGATTTAGCTGACCGTTTTGGATCGATTTCGGTCGGTCGCGACAGACAGATATCGGCCAAATACGGACGATCGTGTTCAGCCGTTTATCTTAGTTGTCTGCGAGGCGGTACAGTGCTTGGGCATGAGATGTCGTCAACCCGGCACGTTGCAGATTTCGGCGACTTTGGGAGCTGGCCAGCGCGGTCGCGGCGATCAAGTGGCAGCCATGCTTCTTCGCTTGCTCAATTCGATGAGATATCAGTGCTCCATGGTAGCCAAGGCCCCGGGCATCCTTTCGGGTGGCAGCCGTTCCAAGGTAAGCAATCCCATTACTGGCCAAATACATTGAGGCTCCTGCCACGACTTTCCCATCAGCTTTCAGGACGCAGATTTTCAGACGTCCGCTCGACGTCTGCTCTGCGAAGGATGCTTGATTCAGCAATCGGTACTCTGGTTTGGTATGAAAACCGCCCGCATGCACATCTGCAAACTGAGCAAGAGTTTTTGACGTGACTTCCTCGATTTCGAATGAGTGGCGACTCAAGACCACCTTCTCGATGGCACACGCGAATTGCAAGTGAGTCCAGCCCCTCAAACGCTCGAGCTGCGCTTCGCCCACAAGTGAGTACTGCCCCAACGCGGAAGGTTTCCCGATAAGGGGAGTTACGGCCGAATGTTCCGCTGAATCTTTGAGCAACTTCAACACTGCCTGGGGATCACGGGCGCTGTCGCCGTAGATGCGGTTGAACATTGGACTAGGTGATGCGCTCACCTGAAAACAGGGAAAGTCTCCGTTGGAAAAAACACGTGCGCCATAAGGATTTCCGCTTACCTCTGCCAAGTTCTGAACACGCGAACGCAAATACTCGCTTTCTGCGGCCTCAATCTGATGTGCCAGTTCAACATCCATGTAAGTCGTCCTTTTTTAAAGACTTCCAAGGGAAGCCAAGCGCATCGAACAATACGCTTGCGTCCAAGTACGTACCAGTAGGTGGCTCTGCTTCACTCAGGTCAGCTGATTAACAAAACGCCGACATATTTTACGTAGCAACGCAGACTACAAAACGGTGCATGCGTTTTCACACAGCCTGGGCCGATAGCATTCGATCATGTAGTGCAACTAACGATCGTAGTTTGGGGCCTGCCGGAGAAGATGTCCGGACCAGACTCGCTCATCCTGCAGCCCTGCCATACTGTTCAACATGACCCGTGCAACCTTCCGCTTCTACGAGGAGCTCAACGATTTCCTGCCGGCCGAACGGCGGCGGCAGTCCTTCACCTGCGAGTGCGCACGAGGGGCGACGGTCAAGCACATGATCGAGGCGCTCGGGATACCGCACACCGAGGTCGAGCTGGTGCTGCTCAACGGCGAGTCGGTGGGCTTCGAGCGGGTGATCTTCGACGGTGACCGGCTGGCGGTGTATCCCAAGTTCGAAGCGCTGGACATCAGCCCGCTGCTCAAGATTCGTGCGCAACCATTACGGCTGCTGCGCTTCGTCGCTGATGCGCACCTTGGCGGGCTGGCCAATCTGCTGCGCATGAGCGGCTTCGACACCCTCTACGACAATGGCTTCGAGGATAGCGAGATCGCCGAGATCGCTGCGCACCAAGGACGCATCGTGCTAACCCGCGACCGCGAACTGCTCAAGCGGCGGATCATCAGCCACGGCTGTTATGTGCATGCCCTGAAACCGTCGCTGCAGCTGCGCGAGTTGTACGAGCGCCTCGACCTGGCGCGTAGCGCGCGGCCATTCAGCCTGTGCCTTCATTGCAACCTGCCGCTGCACGAAATCAGCCCGGAACTGGCCCGGTCGCAGGTGCCGCCACGCGTCGGCACCCTCTATTCGCACTTCCTGCGCTGCGACGCCTGCCAACGAGTTTACTGGGAGGGTTCGCACTGGCGCAGCATGTGTGCATTGCTGGCACCTCTGCTGGATCGATAGCCGAACGCATCGGGCCGGCTGCGTTGCCAGGGATAACTGGCTTTGTATCAGGTAGATAATGGCGCCATCGGGGCAAAAAACAGTCTGATGCTTAATCTCAGGGCAATCACCAGGCAGAGATAGATCTGTTTTCTCAGGTTTGAAAGCGGTTGCTGCTGATATCGGGAACTCAACAACCTAGCCACTGCCCCCGATTCACGCTTACCATACTCCCAACTCGTATTACCGCGGCTGCTGAACCCGGTACTCACGAGGAAATGACCATGGAAAGAACCCGCGCCTGGAGACGCACACAGGCCCGTAAACGCGGCAATGACAAAGCGGTTCGTCCGCTGAAATTCAAGCCGGAAAAGAACTGGAAGCTGATGTACACCCGTGCCGACAAGCTTGTCAGGGCACGCCAACTCGGCATGAGCTATCCCATCCACACCACCCGCCAACTGTTGGATCAAGAGTGACAAACCTCCTGTTCGTCTGCAGTCGTAACCAATGGCGTAGTCCCACGGCGGAAGCGATCTGGCACCGCCGCCCCGGCTTCAATGCCCGCTCGGCGGGCACAAGCCCGAACGCACGCAGGCCCATCGGCCCAGCGGATATTCGCTGGGCCGATGTCATCTTTGTCATGGAACGCAAACACCTGAATCGCCTGCAGGCCGAGTATGCCCGTCTGCTTGAACACAAACGGATTCACTCTCTGGATATTCCTGACGACTTTCGCTACATGGATCCTGAGCTGATGGACATGCTCGAAGACGCCGTGAAGCCCTATCTCACGACCTAGGCTTCGTGCGCAAACCTCTGCCATCATTCAAGAACTTACACGCCGAGTAGAAAACATGAATCGTCGTAAAAAAATAAAGCAGTTATTAAAGGCTCACGCTAAAAAGGCCAGTGCCAAACTGGCACCGCCCAGTAAGTCTAAATACATTAGTAAAGCTGACCGATTGAAACTGGCTGCCGAACCCACTCTAGACTCAATCATTCCCCCTGAGAGCTGATCCAAGCATCTTAAACACCAGCGGAATTGATCATCCCCTCCTCCATGAAAACCACCCGGTCTGCCACACGCCGTGCAAAGCCCATCTCATGGGTGACAAGCTCCCTACTCCGCGCGCGCATGCTCCAACAGCACTTCCAGTGGGTGGCGCAGTTGCCTGTTGGCACGACGCTTTACCTGACTGCGGCAGGAGTAACCGGTTGCCAGTGCTTCACCCGCCTTGTCCAGCTTGCCGGCCCATGACTGCTCGAAAATGATCCGCGAGGTGTCCTGGTTGCGCGCTTCATGGCCGTAAGTACCGGACATGCCACAACAGCCAGTCGCCTCCGTCACCAACTTGAGTCCAATTCGGGCAAACACGGCTTCCCATTGCGAAGTACTGGCCGGCACATTGGTTTTCTCGGTGCAGTGCGCCAACAAACGGAATGTCTGAGTTGCGGGATGCGGGTTTTCAGGCAACACATCGAAAAGCCACTCCTGGGGGAGCAAGACCTTCGGGCAATCATTGAGCCCCGGCACTTTCTGATATTCCTGACGGTAGACCAGCGTCATCGCTGGATCCAGGCCCACCAGCGGTACTTCGCAGTCGGCCAGAGCCTTGAGTTGACTGGCGTTACGGATCGCCGCTTTGGCGAATGCGCCGAGGAAGCCCTGTACATGCAAAGGCTTGCCGTTGGCACTATAGGGCGCCAGAAACACGCGATAGCCCAACTGATGCGCCAACTGGATAAAGCTCGCCAGCAACGGGGTTTCGAAGTAACGGGTGAACGCGTCCTGCACCAACACCACGCTGCGCTGACGTTGCGCGACGGTGAGCTCGCGAAGGGCTGGCACGCTGGCGACAACGACCTTGCAGCGGGTCAACGTGGCCTGCAAGTCGTAACGGTTGATCAGCGGGCTGTCGAGCATGCCGACGTGTCGCTCAAGCAAGCGGCTCATCCATTTCGAGCCCATTACCGCGTTGTACAGGCCCGGCGCATAGGCCATGTAAGGAATGGTGAACTCCAGCGAGCCGATCAGGTAATCGCGAAGCGGACGTTGATAGCGACCGTGATAGAGCTCCAGAAAACGCGATCGAAATTCCGGAACATTGACCTTGACCGGGCATTGTCCGGCACAGGATTTACAGGCCAGACAGCCCGCCATCGCGTCGTAGACTTCGTGGGAGAAATCCGCCTCGCCGCGCGATCGCGCCAGGTTATTGCGCACCCTCGTTGGCAACCCGCTCAACCACGACAATTTGCCCCGCGCCGCTTCCAATACATCAATATTGGCCGCGCCTTGCAGACGCAACCACTCGCGAATCAATGACGCCCTGCCCTTCGGCGAATGCTGGCGTTCACGGGTGGCTTTCCACGACGGGCACATCGCATCGTCGGGGTCGTAGTTGTAGCAAGCGCCGTTACCGTTGCAGTGCACGGCGGTGCCGAAACTTTGCCAGACGCGCTCGTCGATTTGCCGATCCAGCTCACCGCGCATCGTCACTTCGTTAACCTTGAGCAAGCCTTGGGCGGCATCCGGCGGAGTGCAGATCTTGCCGGGGTTGAGCTGATTGTGTGGGTCGAACGCGCCCTTGAGCGATTGCAGCGCCGGGTACAGCTCGCCAAAAAACTCAGGAACATATTCCGAACGCAAACCCTTGCCGTGCTCCCCCCACAGCAAACCACCATAACGCCGGGTCAGCTCGGCCACGGCATCGGAAATCGGCTTGACCAGCGCGGCTTGTGCCGGGTCTTTCATGTCCAGCGCCGGGCGCACATGCAACACACCCGCGTCGACGTGACCGAACATGCCATAGGCCAGGCCATGGCTGTCGAGCAAGGCGCGGAACTCAGCAATGTAGTCGGCCAGTTTCTCTGGCGGCACGGCGGTATCTTCCACAAACGGTTGCGGACGAATCTCGCCTTCAACGTTGCCCAGTAGCCCGACCGAACGTTTGCGCATGGCGTATACGCGGGTCACTGCTTCGGCACCTTCGGCCAAGGTATGGCCCAGCCGCTCGATCGTCGTGTCGGCCTGCAGATGCGCCACGAATAACGCCACGCGAGCGTTCACTTGCGTCAGGTCTTCGCCACTGAACTCCACCAGATTGATACCCAGCGTCGCGCGCTCGGCGTCCGTCGGGAAATATTCGGCGACGCTGTGCCAGACAATGTCTTTCATCGCCAGCATCAACACTTTGGAGTCCACGGTTTCGATGGACAGCGGCTTGTGCGCCAACAACGCGTTGGCATCGCGCAGCGCATCCATGAAGCTGCCGTAGCGTACGTTCACCAACACCGAATACTTGGGAATCGGCAGCACGTTGAGCTTGGCTTCGACGATGTAGCCCAACGATCCTTCCGCACCGCACAGCACGCTACTGAGGTTGAAGCGTCCGTGCTCGTCACGCAGGTGCGCCAAGTCGTAACCCGTCAGGCAGCGATTGAGCTTGGGGAACACCGACTCGATCAGGTCGGCCTGGGTTTCCTGAATGTGCCGCGCAGTGCGGTACACCTCGCCGATCCGGCCGGGCTGCGTACACACCGCCTCCAGCTCCGCATCGGACAGAGGCTGGCTGTGCAGACGCTCACCACCGAGCAGTACGCTGTGCAGTTCCAGCACATGATCACGGGTCTTGCCATAGGTGCAGCTGCCCTGGCCGCTGGCGTCCGTGTTAATCATGCCGCCAACGGTGGCGCGGTTGGAGGTCGACAGCTCCGGCGCGAAGAAAAGCCCATGAGGCTTGAGCGCGGCATTCAGCTGGTCCTTGACCACGCCCGCCTGCACCCGCACCCAACGCTCGACGACGTTGATTTCGAGGACAGCGTTCATGTGCCGCGACAGGTCGACCACGATGCCATCGGTCAATGACTGGCCGTTGGTTCCGGTGCCACCGCCCCGTGGGGTCAGCTTGATCTGGCGAAAGCGGGGTTCGGCCATCAATGTCGCGATGCGCACGATGTCGTCCGCGTCGAGGGGGAACACCGCCGCTTGTGGCAGACGCTGGTAGATCGAGTTGTCGGTCGCCAGCACGGTCCGAGTGGCATAGTCGGCGCTGAGCTGACCGCGGAAACCGCTGGCGTGCAGGGCTTGCAGAAATTCCGGGTACTGGGCCGCGGGTTCAACGGTCGTCAACTGGGCGATCATCGCAGGATGGTCTCTTGTAGGTCTAATCACGGAAAAATCAAAATACTTGTCGCCTGAGCATTAATAGGTCAGCCTCAGGTCGTCGGCTGCGCCAATGATCCTGCAGGTTATGGTGCCGGACAAACGGATAATCCTGCCGCTATCGATGACTTTTACGAATGAATTACCGCCACCTCACCCCCTCGATGTCGTTGCTGTTGGCCTTTGAAGCCGCCGCCCGACATGAAAGCTACACCCGCGCCGCGATGGAACTCTCGCTGACCCAAAGTGCAGTCAGCCGCCAAGTCCAGGCGCTGGAGCAACAACTGGGCCTGACGCTGTTTCGCCGTGAAGGTCGGCAGGTGCAGTTGACCGATGTCGGTCGTCTTTATCAGCGGGAAATGAGCGAAGCACTCGGACGCATCCGCAGCGCCACGTTGCAGGCCATGGCTTATCAATCAGGCAGCGGCACGTTGCGCCTGGCCACATTGCCGACCTTCGGCTCGAAGTGGTTATTGCCGCGCCTTCATGACTTTTACAAAAGCCATCCTGGCATGCTGGTGCACATTAATTCGCGGATCGACGCCATCGACTTCGAAACCAGCGGCATTGATGCCGCGATCGTCGTTGGCAATGCTGATTTACCGGGCCTGATCAGCCATCGCCTGCACGCAGAAGAAATGATGGTCGTCATTTCGCCGCAGGCGGCCCAGGCCCATGACGCCTGGACACCGGAGCGCATTGGTGGACAGATACTGCTCAATGTCGCGAACAATCCCAACGTCTGGGGCGAGTGGTTCAGCCATCACCGCTTGCCCCACCGAATGATGCGCCTGGGGCCGAGTTTCGAACTCACCTCACACTTGATCCAGGCCGTCAGAGCTGGCATCGGAATAGGTCTGGTGCCGCGTATTCTGGTGGCCGACGAATTGGCCAGCTCAGAGCTGATCAGCCTGGACCTGCCCTTCGCCAGTCAGCGCAGTTACTACCTGACCTACCCGCCGCGCAACGAAATGCTGCCGTCACTCATGGCGTTCCGTACCTGGCTGCTGGAACAGATATGAACGCCCGGCAGAATGATTACCGCCCGAGGAAGGCGTAGCCGAGGCCAGCAAGCCCAGGATGCAGACGTCGCGCTCAACGGTACAACAACCCCATGGGCAAACCCGATCATAGCGCTCTATGATTGAACCCCATGACGACCTCTCTTCCGATCCGCCAACCCTGCCCGCCCGGAGCCTGCATCTGCGAGCGTGAGCCGTTGCTGGAAACCCCCGGCGCGGATTTGCGCATCCTGAGCCTGACCCGGTCGGAGGAAAAGCGCCTGGTCGAGCGCCTGGAAAATCTCCAGAGCCTGAGCGACCTGGAGCGTCTGCAACGCCGGATGTACGAGCAGTTGGGTCTGCGCGTGGAGATCGTCCCGGGCTTCAATGAAGTGCGCACCATGCGCGGCATCAATATCACCCTCGGCGAGCTGCCGGGTCTGTGTCGCAAAACCCGTCAGTCGATTCCGGCGGCGATTCGCCGCGGGTTGGAGAAGCGCCCGGAGATTGCCTACGAGCTGCTCAATGCCAACGACTTGTTGCGTGATGCCTGATGGTTTGCACCGTTATCCCGATATGTTCATTTCAAATGCCTGAAAGAGGATCAGCGGTCGTACGCAAAACGCGGGCCGCTGCTATGCCTTCTCATGGGAGAAAGGGTTCAGGCCAGCCAGGATGGAGCTGGAAACACGCGTGACCGTGGCCCCGGCGCCAGCCAGGTGCGCGAAGATAAAGGTGCCAATCCGTAGCAGGAGGTGGCAGATGTTATTCATGGTCAGTTGGTCCATCAGTCCGCAGCATCGTAACAGCGCAATCGAACGTTTTCTCAAGACCGGTGGCGCGCCACCCGCAGGCGTCAATATGCTGGGGCGCTGGCATGCCGTCGGTGGCTCGAGTGGTTTTGGCATTGCAGAAGCCGATGATCCGGTGTCGATTCAGAAGTGGGTGCTGGAATGGAGCGACCTCATGAGCATGGAAGTCCACGCCGCATTGACCGATGAACAGGCGGCACCGCTGCTGGCTGCCGCGCTCGGCAAGCAATAGTCGTCGAGTGCCCCAATGTCAGTCAGTTAAGAGAATGAACCGCTTTTCGTAGGAGCCAGGCTTGCCGGCGAAGGCGCTCTTAAGTGCGCCTTCGCCGGCAAGCCTGGCTCCTACAGGTCCGATTTACCCGCCACTTTCCTGCTTGATTCACTACTTTTTCATCCCGACCCGCCGCCGCATTTCGGCAGTAATCGTCTGTCGGGTTTTCTTCAGGTCGGCCCAGGGTTCGTCACCGATTTCGGCCAGACGCTCATGCACGTTGTGCACGTTCCATTGATTGCCGCCCTTGAGCTCGGCAACCTCCTCCCGAAAGATCGGCACCGACACCGGCAGCCCTTCGCGGGTGCGCACGGCGTAGGCGCAAATAGTGGTGGCGCCCAGACCGTTGCGCAGGTAGTCGATGAAGATACGCCCTACACGGTTTTTCGGTCCGGACACCGCAGAAAAGCGATCCGGCAGTAATTTGGCCATGTGGCTGACGATCGCGTGGCTGAAGTCCTTGACCTCATCCCAACCCTGTTTGCGGGTCAGCGGTACCACCAGGTGAATTCCCTTGCCGCCGCTGGTTTTGAGAAACGCCTTGAGTCCCAGTTCATCCAGCACAGTGAGGGTTAGCTGGGTGGCTTCGATCATGCTTTTCCAAGGCAGCGCCGGATCCGGGTCGAGATCGAGGACAAAGCGATCAGGTTTATCAAGATCGACTGAAGTGGCATTCCAGGTGTGCAGTTCCACCGTGCTCATCTGCACCGCGCCGATCAGCGCTTTGGCGTTGTTGATGATCATCACCGGTTGGCCCGTCAGTGCCTTGTCCAGGGTAACAATCCCCGGAATGGCCAGGCGCTCGGCGTTCTTCTGAAAGAACAATTCGCCGGCGATGCCGTCCGGCGCACGCACCAGCGCCACCGGCCGGTCCTTGAGTTGCGGCAAAATCCATTCGGCGACGCTGGCGTAGTACTCCGCGAGTTGCATCTTGGTGGTGCCGCTGCTGGCGTCGATCACCCGGTCCGGGTGCGTGATGCGCACCTTGCCGCTGGCCAGGCCGATTTGCGACGGCGCGACAGTCGACTGGGTGGTTTTTGGCTCGGCGGCGTCAGGTTTCTCGGCGGCGGGCTTCTTCTTCGCTGTGGATTTTGCGGCGGCGGTTTTCGAGGCTGAAGTGTTCACGGTTTTCGGCAACTCCTCGGTGATTTCTTTGGCAGGCTTGTCATCGCGCAAACCATGGAACACGGCGTGACGCACCGAGCCGTCCTTGGTCATTTCGGCGAAGGCCACTTCTGCCAGCAGTGTGGGTTTGAGCCAATGCACACCCTTGGCTTCAAAACCGCTCGGCGGATTGACCACCGACGGCTTTTTCGTCTGCAACGGTTTCAATTGTTCGTAAATGCGCTTGAGCGTCGCCTCGTTGAACCCGGTCCCAACCTTGCCGGCATAGCGCAATTCACCGCTGTCGCGGTCGTGCAACCCCAGCAACAACGCGCCAAAAGCACTGCGTGCGCCTTTGGGGTCGGTGAAGCCGACCACGACGAATTCCTGCCGGTGCTTGCACTTGAGTTTGATCCAGTCACTGGTGCGCCGAGACACATAAGGTGACCCCAGGCGCTTGCCGATCAGCCCTTCCATCTTCATTTCGCAGGCGCTGTTGAGCAACGCCTCCGGAGATTCACCAAAGGCGTCGGAGAATCGCAACAACGGGTTGTCGTTGGGCTTGAGCACGGTCGCCAGCGCCGCCCTGCGCTCCTCGACAGGCACTTCGCGCAGGTCCACGCCGTTGAGGTAGGGCAAGTCGAACAGGTAGTAAACGATGCTGCCACTTCGGCCGGAATCGAACGCGTTTTGCAGCGCCTGAAAATCCGGAACGCCCTGCTCGTTGACCACCACCATTTCGCCGTCGAGCCAGGCCGATTCCAGGCCCAGCGCTGCCAATGCCTCGGCTTGCCCAGGCAATTTGTGGGTCCAGTCGTGACCATTGCGGGTGAAGAGTTTGACCTCATCGTGGTCGAGGCGCGCCATGACCCGGTAGCCGTCGAACTTGATCTCATAGCTCCAATCGCCGTTCGGTGCGGATTCGACCAGCGTTGCCAGTTCGGGTTTGAGCAACTCCGGCAGCTTGGCTTTGCGCGCCCCCGTCAGTTGTGTCGACTTTTCCTTACGCGCCTTGGCCGGGGCTTTTTTGATCGGATTGGGCTTTTCCGCGCCGTGTTTTTTTTCCACGATGGTGCGGTCGCTGAGCACGCTGTCCGGCTCAGCGGCGACCACATCGTATTCGCTGTCGGGTCTGGCTGCGCTGTCCTGATGCTTGATCAGAAACCACTGCTCCTGCTTGCCCGGCATGTGCGTGCGCACGAGGTTCCACAGGCCGCCAAGCTTCTCTCCTTTCAGCTCGAATTTCAGCCGGCCCTTGGTGTACGCCTTGGCCGGATCGTCCTGGGGAATCCACACCCCACGGTCCCAGACGATCACATCGCCGGCGCCGTAGTGCCCTTCGGGAATGGTGCCCTCGAACGTGGCGTAATCCAGCGGATGGTCTTCGACGTGGATGGCCAGGCGCTTGACCTTGGGGTCCAGCGACGGGCCTTTGGGCACGGCCCAACTTTTCAGCGCGCCATCGAGTTCCAGGCGAAAGTCATAGTGCAGATGCGAGGCGTCATGCTTCTGAATGCAGAATTGCAATGCATGATCCTTCGCCGTTTTTTTGCCCGAACGTTTGGCGGCGGCAGGTTCCGAGGTCGCCGAGAAATCGCGCATTCGGTTGTAATCGTCCAGGTTCTTGTTCATGGCTCACCTACCGCTCGTTGCGGGGCCGGGCTGGCGCAAGGTTGCTCGCCGGTTTCCATCAGCAGTTGATCGACAGCTAGCGCCAACGCCTCGTGCATCGAGCGTCCATCGCGTAATGCCTGCTCCACCGCGTACCGTTGCCGATCCGCGCTGGTGCCTTCGATCAGCATGCGCCGGGCCTGTTTGAAGACGTCTTGCGCGCCCAGTTGCTGCGCGGTCTCGGCAAACGTCACTTGCGCCAGGGCCAGCCATTGCTCGACCGAGATCGTCGGTTCGTGGTCCTTGCAAATGAAGGTGCCGTGAATGCCGTAACGCTTGGCGCGCCAGCGATTTTCCTTGAGGATCCAGTAAGCCGTCCGGTTGAAGTTCGCCCCGGGCAGCGGCTGCGCGATAGCGTCAGCAACCATCAAGCGAAACAGTGAAGCGATGCACAGCGCGTCGTCCAGCCGTGGGCAGGCGTCGGTGATGCGCAGCTCCAGCGTGGGAAACCGCGCGGCCGGGCGCACGCTCCACCAACAGTCGCTGGGCTGCCGGATCGAGCCGGTCCGGGTCA
The DNA here is from genome assembly GCF_032424305.1 of Pseudomonas sp. JV414. Lineage (NCBI taxonomy): Bacteria > Pseudomonadati > Pseudomonadota > Gammaproteobacteria > Pseudomonadales > Pseudomonadaceae > Pseudomonas > Pseudomonas sp. JV414. The sequence goes on along the minus strand of NZ_VYKC01000022.1, from coordinate 779,332 downwards.
TCAGCGCGACATAGTCATCGAACGCATCCTGATCCTCGAAAAACTCCGGAATGCCCATGCGCGGCCACTCGTCGCAGGCGACTTGGCGATAGCTCATGAAACCGCTGTCCGCCCCCTCCCAAAACGGCGACGAGGTGCTCAGCGCCAACAACAGCGGCATCCACGGCAAGACTTCGTTCATGACCCGAATACGATCCAGATGACCGGGCACTTCGACGTGCACGTGCAGCCCGGACAACAGGCTGCGCCGGGCGACTCGCTGGTAGTCGTCGAACAGCTGATGGAAATGCGCCTGGTCGGTCGGTTGCTGAATTCGCCAATCCGCCAAGGGGTGACTGCCGGCGCTGAGCAGACCCAGGCCGAACGGCTCCAGCGCACGCCTCAGGGCACTGCGGGTGGTGGCCAGGTAATCGGCGGCCTCCGGTAAGCTGCTGAACACCGGTGAGGCGACTTCAATCTGCCCCTGGAACATCTCATAGGCGAACGACTGGCCCAGCGCCGCCCTGCACGCCTCGATCGCTTGGGCCGAGGGCTGCCCCGGCATGCGCCGGGTGACGAGGTCGGTGAGGAAGTATTCTTCTTCAATGCCGAAGTTCAGGCGCCTGCTCATCAACGTTTTCCCCAATGCCTGGGCCGAGACGCGTCACGGTCAGCGCGACGACGGCGATCCGTTCCACCCGTTGATAACCGGGTGACGACAACTCTTCACCGAACACATCGGGATCGAGTTCGCGATACGTCCAGCCGAACCCCGGGGCCTCCAGATGCGGAGCAAGGGCCTCCAGCAATGGGTCGCGGCCATCGACCATCGCCGCGCCGGTGTACAGCAGCAACGAGCCGCCGGGTGCCAGCCGACCGAGTGCCTGTTCGACAATCCGCAGTGACAGCTCCGCGCCCAACGCGCCACCGCCATGTCGGTAGGCACGCTCGGCCGGGTCGGCCATGTAAGGTGGATTGGCGACGATCAGGTCGAAATATCCGTCGACATCCTGCAGCAAATCGCTCGCCTCGACGCTGACGTTAGCCACTTCGGCGAGCGCTGCGTTGATGGCCGTCATGCGCAGCGCCGCCGGATTGATATCCAGCGCCAACACCTCGGCTTCGCGACGGGCGCGGGCAATCAAAATGGCACCGACACCGGCACCGCAGCCGATGTCCACGGCGCGCCTGATTGGGGCGAAGTTCTGCTGCAGATGGGCGTGAATCAGTTGGGCGAACCGATACGTGTCGGGACCGAAGAACACCGAATCGGCGGCCTCCGTCGGAAAGGCCGAATGCACGAACAGCAAGTCGTCGAGGCTGGACCAACGCACCCGACTTTTCAGCCGTCCGTTGCACTCCTCCAGCACCTGCGCCTGTTGCAACTGGCGTTGTTCATCCGCCGACAACAGCCCTGGCTCAAACGGCCGCGACCAGCCAAAAACATCGCGCAAGGTCTCGGCCCGCCGGGCTTCGGCGCGGGTATTGACGCGTTGATGGGTCAGCGGCGTCGGCGTGATGAATCGGTAACCGTCAGCCTGCAAGCGCCGTCCCAGTTGCACCAGCGCCAGGTCGGCGGCAGACAGTTGTTCTTCCTGACTCATAAACCGCTCCCGTTGATAAAAAGGCGTTTTAGAGAAGGCTGGATTTGAGCTCGATAAACCGGCGTGTCGCCAACAGACCGGCAGGATGGGCATGCCGATGGGGCGAGAGCCACGGCATCAACACCGGCATCTGCTCGTGCCCGCTCAGACCGTTCAGCGCGGTTTGCAGGTGCTGGATATCCGGATCGGTGTCCGGCACCGGCGTCTGCGCCGTAACGCTGCTGCCGCGCCTTACCGCTGCGACTGGACGCCCCGACTTCCAGTCGCCAGCAATCCAGTCATGCAGCAACTGTTTTTCGTAAGGGCTGAATACGCCGAACATTGCCGCGCCAGCGCCGTCGATCAATTGCCAGAAATGACTGGCCTTCGGGTTTTGGTGGCGCTTGATCCAGCCCTTGTTTTCCAGGGCCGTCAGTAATCCTGGCAACTGCTCAGGTGAAGACAGCCATTGATTGACGGTCTTGCCTTCAAAACGGCTGTAATCGGAATGCATGTGCTGGCCGAACGGGCGTTTGCGTTCAAGCATGCTCAGTACTTCGCTGTCGAGGTCGAACGACTCGATGATTGCCCGGCTGCCCAGCCCTAGGTCATTGAGCTGATAACCCAGCGCCACCCGCCGCAAAAAATCATCGCGGTCGCCTTCCACCGGGAGCAATTGCAGCACCGATTGCACCGCCTTGTGGGCATGCCCGGTGCTGGCATTGTCGATGGTCACGTGGAGCGTGAAGTAAAGCGGATCGATGCCCAGTTCGCTGAGTTCATAAGCACTGATCAACAAGTGCAGCGGCAGCTGTTCATAGCCGAGGTTGTAGCCGATCACTTCCGGCAAATACTCGTCGGCGCAATAGCCTAGCGCCAGTTGAATCGCGCCTTGCAGGTAGCGCTCATCGGCAAGCGCGGCAGTGTCTTGCAGGCCATGTTCGGCCAGCAGCTTGCGGTAGATCACCACATGATTCTGCGCCGGATTGCCCTCTCCCAACTCTTCCAGATAGGTGCACAACAGACCATCGAAACGCGGGTCGCGCCAGTGCCGCAACAGGCCATAAAGCCAGGCGCCATCCACCAGTTTGGTCGGGGTAACCGCCTGCAGGAAAAACAGCGCATGCGCCTTATTGCTGAAGAACTGTCGCGCCCCACCCGCCTTGCGTTGCTTAAGGTAGTCGGCGTATTGCCGGGCCACGTCGACGCTGTGCTGTTCGACCCAGTTTTGCAACGTCGAGAGATCCCGTGGCATCTGTTCAGGCAGGTGCGCCGCTTGCTGCAATTGCTCTTGCAGAAAGCATCCGGCTAGCGCGTGTTTTTGCGCGTCATTGTTATCGCTCAGCAACAACTGTTCATAGAGCGACTTGACGCCGCCAGCGACAGTTATCGCGTGTTCGTGGGCAGGCCGGGATTCAAGTCGTGACAGGGCAGTCATGGAATAATTATCTCGCTCTGCGGCCAGTGGCAGGACGCTGGATCAGCACGTCTCTATCAGCAGAGCGGCGGTGCCTGAAAAAAATTCCATTTGCGTTGAAATTGGCCGGACAGACGGGCCAGCGCCGGGGCACTTGCTCGCGGCGCAGTGAATATACTCAGCGCAGGGGGATTTATGCCTCGGAGAGCAAATCATGCGAACGGTTCACGTCATCGAAGCCGGGAAAACGCCCGCGCCGGTCAAAGTTGTTGGAGAGACAATCACTATTCTTGCCGGCGACGATCTGACCAAACCCTTTGAAATGCACATCCAGGAAGGTGTGCAGGGTGGCGGGCCACCGCTGCACTTTCACCCTTGGGACGAGGCGTTTTATGTCATCGACGGGCAGATCGAAGTGACCGTCGCGGGTCAATCCACCATCGTCTCGACCGGGGGTTACGTACACATCCCCGCTGGGTCGATCCATGCTTACAAGAACATCAGCCCCACCGCGAAAATCATTGGCGTGGTTTCCGATCCGCGTGGCGGTCAGTTTTTTGCGGCGTTGGATCAGCTCAAAGTGCCTGAAGACCTGCCTCGGATACTGGAGATATCTGAAGGCTTCGGCGTTACGTTTCTGCTACCGAAATCACCGGCCGCATCCCCTCTTGATTAACGGATGTACATAATTTCCGTAGGAGCTGCCGCAGGCTGCGATCTTTTGATCTTTGGCATTCTCAAAACCGCTGAAAATCAACAGATCGCAGGCTTCGCCAGCTCCTACGCCGACCGCATGCACCCCTGAGGTACGCCATCTCCGTAGGAACCAGGGAACGCTCAGGCAGCGCCGCCCTTGGCCTGCTGCTCCAGATGTACCTGCAACTCGGGCTCGATCTTCAACGCCGCAGCCAATTCATCCAGATAGTTGCGTTCGGCGTCCTGTTGATCGTCCACCAACATCACGCTGGCCAGGTACATTTCGGCGGCCATGCCCGGGTCTTGGGCGGACTGCGCCACATCGGCGGCATCCAGCGGCCGGGCGACTTCGTCATCGAGCCATTGCTGCAGTTGCGGATCGTCGGTGTGGCGGCCGATTTCGGTGCTGATCATGTGTTTCTCGGCATCATCGATGCGGCCATCGGCCTTGGCGGCGGCGATCAAGGCACGAAGGATAGCGTGGCTGTGGTCTTCGATTTCCGGGCCTGACAACAGGTCCACGGTGCGCGGCGCCTGCTGTGGTGCCGAAGCCTGGCTGCGTTGCCAGGCCTGATACGCCTGGAACGCCATCATCCCCAAAGAAGCCAATGCCGCGTAGTTGGTGCCACCTGAGCGCGTTTGCGTCGAACCGCCCATGGGTGATCCGCCGCCCAGCAAACCACCGAGCAAACCACCCAAGCCTCCGCCGCCCGCACCGACACCCGCGCCACGCCCTAACAGACCACCAAGCAACCCGCCAAGATCGCCCAAACCTCCTTGAGCTGACGCCGCATCGCCCCTTTGTTGCGACTGCGAGCCTTGGCTAGCCCGCAGTAATTGCTCAAGCAAATCGCTGGTGTTCATGACGACGTCCTCATCAATGGGCAGAAACTCAGTCAGGCAACGATAGTCCTCGCCAGACATTCCGCCAACTCCGTCTGGCTGACGTCATGGGTGTTGCCCCTGCCCTTCACACTCCTGACAGAAACTGACACCGCCTCCTTTTATGCTGCGCCCACCTTGAATGGAGCAGCCCCTATGATCACTCCCCGTTATATTTTGCTTTTCGTGGAAAACCCCGCCGTCAGTGCACGGTTCTATGAGTTTCTGCTGGAGCGCAAGCCCGTGGAAGAGTCGCCGACCTTCGCGCTATTTGTCCTGGAGGGCGGCTACAAACTGGGGCTCTGGTCACGGCATACCGCCGAACCAACAGCGCAAGCGACGGGCGGCGGGACCGAGCTGGCGTTCCCGGTGGAATCCGCCGAGCAGGTCGATGCGCTGTTTGCCGATTGGAGCGCGCTCGGGCTGACCATGGTGCAAGCGCCGACAGAGCTGGACTTCGGTCGTACCTTCGTCGCGCTTGACCCGGATAACCATCGGCTGCGCGTGTTCCACCCCTCGCTGAGCTGACGCCCGTCCCGGCATCGGTCGGGCGCAGGCGTACAGCACTTTAATTCTTGCCCCGGATATTTCCGGGGTATTTTTTTGTGCGGCGGCTAAGATTCATAGGTGGTGAACCTTATTCCCGAAAATCCGGTCGATACCTGCAACCCGACCCGGTTTGCCGACGCCCTCAACAGAGGGTGATAACTGGCTTGCTTCACTTTCTGGAGAACGCCCCCGTGATATCCACTGTACACATTGCCAGGCTCAAAGCATGGGGCGCCCATGGTTTTACCGCCACTGGCGTGGTCACTGCCTTCCTCGCGACCCTCGCCTTGTTGGAAAACCAACCCACCAATTGCCTGCTGTGGCTGGGCGTGGCGCTGATCGTCGACGGTCTGGACGGCGCGCTGGCACGCAAGGTCAATGTGCAATCGGTGCTGCCAAGTTTCGACGGTTCGATCCTCGACCTGGTGATCGACTACCTGACCTACGTGTTTATCCCGGCACTGTTCATCTACCGTTACATCCCGTTGCCGGACTACACCCTGCTGCTGACCGTGTCGCTGATTCTGGTGTCGTCGCTGTTTTGCTTCTGCAACGTCAACATGAAGAGCAAAGACAACTACTTCCAGGGCTTTCCCGCCGCATGGAACGTGGTCGCGTTGTGCCTGTACATCATCGACCCATCGCCATGGATTACCTTTCTCACCGTCATCGGCCTGGCGCTGTTGACCGTGACCCGAATGAAGTTCCTGCACCCGTTCCGTGTGCGCCAGTTCATGCCGATCAACATTGCCGTGACGGCCATCTGGCTGCTGTGCAGCTTGTCGCTGGTGGTCAACCACCCGGTTATCAACCCGCTGGTGATGGGCTTGTGGCTGCTGATGTCGGCGTATTTCCTGGGGATCTGCTTCTGGCGCACGGCGCTGGAGTGGTTCGACAGCTCGCGGCTCAAATAGGCACTGCGATCATGCCCATCCACATCGTCCAGCTCGGCTCACCCCGCACCGCGAATGAAGGACTGCGCCTGGGCACGGTACGCCGCCCGCCTCGGGGTGTGCCGAAAGCCGAATTTGCCAGTCGGGATTTTTACGACCTGTGGCAACCGCTGCTGTCCCCCAGCCCCGAGTTGGTCGCTGAAGCCAAAGCGGCTGAAGACGCCAAAGCCTGGGGAGCCTTCAAGCGCAAATTCAAGGCCGAGATGAACGAACCCACGCCCAGCCAGATGCTCGACCTGCTGGCCGCCCTCTCCCATCAAACGTCGCTGGCTTTGGGGTGTTATTGCGAGGAAGAGGCGCACTGCCACCGTTCCGTATTACGGGAATTGCTGGAGGCACGGGGCGCGAAGGTTGTTTAGATAAAGAAAACACCACAAATCCCCTGTAGGAGCGAGCGGTGCGGCGATCCGACTTGCCCGCGAAGAAGCCAACCCATTCAGCATCATGATGACTGACACACCGCCATCGCGAGCAAGCTCGCTCCCACAGTAGAACTCCGGCGCGACGCCCATCGCATGAACACCGCTGATCCCTTGTGGGGGCGAGCCTGCTCGCGGTTGCCATCAGTGATTCACAGGCGTGGTTGTGCTCGGCTTGCGGGTTTGGTTGCTTCTTTGGGGATGGATGGATTGGGGTAATGATCAAGCCCCCGGTCAGCTACCAACCTCAACCAAAAGCCTTGTCAGCCACACAATTTCGGACGATTCTGATTAGCCATCACGGAAGACATGCTTAGGCATATCAGGAGAATGACCATGCCAGTGCGATTCAGGAAATCCATCAAGCTTGCTCCAGGAATCCGCATGAATCTGAGTGGCTCAGGAGTGGGATGGACACTTGGCCCACGGGGTTCCTCCATTGGAATCAGTAAGAGAGGTACACGCTTAAACAGTAGTTTCATGGGGTTTTCTTCCAGTCAAAAACTCACTGGCCCCAAAAAGTCGTCCAGACCTGCAATCGATTCCAAGTCCCAAACGCTGATCTCCCTGACGTGCGAAGTGGACGACGAGGGAAATTTGTCTTTTCGTGATGCCAATGGTGATGAGCTCCCTGAACACGTCATTGACGCTGCGAAAAAGCAAAATCGGGAAGTCATCCTTTCCTTCATTCAACGCAAATGCGATGACATCAATAACGGCATTGAACTGCTCAGTAACATTCACCTCGACACCCCTAATTGTCTTTCCCGTCCAACCTTTACCCCTATGGCTTTCGACGAACCAGAGCCAACACAGCGAAGCCCTAAAAAACCATCACTGTGGGATCGACTGTTCAAAAAGCGGATGCAGCGGATTACGGACCAGAATGCCCATCTTCATGCCGCTTATCAGGTCGAGTTATATGATTGGCAGCAGCGCAAGGATCTCTTTTATCAACAGGCAGAAATCCATAAGCACATCATTGAGAAAGGAATCTATAACAACACGGCAGACATGGAAGTATGGCTGGAGGACGTTCTACAAGGCATTACCTGGCCTCGTGAAACCTTGGCTTCATTCGAGATTACTGAGTCAGGTGATAGCGTTTTGTTTGATGTGGATTTTCCGGAACTGGAGCACATGCCGGGAAACACAGCTACTGTGCCGGTCAGAGGCCTGAAGCTTGCCGTTAAACCGATGTCCCCAACAGCAATTCAGAAGCTCTACATGGCACACATCCACGGTGTGGCATTCAGAATCATCGGTGAGACCTTCGCCGCCCTGCCTTTGGCTAACACAGTAGTTCTGTCGGGCTACTCGCAACGACCGAATAAAGCCACAGGACGGGTGGGTGATGAATACCTATTGTCGGTGCGCGTAACAAGGAACGAATGGATGAAAATTGCTTTCGATCAATTGGCTCATATTGATGTAGTAGCGTCACTTGAACAATTTGAGCTACGCCGTCAGATGTCCAAGACCGGGATTTTCAAGCCCATTGAGCCTTTTAGTAACTGACACTTCACCCAGAATCCCGGTGCCTGACAATGGGTGCCAAAGACACAAGGAATGAGGTCTTCAAGTGAACACTCAGATTCGAACCGCAACCCCCGAGGATGCGCCAGCCATAAGCCGGGTTATCGTTCAGTCGCTGCGCCGCTCCAATGCCCAGGATTACCCAGCCGAAGTGATTACTCAGGTAGAGAAAAGCTTTTCAACCGAGGCCATTCTCTCCTTACTCACTCAACGCCAGGTCTTTGTCGCAACCATCGATCAATGTGTAATCGCCACCGCCAGCCTTGATCGCGACGTTGTGCGCAGCGTCTTCGTCGAGCCACAGCATCAAGGCAATGGTATTGGCGGGCAATTGATGGCAATGATTCGAACCGTCGCCATCAATAACAAAATCGAGATGTTACGTGTCCCATCCTCGATTACCGCAGAAGGTTTTTACTTCAAGTTGGGCTTTCGAAAAGTTCGCGATGAACTCCATGGTACCGAGCGCACGATTGTCATGGAGCAGGCCATTAATTACTCGTAAGGGCTGTATCTGCTTGAGGTGTGTCAGACCAGACCTTTATCGACTGGAAGGCCGTCATCGCGAGCAGGCTCGCTCCCACAATAAAACGTCGGCGTAACACCCATCGCATCAACACCACAAATCCCTGTAGGAGCGAGGCTTGCCCGCGAAGAGGACAGCCCATTCAGCATCCATATCGACTGCCCCACCGCTATCGCGGGCAAGCCCGTCCCACATTAGAACTCCGGCGTACCCCCATCGCATGAACACCGCCGATTCCGTTACTTGCATTGGAGCATTGCACTGCCTTGTACGGCCCGTTCGAGCGGCCAAGCCCCCCAGAGACGGATCATGGTCAATAATCAAGGGATTGAGATGTATTAAACGACCACCGTCTGCTCGTTTACCCACGGGAGGTTTGTCATGTCTGGTCAAGCACGTTTCATGCTGGTCGCCTCGCCCCTGATGGAACACAGCCCCGCCTTCGACCGGGCCGCTGCACTGGCCAAGGCTGAGGATGCGGCCTTGCACATCGTGGCTTTCGATTATCTGGAAGGCCTGGCGACCGCCGGCTTGGTCAATGAAAAGGCTCTGGAGCAGATGCGTCTGGGGTACGTCGAGCGCCACCGCCAGTGGCTTGAGGAACAGGCCCGCCCCCTGCGCAAGATCGGTGTGCATGTCACCACTGAGGTGGCCTGGGTCGAACGCCCGCTGGAAGAAATCCTGACCCACCTCAAAGAGCAGCCGATGGATGTGCTGATCAAGGCGCTGGAACATCAATCGCGGCTGTCGCGGCTGGTATTTACCCCTCTCGACGTGCATTTACTGCGCGAATGCCCGGTGCCGCTGCACTTCGTCAGCCATGCCATTCATGCGTTGCCTCGCAAGATCGTTGCGGCGGTCGACCCCTTCCATAGCGATGATCAATACAAAAGCTTCAACGACCGGATTCTGCACGAAGCGTCAAAACTGGCGAGCGCCTGTAATGCCGAGCTCGACGTGGTGTACGCCTATGACCTTTCGTCTATCAGCTCGGACGAATTCAGCTTCGAAAACGGTTCGGCGTTTTTCGCTTCGGACAAACCCAAGACCCTGTTCAACTTCCAGGAGGATGCCTTCAACGAATTGGCCGCGCGCAATGGCATCGCCCCGGAGCAACGGCACATGCTCATGGGCAGCCCGACCAAGGTGCTGACTCGCTACGCCGATACCAATAATGTCGACGTGATTGTCATGGGCCGAGTCGGCCATCGCGGCATGGGCCGGTTGATCGGCAGCACGGTGGAACATCTGCTGTACAAAATGCCGTGCAGTGTGTGGGTGGTGTACACCGAGCGACTGGATGAGTGATTGCGCCGCACGCGGTCCCCTGTAGGAGCAGCCGAAGGCTGCGATCTTTTGATCTTCAAGACCAAAATCAAAAGATCGCAGCCTTCGGCAGCTCCTACAGGGACCGCGTCAGAGGCTCAACGCCGTGTAATCACTACCTCCAGGTATTCACTGGGCACCACCAGCGACCGTTCCCCCGCCCTGTTCAGGCGATTCAGCAGTTCGGTCAGGTCGTTTTCCAGGGCCGCACCCTCTTCGGGTGGCAGGGTCGCAAAGGCTTTGTGAACCGGGCCGTACCAGGTACGGAAGGTGTCGATCCAGTGCGCGGCCGAGCGATAGCGGAAGTTGAACAGCCGCCGTGTCACTTGGAGCTGGAAGTCGCGCTGGTCGAAGTGCGAGTTTAACCAGGCTTCGGTGCCCCAGTTCGAAGGTGGTTGCGCTCCCGGCGGTGGCGGCATGTGGCGGCCCAGGGTCTTGAACACCTGGCCGATGTAGCCTTCAGGCGTCCAGTTGGCAAGGCCGATCCGCCCGCCAGGACGGCACACCCGCGCCAGTTCCGCTGCAGCCTTGGGCTGATCGGGCGTAAACATCACGCCAAAGGTTGAAAGCACGGCATCGAAACTGGCGTCCTCGAACGGCAAGTCCTCGGCATCGGCCACCTGAAAGGTCACGTCCAGGTGTTCCGCCCGTGCGCGGTCTTCGCCGCGTTCAAGCAGCTTGGCCACGTAGTCGGTGGACGTGACCTTGCAGCCCCGGCGCGCGGCAGCGAGCGTTGCGTTACCGTTGCCGGCGGCGACGTCCAGCACCTGCTCATCACAGAGCAAATCGCAGGCTTCGGCCAGTTGTTCGCCGACGATCTGTAAGGTGGTGCCGATCACGGCGTAGTCGCCGCTGGCCCACGAGGCCATCTGACGGTTTTTCAGGGCAGTGAGGTCAATGGGGGTACTCATGGAGTCTGCTCCGTTGCGGGTTGGAACACGTCCCGGCTCACTCCGCCGTGGTGGGATCGATGATGTTCATGACCCGGGAAACGCTGTTGATGGGAAATTCACCTTTTTGGGCGTGCTCCCTGATCAGTCCCTCGTTCGGCGCGATGTACACGCAGTAAATCTTGTCGCCAGTGATGTAACTCTCCAGCCACTGCACCTCTGGCCCCATCTCACGTAACACATCGCAGGATTTTTGCGAGATCGCTTTGAGCTCCTGTTGCGGCAGTCCGCCGGCACCCGGAAGCTCGCGTTCAATAATGTATTTAGGCATGGCAACTTCCTTTTCTTGGTGGTGATGAGGGGAGTCGACAGTGACCCCGTCCACAAACTATCGCTCCCGGATACGTCGGCGTCCTGCCGATCGTCCGGAGAATTCACGAAATATGGCATTCTCCGATGCATGGTCAGCTATCTGTAACGCGGCATTAACAGATCGCCTTGCTTCGCCGAAACGGGTTACGCGGCAGGCGCTTTGGCCTCTTCCAGCAGTTGCCGAATCATCTGTTCCTGAGTCTCGTACCGTCCCTCGCCAAAGTGGATGTAACGCACCTGCCCCTTGGTATCGATCAGGTAGTGAGCGGGCCAGTACTGGTTGTCGAAGGCGCGCCAGATCGCATAGTTGTTGTCGATCGCCACCGGGTAGGTGATGCCGAGTTTTTTCACCTGATCGCGGACGTTGTCGATGATGCGTTCGTAACCGTATTCAGGGGTGTGCACGCCGATCACCACCAGGCCGTCCTTCTCATATTTCTTCGCCCAGTCTTTCACGTAGGGCAAGGTGTGCTGGCAGTTGATGCAGTCGTAGGTCCAGAAGTCCACCAGCACCACTTTACCGCGCAGGGAATCATTGCTCAGCGCTGGCGAGTTGAGCCATTCGACCGCGCCGGAAAGTGACGGCATCGGGCCTTTGGCCGTGTCCATGGTCGAGTCGGCCTTGACCTTGCTGATGAAGTAATCGACCACTTTCGGAACGGTTTCAAGCACCCGCTGTTCAACCGTGGTGATGCCTTCGGACGAGGTGCTGGCGAGCAACGTGTTGTCGGCGCCAGTGGAGATGACCGCTGCTGCGACCAACACCGCAGCCCCCGTGCCGCGGCGCAGCCAACCGGTGAGCGGAATCGACGGTTTCAAGCGATTGACCAGGCCGCGACCGGCGAAGATCAAAGTGCCCAGGGACAACGCGCTGCCCAGGCCGTACGCCACCAGCAGCAGACTGGTGTGAGCGTTGGCGCCTTGCAGCATTGCGCCGGTGAGGATCACCCCGAGGATCGGCCCGGCACACGGCGCCCAGAGCAGACCCGTGGCGACGCCGATCATGAGCGAACCAAACGGACCGGAGACTTTGCGAGTGTTGGGATCGATGCGATTGCCCAGCAGCACGAACGGGCGCGCCAGCCAGCCACCGATGCGGGCGGAGATCAGCGACAGGGCGAACAGCACCATCACGATCAGCGCCACATGGCGGCCGGTGTTGCTGGCTTGCACCACCCAATCGCTGCTGACCACGGCCAGGCTGGAGATCAGGGCGAAGGTCAGGGCCATCCCGCCAAGTGTGAGCAGGATCGAAGAACGCGTGCGTTTAACACCGGCAAACAGAAACGGCACGACCGGGAGGATGCAGGGGCTGAGGACGGTCAAAATGCCGCCCAGGAATGCGATGAGAAACATGGGGATCACCTCGAGAATGTGAAGGGCGAAATCACCGCAGTGCCCATGTGGGAGCGGGCTTGCTCGCGAAGGCGGAGTGTCAGTCGACATCAATGTTGAATGTACTGGCCTCTTCGCGAGCAAGCCCGCTCCCACACTGGAACGGCGGGAATTGACAGAACTGTGCCAGGCTTCAGGCCTCCAGTTGCTGGCCCTGTGGCGTCCGGCTGTAGCCATCCTCTGCAACCAGTTGCCCTTGCGGCGTGCGGCTTGAACCATCCTCAGTCAGCAGCGGAGTCAGTTGGAAGCAGGTGCTATTGCCAAAGGTATTTTGTTCAACCGCAGCGTTGGCATGGGCGGCGACGCCCGCTACGGAGAAAACGATGGCGGTCAAAAATCGGGTGACGTTGTTCATGATGTTCTTCCTGTTTCAAAGGGGATGGGCAATGGGTAGTCGGACTCAGTTGCCTTCGTTGCAGCCGTCAGCGAATTTGCTGTAATCCAGAACCTGGGTTTTGCCTTGGGAATCCAGGTAGGTCATCCGGGCATTCACAATCCCGCAGGTAGGGCTGGCGTCCTGTTTCATCGACAGCACTTTCTGGATGTCCAGATGTGTGCCGTAGGTGTAGGTTTGAGGGGTGACATCGGCTTCGGCGCGGGCCGACAAGGTGCAGATGTTCAGGGCGGCAAACAGGCAGGCGGCGTAGACGGCTTTGGTGTTCATGGTGATTTCCTCAGGGCTTCAATAGGTCAATCGTTGATTGAGCGAGGCGGTTTGGGTTTGCCTCGATGGAACCTATTTGAAACCCGCGAGGTATCTCGTCTATGTCCAAAACAGGCGCGGGTAAATCGCTGTGTATCCGCGCAGGCTGGAGATACACAGCGATACAAAACACCCGAAATCAGCCATTTTTACGTCCCCGTGTATCTTTCGGCACGCCAGATACACTGCAATACAATCGGCGGCAGGCGAGCGGACCGAGGCTCGATAGACTGCGCTATATCCCCCACTTAGAGGCTTGGCTCATGGAACACGTCGATCACATTCTCATCGTGGACGATGACCGCGAGATCCGGGAACTGGTAGGCAACTACCTGAAGAAGAACGGCCTGCGCACCACCGTGGTGGCGGATGGACGGCAGATGCGCTCGTTTCTGGAGTCCACGCCGGTGGACCTGATCGTGCTCGACATCATGATGCCGGGCGACGATGGCCTGGTGCTCTGCCGCGAGTTGCGCGCGGGCAAACACAAGGCCACGCCGGTGCTGATGCTCACTGCTCGCAATGATGAAACCGACCGCATCATCGGCCTGGAGATGGGTGCCGACGATTACCTGGTCAAACCGTTCGCCGCCCGTGAACTGCTCGCCCGCATCAACGCCGTGCTACGACGCACGCGGATGCTGCCGCCGAACCTGGTGATCACCGAAAGCGGTCGCCTGCTGGCGTTCGGTCGCTGGCGCCTGGACACCTCGGCCAGACATCTGCTGGATGAGGACGGCACCATGGTCGCCCTCAGCGGCGCGGAATATCGCCTGCTGCGGGTGTTCCTCGATCATCCTCAGCGGGTACTCAATCGCGACCAATTGCTCAACCTGACTCAAGGCCGTGATGCCGATCTGTTCGACCGCTCCATCGATTTGCTGGTGAGCCGCTTGCGTCAGCGCCTGCTCGACGATGCCCGGGAACCGGCCTACATCAAAACCGTGCGCAGTGAAGGCTATGTGTTTTCCCTGCCGGTGGAAGTGCTCGGTGCGCCGTCATGAATCTTGCGCTGCACTGGCCTCGCACACTGGCCTCGCGGCTGTCGCTGATTTTCCTGATCGGCCTGATCCTTGCCCAGGCGCTGTCCTTTGGCGCTCAGTATTATGAACGTTACGAAAGTGCGAAAAACACCATGCTGGGCAATCTGGAAACCGACGTCTCGACCTCCCTCGCCATCCTCGACCGTTTGCCCGCCGACGAGCGCGCGAACTGGCTGCAGCGTCTGGAGCGTGCCAACTATGGCTATCTGTTGAATGAAGGCTCGCCGGGCACGCCGATGGCAGCCAGCGATGTGCCTATTGCAGTGACCTCGATTCAGGACGCCATCGGCCATGATTACCCGCTGACCTTTACCGACATCCCCGGCCCGAAAAAACACTTCCAGGCCCACCTGAAATTGAAGGACGGCAGCCCTGTCACTATCGACGTGCGACCTTCGATGGTGCCCTTGTCGCCGTGGTTGCCGGCGGTATTGCTAGGGCAATTGGCGCTGATGATTGCCTGCACCTGGCTGGCCGTGAGGATCGCCATCCGCCCGCTCACTCGCCTCGCCCAAGCGGTGGAAACCCTCGACCCCAACACCCACGCCATACACCTGGACGAAAAAGGCCCGACTGAAGTCGCCTACGCAGCCCGGGCCTTTAATGCGATGCAGGCGCGCATTGCGGCTTATCTCAAGGAACGCATGCAACTGTTGGCGGCGATTTCCCACGACCTGCAAACCCCGATCACCCGCATGAAACTGCGTGCCGAATTCATGGATGACTCCAGCGAAAAAGACAAACTGTGGAACGACCTCGGCGAGATGGAACACTTGGTGCGCGAAGGCGTGGCCTATGCCCGCAGCATTCATGGTGCCACCGAGGACAGTCGCCGCACCGATCTGGATTCATTCCTCGACAGCCTGGTGTTCGACTATCAGGACATGGGCAAAGACGTGCAACTCGACGGCAAAAGCGCAGCCGTGATCAACACCCGACCGCATGCCTTGCGACGGGTACTGGTTAACCTGATAGACAACGCGCTGAAATTCGCCGGCGCGGCAGAGTTGTGGGTGGAAACGAAGGCTGATGGCAGCTTGTCGGTGAAGGTAATGGACCGTGGGCCGGGGATTGCCGAAGAGGAATTGGCGCAGGTAATGGAGCCGTTCTACCGCGTGGAGAATTCACGTAATCGCAGTACGGGAGGGACCGGTTTGGGGTTGGCGATTGCGCAGCAATTGGCGTTGGCGATTGGCGGATCGCTGACTTTGAGCAATCGCCAAGGTGGTGGATTGTGTGCGGAGCTCAGGTTGCCGACAACCCAATAAACACCACCAATCCCTGTGGGAGCGGGCTTGCCCGCGATGAGGCCTGCACATCCAACATTGATGTTGACTGACACTCCGCCATCGCGGGTAAGCCCGCTCCCACAGGGATATTCGGTGTTTTGTAGATTCGCGCTCGGTCAGGTAGCTATGCCCACCACCCCTTCCCCGTGCATCTGCCGCAATAACGCCAACCCACTGTCGATAAACTCCGTGGACCCAACCATCCCCGCCTCCACTGCCAGCCCTTCCAGCTGCGCTCGGCCATCAAGCCGAGGAAATTCCCCGATCCGCTGCAACAACCGCCACGCCAACGGACTCAGTTCGGAGAAGCGCACACTCCAGTCCTCGGCCCGACGAACCAACAGCAACGTCGGCTGAGCCGGCGGCGAGTCCGGCCGGTAATCCGGCCCCACTAATTGCACCGGCCAGCCATACGCCAATGGCCAGGCCAGCGGCGAAACCTGCAACGGTCGATCCAGCAGCAACCCGGCATCGCTGGCCGGCAATGGCTCGGCTTCGGATTGTTGCAGTGCCATTTCGACCCACTCGTAATGCGCCAGCTCAACCATGAATGGCGGCCACGTTCCATCGCTCAACGCCAACGGCTCAGAGGCGAGAAACTCGACAAACTCTTGGGCGATCTCGCCGAATTTCGGCGTTTGAGCGCGGTAGTCCCGGAGGAAAATCCGCACCAATGCGAGCCAATGATCATCGCCGAGAATCTTCACCAGCACCGGAAAAGTCCCGCTGAGCAACGACGACAGATTCGAAAACACCAGGTCGCGATAAACCTGCGCCCGTGCCACGTCCATCCCGGCGGGCGGCGCGTTGTGGTCGGGGTCGCGCAGGTAGCGAGTCAATGTGTTTTGCTGTTGATACAAGCTCGGCTTATCCATGGTGGTCACCTTGCAACTGGCGAATGGTCTGCAATTCACTCACCAATTCAGAGAACACAGGAAAGTTGAAATCCCGTTCCAGCAGCGTCGATTGCACACCAAACCGTGCATACGCCTCGGCCAGCAACGACCAGACCACCGGTTTGACCGAAGCGCCATGGGTGTCGATCTTCAGCGTGTCGGATTCATCAAAGTGCCCCGCCACATGCATGGCAACCACCCTCCCCGCGTCGATGCCCACCAGAAACGTCTGCGGATCGAAGCCGTGATTGATCGAGTTGACGTAGACATTGTTGACGTCCAGCAACAGGTCGCAATCAGCTTCGCGCAGCACTGCGTTGGTGAACGTCAGTTCGTCCATGTCCTGCCGGGGCGCGGCGTAGTAGGAGACGTTTTCCACCGCCAGGCGTCGACCGAGAATGTCCTGTGCCTGGCGAATTCGGGCGGCAACGTGATGCACCGCTTCTTCGGTAAACGGCAACGGCAGCAGATCGTAAAGATGCCCGTCATCGCTGCAATAGCTCAGGTGTTCGCTGTACAGCGGCACTTTGTAGTGATCGAGGAAGACCCGCACTTCCTGCAGGAACCCGACGTCCAGCGGCGCCGGCCCGCCCAAAGACAAAGACAAGCCGTGACAGGACAACGGATAGCGCTCGGCCAAAGCGCGAAACGCCACGCCGTGAGCGCCGCCGATACCGATCCAGTTTTCCGGCGCGACTTCCAGGAAGTCGAAAGCACCCACCGGGGCCGCTTGAAGGTCCTTCATTAAACCGCGGCGCAAGCCTAGCCCGACGCTCGTCTTCGCTGATGTGAGGGGAGTCTGCATGGTGTCGATCTCATCCTGGGATCCGGTCTCCAGCGTCTGAAAACTCAGTGCCGGCCGGCAAGCTCAGTCAAGCGCCGTGGTGTGTCGGGTCTGTGTTCACAAACGCCGCTCTTCTCAGGCCACTGTATCGGACAGGCAGTCAGATACAGTGGGATACACGAACTAGACTTGTTGATTACCCCCGTAGGGGAGCCAGGACGCGGTTATCGTCCTGTTCATTCCCACGATCACCGCCCAAAGGTGCATGCCTCGACAAACAATGCCTCTGGACCGTGATCCTGCTGAAGGAGCACACATGATGGACGAGGCCAAACTCAATGATTTCATGGGCAAACTGGTAAACGACATGGGCGGCGCGGCGATGCTCGCCAACGTCATCCTCGGCGAAGAACTCGGCCTCTACCGGGCGATGGCCGACAGTCAGCCAGTCACCCCCGAAGCCCTCGCCGAAAAGACCGGCTGCAATACCCGCCTGCTGCGTGAATGGCTCAGCGCCCATGCCGCCTCCGGTTACATGGAACACCGCGACGGCCAGTTCCGCCTGCCCGAAGAGCAAGCCCTGGCGCTGGGAATCGAAGATTCACCGGTCTATGTAGCCGGCGGTATCGGGGTGGTCGCGTCGTTTTTCCATGACAAGGACAAACTGGTCAATGCCATGCGCGGTAACGGCGCCCTGCCCTGGGGCGATCACCATCCGTGCATGTTCAGCGGTACGGAACGGTTCTTCCGCCCAGGGTACAAGGCGCACCTGGTCAGCGAATGGCTGCCAGCCCTCGACGGGGTGGTCGCCAAACTGGAAACCGGCGCCAAGGTAGCGGACATCGGCTGTGGCCACGGCGCCTCGACCGTGATCATGGCCCAGGCGTTTCCGAATTCACGGTTCGTCGGTTTCGATTACCACGCGCCTTCGGTCACCGTCGCCACCCAGCGCGCAGAAGAAGGTGGTGTGGAAGGCCGGGCACGGTTCTTCCAGGGCACCGCCAAAAGCTATCCGGGCGACGACTATGACTTGGTCTGCTACTTCGACTGCCTGCACGATATGGGTGACCCGGTCGGTGCCGCAAAGCATGCCTATGAATCGCTCAAACCCGACGGCTCGGTGCTGCTGGTAGAGCCCTTCGCCAACGATACGCTCGATGCCAACACCACTCCGGTCGGACGACTGTTCTATGCCGCCTCGACCTTTATCTGCACGCCCAACTCGCTGTCCCAGGAAGTCGGCCTCGGGCTCGGCGCACAGGCGGGTGAGGCACGGTTGCGCAAGGTCTTCACCGAAGCGGGCTTCACCCAGTTCCGGCGGGCCACGGAAACGCCGTTCAACCTGATACTGGAGGCGCGTAAATAAACACCGCTGACTGCTAATTGTAGGAGCTGCCGAAGGCTGCGATCTTTTGATCTTCAGCGATTTCAATATCGCCAAATCAAGATCAAAAGATCGCAGCCTTCGGCAGCTCCTACGGGACCGTGTTGGATTTCAGAGGGAAAGTTGTTGGCCGAGATTTTCGGCCTTGAGAATATCGAACAACGCCTGCGCCGCCGCCGACAGTTCATGCCCCGTCGTCAGCACCCCGATCGCCCGTTCCACCACCGGGTCGCGCAGGGTAATGCAACGCGCGCCCAACTCGCGCATCTGCCCGGCGCACAACGCCGGCACCGCGCTTACGCCCAATCCGCTGGCCACCATCCGCCCGACTGTCGCCAATTGATGGCTTTCAAATTCCACCGGCAATTTCATGCCGCGCGTCTGTAAATGTTCTTCGAGCATCACCCGCACCGTCGACGGTCGCTGCAAGGTAATGAACGGTTCCTTGAGCAAGGTCTGCCAATCAATGTCGTCCAGCTCCGCCAGCGGTGAATCGAGGGGCACCACCGCCACAAACCGGTCGATGTACAACGGGGTAAATTCCAGCGATGAACTCTGGGTCGGTTCGAACGCCACGCCCAATTCCACCTGACGGTCGCGAACCATTTCCAGCACCTGCTCGTTGATCACGTCGTTCACCGTGACGTTGACCTTGGGGTAGCGGGCACGAAAGGTCTTGAGGATCGGCGGCAGCAAGTTGCCGGCAAACGACGGCATCGCCGCCAGGGTCACGCGGCCGCGCTGGAGGGTGAAGCGTTGGCGCAATTCATCCTCTGCGTTGTCCCAGTCCGCGATCAACCGACGAGCCAGTGGCAGCAGCGATTCACCTTCGGCGGTCAGTGCAACATTGCGGGTATTGCGCGTGAACAAGCGCCCGCCCAAGCCCTCCTCCAGCGCCTTGATGGTCAGGCTCAACGCCGACTGGGACAGGTGCAGCCGCTCGCACGCCACGGCAAAACTCAAACTCTGGGCCACGGCCAGGAATGCGCGGATCTGTTTGACGGTCATGACCGGTGTCTCCCACGTAATTTCAATGTCTGCGCGCGTTCGGCGAACCACCGCCGCTCAATGTAGGAGCTGCCGAAGGCTGCGATCTTTTGATCTTGATCTTTTGCGATCTAGGTCGTCGAGAATCAAAATCAAAAGATCGCAGCCTTCGGCAGCTCCTACGCATTAGTGAGTTTTATCTATCAATCAACCTTAAAAATCAACTTAACAAATAAATCCTCCAGCGAGACACTCCCTCCCCATCCGGCTAGCCAGCCGCCCACAAAGAATAAAAGAGGTGCATATGGCAGGGTTCGACAAGCGCGTGTATTCCTATGAGGAAGCGATGGCAGGTCTTGAAGACGGCATGACCGTGATCTCCGGCGGCTTCGGCCTGTGCGGGATTCCGGAAAACCTTATCGCCGAGATCCAGCACCGCGGCACGCGTGATCTCACCGTGGTCTCCAACAACTGCGGTGTCGACGGTTTTGGCCTCGGTGTGCTGCTGGTAGACCGGCAGATCCGCAAGGTGGTGGCCTCCTACGTCGGCGAAAACGCGCTGTTCGAGAAGCAACTGCTGAGCGGCGAAATCGAAGTCGTCCTGACCCCTCAAGGCACCCTCGCCGAAAAAATGCGTGCTGGCGGTGCCGGCATCCCGGCGTTTTTCACCGCCACTGGCGTCGGCACTCCGGTGGCCGACGGCAAGGAAGTCCGCGAATTCAAGGGCCGCCAGTACCTGATGGAAGAATCCATCACCGGTGACTTCGCCATCGTCAAAGGCTGGAAAGCCGACCACTTCGGTAACGTGGTCTATCGCCACACCGCCCAGAATTTCAACCCGCTGGCCGCCACTGCCGGCAAGATCACCGTGGTCGAAGTCGAAGAAATCGTCGAACCCGGCGAGCTGGACCCGTCGCAGATCCATACCCCTGGCATCTACGTCGACCGGGTCATTTGCGGCACGTTCGAGAAGCGCATCGAACAGCGCACCGTGCGTAAGTGATCCCCTGCCCCCGGACCGAATGAAGGAATAACAACAATGGCACTTTCCCGCGAACAAATGGCTCAGCGCGTCGCCCGCGAAATGCAGGACGGCTACTACGTGAACCTCGGCATCGGCATTCCGACCCTGGTCGCCAACTACATCCCGGAAGGCATGGAAGTCATGCTGCAATCGGAAAACGGCCTGCTCGGCATGGGCGCTTTTCCGACCGACGCCGAAGTCGACGCCGACATGATCAACGCCGGCAAGCAAACCGTGACCGCGCGTATTGGCGCCTCGATTTTCTCGTCCGCCGAATCGTTCGCGATGATTCGCGGCGGCCACATCGACCTGACCGTGCTGGGCGCGTTTGAAGTGGACGTCGAAGGCAACATCGCCTCCTGGATGATCCCTGGCAAACTGGTCAAGGGCATGGGCGGCGCGATGGACCTGGTGGCCGGTGCGGACAACATCATTGTCACCATGACCCACGCCTCCAAGGACGGCGAGTCGAAACTGCTGTCGCGTTGCAGCCTGCCGCTGACCGGTGCCGGTTGCATCAAACGTGTGCTGACCGACCTGGCCTACCTGGAAATCCAGGACGGCGCGTTCATTCTCAAGGAGCGCGCGCCGGGCGTCAGCGTCGAAGAAATCGTCGCCAAGACCGCTGGTAAACTGATCGTGCCTGACCACGTCCCGGAAATGCAGTTCGCTGCCCAGTGAGGAATTCTTCCATGCAAGAAGTTGTGATTGTTGCCGCCACTCGTACTGCCATCGGCAGCTTCCAGGGGGCGCTGGCCAATGTGTCCGCGGTTGACCTCGGTGCTGCGGTGATCCGCCAACTGCTGGCGCAGACCGGGCTGGACCCGGCGCAGGTCGATGAAGTGATCATGGGCCAGGTGCTGACCGCTGGCGCCGGACAAAACCCGGCGCGTCAGGCCGCAATCAAGGCCGGCCTGCCCTTCGCCGTGCCGGCCATGACCCTGAACAAGGTCTGCGGCTCGGGCCTGAAAGCGCTGCATCTGGCGGCTCAGGCGATTCGCTGTGGCGATGCCGAAGTGATCATCGCCGGCGGCCAGGAAAACATGAGCCTGGCCAATTACGTCATGCCCGGTGCCCGCACGGGCTTGCGCATGGGTCACGCACAGATCGTCGACACGATGATCAGCGACGGTTTGTGGGATGCGTTCAACGATTACCACATGGGCATCACCGCTGAGAATCTGGCCGAGAAATACAGCCTGACCCGTGAGCAACAGGACGCCTTCGCGGCCGCCTCGCAGCAGAAAGCCGTGGCCGCCATCGAAGCCGGGCGGTTTGCCGACGAGATCACGCCAATCCTGATCCCGCAGCGCAAGGGCGATCCGCTGTCCTTCGCCACCGATGAACAGCCTCGCGCCGGCACCACCGCCGACTCCCTGGGCAAACTGAAAGCGGCTTTCAAGAAAGACGGTTCGGTGACTGCTGGCAACGCTTCTTCGCTGAACGACGGCGCCGCTGCGGTGATTCTGATGAGTGCGCAGAAAGCCAAGGCGCTGGGGCTGCCAGTGCTGGCGAAAATCGCCGCATATGCCAACGCAGGCGTCGACCCGGCGATCATGGGCATCGGCCCGGTGTCGGCCACTCGTCGTTGCCTGGACAAGGCCGGTTGGTCCATCGATCAACTGGACCTGATCGAAGCCAACGAAGCCTTCGCCGCGCAATCTCTGGCCGTAGCCAAGGATCTTGAATGGGACTTGAACAAGGTCAACGTCAACGGCGGCGCCATTGCCTTGGGCCATCCGATCGGTGCCTCGGGTTGCCGGGTGCTAGTGACCTTGCTGCATGAAATGATCAAGCGTGATGCAAAAAAAGGTCTGGCCACCCTGTGCATCGGTGGCGGTCAGGGCGTGGCACTGGCTATCGAACGAGTGTAAGCCTTAGCCCCCTTTGACGAAGGGGCGACTCCCGAAGATCAAAAGATCGCAGCCTTCGGCAGCTCCTACAGGAGCACGCATCCCCATGTAGGAGCTGCCGAAGGCTGCGATCTTTTGATTTTGAACAATCCATCGTCCGCAATGCTAACGTGGCCGGCTCACACCGAATGGAGACGCGTGCGTGCTGATGCTCAAACTGCTGGTGATTCCGGGATTTCTGTTGCTGATTTCCCTGGCCGGTAAACGCTGGGGTCCTAGCGTGGCCGGTTGGCTGTCCGGGTTGCCGGTGGTGGTCGGGCCGATTCTGTTTTTTCTCGCCATCGAGCAAGGCGTGATGTTCGCCGCTCAGGCGGCGACGGCAGCGTTATCGGCAATGTTCGCGATGATTGCCTTTTGCGTGACCTACGCCCAGGTTGCACAACGTTTGAGCTGGCCGTGGGCGCTGACGATTTCGCTGCTGGTCTGGGCCCTGGTGGCAATTGTGCTTTCCCTGATTCCGCCGTCGCTGGTGTTCTCGGTGATCGCGGCCGCCATCGCATTGCTGGCCGCGCCGTACCTGTTTCCCGCGGTGCAGCCCATCGTTTCTGGCCCGGCACCGAAGTCCGACAAGCTGCTGCTGCGCATGATGGCCGGCGCCCTGCTCACATTGGCTGTGACGCTGCTGGCCGGCACCGTCGGCGAACGCTGGAGCGGGCTGCTCGCGGTATTCCCGGTGTTGGGCAGTGTGATGGCAGTGTTTTCCCAGCAGACTCGCGGGCCGGCTTTTACTGCTGCCTTGCTCAGGGCGACGGCGACCGGGATGTATTCGTTTGCGGCGTTTTGTCTGGTGCTGGCGTTGGCGCTGCCAAGATGGGGATGGCTGGGGTTTGTCTTGGGCATAGGCGTGTCGTTGGCGATGCTGGTGATCACTAAACGGCTGGCATTGCGTCCAAGGTGAGAACGTAGCAGGCTGCGGCAGCTGCTACCGATCGCGATCCATGGGATGATCGCCATCAAAGCGCGGATCATCCCCAGGAGAGTTTGAATGTCATTGTTGAGTAAAAAAGCCGTTGTTCTGCTGCTGACGGCGGCTACCAGCCTGGGTGCCTTGAATGCGCAGGCGGCCAAGGCCACTGCCAGCGACAAAGCGCCAGCCCAGAAGGTCTCGATGCTCGGCGGCAAGTTCACCTTCACCCTGCCCAAGGGTTTCATCGCCAACCCGCTGCCAGCCGGCGACGCGGCCACCGGCACTGCCGGGGCGACGGGCACGATGTACACCAACCAGACCACCAAAACCGTCGTTATCGCGGCCGAAAACACCATCCCCGGCGGCGCCAACGTCAAGGACAACGACGGTGAGTTCCTTGACGCCACCGTGTCCGCGTTCGCCACTGAGCAACGCAACGCCTTGCCGGTTTTCAACAAAACCAGCGAAAAAAGCCTGACTCAGAAAGGCACGGGCCTGGGCCTTCGGCAGATCGACAGCACCGCCACCCAGGGCGGTGGTATGACGCTGGACAGCACGTTGATGGCCGCTTCCGGCACGCGCATGGCCATCGTTCAGATCATCTCCCGTCCCAACGACAAAACCGGCCACGAAACGCTGGTGAAACAAATCGTCAGCGGCAAATAAACCCGACCGATTCAGGGATTGAGGCGCTGCAACCAGGCACTCAAATTCTGCATCTCGGGGGCGCTGATGCTGTGACCGACACCCGGATAGGCATGAAACTCGGGCTTGAGTGACAGGCGCTGCAACAGGCTGTCGGCCTCAGTACCGTCGTTGTAGGGCAGGAGTGTGTCGGCGGTGCCATGACCGATGAAAATCGCCAGCTGCTGGCGTTTTTCATCCGGTTTGAGCTCGGACCTGAGCACCGGCAGGATGCGCCCGCTCAACGCCGCAATCCCGCCTACCGCCTCGGGATGACGCAACGCGACCTCGTAGGACATCATCGCGCCCTGGCTGAAACCCACCAGGAATACCTTGTCCGCTTCGGTGTGATATTTCTTCGCCGCTTGTGCGACAAAATCCCTCAGCACCTGGCCGCTGGCCTTCAAGTCGTCCGTCTCACCGTCATAGGCGCCCTCACCCTTTTGGCGAAACCACTGGTAACTGCCCTCCTCCAACGTCATCGGCGCCCGCACCGACAGGTAGTTGTACTGCGGCGGCAATTCATCCTTGATGTCGAACAGATCCTGCTCATTACTGCCGTAACCGTGCAGGAAAATCACCAAAGGTTGGTTGCGGGATTCAGCGTCGGCCTGCTCCAGGTACTTGAGCGGCAGATCAGTGTGCAGTGGGGTTTGAGCGTGGACGGCGGCGGACGCCAGGAGCGTGAGCAGAGCGAGTAACTTCAACATAAACCTTCCTTCACAGAGCGCAGGATTCGGGGCAAAGCCTAACATCTCTTTCCGCCGACGCACTGTCTCCCGCCGATACACCGTCCCACCGTAGGAGCTGCCGCAGGCTGCGATCTTTTGATCCTGCTTTTAAAACAAGATCAAAAGATCGCAGCCTGCGGCAGCTCCTACGAGAAATGTGTTTCTCAGGGTAATAAAAAAAGTGGCCACCGCGTCAACAGTGGCCACTTTTTTCTACAGCCTATTAATGGCCGTAAACGTCAAAAGCGAAGTACTTGTCCTGCACTTGCTTGTACTTGCCGTTGGCGCGGATTTCAGTGATGGCGGTGTTGAATTTGTCCGCCAGCGCTTTATCACCCTTGCGTACAGCGATGCCGGCACCGCCGCCGAAATACTTGGCGTCTTCATAGGTCGGGCCTACGAAGGCGAAGCCTTTGCCGGCGTCGGTTTTCAGGAAACCGTCGTCCAGGTTGACCGAGTCGGCCAGCATCGCGTCGAGGCGACCGGCGACCATGTCCAGGTTGGCTTCCTGCTGGGAACCGTAACGCACCAGGTTGATGCCGGCCGGCACCAGCACTTCAGTGGCGAAGCGGTCGTGGGTGCTGGCGCGCAGCACACCGACTTTCTTGCCTTTGAGCTCGGTCAGCGGGTCCTTGACGTCGGTGCCTTCCTTCATCACGAAGCGCGCCGGGGTGTGGTAGTACTTGATGGTGAAATCGACGTTCTTCTTGCGATCATCGGTGATGGTCATGGACGACAGGATCGCGTCGATTTTCTTGACCTTCAGGGCCGGGATCAGGCCATCGAACTCTTGCTCGACCCAGGTGCACTTCACCTTCATCTGCTCACACAGCGCATCACCGATGTCCACGTCAAAACCGGTGAGTTTGCCGTCCGGGGTTTTCATCGAAAATGGCGGGTAACCGGCTTCGATACCGAGGCGAATCGGCTTGGCGTCATCGGCCACAGCCGTCAGGGACAACATCGACAGTGCCAGGGCACCGAACATCACTCGCTTCTTCATTTATAACTCCTGTGTGCGGAGGCTTTTATTGGCAGCTTTCGATTGGCAACTTTCGGTTAGTGAAGACCGAAGTGGCCGGCAGTCTAGAGTGGCTTCAGGAGGGCCAATTATGTTTAAGCGACAAATATTTATAGAAAAACAGCCGAGGGATTCAAGGCACTTGAAGCGTGCGCCACGGTGGTGCAAGGGCTGTAGGACAATCCTTTGTTTCAGACAAAACCTACAAGGTTTCGGGCGTGATCCGATTGAACAGTCGCACTGGCGATGAACAATTTTTTGCGGCACATTGACCCCGCCAACCCATTCCCGGAAGAGAAGCGTGATGCCCATGTTGAATCTGATCCAGCATCATCCTGCCGAAGGTCCTGGCGCCATTGCCGAATGGGCCCGGGCCCGTGGCATTACGCTGAATGTGTTTCGCGCCGACCTCGGCCAGTTACCGCCGGTGAGTGCGGCACCCGCGATCCTGTTGGGCGGGCCTTATGAGTCCAATGCCGGGCCGACATGGCTGGAAGCGGAGCGTCAATGGCTGGCGGGCAGTCTGAATCAGGACGCGCCGGTGTTTGCGATTTGTCTGGGCGCGCAATTGCTGGCGCTGAGCCTGGGAGGGAATGTGCGGCGCATGGCTCGCCCCGAAACTGGCTGGACCACCGTGACCTTTGCGGATGGCCAGACGCTGAAGGTGCTGGAATGGCACGAAGACGCGATCGATCTACCGACAGAGGCGCAATTGCTGGCCAGCAGTGACGTGTGTGAGCAGCAGATGTACCGCGTCGGGGCGACGCGGGTGGGGTTGCAGTTCCATCCGGAGTGGAATGCTGAATCGGTGGCAATGCTCAATGAGCACTTTGCCGAGGAATCGCCGTTGCCTCGGGGGTCAGAGGACAGCGCTGCCTATGCAACCGTGTTTGGCTGGTTGCAGGAGACGCTCGACCAATGGTGGGCGGCGCGGACGGCAGTTTGAATCAAGATCAAAAGATCGCAGCCTTCGCCAGCTCCTACAGGGGAGGTACAGCCGTAATTTCACCGGTGTACACGGTCAATGTAGGAGCTGGCGAAGCCTGCGATCTTTTCGGCTATATCAACATTCGCAGCCGATCACGGTACTGACCGGCTGTTGCACCGCAACACTCAATTCAAACCCCTCATCCAGCCACCCGGTCACCCCGCCGATCATCTCCTTGACCGGGTAACCCAGCGCCGCCAGTTTCACCGCGGCCTTGTTGGCGCCGTTGCAGTGGGGCCCTGCGCAATAAACCACAAACAACGTGGCCTTCGAATAAGCCGCCAGGCCATCAGCCGTGATCAGTCGACCCGGGATGTTGATCGCGCCCGGCACATGTCCGCGTTCGAACGCCAACGGTCCGCGCACGTCCACCAGGACAAAATCCACTTCGCCGGCCTGTTGGCTGCCATGGACGTCGGAACAATCGGTCTCGAAGGTCAGACGGTTACTGAAATGCATCAGGGCAATGGCTGACGGGGCGGCGGGAATTTCGCGAACCAGGCTGGGCATGGGTTGTACTCCAACGTCTCGGTGGGTGTGGGAAGACTTTATCTGCCCCGCGCTTGCCGCTACAGTGGCGCACAAGACACTCACCGGGAATTTTCCGCCAAATGCAGCCCACCCCTGGATTGGTCGCGATTCTGGCCTACGACGGCCTCTGCACCTTCGAATTCGGCATCGCCGTGGAGATCTTCGGCCTGGCGCGACCGGAGTTCGATTTCCCTTGGTATGCGCATCGTATCGTCGCTGTCGACCAAGGGCCGATGCGTGCCATGGGTGGCATTCAGGTGCTGGCCGACGGCGGGATGGAACTGCTTGAAGAGGCCCGGACCATCATCATCCCCGGCTGGCGCGACCGCAGCGCGGCGGTGCCTGAACCTTTACTCGCCGCCCTGCGCCAGGCCCATGCCCGGGGCGCGCGATTGCTGTCGATCTGTTCCGGGGTATTCGTACTGGCGGCCACCGGTTTGCTCGACGGTCACGGTGCCACGACGCATTGGCGCTACACCGCTGAACTGGCCGAGCGTTTTCCGGACATTCAGGTGGACCCGGACGTGCTCTATGTCGATTCGGGCCAATTGATCACCTCGGCCGGCAGTGCCGCCGGCATCGATGCCTGCCTGCACCTGGTCGCGCGGGATTTCGGCACTCAGGTGGCCAACTCGGTGGCGCGGCGGTTGGTGATGTCGCCGCAACGCACCGGCGGCCAGGCGCAGTTCATTCCGTCACCGGTCAGCCCGACGTCGCGCAGCGATCTGTCGCGGGTCATGCAATGGGCGCGGGAACGTCTGCACGAACCGCTGGAGGTTCGTGACCTTGCCAGCGAGGCGGCCATGAGTGAGCGCACCTTCCTGCGGCGGTTCACTGAAGCCAGCGGCCTGCCGCCCAAGGCATGGTTGCAACATGAGCGCTTGGCCCGGGCTCGCGAATTGTTGGAGAGCACTCGCCAGAACACCGAGCAGATTGCCCAGCACTGTGGTTATCGATCGGTGGAGAGTTTTCGGGTGGCGTTTCGCAGTGTGGTCGGTGTGCCGCCGTCGGTGTATCGGGAGCGGTTTGGGCGCGAGGTAAAGGTGGTTTTTTGAGTGTGTTTGAGGGCCTCATCGCGGGCAAGCCCGCTCCCACAGGGATTGTGTTGTTCACAGATAGTGTGTTCAACACACAAATCCTGTGGGAGCGGGCTTGCCCGCGATGGCGCCACCCCAAACACCCATTATCTCAAGACTTGCGCAACAGATAAGTATCCATAATCCACCCATGCTCCAGCCGCGCCGCCTTGCGCACTCGCTCAATCTCATCCGCGACATCCTTGAGCTTGCCGCTAATCAAAATTTCATCCGGCGTCCCCAAATAAGCCCCCCAGTAAATCTCCGTCTCCTGATCGGCCACGTGATGGTAGGCATCTTGCGCATCCAGCATCACCACCAGGCTGTCGGCGTCACTCACCTGCCCCGCCGCCAACCGCCGTCCGGTGGTGATTTCAATCGAGCGACCGATGCGATTCAACGGCACCTTATGTTGCGCCGCCAATGCCTGCACGCTGGTGATCCCGGGAATCACCTCGAACTCGAACACACACCGGCCTGACGCCAGAATCGCCTGCAGAATCCGAATGGTGCTGTCGTACAACGCCGGGTCGCCCCACACCAGAAAACCGCCACACTGGTCGTCAGTCATTTCCTCGTTGATCAGCCGTTCGAAGGTCTGCTGCTTGGCGCGGTTCAGGTCTTCGACGCTGGCCTTGTAGTCCACATCCCCGCGTTCCCGCTCCGGGCTGTGGGCTTCGACGAAGCGGTAGTCGTGATCGGTGATGTAGCGCTCACAGAGCTCGCGGCGCAGGTCGATCAGCTTGTCTTTGCTCTGGCCCTTGTCCATGAGGAAAAACACATCGACGCAATTCAGCGCCTTCACCGCCTGCATGGTGATGTAGTCGGGGTTGCCGGCACCGACACCGATGACCAGAAGTTTTTTCATCAATGTGCTCCCTCGGGGTCCGTGCCCATCAAGCGTAGCCGCCAGCGACCGTTGAACCGCAACTCGATGGCCGACAACGGTTCGACATCGATCTGGTTGAACGCCGCGCCCTGCAGCACCTGCATCAGTGCTGCGCGAATGACAAACGGATGGGTGATGGCAACGATATGCCCCGGCGTCGCCTCAAGGGTGCTCAACCACGCAGCCACCCGCTCACCGAGTTGTGCCACCGACTCTCCACCGTGAGGCGCCGAGGTCGGGTCATTGAGCCAGGCCTGGAGCGTTTCGGGTTCGGCTGTTTGCAGGTCGTCAATCGACGTGCCTTTCCAGCGTCCGAAATCGCAATCTGCCAGTGCCGCGACAATCTCCACGTCGTGGCCAAACAGCTCAGCGGTTTGGCGGGTCCGCAGTTCCGGGCCACAGAGCAAACGGGGTGTGCCCTTGAACTGACGGCAACGCGAACCCTGCGCCGATTGCCAATCCATTTCCAACGGCTCATTCGTAGGAAAACACGCCAATTTTTGTGCGACGGTTCGAGCGTGGCACATCAGGGTCAAGCGGGTCGCCTGCACGGAAGATCACTCTGTCGATGGGGTGGATGACGGCACGATGCCGAGAACAATCGGCCCATTGTGCCGCAAGAAGCCCGATCCAGGGCGCTTCGTTTCAAGCAGTCGATCGGGTTGGCGGCCCCATTTTATCCCTGAAAAGTAGCGATCTCTGACACCACTATCGGCGATGTCCTACAAAGCCAGTCGACATACGCGTAGCCCCCGGCGCACGGGGTTTTCGCCCCATTTTTGGACTTTTAAAATCCTCGGAAAAATTCACTAGACATGTAGCACACGTTACATAAATACTATTTTAGCAATTTATGAAACGAAACCGACACACCCATCCAGCAGGAGCCCGGATGCCCTCTCTCAGAGACCTGATCACCGATCCCGGCGTGGAACTCACACCGTCGGAACGCAAAGTCATACGTGCCTTGCTGGATCAATACCCGCGTAACGGGTTGGGCCCGATGTCGCGTCTGGCCGAACATGCCGGTGTCAGCGATCCGACCATCGTGCGGCTGGTAAAGAAGCTTGGTTTCAGCGGTTATGCCGACTTTCAGGAAGCCTTGCTGAGCGACATGGATGACCGCTTGCGCTCCCCCAGTACCCTGCTGCAACCCCGCGCCCATCTCAAAAAAGATGATCCCTGGGGCCACTATCTGGCGAACAGCCATCGGGCATTGGTCGACACCCAGGCGCTGACCCAACCCGAAGATGTACGAATTTTGGTGGAATGGCTGCTCGACACCCGCCATCAGGTCCATTGCTTTGGCGGCCGCTTCAGCAGTTTCCTCGCCAACTATTTGCTCAACCACCTACGCCTGTTGCGGCCCGGTTGTTTTGCCCTGGAAGACAACGCGCAATTGCCCGACCGCTTGTTC
This sequence comes from Pseudomonas sp. JV414, assembly GCF_032424305.1. Classification (NCBI taxonomy): domain Bacteria; kingdom Pseudomonadati; phylum Pseudomonadota; class Gammaproteobacteria; order Pseudomonadales; family Pseudomonadaceae; genus Pseudomonas; species Pseudomonas sp. JV414. The sequence goes on along the minus strand of NZ_VYKC01000022.1, from coordinate 748,542 downwards.
GACGTGCAGCGTCAGGACGTGGTGCTGGTGTTCGACTATCGCCGCTACCAGTCCCAGGCCTTGCGGGTCGCCAATGCCGCAAAGAGCCGACATGCGCGGGTCGTGCTGTTCACCGATATCTACGCCTCACCGCTGCGAGAAATGGCCGACCTGATCATCAGTGCACCGGTGGAATCGGCGTCGGCTTTCGACTCGATGGTTCCGGCGCTGGCCCAGGTTGAAGCACTGGTTGCCTGCCTGTCCCTGCGCAGTCCCGATCTGGCCGATCGCCTGGAAGGCATCGATGCCCTGCGGACCGACTTCGACACCCACTTGCTGGAGGAAAAATAAGGATGTTCACGCTCCCCCACCACTCGCCCCGGGACTTGCCATTTGCCGCCGACCACACCGCGCTGTTGCTGGTGGACATGCAACGTGCCTGGCTTGAGCCGCAGTTCGATCCGCACCTCAACGGGCCGGATGCCGAATACTTTCTGACCCGCGCCCACATGCAAGTGGTGCCCAATCAACGCCGGTTGCTCAGTGCCTTTCGTAATGCACGACAAAACGTGCTGCACACGCTCATCGAAAGCCTCACCGCCGATGGTCGCGATCGTTCGCTGGATCACAAACTCTCGGACATGCACCTGCCCAAGGGCAGCTCGCAAGCTCGAATCATCGATGACCTGACACCGATCGAAAACGAAATCGTGCTGCCCAAGACCTCTTCCGGGGTCTTCAACTCCACCAACATCGACTACGTGCTGCGCAACCTTGAAACCCGACACCTGATCATCGCCGGCATCGTCACCGACCAATGCGTCGACATGGCCGTGCGCGACGCCGCCGACCGCGGTTACCTGGTGACGCTGGTCGAAGATGCCTGCGCCACCTACACCGAACAACGGCATCACGCCTGCCTGAACGCCATCAAGGGCTACTGCTGGATCACCGATACCCAAACCGTGCTCCGCCGGTTACAGGAGATGCAGCCATGAGCGCACGCCTGTCGCCACTGCCGATGACCACGATCGTCACCACCGACCTGATTGGCGTGACGCGCGGCCGTTCCTTTCCCACCGACGAACTCGATGCCTATCACGTGGTGGGCTGCGGCTGGGTGCCGGCCAACAGCGCCCTGACTCCGCAAGACATCATCGCCTCCAGCAATCCATGGGGTGCTTATGGAGACTTGCGGCTGATCCCGGATTTGAGCAGTCGCGTGACCGTCAACAACGGCCCGGACGCCAATGCCCCGGCGCTGGACTTCATTCACGGCGACATTCGCGAAACCGATGGCCGCCCATGGGGCGCCTGCCCGCGCACGCTGTTGCGCAACGAAGTGGAGCGTTATCGCGACGAACTGGGACTGCAGATCAACGCCGCGTTCGAACATGAATTCAACCTCGGCAGCGGCGCGGTTGAGCGTCTGGCGTTCTCTCTTGAGGCGCAGCGCCAGGGCGCCGAGTTCGGCGGCTGGTTGCTCAGCGCACTGCGTGCCGGCGGTGTGGAACCAGAGATGTTCCTGCCGGAATACGGCAAGCACCAATACGAAATCACCTGCCGCCCGGCCCTTGGCGTCGCCGCCGCCGACCGTGCGGTGAACGTGCGCGAGATCACCCGTGAGATCGCCCGGCAAATGGGCCTGGACCTGAGTTTCGCGCCCAAGACCTCCGGGCAGGCGGTGTGCAATGGCGTGCATCTGCACGTGAGTCTGCAGGATCTGGCCGGCCACCCGGTGATGTATGACGCCGGCACCACCAACGGCCTGTCGACCCTCGGCCAGCATTGGGCCGCCGGCGTTCTGCACTATTTGCCGGCGCTCTGCGCCTTTACCGCGCCGACGCCGGTTTCCTACGAGCGTTTGCAGCCCCATCACTGGAGCGCTTCCTACGCCTGCCTCGGCCAACGCAACCGCGAAGCGGCGCTGCGGATTTGCCCGACTGTAAGCCTGGGCGGCAAAGCCCTGGCGGCGCAGTACAACCTGGAATTTCGCGCCATGGACGCCACCGCCTCGCCGCATCTGGCCATGGCTGCGTTGCTGATCGCCGGGCGCCTGGGCATCGAACAGCGCCTGACCCTGAACGCGATCACCGATGAAGTGCCCGATGCCCTGAGCGAAGAACAACGCCAGGCCCGCGGCATCGTCGCCCTGCCCGCGTCCCTGTCCCAGGCCCTGGAATGCCTGCGCAATAGTGAGGCGCTGATCGAAGCCCTGCCGAGCGCTTTGCTGGACACCTGGTTCGCCCTTAAAACCGAGGAACTGAGGCTGACGGAACAGCTCTCGCCCGCCGATCTTTGTGAGCACTATGCGCGCCTGTACTGAGTCCGCCGAACTGGGGTTCTACACCGAGCCTGCGTACACCCTGAGCCGGGAAGCCTCCGGGCACCCGCTGATTCTGGTGTGTGAACACGCCAGTCGTTTCATCCCGGCCAAGCTAAATGACCTGGGCTTGAGCCATGAAGCCGCCCGCGAACACATCGCCTGGGACATCGGCGCCCTGGCGCTGGCCGAGGGTTTGTCCGAAGCACTGGGCGCGACCCTGTTGGCGGCCAACTATTCACGGCTGTTGATCGACCTCAATCGCCCACGCCATGCGCCGGACAGCATTCCATTGCAGAGCGAGATTTATCAGGTGCCGGGCAATCGGGATCTGGACGAGGCCACCCGCGAATACCGCCGGCACTGCCTGTTCAAGCCGTTTCATACACGCCTGCAAACCTTGATCGACGCCCGCGTGGCGCAAGGTCGACCAGTTCGCGTGGTGGGGATTCACAGTTTTACGCCGATCTATTACGGCCAGCCACGCGCGCTGGAAGCCGGCGTGTTGTACGGACAGGCCGGGGAATACGCGCAGCGAGTGATCGACGGGTTGAGTCGGCATCCCTTGAAAGTCGCGGGTAATCAGCCGTACAAAGTCGATCCGCTGGGTGACATGACCGTGCCGGTTCACGGCGATGCACGAGGGCTTGAGTCGGTATTGATCGAGGTACGCAACGATCTGCTGCGCACGCCCGAAGACATCGGTCGCTGGACCGACTATCTGGCGCCACTGCTGTAGAGCAATAGCTTCAAACTCGCAGCCTGCAGCTGCTTTCATATCAAGGAGAAGGGCTTCATGGAAATAGAAGAATTCGGCTACAAGCAGGAGTTGAAACGTAGCCTGTCGCTGACGGACCTGGTGGTGTACGGGATGATCTTCATGATCCCCATCGCCCCGTTCGGCGTTTATGGTTACGTCAACGCCGAAGCCCCGGGGATGGTGCCGCTGGCCTACATCATCGGCATGGTGGCGATGCTGTTCACCGCCCTCAGTTACGGCAGCATGGCCCGGGCCTTTCCGATTGCGGGCTCCGTGTATTCCTACGCTCAACGCGGCCTCAACCCGCATGTCGGGTTTATCGCCGGTTGGCTGATGCTGCTCGATTATTTGCTGATTCCGCCGCTGCTCTACGTCTACGCGGCGATGGCGCTGAATCATTTGTACCCGGACATCCCGAAAGTCGGCTTCATCCTGGCCTTTCTGGTCAGCGCCACCTTCGTCAACCTGCGGGGCATTACCTTCACCGCGCGGATGAACATCGTCTTTCTACTGGCGCAGCTGGTGGTGCTGGGGATCTTCCTGTTCTATGCCTGGAATGCCCTGCACAACGGCGGCGGTAACGGTCAACTGACCTTGGCGCCGCTGTACAACCCCGAGACATTCAACTTCGCCCTGCTGATGCAAGCGGTGTCGATTGCGGTGCTGTCGTTTCTCGGTTTCGATGCGATTTCCACCCTCGCCGAAGAGATCAAGGGCGACCCGGGCCGCAGTGTCGGCAAGGCTGCGCTGATCACATTGCTGGTGATGGGCGTGATCTTCGTCGTGCAGACCTGGATTGCCACGGATCTGGCCGCCGGCCTGGGCTTCAAGTCCGCCGACACTGCGTTCTATGAAATCGCCGAAATCGCCGCCGGCAGCTGGCTGGCAACCTTGACCGCCGTGGCCACCGCCCTGGCCTGGGGCGTCGCGGTTGCGATCACCTCGCAAGCGGCGGTTTCACGCCTGCTGTTCGGGATGGCCCGGGACGGCAAACTGCCGAAAGTGCTGGCCAAGGTGCACCCGAAACACAACACACCGTATGTGAGTATCTATCTGGTGGCGGCGCTGTCGCTGGTGATCTGCTACCTGTTTATCAACTCGGTGGACACCCTCACCTCCCTGGTGAACTTCGGCGCCCTGAGCGGCTTTATGTTGCTGCACCTGACCGTAATCAACTATTACTGGCGTCGGCAGAAGTCCGGCCAGGTGGTCCGTCACCTGATCTGCCCGGTGATCGGCTTCATCATCGTCGCGGCCATCATGTACAACATGGGCGTCGATGCACAGAAACTCGGCCTGATCTGGATTGCCCTGGGGCTGGTCTATCTATTCTTCCTCAACAAACTGGGTGCCAGCACGGTCCTACCCGACCCAAGCAATGGCTGACAAGAAAAAGAGCAGCGTCTGACATGAATTCAGGCGACAGCCGATTTAACGCGTGGAAACCGACAGTGATAGTCAGGTTCGGTGCAAATCGCCGAACCCTTTGATACAGGAGTACATCCATGCTGGTCTTACGCCCGGTGGAGTTAACCGACCTGCCCCAGTTGCAGCAACTGGCGCGCGAGAGTCTGGTGGGGGTCACGTCCTTGCCGGACGACACCGAACGCCTGCGCGAGAAGATTCTCGACTCCTGCGCTTCGTTCGAGAAAGACGTCCAGGGTCCTGGCCCGGAGAACTACTTCTTCGTGCTGGAAAATCTTACGACCCGCCGTCTGGCAGGCTGCTCGGAAATTCTCGCCACTGCCGGGTTCAGTGAACCGTTCTACAGTTTGCGCAACCGTCATTTCACTAGCGCTTCACGGGAGTTGAACATCGAGCACGGGGTGCCGGCGTTGTCGTTGTGCCACGACCTCAGTGGTCATACGTTGCTGCGCGGTTTCCATATCGACGCAGCTCTGGAGCGCACGCGGTTTTCCGAATTGCTGTCCCGGGCGCGGCTGCTGTTCATCGCCGCACACGAGGCGCGCTTTGCCGAAGCGGTGATCACCGAAATCGTTGGCTACAGCGACGAACAGGGCCAGTCACCGTTCTGGGATGCGCTGGGCAAGCATTTCTTCGACCTGCCGTACGTCGAGGCCGAGCGGCTTTGCGGTCTGCAGAGCCGGACATTTCTCGCCGAACTGATGCCGCAATACCCGATCTACGTGCCGATGCTGCCCCCGGCGGCACAGGCATGTATCGGCCGGATTCATCCCGACGGTCAGGAGGCCTTCGACATTCTTGAACGCGAAGGCTTCGAGACCAACAGCTACATCGACCTGTTCGACGGTGGCCCGACGTTGTATGCACGCACCTCGAACATTCGCTCCATCGCCCAGAGCCAGACCGGCACGGTGCACCCTGGCTCGGCCATCGATGCGCGCGGCAGCTACCTGGTGAGCAACGATTCGTTGAAGGACTACCGCGCCATTGTCGCCGAACTGGACTATCGCGCCGGGCAACCCGTGGCCTTGAGCGCCGAGATGTGCGCGGCCCTGAATGTGACCGACGCCGGTGCGATCCGGTTGATCGCCCTGTGAGCCGCCACCGGCCCCGTGCCCAACGACAGCGCCCGAACAAGCGCGAAGAAGGAGTTGCATCATGATTGTCCGCCCGGTTCAAGTCACCGACCTGCCCGCCCTGCTGGATCTGGTGCAACGGGCCGGCCCCGGGTTCACCACCCTGCCGGCCAGTGAGGAACGCCTGACCCACCGAGTGCGCTGGTCTCAGCGCACCTTTGCCGAACAGGTCGAGCGTGCGGACGCCGATTACCTGTTCGTGCTCGAAGACGACGATCAACAAGTGGTCGGCGTCAGTGCCCTGGCGGGAGCCGTCGGCCTGCGGGAGCCCTGGTACAACTACCGGGTCGGACTGACGGTCAGCTCGTCGCCGGACCTGGGTATTCAGCGCCAGATCCCTACGTTGTTCCTGAACAACGAAATGACCGGCCAATCGGAAATCTGTTCGCTGTTTCTGCGACACGATCAACGTCACGGCAATAATGGTCGACTGCTGTCGCTGGGTCGTCTGCTGTTCGTTGCCGAATTCCCCCACCTGTTCGGCGACAAGCTCATTGCCGAATTGCGCGGCAGTGCCGACGAACAAGGCTGCTCACCGTTCTGGGACAGCCTGGGCCGGCACTTCTTCAAGATGGATTTCAGCCATGCCGATCACTTGTCGGGGCTGGGCAGCAAAGCGTTCATCGCCGAACTGATGCCGCGCCAGCCGCTCTACACCTGCCTGCTCACCGAACAGGCCCAAGCGGTGATCGGCAAGCCGCACCCGAACACTGAGCCTGCCCTGAAGATTCTCACTGCCGAAGGGTTTACTCATAAGGGTTACATCGACATCTTCGACGCCGGCCCGGTGATCGAAGCCCCGGTGTCGAAAATCCGCACAGTGCGCGACAGCCAGTCGCTGGTGTTGGCCATCGGCACACCCGACGACCAGGCGCCAGTGTGGCTGATCCACAACCGCCGCCTGGAAAACTGCCGCATCACCACTGCCCAGGCGCGAATGGTCGGTAATAGCCTGATCGTCGACCGGCTCACCGCCAAACGCCTGCAACTGCAACCCGGCAACTCGGTCCGCGCCGTGCCGCTGCGTAACCAACAGCGGCAGGCGGTGGCGGCGTGATCGGAAATGATCGCAGCCTGCGGCAGCTCCTACATCATTCTTTACCCGCTCGCATCGATCGTTGAACATCCTGTAGGAGCTGCCGCAGGCTGCGATCTTTTGATCTTGCATCCCTAGGCCGGCAAATTCGTCATCATTCTTTACCCTTCCCCGTGATAGCCTTTTGTTCCTTCGGCGTTGACACTTTTGCTCAAGCCCTTCCATTCCTTTGTATTGGTGGAACTCATATGTCCAGGCTGTCACATCAAGATTTGCGCCGTAATTTCCGCCAACTGTTCGCTTCCAACGCCTGCTATCACACCGCATCGGTCTTCGACCCCATGTCGGCACGTATCGCCGCTGACCTGGGTTTTGAAGTGGGGATCCTCGGTGGTTCGGTTGCGTCGTTGCAGGTGCTGGGTGCCCCGGACTTTGCGTTGATCACCCTGAGCGAGTTCGCCGAGCAAGCTACCCGCATCGGCCGCGTGGCCCAATTGCCGGTGATCGCCGACGCCGACCACGGCTATGGCAACGCGCTCAACGTCATGCGCACCATCGTCGAACTCGAACGCGCCGGCATCGCCGCCCTGACCATTGAAGACACCTTGCTGCCCGCGCAATTCGGCCGCAAATCCACTGACCTGATCGGGGTCGCGGAAGGCGTCGGCAAGATCCGCGCGGCTCTGGAAGCCCGGGTCGACTCGGAAATGGCGATCATTGCGCGGACCAATGCCGGGATCCTGCCAGTTCAGGAAATCATCAGCCGCACCCAGCAATACCAACAGGCCGGGGCGGACGGAATTTGCATGGTGGGCGTGCGGGACTTCGACCACCTCGAACAAATCGCCGAGCACCTGAGCGTGCCGCTGATGCTGGTCACCTACGGCAACCCACTGCTGCGCGACGACAAACGCCTCGCCGAACTGGGCGTGCGCGTCACCATCGACGGCCATGGTGCGTACTTTGCCGCGATCAAGGCGACTTACGACAGCCTGCGCGAACAACGACAGATCTTTACTCAGGCGTCGGACCTGAGCGCCACTGAACTGACTCATACCTATACGCAGCCTGAGGATTACATTCGTTGGGCGGAGGAATACATGAGCGTCAAGGAGTGAGGGTTCGGCTGAAATGATGGTGTGGCATCTTCCCCTGATGCCGGTAAGTTAAGGCGCAGAACCTGTGGGAGCGTGGCTTGCCCGCGAAGAACGATGACGCGTAATACCTGAAAAACCGCGGCGCATTCTTCGCGGGCAAGCCACGCTCCCACAGGATTTTCGTCGCTCAAATTTCTTAGCTTACCTGCACCTGCATGGGAGGGTGATCCAGCCGATTACTTCTTGGTCAACTCCATAATCATCCGCGACAACAGATAAATCCTCGGTGCCACGCTCTCGACCTCGGCGTATTCCTCGGGCGTATGGATATTCCCGCCGACAATCCCGAACCCGTCCAGCGTCGGTGTACCCACCCCGGCCGAGAGGCTGGCATCCGCCGCCCCGCCGCTGCCTTCTTCCGTCAACTTGCGGCCAATTTCGCCGTAAATCCCTTGGGCTATGGCCATCAAGCGATCCGACTCCGCCGTTTGCGGCATCGGCGGCAAGCCGCGTTTAAGGGTGGTAGTCACTTCAGTCTCGGAAATCAGTTTGTCTTTCGAGACCCGCGCCAGATCCTTTTCGATCCGGTCGAACTCTTCCGGCACCGCTGCCCGCACGTCAGCCTTGGCGGTGGCCTGATCCGGAATCACGTTGGTGCGGTCGCCAGCGTTAAGCACGGTGAAGTTGATGGTGGTTTTCTTTTCTGCATCGCCCAGTTTGCCGAGTTGCAGAATCTGGTGCGCGGCTTCCATGGCCGCGTTACGCCCCAGTTCCGGCGCGACGCCAGCGTGAGATGCCTTGCCTTTGACCTCGACCAAGGCGGTGGCGCTGCCTTTGCGCCATACCACCAGGCCATCGGCCGGGCGACCCGGTTCGAGGTTGAGGGTCACGTCGTGGGCCTTGGCGGTTTTCTTGATCAGGTCGGTGGCGACGTCCGAGCCGGTTTCTTCGCTGGCGTCGAGCAGGAAGGTGATTTGCGCATAGTCCTTGAAATCGAGGTTTTTCAGGACTTTCAGCGCATAGATCCCGGCGACGATGCCGCCCTTGTCGTCCATCACGCCCGGCCCGTAAGCGCGACCTTCCTTGATCTGGAACGGGCGCGCGGCGGCCGAGCCTTCCTTGAACACGGTGTCCATGTGCGCCATCAGCAGGATTTTCGCCGTACCAGTACCTTTGATAGTGGCCAGCACATGGTTGCTCTTGTCCGGGGTGTTGGGCACGAGTTCGATGGTGGCGCCGAGTTTCTTCAACTCTTCAATGGCGATGTCACTCACCTGGGTCAGGCCCGGTTCATAGCCGGAGCCGGAGTCGATATTCACCAAGCGTTCCAGCAGTTTCAGGGCTTCACCCTTGTACTGTTCGGCATCGGCGAGGACTTGTTTATGGGGTTCGGCGAAGGCTGAGGGGGTGAAGGCGCCGAGGGCGAGGGTCAGGCCGAGGCTGGTGGCCAGGAGGGAGCGAGAGCGTTTGAACGTCATGAATCGATCCTTGTTTCGTGTCGGGGTCGAAAATACCCTACCTGACTACGACACAAGGCTCTACACCGGATGCGACACATACAAACCTGAATGACCACGAATCCCCTGTGGGAGCGGGCTTATGTGGCGAGGGGGCTTGCCCCCGTTGGGGAGCGAAGCGCCCCTAAAACCAGTCACCGCAATCTTGAATTAGACAGCGGTGACTGGTTTTACGACTGCTTCGCAGTCGAACGGGGGCAAGCCCCCTCGCCACATAAGCCCGCTCCCACAGGGATTCGTGGTGATTGGGTTACACCGAATCGAGCAACGCTTTATGCGGCTTACCATCGCCGTGGCAAATGACGCGGTTGCGGCCGGTGGTCTTGGCTTCGTAGAGCGCCTGGTCGGCGTCGTTGAGCCACAGGGTCGCGTCGTCGTGGGCCGGGTTGAAGGCTGCCAGGCCGATGCTCAAACTGACTTTCAACGCCGGGTTCTGCTCGTAACCCAACGTGGCGAAACGATCACGCAGCGCATCCATCGCCACGGCCGCGCGGTCCAGCGGCAGGTCTGGCAGCAGCACGCAGAATTCGTCGCCGCCATAGCGCCCGGCGACATCCGCGGCACGCAGGTTCTGCTTGAGCATTTTGCTCAGCCGACGCAGAACGATGTCCCCAGCGACATGGCCGTAGGTATCGTTGATGGTTTTGAAATGGTCGATGTCGATCAGCGCAATGGCCCCGCCCTGCTGCTGGCGTTGGCAACGCTGAAACTCGATTTCCAGTTGATCTTTCCAGGCACCGTGATTCAGCAGGCCGGTCAGGCTGTCGGTGCGGCTGAGCGCCAACAGTTCACGCTTGTGTCGGCCAAGGGTATGGGCCTGACGAAAGCAGATCCAGCCCAGCGCCATCGGATAAATCGACAGTAAAGGCAAACAGGCGTACAGCTGCATCGGACTGGTTTGCGGGACAAAAGCCGGCATGAACACCAGCAGCCCGAGGCCAATCCCGAGCAGTTGCGCGACGGCGCCCTTCAACAGAAAACGCAAACCGCCGATGGCTACGTTGTTCATCGCCATCATCGACAGGGTCGCCGCGCTGGGCAGCGGATTGAACTGCATGGCGGCCACCCAGAAACCGCCGAGAAACGCGTCCACCAGGATGTTGCGGTGTTCGGCACGAAAAGGAATTTCCGCCCGACGCGCCCACTGATAGGCCACATGCGGCCAGAGCAGCCCGTTGAGCAGCATCACCCCCCAGACCCAAGGCGCCGGGTTGAGTGGGTACATCCCTGCGCCGACACACAACAACCCAAGGGCCAGACCCAAGGTTCGCGACGCATACAGCCTCCTGGCCAGTGAAAGTCCCTTTCCTCCTTTTTTTTCCATAGAGGCCTCTAGCGGAGCCTGACAACACACGGGTTGAAAGTGTGTTAGGAAGTCTATCAGGGCAGCGGCAAATAGCCATCACCGGTTGGCGGTCTGAATAGCATGACCTCCCCATGAGCTGAATGCCCACTGTTTGGTCTATACATGAAGGGAAGGATCGATAAACAACCTGCCCTGATCACTGCAAAGGAATAGCCTGATGCTTTTGTTGGTTGTCACTATCGCCGTCTTCGTGGCCTGGAGCTGGTTGAGCTACCCGGCCATCGGTTACTGGCTCTATGACTTGAACATGGCGCTGGAGGCCCGGCTGTACCGGTTGCACAAGATCGTCGTGCCAATCCCTGAAATGACCGTTTCGACCTGGCAAGGCGGGCCTTACGAAGCCTCCAGCAGCGTGCTGATGCTGCACGGCTTCAGCGCCGACAAGAACATCTGGCTGCGCTTCGCCCGACATTTTGTCGACGACTACCGGGTGATTATTCCTGACCTCGCCGGCCATGGCGAAACCGGCTTCAAGGCCGGCGGTGGCTATGACATTCCGGTCCAGGCCAAACGATTGATCCAGTTGCTCGATATCTGTGGGGTCGAAAAGGTGCATGTGATCGGCAACTCCATGGGCGGCTACATCGCGGCGTGGCTGGCGGTCACTTACCCGGAGCGCATTATCTCGCTGGCGCTGCTCGACCCGGCCGGCGTCACCGCCCCGGAGCTCAGCGACATGGAGCGACACCTGGCCCGCGGCCACAACCCGTTCTTGATTCATTCCCGGGAGGAATTCCAGTATTTCTACGCCATGACCATGGCCTCACCGCCATGGGTGCCGGGGATCGTGCTGGACGCCGTCGCCCAACGCTATGAACAGCAGCGCGACGAGTTGGAAGAAATCTTCAGGGACTTTCACGCCAGCCCGCCGATGGAGCCGAAACTGCCCGACATCAAATGCCCGGCGCTGCTCCTGTGGGGGCGCAAGGACCGCTTGATCGACGTCAGCAGCGTACCGGTCTGGAGCAAGGGCATCGCCGATCTGCAGGTGGAAATCTGGGACGGTGTCGGCCATATGCCGATGGTTGAACAACCGACCAATACGGCGCAGTTGTACCGGGAGTTTTTGGAAAGGAAAAACTGATGAGATCCCCTGTGGTAAAGGGGTCTCCCCCCTGTAGGAGCTGCCGCAGGCTGCGATCTTTTGACTTTGCTTTATAAAGGCAAGATCAAAAGATCGCAGCCTGCGGCAGCTCCTACAGGGGGATTTCGCGCTGGGTGGTGAACGATGAACATTCTTTACGACGAACGCATCGACGGTGTTCTGCCCAATGTCGACAAGGCTGCGTTACTCAAGGCCTTGCAGCAGGAGGTGCCGGACCTGGACATCCTCTGGCGCGAAGAAGAACTCAAACCCTACGAATGCGACGGTCTGTCGGCCTATCGCACCACGCCGATGCTGGTCGCCCTGCCCCGGCAGCTGGAGCAAGTGCAGGCGCTGCTCAGGCTCTGTCATGCCCGTAACGTGCCGGTGGTGGCGCGCGGGGCCGGCACCGGGTTATCCGGCGGTGCACTGCCGTTGGACAAAGGCGTGCTGCTGGTGATGGTGCGGTTCAACAACATTCTGCAGATCGACCCCGCCGCCCGTACCGCACGGGTTCAGCCGGGTGTACGTAACCTGGCGATTTCCCAGGCAGCGGCGCCCTTCGGCCTGTATTACGCGCCGGACCCGTCCTCGCAAATCGCCTGCTCCATCGGCGGCAACGTCGCGGAAAACGCTGGTGGCGTACATTGCCTCAAGTACGGCCTGACCGTGCACAACCTGCTGAAACTCGAAGTATTGACCCTTGAAGGCGAACACCTGACCCTCGGCGCCGATTCGCTGGACGCGCCGGGCTTCGACTTGTTGGCGTTGTTCACCGGGTCCGAAGGCTTGCTGGGGATCATCACTGAAGTCACGGTCAAACTGCTGCCCAAACCCCAAGTCGCCAAAGTCCTGCTGGCGAGCTTCGACTCAGTGGAAAAGGCCGGTCGCGCGGTGGCCGAGATCATCGCCGCAGGGATCATTCCCGGTGGCCTGGAGATGATGGACAACCTGGCAATCCGTGCCGCCGAGGATTTCATCCATGCCGGTTACCCGGTGGACGCCGAAGCGATTCTGCTGTGCGAACTGGACGGTGTCGAAGCTGATGTCCACGACGACTGCGAACGAGTCCGCGAGGTGTTGCAAACGGCCGGCGCCAGCGAGGTGCGCCAGGCCCGGGACGAAGCCGAACGCGTGCGGTTCTGGGCCGGGCGCAAGAACGCCTTCCCGGCAATTGGCCGCCTCTCGCCGGATTACTACTGCATGGACGGCACCATCCCCCGCCGCGAATTGCCTGGTGTGCTCAAGGGCATCGCCAGCCTGGCGCACGAGTACGGCTTGCGCGTGGCCAACGTTTTCCATGCCGGCGACGGCAATATGCACCCGCTGATCCTGTTCGACGCCAACCAGCCCGGTGAACTGGAACGGGCCGAAGCCCTCGGCGGCAAGATCCTCGAACTGTGCGTGAAAGTCGGCGGCAGCATCACCGGCGAGCACGGCGTCGGCCGCGAGAAAATCAATCAGATGTGTGCGCAGTTCAACAGTGACGAATTAACCCTGTTTCATGCAGTGAAAGCCGCGTTCGACCCAAAGGGCCTGCTCAATCCCGGCAAGAACATCCCCACCCTGCACCGCTGCGCGGAATTCGGTGCGATGCACATCCACGCCGGGCAACTGCCGTTCCCTGAGCTGGAGCGCTTCTGATGCCGGATTTCGATGCCAGTGAAGCCCTGCTGGAGCAGGTCAAGCAGGCGCGGGAAAACGCCACGCCGCTGCGCATTCAGGGCGGTAACACCAAGGCGTTTCTTGGCCGTGAAGTGGCCGGAGAAATACTCGACACCCGCGCCCATCGCGGCATCGTCAGCTACGACCCGACGGAACTGGTGATCAGCGTTCGCGCCGGCACGCCGCTGAGCGAACTGTTTGCCGCACTGGACGCAGCGGGGCAAATGCTGCCCTGCGAGCCACCGTCGTTCGGCGAAGGCGCCACTGTTGGCGGGATGATCGCCGCGGGGCTGTCCGGGCCGCGGCGTCCGTGGTCCGGTTCGGTACGGGATTTTGTCCTCGGTACCCGGGTGATCAGCGGCCTCGGCACCCATCTGCGCTTCGGCGGTGAAGTGATGAAAAACGTCGCCGGCTACGACCTCTCGCGCCTGATGGTGGGCAGTTATGGCTGCCTCGGGGTGCTGACCGAAGTCTCGCTCAAAGTGCTGCCCAAACCCCGGCAATGCTTGAGCATCAGCCTGGACATCGACTGCGCCCGCGCCTTGGCCAATCTGGCGCAATGGGGCCAGCAACCACTGCCCATCAGCGCCGCCAGCCACGACGGTCAGCGTTTGTATCTGCGACTGGAAGGCGGCGAAGGTTCGGTGACGGCCGCCCATCAACGGCTCGGCGGCGAACCGTTGGATTCCGGTTATTGGGCCGACCTGAACGAACAACGACTAGACTTTTTTAATGAGGGCTTGGCGCTGTGGCGCTTGTCATTGCCCAACAACCTCGGGCCTCTGGACTTGCCCGGCGAGCAACTGATCGACTGGGGCGGCGCGCAACGCTGGTTGAAATCCGCGGCTGACAACATTCAGTCGCGGACCCTTGAACTCGGCGGCCACGCCACCTGTTTCAGCCATGGCGTCAGCGAAACGCCCTTCCAGCCGCTGGCCCCGGCACTGCTGCGCTATCACCGGCAACTCAAGGCGCAACTGGACCCGCAAGGGCTGTTCAACCCTGGGCGGATGTACGCGGACCTTTAGCATGCAAACCAACCTGAGCGAACAGTCCAAACTACTGCCCCGCGCCGAAGAAGCGGACAAGATTCTGCGTACCTGCGTGCATTGCGGGTTCTGCAACGCGACGTGCCCAACCTATCAACTGCTGGGCGACGAACTGGACGGGCCGCGCGGGCGCATCTACCTGATCAAGCAAGTGCTCGAAGGCGCCCCCGCCACGGCCAAAGCCCAGTTGCACCTGGATCGCTGCCTGACCTGCCGCAACTGCGAAACCACCTGCCCGTCCGGGGTGGATTATCACAACTTGCTGGACATTGGCCGCGCCGTGATCGATAAAGCGGTGCCGCGCCCGGCCAGTCAGCGACTGTTGCGCCAAGGGTTGCGGGCATTGGCGCCGAATCCGAATCTGTTCAGGACTTTGCTGCAAATCGGCGCCACATTCCGGCCGTTGCTGCCAGGGGGCGTTGCGGCGAAGTTGCCCCACGACCTCCCCGCCACGGGCGAGCGCCCTGTCCCTCGGCATGCTCGCCGGGTGCTGATGCTCGAAGGCTGCGTGCAACCTGGTCTGTCGCCGAACACCAATGCCGCGACCGCGCGGGTGCTGGATCGGCTGGGGATCAGCGTGATCCCGGCGTCAGACGCTGGCTGTTGCGGCGCGTTGGACTATCACCTCGACGCCCAAGCCATGGGCCTGGACCGCGCCCGACGCAACATCGACGCTTGGTGGCCGCACCTGGAAAACGGCGCCGAAGCCATCGTGCAAACCGCCAGCGGCTGCGGCGCCTTCATCAAGGATTACGGGCATCTGCTGGAGCGCGACCCGGTCTATGCGGCCAAAGCCCAGCGGGTCAGCGAATTGGCGCTGGACCTGGTGCAAGTGCTGGCCGATGAACCTTTGGAACGGGTTTGCGCAGCCACCGACCAGCGGATCGCCTTCCATTGCCCCTGCACCTTGCAGCACGCCCAAAAACTCGGCGGCGCGGTAGAAGCCGTGCTGACGCGGTTGGGCTTCAATCTCACGGCGGTACCCGACAGTCATTTGTGTTGTGGCTCGGCCGGTACCTACTCGATCACCCAACCGGAACTGGCGCGGCAACTGCGCGACAACAAACTCAACGCCCTGGAAAGCGGCCACCCCGAGATCATCGCCACCGCCAACATCGGCTGTCAGAGCCACCTCAACAGCGCCGGACGAACGCCAGTCAGGCACTGGATCGAATTGGTGGACCACGTGCTGCGCTGACTGAGCACTCCTGCGTTGCAAGAACAGTCCTTGGCAGAATGAAGTTCGTCAGAAACTTCGTTTGTCGGCGCCGCCGAAGGCTGCGATCTTTTCCGGCATCCGTTACGTCACTGCGCCAGGAACTTTTCATGAGCCATCCGAACTTCGTCAGCCCTGACCTGATCCGCCAACGCTTCTCCAAAGCGATGTCCGACATGTACCGCGAAGAAGTGCCGCTGTACGGCGCGCTGATGGAACTGGTGGAACAGACCAACCGCCACGTGCTGAACAGCGATCCGCAAATCGCCCGACAGCTGCACAGCACCGGCGAAATCCAGCGGCTGGACCTGGAACGCCATGGCGCGATCCGCGTCGGCACCGCCGCTGAACTGGCGACCCTCGCCCGCCTGTTTGCGGTGATGGGCATGCAGCCGGTGGGCTATTACGACCTGACCCCGGCCGGCGTGCCGGTGCATTCCACCGCGTTCCGTGCCGTGCATGAGGCGGCATTGCAGGTCAGCCCGTTCCGGGTGTTCACCTCGCTGCTGCGCCTGGAACTGATCGAAGACGCCGAATTGCGGGCCTTTGCCCAGTCGGTGCTGGACACGCGCTCGATCTTCACCCCGGCGGCATTGGCCCTCATTGAGCGCGCTGAAACCCAGGGTGGCCTGACTGAATACGAGACGCAGGACTTTGTCGCACAAGCCCTGGAAACCTTCCGCTGGCACCACAGCGCCACCGTCACCGCCGCGCAATATCAACAACTCAGCGCCCAGCATCGACTGATCGCCGACGTGGTTGCGTTCAAAGGCCCGCACATCAACCACCTGACACCACGCACCCTGGACATCGACATTGTGCAGGCGCAAATGCCCGCCCATGGCATCACCCCCAAAGCGGTGATCGAAGGCCCGCCCCGCCGCCAATGCCCGATCCTGCTGCGCCAAACCAGCTTCAAGGCGCTGGACGAGCCGATTGCTTTTACCGATCAGGCCGAAACCCGTGGCAGCCATAGCGCCCGTTTCGGTGAAATCGAGCAACGCGGCGCGGCGCTCAGCCCCAAAGGCCGGGCGCTTTACGACCGCTTGCTCAACGCCGCACGGGATGAACTGAAGGATTTCCCCAACGAAGCCAATGCCGCACGCTACAACGCGCTAATGACGCAGCACTTTGGCGAATTCCCTGACACCGTCGAGGAAATGCGCCAACAGGAACTGGCGTATTTTCGCTACTTCGTGACGGAAAAAGGCCTGGCGGCAGATGGGCTGAAAGGCGCGTCGCTGGAGGATTTGCTCAAAGGCGGCTATGTGCGGGTTGAACCGCTGGTGTACGAAGACTTTTTGCCAGTCAGCGCGGCTGGGATTTTTCAGTCGAATTTGGGGGATGCGGCGCAAACCCACTATGGCGTGCACTCGAACCAACAGGCGTTCGAAAAGGCCTTGGGAAGGTCGACGATTGATGAACTGGGGTTGTATGCCGAGACGCAGCGGCGGTCGATCGAGGAGTGTATTGCAGCACTGGGTTTGAACGTTTCCGAATAGACGTGATGGCCGCAAAAAAGATCGCAGGCTCCGCCAGCTCCTACGGGGGCTGGGTACACCCGTTGCATCGCGGTTGCACAAAGGGATTGGGGCACCCGTTGCATCGCGGTTGCACACGCTCGAGGTAGGAGCTGCCGCAGGCTGCGATCTTTTGATCTTATTCCAGCTTCGCCAACAAAGCCTTGGCGACCGCTTCCGACGAGGCCGGGTTCTGACCGGTCAGCAACAGACCATCCGCGATCACGTAACTCGCCCAGTCATCCGCCTTGGAGTAAAGGCCACCATTGGCCTTGAGCATGTCCTCCACCAAAAACGGCACAACATCCGTCAACTGCACAGCAGCTTCCTCGGAATTGGTGAAGCCTGTCACCCGCTTGCCTTTGACCAACGGCTGGCCGTCCGCATCCTTGACGTGGCGCAACACCCCCGGCGCATGACAGACAGCCGCAACCGGTTTGCCCGCGTTGTAGAGCGCCTCGATCAGCGCAATTGAAAAGGTGTCTTCAGCCAGATCCCACAACGGGCCATGCCCGCCTGGATAGAAAACAGCGTCATAGTCCTCGGCCCTCACGGTGTTCAGCACCCCGGTAGATGCCAATGCGGACTGGGCAGCGGAATCCTTGTGAAAGCGATCGGTGGCCGCGGTTTGCGCGTCGGGCTCATCGCTCTTGGGGTCCAGCGGTGGCTGGCCGCCCTTGGGTGAGACCAGGGTCAGCTGCGCGCCAGCGTCCTTGAAGGTGTAATACGGTGCGGCGAATTCTTCGAGCCAGAAGCCGGTTTTCTTACCGGTGTCACCCAATTGATCGTGGGACGTTAAAACCATCAGGATTTTCATGTCGTTCTCCAGTCGATGTCAGGGTTATTCAGTGATCTCGGCGCTGGGTTTGACCATCGGACAGCGCTGTTCGTTGCGCCCATTGTCGGGGGTGACGGCTCATGGCCTTGATGCGCAAGAAGTTGCGCAACTGTGTTGGGGAAAAGTCCCCCAGCGACGCTGGACGCCAGGTTTATCAAGCCCTCCAGCCAAGTGCGCAAGAAGTTGCGCACCACTGCGCAACTTCTTGCGCACTTTTTCAGCTGATCTTTGCCAAAAACCTCTCCGGCGTTTGAAAAATTACCTCAACCATCTGATTTATATAGCGTTAATCATTTCTGGCACGGTCCTTGATAACAGTCAGGCACCCACCGGGCGATACCGCCTCCCGGGCACCCTAACTTTTAGCAAGGAGCACATCCATGGCTACACCAGCGTACATGTCCGTTACTGGCGAGAAACAAGGCCTGATCACTGCCGGCGCGTTCACCGCCGACTCGGTTGGCAACACCTACCAGGAAGGTCACGAAGACCAGGTCATGGTTCAGGCTTTCAGCCATGACGTGATCATCCCGCGTGACCCACAGTCCGGCCAACCGACCGGTCAGCGTGTACACAAGCCAGTCGTGATCACCAAGGTCTACGACAAGTCCTCGCCACTGCTGCAAGCGGCGCTGACCTCCGGCGAGCGCATGAGCGAAATCGTTATCCAGTGGTACCGCACTTCGGCTCAAGGCACCCAAGAGCATTACTACACCACCAAACTGGAAGACGCGATCATCGTCGCCATCAACAACAAAATGCACAACTGCCAGGATCCGTCGAACTCGCACTTCACGCACCTGGAAGAAGTGCAATTCACCTACCGCAAAATCACCTGGACCCACGAAGTATCCGGTACTTCGGGTTCCGATGACTGGCGTGTTCCAGTCGCTTAATCGCGGCTGACGGTTCCAAACATCGGCCAGCTCTGCTGGTCGATGTCATTTGCGTCTTCCAAGAATTTTCGCGTCCGCAAGCGCCCGTTTGGGTGTCGGCGTGCGCCGCAGCACTGCACGAGGAACAAGGGATGTTCGCGCCGGCCAATCAGACTCACTTTGCCCTGACTGTCGAAGGTCTGGAAAACGATCTCCAGGTCCTTGGCCTGCAAGGTCGGGAAGCCATCAGCCAGCCTTTTGTATTTGAGGTGGAGCTGGTCAGTGAACAGCCGTCCCTGGACCTCGAGACCCTGCTGCACAAACCGGCCTTTTTGCAGCTCTCGCCGGATGGCAGCGGCATCCATGGCCAGATCTACCGCGCCGCCCAAGGCGATTCCGGCAAACGCCTGACCCGCTACGCCGTGACCCTGCGCCCGCAGCTGTCCTACCTGGCGCACCGCATCAACCAACGCATCTTCCAGAACCTCAGCGTGCCGAAAATCGTTGGCATGGTCCTCGAAGAGCACGGCATCCAGAGCAATGCCTACGAATTCAAAGTCGGGACGATTTATCCCGAGCGCATTTACTGCGTTCAGTACGATGAATCGGACCTGCAGTTCATCCAGCGCCTGTGCGAGGAAGAAGGTATCCACTACCACTTCCAGCACAGCGCCACGGCCCACAAGCTGGTGTTCGGCGATGACCAGACGGTGTTCCCGAAACTCGCCCCCGTGGCCTACCAGCAAGACTCCGGCATGGTCGCCAACGACCCGGCGATCAAGCGCTTCGACCTGCGCCTGGAAACCCGCACCAGCCGCACCACCCGCCGCGACTACGACTTCGAAAAACCGCGCCTGACGCTGGAAAGCGAAAACCGTGGCGACGCCCTGCCCGACCTCGAAGACTACGACTACCCCGGCCGCTTCATCGACCGCGAACGCGGCAAGCACTTGGCCAAACGCGCCCTAGAGCGTCACCGTAGCGACTTCCAGCTCGCCGAAGGCAAAAGCGATCAACCGTTGCTGGTCAGCGGCCACTTCCTGGCGCTGACCCAACACCCGAAAGCCAAATGGAACGACCTGTGGCTGCTCACCGAAATCCTCCACGAAGGCAAACAGCCGCAAGTGCTGGAAGAGTCGGTCACCAGCAACACGACCCAGCTCAAGGACGATTTCCACCAGGGCTACCGCAACCGCTTCCAGGCCACTCCCTGGGACGTGCCCAACCGCCCGCCGCTCAACCACCCCAAACCTCGGATCCTCGGCAGCCAGAGCGCCGTGGTCACCGGGCCCAAAGGTGAAGAAATCCACTGCGACCAGTACGGCCGCGTCAAAGTGCAATTCCACTGGGACCGCGAAGGCCAGGCCGACGACAAGACCAGCTGCTGGCTGCGCGTCTCCTCCGCCTGGGCCGGCGCCCATTACGGCGGCATCGCCATCCCACGGATCGGCATGGAAGTGCTGGTCAGCTTCCTCGAAGGCGACCCCGACCAACCGCTGATCAGCGGCTGCCTGTACCACAAGGAAAACGTCGTCCCGTACGCCCTGCCGGCGAACAAAACCCGCAGCACCTTCAAAACCCTGAGCTCTCCGGGTGGCGGCGGTTACAACGAACTGCGCATCGAAGACAAAAAAGGCCAGGAACAGATCTTCCTGCACGCCCAGCGCGACTGGGACGAAAACGTCGAACACGACCAGAAAATCCGCGTCGGCAACGAACGCCACGACACCGTCGAGAAAAACAGCTACAGCGAATTCAAGGCCGAAGAACACCACACTGTCTACGCCGACCGGAAAGTCGAAACCCGCGCCAACGACCACCTGACCGTGGGCGTCAACCAGCACATCAAGATCGGCACCGGCCAGTTCATCGAAGCCGGCCAGGAAATCCACCTGAGCAGCGGCATGAAAGTCGTGCTCGAAGCCGGCAGCGAACTGACCCTCAAGGGCGGCGGCAGCTTCATCAAGATCGACGCCAGCGGTGTGACGCTGAGCGGGCCGGTGATCAACATGAACTCCGGGGGGAGTCCGGGCAGCGGCACCGGGGCGGCACCGTTGATGCCGGGGGCGTTGAAACAGGCGGATGCGGACAAGGCGGGGGCGGTTCTGACGCCGGCGCAAGTCAACACCCTCAAACGCAACGCGCCATTCTGTGAAGAGTGCGAAAAATGCAAGGCAGGTGCTTGTGCGATCTGATCCTTCGACTCCGCAAGCGTGGTTGGCTGAACGACCGTTGCAGACGGGTGAGCGGTTGTACTTGATCGTCAGCGCGGCCAGCGATGCCGAGCCGCTCAAGGCCTTCTACCAGCAAGAGATGGCGCCGGAATTGATCCCAATCTGGAATGGCACGCCCTATGCCGATTGGCAGCCCGTCATGCCCTACCTCGCCGAACTGAAACCCAATGCCGGTTTTCTGCAATGGATCGCCGACACTGATGCTCAGGACTGGGGTTGGCTGGCAGTATCCACCAGCACGCCGGACATGGTGTTCGAACACCTTCGTAGCCTGACTCAAGTGCGCATGCCCGACGGGGCTGAAGTGTTTTTCCGGTTCTGGGACGGGCGGCATATCTACCCGATTCTTGAGGGATTGGGTGCCGGCGCGGGTGAGGTTTTGCCGGTGTTTGATCGGTACCTGATTAACGGGAAGAGCTTGGAAGTGGGGCCGAGGGCCGTGCCTCCAGCGAAGGCGTGGCCATGGTGGGAGGTGCCGCAGAAGTTGCTCGACACACTGGCGGAAAAAGACCACACCACCGTCGTCGACAACCTGATGCAATGGCTGGGAGAGGACTGCCCGGAACTGTTCTTCGCCTTCCCCGAAAGTAACTTGCGCCATAAGGTCGAGCGCTTCGTCCGCCAACAACCCAATACAGAAGATTTGGCAGAGCGTCTTGCTGCTCAGCTGACAAAGGAAGTCACGTCATGAATACCCCGATTGGTACCTTGGTCCTGCGCGTACTGGACGCCAAAACCCCTGACGTGAACCTGATTCTCAAAGACTTCAAAAATTGCCTGAGCGATTACAAGGAGTGGGCGGACGGTTTTCTGACTGGTTGGGCACTGGATGTCGACCAGACCTTCAAAGTCGGAAATGAAGTCAGCGTGACCAAACGCAAGACCAAAACCGGCAAGGTCGAGACTTACGCGACCTGCCCTCTGGCGGGCGACTTCACGCTGATCCACATGTTCGAGTCCGCGCGATTCGTGCCGATCGGCAACACGCCCGTGAAACTGGAACCGGTCACCAAAGGTACTTTCTACGACGACGTCACCGGCCCCGTTATTGAAACAACGATCGGCCCGAGCGGCATCAAGGTGATCGATGGCTGCAAGAAAGGCCAGATGTACCGCATCACCTTTTTCCCGAACGTATCCCAAAGCAATGTCAAAGCGCTCTACGACTCCTACCAGGGTGTGATCGGCAATCTAAATGGCTGGTTGCAAAGTGAATGGTCGAGCAAGTTCCAGCCACAGTGGGCCAGCTACTCGGCTGCTGACCGCGCGGGTCGGTCTGTCATTCTGTTGAAACGAGCGATGGATGGTCTGGAGAAGGCGTTACTCAGGCTGTGGGATGACATCAAAAGCCTGTTCGAACTGCTTGCACATCCAAAGGAAAACCTCGAAAAGCTCCGCAAGTACCTGTCGGATCTCGAGATCGACAAGCTCTATGCTGCGTCCAAGGAATCCATTGCGTCGGGTCTGTTGATCCTCAGTGACGAACCATTGATGTTCATTTACGTCTCGGCGATCGTGGCGTGGGTCGGCATGCTGCCACCGCAAGTCATCGTCGACGTGGTGACGGCCATTGCGTCGGAATTCCTGATCAACGTGGTGCTGGGTATTTGCCTTACTGGCGGTGCCGGAATCGCGGTGCGGGTGGGGACCAAAACCCTGTCCACGGTCAAATCCGGTACGGCGCTCAAGTACCTTGAAGAGCTGGCCGCGAAACTGATGTCCTTGAGCGGCAAGCACAGCCTGCCAGCACACGCAGAGGTTTCCAAGCCACTGATTGCCAGTGCCAAGAGCGTGCCGATGAAACCGGCCAAAACAGCGGCGATCAAAATCGACGAGGCTGCCGCCAACGGTTCTAAAAGTCAGGTGCCGAAAACCACGGATACGCCGAAGCAGGAAGTGAAAGACGCTTCTTCGTTTCCACGTGGAAAGAAAGAAAAACAGACCACCCTCGCCCCCAAGGAAAAGGTCGACGATGCTTCCACTCAGTCGAAAACGCCTGACGACAAAAGCGCCGCCTGCGCCAAGAAAACCTGCACCAATGGTTGCCCGGTATCGATGGTCACTGGCGAAGAGCTGCTGACCCTGACCGACGGCGAACTCGGCGGTCTGCTACCTTTCAGCTGGACGCGCCTCTATCGCACCAGCGCCGCAGAAATCGATTGCGGTCTCGGCTACGGCTGGAGTCACGCCCTCGCGCAACGTGTCGACATCAACGGCGACGAAGTCATCTGGACCGACCACGAAAACCGCGTCACCACGTTCCCGCTGCCCAGTGTGCAGCGCCCCGCGATCACCAACAGCCTGTCGGAAGCGGCAATCTTCATCGGAGACGATCCGTCCGAACTGATCCTCACCCAAGCTGGCGAACGCAAGCAGTTCTACCACTTCCGCTACAACAGCAAAGGCGCGACGCTGATCGCCATCAGCGACAATTACGACAACCGCCTGCACATCACCCGCGACATTCACGGACGAATCAAACGTGTCGATAACGGTGCCGGTCGCGCCCTCCTCTTGAGGTACGACCGCAAACACATCGTCGCCATCGACTATCAGCAGTTCAGCCCGGCGGACAACCTGGAAGATGCCTGGAGCACTGTTCAGAACCTGGTCACCTACGGCTACGATGCCCAGCACCGCCTGATCGAAGCCAAAAACGCCGCCGGTGAAGCCGAGCATTACGCCTACAACGAACAAAACGTCATCCTCGAACGCAAACTGGCCGGTGGCGCCAGTTTCTACTGGGAATGGGAAAAAGAAGGCAAGTCGGCACGCTGCACCCATCACTGGGCAAGCTTCTCGCAGATGGACGCCCACTACGCCTGGGATGACAAGGGCAGCGTCACGGTTACCAACGCTGATGGCAGCGAAGAGGTCTACACCCATGACGATCAGGCTCGACTGGTCGCCAAAGTCGATCCGGACGGTGCCGAACACCTGAAGGCCTATGACGACAAGGGTCGCCTGATCGCCGAAAAAGATCCACTCGGCGCGGTCACCGAATACCAGTACAACGAAGCCGGCCGAATGGTCGCGGTGATTCCGCCGGAAGATGCTCCCACCACTTACGAGTACTACCGTGGTTTTGTCCGTGTGGTGAACCGTGGCCCGGCAAAGTGGACATACTGGCGTAACGATCAAGGCGACATCACCGAACAAGTCGACCCGGACGGCAACTCGACCCACTACAGCTACAACCGCCAGGGCCGTCTGCTGGAAATCCGTCATCCCGACGGCAGCCGCCATCAACTGGGCTGGAACAACCTTGGCCAACTGCTCGAGGAACAGCTACCGGACGGTGGCCAACGCAAATATCGCTACGACGCCTTGGGACGGCAGATCACCCGTCAGGACGAAAGCGGCGCGATCACCCACTACCAATGGGACACTGCCAACCGCCTCGCGCAAATCACCCTGCCCGGCGGCGCTACGCGTGCCTTCACCTACAACGCCTACGGTAAAGTCACTGCCGAACGCGATGAACTGGGCCGCGTCACCCGCTACGAATACGCCGATAACCTGCACTTGGTCAGTCGTCGCATCAACCCGGACGGCAGCCAACTGCGTTATCGCTACGACAACTCGCGGTTGCTGCTCAGCGAGATCGAAAACGAACGTGGCGAACACTACCACCTCGATTACTACCCGAACGGCCTGATCCAGCAGGAAACCGGCTTCGACGGTCGCCGGACTGCCTACGAATACGACCTCAACGGCCAACTGCTGAAGAAAACCGAATTCGGTGACGACGGTAGCGAGTTGGTGACCGAGTACCAACGTGATGCGGCTGGCCGGCTGCTGGTGAAAACCCTGGCTGATGGCGAAGAAATTCACTACAGCTACGACGCCCTCGGCCGCCTCGTAGACGTCGACGACGGCCATTGGCCCCTCGCCTACGAATATGACCTGCAAGACCGCCTGATCACCGAACACCAGGGTTGGGGCACCTTGCGTTACGAGTACGACAACCTCGGCCAACTCAGCCACTGCCGCCTCCCCGACGGCAGCAAACTCGACTACCGCCACCAACCCGGCGGCCGTCTGAGCAGCATCGACCTCAATGGCTCGCGTCTGACCACGCACCAGTTCAACGCCGGTCGCGAACAGCAGCGCCAGCAAGGCATGCTGCTCAGCCAATATCAGTACGACGAACAAGGCCGACTGCAAGCCCACACCGTCAGCCAGCAGGACCGCAACCTGTTCCGTCGCCACTACGCCTACGATGCCAACGGCAACCTTGCCGGCATCGACGACAGCCGCAAAGGCAACCGCGGCTATCACTACGATCCGCTCGATCGCCTGATCAACGTCCGTGGCACTACCCCGGAAAGCTTCGCCCACGACCCGGCGGGCAACCTCCTCGGCCAAGGCGACCAACCGACCGCGAACCTGGCCAACGTCAAAGGTAATCGCCTGCTGATGCAGGGCGACCGCCACTATGACTACGACGCCCACGGCAACCTGATCCGCGAACGTCGCGGCACCGGGCAGAAACTCGTCACCGAGTTCCGCTACGACTGCCAACACCGCCTGATCGGCGTCAGCCTGCCCGGCGGCAGCATCGCAAGCTACAAGTACGACGCCTTCGGCCGCCGCATCGCCAAAACCGTCGATGGCCACACCACTGAATTCCTGTGGCAAGGCGAACGCCTGATCGCCGAAAGCGCGGACAACCGCTATCGCAGCTATATCTATGAACCCGGCAGCTTCCGCCCGCTAGCCATGCTCGATGGCGAAGGCCCAATCAAAGCCGAACCGTTCTACTACCAACTCGACCACCTCGGCACGCCGCAAGAACTCACTGACTACAGCGGCGAGATTATGTGGTCAGCCAAGTACCGCGCCTACGGCAACCTCGCAACCCTCGACGTTGCAGAAATCGACAACCCACTGCGCTTCCAGGGTCAGTATTTCGATGCGGAAACGGGCTTACATTACAACCGGCATCGCTACTACAATCCGAGCACTGGGCGCTATCTGACACCGGACCCGATCAAGCTTGCGGGTGGGTTGAACAACTACCAGTACGTGCCTAACCCTACGGGGTGGGTGGATCCGTTGGGGTTGAGCTGCGTTCCGAGTAACTGCCCAGATGAAAGACGAGCTGAGCTGAATCAAAAATACGGCCGGACAGGGGATATCAATAACGATATCAATGCCCGCGGAAGAAAAGAGACCGCTACGGAATTTTACCGAACACAAGGCTTTGAAGAGACAAGCATTCCAGGGCATTTAAACGGCATAGATTTTAATCAACCGGTAAATGTAGAAACGTTAAACCGAGGAAAAACCGTATATCAATTCCAATCACCGGGTGCTCCACAAGGCAACTACTACTCTCTGAACCCTGCTACAACCCCATCAGAGCTAGGCATTGGTCCACTCGGAGATAATCGCGCAGCAGGCACGGTAGAACTAAAACTGCAAGGTATTTATCGAACAACCGAAAAAACACCCGTATTGAAATCGACAGCCAAACCGATAGATGATACCTGGTCTGTAAAAGGTGTAACGCAGCCGTCGTCAGGGGGTGGTACTCAAGTCTTTAGCAGCGCTAAAGGAAACTTCGAAAAAATCCCGTAACTTTAATAACATCTAGGAGTCCATAAATGAAACAATCCGATCTATATGACATGGCAAGTCGTTGTGGCTTTACGGTAACAGTATTTTCGGATCACCCCGATTTTTTTTCATCTTGGTCTTTAAGCATCAAAAAAAACGAACAAAAATACATGATCGAACATGACGGCAGAGACAGCTGGCTAATATTTTACAAAGAAAATGAACCCAATAAGTTCAAAGAAATAGATAAAAAAATCTCACACACAATGAACGACAATGCAAAACTGACGCAGTGTGAGTCTTGGCTTTTAAGTGTTTGACAAAAAAAGTTAGCCACGAGACAAAAAGAGACAGATTTATTTTCTATGCACCCAAAATAAATTTGCCCCCTTTTGCTAATGGAGGTGCGGCAAAGTATTCACTTGGGACAGACATCGAAGCACTCGAACGGCATGCATTTAAAAATGGCCAAGAGGTCAACAATGGAAAGCCTTGGAAAGTTATTGATATTGGCAAGACTATTGGCGCCAACGATGGTGAAGAAACACGCTTCATGAGGGTTGAACTAAGCGCAAACACTATCCACGGCCACCCTATTTCCGAAGAAGCATTCAAAAAGCTCACGAAGGCGAAGAAAAACTGAATGCATACTAAAAAAATCATTGAGCTTGACGGAATAATCACACTTGATAACATATCCCATCTCAATCAGCTTATTGATACTTCGATGATCATCGATGATTTAAAGGAGGACCTATTTCAAGCCGTCTTCCCTCATGATCAACTTATCGACATAGGCTGGTACCCTGAGTTCTGTGAAAATGGTACATTCAGAATTTCTTTAATTAAAGCCTATGACTGGGAATATCCAGCTTTCAGCGAAAAAGCAAAAAGCTGGTCAGAATTAAACAAGGCAATTTCCAATGCTTTAAATAAACTAGAAAAATGACTACCCGAGAAAACAAGTGGACAGGCTTATTTTCTGTGTGCCCGCGAAAATAAATTCGACTTTTTTGGTTCATCACAATAAAAATGTTAGATACAAACAAAAAAATCATTATACCCGGAGAATCTGCACTCGAAGCACTATCAGAGATAGAGTTTATATTAATATCTCTACATAAAATGGGTAGCTATTATAGCGACAAACCTATTACAGACTACCAACGCGCGACAACTGAGTTTATAGACAACGAAAAAGTCACACAAAAACTCGCCAAGGTACGACGAATACTAAGCGACAGTTTTGATAACACGCTCGGTGAAGACGACATGGATGACATAGAAAGACACATGGAAAATATTAAATTCTGGAAGCCTTTAAAATAAAAGGCGACAGATTTATTATCTACGCATAATGAAAATAAATCTATCCCCTTTTATTTTTCAAATCATCAAATAACGACTGGCGAGTGCTCAGTGATGAGCTGAATCTGGGGTCGGAGGCCGATACAGCCGTTTATCTCGTCCGTATAAAACCCGGAGACGTCGATTCAATACGAAGTGCCGAACGGGAAAGAAAATGGTGCCGATCCAAAAGAGTGGGTTCCCGGCGGAGCAACGAAAAGCGGCACCAAAGAGGCGGCCCTAATAGGCTCTGAGAAAATACAATATAACAAAGTGTCGATGAATTATTAAGTCAATTTGAAGACTGGGAAAAACCTCAATGAAAACCAAATTTCAAATCGCACTAGAAAACAATGAGCCCTCGAAGTTTTTTAAAGGTCAAGGACAATATTCTTCCCGAGACCCTGATTGGGGAGATCACCTCTATATCAACAACTGGCAAGGTCTCTGCGGATATCTAAAATCTAAAGAAAGCCCAAACAAAATACTACTTGACGTATTCAGCAAGTATTTAACATCGCTGCAGAGTTGCTACCAAGATGCAGACTCCTTGCTGTTAAATATAAGCTGTTACTATCTAATGCGAAATGATACATCGTTCATGTCCGAAGACAGCTTTGACTTAATAGCGAACCTTAGCGAAAGAAACAAAAAAACAATCAACGAACTGTTCAAACTTCTACGTAGAGAGTACGCCAACCAAAATGCTGGCAAGCCTGTAATTAGGCTTGACCAATTTCTGTCTGAAATAAAGACAAATGGTTGCAATTTTGATCTAGAAAAACTGTAGCTAAATCAAGGAAAATGGCGAAGAAAAACTACAAAAAAGGGACAGGTTATTTTCTACGCACTCATAAAAACAAATCTATCTCCTTTGGCTCGCCACTACCAATGCACTGGGTGTATCTACCATGACAGAAGTTCTAGTTAAATGAATACAGTCCAAGCCTATGTGACAAAATCCGATAGCGACTTTGTCAGGGTAAAGATTCTTGATGCAAAAATAAAAGAAAGCCTAATAGACATCGGCTTCACAAACGACATTGATCTTAACGAATACAAAATCATCACACCAAACGATGAAATATTAGCTGGAGTATTTAAACAACTCAGGGATCTTGAAGTCTATTTTTCCGATGGAAGAGAGTGGTGCCCTGCCGAGGTATTTGAGTACCTAAGAGACAAGGGGCTTTTAACCGGAAAATTTACAATGATCAGTTGGACGAGCCCTGACAAGTATTTTATTAGCCCCAACAAATGACAGGGACAAAATGGGACGGACAACATGGGACAGATCTATTTTCCCAGACAAAGACAAAGGAGACAGATTAATTTTCTAAGCTCTAATGAAAATAAATCTGCCCCATTCTGCCTCCATTTGCGCCAAACCTTCAGGATAAAACATGAACAAACATCGAATCACTCTTTCAAACGGCTGGATCGCCGAATTCGAAAACCAAGGTGAGTTTCGAATGTCCGCCGAAGGCTGGAATCTGATTTTGAAAGGACCAAATCAGAAAAGCATCCAATACTTCAAAGACAAGATCGTCGTAGTGAACGATGACGATGGTACTCAGGCAAGATCATGTATTCGCCTTTCAAGCGACGGTGTTTACGGCTATTTGAGTACTGGACTGGATCATGGTTGGGTGATTGATTTTGCGCGGAGCATGATCGCGCCACATCGGGTAAGTATCTTTCACCGTCACGACGGTTACGATGAAAGCATCTCAATGTACGAACAGCCCGCTTTCAAACGTACGCGTGAATATATAAGCGTGACAGGCAAACATATTTATCTGACCTTCCCATTTACGAAGGATGAGGACTTCCCCAAGGTTTGGGAGGAATACCTGCTGATACGTAGACGTCAACTGGATGAACTTTACTTCAGGAACTGATTTGCCTGCATGACTCTGAAAAATCAAAAAAACCTCAATGCAAACCAAATTTCAGATCGCATTAAAAATTACATCTATATTAACTGACAAGCATTGTCGCTTTGCCCCCGCTGTGATGGACTTTTCCCAAAACCGCAAAACCCCAAAAAACTGGCTATTCGGTCAGTAATTCCTAACCATCCTCACCTGAAAACAGAGAAAACAAAACAATGGTTTTCAACCAACCTTCAAACTATACTTCCGCGCGCAGTATGGAGGCTGTGATTTATGTTCAAATTCAGACGGAAAACATGGGCTTTACTCTTGGTCTACATCGTGGGTGTCAGTGGCTATATCTACTACCTCTACGTCGAGACTCAAGGAAATCTCACTGAAAACATTAATAACAAGCTGCTGCATGCAGCGCTGGGCACTTCAGCCATCCTCGGCGACCGTTACCATGACAATCTGACCGACAAACAGTCCAAATCGGAAGCGCAAGACTGGGATGCCATTCAGCGGCTCTCCAGGTTCAACGAGTCCATGGGAACCGCCTTTGTCTACAGCGTGGTCAAACGCGCGGGGAAGGCTTATCTGGTCAGCTCCAGCGCATCGAAAAAAGAAATTCAAGAGAAGAATTTCGTACGATTCTTCGATCCCTATCCAGATGCCAGTCAGGCTCTGCTCGACAGTTTTGAACGTACCGAACCCACATGGATCGACTACTCGGATCACTGGGGAGACTTTCGCGCCGTCTTCGTCCCAATGAAATCGCAGGACGGTACGATTTATGTCGCGGGCGCGGAGATGACGTTGGCGGACTACCACCGCCAACTTAATCAGGACTCCCTGAACCATATCATCCTGGCCATTCTGGTATTTCTCGCCTTCATCCTTTTACGCATGCGTGCTCATCTTCAGCAACTGCAAGTAAACGAACAGGTATTGAATCGAGCAAAAAATGCCGCCGAGGACGCTGATCGTTCAAAAACCAGATTTTTGGCCACCATGAGTCATGAAATCCGCACGCCCATGTACGGTGTTATCGGCGCGACCGAGTTGCTGGCGAGGTCGGCCCTGAACGCCGAGCAAAGCAGTCTGCTAAGAACGATTAATACAAGTGGACGAGCCCTGCTGTCTCTTATCGACAACATTCTCGACCTTGCAAAAATCGAAGCAGGCAAGCTTGAATTGAAGCCTCGTGTCTTCGAAATAAGAGCGCTGGTTTCATCCAGTATTGAAATGATCCGGCAAAACATTCAGGACAAGCCAATAGTACTTGAGGCCCAGGTATCACCAGACGTACCTCCCTTGGTCAAAACCGATACCAATTGCCTTCGCCAGATATTGATCAACTTGCTGGGCAATGCGGTTAAATTCACCGAAGCCGGAAAAATATCGCTCATGGTCACGACTAGCGGTTACGGCACTCGAGCCCGACTCGAATTCTCCATACGCGATACCGGCATAGGTATTCCCATGGAACGGCAAAACAGCCTGTTCAAGCCCTTTACTCAGTTTAAAGGACTGGCCAGTCAACGCTTTACCGGGAGTGGGCTCGGTCTTTCCATCTGCAAAAATCTGGTCGAGGCGCAGCAGGGGACTTTATCCTTTACCAGTCAGGCCGGGGTCGGATCGACGTTCTCCTTCTCACTCCCCATGGAGCTTTTTTCAGTCTCGGAACTACCCATCCGGGACGACCATGCATGGGTTGGTTTCGACTCATCTTTTGCCGAGGATTACCCGCTCGATATCCTGCTGGTAGAAAACCATCCCGTGAGTCAGAAAGTTGCCATGGCGATGTTACAAGAGCTGGGTTATGCACCCGACCTTGCGTCAGATGGCTTGGAGGCGGTCAATCAGTGCATGACTTCGACTCCAGATATCATTTTTATGGATATCAACATGCCTGTCATGGATGGGCTGGAGGCCATCCGTAAAATCCGCGAACTACCAATGGGCGATATTTGCTACATCGTTGCTTTCACCGCGAGTGCTTTTTCGAGCGAGATAGAGCGTTTCAGGGCCGCCGGTGCCAATGATATTTTGACCAAACCGGCAAATTTTCAAGCCTTGAGCCGAGTGCTTCAGCGTGCAGTCAACTACCGGCAGCAGCTCCAGGCCAGCACTCCGGTAATGGATACAATTTCGGGTTGAAATGGACTCAGGCTACAAACGCCATTACAACTCCCTGGTGGGGTGTCCAACGCCCCCTTTAACCCAGCCAATAAAAATGGGCGACTCCAAGGTCGCCCATTTTTTATATCCAAAACTTTTAAACACCGCCTCCCAAAGAAGGTGTTCGCCCAGTGTAATGGCCTGGCAATCCATGCACCGGTAAAGAGCCCTGACACCGGGCGAACGGGAAGGATTTTAATAGAATTTGGCCGATATGTCCTAGGTATAAACATGAAATTTATGCACGTAATATTTCGTAAGTCTTTGCTAAAAAAACGGATACAAACTTCCAAAACTCACCAGTTCGACCATTAAAACTGATTGTTCTTATACAACTATCCGCACAAGAACAATCAATCCGTACAAGTAATGATCAGCTTGGGTGCTGAGTGGTCACTTTCAGCACGTCGGTATAGGTCACCACAACGCTCTGCCCTACTTTCAGATCTTTCAATTTCGCCTGGACTTCAGGCTTTTCGACGTTGACGGTTTTGGATTGGCCGGCCGGGTTCTGGAAGGTCACCTGGTTTTTCTTCAGGTCGATGTGGGTGATTTTCAGCTGCACCTGCACCTGACGGTAGGCTTCGCCGCCGGGGTTGGGGTTGTCTTTGGTGGCGCGGATTTCGCCGGTGCGTTCGATGGAACCTGGCAGGCCTTTGTCAATGTCGGTATCGAGGTAGGCCGCGACCGAGCGGACGACTTCGATGTTGACCTGATCCCCGACTTTCAGTTTGCCGAGGTTTTTGGCCTTGTCGCTGAGTTGTACATGGACCTGCCGACCTTCGGCGCCTTCAAGGACGACCTGGTGGTTGGCGGCGTCGACCGCCAGGACTTTGGTGACGACCTGATCGGCCTCCACGGCGGCGGCCAGTGGGATGTCGGCGGCGACGGCGCTGAGGCTGGCGGTGGACAGGAGGGTGGCGAGGGTGATGGCTTTGGTCAGTGCGTTGAGCTTCATAAGCGGTACGTTCCCTGTGATGGATGGCAGCAGACGGCTCTTAATCCAGGTTCGGGGCCGTCCGTGCCGATGAGCATAGACGCTGATCAGGGAGTGTCCGCAGTTTCTTGCGCGGTGGATTCGCCGAGCTCCTCAGGCTTCGGGATCGTCGACTTCGTGGGCGACGTTCACGGCGGGCGAGTCTTTGTGGGATTGATCGGCCTTGGTTTTGAGGATCTGCCATTGATCAAGGTCGATGGCGCCCTGCCCCAGCAGATCGTCGGCGATGCGCAACAATTCGCTGTAATGCACGTCGGGAGATTGCTGCCAATAGGCCTTGTCGTCGAACAGCCGCTGCCAAGTGGCAAGGGTGGGCGGTTTGAGGTCGTCGCTCATGGCGGGTTCCTGCCGATATTATTACGGTAGAGAGATGGAGGTCTCTCGGAGTTCCTGTGGGTTCGGCGCATTAAGAGCAGGATCAAAAGATCGCAGCCTTCGGCAGCTCCTACACCGACCGAGTACACCTGCGACATTGCGGCGTACGCATAACCGTAGGAGCTGCCGAAGGCTGCGATCTTTTGATCTTAATACCCGGTCATCTCCAGATACCCCTGCCCGCCATGGCTGCCGCTGAGTTGCACCGGCCCTTCCCAATAAGGAATGCGCAAGTCCATCCAGGCTTTGGGGTTGAGGGCGCCGATGGTGATATCGAGGTGCTTGCCGGGAATCTTGATCGACCAGCTCACGGGCATTGCTCGCCCAGCCACGTTGGCGGTGTCTTGGGGTGTGAGGCTGATGTCGTCAGCCTGTAATAACTGCGTCTGCCCATGGGCATCGATCCAGGTGCCGGTGAGGTATGGCGCGCCGTCCTTTTGCCGCATGCGATAGAGCATGACTTGGTCGCCGCTGTCCAGGTGCAGGGCGAACCAGTCCCAACCGGTCTGGTTGGCGGTCAGGGGTTGGCTGCTCCATTCGCGGTCAAGCCAGGCCGGGCCGCTGACGGTGTAGGTTTTGCCGTCGATTTCCAACGTGCCGCTGGCTTGGAAAAACGGCTGGCTGTAGTAGTACGACGCCTGGCCTTGTTCGGATTTCTGGCTGAAGCCTTTGTCGCCCTGAAGTACCAGCGGCCGTGTGGAAGTCAGTCGCAATTGGTAGTTGAAGGCCTTGTCGCGGGCGCTGAGTTGCAGGTCCGCCAGAGGATCTTCATCGGTGGCCTGACTGCTGAAATGCCAATCGTCGATCCATGCCTTGAACGGCGCCAGGCTCACGCCGGCCTGGCCGACGCCGCCTCGGGCGTAGCGTTCGGCGGCATGGTGCACCGTGGCGGAAGTCACGGCCGCATGGCCCAGCCAGATGGTTTGATTGCTCCAGCCAGATTGTTCGGGAGTCGCTTTCAAGGCGCTGCGGAACAGCGTCCATTGCGCGCCGAATTCCTGGCCCTGATCGTCCTTGAGGTTGGCGGTGACGTACCACCATTCGATGCGAAAGCCATCGTGTGGGCCGTGGTCTAGCGGAAAATTGAAGACTCGCCCGGGCACCACCGGGATAAATGCCTCGGCCTGATGGCCGAGGCCGGCGAAACCTTTTTCCGGCTCAGGCGAGTTGTCGCATCCGCTCAGCAGCGCCAGCAGCAACACGCCGACCTTAATCTTCATGAGCAAAGGTCCTCAGCAAATCCGCCGGTTGCGTGCGATACAGCGAGTACAACGGCCACGCCGACGCGAGCAATGTCGCAAGCAACGCCAGGCCCATCAACTGCAACAGTTGCAGCGGAAACACCCGTAACGGCAAGCGCCAGCCGAAGGCCTGAACGTTGATCACCGTGTCCAGGCACCACGCCAACGCGATGCCCAAGGGCAGCGCCAGCACCAGCGTCAGTACCGCCAGCAACCAGGTTTGCCCGAGGTTCAGCAGCATCAATTGGCGACGGGTTACGCCCAAAGCCCACAGGGGCGCAAGTTGCCCGAGGCGGCTCTGGCTTTGGGTCAGCAGGCTGATGAACAGCGCCACGCCCGCGACGCAAAGCGTCAGGCTGTTGAGCGCGGCGGTGGCGGCGAAGGTGCGTTCGAACACTTGCGTGGACCAGCCTTTAAGCCGGGCCTGATCGACGATGCGGCCTTCGTCCAGGGTGAAGCGGGCTTGCAGCGTGGTCAGGAACCCAGGGATCGATGCCGGTTCGATGCGCAGATTGAAACGGTTGGGCGTCAACTGCGGCCAGCCGCGCAGCAGGTGATTGATGTTGACCAGCAGGTGGCCCTTGGGATTGCCGTAGTCGGCGTAGATTCCGACGATCCGTGGCGACCATGGGCCATTCGGCGTCGGGATTGTCAGGTGATCACCGAGCCGTACCTTCAACCGCCGGGCCAGTTGCTCGCTGAGCATCAGCGCATCGTCCTTGGCCAGTCGCTCCCAAGGGTTGTCGCCCAAGGCTTCCAGCAGCGGCCAGTGCTGACGATAAGTCGGGTGATCGATCACGCCAAAGACCTCCGCCGGCCAGCCCTGCAACTGGATCGACACTTGCCAGTTCGGTAGCACCGCGGTGACTTGAGGTTGTTGTTTGAGCCAGGTGTGCAGCTCTCGAGCCTGGGCGGGATTTTGCGGATTAAGGTACAGCTCGGCGGTCAGCCGTTGTTCGAGCCAGTTGCTGAACGTCTGGCGGAAACCGGCGGTCATGCTGCCGGCGCCGATGTTTGCCGCCAGCGCCAACAGCAGCGCCATCAAGGCCAGGCTCAGGGCCGGCAGTTGCTGACGGCAGTCGGCGAGAAACCATTGGCCGAGCACCGAACGACTGCGCCCAAGCACCCAGTCGAGCACCCTATTCAACACCACCGGCAAGGCCAGTGCGGCGCCGATCAACAACGCGCCCATCAACACGAAGCCACTGCTCAGGCTGTCGCCGAAGCTTAAGGCCAATAACGCGATCACCGCAGCCATCGAGGCGACCCAACCCTGGCGTCGCAACCAGCGCGCGTGGGCCTGATGCCAGGCTTGCGGATTGGCCAGCGCCAGCAACGGCAACCGCGCCGCCCGCAGCAAACTGTTGGCGCCGGCCAGCAAGGCGCCGAACAGGCTCAGGCCGATACCGCTGAACCACCACAGCACACTGAGGTTCAACTGCCCCGGCACTTCGGCGCCGTACAAGCCGCGCAGGCTGGCGGCGACGTCCGGTAACAGCACGCCGGCCAGCAGGTAGCCGCTGACGACGCCGGCGATACCACCGATCAGCGCCAGAGCACCCAGCTCGACGGCAAGGCAGGTAATCAACATGCGCGCACTGACTCCACAGGCGCGCAGGGTTCTGAGCAAGCTTCGGCGTTGCTCCAGCGCCAGGCCGATCGCCGCGTGAACGATGAACAGGCCGACCACGAACGACAAAAAGCCCAAGGCATCGAGGTTCAGGTGGAAGCTCTCGGTCAGTCGCGCGAGATTGTTTTCTTCGCCGCTGCTTTTGAGCTGGAGTTGGCTCTTGAACTCATCCGGCAGGGTCGCGGTGAAATCCTTGGGCAGCAGCAGGCGCGACAATTGATCCGGCATTTGCAGAATCTGCTGGGCGAAGCCGATGTCCACCAGCAACACACCGGGCGCCATGTCGGTCTGGGCTCGTAGCGGCGGCAAGGTGATGCCGCTCTGGGCCACCGGGGTTTGACCTTCGTGCAAGCCCAACGCCTGCAAGGTCTGCGGCGAGATCCAGGTGCTGCCCGGCGCGGTGAAAAACTCGACAACCTGCTCAATCGCCAACGACCGCCCGGCCACTGCGGAGCCGCTGGGCAATGACACCGGCTCAATGCCCATCAACTGTAAGCTCTGGTCTTCATGACCCTTGAGCGTCACTCGGCCTCGCAACACGGGTGAAACCGGCCAACCCGCACGACGCAGGTCAACAAACAGTTGCTGAGCGAACACCCCACCGCTTGGCGCACGCAGGCTGGCTTGTGGTTCACCGCCGATCAACTGACTGGCCCGGGCGTAGCTTTCTCGCGCCTGGCTGTTCAGCGCTTGCACGCCGGTCAGCAGGCTGGTGGCGAGCCAGAGCCCGGTCAGCACACTGAAAAATTGCACCGGGTGCTGCCGCCAATGACTGAGCAGCGCCCGCAGCGTCTCGCGAAAAACCCGCACCTCAGCGCTCGTCCGCGCCAGCCAGACGGCCACCGTGCAGTACCACTTTGTCCGCCAACCGCGCGGCGACCCGTGGGCTGTGAGTGACCATCAACAAAGTCGTCGGGCTATCGTCGAGCAGTTCCAGCAACAACTTCAACACCTCATCGCTGGTGGCTTCATCGAGGCTGCCGGTGGGCTCGTCGGCCAACAGCAGTTTCGGTTGCGATGCCAGGGCGCGACCCAACGCAACCCGTTGCTGTTGCCCGCCGGACAGTTGCTCCGGATAGCGCCGCAGTAAATCTCCCAACCCCAGACGTTGCACCAGATGCGCCTGCCAACGCGGATCGTGGCGCCCGGCCAGACGCGCCTGAAACGCCAGATTGTCTTCAACGCGCAAACTGCCAATCAGGTTGAACTGCTGGAACACCAGACCGATTTCGGTCCGCCGCCAGTTCGCCAATTGGCTTTCGTTCATCTGCTCCAGCCGATGTTCACCGCTACGGATGCTGCCGCGATCGACCTTGTCCAGCCCGGCGATCAGGTGCAGCAAGGTGCTCTTGCCACTGCCCGACTCCCCCATCAGCGCCAGGCTGCTACCGGGCTTCAACGTGAGGTCGACGCCTTGCAGCACGGGCAACGGGCCTTGGGGGGTGGCGTAGCTTTTGAAGACGCCCTGGACGTGAAGCATGAAGGGGAAACTCTTTTGATGAGTGGGGGCAAGGGTAGAGAGTACACCCGATAATCTTTGGTTGAACGGTCTAATGCCATCGCGGGCAAGCCCGCTCCCACAGTGTCTGTGTCGTACACAAAACCTGTGAACATCACCGAAACTGTGGGAACGAGGCTTGCCCGCGATGAGGCCATATCAGCCCATCAAAATCTCACTGCCCCACCGCCACACTCGGCACCACCTGCCCCGGCGTCACAATGCTGTTCAGGTCAATATGCTTCCACTCAGGCTTGGCCCCCAACCGCGCATTGAAGCGATAGTTAAAGGTGAAATCGTCCCCCGTCGGCACACTTAACGGTTTGCCATACACCGCCTCGATCCCCGCCAGGTCATAACCCATCACCTGCAGCAACGTCGGGAAGATGTTGTAGTGACTGGAGCGATCCTTGTTGGCCGGCAACTGCGACAGCCAGTCCAAGGTCTTCAAACCGCTGCCCGAAATTACCACCAGGGGCACCAAGCCTTCTTCCTCCACCGGATCACCACCGCAGTGAGTATTGAGCCCCGGGTTACCGCGCTCGTGCAGATCCTGCCCGTGATCCGAGGTGTAGATCAGCAGCGCATGACTCAAATCCGCCTGAGCGAAAACCCGTGCAAAGAACTCGCCGACATTCCACAACACAGTATTTTTGTAGGCATTGCGGTACAGCAACCAATCATCTGGCTGACCGTTGAAACCATCGCGTGTGCCCGTGTCCACCACTTCGACAAACTGCCCACGGGGCAATGTCGGGCGGTAAGCCATGAACGCGTCCGGGTATTTGTCGTGCACCGGAAAGTGCGCACCGACCTTGTTGATCACTACCAGCTGCGGCTCACCATCGTTGAGCAGTTCAATCAGCTTGGCCGCCGCGGCCATGTCGCGGTCGCGCACGCTGGTCCGATCGAACTGCACGAACTCGTCGATGTCCTTTTTCTCGGCAGCGTTCATCAGGTTCTGCAAGTTGCCACCGGTGCGTTGGGAGTCGATGTAGACAGTGCGCAACCCGGCCTTTTTTGCGTACTGCCAGATCGACGGCAGCGTGCTGTTGATCCGCATGTAGTCGGCGCGGGTGCCACCGTAGCGCAAGGTGACATTGGTGTCGGCGCTGCAATTGGCGATGGATGCCGCGTAGCCGTAATTGAAAATGTCCACGCCTGGGCGCGGTTCCTTGAGGTTGCTGTGCACACCGAACGGCGTGTTGATGTCCAGATAGTTGCCGGAAATGCTCTCGTCGATGATCAGCACGATGTCGTGCCCCACCGGCTGATCGATGCGCGTCAGGCTCACCGGCTCTCGCGGGCCGACGGTGTTGTGCAGCGCTTCATAAGTGAACAGATTCAAATAGGCCAGCGGCGTGTACATGATCGGCAAGCCACGGGCTCCCTCACCGGCCCGCACGAACAGTACTACGCTGAGCATCAGCACCCCGAGCACGGGCGCCGCCACCAACAGTGCACCCGGTAACGGCGCCCGTCGACGCGGTTTCAGCCCGATACCGAACAGCAGCAACAAACCACTGGCTGTCCCGCTGACGATTGCATCGCGGTACTGGTACGCCGCTTCTTGAATGAACCCACCGGAATACACCAGCGACACAAAACTGCTGTAGGTCATGTAACCGGCAGTCACTTGCGTATAGACGTCGAAGAACACCGCCGAGCCAAACATCGCCAACGCGAACAGATGACGGATCAGCGCCTGGCGGATGTACGCGGTCATGAACAGCGCCACCGTCAGTACGACGAACATTGCGCCATACAGCAACACCGGGTAACCGATGCCCAGAGCAGTGAGGCGATCAAGGTAGTCGTCGTAGTTTTTGAGTAAATACAGAACCAGCAACAGTTCCTTGAGGTATCGGATCATGGTGATTACAGCGTCTCCGTGGCCAAGGGATGATTGGCCATTTTCTGACACTAGCACCGAGCCTTCGAAGCGCAAGAAATGCCGGTTTTTTTCCTAAAGCGTCAAAAAAACGTTGCCTCAAATCTGACACACCCACCGGGCCGTAACCCTTGTATTACAGGGCTTACGACCGTTTATCGCATTCTTCGAATCCTCATAAACCCCTCAAAACCGCGGCAAATCCAGCAGCGGCAAGGACTTGATGGCAAATAGCCCGTGAAATCGGGGTTTTCCCGGTCGAGCTATCCGTCATTTTGCTGACTCGCTTTCCCATGGCTGGGCTATACCCCTTTTGACAGTCTCATTTCAGTTACATCCACCGTTTTACGAGGCACGCCAATATGGACGTGAGCGTATTTGGTACGGGTTACGTCGGTCTGATACAAGCTGCAGCATTGGCCGATGTCGGACATCGCGTGCTGTGCGTCGATATCGACCCCAACAAGATCAAGCAACTGCAACAAGCCGTGCCCCCGATCAGCGAACCGGGACTGTCCAGCACACTGGAAGACAACATCAAGGCCGGTCGCCTGCTCTTCTCCACTCAAGCCAGTGACGCGGTCGAACACGCCGAGCTGATTTTCATCGCGGTGGGTACACCCGCCGATGAAGACGGTTCCGCCGACCTCAGCCATGTGCTGAATGTCGCTCGGCAGATCGCCAGTTTCATGGAGTCCGATCGCACCCTGATCATCAAGTCCACCGTGCCGGTGGGCACCGCGGACCAGGTGGCGAGCGCCGCCAATGAAGAACTGCAACGCCGTGGCAAAGAGGCGTTGAACGTGCGGGTGGTGTCCAACCCGGAGTTTCTCAAGGAAGGCAGCGCCCTGGCCGATTGCATGCGCCCGGACCGGATCATCGTCGGCACCAATGACGATGAGGCGCGCAACCAATTGAGCGAACTCTATGCACCGTTCTGCCGCAACCGCGAAAAGCTCATGTTCATGGACAACCGCAGCGCCGAGCTGACCAAGTACGCGGCCAACGCAATGCTCGCCACCCGTATCAGTTTCATGAACGAACTGGCCAACCTCACCGAGTTGCTGGGGGCCGACATCGAAGCGGTGCGCAAAGGCATCGGCTCGGACCCTCGCATCGGCTACCACTTCATCTACCCCGGCTGCGGCTTCGGTGGTTCGTGCTTTCCCAAAGACCTGCGTGCCCTGCTGCACACCGCCGAACACAACGGCATGCCATTGCGTCTGCTGCGCAGCGTCACCGAAGTGAACGACAGCCAGCGGCACATTCTGTTCAGCAAACTGCAGGCGCTATTTCCCGAGGGACTGGTTGGCAAATCCATCGCGATTTGGGGCCTGGCCTTCAAGCCCAATACCGATGACATGCGCGAAGCCCCCAGCCGTTATCTGATGGAGGCGCTGTGGGCCGAAGGCGCGAGCGTGCAGGCTTACGATCCGGAAGCCATGTCCGAATGCCGGCGCATTTACGGCTACCGCGATGATCTGCACCTGTGCGCCACCCGCGACGACACCCTGGAAGATGCCGACGCGCTGGTGATTTGTACCGAGTGGAAGAATTTCCGTGTGGTCGATTTCGACCTGCTGGCGAGCAAATTGCGCGCGCGGGTGATCGTCGACGGGCGCAACCTCTATAACCCGGAACACGTGGCGGCGGCCGGTTTGCACTACAGCGGCATCGGGCTTCGGCACATCGCTCCCGAGGCGCCACAGCCATGAAACTACTCGTCACCGGAGCGGCCGGTTTCATTGGCGCCCATTGCGTGTTGCGGCTGTTGCGCGACGGGCATGAGGTATGCGGCCTGGATAATTTCAACGACTTCTACGACCCGCAACTCAAACACGACCGCGTGGATTGGGTGCGCAAGCAAGTCGGCGATTTCCAGCTCGCGAAAGTCGATGTGGCCGACGCCACGGCCCTCGACGCGCTGTTCGTTCGTGAGCAACCGGAGGTGGTGATTCATCTCGCGGCCCAGGCCGGGGTGCGTTACTCCCTGGAAAATCCCCGGGCCTACGTCGACAGCAATCTGAGCGGGTTCCTGAACATCCTCGAAAGCTGCCGCCACCACCCGGTCAAGCACTTGATCTATGCCTCGTCCAGTTCGGTGTACGGCGCCAACCAGCACACGCCTTACTCGGTCAAGGACTGCGTCGACCATCCGTTGTCGCTGTACGCCGCGACCAAAAAAGCCAATGAGCTGATGGCCCACAGCTACAGCCATCTGTTCGGCATTCCCTGCACCGGTTTACGTTTTTTCACGGTGTACGGGCCTTGGGGCCGGCCAGACATGTCGCCGATCCAGTTCGCCCGGGCGATTGCCGAAGGTCAGCCGCTGAAGCTGTTCAACTACGGCCAGCACCAGCGTGATTTCACCTACATCGACGACATCATCGAGAGCATCGCCCGTCTGATCGAGCGCCCCCCCCAAGCAGCACCGGACTGGAACCGTGAACAACCGGACCCGGCCAGCAGCATGGCGCCGTGGCGCATTTACAACATTGGCGGACAACAGCCGGTGGAGCTCAAGGACTACCTGGCGCTGCTGGAAAAACACCTCGGACAAAAAGCCCTCGTCGAGTTGCTGCCCCTGCAACCGGGCGATGTGCTCAACACCTGCGCCGATGCCAGTGATCTGGCCCAGGCCACCGGTTTCCAGCCACGGATCGAGCTGGATGAAGGACTCGGACGATTCATCGCCTGGTTCCGTGACTACTACCCACTGCGCAACGCCCACTCGCCTCTCGCGAAAGGGCTTCAGCGGAGGACTCTATGACTGGACATGAAAAAGGCGTGTTGCTCAATCACATGCAGCGTGACAAACGCCTGGACCCCGAACACCGAATGCGCCTGGACACGGCGATCCACATGCAGGGGCGCGGCTGGATGACCGGTCGCGATGGCGGTCGGCCCTGGACCCTGTCGCGAACCAACCGGGTGGTTGCATGCCTCGGCGCGCTGGTGATTCTGCTGCTGATCTCCCCTGTGCTGCTGGGCCTGGCGCTGGTAATCAAGTTCAGCAGCCCGGGGCCAGTGATGTTCGTGCAGAAGCGCACCGGCTACCGCGGCCGCCTGTTCGGCATGTACAAGTTCCGCACCATGGTGGCCAACGCCGAGGAACTCAAGGAGTCCCTGCGCCACCTGAACAAGCACGGTGCCGACGCCATCGATTTCAAGATCGATGACGACCCGCGGATTACCCCCATCGGTAGCTTCCTGCGGCGCAGCAGCCTCGATGAGTTGCCCAACCTGATCAATGTAGTCAGCGGCGATATGCGTTTAGTCGGTCCGCGACCGACCTCGTTCAACGCCTATCGCTACAAAGACAGCCACCTTGCACGTCTGAGCATCTACCCCGGCATGACCGGCCTGTGGCAGATATCCGGGCGCAGCAATATCGACTTCGACCAGCGCGTTGAGTTGGACCTCAGCTATATCGCCGAGCAGAGCCTGTTGCTTGATCTGAAGATCCTGTTGAAAACCCCCTTCAAAGTATTCAGCGGCCACGGAGCGAGTTAAATGGACGGTTCATCGAACAAAAGCCTGACCATCGCCAGCCCGAGCGAGTCCAACCTGACCTCGACCGTGCTCGACCTGGATCTGCGGATCCTCTTTCTGACCGCCGCCAATGCAGGCGCCGGCACCACCACCAGTGCCCTGGCGCTGGCCAGCCAACTGGCGTCGATGAGCAGCGGCCAAGTGCTGCTGGTGGACGCCAGCCACTCGGAGAGCAACCTCACGCAACAACTGGGGCTGACCAAAGAGCGAGGCTTTCGCGACCTGCTGTTCAACGCCTCCCCGCCGCTGTTGCAGGACTGCCTGGTGAACGTCTCCAGCCTGCCCTTCCACATCCTGCCGAACGGGCGGCATATCCGCGGCGCCGAGCACCTGACGACTGAACAGCTGGCCCCGTTGCTCAATCAACTGGGCGATCGCTATCGCTTCGTGGTGATCGACGGCGACGCGGTGTATTCGGCCGCCGACACCTTGGTCATCAGCA
The DNA here is from genome assembly GCF_032424305.1 of Pseudomonas sp. JV414. NCBI lineage: Bacteria > Pseudomonadati > Pseudomonadota > Gammaproteobacteria > Pseudomonadales > Pseudomonadaceae > Pseudomonas > Pseudomonas sp. JV414. The sequence goes on along the minus strand of NZ_VYKC01000022.1, from coordinate 704,829 downwards.
CCTTGGTGGACGGCGTGATCATGGTGGTGCGCGCCGAAGACACGCGCTGGGAAGTGGCCCAGGCCGCGGTCCAGCGCCTGACTCAGGCTGGCGCAAAGCTGGTGGGCAGCGTCTTCAACCGGCGCAAGTACTACATGCCCAAATGGCTCTACAAAAACCTGTAAGCAACCGCAGAAAAGGATGACGCCATGAACGCCAAAATGCTTCTCCTGCTGTTGCTGCCGCTTGCAGGTTGCTCCAGCACCGAAACCCAGCATATGCCGGTGCAGATTCTCACGGCCGAGCCTGCCAATGCCCAGGCCACCGACATGCCCAGGGTCGAACAGACCTTGCGGCCCAAGGACGTGCTGGATGTGATTTATCACATCAGCACCAGTAGCTCGGGGGCTTACCGCATTCAGGCCGGTGACCAGGTCGCCCTGAACTTCACCGCGGCCAGCCAGCTCAACGGCACTCAACTGGTGCTGCCCGACGGCACCATCGAACTGCCGGGGGCCAATACCGCGGTGAAAATCGCCGGGCTGACGGCTGTCGAAGCGCGACAGGAGATCCAGCGCGCTTATGAGCGCAAATCCCTGTTTCAGCCCAATCGCAATCAGGTGACTGTGCTAGTCACCAGCCCGCTGAGCAACGAGCAAAATCTCAAAACCACCCTGAGCCAACCCGGTGCGGGCATGACCCGGGAGATCACCGTGGGCAACGACGGCTATGCGAGTTTCCCGGAAATCGGCTCCGTACCGCTGCAAGGCATGACGGTCAACCAACTGGAAACTTTCCTCAATCAACGTTATGCGCAATTGCCGGGACGGATGAAGGTCAACGTCATGCTCAAGTCCACGTCGGGTAATGAAATCTATGTGCTGGGTGAAGTCGCGCAACCGGGCTCCTACCCGATTCGCCGGCCGGTTTCGGTGCTCGAAGCGTTGACCCTGGCCCGTGGCACCAACGTCAAGGCGCGGCTCGATTCGGTGGTGATCATGCGCCGCACCGGCAACCATGTGCAGGCCGTGCACTACGACGTTGAAAAAGCCTTGTCCGGTGACGCCTCGCAGATTGCTTACCTGCAACCGGACGACATGCTCTACGTGCCCAAGACCAAACTGGCCAGCGCCGGTGAGCTCGCGCGGCAACTGGCGGACGTGGTGTTGTTCCAGGGGGTGGGCTTCGGATTCGCCTACCGCGTCGACAACAAAGACAGCGACAACTAACGCTCAGGTGACCGACCATGAACCCAAAGGAAAACTACCTGCATGAGTTCTTCAGGATTTTCTTCGCCAACAAAAAGTTGGTGAAGCGGGTCTTCCTGATCTTTGCAGTGATCGCCCTGATCTTGCCGCTGATGCTCAAACAGAGCTTCGATATCACCGCGCAGGTGATCGTGCAATCCAAAAAACTCTCCCAGGGAGACGCCACCACGTCCCTGACCCAAGGTGATGCCTCTTTCATTCCACCCTCACTGGCGGACATGGAAACCGAGAGCAATATCCTGCGCTCACCGGCCCTGATCCGTCAGACCATCAGCGACCTTATGGCCAAAGGCGAGTATGCGCCCAACACCGGGGTCCTCAGTAAACTGGTGACCGAACCGATCAAACGCTTTGTGACCACCCCCTTGCGTGAATACGTGGTCAATCCGGTGCGCGATGCGTTCGGGCTTGAGACCGATCCAGTGCGCAATACCGACCTGGATGTCTTCACCCAGCAGGCCACCGAAAACCTGAAAATCGAGACCTTGCCGGGCTCCAACGTAATCTCCATTGTCTACAGCTTTGGCGATCCGGCCCAAGGCACCCGGTTTGTCGCGGCGCTGCTGCAAAACTACCTGGTCAACCGTCAGGAACTGCAATCGATCGAACTGCCGCAGAGCTTCTACGAAACCAAGAAGAAGCAATATCAGGTGCGTCTCGATGGCCTGGAAGGCAATCGACTGACGTTGCTCGAAGGGGTGGGTTCTTCCGATCCGAAGGAAGAAATCACCTTCCGCCTCAACGCCATCAACACCGAGGAGCAGGCCCTGAACCTGTATCAGGATCGCCTGTTGCAAAGCCAACGCTGGCTCGACTACCTGAAAACTGCCCTGACGGCCGCCACCAATACGTCCCGGCTCAGCGAGTACACCTTCCCCTACACCTTCACCACCACGGTGGACAACATTGCCTTCGAAGACCGGGAGATCAGACAGCTCGGTGAACAACTGACGACTCAGGTCAGCCGCTACATGAACGACCTGGCGATCTTCAAGCCGGGCAGTGAACCGATGCTGTTGACCCGCGAGCAAATTTCCCGCACCCGCCAGCAGTTCCTGAAAATCGTCAGCAACCGGATTCAGGAGCGGACCAACGACCTGGCGGTTGTCACCTCGGTGATCAACCAGAAAACCGCGCGCATCGCCGAGTTCAAGGACCGCATCCATCAGTTGCAAGTGGCTCAAAGCAAACTGGCGCAAATGGACACCGAGATCAATGCCCTGCACGCAGCGTTCTCCACCTATGCCCAGCGCTTTGCCGAAAGCAGCTCCGCCAGTTTGCTGAACAACGATATGTCCAACGCCCGGGTACTCAGCCCGCCGTACGAGCCGACCGATGCGGCGTTTCCCAAACCGATCCTGATCATTCCGTTCGGGATGCTGACCGGTCTGCTGCTGGCGATTGCCTTCGTCTACGTGCGTGAGTTCTTCGATCACCGCTTCAAACACCCAGCGCAAATCACCCATGAACTGGGCTTGCCGGTGCTGTTGGTGATCAACGAGCAAGACGTCATGCCGAACAACCCGCACAAAAACTGGACCGTTGATAGCTTCGTGCATTGGGTGCGCCATTGAACGGGCCGCTCAGCGCCAGCGCTCTGCCGATCATGCATTTGATCAGCAGCGGCGGCTTCTATGGGGCTGAGCGGATGCTGCTGGACCATTGCCTGGCGACGCCGGGGCAGCACCAAGTGCTGTTTCTCGATGCGCCGCCAGCGCTGATCGCGCGATTTCGCGAGGCTGGGGTCGACTGCCGCAGCTTCACGGGTTTGAGGCAATTGCTGCGTCATTTACGTCAGCGGCGGGCTGAACAACCGCTGATCAACACGCACAATTTCAAGGGTCTGTTATTTGGCTGGCTGGGCGCGACGCTGCTGGACTTGCCGTTGGTGATTACCCAGCACGGCTTCACCCCGCGCAGTCGCAAGCAACGCATTTATGGCTGGCTGAGTTTGCAATTATGTCGCACAGCGTCGGTGCATCGCGTGGTTTGCGTGGCCGAAAGCATCGCCGTGCTGCACCGCAAGGCCTGTATCCGGACGGAGAAACTGCAAGTGATTCCCAATGGTCTGCCAAAGGCCAGCGGCCTGCTCCCTCACAATGCCACACACCCGCGCTGGCTGGCGGGTTACGTCGGTCGGCTGAGTAACGAAAAAGGCCCGGACCTGTTTCTCGATGCCCTGATTCCGCTCTGTCAGCAATACCCGCAACTGGACGCCGTGATGCTCGGCGACGGCCCGGAACAGCAAACCATGCTGGCGCGGATCGCCGCTGCGGGCTTGCACGAACGCATCACCCTGCCGGGCTACCAGACCGACATGAACCGGTGGTGGCAGCAACTCGACGCGCTGGTGATCAGTTCGCGCACCGAGGGCACGCCGATGATTTTGCTGGAAGCGATGCAGGCCGGGGTGCCAGTGGTGGCGTTCAGCGTCGGCGGGATTCCCGATGTGCTGGAGGACCGGCACAACGGCCTGCTGGCGACACCCACCGACAGCGCCGCCCTCGCACGGCAGATCGATACGCTGCTGAATGAACCGGCACTGGCTCGCGAATTGATCGACAACGCAAGACGTACGCAATTGGACCGTTACGACCTGAAGGCTTTGGCCGAACGCTGGTCGCAGCTTTATATCCGTACTGCACGGGAGGCACGCGCGTGATCTTTCCGCTCTCGATCGTCAGTTTGCTCGCCCTGGTCTGCCTCGGTTTGCTGGCCAGTCCTTATCCGTATCTGGCGCCGGGCGCGGTGCTCGGGCTGGTGGCTGTCGCGGTGCTGTACCGAAAACCCGCCTGGGGTTTGTTGGGCATCGCGGCGCTGGTCCCGTTCGAAGGTTTCTTCAAGGGCAGCGCACTGTCGGGCACCAAGTTCATCGGGGCGTCACTGGCACTGATCCTGATGTTGCAACTGGCCATCCACCAGATTCCGTCCGAGCGCCTGCGCAGCAACATCTGGCGCTACCTGATCGGGTTCATGGCGTTGTACCTGTTGAGCATGATCATTACCGACAACCTGGACATGTCCCAGAGCCATCTGCGGGAACTGTCTGTCGGCCTGATTCTGTTTGTGATTACCTTGCTGATCGGCCGTGAGCTGAACCTCGATCTGTTCGCCCGGCTGGTGACCCTCAGCGTCAGCGCGACCTGCGCGCTGGCCATGCTCTCCGCCAAGTATCAGGACCAAGGCCGCGCCTCCGGGCTGCTGGAAGACCCGAACTCGTTTGCCCTGCTGATCGCCTTCGCCGTGCCATTGGCTCTGCTGCTGGTGATCCGCGGCCCGAACCTGCTACACCGATTGTTCTGGGGCGCCTGCTGCATTTTGCTGCTGGGCGGCATGACCAAAACCGATTCCCGTTCCGGGCTGGTGGTGCTGTTCCTCAGTTTGATGATCGGCGCCTGGCACTACCGCGCTCAGTTGCCACGCATCCGTCCGCGCCATCTGGGCTTTGCCATGCTTGGCCTGGTGCTCGTGATTCCGCTGGCCATTTACTCGATGCCGGCCGGTTATATCGCGCGCATCCAGTCCTTGAGCATCTTGAAGGCCGGTGCCAAGAGCCAGGACGAATCCCTTGGCCGCCGCGCGTCATACCTTGTGGTCGGCAGCCAGGTCATTCGTGAACATCCGTTACTCGGTTCCGGCCCCGGCACCTTCCCGCTGCAGTACGCCACTACCGGTTATGCCAAGGCGTTTTCCGCCAACCGCAAGCCGGGCGACCTGTATCGCCGCGCTCACAACACCTACCTGGAAATTTTCAGCGAAGTGGGGATTCCCGCCGGGCTGTTGTTCGTCAGCATGCTGGGTGCCGGGATGTACAACCTGGTCCGCGCCCGACACGCCTGGTTACTGCGACGCAACTGGGAACAGGCCGACCTGATCACGCACCTGGGCATGAGCTATCTGTCGCTGTTGCTGTTCTTGATGTTCCTCAGCGCACCGAATCACAAATACCTGTGGATCATTCTCGCCCTGACTTGCGTGTTGCGCCTCAAGGCTGAAGAACGTCCGCCGACGGAGGCCAGGGCATGAGCCGCATCAGCCTCGTCATCCCGATGTACAACGAAGCCCGACATATCGGTCGTACGTTGCTCGCTGCGCAACGCGCCGCCAATGCCGCGGGGCTGGAATGCGAGTTGATCGTGGCCGACAACGGTTCCAAGGATCAAGGGCCGCACATTGCGCGGCAAATGGGCGCGCAGGTGCTGGTTCTGCCGGGCCTGCTGATCGGCGCGCTGCGCAATCGCGGCGCCGCCGTTGCCACAGGCGAATGGCTGGCCTTCATCGATGCCGACATCGAAATGCCCGAGGACTGGCTCACGCTGTTGTTGAGCATCCAGCCCGCCGTTCAGGTCGACGTCCTGGGACTGGACCTGCACACCCCGGCCGAAGCCCCGTGGTATGCCAATGCCTGGCAACGCCGCACGTTGCGCCCGAACGATGAAACGGTGAAAACAGTGCGATGGCTGCCCAGTTCCAACCTGTTGATGCGTCGTCCATGGTTCGACAAGGTCGGCGGCTTCAACGAAAACCTGCGCACCGGCGAAGACAAAGATTTCACCATGCGCCTTTCCCACTCTGGCGCACGCCTGCTGTCCGTCAACCAGAGCGTTGCCCTGCATTGGGGTTACGAGAGCAGTTGGCGCGAATGGATGGGCAAGGAGTTCTGGCGTCAGGGAAGTCACCTGCAATTACTGCGCAGCCACGGCATGAATCTGCGTTTACTGCGTTTCCCGATGCTGTCGATCATCGCCTGGGTGCTGGATTTCATGGCGCTATCCGCCCTGCTCAACGGTTCCCCTTCACTGGCGCTATTCATGCTGTTCATCACCAGCCTGCCAGCGCTCGCCCAGAGCCTGCGCCAGAGCCTGATACACCACGACCCTCGCCTGATGCTGCAACTCTGGGGCCTGCATTGGGTGCGTCTGCACCTGGCCGGTGCCGCGCTCATTCTGAGCCTGTGTCATTGGAATGCCAGGAGGCCGGCCCGTGGCTGAATTCATTTTCTGGTTGTGCCTGCTCTTGCCGGTGTATGCCTGGCTCGGCTACCCGCTGCTGCTGTCGCTGATCGCGCCGTTGTTCCGTGCGCGGCGTCATGCGCCAGCCCCCCCCATGAATGTCAGCATCATCATCGCCGCGCACAACGAGGCCCGGCATATCGAAGAGAAGTTGCGCACCCTGCTCGCCCAGGATTATCAGGCGCGTTCGCTACAGATCATTCTGGCCAGCGACGGCTCCACCGACGACACCGTGACCTGCGCCCACAAGGTCATCGACCCGCGCATCAGCGTGCTCGACCTGCCCCGTCAGGGCAAGGCAGCCACCTTGAATGCCGGCGTCGCCCTGAGCACGGGCGAGATTCTGGTGTTCACCGATGCCGACAACCAATGGTCGACCGACACCCTCGGCCAGTTGCTCGCGCCCCTGGCCGATCCAGAGGTCGGGGCCTGCGCCGGGCACATGCTGATCCCGGTGCCGGGCAAGGGCCTGAGCCTGGGCGACAGCCTTTATCGGCATTACGAAGGCTGGTTGCGCAAGGTGGAAAATCGCACCGGCTGCATGGTCTCCGCCGACGGTGCCCTGCTCGCCCTGCGCCGCGAGTTGTTCCAGCACGTGCCGGCGGAGGTCAACGATGACTTCTTTATCAGCACCTGCGCGCCGGTGGCGTTCAAACGCATCGTTTATGTGCCCCAAGCACAAGTGAGCGACCAGGGTGTCGACGAGATCGCCAAGCAATGGCGTCGTCGCCAGCGCGTCACCGTCGGCGGCCTGCAAAGCCTGGCCCAGCGTCGGGAGCTGCTGAACCCTTGGAGGTATGGCCTGTATGCGATTGCACTGATCAGCCACAAGCTGATTCGACGCCTGGCACCGATCCTGTTGCTGCCGTTGCTGCTGAGCAATTTCTGGCTGTGGAATGTACATGGCTTCTATCGCCTGAGCCTGATCGCGCAACTGCTCGGTTACGCGATGGCCATCGTCGGCCTGTTGGATGTGCAACACCGTTTGCCCAAACCTTTTCGCCTCGCCGCGTTTGTTCTGGTGACCCTTGCCGGGATGAGTATCGGTCTGTGGCAGTTCTTGCGCGGCCAGCGGTACGCGCAATGGAACCCCGAGCAAAATCGTTGAAAGGACCGCGCCATGGCGATCAAACAATTATTAAAACGCACCAGTGGCTGGCTTTATCTCAACTCGCCCGTAGGCCGTCACCAATTGCACGGCGCCGGAGTGATCCTGATGCTGCACCGGGTGCTGGCCAATGACCGCGCCGCCGACCTGCCCCATCGCAATGAATTGTGCGTCGGGCCGAAGGCCTTTGCACACTTGCTGGCCTGGCTGAAAAAACACTTCGATTGCGTGCCGCTGATGGAGATCTTGCAACCCGGCTCCGTCAGATCCGAACGGCCAAAAGTCGCGCTGACCTTCGACGACGGCTGGCGCGACAACGCGCTGAATGCCTTCCCCTTGCTAAAGAAGTATCAGGTGCCGGCGAGCATTTTTCTCTCCACCGATTTCATTGGCAGCCGGCAACGCTTCTGGTGGGAAAGCCTGGGAGAAACCCTGTGGCACAGCCACGGCGAAAAAGCCCGGGCGCATTTGATTGAATGCCTGCAACAGCTTGGGCGACCGTTGCCGGTGCTGCTTGATGATCTGGATGTGCAGCGCCGCAGCCTGGCGCTTTTGCATTTTCTGCAAAGCCTGAAATCCTTGGCCCCGGGCGAACTGAACCGGCTCACTGATCAATGCCCGGAGGAGTCGTTGCCCCAGGCTCTGGACTGGCATCAAGTACGCGCGCTGGAAGCCAGCGGGTTGATCCGCTTCGGCCCCCACGGCGCCAGCCACGCGATCTTCATCGGCCTTGACGATCAACGTCTGGACGAGGAAATCAGTCGCAGCCGCAACGCCCTGCACAACGGTTGCAACCGACCGCTGCCGGTCTACTGCTACCCCAATGGCGACCATGATGCGCGGATCCGCGAACACGTCGCCGATCATGATTTCCCGTTTGCCCTGGGTACCGCTCCCGGAATCTACCGTGGCATCAGCGATCCATTGGCCTTGCCGCGTATCGGCATCAGCCAGCGTACGGCGCGCAATCCGGAGTTGCTGTCCTGGCGCATCTACCGCGGAGCCCGGCCATGAGTCGCAATCGCTATCTCAAACACCTGGCCCTGAGCATGGGCACCAAACTGGCGATGATCGCCCTGCGGCTGCTGCGCAACGTATTGCTGGCGCGGATTTTGGGGCCTAGCGAGCGCGGTCTGTTTGCCTTGCTCAGTACCCTGCCCGATTTGATCAGCGCCGCCACCAGCGGCGGGCTGAATTCGGCGGTGGGGTATCAGGCGGCCAAGCAACGGCCCATGGGATTGTTGCTGAGCCAGGTGTTGGTGTTCGGCTGCCTGCTGGCGGGTTTGCTGACGTTGCTGGTGGTGGCGCTGGTGCGCGAGTTCGGTGGTGAGCTCGACATCACCACGCAACTGGGATTGCTCGCCTGGCTGTTATTGCTGGCGGTGCCGCTGACCGTGCTCAAGAGCGGTCTGCTGACCTTGCACAATGCGTCGGGCGGTGTGGTGGCATTCAATGCCTTGCGGCTGCTGGAATCCCTGGCACCACTGCTGCTGTTTCTGGCTTTGTTCTGGATGTGGAAAGACGCTGCGCTAGAAGCCGCGCTGATCAGTTGGCTGGCCGGCATCAGCCTTGTGGTGCTGGCCGGTTGGTACTGGCTCAAACGCGCTCAGCCCTTGGCGTTGCAATGGGACCGCGCCAGTCAGAATGAACTGCTGCGCTACAGCGCTCGCAGCCATCCGGACCTGCTGTTCCAGCAAGTGATTCTGCGCTCCGATTTCCTGTTCATCGGCGCCCTGCTCGGCAGCACCGCATTGGGTCATTACGCCATGGCCAGCGCCGCCGCCGAGTTGCTGCTGATCGTCCCGGAAGCGGTGACCACGCCGCTGATGAAACGCCTGCTGCAACAGGATGAAGGCATGGATCGCCTGACGCCGTTGGCCCTGCGCCTGACCGCCACGGTGATGCTCGGCGCGTGCCTGACCATGGCGGTGATCGGTGAATGGCTGATCGTCACGCTGTTTGGCGTTGCCTATCAGCCGGCTTACCCGGCGTTACTGGCGCTGCTGCCGGGGCTGTTCGGTCTTTGCTATGCGAGCATCCTGCGCCTGGACTTGCTGGGCAAAAATCGCCCCGGCACGATTTCACTATTGATGGGCCTCGGCGCGTTGCTGAACCTGGCCCTGAACCTGTTGCTGATCCCGATCTACGGCATCGTCGGCGCCGCAACGGCATCGTCCATCGCCTACCTGGCGGTAACCCTCGCGTTGCTGGTGATGTATTGCCGGTTGAGTGGCGTACCGGTCTGGCAAACCCTGATCATCCTGCCCAGCGATGTGGCTCCGATGCTGCAGATGCTGCAAAGGAAATCGGCATGAAACGCCTCATGCTGCTGTTGAGCCTGGGCCTCGGTTTGAGCGCCCAGGCGGCGCCCATGCGCTGGGCTGATATTCGCGACGGCAGCCTGTACCTGCAAACGGATCGCCCCGACACGCTGACTATTCGCTGGGTTCCGGCGTGGCAGGCCGATGCCAACGAAGAACGCCTGTACCTGCTCGACGGCAACGGCAACCTGAAGGGCGAGCGCCTGATCGCTGCCAGTGAAACCCGAGGCAAGCAGAGCTGGCCACTGGCGCCGAGTGCCGCCAGTTATCGACTGGAAATTCCGGGCTACAGTTTCCGCCGCTACACGATCGAACATGACGAGAGCACCGTGGCGTTGTTCGCCCCGGCCAAGGTGCATTTCAGTGCCGAAACCCGCGGTGGCGATGAGCTGTTTTTCAAGGTCGCGCCGGGGGAACACGCCGTACTGGGCGGTAAGTTTCACGGTGGGATCAACGCCCTGCAGGCCCAGCGCGTGAGCGACAACAAACAGCTGTCCCTGGCACTGAAACCTCATCGCGCCTATTGGCAGTTCGATCAGTTGGCATTGCCCGTCACTCAGGACGAACAGGTCTGGCGCCTGCGCCTGCAAGGCAGCGGCAAGGTCGCATTCTGGCTCGATGGCACGGCGAACTTGTTTGCCCAGAAACCGCAGCAACTCAAACCGCTGCGCGAGGACGATGGCCAGACCCGCCTGACCCTGCACAAAGAGATGCTCGGCCCCACCCCGAACCTGGGCATTTATTTGCCTTACGTGCTGCCCCCTCAATCCAGTTTCGCAGCGCTCGACGCCCTCAAGCCTCAGGCGGGCACCTATTACAGTTTCGTTGACGTCACCGCGCAAAATCCGCACCACGAAGATGCGTTCCGCCAGCTCTATCAGAACCGCTTCGGCATCACCCAAGACCTCACGCTATTGGCCGGCAGCAAGCGTCAGGCGGATTTGCGCGCCGACACTCAAAGCAACGCCGGTCTCGATGCCTGGCTCGCCGCCACTCGCGCCCTCGGCGGCACCGGTACGCATTACATCGCGTTCGCCGACGAGCCGAACCTCAACTATCCGAGCTATGCCGACTACCAGGCGATCTTCAACAGCATGGCTCGGCAAGTGCGCAGCGATCCGGCCAATGCCAAGGCGGGTGTGCGCATCGCCATGCCCGCCACTTCGCGCTTCATCAACGGCCCGTTCGCCGACAACGCCGTCGACAAGCGCGGTATCGATTGGGCACGGCGTCTGCTGGCCGAATCCGGTGAGCAGATCGACGCCCTCGCCTGGCACGAATGGATGATTCGCGACCTGCTGGCGACGCGGGTCTACCGCGACAGCGTGCGCCGTGCCGCCGACCTGGTGGGCCTCGATGCCAAGGGCCGGCCACGCAAGGCCTTGCTGCTGGATCAGACCAACCTGTCCAGCGGCTCGAGCCTGAGCCCCTATGATCAGGAAACCCATTTTGCCTCGATGTGGTGGACCTCGGTGGTCATCAACTCGGCGCAGGACGGGTTGCTGGACATGCTCAACTGGTTTCAGGCCGCCGACGAACCGACCTACCCCAAAGGCATGGTGCGGGTGCTGGGCGGCGATCGTTTCGAACTCAAGCCGGTGGGCCTGGCCCAGCAATTCATCCAGCAGCACTGGCTGAAAAACGTCATGCGCCTGGACAACGACGCCTTCGAAGTCGATGTGCTGGCCATGGCCACCGAACGTCAGCGAAGTTTACTGGGGGTCAACAAGGGGGTGCGCTTGCAGCGTATCGATCTGGCCGGGGCGACGTGCCCGCTGGCCAAGGGCGCGCTGGTGTACTTCGGTGCCGACAGCCGCAGCCGTAGCGCTCAATTCAACTGTCACGACGGTCGCGTCAGCTTCGACCTGCCGGGCGAAACCCTGTTCGCCTTGAGCTGGAGCGCCTCATGACTTCCGCTCGATTCGAATGGCGCACGACGTTGTGCGCCCCGGACTTTCCGGCAGCTGCCTATGAGGGGTTGCGCAGGCGCGTGACGGACCATACGCCGTTCAACACCCTCGCCTGGCTGTGCGCATCCGAACAGGCACTGACCGCCGGGGAACGCTTGCACGTTCTGCTTGGCTGGCAAGGTGATGAGTTGGCCTTGTGCCTGCCGCTGGTAGCGTCCGTGGAGCGCTTTGGACAGCTGCCATTTCGGGTCTTGCATCACCTCGGTTATCCCCTCGCCGATCGCCTGGCCCTACTCACCTGCCTCGATACCGACAGCATGCGCAAGGCGCTGGTGATCATCCGCCGCCACTTGCCCCATGCGATGCTGCAACTCAACGAATTGTCCGAACCCATCGGCGAAGAAAGCGCGCTGACCGCATGGATGGCCCACAGCTCGACCGGCGAGCGCCGCCTCAGTTGCCGGGTGCCGGTGCATTTGATCAGCGAGACCGACCGCCAGGAAGTGTCCGGCGACCCACGCTACAAACTGCGTAGGGCGCGTAAACGCATCTTGGCTTATGGCGCCCAGGTCCGACGCATAACCCCTGACGCAGCCACCATCGGGCCTTTATTGCAGGCCCTCAGCGAAGTCGAAGCGCAGAGCTGGAAAGGCGTCGAAGGCGTAGGGATCTTCACCAGCAGCCGTAGACAATGGACCAACCTGGCCTTCACCGCCCTCGCCGAACAGGGGCTGCTGCGGGTGGTGGTGCTGGAACTGGACGGGCGCTGCATCAGCTACCGGCTCGGCTTGCTGGAACAGGGCCGGCTGTTCGACTACAACCTGGCGTTCCTGCCCAAATACGCCGATCTGGGCAGCGGTCGTGTGCTGCTTGAAGAGTGGATTCGCTGGGGCCTGGACGACAACTGGCACTGGATCGACGCTTCGCGGGTCAGCCTGGAAAACTCCAGCCATCAACTTCAGGAACGCATGACCGGGCAACTGGAACACTGGCGCTGGAGCTTCTACTCCTGGCGTCCCAGCGGCCTCGCCTTGGGGCTGACCATGCGGCTCTGGCACCAGCTCAAGCCCTGGTTGAAAAAGTGGCAGGCCTGGCGTGCGGCGGCGCAGGTTGTTCCTGCTTCCACTCCTACACCCGCGCCCACCAAAAAAACCATGGAGGATGAACATGCCTCGCCAAGTCATAGTCAACGCTGACGATTTCGGCCTCAGCCTGAGCGAAAACGCGGTGATTCTCGGTGCCTTCCAGGCCGGGGTTATCAGCTCCGCCACCGCCATGGCCAACATGCCGGCCTTCGAGGAGGCCTGCGTCCTGGCCCGGCAGCCGTTGCTCCAGGGGAGAGTCGGGTTGCACTTCAACCTCACCTATGGCCGGCCGTTGAGCCCGTCGATTCTCACGCGTTCGACATTCTGCGACAGCCAGGGCGTGTTCAATCTCAACCTGCCCCGCCACAGTCTCTGGCTCAACCGCCATGATCGCGACGCGGTGCTGGAGGAACTCCAAGCCCAATGGCAACGCTGCCTGGATAACGGCCTTCTCCCAAGCCACATCGATTCCCATCAGCACGTGCACAACATCTGGCCCATCGGCGAAATCGTCGCGCGTTTCGCCGCCCACCAAGGGGTGCCCGTGCGACTGGCGCGCCATTTGGGAAAGAACCTGAGTGTGCCCAAGCGGGTATTCAAGACGCTGTTCAATCATCGATTGAACCGCTTGGCCGGCGCGACCGCCCAGTACGTATGCACCCCGGTAGACCTGCGCAACGTGGCGATGCCGATCGACGGCCTGTTGGAAATAGTTGTCCACCCGACCCATATCGGGGCCGATTTTGGCGATATCTATTTAAACCCCGAAGAGTCTCTGGCTCGCATGCTGGAGCTGCGTCTTCCGGGCATTCCGAGAGTGTCCTATGCCGTTGTGCCAAAGGCGTTCAAAGAGGGACCGCAGTACTCGACTGATCTACACACGGTGCAACCTTGATTTATCGCCATTGAAAACATTACCCACCCAACCCTGGCTTCAGCCTCGGAGGACTTCATGAGCGCCATCGACAAGCTTCACGAACGCATCAAACAAAAGGGCCTGCTCCACACGCTCCAGACGCTCTGGAAGCGCTATGTGTTCTTCCACCGAGAGCTGTTGTGGTTGGGGCGCGATCTGGTTACCCCGGTGGCACCGCACAATCTGCGACCCTACACAGGCTTGCGCCTGGTCATCATCACCCCGGAAAACGCCACGGCTTTCACCAAGTATTACGGTAACCGCGTCAAGGCCATGGCCGAAATCGCCGCCGAGGGTCATACCGGGCACATGTACGTGGACGAGGAAGGTGATGCCATCGGATTTATCTGGGGCAGCGCCAGGGACTACTTTGACCGGCACTATTACGGCTGCTGGTTCCGGGTCAATCCCGGTGAATTTTTCGAGTTCGGCGGTGAAATGATCCCTCAATACTTTGGCACCAGTCTGTCGGTGGACGCCCAGTTCAATCTCTGGAATGCGATGCGGGCCAAAGGGTGCAACAAGATCGTGGATGTTTGCGATACCCGCAACATCCAGGCCATGAAAATGCACATCCGCATGGACTACCAGGAACAGGGGCGCATCACCCACGTCTACGACCTGTTCGGCCGCTTTCGCTTCTTCCGCGAAACCTATTACAGCGGTTCGCGGCTGACTGAGTTGCGCAAACCTGCGCAGCCGACGACGACTGCGGCGCAGGCGTGATTTTGGCTGGTGGGAGCGATGGTTGTTGCTTGACTGCGGACCGTGTCGCCGCCATCGCGGGCAAGCCCGCTCCCACAGGTATCTGCTTTGACCAAAGGATTTGTGAACGACAGCGATCACTGTGGGAGCGGGCTTGCCCGCGATAGCGTCAGTCAGTGCAACTCATTTTTCAGATCCGAAACTCAGCGCTTCACCGCCACCAACGTGTAACACAACGGCAACTGCGCCTTTTGCTGCTGATACCGATCGTAGAGTTCTTCGCGGTTGGAATGCGGGTATTCCTTGAAGTGGCTGATCTGCAACCCCGCCTCAACGGCACCGGTGAAGATGGCGCCCAGGGTGTGGACGAACCAGTAAGACGCTGAGGCCGGCTGTTCGACTTTGCCTTCGTAGACGATCGGCTGGCTCTGGACGAAAGGTTCGCTGCGAAAATACGAGCTGTCCGGGCGATAGGGATCCGCTGATTCGGGGTCGAACATTTCCAGGAACGGGTGGGTTTCGTACACCACAAGCGCACCGCCGGGCTTGAGGGTTTGCGCGGCATGGCGCAAGAATTCGGAGATGTCCGGCATCCAGTTCAATACACCGATGGTGATCAGTGCCACGTCGAAGCGCTGGTGCAGTTCAGTCGGCAGGTGATGGATGTCAGCCTCGATGAATTCGGGCTCATGGGGCGAACGAGATGCCAGTTCCCGGGCCTGATCGAGAAAGGCCTGCGACTGGTCGACGCCCACGACACGACGGGCACCCAGCGCAAACAGCGAAAGACTTTCGCGTCCATTGTTGCAGCCCAGTTGCACCACATCCTTGCCATCGACGCCGACCTGTTGAAGCAACCCGCTGAGGGTGTCATCCAGGCAGGAAAAATCGCCTTGGCTCACAGCACTCAAACAGGCCTGCCACTCAGGGGTGTCTTTGTGGTGTGGGGCGGAGTCATTCCACGCATCGCGATTGCTGGCGATGGCTTTTTCTTTTGTCGGCATTTCCATTGCACGCTCCAGAATTCGGGCCTTTGATTAGCCGGCACGAGTCTAGATCAGCATCAGGAAAAACCACATCAGGGGTTTGTTGTGATCTTGTAATCACCGGTGGTGCGAACCCTCTTCGCGTTGATTCAACCGCTCACGCAAGAACTCGATCAACGCCTGCACCGGTCGCGAACTCTGGCGATGTTGCGGGTAGACGGCCGACAAGGTCAGCGGCCCGGGGCGCCAATCATCCAGCACCGGCACGAGTCGGCCGTCCTCCAGGGCCGAACCGACGATGAAGGTCGGCAGGTACGTGATTCCCATGCCGGCGATGGCCGCATCCTTGAGCAACTCACCATTGTTGACCCGCATCCGCCCAGTGACGTTAACGCTCAGCGGCTTGCCCCGTCCCTCGAAACGCCATTGCACCTGACGACCGTGGCCGTAAGGAAGGCAATCGTGGGTATGCACATCCTCGGGTTTAAGGGGCATGCCGCGCTCGGCCAGATACGCCGGACTGGCGCAGTACACCCGCTCGATGGAGGCGAGGCGTCGGGCGATCAGTGTCGAGTCTTCCAGCACGCCGATGCGCAATGCCAGATCGTAGCTCTCGCCGAGCAAGTCCACTGGCCGATCGCTCAGGTCGACTTCCACGGTGACCTCGCGATAACGCTGCAAAAATACCGGCAGCAGACTGCCCAGATGTGCGACCGCAAATGACAGCGGCGCGCTCAAGCGAATGGTGCCACGAGGCTCGGTGGTCTGGCCGGCGATGCCCTGCTCCACTTGCTCGACTTCGCTGAGCAGGCGCAGGGCCGATTCGTAATAACTCTGCCCCAGTGGCGTGACGTCCAACCGCCGGGTCGAACGGTTGAGCAGGCGCACGCCGAGGCGCTCTTCCAGTTGCATCAGGCGGCGGCTGACGAACTGCTTGGACAACCCTAATTGATCGGCCGCCGCAGTGAAGCTGCCAGAGTCCATGACCTGGCAAAAAATACGCATATCCTCGAACGGGTTCATTGTCGCGCTCTGGTGGACAGTAAAACGCTTTATAACTGCTTTTTGCGTTTCCGGCGCCCCAAATTCTAAAGATCAAAAGATCGCAGGCTTCGCCAGCTCCTACGGGGGAATTGTGTACCGCCCGGTCGATGGCGGTGCATACCATCATGTAGGAGCTGGCGAAGCCTGCGATCTTTTAAAGCTGCCGACCGAAACCGGCAGCCGTACCCCTTACTTCGCTGTGAACGTCGTGTAGCTGTTGATCAGGTTGCGGTAGTTCGGAATGCGCTGCGATAGCAGGTTGGCCAGGCCTTCCATGTCGTTGCGCCAGTCGCCCTGCAACTCGCACGCCACCGAGAACCAGTTCATCAGTTGTGCACCGGCCGCCGCCATGCGCGCCCAGGAAGCTTGTTGCACGGTGGTGTTGAAGGTGCCGGAAGCGTCGGTCACCACGAACACCTCAAAACCTTCAGCCAGCGCCGACAGGGTCGGGAATGCCACACACACGTCAGTCACTACACCGGCAATGATCAGTTGCTTGCGGCCAGTGGCCTTCACGGCTTTGACGAAGTCTTCATTGTCCCAGGCGTTGATCTGGCCCGGGCGCGCAATAAACGGAGCGTGCGGGAACTGCTCCTTGAGTTCCGGCACGATCGGGCCGTTCGGACCGCTGTCGAAACTGGTGGTGAGGATGGTTGGCAGGTCGAAGAACTTGGCGATGTCGCCCAAGGCCAACACGTTGTTCTTGAATTCGTTGGGCGAGAAATCCTGCACCAACGAGATCAGGCCGGTCTGGTGATCGACCAGCAGCACAACGGCGTCGTCTTTGTTCAGTCGTTTGTAAGGAACGTTGCTCATGTGAAACTCCTCGGATGGTGATGAGGTGAAGCGTCGACCACGATGGCCGACGTCTTGTTGCAAAACTCAGAACGCGAAGCAGGAACAGCCGAAGGCGCCCCAGAAACCGGCGAAGTCACTCACCGGCACGTTCGACATACGGGCCTTCTCATGGCTGTGGGTATGCACGGCGCACGGGCCGCTGCACTGGTGAACTTGCGCCTGCATCGGCGCGTTCGGCCGCCAGTGCCCCGGAACCTTCGCCACCGGTGACCAGTCCGGCAGCACCGGCACGCTGGGAGGCCCCAGTTTTTCGAAGTCGCCGGCGGCGTACACCACCTTGCCGCCGACTACGGTCAACACCGACTCGATCCACTTGATGGCCTCTTCCTCGACACTGAAAAAGTCCGCGCTCAATGCCGCCACGTCAGCCAGTTGACCGACCTTGATCTGGCCTTTCTTGCCCTGTTCGGACGAAAACCAGGCACTGCCATGGGTGAACAGTTCCAGCGCGGTCTGGCGCGTCAAGCCTTCCTCGTATAGCGCCAGGCCACCCACCGTGCGCCCGCTGACCATCCAGTACAGCGAGGTCCACGGGTTATAGCTGGACACCCGCGTGGCGTCAGTGCCGGCGCCAACCGGTACACCTTCTGCCAACATGCGCTTAATCGGCGGCGTGGCTTCGGCGGCCTTGGCGCCGTAACGCTCGACGAAGTACTCGCCCTGGAACGCCATGCGATCCTGAATCGCGATACCACCGCCCAGCGCCCTCACCCGCTCGATGTTCTGCGGGGTGATGGTTTCGGCGTGGTCGAAGAACCATGGCAAACCATTGAAGGGAATGTCGCGGTTGACCTTCTCGAATACGTCGAGCATGCGGCTGATGGATTCGTTGTAGGTCGCATGCAAACGGAATGGCCAGCGCTGCTCGACGAGGTGGCGGACTACCGGTTCCAGTTCGTCTTCCATGGTTTGCGGCAAGTCCGGACGCGGTTCGAGGAAGTCTTCGAAATCCGCCGCCGAGAACACCAGCATTTCCCCGGCGCCGTTGTGCCGCAGGAAGTCGTCGCCCTGATGCAGCTTGACGCTGCCGGTCCAGTTCTTGAAATCGGTGAGTTCTTCCTTGGGCTTCTGGGTGAACAGGTTGTAGGCGATGCGGATGGTCAGTTGCTGGTCCTTGGCCAACTGCTCGATCACCGCGTAGTCGTCCGGGTAATTCTGGAAACCACCGCCGGCATCGATGGCACTGGTCAGGCCGAGGCGGTTGAGTTCGCGCATGAACTGGCGGGTCGAGTTGACTTGATATTCCAGCGGCAACTTCGGCCCTTTGGCCAGGGTCGAGTACAGAATCATCGCGTTCGGCCGCGCCACCAGCATGCCGGTCGGCTCACCGTTGGCATCGCGCACAATCTCACCGCCCGGCGGGTTCGGTGTGTTGCGGGTGTAACCGGCGACGCGCAATGCGGCGCGGTTGAGCAAGGCGCGGTCGTACAAATGCAGCACGAACACCGGCGTATCGGGGGCGGCCTGGTTGAGTTCTTCCAGGGTCGGCATGCGTTTTTCGGCAAACTGAAATTCGTTCCAGCCACCTACCACCCGAACCCACTGCGGCGTCGGCGTGCGGTCGGCCTGATCCTTGAGCATGCGCAAGGCATCAGCCAGGGACGGCACACCTTCCCAGCGCAATTCGAGGTTGTAGTTCAAACCACCGCGGATCAGGTGCAGGTGCGAGTCGTTGAGGCCGGGGATGACGCAACGGCCCTTGAGGTCGATGACTTGGGTGCCCGAACCGCGCAGGGCCATGGCTTCGGCATCGGTGCCGACCGCGACGAAACGGCCGTCGCTGATCGCCACGGCACTGGCGAGGGGTTTTTCCCGGTCAACGGTATGAAACTGGCCATTGAACAGAATCAGATCGGCGTTCATCGCGTTTCCTTAAGGCTGTGTGGAATGGGACCGGCCGGCTTCCAGCCACGGCGCGAACAGGCGCGTGGCCAGCGGCATAAAGACGTACACCACCGACAGCACAATGGTCAGGGTGATCAGGAAAGTGGCGACCACGTAGTTGGACAGGAAGGCATTGAGCTGCAACAGCGGCCCCCAGAGCAGCGGCACCAGCAAGGTGTGCGGCAGGATCACCAACAACGTCACCACGGCCTGCTTCCAGCGCGGCGGTGGCAAACCAGCCTCAGCCAGCGGTGAGAACCAGAATTCATTGACCGGGTTGACCTCGGTCTGGTCGCCGTCGGCCAGCATCGGCGCGGCTTCGTCGACCAGTGCCTGGCGTTGCGGCGAGTCGAGCCAGCGCTGCATTGCCTCGGTCGAGCAAAAACGCAGCACGCAGGTGAACATGTGAAGGCCACCGTTCTTGCCGCGAATCACATCCACGCCCAAATGCCCGTCGCTCTGCCCCGCGACACTGACGATGTTGCGCAGCCAGGCCTCATAAGGGACTTCAAAACCGGCCTTGATCCGGTGCTTGACGATCAGGGTCACGACTTCTTCGAATCGATTGGAATCAGGCATAACGGAAGGCTCCGGCGAAACGGATATTGAGCGCCAGCCGACCGGGCCCGGCGATGAAGATGCTGGTGAAAAGGATCAACAGCAGCCAGCCAAACTGCCCTTCGGCCACACTCCATTGCGGATGCACAATCAACAGCGCCACCAGCAGCACAAACAGAATAGGCAAGCACGCCAGCCGCGCCAGCACACCGGCGACAATCAGCAACGGGCACAGTACTTCGGCGAAAATCGCCAAGCTCAGGGTGAGGTGGGCACCAAGGTGGAAAGGATCTTCGATCAGTTGCAGCTGCGCACTGAAGTCCAGCAGCTTGGGCAAGCCGTGAACCCACAGCAGAAACAGACCGCCACTGACCCGCAAAAACAGCAGCCCGACATCCCGCGCCTGTTCATCCCGTTGCGAAGCGTTCATGGCTCACCCTTGTTCAATCACTGGCCTGAATAGTGCCGCCAAGGGGTGGGGAAAAATTGAATGTACGTGCTCTCTTTGCGAGTGCATTGAACGCCCAAACGACACAAAACCCTGTGGGAGCGGGCTTGCTCGCGAAAGCGGTGGGTCAGGCAACATCAATGTTTACTGTGCCGCCGTCTTCGCGAGCAAGCCCGCTCCCACAGGGTTTTGTGCGTGTTCACTACTGCTCAGGCACAAAAAACGGCCCGAAGGCCGTTTCGTATTGAATCCGGTCAGACGGCCGGGGCTGCCTTCAATTCCAGACTATCCAGCGCCCGACTCACAGCCAGTTCACCCAGCATGATGAGCTGCGCGACGCCCAGTATCGTATTGCGCTGCGGCCCCTCCAGAAACCCGGCACAGTCACTGGCGATCACCTTGGCCGAGGCAAAGGATTCGCTGGCATTGGCCAGTAGCTCTTCGATGTCGATGCCTGGGGCAACGGTATAAATCGTGCTCGGTTTGCGCGCAGTCTTGGAGGCGGACGGTTTGAGGTAGTGATCGAGAGCACGCTCAGCGGCTTCGTTGAGTTTTTTGGGATCGAGGGGATCGTAGGGGGATGTTGGATCGGTTTGCGGCGGGTTCGGTGTTGGTTTGAACATAGTGAAACTCCTGTAGGAAATGGAGCCACCGTGACCTGTCGCTAAACAAGTAAGGGTGGCGGCTGCACGCAGGTTAGCGAACCGGTCACAGGCACCCGGTAGACCCGAGGGTCTCCCACATACAGCCGCCATAACGTTATTGCAGGTGTATGAAAACCTGCAACAAAGCTTGGAACGCTGATGCACCTGGAATGATCCGGGTCGCTAAACCCGATCGCTGATTCGTCAGCGACCGACAAACGATAGAGCCCGCCCCCAAAGCGCACAAGCCGGCGGATTCTGGCGCAGTCGTAGGCAACGGCGCAAGGATCTGTAGCTTTCAGGAAGTAACGCTAAACACCATTAAACACAGCCCTCGAATCAACACACATTCCCCTGTGGGAGCGGGCTTGCTCGCGAAGGTGGTGGACCAGTCGACATCACCGTTGAATGACACACCGCCTTCGCGAGCAAGCCCGCTCCCACAGTTGGACTGTGTGGGTATACAAGATTGGTCGGCTGTCAGGCCATCAGGATCAAAAGATCGCAGCCTGCGGCAGCTCCTACGGGGCCGGTATTTTCAGGGGTTCAGACATGAACTGACTGATCCGCGACCTTAACCAGCGCTCCGCAGGATCGTTGTCATGCACCCCGCTCCAGGCCATCGACAATTGCGCAGCATCGATGGGAAACGGTGGATCTTCGGCGCGCAAGGCGCATCCCTCAACCAACGCGCAGGCCGCGTAATCGGGGACAGTGGCGATCATCTCGGTGCCGGCGAGCAACGCGCGTAACCCACTGAATTGCGGCACCCCAAGTACAACGCGTCGCGTGCGCCCGACCTTGGCCAAATCCACATCGATGTTGCCGCTCAGGTCACCGGAAAACGACACCATCGCATGGGGCCTCGCACAGTAATCATCCAGGGTCAGCGGTTCTGGCCGGTTGTCGCCGCGCAGTACTTTGCAGGGGATGTCGCGCAGCTTCTTGCGTTTGGCGTTGGCCGGCAGGTCGGTGGTGTAGCTGACGCCCACCGAAATTTCCCCGGAGGCCAGCAATGCCGGCATCAGCAGGTAATTGGCGCGGCGCACGACCACCACGATCCCCGGCGCCTCTTCTTGCAGTTGCCGGAGCAACGGAGGAAACAGACCAAACTCGGCATCGTCCGACAGCCCGATGCGAAACACGTCGCAGCTGGTGGTTGGATCGAACTCCTTGGCACGGCTGACCGCCCCCGAGATGGTGTCCATCGCCGGTTGCAGCTCCTTGAGAATCGCCAACGCCCGTGCCGTCGGCTCCATCCCGCGACCGTTGCGCAGCAACAACGAATCGTCGAACAAATCACGCAACCGCCCCAGTGCGGCGCTCACCGCGGGTTGGCCCATGAAGAGTTTTTCGGCGACACGGGTCAGGTTCTTTTCGAACATCAGGGCTTCGAAAATCACCAGCAAGTTCATGTCGACGCGGCGCAGATCGTTACGGTTCATGGGCAGGGTTCCTTTGGTGTTCAGCCAGGCGCGAGTCTGTCGGACTTTACTCGATCATCGGCACTTTCGCCGCTCGTTTGTAAGGCCCGTACTCGATGGGTACCCACTGGAAATGCTTGTCCACTGCGGTGATATGGCCGACACCCGGAAACGGCAAATGCGCCGCCGTGACCCAGATCTTGCTGGCCGCCGCATCGCTGAAAACTTTGGCGCGACTCTTGATCGCTTGTTGGCTGTCGACGTCGAAACGAATCGATACCTCGGGATGCTCGAACTGCACCGCCAGGTTATGCACCAGATCGCCCATGAACAGAATACTCTGGCCTTGGGAGTTGAACCGATACGTGGTACTGCCCGGTGTGTGCCCCGCCTCCAGCTCGGCATCGACAACGCCCGGCACTGGCGACTGCCCGGCAGCAAAGGTCTTGAAACGGCCGGCCGCGATATACGGCGCGGTGGAGTCCTGAGCGATCTTGAAAAATCCCTTGGCACCGGCCGGCGCCTTGACCATCGCCTGAGGGTCAAGCCAGTAATCGGCTTCGGCCTTGGCCGCATAGACCGTTGCATTGGCGAACACCGGTTTTTGCTGCCCGTCCACCAACCCGCACACATGATCCAGATGCAAGTGCGTGAGCAGGATGGTATCGACCTGTTCTGGCTGATAACCGGCGGCTTTGATGTTCGCCGACAGCTGACCCGCCGTGGCACCGATGCACTGCCCCGCCCCGGTATCCACCAGGATCAATTGTTTGCCGGTGTTCACCAGAAACGCATTGAAGGCGGTTTGCACCCCCGGTGTTTCAATCGAACGACGAGCCAGTAACGCGCGGATCTGGTTTTGAGTCAGACCGTCGAGCAGTTTGGGCGACAGGTCGTTGTAGCCATCAAACAACGCCGTCACCTCGTAGTCGCCCACCGCGAGCCGGTAATAACCGGGTACCTGAGTGTTCACTTGCGCCGGTGCCTGGGCCAGGCAGGTGCTGGACATCAGCGCCAATGCCAAGCCAAGTCCGCCAAGCATGCAAACGTGGGAATGCTTCATGAGATCACCCTTGATCGAGCCAGAAAAAGCGGCCCTGCCCAGGCCGCTACACGTCGTCAATCTTGCACGGCCCGGCGTTGGCGCGATTGCAGCGATGTGCTCAGTTGAGGCTTTTTCACGCTTGGCCTGACCGCGGAATTAACAACGTTTAACTCGCAAGCCAAAGCTCCCGCGACAAAGAATGAAGCCCTCTGCGCAGACCTTTTTTTTTCGAGGGAACGTGCTGACTTACCGTGCAGCGCACCCGCGCGCGCCCTCCGACACGGACATTGGCCATGGCTCACTTTCAGCAAAACGCGATCAGCGCGTCCTCCACTGAAACGCAAAAAAAAACCACTGGCAGGCTCAGCCCCTGGCGTGAAAATCTGGCCAAGCAGTTGATCCTCGATCACCTCGGTGAAACCCTGGAAGTGACTGAACTGGCACGGGCGTGCGCCCTGTCACGCAGTCATTTTTCCCGTGCGTTCAAGTGCAGCACCGGCCTCTCGCCGCAAGACTGGATTCGCCGGCAACGCATCGCCCGGGCCAAGCAGTTGATCCAGAACACCGACCTGACCCTGACGCAAATCAGCCTGGAATGCGGCTTCTGCGATCAGGCACATTTTTCCCATATTTTCACCCGCAGCGAAGGCGTTTCACCGTTTGCCTGGCGCTGTCGGGCCGTGCGTTCCCTTCCCTCTCTCACAATCAAAAGATCGCAGTCTTCGCCAGCGCCTACAGGGATTCACATAACCGTGTAGGCGCTGGCGCAGCCGGCGATCTTTTGATCTTGATCAGCCCTTGATGAACGCCAGCAGATCTTCGTTGAGTTGATCCTTGTGGGTGTCGGTCAGGCCGTGGGGTGCTCCCGGGTAGACCTTCAATGTAGAACCCTTGACCAGTTTCGCCGCGGCGATGCCGGCGGCTTCGATCGGCACGACCTGGTCGTCGTCGCCATGCACCACCAGGGTCGGCACGTCGAACTTCTTCAGGTCTTCGGTAAAGTCGGTTTCGGAGAACGCCTTGATGCAGTCATACGCGTTCTTGTGGCCGGACATCATGCCCTGCAGCCAGAACCAGTCGATCATGCCTTGGGACGGCTTGGCACCTGGGCGATTGAAGCCAAAGAACGGACCGCTGGCCAGATCCTTGTACAGCTGCGAACGGTCGACCAGGGACGCCTGACGAATACCATCGAACACTTCCAGCGGCAAGCCGCCGGGGTTGGCCTCGGTCTTGAGCATCAACGGCGGCACCGAGGAAATCAGCCCGGCCTTGGCCACCCGACCGGTGCCGTGGCGACCGATGTAGCGCGCCACTTCGCCACCGCCGGTGGAGAAGCCGAACAGCACGGCGTTTTGCAGATCCAGATGCTCGATCAGTTGCGCCAGGTCATCGGCGTAAGTGTCCATTTCATTGCCGAACCATGGCTGGCTCGAACGACCGTGACCACGGCGATCATGGGCAATGACCCGGTAGCCTTTGGAAGCCAGGAAGAACATCTGCGACTCCCAGCTGTCGGCGTTCAATGGCCAACCGTGGCTGAAGACGATCGGCTGACCGGTGCCCCAGTCCTTGTAGTAAATCTCGGTACCGTCTCGAGTGGTAAAGGTACTCATGGTGATGTCTCCTCATGCATGGATTTTGCGGCGGTTAATAAGAGGTGCGGGCCATTCGTTCGGCCAGGCGTGCCACCCGCTCGCCCAGATGCGCGGCGGTGCGGCGGTCTTCGGGCGGCGGTGCAAGGTCGGGAGATTGTTCGACGTTCGACTGCGCCATGGCTCCCAGCGAACTGCCGAGCCGATTCAACTGCCCATCGAATAGGCCCATGCTGCTGCGCGCCGGCAGCAGGTCGAGGCCGACCCAGATCATCGAGTGCTGGGCGGCGAACACGGTCATCTGCAGCAAGGTGTTGAGCTTGTCGCCGCACAGGCAGCCGGAATTGGTAAACCCGGCGGCGAGTTTGTCGCGCCAGGGCTGGGCCAGGTAAAACGATGCGGTAGCTTCCATGAAACCCTTGAAGGCCGACGAGGCACTGCCCATGTAAGTCGGGGCGCCAAAGATGATTGCATCAGCACGGTGCAAACGTTCCCAGTGCTCATCCACTTCCTCGACCGGAATCAGCCGACAGGTGCTGCCCAGGTGCCGTTCCACACCCTGGCCCACGGCTTCGGCCATGACCCGGGTGTGCCCGTAGCCACTGTGATAGACCACCACCACGTTGCTCATTCCGGTTCCTCCAGAAGTGTTCATCCTTTTTTCGGCACGCTTTTTGTTGCAAGAAGGTCAGTGCCTTCGGTTGAACTTGAAGGGATGGATTTTTGAGCGTAGACCGGATGCAGGACGAGTTAAACGTTGTTAATTTTCAATGGTGCGCCAATGGATTTCGCTGCGCCTTCAGCGGCATCGCGCCCAATAAATACGGGACCGGCCGGCACTGGCCTGAATGCAGCGACCGATACGCGCTGCCACCAGGTGCTCGACGCTGCGTTGCGCTGCCGAAAAAACCTGAGGAATATGCCCGGATACCGCGTGATAGACGGCTGCAAGCAGGAGTGACCCGTTGACCCTTTCTCCCGAACAGGCCATCCATTTCGGCCCTTACCGGATCTACCCCGGACAACGCCTGGTGATGGAGGCCGACCAGCCCTTGCGCCTGGGTCGGCGCGCCATGGACATTCTGTTGATCCTGCTGGAACACGCCGGGCAGGTGGTGAGCAAGCAGCAACTGATCGCTCGGGTCTGGCCCAAAAGCGTGGTGGAAGACATCAACCTGAGGGTGCACATGGCGGCGCTGCGCAAAGCCCTCGGTGACGGTCAGGCCGGCCAGCGCTACATCGTCACCGTTGCCCAGCGCGGGTACAGTTTTGTCGCGCCGTTCTCTGTGGAGCACGTCGAGCAAAGCCCGAAAAGCGCCGCAAATGGACCGAGCCGGCATAACCTGCCGATCCGTCGGACCCGCATGATCGGCCGCCAGGCTCTGGTCGACAGCCTGATGGCGCAACTGGCGCGGCAGCGTTTCATCACCCTCGTGGGCCCCGGCGGAATCGGCAAGACCACGGTGGCACTGCGCGTTGCCGAACAATTGATCGGCCGCTACCGAGACGGCATTCGCCTGCTGGACCTGGCACCGATCAACGACCCTTTGATGATCACCGCGCACCTGGCAGCGCTGCTAAATTTGTCCTTGCACGACGCCGAACCCATGAACGGTCTCGCCAGGCTCCTGCGCGAACGGCAGATGCTGCTGGTCATCGACAACTGCGAACACTTGATCGACGCCATTGCGTTGCTCAGTGAAAGCATCCTGCGCGCGGCGCCCCAGGTGCATATTCTGGCCACCAGCCGCGAGAGCCTGCGGGCCGAAGGTGAGTTCGTGCAGCGCCTGGAATCACTGGACTGCCCGCCGCCCATCGCCGTGCTCGACCGCGCCCAGGCCCTGACGTTTTCGGCGCTGCAGTTATTTGTCGAGCGGGCGATGGCCAGCCACGACTGCTTCGAACTGAGCGAAGCCGAACTGCCGCTGGCGATTGAAATCTGCCGGCGGCTGGACGGCATACCGCTGGCCATCGAACTGGCGGCAGCGCAAGTGGGCAGCCTGGGATTGAGTGGATTGCTGTCGCAACTGCAAGGCAGCTTTCGCCTGCTCACCCAAGGCTGCCAAACGAATTTTGGCCGCCATCAAACCCTGCGCGCGACACTGGATTGGAGCTTTGAACTGCTCAGCGCCTGCGAGCAAACCTGCCTGCGTCGATTGAGCCTGTTCCGGGGCGGTTTCACGCTGGAATCTGCCGCCGCCGTGATTGTCGGCCAGCACATCGAGCCCGGGATGGTGTTTTCCTCGATCACCCAATTGGTCGCAAAGTCATTGCTGAACGTGGAAGTCGGCGACGAAGAAGTGTTCTACCGTCTGCTCGACACCACACGTGGCTATGCACTGGAAAAACTCGCCCAGGCCCAAGAACTGCCGGATACCCGCCAGCGCCATGCCGAACGCTGCCTCGTGTTGATGCAGCAAGCCCAGAACGACTGGGAGCAGATCTCGAGCGAGCGCTGGACCGAGCGTTACGCCCGCAGCCTGGGAGATATTCGTTCTGCACTCGATTGGGGCTTGAACGCTCAAGGACCACAGCCCTTGGCGATCCGTCTCGCCGCGACCTCGACGCCGCTCTGGCAGGAACTGTCGCTGCTCAAGGAGCACGGCGTGTATGTGCGCAAAGCGTTGGCCTTGCTCGAAGCGACGCATCAGCCCTGCCCGCGTGTGACCATAACCCTCAAGCTTGCCCTCGGCAGCTCCTGCTACCACACCCTGGGCAGTAGCGCCGAAGCGGTCGAAGCGTTCGTCAGCGCCAAACACCTGGCTGAACGCTGCAATGATGTGGCCGGTCAGCTCAAAGCGATTTCCGGGCACTTGGCGGTTGATCTCAGTTGCGGCCACTACCAACAGGCCCTGGAGCAGAGCCGACAATTCGAGCGGTTGGGGTTGCACGGTGACGCGGTGTTGGCCCTCAGCACCCAACGCTTGCGGGTTCTGGCCCTGCACTTTGCCGGGGATCAGCCTCTGGCGCGGGAGAATGTCGAACAGGTCATTCAATGCCTGGCCCAGAGCGGTCACCTCAACCGCTTCAGCTACTGCTTTGGTGTGCATTACGATCAGAGCGTCGCAGCCCTGACGATTCTGGCGCGCATTCTCTGGTTGCAAGGGCACCCGGAAAAAGCCTGGCGCACCGCACGACAGGCGCTCGATATCGCGATGCAGATCAATCATGGCACGTCTATCTGCTACACCCTGGCGCTGGCCGGTTGCCTGATCGCTCATTACAACGGCGACACTCCGGTCGCCCGCGAGCTCCTGAACCTGCTGCTTGAGCAGGCGAAGAAACACTCGGTGCTGCTGTTCTACACGTGGGCCAAACATTACGCGCAGGTGATCGACGTTGCCGAGATGCCCGCGTCCCCGCGACCAGACACCGGGTTGATCAAGGAAATCATGGTCACACTGGACAGCCGTTTCATCGATGATGCGTTGCTGGAACGGGCCGAAAATGGCGCGGCGGGCTGGAGCACGGCGGAGATTCTGCGGGCCCGGGCCGACGCGTTACTGGCAGAAGATTGCCCGAGCAGCATCGGCGCGGCCGAGGCGGTGCTGCTCAAGGCTTTAGCCGTGGCAAAAACCCAGGGAGCGCTGGCCTGGGAACTGCGCAGCGCGACATCACTGGCCCAGTTGTGGCAGCGTCAGGGCCATTTCCGGCAAGCCCATAAGCTGCTGGCGCCGATTTACCAGCGTTTCACCGAAGGCTTCGCCACACCGGACCTGACAAAAGTCCGGCGGTTACTCGACGAGTTGCAGCGCGACCTGCCCGATTGATGCCCAGTGGGCCCGGCTGATGTAGCGTTCATAACGCAGTTCGAAGGCGCGCAAGTAACCGCTGTGTTCGAGCTTCTCCAGGGCGTAGGCGCGCGTGGTATTGAGGAAACGGTAGCGGGTCACGCCGTTACCCTGCTCCACCGACAGCAGCGATTTATTCGCCAGACTCTCCACCACGTTGACCAGGCTTGCGGGCAGCAGCATCGCGCCACTGATCACGCCAATCGCCGCATCCAGGGTGAACGCCATCTTGAACACCGCCAGCCGCTGCAACACGATCTGCTCCAACGGGCTCAGCTGTTCATAGCTCCAGTCCAAGGCAGCTTTCAGACTCTGATGCCGTGGCAGAGCGGTGCGTCGGCCTTGAGTCAACAACTGCAAACAGTTGCCAAGTTGCGCTTGCAGCCCCACCAGCGCCAACGCATCGATCTGCGCCGCCGCCAGTTCAATGGCCAAGGGCAAGCCGTCGAGCCGCCGACAGATTTCGCGCACGGCCTTGAGATCCTGTTGGCGCAGGGTAAACCCTTGCTGACGGGCTCGGGCGCGGCTGACCAACAGTTGCACCGCCGAATAATCCATGGCCTCGGCCACGCTGTATATCGCTGAGGCTGGCGGCACCGCCAGGGCCGGTAAACGCATCAGCGTTTCCCCCGCCGCTTGCAGTGGTTCGCGACTGGTGGCCAGGATCGATAGCCGTGGCGCCGAGGCCAGCAGATTGTCCACCACTGCCCGACAGCATTCGAGCAGGTGATCGCAATTGTCGAGCACCACCAAGGCATGCCGTTGCGCCAGCGGTGTCCCGCCGACATCCAGTTCCAGCGTGCGCGACAGATGCTCGACGAGTTGCGCCGGGTCATCGATGGCCGCCAGATCAACCCTCCAGACACCATCCTGATAGTGCTGCAACAGCAACTCGGCCACGCGCAACGCCACGGTAGTTTTGCCAATGCCGGCGGGACCCATCAGGGTCATGAGACGTCGAACCGGCAACTGCCGGACCACACTGCCGACGATGGAGTCGCGACCGGTCACCGGGGTGAGCCGCGCAGGCAGATTGTGTTGAGGCTTGTGCTCCGTCTCGACGGGTACCAGCGTGCCTGTCCGGTCGCGTTGTACCGGGGCGATGAAGCTGTAGCCGCGCTGGGGAATATTGACGATGTAGCGCTGCCCGTTCTGGCCATCGCCAAGTGCCCGACGCAGCGCGGCAATGTGCACGCGCAGGTTGATTTCCTCCACCACCGAGGTCGGCCAGACGTGAGCAATCAGGGACTCCTTGCTCACCACTGAGCCGGCGCGTTCGACCAACACCTGCAAAATATCCAGGGCTCGTCCGCCCATGCGCAGTGAGCGATCACCCTCCAGGATCAATCGCTGACGCAGGTGAAACGCGTAGGGCCCGAACCGCAGCACCGCATCGCTATTTATACTTCTGAGGCTGTTCATGCACGTTCATGCGCTGAAAACCTGGCCCGGCTCAAGGTACCGCAAAACCCATCGCGCCCATCCATCCAGGTTCCCGCACCTCCATGGCAAAGAGTTCACGGGTATCTTGGCAGGCATGGGTGTCGGTACAACGGCCACGGGAGGAGCGTCACGGCCATCACGGTGCGCGTGACGGACAACGCCCCTCTAACTGAACTGTTCGCGGTATTGAGTGGGGGTCAGGCCGAGCTTTTCACTGAACAGAAAACGCATATGCCGCACGCTGCCAAAGCCACTTTTATAGGCCACGGTCTTGAGCGGCAGGTCGCTGGTTTCCAGCAGATTCCTCGCGCAGTCGATGCGCGCGCTTTGCAGAAATTCCATCGGCGTCATGTTCACTTCCCGGGCGAAAACCCGGGCGAAGTGCCGCGCACTCATGTTCACCAGACTGGCCATGCGTTCGATGCTGAACGCTTCATCGAGGTGTTCGAGCACATGGTTCTGCACCCGGGTGATCGGCGTTTCATGGGGCGCGACCGCCGCCATCAAGGGGCTGAACTGCGCCTGCCCGCCCTGGCGTTTCATCACCACCAGCAACACCTTGGCGACATCCTGAGCGACTTTTTTGCCATGGTCTTCGGCAACCACCGCGAGCGCCAGATCAATGCCAGCCGTGACACCGCCGGAGGTGATGAGATTGCGGTCCTGCACGAAAATCTGATCGGTCTCGACAGTGGCCTTGGGAAAGCCTTTGATCAGGCGTTCGGTGTAATGCCAGTGAGTGGTCACGCGATAACCGTCCAGCAACCCGGCATGCCCGAGCACGAACGCGCCGGTGCAGATCGACCCATAACAGTTTGCGCGGTTGACGGCGCCCTGAAGCCAGTCGAGCAGCGGTGGATGTTTTTCGTTGTAGGCTCCCGGCCCACCTGGCACCAGTAACAAGTCATAGCGCTCGTTCGCCTGATCGATGTGCAAATCGGCCTGAACCTTGACGCCGTTTGAGGCTCGCAGCGCACCCGGCTCGGTGCCGATGGTCGACAGCTCGTAACGGTCCGCCGAATCCAGATAACGATTGGCGATCGAAAACACCTCCATGGGACCGGCCATGTCGAGCAGAAGAAAGTCGGGGAACAGCACCATTGCCACGGTTTTCATGGATTGGACATCACTGATATCAGAGAAGAAGGAACATAGCGTCAGCAGCGCTGAGCATTATGGCCAAATGTAACAACAAGAATACGT
The DNA here is from genome assembly GCF_032424305.1 of Pseudomonas sp. JV414. Lineage (NCBI taxonomy): Bacteria > Pseudomonadati > Pseudomonadota > Gammaproteobacteria > Pseudomonadales > Pseudomonadaceae > Pseudomonas > Pseudomonas sp. JV414. The sequence goes on along the minus strand of NZ_VYKC01000022.1, from coordinate 673,602 downwards.
GAACTCGCGCCAAAAACTGTCAACTTGAAAGAGACAGTATTTCAATTTCCATCTACTTATTGCACCAAACGGTAAACATTAACCTTCTCCTCACTCGGACGAATTCATGTCCTGACAGGAGATTTCATCATGCTGACCCTTCGTAAAGCTTCGGATCGCGGCGCGGCCAATCACGGTTGGCTGAAGTCATTCCATACCTTCTCCTTCGCCAATTACCGCAACCCGCGGGAGCAGGGTTTTTCCGACCTGCTGGTGATCAACGACGACCGCGTGGCGGCCGGCAAAGGCTTTGGCCAGCACCCGCACCGCGACATGGAGATTTTTTCCTATGTGCTCGAAGGGGCTCTGGAACACAAGGACACCCTGGGCACCGGTTCGGTGATCCGTCCCGGCGATGTGCAATTGATGAGCGCCGGCAGCGGCGTTGCACACAGTGAATACAATCACTCCACAACACGCCCGGTGCACTTCCTGCAAATCTGGATCGTGCCGGAGGTCAGCGGCGCCAAACCGCGTTACCAGCAAGAGCACTTCAGCACGCAGAAAAAACGCGGACGCTTGCAACTGATCATCTCCCCTGACGGGGCCAACGGTTCGCTGAAAGTTCGGCAGGATGCGCGAGTGTATGCCGGCCTGATCGATGGCAAGGAAAGCGCCACGCTGGAACTGGCCAGCAATCGCTACGCCTATGTGCATGTGGCGCGTGGCAGTGTCGAGTTGAACGGCGTGCAGTTGCGGGAAGGTGATGGTGTGCGGGTGCGTGAGGAGCAAGTGCTGACCTTGAGCAATGGCGTGGATGCCGAGGTTTTGGTGTTTGATTTACGGCCGCAGGAATTGCCGGAAATGCCATGACCTCTAAATCCTGTGGGAGCGGGCTTGCTCGCGAAAGCGGTGTGTCATTCAACATTAATATTGGCTGACCTGACGCCTTCGCGAGCAAGCCCGCTCCCACAGGGGATTGAGGCGCTACCGATAACCACGAGCCTGCACGTTGAACAACTGCGCATAGCGCCCGCCCGCAGCGACCAGGCTGTCGTGATCGCCTCGCTCAAGAATCGCCCCCTGGTCCAGCACGATGATGTGGTCGGCATTGCGCACGCTGGAGAAGCGGTGAGAAATCAGCAACGTCATGCGGCCTTCGGTGTGTTGACTGAAATGCTCGAACACCGCCGCTTCCGCCGCCGGGTCCAGGGCTGAGGTCGGCTCATCCAGAATCAGGATATCGGCGTCGCGGCGCATGTAGGCACGAGACAAGGCGATCTTTTGCCATTGCCCACCGGACAGCTCCTGCCCACCGGCAAACCACCGGCCCAACTGCGTCGCGTAACCGCGATCCAGACGCTCGATGAAGGGCGCAGCCATGCCCTCGGCGGCCGCTTGCTGCCAACGTGCTTGATCGTTGAACGCCAACGTATCGCCCACACCGATGTTCTCGCCCACGGAGAACTGATAGCGAATGTAGTCCTGGAAGATCACGCCGATGCGCCGTCTCAGCGCCTCTTCGTCCCAGGACTGCAAATCGCTGCCGTCCAGCAAAATACGGCCCTGATCGGGGCGATACAGCCGAGTCAGCAACTTGATCAGCGTGGTTTTCCCCGAACCGTTTTCCCCTACCAGGGCGACGCTGCGGCCCGGCAGCAGGTGCAGATCGATGCCCTGCAAAGCGGCGTGGCTCGCCCCCGGATAACGGAAACCAACGTTCTCGAAACGCAAACCATCGCCGGGCATCGCGCCCACGGTAAGACTTCCGCTATCGGCAATAACCGGTTCGGCCAAATACTCGTAGAGGCTCGACAGGTAAAGGCCATCCTCGTAGAGACCACTGATCGCGCTCAAGCTGCTGCTCACGGCCGCCTGCCCCTGCTTGAACAGCACCAGGTACATGGTCATTTGCCCAAGGCTGATGTTGCCGTGAACGGTATCGACCACGACCCAGGCATAGGCCAGATAAAACGCAGCGGTGCCCAGCAGCCCCAGTACAAAACCCCAGCCATCGCGACGCAGCGTCAGGCGCCGGTCTTCGGCATAGAGACGAGCAAACGTGTCCCGATAACGCTTCAACAGCAGCGGCGCGAAGCCGAACAGCTTTACCTCTTTGATATAGCCCTCATGGGAGAGCAGCGTCTCGATGTAATTCTGCTGCCGACTCTCCGGCGCCCGGCGCGTGAACAGGCGAAAGGCATCCCCGGAAAAGTGCGCCTCGGCAAAGAACACCGGCAACGCCCCAACTACCAGCAGCACCAGCGCCCACGGCGAAAAATGCACCAGCAAGACACCGAAGCTGATCAACACGATCAGGTTCTGGATCAGCCCCAGCGACTTCATCACCAGCGCCAGCGGCCGGGTCGATGCCTCGCGCCGCACCCGTACCAGCTTGTCGTAGAACTCCGAATTCTCGAACTGAACCAACGATAACGTCTGGGCCTTCTCCAGTATCATCGTATTGACCTTCTGCCCCAACTGCACCCGCAACAGCGACTGCTGAACCGACAGAGCGCGCTGCGTCCCGGACAGCAACGCAAGTACGCCCGCTTCAAACAGCACATACCGCACAACCGGCCATAACGGAGCACTCCCTTGCTGGGTGTGCAACTGCATGGCGTTGACTACGGCGTCGACAATCCGCTGCCCCAACCAAGCCGCCAGCGCCGGCAACACACCGGCAATCAGGGTCGCCAGCACCAACCCCAGAAACAGCCCACGGGATGTTCCCCAGACCAGCAACAAGGCACGTCTCGCCTGGTCGAGCAAAGAGGCAAAACGGGTCAGGACAGGCATAGGGCGATGGACTCGGTGGCGGACGTCAGAGGAGCGCGGCAGGTTCTACAGTACGTGGAATGAGCCATCCACTCTACGGGGACAGGACGCGATAAAGCTGGCCACGCCCATCGTAAAAACATCTAAAAAAACACCCTCACTCGCTACGTTTTAGCGCTTTGATATGGGGAGTCAATGCCCATCGGGATTCGAGGACGAACCTGAACGTCCAGCCGATGTGCCCTCTCCATAATCGGGAGCAAAACATGAAAATCAATCCCTACTTGATCTTCAACGGTGAATGCAAGGCCGCCTTCACGTTCTACGCCAAAAGCCTGCCAGGCCAGATAGAAGTAATGATGACCTTCGGCGAAACTCCGGCTCGCGACCATGTTCCAACGGACTGCCATGACCTGATCATTCATACGCGCCTGCTGGTCGCAGACCAGGCAATCATGGGGTCGGACACCACACCTGATCGCCCCACCACTGGCATGAGCGGTTGTTCGGTTTCGTTGAATGTCGACAGTGTGGCGGAGGCAGAGCGGGTGTTTGCTGCATTGGCGGAAGGCGGCAGTATTCAAATGCCGCTGGAGGCGACATTCTGGGCGGCTCGTTTCGGGATGCTGGTCGATCGGTTTGGTGTGGCGTGGATGATTAATTGCGAAAAGGATCAGTGACAGGGCTCCCCCCGGTTAGTACATAAATTTACTGGCGCTTTAATATCAACTTTGGGAATTTTTTTTCAATAGCCAAACAGAATTACTACACATCACGAATCCCCCCAGACACAAATATTACGAATATAATGCCAAAACACTCAATTAATATAGTCCTCCTCTCATTCGCCCTAAAAAGAGGCAGTCGCTGTACTGATCGCCTCCCCAACGTGCACCTACATCACCCTAGAACACAGTGGAATATCCTTATAAATCAACTCAAATTTTCAAAAATGCGGGCATCCGCACAGTTCATACGCAAGACTTCCTCAGTTGTGCTTCGTTCTGCAGCCAGATGGGCAATTAGCCATCGCGTCTGTATTGCTTATAGAAAAGTCAACCTAAAGAGCCTAGTCCGACTGAAAGGGGCGTACCAACTAAGCCCGATATCACAAAACAAATGGGCCTAAGCCTCGGCATTTGCCTATGTCATTGAATCAGCTAAAACTACCGAGGATGGAGTGACGTGTGTTCACGACGGGAAATGTTATAAAAAGTCAGATAACGTCAGTATTTTGTGTATTAAGATTGCAACGCCAGCACATATGAGTAATTCACATGATGAGTACTGAGAGCAAAATCGAAAATAGCCAGAGGGGTATTCTCGCTATTGGGCGCACTTGGCGCTCGACAGAGAAACTTCGACAATTATTTGTACCCAATCTCACACATGTTTATACATTAGATTATCCAAACCCGCCAAGCCTGGATATCGAAACACAAACACTCGATACCGTACTGATCGATATTGAAAGCCCCTCGATACTTAATGACTGCCTGGCGCTGATCAAGAAGTTACGCACGAATCCGACAGAACTGGCCATTATTGTTGCAATCAACTATCGCTCTCCGCACGCTAAAATTGAATGCTACCTGGCCGGAGCCGACCACTGCATCAATGTACCTAACGATCAGGATGAAAAAGCCAGGTTACTCTCAGAGTTGCTCGAAACTCCTGAATGGCAACCCAGCGTCAAGTTGACCCTGGACCAAACATGCCTGCACTTATATAACGATGAATACAAACTGGATCTGGCCTATCAGGAAATGAAAGCCCTGGATGCACTTATTAACGCAGAAGGCAATATCCTGCACCATGATAGTATGGCCGAATCCATGGGTTTGAATATAAAACTCTACGACTCACGCGTCTTGGAGAAATCCATAAGCCGGCTTCGAAATAAAATCAAAAAACACTTTGGCATTAACATCATTCACAGTGTTCGTGGTTATGGCTATCGACTGCTTCGAGGAGTCGTATCAGTCAATCAAACAAACTTTCACTCTTAAAGGACTAGGTCATGGAGCCCAGCAGGCAAGCTATCGTGCACGAAAACTTCGCATTGGTATTCTTCAGGCAATCGATTCTGAAACGAAACGATGAACTGTTCGGCAGCGAAATCTATGCCAAGGCGACCAAACAGGAAGCACCGCTGAACAAGGGGTATCAACAACTGCATTCCGATCATCCACTGGCGACTTATTACGAAGTCCTGACTCGGATCCAATTGAGTGCCCTCTCACAGATTGAGGCCGCGCCTTCCCATTCCGCACCGGCGCCAAACAAACTGTTCGTGACCATGAATCAATCTGCCTTATTGGATAAAGCGCTAATCAAGGAAATGAACGATGCTCAAGCGGTACTCAAAAAGCATGAGCAACAGCTAATCCCCAGCATTAACAGCAGTTCGTTCCTGTCGTTCAACCTGAAAGAAAAAAGAACTATTATCAATCACATTCACCTATTAAAAGACAATGGGATCGAGATCGCTTTCGATGGCTTTGATTTGAGCGACGACAGCACCGAAAAACTGATCAGCCTGGCGCTGTTCGATTACATAAAAGTGGACCTGACCAAATCCAATTTCGACATCATGGTCGAAAACAGCCAGGACTTTTTCAACAGATCTTACGACTGCCTGAGCGGGATGATCCACGACAGCAAGATCAAATTCGTGGCGGACCGCGTGGAGCACAAAGCACTACACACACTGGCCCGCAGCATGCCCTTCGACTTTTTTCAGGGGAGGTATTACTCACCGACCGAGCTTATTTAAGTCTTGAAAATTTCACCAGACTAGGAAGGAACCTTATTGTGAATACGCCGAATAACAGCTTTCTGATTTTCACCCGAGACCAACTGGCACGACAAGCAATCGAATCGCTTCTCGCACAACGCCTGTATTTATCTTTTGAAATCGAGTCAGGTAAACTCAGCAGCGAACGTATCCGAAAGAGTCGATTCACGCACATCCTGCTCGACCAGGCGGACATATCGCTAAGCGATGTCAGTTTCATCCGTAAAAATCAAAAAGATGCGGAAATCATCCTCATAACGCCCAACTCTGAACCTTCAGAACTCCATCACTTTTCGCACTTCGGTGTTGATGGCTTTCTCAAGAAGCCGGTAGCCGACGAAGAGTTCATCTCCGCAGTCAGTCGGGTTAAAGAGTCTCAGGGCAATCCTGATATCTGGTGGTTTAATGCTGACGATCGAACATTGGTCAAAGAAGATATCACTATTCCATTGACCGGTACCGAGTCGTTAATGCTCACCCAACTGGTCCTCAGTGATCGGCGGGTACTCAGCAAAAACGATCTTATTCTACGCATCGATAAAGACCCGGAACAATATAGCGGCCTTGAAATGTGCCTGAGCCGGTTGCAGAAAAAGTTCAAGACGGCAGCCAATGGAGAACGGCTGGTCCGCTCGGTTAGAAACCGAGGCTACTGCCTGGCACAAAGGATAAGAGTCGCTTACTGAGCGAGGTCGCAATAACAATAACAATAAATGCGATTTCCCTCCTCACCTGATACACCCACATCCATAACCTGCCTCCTTGCACTGCATATCGCCATAAACTCTCCCTTGGCGCCCAATCCGTTTCATCCCTCGCCTACCCGACAAACGTTTATCGAATGCTGCAATTATATAGACGATTGAGCGATATCCTCCTAACAAAAGAGCACGACCTTTTATAACAAGGCCTCTGAAAGTATGGCCGTTATAATTCGTCAGACACACACAAAGATTTAGGTACTAGTATAAAAACCTGACACTGAGACAACCGTATCAGCTGACTTGAAAACAACGCCAGGACGGCCAGCCATAAGCCCGCGTTATCCCCTTCTAATAATAAAAATAACTTCTGACTGAACCGCGTTCGCTCAGCCTTTGTGCGTGGCTGCCATTTATTAACCGTCGACTGATACACAACGTGGCGCAGGCCCGAGGGACACCGCGATGGTACATAATCGTATTAATCGAAACAGCATATCCAAAGGACTGACTTTCTGGGGGCAATGGATAGTTGCCATCACGTCGGTCAATGCGTTGTTATTTGCTCTGGCGCTCTATCAGACAGGAGAAATAGAGGCCCATTACCGTGTGCTGGCAGTGCTTACTTTCCTGGGTTCGGTCCCTTCCTACTCCCTGCTGCTGGTTTATCACAAACAGCATGGTTACCTTTCCGGCCTGGGTCGACTGCTGCTGGGGTGGCTGCTGACGCTGACCGGCCTGACCAGCATCGGCTTTATCAGCAAAACCAGCGAATTGTTCTCCCGGGAGATCATCCTGGTCTGGGCTATGGCCGGTTATTGCGTACAGGCCTTGCTGTACCTGCCTTTGCACAGTTTTTCCAGGCACTACCATCGGCAATTGCACAGCCAAAACAACACCCTGATTATCGGCACCGACCAACTGGCGGTGAATCTGGCAGACAAACTGGCCAAAACCGAGTTTCCCCCGCTGGTCGGTCTGATCAGCTCAAAACCCAACGAACTGTCTACCAACGTCAATGCCCACAGAATCGTGGGTCAGTTGCAGGAACTGCGCGAGCTGATCCGGGTGCACGATGTCCGGCGGTTGTACATCGCACTGCCCTTGAGCGAAGCCAAACAGGTCGAAGCGCTGTACATCGACCTTCTCGACTCGAATGTCGATGTGGTCTGGGTTCCCGACCTGGGCAGCATGACGTTGCTCAATCACTCGGTCAGCGAACTGGATGGCCAGCCCGCCATCCACCTCAATGAAAGCCCGCTGACCAGTTACCCGACAGCGGCGCTGAGCAAAACGCTGCTGGACCGAAGTCTCGCCGCCCTGGCGCTGATCGGCTTCAGTCCGCTGCTTCTGATAATCGCTGTCGCGGTGAAGATCTCCTCCCCAGGCCCGATTATCTTCAAACAGGAGCGCCATGGCTGGAACGGCAAGATCATCAAGGTCTGGAAGTTCCGCTCCATGCGCCTGCACGACGATCATCAAGTCCGCCAGGCCGGTCGTGAAGACCCGCGCATTACTCCGGTCGGCCGCTTCATACGACGCACGTCCATCGATGAACTACCGCAGTTCTTCAACGTGCTGCAAGGCCATATGGCGCTGGTCGGGCCGCGGCCCCATGCGATCGCCCATAACGACTACTACACCGGAAAGATTCAGGCTTACATGGCCCGCCATCGAATCAAACCGGGCATCACCGGGCTCGCCCAGATCAGCGGCTGCCGTGGCGAAACCGAGACCCTCGACAAGATGCAAAAGCGTGTGGAGATCGACCTCAACTACATCAACAATTGGTCGTTGTGGCTCGACATCAAGATCCTGATCAAGACCCCCTTCACGCTCTTTTCCAAGGACATCTATTAACCGCTGCGACGTTCATCCCTTCTATTCTTCAGCGTATTGCTGACAAGGTTGTAGTCTGGGGTAGTCAGGTTTCTGACTGCCCCAAACACCCCGCCCCCACCGCCTCATATCCCATTCCACATTGATCCCGATTCAATGCCAGTCAGTTACGCAATTTCAGCCATGACGCACTCTTTGTAGCCGCTGCCAAAGGCTGCGTTCGATTGCGAAGCAGGCGTGAGTCCGGCCGACGTGATCTGCCTGACGTACCGCAAGTTCTGAATTTACGACAGCTACGCAGCCGAACGCAGCCTTCGGCAGCTGCTACAGATTTGCGACTTGGTTGACTGGCATGAATGCGGATGGATGCTCAATGTGTCGAGCAGGTCGAGCAGGTCGACCGTGCTCGCGCCATTGGCAAGAGAGGTGTTGCAGGAGGGGGATATAGCGAGGATCAACGGTTACAACATGCCGACAGACTGCTTGGTACTTCGCGCCTTTTCAGCGCACCCAGTACCTTGAAATCAATAACCCCATCAACACGCCGACAGTATTTGCCAGCATGTCGTAGGGCGAAGCCGTGCGCAGCGGCATCAAACCTTGCATGGCCTCGATGAGCACGCCAGTGAGCAAACACCCCACGGCGATCCAGCGAAATTTCACATGGGGAAAGGCCAGGCGGCAACTGCACGCAAATACCAGAAAGCCGATCCAGTGATGGAGCTTGTCCTCTTCGACGAACAGCTCCGGGATCGGCTGAGAGCGCAAACCCGCGAACAGCAGAATCACGGTCACCGAGGCAAAGACCAGGCCCCGGAGCCAGAACGGCAACTCGACCAAGCCTTTGAGCCACGTGATCATTCGGTAATTTTCTCGAAGTTGTTGTAGAACAGGTCGCTGTCACGTCCGTCGGTCATGGTCTGCAGGGAGTAGGCGCGGGTCAGGCGCGCACCGCCATCGCGGGTCAGTGGCGCCCAGACGATGTTGGCCCGACGCATGGTGGAGGTACTCATCAACTCGTCGAACGGGATGGAAACATAGATCCCTTTGTCGAAGCTGCCCTCGCCATACTCCTCCTTCGACGCGCTGGTCAGAGTGACCCAGGCGCCAAACTTCACGCCGTTCTTGAACACCCGCGACAAGTCGACGGTGGTGCCCCAGTCCCGCGCCAGATAACGCCCCACGCTGACCGCCGCAAGCATGTCATTGGGCAGTTCAGTATAGCTGGTGACATGGCCCGTCACAGTCTTGTAGTCACGCAGGCCGAAGCCCTGATCATAGTCCCGCTGACGCACGAAGTTCAGGTCTGCGCCCACCGACCAGCGCTTCCCCGTAGGTCGATACAGCACTTCACTGCCGACACCGGCATACATGGACTCCAGATAACCGCCGTAGACCATGCCGTACCAATCCCGATCCATCTGCGCCGCATGGTTGAACTGGAACGTCGGCATCATCACATCGGAGGTGGTCATGTATTGGCGCAGATCAGTACGCACTCGCGGCAGCCCGCTCGGCGCATCGTAGGTGAACTTGTCGTAGTTGTTCAGCAGGTTGACGCTGAGCAAGCCGCTCCACCAGGTATTGCGGGTGAAACGGTACTCCGCGTCGGCATCGGCGGTGAACTGATAGAGCAGTCCGTCGGGTCCGCCGATATTCTGTTTGTAGCCTAGGCCGAGGCCGTAACTGAACGGATCCAGCGCCTGGGTGTAGAGCGTGGTTTCCCGGTGCGCAGTCGCCGGATTGACCTCGGTCGTACGGTGCAGATCCTTCAGCGGCTGGTCATTGTTCACGACCGCGCGGAACGTTTCCCGCGGCACGCTGGTTTCCTCGATGGACATGTCATAACGCTGATTCACCAGGGTGAACCAGTCGATGTCCTGATTGACGCTGTTATCGAGAATCCGGCTGGCTCGCCCGACGGCTTTGGACGGATAAAAATAGCGAGACTGCTCGCCATATACCACCAGCTCGGAGCCACGCTGGGTGATGCGTTTCACCTTGTAGCCGGCATTTTGCTGCAACCGGTTGGAGACATTGGCCCAGTCGACCTGGTCAGCCGGGGTCGACGGCTCCTGCGCCGGCAACGGCTCGGCAGGAGGGTCGTACGTCTTGACCGGCGCCTTGCGGCTGACAAAGTTGGTGTGCAGGGTGATACCGAACATCGCCGTATTGCCACGCTCCCAACCAGCACTCAGATCGACACTGTCCGCGAGCTTGTAGACCACGCCGATGTTGATCGGCAGGTCTTGCTTGATCGAGTTGTCCAGCGGCTCATTCTTGTAATCGTTGCCCTCGTACTCGATCTTCACGCTCAGCGGTGCCCACGGCGTTTGGTAGGCAACCCCGCCAAACAACGAAGGGTGGCCTCTGAAATACGCGTTGGTGTTCACGTCCCCTGCCCTGGCGACAACCGCGGAGCTCTCTGGCCGGTCGTTGAACTTGCTGCCGAAGACCGCCAGCGGGTTGCTGAAATCCCCTCGATTACCCAGATAACCCCAGGCAATGCCGAGGCTGAAATCCAGGTCGCCATAACGCTTGTTGGCGACGAAATACTCGCTGGAAAACAGCCCGGTACCGCCAATGTCCCGGGCACCGATGGCGACCTGCGGTGCCCAGTGACTTTCTTCCCAAAGCCGCGCCTTGACGTCGATGGCCTTGTCTTTGAAGCTCTGATCACCGCTCAACTCTTCGGTGCCGTACCTGCGGTTGGTGATCGCGGTGTAACGAAACGAGCCTTCTAGCCAATCGAATGGCTGCAGGGAAAAACTATAGCGGGTGTAAGGATCGGTACGACTGGCCGTGGCGCTCAACTCCCCCGCGGGGGCCATGCGCGCGGTGGGGGTCTGTAACAGACCGACGCCACCAAAATCACTTTGTGTATAACGCGGTTCACCGTGAACCACTGCGCTGGGCAGGAGCAATACAGCAGCAAAACGTAACGTCAACGGGCACTTCAAGGGGCCACCTCAGCCAAGGGTTGAGTGGCGAGAAACTCGGCCAGTTGTTGATTGAGTTCTGGGGTCGGCGTCTCGAGGTCGTCGTTCCTGATCGGCACCAGGATCCTGCTACCAGGAGCAGCCACGATGCCATCCTCGCGATTCCATGCCGCCACACCCACGCGCCTGACCTGGCCGTCGGGCTGGATCAGCCACAGGTAATCGCGCTCGGCGTCATCGAGGATGGAGCAGTCCCGCACGTAGGCACGGACTTCTTGCAGGGCGCGGTAAGGCACATGACAGGGCTGCGCGACTGCCCCGAGGACTTCCACGGTGGACGGCCGCGCGGGATAAACAAGACGGTCACCATCATCCAGCAACGCATTGCGGGCGAAGCCCACTTCCACGGCGATCGGGTCGAGCACGGCAACCTGGCGCCCAGTGACTGGCAGTCGCTCGATCTGCTCATACAGGCGCGCACTCAAATCTGCTCGCGTGCCCTTGCCATCCAGCAAGGCACCCCGTTGCAGCAGTTTCAGATCGAACAGGACGCCTGCCCTCAAACGCGCCTGCTGATCCTCCAATGAGCGATGCAGCCACGCCGCACCCAGCCAGTAACTTTCGGGGTTAGGTTGGGCGTCGCGAATGACGTCCAGCAACCGTGCACCGGGTTTGACGTCGAGGGGGCCGGGGCTGCGCACATCACCGCTGACTGTCACGGCTGCCTGGCTCACGCCCGGCCCCATCAAGAACACGCCCAGCAACACAAGGCTCGAACACTTCACCGGGCAGCCCCCCGATCAGGGCGTACCTGAACGATTTTCAGGAATAGCTGCGGCGTCAGGTGCTGCTCGCTGCGCAGGATGAAACCGTCCTGGGGGTCGACCCAATAGCGGTTGGTGGCGCGAAAATTCAGGGTGGGTACATCCACCTGCTCGTCAATGCGCAGCAAGGCGTAATCCTTGTCCAGAATGCGGATGGTCTCGATGTCGTGGGTGCTGAAACGGCTGTTGACGGCGATACCGATACGGTTGCCGTCATAGATGTCGATCCAGCGCGTGCTGGTATAGCCGTTGGGTAAATGCTGAAGGCCGCGTTTGAACGGCGATTCATCATTGAAGCGAGTGCCATCCAGAGAAACGCCCAGCCCGACCGTGCGTACCACCAGGCCGTCGCGCATCATCAGCACTTGCTTGCCAGAAGCGACCCAGAACTGCAGGTCGCCCCGCCGGCGAGCCATGGCCATCACCCCCTCGCTGGAGGTGGTGGTGACCAGGATTTGCGGATACGGCACGGCGTCGACCTGAGCGCGGGTCAAGTTGATGGAGGCAGGGCCTGTGACCGAGGATTCGAGGGTGTCCCAGGAGGCCCTCATCAACGGGTTACACCCGCACAGCAAGAGCGCCATCGTCAGACAGGCACAGGTAGGCAAAATTTTCACGGCGGGATAGAGCCTTATCTGCTGTTGGCTTCGCTGAGGTCGTTAACCGAGCTGGCACCGGTCCCGAGGACGCTGGCGGTAGGCAGGAGCTGGGTAATCAGACGGTTCCAGCGCGTCACGCCGGCCGGGCCGACATAGACGATATCTTGCGGTTGCAAGTCGAAACGGGTGGCCAGCACCAAAGCGGAAGGCGATTCTGCATCGAGCTGGAATACCTTGGCCGGTTCGGTTTCCAGATTGCCCGCACCGCGAATCACGTACACCGCGTTGCCATTGGAGGTGGTCTGGTTCAAGCCACCCACAGTGCCCAAGGCATCGGTCAGGTTGATCGATTTGCTCTTGAAGCTCAGCGCGCGGGGCTGATTGACCTCACCCATGACATAGATCCGCTTGAGATCGTTATAAGGCAAGTACAGCCGATCGCCGCCCTTGAGGTAGACACCCTGCAGCTGTGAGTCCTGGCGATTGAGGGTGTCCAGATCCAGCCTGTACTCGCGCCCGTCGCGGGTCAGCGTCAGGCCTGACAGGTCTGCATTCGTCGGGTCCACACCGGCCGCGCCAATGGCCTCCACCACACTCAACGGAGTGGTGGTGATCGGCTGCTGGCCGGCTTTGATCACCGCACCGGAAACCACCACGGTCTGGCTGGCGAAGCGCAATACGCTGACGTCGACCTGTGGGCTTTCGACAAATTGCGACAAGCGCTCGGCGATAAAGGCTCGCAACTCTTCAATGGTTTTACCGGCGGCTGGAATATTACCGATATAGGGATAAAACAGCGTGCCGTCCGGACGAACCAGGCGACCGTTGGCATCGATTTGCTGTTGCGGCCCGGAAGGCGCTGTCAATTCCGGGTGATCCCAGACGGTAATAAACAGCAGGTCGTTGGCACCCACACGATAACCACCCGAAGTATAAGACAACAACTCTGCGGGGACCGATTCGCGTACGCGTGTGGCGGCATCCATGGCAATCAATTTAGGAGTGATCGGAATAAGTTCCACCCGGCTACTCTCCGGAGAACCGTCACTGACCATTTGACTGGTGTCCATGTGTTGACCAGGCGAAAACATACAGCCGTGCAAGCTGATACTTGCCAGCATAACAACAGATAATCTACGGATCATAATGGCACTACGCTAGTCGAGGGCAAATCTAAAACAAGATCACCCAGAAAGTTCTGAGTGATCTTGTACAACACACTTCGCGGGGTATTAGTTGGTACCGGTAGTACCACCCGTACCGGTGGTGCCGCCTGTTCCAGAGGTACCGCCATTGGAACTGCCCCCAGAGTTTGAAGCGGCCACTGCAGCGCCGACAACAGCAGCGCCGATCACCACGGTTTCGGCGACCGTCACACCCCCGACCAGCGGGGTGTTCAACGACAGTGGCTCGCTTGTGCTCACCGTATCGCTCACCGGTTCATCCGCTGCCAACGCCGCGGTACTCATGACAGCCAGCAAGCTGGCTAAAAGTAATTTCTTCATATCAGACTCCTTCTCGATATTAAACCCTTGTAGAACTCTTTAATAAGGGAGCAGGGATGGAACGGAGATGAAGAGGCAATGACAACTGCAGAAAAGATCTTGTCGGATCACGCACGTAGCCTCCTCAGAATCATCTCACTCGTCGATAACTTAAACCAGTGGCCAACATTCTCCAAAGAGCCTGCGCAGACCACCCGCGAACCAAGGCAAGGCGGCGATTTTGGCGGATTTTCCAGGAAGTTAGCTGGACGTTAGCGGTTTTTCAGCGCTCATCGTAGAGCGCGAACCTTCCGGCGTGCCGATGCATTGTTAATAATGGTCAGCATAATCCGGCGTTTTGGCCACTGGACTTGTTCATTCCAGGACACGGACAAGTATGGAAGAGGGACTATAGCGTTTTCAGTGGCCTGGACAGCTTTAAATGACTGGCCTTACCGATAGCCCACGACCAATACCATAATAGTCGAATCCATTAGCTTTCATGCGGTGAGGATCGAATATGTTACGGCCGTCAAATATGACAGGCGTACTCAGTTTTTCCTTTATCAAGTCCAGGTCAGGGGCTTTGAATTCGCGCCATTCTGTCACAATGATTAAAGCATCAGCGCCTTGAAGCGCGGCTTCTTTGGTCCCCATTAAAAGCAAATCTTCTTTCATCCCATAAATTCGTTGTGTTTCGGCCATCGCTTCGGGGTCGAAGGCTTGCATTCTGGCGCCAACGCTACGCAGCTGTTCAATCAAGACGCGGCTGGATGCTTCTCGCATATCATCTGTATTGGGTTTGAAAGCCAAGCCCCAAATCGCAAATGTTTTTCCCTCCAACTGCCCATCGAAGTGATGCTGGATGTGCTCGAATAGATGTTCCTTTTGCCGTCTATTGACTTCCTCGACAGCTGACAAAAGCGTTGCTTTATAGCCGATCGACGACGCTGTGCGCTCCAGGGCCTGTACATCTTTCGGGAAGCAGGAGCCGCCATAGCCGCAGCCAGGGTAGATAAAATCGTAGCCAATTCTTGGATCAGAGCCAATGCCCTTACGAACGGCCTCAATGTCGGCGCCCAATCGCTCGGCGAAATTAGCCATTTCATTCATGAATGAAATTTTTGTTGCCAATAGACAGTTAGCCGCATACTTCGTCAGCTCGGCACTTCTGATGTCCATTGTGATTATTTTTTCATGGTTTCTGTTGAACGGCTCATAGAGCTCCCTCATCCGGTCCACGGCGTAACTACTATCACTTCCTATGATAATTCTATCGGGACGAGTACAGTCTGCTACCGCAGAACCTTCCTTCAGAAACTCGGGGTTCGAGATAACGTGAAACTCCACCTCAAGGTCCCGAGACTTCAATACGTCGGAAACTTTCATTCTTACTTTATCTGCGGTACCGACAGGCACCGTAGACTTATTAACAATAATTTTAGTCTCCGTCATGTTGAGGGCGATGGTCGCTGCAACGGATAACACGTATTTTATATCAGCACTGCCATCATCGTCTGGCGGCGTGCCCACTGCAATAAACTGGATGTCACCATGATGCACACCGCGTGCTGCATCGGTGGTGAAATGTAAACGCCCTGCTTCATGGCATTTTTCTACGAGGGCACTTAATCCAGGCTCATAGATAGGAATAATTCCGCTCTTCAAGTTCTCGACTTTAATAGCGTCGACGTCAACGCAACATACGTCATGCCCTGCGTCAGCAAGTACAGCCGCCTGCACCAGGCCCACATAGCCTATCCCAAAAACAGTAACATTCATTTTAATACTCCTTTAAACGAGCTCGAGGCGGCCATAACGATCTTCAAAACGAACGATGTCATCTTCGCCGAGGTAAGAACCTGATTGAACTTCTATCAACTCAAGGGGGATTCGCCCCGGATTTTCAAGGGAGTGCACAACCCCAATGGGTATGTAGGTGGATTGGTTCTCGCTCAGTAACACTTGCTTGTCACCGATTTGCACATTTGCGGTGCCTGATACTACGATCCAGTGTTCTGCCCGATGATGGTGAAGTTGAACAGAAAGTTTGTGCCCGGGTTTGACGGTAATTCGCTTGACTTGGTATCTATGACCTTGGTCCACTGAGTCATATTTCCCCCAGGGTCTATAGACTTCGCGATGACTAGCGCTCTCGACTCGATTGTTTTTAGTGAGTTCAGACACTATTTTTTTAACGTCTTGAGAGTTCTCCTTGGTCGTCACCAATATCGCGTCCGAAGTCTCGACGACAACGACATCACTTATACCTAGAACAGTGACTAGACGATGGCTGGAGTGGACATAACTGTTGGTAACGCCTTGCAGCAGTACATCCCCTTGTATGCAGTTCTCATTTTCATCCTTCAGGCCTGCTTCCCAGACCGAATCCCATGCACCAAGATCGCTCCAACTGGAGTTGAGGATAACGACTGACGCAATGTTGGTTTTCTCCATGACCGCATAATCAATTGACACATTGGGTGCGTTCACGAAGTCCACCTGATTGAGCCTTGTGAAGTCGTGGTCATGCGCCGCGTTAGAGAGAGAAAGTTCGGCGGCGACAATAATGTCAGGGCTCAAGCGTTCCAGTTCGGACTTCATGACAGAGGCGCGGAACATAAACATTCCGCTATTCCAGAAATAGTTTCCTTGGGCAAGGTAGCTTTGTGCTGTTTCCAGGTCGGGCTTTTCTACAAAGGCTTCGACGTGCGCAACGCCTTCGGCAGTGTGCATTTGCGTACGGATATAGCCGTAACCGGTCTCTGGCTTAGTGGGTACAACCCCGAAGGTAACAATTCGACCCTTGTTGACCTCAACCCTGGCCAACGCGAGGGAGGCTTTAAAAGCGTTAATGTCGCTTATGACATGGTCTGCGGCTAAAACCAAAAGGATAGGATCATCCCCGTCCTCAAGGGCTGCCAGTGTCGCGGCCGCAATGGCGGGAGCGGTATTTCGTGCAGTGGGTTCCAATAGTATTTTTTGTGGCTTTATATCCAGCGATCTGCTTTGCTCAGCCACGATGAAACGATGATCTTCATTACAAACTATTATCGGAGGACTTAAACTCTCCCCTTCTGTAGAGAGATTTTTGATTCGATCCAAAGTGGCTTGGAACAAGCTCAAATCACCGTGTATCGATATAAATTGTTTTGGCTTGAGAGCTCTTGAAAGCGGCCACAGGCGCGTGCCTGAGCCGCCAGATAAAATAACTGGGATCATAGCGATTACTCAATGATTAAAGGTGATGAGACGGTGTCGACAAACAGCGAAGACTTAAGACGTGAACGACTTTATATAATCGATTAAACGATCTCTTTCCGTGAAGTCTAACGAGCTCTCTGCGTTACTGTAATTGAGCGCTGAATCGATAGCCGAAAAAAAATCATCTTTATCATAAGCAATGAACACAGACGGAAAGCTCGAAAAATTCTCGACAGTGTCGTACTGATGGTTATTAATGTGTTCACCACGGCTGCTATCCCGAGGCACGATAACTATTGGTTTTCCCAGCTCAAGCGAGCGAATGATATTACCCATGCCCGCATGAGAGACGACGACTGCCGAGGTGTTGAAGTTTTTGGAAAAAAGAGGTTCGGCTATTGTCTTGAATGCGGTAATGCGGCCCAAGTCCCTTTCGTTATCGCCGACCTGGGCAACAATAGGGATGTGAGGGTTTGCATGACTCCATTCACTTAAATAGCTGAGCATTCTCTCAAACGGTGCTTGAGTGCCAACGCTGCAGAATATCATTTATACAATCCTCCCTTTATATTGAGCCCTGCTGTTTTCCGAAAGAGTGGGCCATTGCGTGAGCAATTCATCTACAAAGTAAGAAGCGATTCTGCCGGACAGAGAGATTTTTTTTGGGTTCGCGATGCTATCAATCCAGAGCGTTTTCTTTCCCATGATTTTTGCTGTGATCAAACCCAGCAGACCCGGTGCAGCCCCCGTAGAGATGACGTATTTTGCTTTGCTGTGGTAAACAATGTTGAAGATCTGATAGAAGCCCTTAATAATCTTCAAGGGTTCATTTCTATTAAAGTCTGGGACTTTGACAAAATCGTGAAGTGGATACTGGGAGTGAACGCTGATATCGACGGTGGCAATGTTAACCTTCCGGCCGTCAAAAGCAGGAAGCAGTTTGCTCATCTGTACCCAGTGCCCACCTCCGGAACAAATCAGTAAAACATCATACGATTGACTCATGACGATTTCCTTCCTGTCAGGATTAATAGACATCATCAGATGATAACGGCCGTTCTTAACAACTCCGCCTGGCCGTTCCAACGAGTTATTCGCTTGGCTTTTAACAGGGCTGATTTTTCTTTATAGAGTTCTTCATTTTCGATGAGTTGGGACACCCCAAATTTTATTGACAGGGGGTCTAATGTCTCAACAAATACGGCCGCGTCCGAAAACAACGATCGCAGTACCGTCGTGTTCGAGAGTGCCATCGGCCTGCCGGCACTAACCGCTTCGTTTGCCACACTCAATTGGACATTGTCGCGCGTTGTCAGCCCGAGAACGACATTCGCGTTGCACAGCAGTTGTTCGAAAATCAATTTACTCAGGAAACCCGTAAGCTTGATATTCGCTGGCATTGACGCTATGAGTGCCTCGGATAACTTGCCCTCATGCTTACCTGTGATTAGAAAATCTATATGTGGCATTTCTTTGGCTGCATTAATAACGACTTCTATCGGCTCGTCGATATCAAAAGAACAAGGAAAAAGCACATAGGGTGTCTGATGATCACTGGCGGGCGGGACTTTAAAATCACACGGCAAATCTTCCAGAATGAAAATATTCTCTGCCTTGACGCCTGCGTTAGATAATTCTTCTTTGACTTTGAAGTTGTGAACTACAACAGCATCAATTTTGTTGAGTAAGGACACCGTCCCCGGGAAAGTTATCCACTGTTTGCGCAGCAAACTGTTGTGTGCGTCAGCGATAATCTTGAGGCGCCGGTTCACCAAAAATTTGTAGGCCAGTGCTATGTGCAGCACAGGGCTCGGTGGTAGCTGGACCCAAACAACCTCAGGCGCACCGACGAAAAGCGCTTTGATCGTCTTAAAAGACTTAATCAAATAGTCCAAGGGTCGTGCATATTTTTTTTTGAATCTATTAGGCAGGTGCAGAATGTCATACGCCCAATATTGTTTCATTGTGTCGGCGCGTCGTTGATAGCCAACCCATGCGATCATTAGTGATTTCACTTCAGAGCCCTGCATAAAGGATAGTCGGGAAAATAGAGTGCATTACAATGCAAACCAAATAGGGAAGTCGGCGCGGTACAGAATGTTTTGATTTCTGAACCGAATATGTTTAGCCGGGTTTCCTCCCGCGATCGAATACTCTTCAACATTGCGCGTGACAACGCTGCCGGGATAAATAACCGCACCTTTTCCTATTGTGACTCCTGGCATTATCATGACATTGGGAAAGATCCACGCGTTATCTCCAATGACAACTGGTTTTCCGACTGTATTACTCATGGGGTCATCGATATCGTGCCCCAGTGTATAAATTTTTGTGTTGTGGGAAATATTGACGTTGTCACCGATACTGATTCCAGCCCTATTGTCCATGTAGCAGTTGTAATTTACCGTGCAGTTCTTTCCTATTGAGAATTTACCAAATGAAAAAAAAATCACCCTTCTATGGACAGTAGTTTGGGTGCCAATGCGGCATCCCGTTGCCCTTAGCAGTGAACGTCTCAAACTGAAAAAGAAAGCTAGGCTAAGCGCCGTATTAAATAACGCAACGACTACCTTCTTGGTATTAAGCTTCAAGTTTTTCATCTAGTTACCTGCGCCCTGCCCTGATGTATTAGCGATGCGACGTGAACTCATCACGAAATTCCTGAACTGAATATTGGTACTGGCAGGTGTAGCGAAGGACGCATTATTTCCACCGAAGAAAGTAGAGAACAGTAACCCATCGATCGTTAAGTCTTTTGTGTCTCTAAATATCAGTCCGGTTTCAGAGTGCACCAGTTTTTTATCGTACCAAATAGAAATCACGCCATCGGCTCGACCCGGCGTATTTAATTTTACGAGTTGCTCTAATACGTGCCATCGCCCGACATTAAAGGTCCAGGAGCCCAAACCTATTGCTGTCCCCCATGTTTTGCTGGTGGGTAAATAGGCATAGATTGCGCCAACGCCATTTTCTTTCCATATGTAGCGAGTGGAAAAACCATCATGGCCGTTAGGTATTTTCCCTCCTGTATTGCCTGTGCCGCCGTAGAGACCCGGAAGTTTTCCGCCTTTTACAAAGTTAAAATTTTTATCGAACTTCAATTCATACGTCAGAATCAGGCATTCCCTACCCGGTTGCTTGAGCCTGGATTTGAACTCAATTCCCCCGTAGGGTAAACCCAACCGGACCATCGAGCCTGGATCGTACGACCCGGCGGGATAATGTACCGTGATGTCTTTGATTTCGTTGCTGTAGGCTTTGTTGGTTAAATTGGCGCTGCCTTTTATACTGTCCTGTACTTGGGCTTTGCCCTGACGACTGGTAAACGTCTGTGAAACATCTGGAAGTGACGGATAGATGTTTTCAATGTTTTGCTCGCAGCTGTCGTTTACGTCTGACGCACCGCTCGTAGCCACATGCAGAGAAAAAGCTAAAGTGAGTAGCGCCGAGCCTTTTTTTTTCACGTCAGTTGCCCCTCGAATCTTATTTGTTATCGACCCATTTCAAAAAATCATCGACAGCATTTTGTGCGATGGATGATCTCTGTGAAATCTCTTGCTTGAGGTGCTCTGCCATTTGCTCTTTGGACTGTCTGAATTCGCTAATAGTCGCCATGATCAGGTTATGGTCAGGAGCGCTGACCAATTTGGTGCCACGCGGAAGCATTTCATGGACTTTTTTCAGTTTGTTTTCGATTTCAACTGCGATGGTTGGATAACCTAAAGAGGCAGGCAGAAGCACGCCGTGCGCCCTGGCGCTGATAATGACATCGGATTCAACTATCAATTTCGCCATGAACGTCTCTGGCGTGTCGACTGCGGCATCCCAGCACAACCATTCAAACGTGTGGTGCTTATCAATAAGATGCTGGTCACGTTCTTTATAAAGTGATACCAGACGAACCTTCTCTCCACGTTTGGACATTTCATGAGCGGCCTGAACCATTGCCGCGATGAACTTTTGTCCATTCACGTCATGCGGCCAATCGCGCAGGATAAAGGATAGGTATTTGTTTTTATTTACGCTGTTTATGTTCAGATCTTTGGTGGAAATCCACAGATCGGAAAGTAGGGTCGGGTCCGTGTACACATCCACATCTGATTTTCCAAACGTATTGCAATGCTTTTGGCTTGTACCATCCCTGACGGAAATATAGTCACAACGATTAATGACATTGACTGCGCGAGTCAGCTGCTTGCCACCACCATCAAATGGGCCTAAACCAATACAGAATGCAGCAAGACGACGATGGAAAAAAATCTTGTCGATGCCACCGCGCATCCCTACATACAAACGTAGAAGGGTGGATTTTAAATCGGTTTGCGCTTTTATACTCTTATAAAGCTTTGACGCTTTAAGCGTAAGAGTGGAGGCTTTCTTGGACGGAGGGATGAACGAGAAAAACTGACCACCGCCGCCCAAAACAACCAGATCAGCTTTGACAGGTTCCTTGATATGTAACCATTTTATGCGCGGGTTAAAATTCTTGGCGATAGCCGGATGGTCGACACCGACTGCAATGTCCGACTCTTTGAATCTCTTTTTCAGAATATTGATGACGCATAACATTAGTATGTCATCACCTAAATTACCAGGACCGTAAGCACCACGGATATAAACTTTACTGGAATTCATGCTGGGTTTCCAATTTCTACGGGTTCATTGAACATAGTATTCAAGGTAAACGTTGTTGCAGCAATGTATACAAATATCATGACCACTATCATCAATCGATACAGAGTGCTTTCAATGTATGAACTTGATACGAAACTGACAAAAGGCAATGCCCACAAGATCAGTATTCTGGGGGAGATGAGTAATTCCAAAGGCAGTATTTTTTTGTATATGAAATAGGGCAGACCAAACAGGAAGTGTATTAATTGCGAGCCAATGAATGCTTTTGCAATGCCGACGGCGCCCTCCTCCCTCAGAAGCAGAGCTCCGGATATGAATAATATGCCCCATAGAATATTACTCATGACGCTGTACCACGCCAAATCCATCACGATCATCTTTCTTGAGATACCGGATTTAAATGCACTTAGCAGCGAACCCAGAATGACCAGAATCAACGTTATTTCAAAGTCCCGACCCAGAAAGCTATCCCCATAGAGTTTTGCCAGTAGTTCGGGAAACATGATGACCGGCTGTATAACAATCAACACGACTAACCAGCCGGATAGAAAGTTCAAGGCGTCTAACTTCCGGCTTTTACCTCCCAGGGTTGCGGCTAGCATCGGGACAAGCACGGAACCTAATACCACGGAGACATGTGAGAATATTGCATTCCATTGCATGGCGGCTGCGTACATTCCTAACGCGGCGAGTCCGTTACTTGTTTCTGCCAGCAATTTATTCGCGAGCCAATTCATCGGGGCGACCATCAAGCCTGTCAGCAAGACCGGGAGTCCGACCGAAAGAACGGTATGCTTTTCAGTCATTACACCTTTGAAACTGAGCGTAGTGTTCTTTTCCTTTAGTGTTTTCCAGCACGCGAGGGCGCTAAAAAACACGATTAACAGTTGAGAGCACGCCAGTCCCAGCAAGGCGCCATTGAGTCTGAATTTTGTCGTCAGGAAGTAAGTCCCCGGGATCGCGACGATGGCGATAATTCCATTGATTGTTGCAATAGACCGATATTGCCCCCAACCGGTTAAACACCCTTGGGTCCATCCAGACAAAATGATGAAGGTGATGGTACTCACTACAATCAGTGATACATATTTCAGATTGTCGGAGCCAAGAATGATGTTAGAGAAGAAAAGCGGAAAAAATAGAGCGACACCAATGATCATGACACTAAAAGACACGGCAAATATCAGCGTTAGAGCGATACCCTTGCCCGTTTTTTCGGGGGAAACCTCTTTAAATTGACCAATATGTTTAGCCGTCGCCGTCGTTGTGGCTTGGGCTGCAACATTGGCGAGCATGACAATGGCGCTTTGTATCAGGCCATATTCTCCAAATGATTGTGCACCCAGCACTCTGGCGACCAGGATGCCGGTAATGACAACCGAAACTTTTGTGGCCACTGCCGATATGAAACTCCATGCAGTACTGGACACGAATTTTTTCAACAGTGCGTTGTTCATCTGGCTTTAACCTGAAAGGATGGGGCTATCAGCGGTTGATGAAATGTCAGTGTTTTTTTACGTTGCCTGACGGCATGCTCCGCGACGACGCGTAAAATGATCGCGCTATAAGCGATTCCGATAGCGTACGGCTGATAAGGCGTGGCCGATACAATGAACATCAGCGCCAGAAAGGTGGCTATTGATACCGCAACCCGGGTTTTTAAGTGATGGGTCATGGACGTAGTAAATACGAATAGCAAGTACAAGCCGATGACCCCATATTTAACAAAGTACGTTAAGTAAGCACTGTCGATATTCGAGTTTTTGTCATCGAGGCCACGGTATTCAAACCAGGGTATTTCAAAAGGAGTTCCGGCCCCTAGACCAACGAAGTAGTGCATGGGATTCATATTACGTATCAAGTCCAGCGCAGGGCTGAAGCGAGTGGTTAACTGAACCGCCAGGCCTTCAGACGATAAAGCATCATTGATTCGATCAGCACCGATCATGTTGCTGATCCCAATGAAGGCCATCAGCACGACTGAGCCTAATAGCACGATGCCTATCATTCGGGCAGGCTTTGTATATTGGTGAATGATGATGGCTGCAAAAACAGAAACAAAAATGAATCTTGAGTTGGCGATGAATAAACAGATGAATGAGGTCATCAAACAGATTCTCGCCAGCTTCTTTTTGTTCTCAAATAGCCCAGGATCTATGAAGTAGTATATTAAATATGCAACGGCTGCGTACGTGCCACCATCGAGGTACCTGTAAGCGTTTTCTTCATAGTAGACGTCTTGAAAACTGTACAGCCCCAATCGTAACCAAGCAATATCCAATACATTGAAAGCGGTCATCGCAATCAATATTTTCAGTACCGTTTGTAGCGTCAAGGTTTTCGCGGCAAGGGTGGCGATGTTCGTGAGCACTATAAATGACAGGATCATTATAAAAGGTCGGATATCTTTCAATAAGTACTTATTCGGGGACCCTATCAGGCCGCACGCGAGTAGTACCACATAGAGCCCACAGCCGAAAAGAAGGCCGGCGGGTACTGTCAATTGACGTTTTTGTGTCACGACCTGTCTTGTCAGTAATGCACTCAATGCACCTGCTATATAGAAATCAAAAAAATAGAGGCCTTTTAACGATATTATTTCGCTGTAGGAGTTTCCGGTAGGGATGACAGATAGCATGACGCCCAAAAATACAATTGAGTATTTTGGGGTTTTTATTGCAAGCAAACCCGCTGACAGGGCGATAAGCGATAACAGGTAGAACATGGTTTGGTATTCTTTATGCTGATGTTGTCATTTGACACGCTACCGCCCCAGGATTTTTCGTCATCTTCCTCAGGACGTAGTGTTTCCATGAAATATCGGTTTGATCATGCCTATTGGCATGATCCCGCGTAGCAATAACGACAAGCACTCAAGAACAACAGCAACGCCGTCAAAGATCTGAACTTATGACGCGACCCGTTCAACACTCATCAATTTTTGTCGGAGGCGTAGGCATAGTGGTAATAACCATAATCACTGTAGCCATATTTATTGGAGGCCTTTTTCTCCACGCCGTTAAAAATCGCACCTTTAATGGCAACGCCATTCTGGGAGAACCGACGGACCGTCAACTCGATTTCTTTCGCCGGGTTCAGTCCGTAGCGCGTCACAATCAGGTTGGTCCCGGACAAGCGCCCGACGATCGCCGCGTCTGTCACTGCCAATATTGGCGGCGTATCGAGAATCACCAGATCGTATAGCTCGCTCGCCTGCTCCAATAGCGCGCTGAAATTGGCGTGCATCAGTAACTCGGAAGGATTGGGCGGGATTTGACCTCGACTGACAAAATCGAAGTTGTCAATTTCGGTCTTATGGATAGCAGTGGCTACATCGCAGCGCCGGGCCAGGATATCGGAGAGCCCATTGTCAGAATTAACACCTAACACTTTGTGCAGATAACCTTTGCGCATGTCGACGTCGATCAACAAAACCCGCAACCCGGTTTGTGCTATCACCACCGCGAGGTTAACCGACACGAAGGTTTTACCCACCTGAGGGCTAGGCCCGGAAATCATCAGACGGTTATTGCCGGCCTCATGCATGGCGAAGTGCAGACTGGTACGCAAACTGCGCAACGCCTCGACTGCCAGATCGGTGGGATGAGTGACGGCCAGCAATGTAGAACCGGCACCGGAACGCCCTCGTCCGCGAGAGACTTTGTCTTCTTCACTTTTCTGCAGAATGCTGTAAGGAATCGATGCATAGACCGGCAACCCAAGTTGCTCGATGGCTTCCGGACTTTCCAGCCCCCGGTTCAGTGCCTTGCGTACCAGTACCAGGACCACCGCCAGGAAACCGCCAAGAATCGTGGCGATCAATACAATCAAGACTTTTTTCGGCTTGACCGGTTTGAAAAAATTGACGTCCGCGGTGTCGATCAGACGCACGTTACCGACCGTCCCCGCTCGCATCACATCCAGCTCCTGAGACTTGTTCAGCAACTGGGTATAAATGGCGGTACCGACCTCTACATCCCGGGTAAGGCTCAGCAGTTCTTGCTGGGTGGAAGGAAGGCCCTCCACCTTGGACGCCAAACTTTTCTGCTTGCTGCTCAACTCACCAATCTGGGTCAACAATGCGCGATAGGCGGGATGTTGGCGGGTGAATTTTCGGTCCATCTCGGCTTGCTGCAACTTCAACCCTGAGATGCTGGTATCAAGCCCGACAATCTGATCGAGAATGGCTTTGGTTTCGAGCGTGATGTCCACGGACTTGCTGCGCGTTTGGTATTCATTCAAGGCATTCCCGGCTTTTTCCAGGTCCTTCTTGACCACCGGAAGTTGCTCTTTGAGAAACGCCAGGCTCTGCGCTGCTTCAGCTGAAGTGCGCTCTACGTTTTGCCGCACATAAATAGCGGCAATTTCATTGAGGGTTTTAATGGCCTGATTCGGATCTGTGCTTTCCAGCGCCAGCCCGATCATGCCCGACTCTTTTCCGCGCTCGGTTACATCCAGATCCTCTTGGTAGTCGAGGATGCTGGTCAGGCGAGAATTGCGGATGATTCTGAAGCGGGTTCCAGGATTGGCGTGCATTTCTTCTATCTGAAACTCAACGCCATTTTGTTCGAAAAGTTGTCCCGCCTGGCTGGCGACCAACAGATTGTCGTCTTCGTCCACCAGGGTGTAATGACCACTTTCACCTGCGGTCAGGGTCAACTTCTTGCCCAGTTGCGAGTCGGGAAGATCCAGTTTGAATATCTTCAGCGACTCCCCTCCCCAGGCGAAACTGTTCAACCCCAACAAGGGGTCGGCTATTTCACCGGGATTTTTACTCTGGAATCGACGAGCCAGGAACTCACCAACCACCGGGAAGTACATCGGTTGTATGACAATATCAAGTTTCAGGTTATCGACCGTTTTGCCAATCACCGCACGAGATTTGATCAGTTCGATCTCGGTCGCCGAAGGCGACTCTTTTCCCAACATGCTGCTGACATCGGAGAAGCCCAACAGATCATTCTTTTTCGCTTCGACCTGCAACAGCGCATTCGCTTGGTATACCGGGGTCGCAAGCACCGCGTACGCGACCCCAGCCACCATGAACGCACCGGTAACCGCGGCAATCAGCCATTTATGGTCGATGAGTGTTCCAAACAGGCCGAGAAGATCAATCTCGTCATTGTCGTCGTCCCGCACGTTAACTACCGGTGCTTGCTGCATAAGTCGGATTCTTTGCCTGTATTACGATTCAAAAAGGAGTGGCCATCAGCGCGCCAGGCGCTGTGCCCATGCGAGTACGGCTTCTTCGATCAACGCATAAGCGTGCACAAAAGCAGGTTTGCCTTGACGGTAGGGGTCGCTGATTTCGCGTTCGTCTTGCCATTTGCCCAGTAGCAACACTTTGCCTCGCGCTTCAGGGGCAATGTTGAGTACCCCGCTGACATGCCGTCGCTCCATCACCAGAATCAAGTCCGCCTCGCTGACGGCTTGAGGCGTGAGTTGAACGGCCTCATGCCCATCGGGCTGATGACCATGCTCTTTGAGTACGGCGTGTGCCGTCGCCTCGATGGGTTTGCCCGCCAAGGCAGCGAGGCCAGCCGAGCTGACCTCGATATCGGAATGAACGAGCGCCCCGCGCAGCAGATACTCCGCGGTGGGACTGCGGCAAATGTTGCCGACGCAGACAATCAAAACCCTTTTAAGCAAGATAACATTCCCCGTCTTGTTAACATTGGCGGTGACATAGCACTTGCCGAACATAAGAGCTTTAAACTACGAATGAATCCGGGTATTTATAACCCCAGTAACTGCAGCTGAAACTTTCAAACCATCAGTGCGTATTTATTACCATGACGTTTGAACAGCCCCCAACTTTTTCTTCAGACAAAAAATAACATTTCACTCTTCGAGCGCGAAAATAACAGTTCGAGAATTTATCCAGACAATTTCTAACAATTGCCGTTTTCCCGCGACCGTTCAATCTAAATTACACCGAAATAGCGGGTGGCTAATATATAGCCGCTCCGTTAGTGCATTGCCAGGGCGTCAGACATTCGGTTAGAAGTTGGGTAAGAGATGCCTTGGGCAATAACTTTGTTTACAGCGGGTTGCGTCAGGAATATGCCGTGGAACAACCAGGCATGCTCGCCGGCCAACCGACCGCCCGATTTTCTTTGCCCCCGCCTTGCGCGAAACATGGCGTACAGGCCTTTCGCTGCCCATGCAGCGTTGCCAACATTTTTTCTCGAGTGATCGAGCCATTTAGAGCCCGCACTCTCTAGCGTTACCGGTTCCGACAAGCAGTCGAACCTTTCCTACTGCCATTAGCCATTCCATCTGTCTACTTTCAAGGACGCTTCCATGATTCGTAAATGCCTATTCCCCGCTGCCGGCTATGGGACCCGCTTTTTGCCCGCCACCAAGGCCATGCCGAAGGAGATGCTGCCGATCGTCAATAAGCCGCTGATCCAGTACGCCGTCGAGGAAGCGCGCGACGCCGGCCTGCAACATATGGCCATCGTCACTGGCCGGGGCAAGCGAGCGCTGGAGGATCATTTCGATGTCAGCTTCGAGTTGGAACACCAGATTCGCGGCACTGATAAGGAGCGATTCCTGGAAGGCACTCGTGAGCTGATCGACACCTGTACTTTTTCCTACACCCGCCAGGTGGAGATGAAGGGCCTGGGGCACGCTATTCTCAGCGGTCGTTCGCTGATCGGTGATGAGCCATTCGCCGTGGTGCTGGCCGACGACTTGTGTCTGAACCTGGAAGGCGACGGCGTACTGGCGCAAATGCTCAAGCTCTATGAGCAGTTCCGCTGCTCGATTGTGGCGATTCAGGAAGTACCTCGTGAGCAGACTCAGAAGTATGGCGTGATTGCCGGCGAGCTGATTCGCGAGGGTATTTACCGGGTCAACAGCATGGTCGAAAAGCCTCGCCCGGAAGACGCCCCGTCCAACCTGGCCATTATCGGTCGGTACATTCTGACCCCCGATATCTTCGACCTGATCGCTGATACCGAGCCTGGCAAGGGCGGTGAAATCCAGATCACCGACGCATTGATGAAGCAAGCCCAGAACGGCTGCGTGCTGGCCTATCAATTCAAGGGACGGCGCTTCGATTGCGGCGGTGCCGAAGGTTACATCGAAGCCACCAACTTCTGTTTCGAGAACCTGCATCAGAACACCTTGTGACGGCGCTGAACCCTGACAAACGTGTGCGTTATCGAATTGATTTTTCGGTCTTTATTACCCTATGGACGAAGCCTCTATGAAGACATTGAGCGGTTTCAAGGCAGATGACAGTCGCCGCCCGTATGGCGCTGACCTTAAAAACAACCTCGCGTACCTCATCGTGCGCGCCTATGCGTCGGAGCTGATCTTTCCCCGCGTGCAGAAACCGCCGGTGCTGCTGGTGGAGCGCATCGGTGCCTTCCCCTCCTCCGGGGAAATCCGCCGTCACGTCAAGGATGGTCCGGCGTTGCTGGCGAGCATCAGGCAGCGTTACGCCGCCGACGCCCTCGACATCGACGAGAGCGATGGGCTGAGCCTGGTCTTTACCGACTGGCGTCTCAGCTTGCGTCTTTTGGACGAGGGTTGCGTGACTTGTCTGACTGTGGAAAGTCGCGGCGACAGTTCGCTCATGCAGCACAAAACCGCCGAACTGCTGAGGCAAATCGATGCAGGGAGGGAATTCGAATGAACGCGATTGCACAACACGCCGCCAAAGCCTGGTATCTGCTTCAGTGCAAACCCAAACAGGATGAGCGCGCCGAAGAACATTTACAGCGCCAGGGCTATGCCTGTTTTCGCTCGACCTACCGGCGTGAGCGCGTTTTGCGCGGGCAGCGTCGAGTGATCAGCGAGTCGTTGTTTCCGGGCTATCTGTTTATTCAACTGAGCCTTCAGGACAGTTGGGGCCCGCTGCGTTCAACCCGCGGTGTTTCGCGAGTCGTCGGGTTCGGCGGTCAGCCACTGCCGATCCGCGATGCGCTGATCGACGAACTCCAGGAGCGAGACAGCCAGGCGATCGTGACAACATTGTTGAGGCACGGAGATACGGTGCGCATCACTGAAGGCCCGTTCTCCGATCTTGAGGCGGTGTTCCTGGCCATGGACGGCGAGGAACGGGTGCTGTTGATGATGAATTTCCTGCAGCGTGAACAGCACATCAGCTTGCCACTGGCCGGCGTTAACAAGATTTAAATTTTGTAGGAGTGAACGGCCCTAATGTAACCGCTTTTCGTAGGAGCCAGGCTTGCCGGCGAAGGCGATCTCAAGGACGCCTTCGCCGGCAAGCCTGGCTCCTACAAAACCTATGCCCCCTCCGAGAGATGATTCCAGTCGATCCAACCCAAAAACCATGTCGCCAGAATCAGCAAACCGAACGCGATCCGGTACCAGGCAAACACCGCATAACTATGGTTGGCGATGAACTTGAGCAAACCACGCACGGCAATCATCGCAAAGAGGAATGCGGCCACAAACCCCAAGGCAAACACCGGCAAGTCTGCGGACTGGAACAGGTCGCGGTACTTATAGCCCGAGTACACCGCGGCCCCCACCATCGTCGGCATCGCCAGGAAGAATGAAAACTCGGTAGCCGTCTTGCGTGACAGGCCAAACAGCAACCCGCCGATAATCGTCGAACCCGAGCGCGAAGTGCCGGGGATCATCGCCAGGCATTGTGCGCAACCGACTTTCAAGGCATCGGTCCAGCGCATCTCGTCAACGTGATCGATAACCACCACATGCTCACGTTGTTCCGCCCATAACATGATGACTCCACCTATCACCAACGCCACGGCGACGGTGATCGGGTTGAAAAGATATTCATGGATTTTGTCGGCGAACATCACCCCCAGAACAACCGCCGGTAAGAAACCGATCAATAAATTCAGAGTGAAACGTTGCGCATTACGCTGGGTTGGCAAACCGGTAGTGATCTCCAGAATCTTGCGACGAAACTCCCAGACGACCGCCAGAATAGCCCCCAACTGAATGATGATATTGAACGCCATGGCTCGCTCACCGCCGAAGTCGAGCAAGTCCGCGGCAATAATCTGGTGTCCCGTACTGGAGATGGGCAAAAACTCTGTGAGCCCTTCAACCAATCCTAGAATCGATACCTGCGTGGTGGTCCAGAAGTCCATTAATCCCCCGTTAAACCCTCTCGACTGAAAGGTCTGTTGATGATGCCGAGCATTTAAATCCTGATCGCGATTAAACCTGTCGGACCCGCGGAGGATTAAAGCGCACTCTCTGCCTGCTTGAGCTAAACGTTATAAAACGTCCATGTCGGAGCGCCGGGCTGGCCTCTTGCAAATGGCCTGCGCCTGCGAATGAAATTGTTTTGCAGGACCGGTACTTGTGCATCGCGAATCTATGGATGCCACTCATCGTCGGATCATTGACGTTTTGACTTTGGGCGCGCGCAATGCTCTACCCGAAAATGATCGCCCAAGAGAAAACTCCAGATGGCAAAGATCACAGTACTCGCCGGTGACTTCCCGCAGTGCGACGGGGAATATCACCTGGGAACCATCACCCTCAAAACGTCACTCAAACCCCGGCTTGGAGCAAGCTTCCCGGTCTCGGAATTTAAAGATCTGACCATTCAGAACACTGATTCAAACAAGAATATAAAGAGCGCTATAGGCCTGGGTCTCGCGGGCGCCATGCTACTCGGCCCCGTAGGAGCCATCGCCGGCTATCTGCTCGCCGGCAAAAACACCGAGGTGACCTTTATGGCCACACTGAAGGACGGCGGAAAGCTGCTCGCGGCGACCGATAGTGACACCTACCGGGATATCTCGGCACGCGCCCAGAATAAATCCCGAGCCGGCCGCCGAGGCCCCCTTTCCAACTCACTTAACAACGGACCCAGTCATTGATCCGTTTGCCCGGTGACAGCGAAAATGTTGCAGGGCACCCGATACAGAACATGCTCCGTGGTACTGCCCACCCACTTGTCCAGCCCCTTGCGATGCGCATTACCCATGACGATCACATCGGCCCGGTGATGCGCAGCAAAGTCGACCAGCGCTTTACCGGGCGGCCCTGCAACGAAGTGTTGCCGTTCGGTGGGCACGCCGTAATGATCGGCCAATGCGATGAATGACTTATGCAAAGACTTGCGCACGTCGCTGTTGAAGCCAGGCATCGTCACTGCACCCGCGCCTGCATCAGACATGTGCGTCTGCGATAGGTCGTAGGCATACAGCAGATGCATTTCTGCATCGCATTGCATTGCCAATTCGTTCGCAGCCTGGATGATCAGGTCGTTGATTCCAGTGATCTGAGTCTCTGGGTGCGACGGATCGACTGCCGCCACGATCACCCGCGGAAGTGGGCAACTGACTTCGCTGACCAGATGGACAGGCACCGGACATTCGCGCAGCAGATGCCAATCCAGAGGCGTGATGAAAACGCGTTTGAGCGCCGACTCATGCTGCACGTCCTTGATAACCAGATCCGCCTGCGTTGCTGTCACGTGCTGAAGGATCTCTTGCAGCGCGTCGCGAGTGAAAAGCACCTCGGTACTTAGCTGGATCCCGCGTCCACGGATCAGATCGGCCTCATCCTTGAGCCATTTTTCGTTCTCTTGCTGACAAGCTTCACGAAACCGCGCACTGGAGTGGATCAAACCCAGGAGGTTGAAGTCTTCGATAAACACCGTGATATGCAGCGCTGCGCCCGTGGCTTCGGCAAGGGCGACGGCCCGCTGCAGTGCCGGCGTGTGACGCATGGTGGGGCCGGCTATTAGAAAGAGTCGTTGATATTGGCTCATGTCACACCTCCAAACGTTCTGGGAAATCTGCTAGCCCCCCAGCCTCTCGTCTGTCGCACCGCCAGCGATCTGCTATCGCCTCAATGACCTGGATCGACACAATCAATATACGCCTGGATTCAACTAACCCGCCAAGATGTGGCTCATCGTACCCACTACGATGAACCCCATCCCGACGGCCAATTGATTGACGACGCGAAGTTACTTCTTCGCATACTTCGCGCCGTGCGGATCGTTAAGCTTCACCTGCATCAGTTCCCATTCACGCTGAATGATCGAGTAAGGGATAAAGATGCTGACTCTCTCAGCCCCCTTTAACCCAGGGTGAAAACTCACATCATTAAGGGTGGTGGAGAAAAAGCCGACATTGATACCGACAATGCTGCCGTCATTGCCGATGACGGGACCACCCGACATCCCCTTGATCATCGGGGCATCATGGATGGCATAGCGTTCGCCGCTGCCTTCATCACTATTGATGAAAGGTGCCGGGTACACTTTGCCTTTGCCGGTGACGGTCGTCATGTAGGGGCTCGCCCCCACGGCCGTGATGTGTTCACCCACACGCGGTGCGCGCCATGACGGGTAGCGGCCGTCGGCCTTGTGCTGGATGAAAACAAGGTCGCAGCCGGTGCTGCAGCTGTATTCCACGTTGCGGATAAGGGGGGTGTGACGGGTGGTGACGGCGTAGTCCTCGTTCCATTGCACGGCCGAGGCCATGTACAGATAGGGCAAGGGAAAGCCTGAGAAGACAGAAAAATATGAATCGTTGGCAGGCCCCGACAAGTCGGGTTTTACCATACCGTTGCATCCTGCAAGAACAGCTCCTGTTAAAAAGTAGGCCATGATTTTAATCATGATTATCACCGACTTATAAGGAGGATTTGATTTTTGTTGTGACGTTTCTCTTCGTTGTCAGTTTCTTGTAGTTTTCCTCACAGCGTGGCGGGGTGCGTTTATTTATGGCTGAGGTTTTAATAAATGCGTATGAATGAATTGTGCTAAGACTAATTGCTTTTCGATCCATATAACAAATTGCAGATATTTGACGCCTGAAAAATGGCAGAAGACCGAATAAAAGAATAGAAGTGGAAGTTGCTATATTGCGAACAAAACTAGTGAATCGCCGCCTTCAGAGCAGCTTAAGTCACTTCGGCATGCCTCGGTAACACCACAGAAATCAGCGCTGCGAAAATAACAAATGCGCTGGATATCCATAAACACGCCCCCAGCCCGAAAGCCTGATAAACCCAGCCAGAGAGCACGGTGCCGATCAGCCGTCCCATGGCGTTGGACATGTAGTAAAAACCCACGTCCAGCGACACGCCGTCTTCCTTGGCATAGGACACGATCAGGTAGCTGTGCAGCGAGGAGTTCACCGCAAACAGCGCGCCAAAGACCATCAATCCACCTAACAGCACCCCTTGTTGCGACAACCCGGTGTTCAGCCCCAGAGCGATTGCCGCGGGCAGGCCTGCCAGAGCAAGCGCCCATAGAAACGCAGCGCGACCATCAGGAACATGCCCCCGTTTCTTGCCGGTGATTCGCGGTGCGAACGATTGCACGATGCCGTAGCCGATCACCCAAGCCGCGAGGAATCCACCGACCTTCCAGAAGTCCCAGCCAAAGACGCTGCTCAAGTACACCGGCAACGCCACGACAAACCAGACATCGCGGGCACCGAACAGAAACATCCGGGCCGCTGACAGAATGTTGATCGCCCGGCTCTTGGACAGGATGTCGCGAAACCTGGGCTTGGCTTTCGCCTTGCCCAAATCCTTCTTCAACAGGATCAAGCTGCTGACCCAGATCAGCGCCAGAACACCCGCCATGGCCAGCAGCGCGCCTTTGAACCCGATCAGGGCGAGCAATGCCCCGCCGAGAAAGAAACCGACACCCTTGAGTGCGTTCTTCGAGCCGGTGAGGATGGCTATCCATTGGTAAAGCTTGCCCTGCTGTCCATCGGGCACCAGAAGCTTGATCGAGCTTTTGGCGCTCATCTTGTTCAGGTCTTTGGCAATCCCCGACAACGCCTGCGCGCCCATCACCCAAGGAATCGTCAGCCAGGCCACTGGCACCGTCAGCATCAACAGTGCCACAACCTGCATCCCCAGCCCGATGTTCATGGTCCGGTTCAGTCCCAGTCGGGCGCCGAGATAGCCGCCCACCAGGTTGGTGATCACACCAAAGAGTTCGTAGAACAGAAACAGCGCCGCGATTTGCAGCGGGCTGTAGCCCAACGCGTGAAAGTGCAGCACCACCAACATGCGCAAAGCGCCGTCGGTGAGGGTGAAGGCCCAGTAATTGCCCGTCACGAGCAGGTACTGCCGCACTTCAGGAGCGAGGGCTGACAACGCTTTCATCACCGCTCCTTAAACGGCCAGGCCGACCATTCTGGCCAGTTCGACGGTGCGGTTCGCATAACCCCATTCATTGTCATACCAGGCATAGAGTTTGACCTGGGTGCCGTTGATGACCATGGTCGACAGCGCATCGATGATCGAAGAGCGAGGGTCGGTGCGGTAGTCAATGGACACCAGCGGACGCTCCTCGAAACCGAGGATGTTTTTCAGTTCGTTTTCGGACGCGTCCTTGAGGAACTGATTCACTTCTTCAACCGTAGTGACGCGCTCGACTTCAAAGACACAGTCCGTCAGCGAAGCGTTGGCCAATGGTACGCGTACGGCGTGGCCATTCAGACGCCCGCGCAATTCCGGGAAAATTTCGGCAATCGCGGTGGCCGAGCCGGTGCTGGTCGGGATCAGACTCATGCCCGAAGCCCGCGCTCGGCGCAGATCCTTGTGGGGTTGGTCGAGGATGCTTTGAGTGTTGGTCAGGTCGTGGATGGTGGTGATCGAACCGTGGCGAATGCCCAGCTTTTCATGAATCACTTTGACCACTGGCGCGAGGCAATTGGTGGTGCACGATGCGGCGGTGACAATACGATGTTCCGCCGGGTTGAACAGTTGATGGTTGACGCCCATGACGATGTTCAGCGCGCCCTTTTCTTTCACCGGAGCACTGACCACCACGCGTTTCACGCCTTGTTCGAGGTAAGCCTGAAGCACCGCGACGGTCTTCATTTTGCCGCTGGCTTCAATCACCAGATCGCAGCCCGACCAATCGGTGTCGGCAATCGCCTTGTTGGCGGTAACTTTGATTCGTTTGCCGTCGATGACGATGCTGTCGCCTTCGGAGTCGGCCTGGTCATTCCAACGGCCATGCACCGAGTCGAAGTTCAGCAGGTGCGCATGCGTTGCCGCGTCGCCTGCCGGATCGTTGATCTGTACGAACTCAAATTCTGGCCAGCGCCAGGCTGCTCGCAGAGCGAGGCGACCGATGCGGCCAAAACCATTGATGCCCACTTTGATAGTCATGTTGGTGTGCTCTGTTTCTGTTGTCAGGGGTGGCGCTTTTGGAATCATCAAGCCGGGCAGCAAGCCGCTGCCCGTTCAGGACGGTCACCCATTTCTTCAAGGCGTTTGGCATCCGGGCTCAGCCAGTGCTTGTTGGCTTCGAGCACCACGGTCAACACCTGATGCACCCAGCCCGGCAGATCCGGGTGCAGTCGGTAGTAAACCCATTGACCCTGCCGACGGTCCGAGAGCAATCCGCCTGTGCGCAATTGCGCCAGGTGCCTGGAGACTTTGGGCTGGCTCTCATTCAACGCACAGGTCAGCTCGCAGACGCACAGCTCTCCCTCACGGGCGATGAGCAGCATCATGCGGACCCGGTTGTCGTCAGCCAGGCATTTGAAAACAGCGGTCGGCGTCAGTTGGTCAGCCATTGGGTTTCTCTGCGTTGGGTGTTCACGCATCAAAGGTGAATACAGGTATATGCGTTTTTTCGAATATACGTTTTCCCGCATGTATGGGTCAACGGCGAATGTGTCGACTCTGTATGTAAATGATATTTATTTACTTACAAAAGATAATCGTTATCATTAGCACCAATAACTAAAAAAGGAGCTCATGGTGGCTTTACCGCGCATTTACCCAGCCTCTCTCTCACTGCTGGGGCTTTTTGCAGTACCTGATTTGCAAGCACAAACCCAGTCGCCATTGGCCCTGCCTGCAACCGCCGTGACCAGCGATTACAGCGAGCAGAGCTACAAGCCGACCGACAGCCGCAGTGCTCTGAAGATCGACGCCCCGCTGCGGGATATCCCGCAAACGGTGAACGTGATCCCCCAGAGCGTGATCAAGGATCAGGGCGCGCAGTCGATGGAGGACGTGTTGAAGAACGTCCCCGGCATCGGCCTTTCCAATGGCGATGGCCAGCGCGACCAAGTCACCATTCGCGGCTTCAGTGCTATCGGCGACATGTACGTCGACGGCGTTCGTGACGACGCGCTGTACTTCCGCGATCTGTCCAACGTCGAGCGCGTGGAAGTGATCAAGGGGCCGGCAGCGGTGCTCTATGGGCGTGGCTCATCCGGTGGCCTGATCAACAGCATCAGCAAGAAACCCAACTTCACCCCCAAACAGGAAGTGGGTGTCAGCTTCGACAGCGAGGGTAAAAAGCGCACGCAGTTCGACGCCGGTTGGGCCGATCAGCAGCAAAACGACAAGGCATTCCGGGTGACGGGTGCCCTGGAGAACAGCGACACCTTCCGCGATGACGGCTATATCGATCGCAAGGCCATTGCGCCTTCGGCCTACTTCAAACTCTCCGACGATCTTGAGCTGAACCTGGGGGCGACGTACCTCTACGACAAACGCTTGATCGACTTCGGCATTCCCGCGCGGGGCGATCGCCCGGTTGATGTCGATCGGGACAAGCGCTTCGGTTCCGCCGACCCGGATGACGATTACACCCGCAGCGAAGTGTTTTCGTTCACGGCCGGCGTCGACTACCGCATCAACGACGACTTCACCCTGAGCAACACCAGCCGTTACTACCACTACGATCTGGATCGCAACAACACACTCGCCGACTCCAGCCCGACACGTTTCGTCACCGCCCCCAACGGCGAGCTGCTGGTAAAGCTCAATCGCGGCAACGTGCAGCGTAAAGAAGATGGCTGGTTCAACCAGACCGAACTGAAGCAACAGGCCACGCTCGCCGGGATGAACCACAACCTGCTCTATGGTGTGGAGCTGGGGCGTCAGGTCAAGGATCAATCGGTCTTCAGCCAAAGCAACGTAGCGCGCGTACCGGTGTACCGCGATGGCTTGGTCGACGTGCCGTTCCAGGCCAACCGACAAACCGCCAGGGGCACCACTACCCAGGACACGGCCGGTTTCTACGTCCAGGATCTGATTGAACTGACCCCGCAATGGAAAGCACTGCTGGGTGTGCGCTATGACGTGTTCGACCAGGAATATTCGGATGACCTGACGCGTGCCACCATGTCCCGAACCGACAACACCTGGAGCCCGCGCGCAGGCCTGGTCTATCAGCCTGATCAGGTTCAGTCCTACTACATTTCGGTGAGTCGTTCTTACCAACCCTCCTCCGAAGTCTTCGCCCTGAGCACCACCAACCAGGACCTTGAGCCGGAGCAAACCACCAACTTCGAGATCGGTGGCAAGTGGGACCTGCTCGACAATCGCCTGGCGTTGACGGCGGCGCTGTTCCGGCTGGAACGCACCAACATGAAAACGACTGATCCGGCGAACCCGACCAAACTGGTCCTGTCGGGTGAGCAGCGCACCGACGGTCTTGAACTGACCGCCAGCGGGCAGTTGAGTGACAAGTGGCAGGTCTATGCCGGCTATGCCTATCTGGATGCCGAGATCACCAAGTCCAACAGCCGAACCAACGGCGTTGCCAACGAAGGCCAGACACCCACCCTGACCCCGCGTCACAGTGCCAACCTCTGGCTGGTGCGCTCGCTGACCAACACCTGGCGCGTAGGCATGGGGGCGAACTATGTCGATGACCGTTACACCGCCCTGGATAACCAGGTGGTCATGCCCGCTTACACCACCGTGGACGCGGCATTGCTCTATAACTTGCCGAAATGGGATATGGCGCTGCGCTTGCGTAACGTCTTCGACAAGGACTATTACGCCTCGGCCCATGGCTCGGTGGACCTGATCACCCCCGGAGCACCACGGACTCTGGAGCTGAGCACCAACTACCGGTTCTGAGTGAAAACCTGAAATCAAATGCCCTTGCCGGTCAGATAAGCACAAATCCCTGTGGGAGCGGGCTTGCCCGCGAAAGCGGTGTGTCAGACAACATCAATATTGACTGTGCCACCGTCTTCGCGGGCAAGCCCGCTCCCACAAGTTTTGCGCCCTGCATTTCAGGGCGTTTTTTGCAGCCCGAAACCCAGTGACAACGATTCAAAGCTCAACTAACCTTCAGCGCGCCGAGAGTGATTGAGAATCTCTCGCGTTGTCAGACAACAACAATATTCGAGGAAAACCCATGCGCAAACTTCTGTTGCTCTCCCTGCTTGCCGCCTCTCCCCTGGCCTTCGCCGGCCCTCAATGCACCACAACCGACAAGGCTCAATGGCAAGACCAGGCCAAATTTCAGGAAGAGCTCAAGGCCAAGGGCTACAACATCAAGAAGTTCAAAGTCACGAGCGGCAATTGCTACGAGATCTACGGCTGGGACAAAGACAAGCGCAAAGTCGAAATCTACTTTGACCCGGTCACCGGAAAAGTTGTGAAAGAAGAGATCGAATAGGTCCCCAGTGAAAGCTGAAACCCTGCGCCTCTGGGACCCTCTCGTACGCGTTTGTCATTGGTCCCTGGTGGTTGTCTTCATCAGCGACTACTTCCTCAATGAGGAAGGCGACGGCTGGCATCGCTGGCTCGGCTATTACGCCGTGGCTGTCGTGCTGGTGCGCGTGGTGTGGGGATTCGTCGGTCCGCCATCGGCGCGTTGGTCAGACTTCTGGCCGACCCCGACGCGGCTCGCTCAGCATGGTCGGGCGCTGTTTTCCGGCAAGGGCTATCACCGCATGGGGCACTCGCCCATCGGAGCATTGGTGATGGTCCTCATGCTGCTGTTGATGACCGGCCTGGGTATCAGCGGTTTTTTGATGGAAGAAGTGGACTATTTCTGGGGCGAAGACTGGCTACGTGATGTCCACGAGATTATGGCCAATGCGCTGCTCGCACTGGTTTGCGTGCACGTCCTCGCGGCGTTGGTGGAAAGCCTGCGCTTGCGTGAAAACCTGCCCCTGTCGATGATCACGGGCCACCGTCGTAAGCGCTAGCTCTCAAAGCTTCCTGATACCGCACATTGCCCTCCCCCTTGCGGGAGAGGGCGAGTGCCAACCTTATGTGTGATGAATTTCCCGATCCTTGGTTTCCGGCAGGAAGAACGTGCCAAGAATAGCCGTCATCACGGCGATGACGATGGGGTACCACAGCCCGTAGTAAATATCCCCCGTGGCCGCGACCATGGCGAACGCCACCGTGGGCAGAAAGCCGCCGAACCAGCCATTGCCGATGTGATACGGCAGCGACATCGAGGTATAGCGAATGCGCGCCGGGAAGAGTTCCACCAGCCAGGCGGCGATCGGGCCGTAGACCATGGTGACGTAGATCACCAAGATGGTCAGGAGCAGCAGCACCATCGGATAGTTAGTCTTGGCCGGGTCGGCCTTCTCGGGGTAACCGGCGTCCTTGAGGGCGGTGCCGAGGGTAGCGACGAAGGCATCGTTGCGGGCCTTGAAGTCGGCGGCCGGCATGCCGGTGCCCTCGAAGCTCTGGATCACCTTGTCGCCGATGCGCACCTGCGCCACAGCGCCCGGTTCGGCCTTTTCGTTTTTGTAGGGAATAGCCTTCTTCGCCAGCAGGGTCTTGGCAAGGTCGCAGGAGCTGGTGAATTTGGCCTTGCCCACCGGGTCGAACTGGAACGAGCACTTACTCTGATCGGCGATCACCGTGACCGGGTTCTTCTCCTGCGCAGCGAACACGTCGGGGTTACCGTATTGGGTCAACGCATGGAAGATCGGGAAGTAGGTCAGCGCCGCGATAATGCAGCCGGCCATGATGATCCCTTTGCGGCCGATGCGGTCGGACAGGCTGCCGAATACGATGAAGAACGGCGTGCCGATCAGCAGCGAGCCGGCAATCAGATAGTTGGCGGTCTGCGGATCGATCTTCAGCGTCTGCAGCAAGAAAAACAGCGCATAGAACTGTCCGGTGTACCAGACCACCGCCTGGCCGGCGGTACCGCCGAGCAGCGCCATGATCACTATCTTGAGGTTATCCCAGCGGGCGAAGGATTCGGTCAGCGGCGCCTTGGACGACTTGCCTTCTTCCTTCATCTTCAAGAACACCGGCGACTCGCTGAGTTGCAAGCGGATGTACACCGAAACGATCAGCAGCAGGATCGACAGCAGGAAGGGAATCCGCCAGCCCCAGGCCTCGAAGGCTTCGTTGCCGAGAAGGGTTCGGCAGGCAAGGATCACCAGCAGCGAAAGGAACAGGCCGAGGGTCGCGGTGGTCTGGATCCACGAGGTGAAGTAGCCGCGTTTGCCTTTCGGCGCATGTTCGGCCACATAGGTCGCCGCCCCGCCGTACTCACCGCCCAGGGCCAGGCCTTGCAACAGGCGCAGGGTGATCAGGATGATCGGTGCTGCCACGCCGATGGTCGCATAGCCGGGCAGAAAGCCCACTATGGCGGTGGAGACACCCATGATGACAATGGTGATGAGGAACGTGTGCTTGCGCCCGATCATGTCGCCCAGTCGGCCGAACACAATGGCGCCGAAGGGACGCACAGCGAAGCCGGCGGCGAACGCGAGCAGCGCGAAGATGAAGGACGTTGTTTCGTTGACGCCGGCGAAGAAGTGCTTCGCTATAATCGCGGCGAGGGAGCCGTAAAGGTAGAAGTCGTACCATTCGAACACGGTGCCCAGGGACGAGGCGAAAATAACCTTGCGCTCCTCTCTGGTTATCCCGTGGTGGGGCGCGCTGCCCGTGGATGCGTTGTCGATTGCGGCCATGAGTCTTCTCCGTCTTGCTCTTGTTGTAGGCCGGAGTACCTTTTTACCTTTCTACCGCACCCAGGCCCCAGGGCTGATGTCATCGGATCAAGGATTGCGCAAAGCATGCAAACAGGCTGACGGCCTCGCATCGCTGCAAGGTTTCTTGAAGCATAATCGGCTTCGCGCAGATATCCACTCGGCCATCCCGCTCAGACCCGGGCCGACGCGCTGTCGAATGACTATTCAGAGCCGGTAAGATCCGACGCGAAGCGTCTGGGTGGCGCCCGCTGATGCCTATTCTGCGGGGTGGCCATCGCCTGGAACTTCGCAGCGAAAGAATTTCGTATACCCTATCGCCATCTCACTCCAAACGACCGCTGCCGTGAACCTACCCAAACTCAACGCTCCCGACCTTGGCAATACACCTTCGACCTCGGAAATCATCACCCGTCATTTGCGGGACGCGATCGTCGCCGGGCATTTCGCCGAAGATGAGCCGATTCGTCAGGACGACATTGCCCGCCAGTTCAACGTCAGCAAGATCCCGGTGCGCGAGGCCCTCAAGCGGCTGGAGGCCGAAGGGCTGGTGATGTTCCAGCGCAATCGCGGGGCGATGGTCACGCGGGTGTCCGATGCAGAACTGGCGCAGATGTTCGAAGTGCGGATGTTGCTCGAGGACAAAATACTGCGTCTGGCCATTCCCAACATGACCGAAGAAACCTTCGCCCGTGCCGAGCGTATCTGTCAGGAGTTCATCGGCGAGGATGATGTGGGCCGCTGGGCCGAGCTCAATTGGGAACTGCACGCCTGCCTTTACGAGCCGGCGCAACGGCCGTTTCTGGTCAGCCTGATTCGTTCGGTCAACGACAAGCTGGAGCGCTACCTGCGCATGCAGATGAGCCTGTCGGCCGGCAAGGAACGGGCTGATCACGAACACCGTGAGATTCTCGCAGCCTGTCGTGCCGGGGACGTGGACCTGGCGGTGAAACTGTTGGACGAGCACATTGCCGGCGTCTGCAAAACCCTGTTTGAGCACCTGCCCCACGCGCACTAGGATGCTGTGCTGATTTCGTCATCAGCACAGGATAAATCCATCAAGCCGACACCCCGCTGCACAGGCCACTCTTTCGTTCACTCAACCGAACGGACGTGGCCCTCCCATGAAACGCATCACCGTGATCGACTCCCACACTGGCGGCGAACCGACCCGCCTGGTGACCGCCGGCTTTCCTGACCTGGGCACCGGCAGTATGGCCGAACGCCGCAAGCTGCTCGCCGAACATCACGATCAATGGCGCGCCGCTTGTGTGCTGGAACCCCGTGGCAGCGACGTGCTGGTGGGCGCCCTGCTCTGCGAACCTGTGGACCCGAGCGCCTGTGCCGGGGTGATTTTCTTCAACAACACCGGTTACCTGGGCATGTGCGGCCACGGCACCATCGGCCTGGTGGCGTCGTTGGCGCATCTGGGCAAGATCAGCCCCGGCGTGCATCGCATCGAGACGCCGGTGGGTACGGTGCAGGCGACCCTGCACGAAGATCATTCAGTGAGCGTGCGCAATGTGCCGGCCTACCGTTACCGCAAGGCGCTGGTGTTGCAGGTGCCAGATGTCGGTCAGGTGGTGGGCGATATCGCTTGGGGCGGCAACTGGTTTTTCCTGATCGCCGAGCATGGCCTGCGGATAGCCGGCGATAACCTCGACGCGCTGACTGCTTATACCTACGCCGTGCAACAGGCGCTGGAGGCCCAGGGTATTCGTGGCGAAGACGGCGGGCTGATCGACCATGTCGAGCTGTTCAGCGATGACGATCACGCCGACAGCCGCAACTTCGTGCTCTGTCCCGGCAAGGCTTATGACCGCTCACCGTGCGGCACCGGCACCAGTGCCAAACTGGCGTGCCTGGCCGCGGACGACAAACTGCAACCGGGGCAGATCTGGCGCCAGGCCAGTGTCATCGGCAGCGAATTCGAAGGCTCTTACGAATGGCAGGGCGAGCGCGTTATACCGACCATTCGCGGCCGTGCCTTTATCAGCGCCGAAGCCAGTTTGATCATCGAACAGCATGACCCGTTCGCCTGGGGCATTCGCCCATGAACGAGGGCCTTGTGGCCGATGTGATCGTGATCGGCGCCGGCATCATCGGCGCCGCCTGTGCCCAGGCGCTGGCTCGTCGTGGCTTGCAGGTGCTGGTGCTCGATGCCGGCCTGCACGGTGCGACGGCGGCGGGCATGGGCCACTTGCTGGTGCTTGACGACAACCCGGCCGAGCTGGCCCTGAGTCAATATTCCCTGCAACGCTGGCGCGAACTGGCGCCGGACCTGCCCGACAGCTGCGCTTATCGCAACAACGGCACGCTATGGCTCGCGGCCAATGCCGAGGAAATGGCGGTCGCCCATGGCAAATACCTGAACCTGCAAGCCCAGGGCGTGGCTTGCGAATTGGTCAGCGCCAGTGCTTTGCGCCAGCGTGAACCGGAATTGCGCGAGGGTCTGGAAGGTGGATTGCTGATCAATGGCGACGGCATTCTGTATGCGCCGGCGACAGCCAGCTGGATGCTCGACACGCCGAACATTCGTCAACGCCGGACGCGGGTCAGCGCGGTCGATGGTAACCGCATCTGCCTCGATGACGGCCACTGGTTGAGTGCCGAAGCGGTGGTGTTGGCCAACGGTATTCAGGCCAACGAACTGTGCCCGGAGTTGCCCATCGAGCCGAAAAAAGGTCACCTGCTGATTACCGACCGCTACCCCCGCACCGTCACCCACACCTTGGTGGAATTGGGTTACGTCACCAGCGCCCACAACGCCACGGGGCCGTCGACCGCCTGCAATATCCAGCCGCGCCCCACCGGGCAATTGTTCATCGGTGCCTCGCGCCAATTCGGCACCAACGACCCGCAGGTCGAAGGCTGGATGCTGGCGAAAATGCTCAAGCGCGCCGCCGAGTACATGCCAGGGCTGGCCCGACTCA
Organism: Pseudomonas sp. JV414; assembly: GCF_032424305.1. Taxonomy (NCBI): domain Bacteria; kingdom Pseudomonadati; phylum Pseudomonadota; class Gammaproteobacteria; order Pseudomonadales; family Pseudomonadaceae; genus Pseudomonas; species Pseudomonas sp. JV414. The sequence goes on along the minus strand of NZ_VYKC01000022.1, from coordinate 629,223 downwards.
ACGGCATCCGCGCCTGGACCGGCTTTCGCGCCGCCAGCCCCGACGGTCTGCCGCTGGTGGGCCAACACCCGCAGCGACAAGGCTTGTGGCTGGCCGTCGGGCACGAAGGGTTGGGCGTCACCACGGCCCCCGGCACGGCCGATTTGCTGGTGGCGCAACTGTTCAACGAAACCCCGCCTCTGGCCGCACAACCCTATCTGCCCCAGCGTTTCCTCGGAGAACCTGCCTATGCCTGAATTGCTGCTGGACGGCCGCGCCTTGAAGGTGGCCGAGGGCACCAGCGTCGCCGCTGCCTTGGCGTTGGGCAGCGACGGCTGCACACGCACGTCGATCAGTGGTCAGCGCCGCGCTCCACTGTGCGGCATGGGCATCTGCCAGGAATGCCGGGTGTCCATCGACGGCCGGCGAAGCCTGGCCTGTCAGACTTTGTGCCGAGACGGCATGCAGGTGGAGACACGCCCATGAATGAATACGCCGATCTGCTGATCATCGGTGCCGGCCCCGCTGGGATGGCCGCCGCCCTTGCCGCCGCACCCAGTGGCGCACGCATCGTCATGCTCGATGACAATCCGCTGCCGGGCGGACAAATCTGGCGTGATGGCCCTCAAGCCAACGTGCCCGATCAGGCCCGTCGCCTACGTGAGCGTTTGCAATCTTGCAGCAACATCCGCCATCACGCCGGCACCCGCGTGATCGCCAGTCCCGGTCCGAAACAACTGTTGGTCGAAGATGATGAGGACGGCTGGTTGATCAGTTACGACAAACTGATTCTGTGCACCGGTGCCCGCGAGCTGCTGCTGCCCTTCCCCGGCTGGACGTTGCCTGGCGTGACCGGGGCCGGTGGCTTGCAAGCGCTGATCAAGGCGGGTGTGCCGGTGCAAGGTGAGCGCGTGGTGATCGCCGGCAGCGGCCCGCTATTGCTGGCGAGTGCCGCCACCGCGAAAAAATATGGCGCTCAGGTACAACGCATCGCCGAGCAAGCCTCGCGCACCGCCGTCGCCGGTTTCGCCGCGCAACTGCCCCGCTGGCCCGCCAAATGGTTGCAATCGTTCAGCTTGTTCGACCGCCATTACCGCACCGCAACCCACGTGCTGGCCGCCCTTGGCACTGACCGACTGGAAGGTGTGCGCCTGCAACAGCAAGGCAAAATCGTCGAACTGGAATGTGATCGGCTGGCCTGTGGTTTCGGCTTGATCCCGAACATTCAATTGGGCCAGGCACTGGGTTACGCCATCGAAGGTCAGGCGTTGGCGGTGGATGCCTGGCAGGCCAGCAACCGTGCCGATCATTATGCGGCGGGTGAATGCACCGGGTTTGGTGGCAGTGAACTGGCGTTGGTCGAAGGTGCCATTGCTGGCCACGCGGCGGTCGGTGACCTTGAAGCGGCACGCCAGTTGTGGCCACACCGGGCACGCTGGCAGGGTTTCGCCAAGGCACTGAATCAGGCATTCGCCCTCGACCCGCAACTCAAGTCTCTGGTCCGATTCGACACTCTGGTTTGCCGCTGCGAAGACGTGCCTTACGCCGCATTGGCCGGGCACACGGACTGGCGCGAAGCCAAGCTGGCCAGTCGCTGCGGCATGGGTGCCTGTCAGGGTCGAGTGTGTGGTGGTGCGGTGCAGCACCTGTTCGGCTGGCAACCTTCGGCACCCCGCCCACCCTTCAGCCCGGCGCGGATCGAGACCTTGATGTGCCTGGACGACACCCCGCCGGCCTGATTCCCCCTCGGGGGTTTCGGCCACGCTGCCGAGCCTCTATGATCCCGGGGTCGCCATCAGACCCCAGCGCTATGTATCCCTCGCTCAGCACCTTCAAACCCTGCGACTTGCCAACGCTGCTGAACAGTCTGCAGCCGATTGCGCCGCTGCTCGATACCCTGGCGGACGTGGTGTTTTTCATCAAGGACCGCGAAGCCCGCTACGCCTTCGTCAACCAGACCCTGGCCCGACGTTGCGGTTTCAAACATCGCGAGGAACTGCTGGGGCTCACCGCCGAAATGGTCTTCCCGGAACGCTTTGGCCCGCTGTACACCGAACAGGATCGACGGGTCCTGTCCAGCGGACGTGAGCTGTCCGACCAGCTGGAATTGCACCTGTATTACGGCAATCAGCCAATCTGGTGCCTGACCCACAAGCTCGCCTTGCAAGATGAACAGGGTCAGATCGTTGGCCTGGCCGGAATCTCCCGCGACCTGCAATCACCCCAGTCCAACCACCCCGCGTTCCAGAAACTCGCCGCCGTTGATGCGCATATCCGCAGCCACTTCGCCCGCGCCATCAGCCTCGCCGAACTGACCGCCATCACCGGTTATTCCGTGGCGCAACTGGAGCGTCACTGCAAACGGGTTTTCCAGCTCACCCCACGGCAGATGATTCACAAGGCGCGCCTGGAAGAAGGTTCGCGGCTGTTACTGCACACCGACCTGCCGATCACCGAAATCGCCTTGCGCTGCGGCTATACCGACCATAGTGCGTTTAGCCGGCAGTTTCGTGCGTTGACCAGCTTGTCACCGAGCCAGTTTCGGGATAATCAGCGTTAGGTGGATGTGCGCGATTTGATCCTGGTTTTGAGGGTGTTCTTTCGGGCCTCATCGCGGGCAAACCCGCTCCCACAGGTATCTGCTTTGATCACAGGAATTTTGAACGACACCGATCACTGTGGGAGCGGGCTTGCCCGCGATGAGGCCCTGAAGACCACCACATAACTCAACATCAATATGACTGCCGCGCACAGCTGGTGAAAAAAGGGTATGGCTGTGCCTTGAGCACCAAGGTCCATTCCATGCCATTCAGAGGCGTACCCTTATTCTTCTTTCTGCACGAGATTGCCATCGGCGTCATAGACCAGAGACTCGTCAGGGTTGCTCGGATCCTCCACGTAGTAACGGGCTTCGTTGCCGTTATCAGGGACTTTCAGGCTGCTGTAGGAACCGAGTTTCTTGACCTGTTGGTTGTTTCGACTGATCAACACCAGCCCACTACTACTGCCGACCGGGACGGCGGCTGCGTAGCGGGTTTGAAATGAGTTGATCTGATTGTATTCCAGCGGAATCTGCAACCTGCCGGCCAGGTCGATGGCACCATAGCTGCGATCACGCCCGACCACCGCCATACCGTTGGAAAACGGCTCCACCTCGTCATACGGTAACTTGATGGGCAGCAGCGTCCCCTGGCGGTTGATAAAAGCAAATTTCCTGCTTTTAGCGTCCTGCACCAGCAGCGGCTGCTCGCCAAAAAACCGACCTATCACGTTGTAACCCTGGAGGTTGATCCGTTTACCTTCCAGGTCGAAAACGTCCTGACGACTCCGATCGGCTGAGCGGGTATAGAGGTAACCACCGTTTTGCTCGATCTCGGAAAACTGCGGCGGTAGAACCTCCTTGCCGGCCAGGGTATAGGCGCCGTAGTGGCCCTCCGTGGCGTACGTTTTGGTGCCGAGACGAGCGATGAACAGGTTGCCGCTCACGGTGGGGTTGACGAACTTCATCGGCAGCGTGAAACGGTGATTCCTGGAGTCGTAGAGCCCATAGGGGCCGTTGGTTTCACGCTCCACCAGCAGCAGGCCATCGTCCATTGTCTGCGTTATGTATTCGAACGGCAGGTCTACGAGTTTGTTGCTGCCAGCGGGGAAATAGGCGAGTTGGTCGCGCATTTCCTGCATGTCCGATTGAGGGTCGCTGGACTTTTTCAGCGTAAACAACGTGTAGATATCCGCCACCACGCTATCTTGCACCTGTACCCAACGTGGTTTGATCAACCACTGTCCGGCCGGATCGATGAAGCCGTAGCGATCGGATTTCCGGTCAAGGGCGATGTAACGCGTTTGCTCCCCAAGGACGTTGTGTACCTCGGTGATAACGGCGGTGTTGTCTTCCATCGGATCAAGCACATGAATGACGATACGTTGCGGGGTAGCCTCGAAGCGGTAGTCGGCCTCGGTGTTTTTCAACAGCCCTCCCCGGGTGGCAAGATCCTTGGTCAAATGCTCCAGCTGTTGTTGTACAGCCTGACTGGTCTTGAACTGCTCGAGATCATCCTTGGTCTGCAGCAGGGCTTTGTGAAAGTCACGCAACGCTGCAATATCGCCCTCCGAGGGGAAGGAACGGGTGTTGTTACCGTTGCTGTATAACGCCTTGCCCGCATCGGTCAAACCCTGCACCACGAAGGTCGATTTTTTGGGCGTACTCAGCCGCAGTGAGGCGCTTGAGTCACCAAGGGCCGTGAGCTGAAAATATTGGCCGTCGTCCAGGGTCACCTTCGGGTGGTCCTTGTCCAGGACCACTTTTTTGAACGCCGGATAGCTTCGGTAAGCGATCGTCAGGCCGAGACTCGCCAAGGGTTTGTTGACCGATAGTGCGATGGCTTCAGGGGACGGCACACTATCGTCCGGCTCGACCTTGGACTGCACGCTGACATCGGCGAAATTTTTCTCGCTGCCATCTCGAAAACGCAAGTGCTCCGGACGGTACTGGTGGGCCACCGACTCATCCGGCATGGCGGCGCGCTTCCAGAGAAGATCAAGGCTGCTGGTGTCAAAGCTCAATTCGGAACCATCGGCAAACAGCTTCTGAGCAAAACGCAGGTCCTGGATCGACGCCAGCGCAGTTTTCACCTGCGCACTGGTGAAGGGGACAAACAGCTCCTCGTATTGCAGCTCCTGCTCGCTGGCAGGCTTGGCTCCGTCAACGGTCAGGCTAAATTCCGATTCAATGACCAGCTCCAAAGCGCTGAGGGTTTCACCGGTGTCATGGATCAAGTAATTCAGACGCTTTTCCACGTCAGGCCGTGCCAGCGTGCCGATGTCCTCTACGCCGCCTTCGTTCATATCCTCGGCGGGGAAGTTGTCACTTACCGACGCACTGCTCTGGCGAAACAGGTAGTAGGACGTACAGCCCACCACTAACAGGGTCACGGCCAGTATCGACAGCAATCTCAAACGAGGCTGGGTAAAGTTCATTATGGCTTCGGTAGTCAAAGGGCTGGGAAGTGCCGGCAGCTAACCACACGGCATTGCGGACTGCAAATCGCCTGGACGGCTCTATGCCGGGGCGTGGAAGGGCTGAAGACGTTCGGCGTCTGTGAGTCAGTCTTCGCGGGCAAGCCTCGCTCCTACGGGTGGGTATCGATCACATGCCTCGTATGCGACACCAATACCTGTGGGAGCAGGCTTGCCCGCGATGGGGCCGGTGCAGCCACCACAAGACTCGGTGTCAGACCGTTAAACAAGCACTGTTTAAATGACACTTCCAGACACTCACCCAGGCTACACATCCTTGCGCCGTTGCCTACGACTACGCCAGAATCCGCCGGCTTGTACGCCTTGAGGCCGGGCTCTATCGTTTCCGGGTCGTTGACGAATCAGCGATCGGATTTGACCGTCCGAATCAATCAAGGCGCGCCAGCGTCCAAGACCTGTTTCAGGCATTGTCTGAAATCTCGTGTCGCGGTGGCTGTGCGTGGGACACCTTCGGGTGTGCCGGATTCCTTGATGTCCGGTCGGTCAACCCGCGTACAGCTGCCACCTTGTTCGTTTGACCGCGAACGGCGGTAGCTCCAGTCATCAAGGAGCTTCACCATGTTCAAAGCAACACCCAACCCACCGGAAACCGATCCAACCTCCCCCTACGAATCCCTCGATTCCAAAAAGCTCAACGAAGCCGCCGACCGCGCCCTCGACCACTACCTCAAACCACCCATCCCCAAAGACACCTAGCGCAAACCCAGCACCATTTACCACGTAGGCCCCAAGGTCGATAACGAAACCCTGCTGGTCAACGCCTGCGAATCCCTGGCGTCGGCGAGCATGATGCTCACTGAGTTCGCCGGGTTGATGGACATGCCACATCGCAACATGATGTTGGGGATTCAATCGGTGGTGATGCTTGGGGAGTTGGCGGCGAATCGAGTGCTGGATAACCTCGATCCGCGAGGTTAGCGAGGATGATCGTTCCCACGCGCAGCAAAGGAATGCCTCAACGGACGCTCTGCGTTCGGCTTTAGAGGGTGGGACGCGGAGCGTCCCGGGCTGCATTCCCACGCAGAGCGTGGGAACGATCAATATCACAGGAATTGTGAACGACACCGATCACTGTGGGAGCGGGCTTGCTCGCGAAGAGGCCGGTACAGCCACCACAAGGCTCGGTGTCAGACCGCTAAACAAGCACTGTTTAAATGACACTTCCAGACACTCACCCAGGCTACACATCCTTGCGCCGTTGCCTACGACTACGCCAGAATCCGCCGGCTTGTACGCCTTGAGGCCGGGCTCTATCGTTTCCGGGTCGCTGAAAAACAGCGATCGGGTTTCGCAGCCCGGGTCAATCAAGGCGCACAGCGCCACCGTTCCTTTTCAGATGACGTTTTTCGTTCGCTGAATTGCGTTATGGCGGCTGTGCGCGGGAGATCTTCGGGTCTGCCGGGTTCCTTGATTCCCGGTCTGCGAACCTGCGTACAGCTGCCACCTATCTTCGTTTCGCAGCGAACCGTGGCGGCTCCACTAATCAAGGAGCATTACTATGTTTAAAGCCACACCCAATCCCCCGGAAACCGATCCAACCTCCCCCTACGAATCCCTCGATTCCAAAAAACTCAACGAAGCCGCCGACCGCGCCCTCGATCACTACCTCAAGCCGCCCATCCCCAAAGACACCAAGCGCAAACCCAGCACCATTTACCATGTCGGCACCGAGGTCGATAACGAAACCCTGCTGGTTAACGCCTGCGAATCCCTGGCGTCCGCGAGCATGATGCTCAGTGAGTTCGCCGGATTGATGGACATGCCACATCGCAACATGATGTTGGGGATTCAATCGGTGGTGATGCTTGGGGAATTGGCGGTGAATCGGGTGTTGGATAACCTCGATCCGCGAGGTTAGCGAGGATGATCGTTCCCACGCTCTGCGTGGGAACGATCAGCAGAGCCCGGTGTTCCTTAAAGGGGCGCCCCGCACAACAATTGCTCCCATCTGTAACACCCGCCGTTGGGGGCCCAAACCTTCACGGCATCCCTCATCTCCAGTGGCGCCACCACAACACCTCTACCTCAAGCCCTGACGATTAATTCGCTCTTCTGCCTGGAAATAGGCACGTTGATTGCTATCGTTAATATCGTATACGAAATCCCCAATACGATATCCAACAGTACTTCACATCAACGAGGCCTCTATGAAAAACCCCGCATTTGCCGTAGCCCTCAGCGCTGTTCTCAGTACCTCCTTTATTGCCACCGCCCAGGCCGACAAGCTCGACGACATTATCGGTTCGGGCAAACTGCGCTGCGCCGTGACCCTGGACTTCCCGCCCATGGGTTTCCGTGATGAAGGCAACAACCCGGCCGGTTTCGACGTGGACTACTGCCGCGATCTGGCAAAAATCCTCGGAGTGGAGGCCGAAGTCGTAGAGACGCCATTCCCGGACCGCATTCCGGCGCTGGTCTCCGGCCGGGCCGACGTGATCGTCGCCTCCACCTCCGACACTCTCGAACGGGCAAAAACCGTCGGCCTCACCGTGCCTTACTTTGCCTTCCAGATGGTGGTGCTGACCCGCGACAACACTGGCATCAACAACTTCGCCGATATCAAAGGCAAAGCGCTGGGCAACACCAGCGGTACCTATGAAGCCATCGCCCTGGAGAAAGACGTGAAAAGCTGGGGCACCGGCACCTTCCGCGCCTATCAGTCACAGAACGACACTCTGCTGGCAGTCGCCCAGGGTCACATCGACGCCACCGTGGTCACCAACACTGTGGCCGCCGCCACGCTCAAATCGGGCAAATACAAGAACCTGAAAATCGCCGGTAACGCCCCGTACGTGATCGACTACGTCTCCCTCGGTGCCAAGCGCAACGAGTACGGTCTGCTCCGGTATCTCGACCTGTTCGTGAACCAGCAAGTGCGAACAGGCCGTTACAACGAGCTGTTCACCAAATGGGTCGGCACCGAGATTTCACCCACCGACCTGACCGTGCCAAAGGTCTATTACTGAGATGTCCGGCATGCCTGGGTCAATTTCTCTGACCGGTCGCAGCCTGGTCGCGGGCGCCGCCGAGGGCGCCCTGCTGTTCGCCGATGTGGGCTTGAGTTTCTGGGGCGGGGTCGATCCGTATAGCGGCGAGATCATTGACCGTCACCACCCGCTCAGCGGCGAGTACCTGGCCGGCCGCGTGCTGGCCATCCCCAGCGGTCGAGGCTCGTGCACCGGCAGTAGCGTGTTGATGGAGCTGATCAGCAACGGTCACGCACCGGCCGCACTGGTGCTGGCCGAGCCCGATGAGATCCTGACCCTGGGCGTGCTCGTGGCACAGACCATTTTCGAGCGTTCCCTGCCGGTGCTGTGCATCGGTCGGGAGGCCTTCGCCGCTCTGCGCGGCAAGGCCTTCGCTCGGGTCGAGGACACAACGCTGAGCCTGTTCGAGCACCTGCCGGGCGATGCCTGGCAGGCACTCGACAGCCCTTTGCCGAGCACCGATATCGGCACCGCGATCGCACTCACCGAACACGACCGGGCGCTGCTCGACGGCCAGCATGGCAAGGCCGCGCAGGTAGCGATGCAGATCGTCCTGCGCATGGCCGAACTGCAAGGTGCCCGACATTTGGTGGACGTCACCCAGGCGCACATCGATGGCTGCATCTACACGGGACCTGCGAGCCTGCGTTTTGCCCAACAGTTGGTGCAATGGGGAGCAACAGTGCGGGTGCCCACCACCCTCAATTCGATTTCCGTGGACCAGCGCCGCTGGCGGGAGCTGGGCATCGATCCGGCCCTCGGTGAACCGGCCAGTGCCTTGGGCGATGCTTATATGGCGATGGGCGCACAGCTGAGTTTCACCTGCGCGCCCTACCTGCTCGACAGCGCGCCGAAGGTTGGCGAGCAGATCGTCTGGGCCGAATCCAACGCGGTGGTCTACGCCAACAGCGTGCTCGGCGCACGCACCCTGAAATACCCGGACTACCTGGACATCTGCATCGCGCTGACCGGCCGCGCGCCCTTGATCGGCTGCCATCTGGACGCACAACGCAAGGCCCGACTGCAGATCGAGTTGCCCGCCCTGGGTGAACTGGACGACGCGTTCTACCCGTTGCTCGGTTACCACATCGGCGCGCTGGCGGGCAGCCGGATTCCACTGGTGCACGGGTTGGAAAACCGCCAGCCAAGCCTGGACGACCTCAAAGCGTTCGGCGCGGCATTTGCCACCACGTCCGCTGCACCACTGTTCCATATCGCCGGAGTAACTCCGGAAGCACTCGACCCAACACAGGTGCTGGAAGTGGATGAATCCATACCCGTGAAAAAAATCCGCCTGATCGATCTATTGGTCAGCTGGCGCGAACTCAACAGTGCCCGCGACAACCGGGTGGATGTGGTGTCGTTGGGCAATCCGCATTTCTCCCTCAGCGAGTTCGCCCACCTCGCGCGGCTGTGCCTCGGTCGGCACAAACACCCAGACGTGGTCCTCGCCATTACCTGCGGCCGTGCCGTGCTGGAGCAGGCTCGCGAAGCCGGGCATATCGCCGTGATCGAAGCTTTCGGCGCCACCCTGGTCACCGATACCTGCTGGTGCATGCTCGGCGAACCGGTGATCCCGCTGGCCGCAAAAACCTTGATGACCAACTCCGGCAAATACGCCCATTACGCACCCGGCCTGGTGGGCCGCAAAGTGCATTTCGCCAGCCTCAAAGAATGCGTCGATGCCGCCTGCAATGCCACCGCCAGCGGGCGCCTGCCGACGTGGTTACAACCTGCCGCCCTACTGGAGAGCCCTGCGCATGTTTGACTACAGTTTCCAATGGCGCTCAGCGCTGCGCGCCCTGCCGGACATGCTCGCCGGTGCCCTGGTCACCTTCGAGACCGCGGCGTTGTCGATGATCTTCGGTGTGCTGATCGCCCTCGGCCTGACGGTGATGCGTGAAGCCAAACACCCGTTGCTGCGTGGCTTTGGCAACGGCTGGGTATCGATCGCGCGCAACACCCCGTCGCTGTTCCAGATCTACGTCCTCTACTTCGGCCTCGGCTCTCTGGGCATGCACGTCAGTTCATGGCTCGCCCTGCTGGCCGGGATCACCTTCAACAATGCCGGGTATCTGGCGGAGAACTTTCGCGGTGGCCTCAAGGCCGTACCGGACACACAAGTGCGCGCCGCACGTTCGCTGGGCATGAGTGCCTTTCAGGCCTACCGCATGATCATCGTCCCGCAGTTGCTGCGGATCGTCTTCTACCCGCTGACCAATCAAATGGTCTGGGCGGTGCTGATGACGTCACTGGGGGTGATCGTCGGGCTGAACAATGACCTGACCGGCGTGACCCAGGACTACAACGTCAAAACGTTCCGCACCTTCGAGTTCTTCGCCATCGCAGCGGTGCTGTATTACCTGATTGCCAAGGCGATCGTCGCGGCAGCCCGGCTGATGGCCTGGCGGTTGTTCCGTTACTGAGGAGCTGTGCATGTTTTCCACCGGTTTTTCCTCCAATGACCTGTTGTTCCTGCTCAATGGCGCCTGGGTCACGCTGCAACTGACGTTCTGGTCGATCATGCTCGGCTCCCTCGCCGGCTTGCTCTTCGGACTGCTGCGGGCCTTGTTGCCGCGGGCCAGTTTGCCCCTGGCCTGGGTGCTGGACGTGTTTCGCAGCGTGCCGTTGCTGATCCAGTTCGTGCTGTTCAACTCACTCAAAAGCATCGTCGGCTTGAACATCAGCGCCTTCAGCGTCGGCTGCATTGTGCTGGGGGTTTACGCCGCCGCGTACTTCACCGAGATCGTGCGTGCAGGCGTGTTGTCGGTGCCGTTCACCGTGCGCCGGGCCAGTCGTTCACTGGGGCTGAGTTTCTTGCAGGACCTGCGCTGGATCGTCCTGCCGATGGCCACCCGGGTGGCTTTTCCGGGCTGGCTGAATCTGGTGCTCGGCGTGATGAAAGACACCGCGCTGGTGATGTGGATCGGCATCGTCGAACTGCTGCGCGCTTCGCAAACCATCGTCACCCGCATCCAGGAACCGTTGCTGGTGCTGTGCATCGCGGGCCTTATTTACTACGTCATGAGCCTGGTGGTCGCACGCCTGGGCGCTCGTCTGGAAAGAAGGTGGCAAGAAAATGATTGAGATCGACAACGTACATAAATCCTTCGGCGACCTCGCCGTGGTCAAGGGTGTCAGCCTGACGGTAAACAAGGGCGAGGTGGTGTCGATCATCGGCGGTTCGGGCTCCGGCAAATCGACCCTGCTGATGTGCATCAACGGCCTGGAACCGATCCAGAAAGGCAACATCCGCGTCGACGGCGTCGAGGTCCATCACAGCGCCACCGACCTCAACCGCCTGCGGCAGAAAATCGGCATTGTGTTCCAGCAATGGAATGCCTTCCCGCATCTGACGGTGCTCGAAAACGTGATGCTGGCGCCGCGCAAAGTCTTGGGTAAAAGCAAGGCCGAAGCCGAGGAACTGGCGGTGCGACAACTGACCCACGTGGGCCTTGCCGACAAGCTCAAGACTTTCCCTGGCAAGTTGTCCGGAGGCCAGCAACAACGCATGGCCATCGCTCGCGCCTTGGCCATGTCGCCGGATTACATGCTGTTCGACGAGGCCACGTCGGCCCTCGATCCGCAATTGGTCGGTGAGGTGCTGGACACCATGCGCATGCTCGCCGAAGACGGCATGACCATGGTGCTGGTGACCCACGAAATCCGCTTTGCCCGCGATGTCTCCGACCGCGTGGCGTTCTTTCGCAATGGCCTGGTGCACGAGATCGGCTCGCCGGATCAGGTGATCGGTAATCCGGTGCATGCGGAAACGGCGGCATTTCTGAAATCGGTGAAGTAACGGATGGCCCCATCGCGGGCAAGCCCGCTCCCACAAGGGTTGTTGGTGTACGCAAAATCGGTGGCCAACCCAAATCACTGTGAGAGGTGATTAGTAACCCGGTGCATATGGAGACTGCGGCATTTCTGAAATCGGTGAAGTAACGGATGGCCCCATCGCGGGCAAGCCCGCTCCCACAGGTATCTGTGTTGGCCACCAACTTTGTGTACACCAATAACCCTGTGGGAGCGGGCTTGCCCGCGATGAGGCCCTGACAGACGCAACAAGGAGAAGGCAATGCGCTCATCGAAAGTGATTCATGTAGTCAGCTGTCACGCCGAAGGCGAAGTCGGCGATGTGATCGTCGGCGGCGTCGCCCCGCCACCGGGCGCCACCGTGTGGGAGCAATCGCGCTGGATCGCCAAGGATCAGACACTGCGCAACTTCGTGCTCAACGAGCCTCGCGGCGGCGTATTCCGTCACGTCAACCTGCTGGTGCCGGCCAAGGATCCTCGGGCGCAAATGGCCTGGATCATCATGGAACCGGCGGACACGCCACCGATGTCCGGCTCCAACTCGCTGTGCGTCGCCACGGTGCTGCTCGACAGCGGCATTCTACCGATGACCGAACCGCAAACCCGATTGGTGCTCGAAGCGCCCGGCGGCCTGATCGAGGCCGTGGCCGATTGCCGTGATGGCAAGGTCGAGCGGGTAGAAATCAAGAACGTGCCCTCCTTCGCTGACCGCCTCGACGCCTGGATCGAAGTCGAAGGCCTCGGCTCGTTGCAGGTCGACACTGCGTATGGCGGCGACAGCTTTGTGATCGCCGACGCCGAACGCCTGGGCTTTTCCATTCGTCCTGATGAGGCTGCCGACCTGGTGGCGGTCGGGTTGAAAATCACTCGCGCGGCCAATGAACAATTGGGCTTCGTCCATCCGCTGAACCCCGAGTGGTCACATATTTCTTTCTGCCAGATTGCCGCGCCCATCGTCGTTGAAAACGGCATCGCCACCGGCGCCAACGCGGTGGTGATTCAACCCGGCAAGATCGACCGCTCACCCACCGGCACCGGCTGCTCGGCGCGCATGGCGGTGCTGCAGGCCAAGGGCTTGATGCAGGTGGGCGAGCGCTTTATTGGCCGTTCGATCATCGGTTCCGAATTCCACTGCCGCATCGACTCCCTGACCGAAGTGGCCGGACGCCCGGCGATCTACCCATGCATTTCCGGCCGGGCCTGGATCACCGGCACTCATCAATTGCTGCTCGATCCGAGCGATCCGTGGCCACAGGGCTATCGCCTGTCTGACACCTGGCCGGGTGCCTGACGCCGAACCGAAGAGCTTTTGTGGCGAGGGGGTTGCTGTGGTGAGAGAACTACCTGTGGCGAGGGGGCTTGCCCCCGTTGGGCTGCGAAGCGGCCCTGAAATCAGCCGCCGCTACCTTCTAGAAAGACCACGTGTGCTGATTTTACGACTGCTTCGCAGCCGAACGGGGGCAAGCCCCCTCGCCACAAAAGCTCCCTAGCCACAGGGATTTCACCCACAGAAAAAACCTGATTGATTGAAAAAAACACTAGCCGAATATTGCCACTTAAAATATCGTATACGAAATACAATTAACGAACCGGAGGCAACAATGAGCAAGCGTATTAACTGGAGTGGCGTCTTCCCCGCGGTGACCACTCAATTCAACGATGACTTCACCATCAACCTGGAAAAAACCCATCAGGTGATTTCCAACGTGATCCGTGATGGCGTATCAGGCCTGGTGGTGTGCGGTTCGGTGGGGGAAAACACCTCATTGAGCGCCGAAGAAAAAATCGCCGTGACCGAAGTCGCGGTCGACGCCTCCCGGGGTCGCGTGCCAGTGATCTGCGGTGTAGCCGAGTTCACCAGCGTGCAAGCGGCCAAGGTCGCCAATGCCGTGCGCCGGGTCGGTGTCGACGGCGTGATGCTGATGCCGGCGCTGGTCTACGGTTCCAAGCCGTTCGAAACTGCCGAGCACTACCGCTACGTGGCGAAAAACGCCGACGTACCGTTGATGGTCTACAACAACCCGCCGATCTACAAAAACGACGTCACCCCGGACATCCTGATTTCCCTGGCCGACTGCGACAACGTGGTGTGCTTCAAGGATTCCTCCGGCGATACCCGCCGCTTCATCGACGTGCGCAATGAAGTCGGCGACCGCTTCGTGCTGTTCGCCGGTCTCGACGACGTGGTGCTGGAAAGCATCGCGGTGGGTGCCGAAGGCTGGGTCTCGGGCATGTCCAACGTGTTCCCGAAAGAAGGCGAAACTATCTTCCGCCTGGCCAAGGCCGGTCGCTTCGCCGAAGCCATGCCGATCTACGAATGGCTGATGCCGATCCTGCACCTCGATGCCCGTGCCGACTTGGTGCAGTGCATCAAGCTCTGCGAAGCCATCGCCGGTCGCGGCAGCGCGCTGACCCGTCCGCCACGCCTGGCACTGCCAGAAGCCGATCGGGTGTTCGTCGAGCAGATCATGGCCAAGGCCTTGGCTAACCGTCCGGAGTTGCCCGACGTCGGTCTCTGAGTGATTGCCGGGCGGGTCTTTGCGGACCCGGCCCGGCTGCCTGTTTTTGCGCCTCTACAGGAAACGCCAGCATGTCCAATCCTCTACACACGCAAAGCGCAACCACCTCCTCGGGACTCAAACGCGTAGTGGCCGCCGCCATGGCCGGCACCGTCGCCGAGTGGTATGAATTCTTTCTCTACGGCACCGCCTCCGCACTGGTCTTCGGCCAGTTGTTCTTCCGCCAGACTGACAGCCCCATCGACGGCATCATCGCCGCTTTCGCCCTGTACGCCGTCGGCTTTCTCGCTCGACCGTTGGGCGGTCTGGTGTTCGGTCACTACGGTGACAAGTTCGGCCGCAAACGCCTGCTGCAACTGAGCCTGGTGGTGGTCGGCATTACCACCTTCCTGATGGGATGCCTGCCTGGCTTCGACAGCATCGGCTATGCCGCGCCGGTATTATTGGTGCTGCTGCGGCTGATCCAGGGCTTTGCCTTTGGCGGTGAATGGGGCGGTGCGATTCTGCTGGTGTCTGAACACTGCCCCGACAACCGTCGCGGCTTCTGGGCCAGTTGGCCGCAAGCCGGGGTGCCGGCCGGCAACCTGGTGGCCACGGTCGCGCTGTTGCTGTTGTCGTCGAACCTGTCGGAGGAACAATTCCTCGCCTGGGGTTGGCGCGTGGCGTTCTGGTTCTCGGCGGTGGTGGTGCTGATCGGCTACTGGATTCGCACCAGCGTCGATGACGCGCCGATCTTCAAAGAAGCCCAGGCCCGTCAGGCACAGACCAAGCAGCAACAGATGGGTGTGGTCGAAGTGCTGCGTCATCACTGGCGCGCCGTGCTGGTGGGGATTGGCGCACGCTTTGCCGAGAACATTCTCTATTACACCGTGGTCACCTTTTCGATCACCTACCTGAAACTGGTGGTGCACAAGGACACCTCGGAAATACTGCTGCTGATGTTCGGCGCGCACTTGGTGCACTTTTTCCTGATTCCGTTGATGGGATATTTGTCGGATATCGTCGGGCGCAAACCGATCTACCTGACCGGCGCGGTGCTCACTGCGTTCTGGGGCTTTATCGGTTTCCCGATGATGGACACCGGCAATAACTGGCTGATCATGGCGGCGATCATTCTGGGCCTGGGCATCGAGTCGATGACCTATGCGCCCTACTCGGCGCTGATGGCCGAAATGTTCCCGACCCATGTGCGCTATACCGCCCTTTCGCTGTGCTACCAAGTGGCGCCGATCTTCGCCGGTTCCCTGGCACCGCTGATCGCCATCACTTTGCTCAACAAATATCAAAGCTCGACACCGATCGCCTGGTACCTGGTGGGTGCTGCGCTGATCTCCATCGTCGCCGTCGGCCTGACCCGGGAAACCCGTGGCAAGTCGTTGCACCAAGTGGATGCGGAATCTGCTGCGCGTATTGCTGCGCTAGATAGCGCCGTGCCGGCCACACGCCAGGGTGATTCACTGGCCTGAGCCCAATACCTGTAGGAGCGAGGCTTGCCCGCGAAGGCGCCATCACATTCAACATTGATGTCGACTGACACGCCGTCTTCGCGGGCAAGCCTCGCTCCTACAGGGGACCTACCTTTCCCGACAGGAGTTTTCCATGCCCGAAATCATCGGCCACAACTACATCGGCGGTGCCCGTAGCGCCGCTGGCAGCATCACCCTGCACAGCCACGATGCCAGCACCGGCGAAGCGCTACCCTTCTCTTTCACGCAAGCCACCGCCGAGGAAGTGGACGCCGCCGCCCAGGCCGCTGCGGCTGCTTATCCGTTCTTCCGCAATCTGCCGGCAACTCGCCGTGCAGAATTTCTTGAGGCCATCGCCGCACAACTGGATGCGTTGGATGACGAATTCGTCGCCCTTGTCACCCGCGAAACCGCCTTGCCGACCGGACGCATTCAAGGTGAGCGCAGCCGTACCAGCAACCAAATGCGCCTGTTCGCTCAGGTGCTGCGCCGGGGCGATTTCTATGGTGCGCGCATCGACCGCGCCTTGCCCGAACGTCAGCCACTGCCACGGGTCGACCTGCGCCAATACCGGATCGGCGTCGGTCCGGTGGCCGTGTTCGGCGCCAGTAATTTCCCGCTGGCCTTTTCCACCGCCGGCGGTGACACCGCTGCCGCCTTGGCCGCCGGTTGCCCGGTGGTGTTCAAGGCCCACAGCGGACACATGGCGACCGCCGAACGCGTGGCCAATGCAATCATCCGCGCCGCCGAACAAACCGACATGCCCAAAGGTGTGTTCAACATGATCTACGGCGCAGGCGTCGGTGAGGCGCTGGTCAAGCATCCGGCGATCCAGGCCGTCGGTTTCACCGGCTCGCTAAAGGGCGGTCGCGCCCTCTGTGACATGGCCGCCGCACGGCCACAACCGATCCCGGTGTTCGCCGAAATGAGCAGCATCAACCCGGTACTGGTATTGCCGGAAGCCCTGCTCGTGCGTGGCGAGAAAATCGCCGGTGAACTGGTGGCGTCGGTGGTCCAGGGTTGCGGTCAGTTCTGTACCAATCCGGGGTTGGTGATCGGTATGCGCTCACCCCACTTCAGCGCTTTCACCGCGCGGCTCAGTACCTTGATGGCCGAACAACCGGCGCAAACCATGCTCAACGCCGGCACCCTTGGCAGCTACGAAAAAGGTGTGCAGGCCCTGCTCGACCATCCGGGAATAATCCGCTTGGCGGGCCAGGATCAGCACGGCAATCAGGCGCGGCCGCAACTGTTCAAGGCCGACGTCAGTCTGCTGCTCAAGGGTGATCCGCTGTTGCAGGAGGAAGTGTTCGGCCCGACCACCCTCGTCGTCGAAGTAGCCGACAAGGCCGAGTTGCGACAAGCGCTGAACAGTTTGCACGGTCAACTCACCGCCACGTTGATTGGCGAAACGCAGGACCTGAAGGAACACGCCGATCTGCTGGTGCAGCTGGAACAAAAGGTCGGCCGGGTGCTGTTCAACGGCTACCCCACTGGCGTCGAAGTCTGCGATGCCATGGTGCATGGCGGGCCTTATCCAGCGACCTCCGACGCCCGTGGCACTTCGGTCGGCAGCCTGGCCATCGAGCGCTTCCTGCGCCCGGTGTGCTACCAGAACTGCCCGGACGCCCTGTTGCCCGACGCCCTGAAAAACGCCAACCCGTTGGGCATTGCGCGACTGGTTGATGGCAATATCCACCGCGAACCGGTTTAACAAACACGACCTCCTGTAGGAGCGAGGCTTGCCCGCGAAGAATGCACCGCGATTTTTCAGGTATTACGCGTCATCGTTCTTCGCGGGCAAGCCTCGCTCCTACAGGATTTTCATCGCATTCAAGCCAGCAGTGCTTTCAGGTCGTTGTACAGCGCCTCGGGAATCTGCACCCCCTCCACCATACTGCGTGCCCGCGCCGCATAACGCCGTTGCGACGGCAAGCGTGCGCCCTGCCCTTCAATGCCCTGGAACAACACTTCGGCCCGAGACAAATGTTCCTCAGTGGCCGCCCCCAGAAAACGTCGCGGATCCAGCGCGATGATCAACTCGCCATGGTACGGCGACGACTTGCTGCCCGCGTCATAGGCCAGCGATTCGGCACTGGTCAAATCACCGATCAAAGGCCCGGCGATCAACTCCACCATTGCCGCCAGCGCCGAGCCCTTATGCCCGCCGAACGTCAGCATCGCGCCGCTGTCGAGCACCACATTGGCATCGGTGCTCGGCCGGCCCTCAGCGTCCACGCCCCAACCCTCGGGAATCGCCTTGCCGGCACGCCGATGCAACTCGATATCGCCACGGGCAATCGCACTGGTGGCGAAGTCGAACACAAACGGATCCTGCCCCGCACGCGGCCAGCCAAAGGCAATAGGATTGGTGCCGAACACCGGCACACGTCCCCCGGTCGGTGCCACCCAGGCATGGCTCGGATTACACGCCAGCGCCACCAAACTAACGGCGGTCAACTGCTCGATCTCCACCCACAGCGCCGAGAAATGCACACAGCGATTGATCGCCAACGCGGCAATCCCGTTGGCCCGGGTTTTCTCCGCCAGCAACCCAAGCCCGGCCTGAAACGCCAACTGCGAGAAACCACCACCGGCATCCACCCGCACGATCGACGGCGCCTGGTCGATCACCTGCGGTTCGGCATCGGCCGACACCTTGCCGGCCCGCAGGGAATTCACGCAGCCCAGAATCCGGTACAAACCGTGGGAGGCACAACCATCGCGCTCGCCGGCAATCACCGTCGCCGCCACCGCTTGCGCGTGGGCCAGATTAAAACCGTTGTGCAACAGGATCGATTCGGCCAGCTCGCGGGCTTCGATCAGGGTCAGTCGAATCATGGTCATCTCCTTGGACAGACCGGTCAGAGTGGTCTATCCGCAGAGATGTGGCTTGATGGGTTTGGGCGCGAGGGATGACGAAATTGGCACAGGGTTGGCGAGAGCGCGCCGCGCCTTTCAGCTCAATCCGCTTTCCCGAATCAGCTTCTTATTTATCTTCCCCACACTGGTTTTAGGAATCTGGGCGACGAACTTGAACTGCTTGGGGATCGCCCATTTGTTGATGCGGCCACGCTCGACAAACCCTTGCAGGTGCGCCTCCAGGATCTTGCTGTCGAGATACTGCCCCGGTTCGCACACCACCAGCGCCATCGGCCGTTCGCCCCATTGCTCATCGGCAATGCCCACGACCGCGACCGACATCACCGCAGCGTGTTCGCTGATCAGGCTTTCCAGTTCCAGAGAGCTGATCCACTCCCCGCCCGTCTTGATGACATCCTTGATTCGATCTTTGATTTCCACCCCTCCCAAGGCGTCGATGGAGGCCAAGTCGCCGGTGTGCATCCAACCGTTGTGCCACAACTCGGCACCCTTTTCGGGTTCCTTCAAATAGCCTTGGGTCAGCCAGGGTGCGCGCACCACGATCTCGCCCAGAGACTCGCCGTCATGGGCAACGTCATTGCCATTGGCATCGATGATTTTCAGGTCGACCATCGGCACCGGCGTGCCCGTCTTGATGCGAGTGGGCAACTGGGCTTGCGTGGATTGTTCGAGGTCTTCATCACGCAGGTACGTCAGACACAGCAACGGGCAGGTTTCCGACATGCCGTAACCGCTGTGCACCTGAATACCTTGGGCGCTCGCTTCGCTGGCAATGCCCAGCGTCAGTGCGCTGCCACCCAAGAGCATTTTCCAGCCATCGAAACGGGTCTGTCCCGCATCCTCGCAGCTCAAGATCATCTGCAGAATGGTCGGCACGCAGTGGGAAAAAGTGACCTTTTCCTCACGATACAGCCTGACCAGGCTGTTGGGTTCGTAGCGGCCGGGGTACACCTGCTTGAGCCCCATCAGGGTGGCGACATAAGGCACACCCCAGGCATGCACGTGAAACATCGGGGTGATGGGCATGTACACATCATCGGAACGCAGCAACGGCAGGCCTTGATAGACGCCCAAAGTGCCCACGGCATTCAAGGTGTGCAGGACCAATTGGCGGTGGGTGAAATACACGCCTTTAGGGTCGCCAGTGGTGCCCGTGGTGTAGAAAAGGGTCGCCACCGAGTTTTCATCGAAATCGGGAAAGTCGTACTGGTCTGCGGCCCTGGACAATACGTTTTCATATTCCCCCAGCACCGGTAACCACGTATCGATTGCTGTGTCGTCCGTGAGCTGCAGGTAACCTTTGACGGTTTCAAGCCGGCCCTGAATCTGTTCAACCAGCGGCAGGAAATCATCATGCACCAGCACCAGGTCGTCCTCGGCATGGTTCATGGTGAAGAGCACCTGATCCGGCGAAAGACGAATGTTCACGGTATGCAGCACCGCGCCGATCATCGGTACCGCAAAGAAGCATTCCAAGTAGCGATGGCTGTCCCAGTCGAGCAAGGCCACGGTATCACCGGCCTTGACGCCGGCAGCGGTCAAGGCGTTGGCCAGCCTGCGGATCCGCTGGTTGAGGGTCTGGTAGCTGTAGCGCAGTTTGTCGGCGTAAACGATTTCCCGGCCCGGTTCGTAGCGCACGCCGGACAGCAACAATTGCTTGATCAGCAAGGGATAGGCATAGGCGCCATCGGCGGGCGGAATTATTTTTGTCGCCATCATGGTTGAGTTCCTTGTCCTTCGATCAGAAGTGCGCTGCGTCAAGCTTGTAGAGGCATTCGCTGCCAGCCTTGGCCGATGCGCTCAACGAGTGGATACGTGGCAGCAGACGGGCGAAATAGAAGCGCGCGGTGGCCAGTTTGCTGGCATAGAAATCATCTTTGGAATGCGTGCTCATGGCAGCCTTGGCCATTCGCGCCCACATGTAGGCGTAGGCGGTGTAGCCGAACACGTGCAGGTACTCGACCGAAGCCGCGCCGATTTCATTCGGGTTGCTCTGGGCTCGGTCAAGCAGCCATGCGGTCAGTTCGTCGAGGGTGTCGACGGCGGCGTTCAACGGTTTGGTGAACTCACCGAGGTCAGCGCAGGCTTTGGCGGTAAAGTTGCGGATTTCCGAAGCGAACAGCCGGTAGAGCGCCCCGCCGCTGCCAACGATCTTGCGCCCGGCCAGGTCCAGCGACTGGATACCGTTGGTGCCTTCGTAAATCTGCGTGATGCGCACATCGCGAATCAATTGCTCCTGGCCCCATTCGCGGATGTAGCCGTGGCCGCCGAAGATCTGCTGGCCATGCACCGTGGTCTCCAGCCCCATGTCGGTGAGGAATGCCTTGGCCACCGGAGTCAGCAGCGACACCAGTTCCTGGGCGCGGGTGCGGGTTGCCGCGTCATCGCTGTACTTGGCGGTATCCAGTTGCAGCGCCACGTAGCTGGAGAACGCACGCCCGCCCTCGTTCAAGGCTTTCATGGTCAACAGCATGCGTCGTACATCCGGGTGCACGATGATCGGGTCGGCGGCCTTGTCCTTGTTCTGCGCGCCAATCGGTGAACGGCTTTGCAGGCGGTCACGGGCGTATTCGACCGCGTTCTGGTACGAGCGCTCACCCAACGCCAGGCCCTGGATGCCCACGCCAAGGCGCTCGTAATTCATCATGGTGAACATTGCCGCCAGGCCCTTGTTCGGCGCGTCGACAATCCAGCCAGTCGCCCCGTCAAAATTCATCACACAGGTGGCGGAGGCCTTGATGCCCATCTTGTGCTCGATGGAACCGCAGGACAGCGCGTTGCGCTCGCCCAGCGAGCCATCGTCATTGACCAGCACCTTGGGCACCAGAAACAGCGAAATTCCCTTGGGACCGGCCGGTGCATCCGGTAACCGCGCCAGCACCAAATGAATAATGTTTTCAGTGAGGTCGTGCTCACCGCCGGTGATGAAAATCTTGCTGCCGCTGATCTTGAAACTGCCGTCGGCCTGAGGTTCGGCTCGGGTGCGAATCAGGCCCAAGTCTGTGCCGGCATGCGCCTCGGTCAGGCACATTGAACCGGTCCAGGTGCCGGCATACATGTTCGGCAAATAGCGTTCCTTGAGTTCCTGACTGGCATGGGCATTGATCGACAGGCACGCACCGGCGGTCAGCATCGGGTACAAGCCGAACGACAGACTCGCCGAGTTGACCATCTCCTCGACCTGAGCCGAAATCGCCTTGGGCATGCCCATGCCACCGAACTGCGGATCGCCACCAACACCCACCCAACCGCCTTCGGCGAATGCCTGGTAGGCCGCAACGAAACCGTCCGGAGCCTGGACCGCGCCCTTGCTCCAGGTGCAGCCCTGCTCGTCGCTGGCGCGGTTCAGTGGCGCGATCACTTCACCGCTGATCTTGCCGGCCTCTTCGAGGATCGCGGCGGCGGTTTCTTCATCGATCACCTCGGCCAGGCCAGGCAGTTGGGCCCATAGCCGGGACACCTGGAAAACCTCGTTGAGTACGAAGCGCATGTCGCGCAAAGGAGCTTTGTAATCAGACATTGTTGGCTTACTCGGAAGTGGTCAGGGCATGCGACATGTCCTGACGTTGGGATGTACCGGTTTCACCGGTTTGCGCCACATCGGCTTGCGGAACGGGGTGACGCAGCAAGAAGTACGACAGGGCTGGAATCAGGATCAGCGCACCGAGCATGTTCCACAGGAACATGAAGGTCAGCAGGATGCCCATGTCGGCCTGGAACTTGATCGGCGACCAGACCCAGCACACCACGCCCGCCGCCAGGGTGATGCCCACCAGGCCCACCACCCGACCGGTAAACGACACGGCGTTGCGGTAAGCCTGAGACAGCGGCAGGCCCTGGCGCTGGTAATGCAACTGCACGCTGAGCAGGTACAAGGCGTAGTCCACGCCGATGCCCACACCCAATGCGATCACCGGCAGAGTCGCGACCTTCACGCCAATGCCCATGGCCACCATCAACGCTTCGCAAAGGATCGAGGTCAACACCAGCGGCAACAGGGCCACCAGCGTGGCGCGCCAGCTGCGGAAGGTGATCAGGCAGAACAGCGTCACCGCCGCATAGACATAAAGCAGCATGGTGCGGTTGGCCTCGCGCACCACAATGTTGGTCGCCGCCTCAATCCCGGCCGACCCGGCCGCCAGCAGGAACTGGCGATCTTCGCTGTTATTTTCCCGGGCGAATTTTTCGGCGATGCCCACCACGGCATCCAGGGTCTCGGCCTTGTGGTCCTTGAGGAAGGTGATCACCGGCATCAACGAACAATCGGTGTTGAACAACTCCGGGGAGTTGACCGAGGCTTGCTGCGCGGCGTAGTTCAGCACGTCCTGATTGCGCTGGATGCTGTTGAGCTTGGGGTTGCCTTCATAAGTACCGGCGGTGATTTGGCGCACCGCATTGACCAACGAAGCCGTCGCCTGTACGCCCGGATACTGCTGCAGCTCCCAGGCTAGACGGTCGGCGAGGACCAGCGTCTTGTAGTTCAAGCAGCCTTCCGGCGCAGTCTTGATCATCACTGCAAACAGGTCGCTGGACAGCGCGTAGTGGCTGGTGATGTAGGCGTTGTCACGGTTATAACGAGAGTCGGCACGCAACTCCGGTGCGCCACTTTCCAGATCGCCGATCTTCAACTGCAAGCTGACCATGAAGCCGCCGATGCCCATCAGTACCGCGACCAATACCGCCCCCGTGGCCCACTTGCGCGTGGTGAAACGGTCGAGCAAGTCCCACAGTTTGCCGAAGCCTTTATGCCCTTCTGCGCGCGTATCGATTTTCAGCGCACGCTCGGCAGCCTTGGCGCCGACGCCGACATAAGACAGCGCCACCGGCATCAGCAACAGCGAGGTAAAAATCAGCACCGCCACACCAATACTGGCAGTGATCGCCAGGTCGCGGATCACCGGAATGTCGATCAGCATCAGCACCGCGAACCCGACAGCGTCCGCCAGCAGCGCGGTGACGCCGGCAATGAACAGACGGCGGAAGGTGTAGCGTGCGGCGATCAGTCTGTGGGTGCCACGGGCGATATCTTGCATGATGCCGTTCATCTTCTGCGCCGCGTGGGACACACCGATGGCGAAGATCAGGAAAGGTACCAGCACTGAGTACGGGTCGATGGCATAGCCCAGCCAGGCGACGATGCCGAGTTGCCAGACCACTGCGATCAGCGAGCAGCCGACCACCAGCAAGGTGCTGCGCACGCAACGGGTGTAGGCGTAAATGATGATCAGCGACGTGACGACGGCCAGGCCGAAGAACATCATCACCTGGATCAGGCCGTCGATCAGGTCGCCCATCAATTTGGCGAAACCGATCACCCGGACTTTGTACTGGCCCTTGCCCTCCTCGCCGGCCTTGCGCGCAGCGCTGTCACCTGCGAACTCGATTTTGTCGCGCAACTGCTCCTCGAGCATTTGCGAAAAGGCGTGGTAGTCGATGCGCTGACCGCTGGCCGTGGCTTTGTCCAGCAACGGAACAATGAGCATGCTCGATTTGTAGTCGCTGGCCACCAGACTGCCGACGATTCCGGCACGGGAAATGTTCTGGCGCAACTGTTCTATTTCTTCAGGCTTGCCCTGGTAGGTATCGGGCATCACCGGGCCACCCTGAAAACCTTCCTCGGTGACTTCGGTCCAGCGCACCGCCGGGCTCCACAACGACTTCATCCAGGGACGGTCGACGCCTTCGGTGACGAACAGCTGATCGTTGACCTGTTTGAGCACGTCAAGATAAGCGGGGTCGAAAATATCGCCCTGGGTGTTCTCCACCACCACCCGTACCGAGTTACCCAAACCGCGCAGCGACTGACGGTTTTCCAGGAAATTCTGAATGTACGGCTGGCTCTGCGGAATCATCTTTTCAAAGCTGGGGCGCAGCTCCAGGCGAGTTGCGGCCATGTAGCCCAACACTACGGTGGCCAGCGCCATCAGCAGCATGAACAGCGGGCGATAGTTGAACACCAACCGCTCCAGCCGATTGCCGGAGTGGCGGTCGAAATCCCGCAGATCGCGGATCACCGGCATGGTTTCTTGTTTGGTATGGCCCATGTCTGGGTTCTCGCTCTAAGGGTTCGAGGGCTTATTCAACGGACAGCGTCCGGGCACCACGGCTGCCAACCACCACCAGCGCACCGTCGGCGGACTGAGTGGCGCCGGTCACCGGTGTCGGTGCCCGTTGCTGAACCAAATGCAATTGCGCACCTGCGCCCTGGCTGACCAGCATCTGCCCGCCCTGGGTGAACAAGCGGTAATTACCATGGGCATCGACGATGCCGGCGGTGATGCTGACGTGCAGGCCATTCTTCAGCGGGGTCCAGCTGTGACCGCCATCGGTGCTGCGCAGCACATTGCCGCGCAAGCCGTAGACGAGCGCTTCGCCGGGCTTGCCGAGCACACCGAAAAAACTGCCCTGATAGGGTGTCTGCACGGCGGCGAACCGCTGTCGGGTGTCATCCCACTTGAGCAACAGGCCCTGCTCTCCGGCGATGTACAGCGCGTCGCCGGTGGAGGCGATGGCGTTGAGGTGAAAGCCCTGCGGGTTGTCAGTGCGGTCCTGAAACGGCGTCCAGCTCTGGCCGCCATCCTCGGTGCGCAGGATCAGGTTGAACACCCCGACCACATAGCCGAGGCGGTCGTTGGCGAACCAGACATCGAGCAACGGTTTGTCGGCGCCCTGCGCCATCAGGCGCTCACCTTCGGCGGCCAGCAGTGGCCATTGTTCGTTGCCGGGTTCTGCACTGGCCAACGCGCTGTAATGCTTGACCAGCAAGGCACCGATCTCGCGGCCGTCCAGTTGCTTGCGCCAGGTCGCGCCAGCGTCGCTGCTGTGCAACACCACGCCGTCGCCGCCCACTGCCCAGCCTTGGGTGGCGGAAGGAAAACTCACGGCATTGAGGTCGGCACTGACCGGCACCGCGGCCTGCTGCCAATCTTTGCCGGCATCATCGGAATACAGAATGTGGCCACGCTGCCCGACTGCGACCAAGCGCTCGCCGGCGCGGGCCATACCGGATAACGGGCTGTTGACGGCCAAGGCGCTGACCCTGGCCGGCAGATCCAGCACGTCGACATAAGCGGACGCCTGGCTCAGGCCCTGCAACGTTGCAAGCAGAGCGCCGAGCGCCAGCTGCAGGTAATTTTTATACGAACACATACCGCGTCCTCTTCGGATAACCGCGTCGGGACACACGTCCGTGTGCCTGACGTTCCAACCTGACGCCCGAAACGATCGGCATGCGCCGACCGTCGTGCGGTCCCCTGCCTTGCAGGCGGCGGACCGAACGGACGCTTTGTCACGACGTGCTTAGCGAATCCCGCTACCGGCCAGAGACTCAGGCGACCACTGCGCCTTGGAGAGCGGATCGATGTACTTGATGCCGCCGTAAGGCCCGACCACACCGTTGATGTTGTAGGAGCCACCCACCAGGTCGTAGATCATGAAGGGCGTGGAGTCCGGGATCTGCTTGTCGTAGCTCTGGCTAAGAAACGCGAACGAGCCACGGTACAGCTGGCCACGGGCGTCGTATTGGTCAGAGGCCAGAGCGGTCCAGCTGTCTTCATCGAGGTAGAAGCGACGCTTCTGATAGATGTGCCGGGCACCGGACTTGAGGTTGCCCTCCACCACCCAGACCCGGTGTTTTTCCCAACGCACATAATCCGGTGCCAGGTGATTGGCGGTGGTCAGCGATTTTGGGTCCTGGGCGTAAGTCAGCTTGTAGGTGTTGTAGGGCACGATCATTTCCTGCTTGCCCACCAGCTTCCAGTCGTAGCGGTCCAGCGCACCGTTGAACACGAAAACATCGTCGTAGGTGCCCGCGCCGGCGGTGCCGGGGTTAGGCGTGTCGTAAGCCAGGTTCGGTGCCAGCTTGACCCGGCGCTGACCAGGCAAGTATTGCCAGGCGCGGCGCGGTTGCTGCAGCGGGTTGGCGGCGTCCTTGAGCATCACCGCTTCACCCGCCCGGCGCGCAGGGCCTGTGTAAGACAGCTTCATCTGGTAGTACACGTCGGCACTGCTGATCGGCTGCGCCAGGTTCTCGTAGATCGGATAGGAAATGAACGCCTGCCCGGTGGTCGCCAGGGTCGGCACGCCAGCGGAATCGACGTTCCAGGAGTCGTACTTGGAGTTGATGTTGACTCCCTGATAACGCAACAGGAAGTTCCACATCGCCTCGTTCCCCGTCTGCGGAATCGGGAACGGCACACCGGGCAGTACGTTATCGATGGCCAATCCGCCTTCCAGAGACTTGGCGTCGGTAGCGTTTTTCACGCCATTGTCCAGCACAGCCTTGGGCAACGAGACGGTACGGTGAGTCGGGTAGACATTGACGTGGAAGCTTGGGAAACGCTTGGCCAGTTCCGCCGTGGTTGCACTGAGCAAGCCCTTGTACTGATCGACGTTTTTGCCGTCGATCACCAGCAACGGTTTTTCGTTGACGAAGGGATCCGGACGCATGCTGTCACCGGATTTGAAACTGGCCGGCGGCGTGGTCAGGCCACCGTCATAGGCTGGGATGGAACCATCAGCGTTCCCGGCCTTTTCGGCGCCCACCAGGGTCAGGCTGCTGCCCAATTTGGCAGCGTCCTGAGTTGAAACAGCGGCCTGTGCCTGGGCGGCAAGGACCATGGCCAGCGAAGCGGCCAACACGGTTTTTGCGAATTTCATCTTGTTATTCTCCTGCTTGCATTGAGCAAATCAGTGGTGAATCAAAAAGTGGTTTTCATCGTCAGGTAAACGGCGCCACGGTCCTCAGTCGTGGCTCCACCACCGGAGAAGGCCGAGTAGCCGCCGCCGTAACACGCGTAGTTTTCATTGCCGCTAAAGGCATTGGGTGTAGAGCCGTCGCCGCTGCCGGCATTGGCCGCACCGGTGCTCAAACCGCTGGTATCGCACTTGTCGGTCTTGCCGAAGGAGTCCACGTACTTCAGGTCGATGAAGTATTTGTTGTACACAACGGCACCCACGCCCACGGCATAGTTGCCGGTGTCTTTGGCACCGCCGCCAGACACCGGTGACACGCCGTCAAGGCCGACGTTGATGGACATCGGTGCGTTGAGGTCGACGCCGGGAAACACCTGGTACCAGGTCGGCGTGAAGTTGACCGCGATACCCCAGTTGTCCCGGGTAGGCTGGTCGATGCCGCGATAGGTGTCCTTGCCCTTGTAGAGCGCTTCGTTCTTGCTATCGAGCTTGAGCAAGTTGCTGTAGTACAACTCGGCGAGCAGGCTGGCCGAATCGAACACTGGTGTTTTCGGGAAGGTCATCAGGCCGTTGAGCGTCCAGTGCAAGGTGTCACCGGTGGCCCCCATGCTGTCGCCCTTTTGCGGGGTGTCATAGATCACCCCGGTGGCCGCCGTGCGGGCCGGTAACAGCCCAAGACCGGCGCCCAAACCCCGCGGCCCTGTCGAGCTGACAACCGCGGGAATACTGGCCAGCGGCATGTTGTGCCGAATGTTCAAGTCTGAACCGACGCTGATACCGCCCACATCCTTGGACAAACTCAGGCCGACGATCTTGATGTTGTCGGCATAGGCCAATTGATAGGTGCTGGTGCTCAATGAATTGAGGGTGTTGACCACCGCCGGCACCATGCCCGCAGGCGGGGTGCCGTTAGGATTGGCCGAGGTCAGCCCGGTGGCGTTCAACCAGGCTTGCGGCAGAATTTCCGAGGTTTCGCGGTAGTAGACACCGAGGGTGCCATCCAGCCAGGCCGGCGACCATTTGGCCATCACGCCCCAATCTCCGCGCTTGTCCGGCGTCAGGTCGTGACCGCGACGCACATTGGTCAGCCCGTTGCAGGGCGCCAGACCACAACCCAATGGACTGCCCGGCACCACGCCATTGGTGTTGCCCAACAGGAACGACTGCGCACCGAAGCCGACCAGATCGGAACCGCCGTAGTAAGTACCGGCTTCAGGCAGGCGGGCGGCATCCCAATCGAGGAAATACTGAGCGCCCACGGTCAACTCGGGATTGACCGTGAATGACATCGACAACTGGTTACGCGGAACGAACAGTTCCTTGGCTTCGGTACCCGGCGAGGCGGCCAGTTTGGCCAGGTCCAGACCGGACTGGCCGTAGCTGATCGAGTGCACCGGGTTGAGGATGGTTTCCCCCCAGAACACGTTGTGCTGACCGGCCTTGACGCTCAACAGCGATTCCTCGCCCACTTCGGTGCTGTAGAACACGAAGGCATCGAGGATTTCGCCGGACGGACCGGTGTAGTAACGCTGGGCGTAGTTGCTCAGGTGCGG
Source organism: Pseudomonas sp. JV414 (assembly GCF_032424305.1). Lineage (NCBI taxonomy): Bacteria > Pseudomonadati > Pseudomonadota > Gammaproteobacteria > Pseudomonadales > Pseudomonadaceae > Pseudomonas > Pseudomonas sp. JV414. The sequence continues at coordinate 600,289 of NZ_VYKC01000022.1, read as the reverse complement.
GCTGCCATTGCCGACATTGTCGCCGGTGACCCCGGCCAGGCGCGGATCGTTGGCGACCAGACCCGACCGTGCGTCATTGCCGTTGACGAACGGGTTGGAATTGGAACCGGTATTCTCGTAGGCCTTGTCGTACCAACTGGCGGCACTGACGCGAAAGCCCATGTGGTTCTGGTAGACCACATCCATTTCGGTCAACAGGTCAACACGGTTGGTGATGTTGGTCCCGGCCTTGCGGAAGTTGTAGTCGCCATCGTTGTTGTTCGGTGTCGCCAACATGCGCTTGTCGGCGCTTTCGGTGCGTACGCCGTAGTTGTACTTCACGGTGTTATCAAAACGCACGGTCCAGTCCGGGTTACCTGTGTCGAGTTCGACCGCCTGCGCGACCGGCACGGCGGCGGCCAGAATGGCCGAGGCCAACAAGGTGTAACGCGAGGGTGCGAACCCGTGACTCTTATTGTTGTGCATTGCGTTGTCTCCGCCTTTTTGTATTTGTTTTAAGCGCAGCCGCCCTCGCGCACCCTCTTGTTCCAGGGGTTTGCGTTCTTCAGGAGTGAGGGCAAATGCCGGATGGCTGGGGCCAGCCGGCGCCTGAATTAGCGATCCAGCTGCAGGATCAATGCTTCGGCTTGCGGCCAGTGGCCAAAACCTGCAGCCGGATTGAGATGACCCACCTCGCCCACGTTGAGCAGTTCGCTGCCCCAGCCTTCAGCCAGGCGAGTGACGGCGTCCAGGCTGGCGAGGTGGTCGTTGGTACTGGCGGCCACCAGACTGCGGAACGGCAGTGGCCCTTTTGGTAGAGGATTCCAACCCTGGGTGCGCAGGGTTTCAACAGATGGGTAGCCTTGTGGCCATTGAGCATCGAGGTCCGGAGGCGTGGCCAGCAGCGCGCCCTTGATCGGACGACTGTGCTGCGCAGCCCAGTGCGCGACCATCAGCACACCGGCACTGTGAGCAACCAGAATCACCGGCCCGTCGATCTGCTCCAGCTCGCGCTGGATCGCTTCGACCCGCTTGGCGCAATCGAGCTTGTCGGTTTCCAGCGGCTGCACACTGCGCACTTTGCAGAGCCTCGCCTCAAGCAGCGTTTGCCAATGCTCGGCAACGTGCTCACGCAGGCCCGGTACGATCAGAACGGTTGCGGCAGTTTGCAGTTTGTCCACTTCAACACCTTCGCTTTCTCGATGACTCGACTGGCTCTATCGCCAGGGGCTTTTTGTAGGACTGACATTAAAGAGCGCCCACCCCAGGCGCTTTTCATTGGACGTCAGGCACTTTTCTTTTCATGACAGATTTCAAGGTGTTTGGTGTGCCGCGACCATTGGTCGAAAAACCCCGCAGCTTCTCTGCGGGTCACTGTAATCAAGGGGTGAGCGTCGATTGCCCCATGGCAATGGTCGAGATTCTGGACAAGATTGGCCGAGCGCCATCGACGACACCACAACTGTTCAACCGCTGATGTGCTGGATATAGTCGCCACGCTCATCCGAATCGCAATCGGCCCAGGAAAGACCTTCGCATGCCCAAGCTCGTTCGCGCCGCCGTCTTGACCAACTACCTGGAGGTCACCCAGTACCTGGGGTTCAATCCGCGCGATGTGCTGGCCGGCGTCGGCCTGAGCAAAGCGCTGCTGCAAGCGCCCGAACACCGCATCCCCATTGATGCCGCCGTACGCCTGCTGGAAGATTCAGCCGCCGCCAGTGGCTGCCAGAGCTTCGGCCTGAGCATGGCCGAGTCGCGTCAGCTCTCGGACTTCGGTGTAGTCAGCCTGCTGCTCAGCCACCAGCGAACGCTGCGAGATGCGTTGCAAGTGTTGGTGCATTACCGTCATCTGATGAACGATTCACTGGCCCTCTTCATTGAGGAAGCCGGCAAGATGGTGATCATTCGCGAAGAGGTGGTTACTGAATCGCCGATGCCCTGCCGGCAAGCCAATGAACTGGCCATCGGGGTGATGTTCCGCCTGTGCGCCGCCCTGCTCGGCACCCACTGGCACCCTTACAGCGTCAACTTCACGCACCAGCCTCCCGACAACCTGCAACTGCATCGCCGTCTGTTCGGCTGCAATCTGGAGTTCGGCAGCGAGTTCAATGGCATTGTCTGTTCCGACGCCAGCCTCGACGCGACCAACCCCAATGCCGACCCGGCGATGGCGCGCTACGCCCAGAGTTACCTCGACTCACTGCTGAGTCATGAAGGTCCCTCGATGCTGTTCGAGGTGCGCAAAGCCATCTACCTGTTGCTGCCGATGGGACGCGCCACCATCGAGCAAATCGCCCAGACCCAGGGCATGAACGTTCGAACCCTGCAACGTCGCCTGAAAGACGACGGCTGCGCCTTCAACGACCTGATCAACGACGTGCGCCGCGACCTGGTGTTGCGCTACCTGGACAACCCGAATTACTCGTTGGGACGGATCGCTGACATGCTCGGCTATTCGATGGCGAGTTCCTTCACACGCTGGTTCATCACCCAGTTCGGCATGCCGCCCGCCGCGTGGCGCAGCGCACAAAAACAGACCACCTCAAAATCTCTCTCTGGTTCCAAAGAGTCCTGAGCCAGCCGAACCTCCGAGTAATCTGTGGCCGGCACGGGCAAAAGTCCGCAGCGGATTAGCGGATGCGCCTCCCCGTTGCCCCCCTTCTCCCCCCGCATTCATTGCCTGAAGGCTTTTCTGACAGCCTCAGGCTTCAAGCATCCCATCCCGATCCTACAAGCGATTAAGTCGCGACTGGCAGCGTCACCTATCCCCCAACGCGCACTGTTGTCCCCAGAAACCGATCACTGATGTGGCGCCCAGGGACGGGCTTTGCGCAAAAGGGATGCATTCATGGAAAAGGACTTTGGGGGTCACCACTGCGCCGTCTGCCGCGACCGCGCCCTGGCAGAACGGACCCGAAAACCCGGGCTTCGACCAGACCCGGCGGAAGAACAACGCAAATACGACGAAATGATGGCCCGGCAACGGACACAGGCAGAGCAACTCAACGAAGTGTGGGAAGCCAAGGAAGCGCGCGAGGAAGCCGCCATTGTGAAGGTCACTCTGCGTATCGGGGTGTTTTTTGATGGCTCAGGCAATAACCCGTTCAACGTGGAGATGGGGCGCAAGTGCGCGGCTCATCATCCGGTATCAGCGCAGGATATGGATGGTAATTGCAAGCCGTACATGCAAGACCCTGACAGCAGTTATGGGGGTGAAGTGACGAATGTTAAGCAGTTGCATGATTTGTATATGGCATCTATCGACCAGGGAAAAATCATCCAGCAAAAAAAGGCATTCGATAAGGTCTATGTCGAAGGTATTGGTACGACCGCAGGTGGGCAGGATAGTCTGCTGGGCATGGCTTTGGGTCGGGGTGAGACCGGTATCGAAGCTCGGGTATTGGATGCATTCGGCCAGATAAAACGGCGGTTACGCAACTTTCATGAGGTCTTCCCGGACATCCAAATCAGCTCCTTGACCTTCGACGTGTTCGGCTTCAGCCGTGGTGCGGCCGCCGCCCGACATTTCGCCTGTTTGTGCCTGTCAGGAACCAACAGCCCGCTCAGGGAAACGCTGTACCTGCCAAATAGTCTGTTCGACCGGGGCTTCAGCAAGGTCTTTGGTGAAGGGGTCAATGTCGGGTTTATCGGCCTGTTCGACACCGTCGCTTCCTTGGGTGGCCTGAGTAACCTGGGTAATGTGCGCAGCCCGGCAACCCCCGGGGTCAAGTTGTATTTGATGCCGCACTTCTTTCCCAATGTTTTGCAACTGGTGGCACGGGACGAATACCGCGCTAATTTCGCCCTCAACAGCGTCAGTCCGGATCATCTGGAAATCAGCCTGCCGGGGGTTCACTCGGATATCGGCGGTGGTTACCGCGAAGACATCGAAGAGTGCGTGTTACTCAGCCCCATGCAAGCTCTGGAGGTCGGTGAGTTCACCGACGTAAAAACCACCTCGATCTACCGAGAGACACAACAGGAACGGGCGAAATGGCACGCCAAGGGCTGGCCAATGGAGATGCTGGAACTGATCACCCCAGATCCGGTAACGCTGCTGCCTGAGCCAAGAGAGCAGAGCGCGCCGAAACAAAAGCGGGTATTTGTCGGGTTGCAGCTCCGACGTAAGATCGGTGCCGGGCTATCACGGGTATACCTGCGGGTGATGTATGAGGCGGCCAAAAAACATGGGGTTGAGTTTTACGATATTCAGCAACGCGCCGCTTTGGCACCACCTGCCGAGATTCAGCTAATGTGCGAACGGTTTGTCGCAGGTGATTACCGCATTACCGCCGCCGAGGAGCACCTGTTGAAGCTGCGCTACATCCATCAGTCGGCGCACTGGAGCCCGACGTTTCTCTCAGGCCCCCGCACCACCCGATTCGAACTGGCCTATGCCCATATCCCAACGGCAGATGCCGTACGGGTGCACCACCCTCATGTACCGGAATGGACGCTGTAACCATGAAAATGCTGATCGTGTTATTGGCGCTTGTATCGATAAGTGCCTGCCAACCCGTCGATCCACTGTCGGCCAAAAACGACTACAGGACATCTTGGTGGTATATCGGCTTCACCGAGCCCGCTCATATGACGGTATGGGTCGAGACCTCCGCTGTCGAGGACATAAAGGGGCGGATTATTTACGATATCGCTGCGGGGGTAGCGGGTAGCAGTGACCACGAGAATGGAACTGAAAATGCGCGGGGCTGGGTGGGTATTGGCGGCGCCGGCATGCCCGTCACAGGCGCCGACCTGCCGAAACGCCTCTTTGTGCGTTGGCAATCGATTGTCGAGCGCAAGACCTACGCGGGCTGGATCGATATCTCCGAATCCACCCGCGATATCATGCGCAACTCGACAGCCCAGCGTTGCCACGAAACCCCTGAGTTTACTGCCAATCCGAGTGCAGCCCTGAATCTGGGGCTCGCGCCGGGCGGCATCATTCAAGTCTGGGTCTGGGACGACTGTTTCCGCGCCCACAAGGTCGATCGCGGGCAAGTCGGCATCGAGCCGTTAGGCCCCGATCAAGGCAAGTACAACGGCTTCTACGGCAAGATCAAAGACTCTTCAAAACGCTACATCGAACACTTTGGCATTCCCTATGGCAGTTGGTGACGATGCATCTTCGAGCTAATAAAAAAGCGGCGACTGCTGGTACAGTCGCCGCAAAGAACCGGTATCTGTGACACCGGCCGAGGAGTCCTGTGGCGAGGGAGCTTGCTCCCTCGCCACAGTTTTGTGTGCTTACATTCCCCACCGCAGCAACAGCAGCACCAACACAACAAGGAACACTGTCTCCCCCACCATCAACAAAATGGGTTTGATGCCGACAGCCGCCAGCTCCTTGAGTTGGGTCTTCATGCCCAGGGCGCTGATGGAAACCACCAGGCACCAGCGCGACAATTCATTGACCGATCCCTGCACCACCGGGGCTATCCAGCCGGTGCTGTTGATACAGGCCAGAATCAGAAACCCGACGGCGAACCACGGCAGCAGCGGCGGTCGTTTGCCCGCCGGGTCGGCGCCCTGCAGGCGGGTAATCATCGCGGCGCAGACGATCACCGGCAGCAGCATGGCAACCCGCATCAGCTTGATCACCGTGGCCGTATCGCCGGTCTCGGTCGACATGCTGTAACCGGCACCGACCACCTGGGCGACATCATGGATAGTCGCCCCCAAGAACACGCCCGCCACTTGCGGCGACAACGACAGCCAGTTGGCAATCATCGGGTACACGATCATCGCCAGGGTCGACAGCGCCGACACCCCGATCACCGTGAATAACGTTGCGCGTTCTTTCTGCGGATGGTTCGGCAATGCCGCCGCCAGCGCCAACGCCGCCGACGCACCACAAATCGCGGTGGCCCCACCGGTGAGCATGCCGAACAAACGCTGAAACCCCAGCGCCTTTGCCGCGATCACCGAAACGCCGATCGTCACCACCACCACAATCACCACCAGCGCCACAGGCTTCCAGCCCAGCGCGGCAATCTGTTCGAGCGTGATGCGCATGCCCAGCAACGCCACGCCAATGCGCAACACCGTGCGCGCCGTGAACTCGATGCCAGCCTTGCAGGCGCCGTCACCGGCCAGGAAGTTCAGCGCCATGCCCAACAGCAAGGCAAACAGCATCACCGGCGCGCCGTAGTGCTCGGACAAAAAGGACGCGGCCGCCGCCACGATCAGACTGACGACAAAACCCGGCGCCAGTTCGCGCGTTCGGCTATGGATACGGGTAAGAGCGATGGCGCTCATGGCGCGGACTCCTCGGGAACGATGACGATGAATGCCTGGCCGTCGATGATCTCGACCGGGTAGTTGGCGACTTTGAGCTGGGTTGAATTGAGCAAGTAACCGCTGCGCAGATCGAAGCGCAGGCCATGGGCGCAGCACTGAATCACCCTACCCTCAAGGCGCCCGCCACACAGCGAGGCACCCTGGTGCGGGCAACTGTCGTCGATGGCGAACAGGTCACCTTCGACGTTGAATAACGCCAGGCTTTTGCCATCGAATTCGAACAGCGCACGACCACCCACCTGCGGGAGTTTTCCGGCAGGTACAGGGACACGAAGACTCATATCGATTGCCGCTCACGAGCACTTTCTTTCAGGGCTTCGCTCATGGCCCCGAGTAGCGCTTCGGCAGGCTGCGCGCCCACCATCGTCATCCGACGGTCGAACTGAAAGCTCGGCACGCCGCTGGCGCCGCCGGGGAATCCGTCAAAGGGACTGGCGTCGCCCTTCAGGCAGTCGGCCACAGCTTCTGCCTCAATGCCGCAGGACCGGGCAATGGCGAGCAAGGTCTCACGGCAACCAAGGTCTTCGCCCTTCTGGAAATAAGCAGCGAACAGACGCTCGAACAAGGCGTCACGCCGGGCAGGATTGCCCAGTACGCTGACACGCTCCAACAGCCGATGGGCGTCTGCGGTATTGGGCATGGTGGCTATGCGACTGAAGTCGATGGACACCCCCACTGCCTTGGCGGCCTGCTGCACCTGGGCCTGCCGCATGGCCACAGCGTCGGCATTGCCCAGACGCTTGCGATAGAAATCGGCGAAAGGTTCACCTTCTACCGGCAATTGCGGCAGCAACTGCACGCCATGCCACACCGTGGTGATCTGCACATCCGGTTGGCGACTGCGAAACTGTACCTGCGCATGCTCCAATTGGCGTTTGCCGATCAGGCACCAGGGGCAGATGAAATCGAAAAACACATCAATACGTAAACGACGACTCACAACTTCACCTCTACTACGGATTCGCCCACCGGATCGTTGATCCGCTCGCCCTTAAGCCGGGCAATGTCCTTGTGGTAATGACACTTGGCATAAAAGAACACGGCCGCAGCCGCGATGCTGACCAGTGGCACCAATTGAAAAGCAGCCTGCAAGCCGATGAGGTCGGAAACCCTGCCGGTGATAAACGGCCCAGGCGCCAGCCCCAACATGTTGTTGGCCAGGGTCAGCGTGGCGAAGGCCGTGCCGTGGACCGAGTAATGGGTCAGGTTGGCAACCATGGCGCCGCAAGGGCCGGTCGTGCCGGCGGCAATCAACATGCCCAGGCAGATCAGCACCAATTGCACAGGCCCTGCCGGCAGGGCGAACGCCGCCGACAACAGCAGACAACTGCCCAGGCAATAGGCGATAGCCAAAGCGACTTTGCGCTCCGGCGAATGGCGACACAGTCGATCGCTGAGCATGCCGCACAGGATCATCCCCGCACCGCTGCACAGCACGATGATCGCCGCGACTCCGCCTGCCTTGTCGGTGGCCATGTCGTAATAACGATTGAGGTAACTGGGCATCCACACAATGACGGTGCCGCCAACGAAAAGTTGCAAGCCACTGCCGATGTAGGCAGCGATCACCGAGCGGCTGGAAAACAGCGTACGCAACGGCCGCTTGACCGCGGTAGCCGCCTTGTTCGCCACCTGAGCGGCACGTTGCGGCGCAATGCGTGCTTCCTTGACGATGATCGGATAAAGCACCGCCAGCAGCAGACCGAACAGCGCCATGCCGGCAAACGACCAGCGCCAGCCAAGCTTGGCGGCGATTGCACCGCCCAGCGCCATCCCCAACACCGACCCGAACATGCCACCCGCCATGAACGCACTGGTCAGGGTTGCACGCATGTGTTTGGGAAATACCGAAATCACCACCGCGATGCCGACGCTGCCGTACGCCGCTTCGCCGACGCCGACCATGAACCGTGCAATGAACATCTGCTGGTAGTCTTGCGCCAACGCACAGCCCAGCGTCGCCAGACTCCACAGCAAAGCCATCAGCGCCAGGCTCTTGACCCGGCCGAAGCGATCCGCCAGCAATGACAGGGGAATGGTCAGCAGCCCCACCATCAGAGCGACAATGCCACTGAGCAGGCCGAGCTGACCGTCGCTCAGGGCCCATTCGCCCTTGAGCATCGGGAACACCGCGTTCAGCACCTGGCGCGACATGTAATCGGAAATCAACAGCCCGAACGTCAGTGCGAAGACGATCCAGGCATACGGACGCGCAACACCGACAGCACAGTCGTCATCGTCTGCGGCGATTGGGTGAAAGGCCATGCAGCCTCCTCAAAGCTTTGTTTTATTGTTGTTATCAAGCGTGTTGCAGTGCAGCGAGCGGGAAGCCATTGACCTCCCGCTTCGTCTGCCGATCAGCCGCGTTGCGGCACACCTTTCTGCCCGGCCTTGCGGTTGGGGGCCATGCCATTGGCCAACAGGGTTTCTTCGATGCTTTGGTACTGCACACCGATGCGGTAGATCTCGCGGGCTTCTTTGCCCGTGGCGATTTCGCGACCCAGTTCATGGGCGATGCGTACGGTCTGCTTGATCTGCGCAACTGAGCCGAAACGATCGCCCTTGTGATCAATGATAGTGTCTTCATTGCCCACACGCGGGTGCATACCCATGGCCATCGACATGGTGTTGAACGGCATGACGTTCTTGAGCAGCGACTCGGAGGTCAAGGTGCAACCGTCTGGCGCGCGGTGGATGAAGTTGAAGAAGTTGAACGGATTAGGGCCATCGAAACCGCCGCCGATACCGATCCAGGTCAGGTTCAACGGACCTTTGTAGACGCCCTTGCGCACCAGGCGCTCGAGGGTTTCCATGGCGTGCATGCCGGTCAGCTGGAAATGCGGCTGGATGCCGTTGTCCATCAGACGCTTGAGATGCTCGGCAACCCAGGCCGGGCCGGCCGGTACGGTCATTTCGCTGTAGGCCGCCTGATAGGCAGGATTGGCCAGGGAAGTGCCTTCCAGATACTCCGGATACAACAGCTCCATGATGTTCATCTGGGTGGTGTTGATGGCCACCGTGACCTGATCCGGTTTTGGCGTCAGCTCGGCCAGCATGTGGCGCGTATCGTCAGACAGCCACTTGGCGGCTTCGCCATCGCTTTCCGGTGCGAAGGAAATCGAACCACCGACCTGGATGATCATGTCCGGCACGGCTTCACGCACACCGGCGATCAACTCGTTGAACTTGGACAGACGCTTGGAACCCTTGCCGTCCAATTCACGCACGTGCAGGTGCAATACCGTTGCACCCGCCTCATAACAATCAACCGCCTTCTGCACCTGCTCATCCATGGTCAGCGGGATGTCTTCAGGGAAGTCTTCCGGCATCCACTCAGGGCCATACGGGGCCACGGTGATCACCACCTTTTCCATGTTTTCCGGGTGCAGGGAATCGTCGAAGAATTGCATGAGTTACTCCTGTTTTTATGATTGTCGCGCCCACCCGGGATCGTGCCGGGCAGACGTCTTTACGAGTGCGAATGCAGAAGGGGTCGATCAGTAAGTCTTGTCGCCGATGATCCCGGCGCGATCCATCTTGCGATGGCACGGCGGGTAATCCATGACGGCGTAGTGCTGGGTGCTGCGGTTGTCCCAGATGGCAATGCTGTTGGGTTTCCAGCGCCAGCGCACCTGATACTCGGGGATGTAGGCCTGGCTGATCAGGTAACGCAGCAACTCGCTCGCGCCCGGGTTGGCGTCCTGGCCGAAACGCACCCGCTCGGGGGTGTGGTAGTTGCTCAAGTGCGTCGTGAAGGCGTTGACGAACAGCACCTTCTCCAAGGTTTCCGGGTGGGTGCGCACCACCGGGTGCTCGGCATCCGGGTACATCGCCCTCAGTGCCAGACGCTTCTCGATCGGCATGGCGGCACCGAAACTCGCTTCGATGCTGTGGCGCGCGCGCAGGTCGGCGATCTTCACCTTCACGTCTTCCGGCAAGCGCGCATAGGCCTCGACCATGTTGGCCCACATAGTGTCGCCACCCACCGGCGGGCACTCCACGCAACGCAGCACGCAGCCCATCGGCGGGGCCTCACGCCAGGTGGCATCGCTGTGCCAGGAGTTTTCATAGCGGTCCGCCGGCTGGTCCGGGTTCTTGTAGATGCGCACCAGCCCCGGATGATCCGGGTCGCTGCCCGCCACCGGGTGATCTTCCAGCTCGCCGAAGCGACGGGCGAAGGCCACGTGCTCGGCGCGTGTGATCTCCTGATCACGCAGGAACACCACCCGATGCTTGAGCAACTGAGCACGAATCTCGGCAAACAGGCCATCGTCATGCACCGCGTCGGCAAGGTTGACGCCAATCAGTTCGGCGCCAATGCTGCAGGTCAATTGTTCGACTTTCATGGCAGGCGACTCCCTTAAATGACGAAAATCGATGAGCCCGTGGTCTTGCGTGATTCCAGGTCGCGATGGGCCTGCACGGCATCCTGCAAAGCATAGTGCTGGTTGATCTCGATCTTGATCCGACCGCTGCCGACATGGTCGAACAACTCACCCGCCAACGCGGCTTTTTCCGCCGGGTCGGCGATGTAGTCGGCCAGGGCCGGACGGGTCAGGAACAACGAGCCTTTCATCGCCAGCAGTACCGGATCGAAAGCCGGGATCGGACCGGACGCCGTGCCGACGCACACCATCAGGCCGCGACGCTTGAGCGAATCCAGCGAGCCCATGAAGGTGTTCTTGCCGACACTGTCGAACACCACGTTGACCCCCACGCCGTCCGTCAGCTCGCGAACGCGCTGGGCGACGTCTTCATGGCTGTAGTTAATGACATGCTCACAGCCATGGGCCAAGGCGATTTCACCCTTGGCCTCGGTGGACACGGTGCCAATGACGTTCAGACCGAGCAGCTTGGCCCACTGCGAAACGATCAGGCCGACACCACCGGCAGCGGCGTGCAGCAGAATGCTGTCGCCGGGCTTGAAGTCGTAAATGCGCCGCATCAGGTACGACGAGGTCAGACCGCGCATGGTCATGGCCGCTGCGGTCTCGAAACTAATGGTTTCCGGCAGCTTGATCAGCGGCGCGGCCGGAATCAGACGCTCGGTGCTGTAGGCACCCAAGGTATTGAGAAAACCGGTGTAAGTGACGCGATCGCCGACTTGAACATTGGTCACCCCTGCGCCAATGGCCTGGACCACACCGGACGCTTCAACCCCCATGCCGTTGGGCATCGGGATCGGGTAAGTGCCATTGCGAAAGTAGGTGTCGGCATAGTTCAGGCCCACCGCCACATGGCGAAGACGAACCTGGCCTGGACCGGGATCGCCGACGTCGACCTCTTCATAACGAAGGACTTCGGGACCACCGGTTTCGTAGAAGCGTACGGCTTTGGCCATTTTTTCTTATTCTCCAGTCTCAGTTGGGCGTGCTGCGTCGAATTGCGCTGATTGGACTGTAGGACGCCGTCTGGCGAGTCGCTTCTCATCAGACGACAATGGCTTTTCATTTCATGACAATGCGCGTTGCATCAACGCCTGCGGTGGATGACTTATCCAATGCCTCTCGATACCCTGCGAATGTCGGTACCTGATGGTTTCCAGGTCTAACCACCCTCCTCCAGACGAGCATGTGATGAAATCCCCTGCAGGTTTGCTGCTGTCGGCTATCGAGCTGGACCGTGCCAGCGCCATCCCCCTGTACCGCCAACTCTATTTGCAGATTCGCAAACAGATTCTCGGCGGAAAAATGCAAGGGGGCGTGCGCCTGCCGTCAACGCGAACCCTCAGCAAAGAATTGGCGCTGTCGCGGATCACCATTCTCAATGCCTTCGATCAGCTGATTGCCGAAGGCTTTTTGGCGTCGCGCACCGGTGCCGGCACCTATGTCGGCGATGAGTGGGAGAGCCGAGGGATTGCCGACGAAGAGCAGCGCCAGCCACCGCGCCTGTCCGACCTGAGCCAGTCCATGCTGTCATTGCGCAGCAGTCACTTTCGCGGGGTTTCCTATACCGATTGGGACCCCGCGACCCCCACCTCATTCCTGCCCAGCCACAGTACCTACGACGCATTCCCGCTCGCAGTGTGGCGGCGCTTGATGAACCGCCACCTGCTCAAGCCGACCAAGGCCATGCTTGGCTATGGCGAACTGCAAGGGTTACAGGCCTTGCGCACGGCGATTGCCGAGTACGTCTTTGATGCCCGTGGCATCGATTGCAGTGCCGAGCAGGTGGTGATCGTTTCCGGCGCCCAGCAAGCCTTCAACCTGTTGGGCATGTTGTTGCTCAATCCGCAGGACAGCGTATGGATGGAAGACCCAGGACACATCGCGGCGCGCATTGCGTTGCAAGCCCAGGGGGCTCAGGTGGTCCCGTTACGGATCGATGAACACGGGATTGATATTCAGCAAGGCCTGGCCGAGTGCCCTGATGCCCGCCTGGTGTTTACCACGCCATCTCGCCAGCATCCCTTGGGCGTGACCATGAGTTATGCGCGGCGCCAGGCACTCATCGATTGGGCCGCGCAGTATCAGAGCTGGATCATCGAGGACGATTGCGACAGTGAATTTCGCTACAGCGGCCGCCTCCTTCCCGCCCTCTACGCCATGGACCGGATGGCTCGAGTGATCTACGTCGGCACCTTCAGCAAAGTCCTCTTTCCCTCGCTAAGACTGGGCTACGTGATATTGCCGCAAGCCCTGATCGAACCCTTCTGCACCCTGCGCGCGGTGATGGATCGCAGCCCGCCCACGCTTCTCCAGGCGACGACAGCGGACTTCATGCGCGAAGGCCACTTCCTCGGCCATATTCGCCGCATGCGGGCGCTGTACCAGGCTCGCCAGCTAGCGCTGCTCGAGCAACTTCAGCAACAGCTGGGCGGCTTCTTCAACATCACCCCGGTGGAAGCCGGCATGCACCTGATCGCCTGGCTGCCACCCACGCTTGATGACGACGTCATCGCCAGGGAACTGGCCCGGCACAACATCCACACCTATGCCTTGAGCGATTACTGCCTCGAGCATGTCCTGCCACCTGCCCTGCTCATCGGATTTGCCGGCACACCTGAAGACCAGGCCAAGGAGCGTGTCGAAGCGCTGGCCCGGGCCTTGAGCAAAATGGGGTACTTGCAGGCCACTTGAAGCAAGGCAAGTGGTCTTATGATTTAACTGATAATGGATCTATCGAGAGTTCCTGACTGGCGCGATAAAGGCTGCACCGGTAGACCCGGCGTCTGACCAGGAACGACTCGAATGAACAATAAGATCCAAGAGCGATTCAATGCCTTGCTCAGCCACAAGGCTGCCGAGGCAGGAATACCTCCCCTACTGACTGAAGCACTGGCCCGCCAACTGCTCGACCGCCTTGGGCAGATGCGCTTGTTTGCGCATGCCTATCCATTGCTGACCAACCTCACCCATGGCCGTGTCACGCCGGCCGACCTGTTGGATTTCGCCTATCGCCACGAGCTGCAGGGTCTGAGCCTGCATTTGCTCGACGGCGAGGAAAACAGCCTGAGTCAAATGACACCCGCGCAGTTGCAAGTGTTTGCCGACAAGGCCAATGCGCTCGGACTGGATGTGCACCTGGAAATCAGCAGCACGCTGAAAAAAAATGTCGATCAGGTGATCGCCATTGCCAAGGCGCTTGGGGTCCGCAACATCCGCGTTTACTCACGCTACGAGGGCGCGTTGTCGCGGGTCATGGACGTCATCGAATCCGATCTGCATTACCTTGCGCAGCAGGCCGACAAGCACGATCTGTACTTCGACTTCGAGCAGCATGAAGAACTCAAGAGCGGCGAGATCGCGCAACTGCTGAACCGGCTGAACCACCCACGGCTGCATGCCTTGTTCGACTTCGGCAACATGATCAACGCCTGCGAACAGCCACTACCGGCGCTGCGGACCCTGGCGCCGCACATACGCCAGACCCACCTCAAGGGTGTGCGCATCGTTCCCGAGCACAACGGCTTCGGCCATTACGGTGTGCTGCAGGGCAGCGCCGATGACGACTTGCCAAGCGCCCGCATGTTGTTCGAACTGTTGATGCTCGGCGACTCAACCCCGCAAGTGATCGCGTTCATTCTTGAGCAGGAAAACCACTACGTCGCCCCGGCGTTCCGCCAGACCTCTGAGGCTGCCGATCCGTTCATTGCGTACCGGGAAATGAGTGACACACCACTCCCGGACGGCTACTCGCTCGAACGAATGCTCGCCGACGAACATCGTTGGGCAAACAACCAGGTCGCCTATGTGCGAGGCCTGCTGGCCGAGTTCCGAACCCTGGCCGAGTTGACCCTGGCCAACCCCGCTAATCCCTGAACCTGACACGACAACCAGCACTGCTTACCTGAACACGCCTGGAGAACAATAATGACAACTCGTGACAAGGCCAAATGGCTCAGATTCCTGATTCTCATCCTCGGTGGCGGCACCATCTACAAGCTGGCGAACCTCAAAGACGCCTTCTACATCCCCATGCAAGAATTCATGGGCTTGAGCCACACTGAGATCGGCATGCTGCTGAGCGCCAACGCCATCATCGCCACCGCGCTGTTTGTCGTCGGCGGCATGCTCGCCGACCGCTACGACACGCGCAAACTGATCCCCATCGGCCTGATCGGTACCGGTGGCCTGGGGCTGTATCTGGCGACCTTTCCGCCGTTCAGTAATCTGCTGATCGTGTTCAGCCTGTTGGCCGTCTGCGCCGATTGCATCTTCTGGCCCTCGCTGCTCAAAGCCATCCGCAATCTGGGTGACGATCAGGAACAGGGTCGGTTGTTTGGACTGCTGGAAGGTGGGCGTGGCGTCATTGATACCCTGGTTGCCTTTTCTGCACTGGGCGTTTTCGTCGCCATGGGCTCTGGTGAAACCGGACTGAAGTCAGCAATCCTGTTCTACTCGGTCATCGACATTCTTGCCGGAACCCTGACCTGGTTCCTGCTCAAGGGCGGCAGCGCGCAGACGATTGCCAAGCCGAAGAACGGTTTGTCGAACCTGCTCGAAGCCATCAAGGTGCCGGGTATCTGGCTGGTCAGCCTCAACGTGTTCATGGTCTACATCGTCTACTGTGGCCTGACCTATTTCATTCCCTACCTCAAGGAAATGTACGGGCTGCCCGTGGCATTGGTTGGCGCCTACGGCATCATCAATCAGTACTTCCTCAAGATCCTGGGTGGCCCCGCCGGTGGTTTCATTGCCGACAAGCAATTCAAGAGCACCAGCCGCTATTTGAAGTGGGCATTCCTGGCCTTGCTGCCGCTGATGGGCGTGATCATGCTGATCCCGAAAAGCCCGAGCTTTATCTATGCGGGCATGGCGGCCACGCTGTCGTTCGCGCTGATTGTGTTTTCCATGCGCGGCGTGTTCTGGGGCCCCATGGGTGAAGTCGGCATCCCTTCGCACATCACCGGTTCAGCCTTCGGTATCGGCTGCCTGATCGGCTACGCACCGGGCATGTTCGCTTACGTCATCTACGGCGCAATCCTCGATCATTTCCCGGGTCAGCAAGGCTACAACTACGTCTTCAGCTTGATGAGTCTGTTGGCCATTATTGGATTCATGGTGTCCAGCCTGCTGTACAAGAGCGTTCGGAATAAATCCACGGCAATCGGTGCGGTTAGTGCGGCGCAAAGCTGATCGGGTAATCGTCGCCTTCACTGAACAGGCCAAGGCCTTTCGGTGGAGCTCTCACCTTGGACTTGAAATCGTTGAGGGTTGCGACTATCAGTGAGGTTCAATCCTTCGAGGGCAATAACATGCCAACGACTGAAGAATCGATCATTGCAGCAGCCAGGCTGCGCGCCGCCTACCGGGGAGAAAACGAGGCGCTGGCTGCGGCTTCAGCGCTCGAAGCCCTGGCCGTGCTGAAAAAAACGTTAAAGGGAGACAAATACCAAGAGGCGCTCGAAAGGCTGTATCTCGAATACTCAACCTCTTGATTCACCCGTGCCGTCTTAGCGGCGGCACATTTTTCGCCCATTGAGAACGACTAAACTCCCTTCACCTCTGAATGCAGTTTCAGCAATGCCCTGGCTTCGGCGGTAAAGCTGTAGCTCTTGTCCTGAAAATGAATGACACCCTCTTCGCAAAGACGCTTGAGCACTTCACGCACACTGATGAACGACAATTCGGCTGCCAAGGTACCCAGGTAAGCATGCACCCCGTGCACACCGACGGAACGCTCCTCTTTGGTGGCGACCAATAAGGCATCGATCACTTTCAAGCGGATAAGGCTGGTGCGCAGCCCATAAAAGCGCAGCAATTCACGGATACGCGTATTCGTGTTGCGATCGCATTGGAAATTTTGCCGAGTGGTCGCTGGCTGCGGCTGCATTGGTGTAATGAGAGACGACGAGACCGAGTGGTCGTACATGGAAAAAATCCTTTTAAGAAACGCACCGATGTAAAAATTGGCGATTATTGTTTTGACATTTTTTAACCAATCTCTCCCGACTCGGTGTTGGCGACATGGCGACGACGCAAGCGATCCGCCAAGGACAGGACCCATACAAAGAACAGCGGTACGCACAAGACCCCAAGTACTGTCGCCGCCAGCATGCCGCCGATCACGCCGGTGCCAATTGCTCGCTGGCTGGCGGCACCCGCACCACTGGCGAGAGCCAGGGGTAGCACACCGAGAATGAAAGCCAGGGACGTCATGACGATCGGGCGAAAACGCAAGCGCGCCGCTTCAGCAGCCGCTTGCGCAAGGCTTGCACCCTGAGCGTGAAGCGACTTGGCAAACTCGACGATGAGGATGGCGTTCTTGGCGGAAAGGCCGATGATCGTGATCAATCCCACCTTGAAGTAGACGTCATTGGGCATGCCCAACACCGTCACCGCCAATACCGAACCGAGCATGCCCACCGGCACGATCAGCAGCACGGCAAAGGGAATCGCCCAGCTTTCATACAGTGCGACCAGCACCAACAACACCATGGTCAACGACAAGCCCACCAACATAGGCACCTGATCGCTGGCCTGTTGTTCCTGCAATGACAGGCCGGACCATTCCAGGCTGAAACCGGTCGGTAACTGACGGGCAATTTTCTGCATTTCCTCCATGGCTTGACCGGTGCTGTAACCCGGCGCGGCATCACCGGAAAAACGCAATGACGCCGAGCCGTTGTAGCGAGCGATCTGCAACGGCCCGACCTGCCACTCGAAACGGCTGAACGCTTCCAGTGGCACCAGACGGTTCTGCCGGTTGGGCACTTGCAGGCGCAACAGCGCTTCGGGCGTCTGCCGGCTGATGCCATCCGCCTGAACGATCACCCGTTGCATCCGCCCCTGATTGGCGAACTCGTTGATCTGCTCCGAACCCAGCGCCGAGGACAGTGCCGCACTGATTACATCCAAACTCACGCCCAGGGCCTCGGCCTTTTCGCGGTCGATGCTGACATTGATTTGCGGTGCATCGGCCAAGCCATCCTCCATCAGGTGGCCGATCACCGGCGATGCCTTGGCGGCTTCGAGCAACTGGCTTCGCGCCTTCAATAGCGCGTCGTGCCCCTGACCCGCCAGATCCTGCAAGCGCAGATCGAAACCGCTGGAGGTGCCAAGGCCGTCCACCGGGGGCGGCACCACGCTGTACAGCGTGCCATCGGCGACATTTTCAAAGGCCTCATTCGCATGCCGGGCCAGCTCATCGCTGGACTGCCCGCTGCCACGAAGCGACCAGTCTTTGAGGGTGACATACGACATTGCCGCGTTGGCACCTTCCCCGGAGAAACTGAAGCCCATGATCGCCAGCACGTGATCCGTGGCAGGTTGCGCCAGGGCATAGTGTTCCCACGCCTGGACCGTCACATCGGTGCGCGAGGCTGACGCCGCGGGCGGCAACTGGATATCGGTGACGATGTAGCCCTGATCCTCGGACGGCAAGAACGAGGACGGCAACCGCTGATAGGCAAAGACGAGTACCAGCAGCAACATCAGGTACAGACACATGCTGCGCGAGCTGCGTCGAACCCAGCTCGCACCCAGCCGTTCGTAGCGCCGGGCCAGGGCATCGAAGCGTCGATTGAAAGCGTTTGCCCAGCGATTCGGCCGGGCTTGATGCGTGGGGTCAAAGGGTTTGAGCACGGTGGCGCACAGGGCCGGCGTCAGGGTCAGCGCCAAAAAGCCGGAGAACAGGATCGACACCGACAGTGCCATGGCAAATTGCTGGTAGATCACCCCCACCGAACCGCCCATGAACGTCAGTGGCAGGAACACCGCCGACAGCACCAGGGTGATGCCGACGATCGCTCCGCTGATCTGCTGCATGGCCTTGCGGGTCGCGGCCTTGGGCGACAGATGCTCCTGAGTGATCAGCCGTTCGACGTTTTCCACCACCACGATGGCGTCGTCCACCAGAATCCCGATGGCCAGCACCATGCCGAACAGGGTCATCATATTGATCGAGAACCCCAGCGGGGCCATGACCGCGATCGTCCCCAGCAGGCAGACCGGCACCACCACTGCCGGAATCAGTGTGTAGCGCAGGTTCTGCAAAAACAGCAGCATCACCAGGAACACCAGGACCATGGCTTCGATCAGGGTGTAGATGACTTGTTTGATCGCCATCTCGACAAAGTACGAGGTGTCGTAAGGCACGTTCAAAGTCATGTTTGCCGGCAGCGTGCTCGATAGCTGTCCAAGCCGCGCCTTGATCGCTTCCGCTGTTTGCAGCGCGTTGGCGCCGGGCGCCAACTGCACCGACATGGCTGCTGCCGGTTTACCATTCAGACGCGCATCGAACCGGTAGTCCTGTCGCCCCAGTTCGACCCGTGCCACATCGTGGATTCGCACACTGGAACCGTCGTCATTGGCCCGCAACACAATGTTGCCAAATGCCTCCATCGATTCGAGCTGGCCTTGCACCATCACCGTAGCGGTAATGTGCTGGTCGGCGGGCCCCGGCCGTTCACCCATACTGCCCGCAGGCACTTGCACGTTTTGCCCGGCGATGGCCTTGCCGACATCAGCCATCGACAGGTTGTAACCCACCAATCGCGCAGGATCGACCCAGATGCGCATGGCCCGTTCGGCAGCGTACATCTGCACCCGACCAACCCCGGCCACCCGGCGAATTTCATTATTGATGGCCCGGGCCGCGTAGTCCGCCAGCCCGATGGAATCCTGCTGGTCGTCGGTGTAGGACAAGGCATACACCAACAGGAAATTGGAACGCGCCTGCTCCACTTTCAGGCCTTGCTCGATCACCGCCTGAGGCAAGCGACCGACCACCCGTTGCAAACGGTTCTGCACATCGACCTGTGCCATGTCGGCATCGGTGCCCGGGTTGAAGGTGATGGTGATATCGGCACCGCCGTTGGCGCTGTTGGACTCGTAATAGATCAGGCCTTTCAGACCGTTGAGCTCTTCTTCGAGCAGACTGGTGACATTCTGGCTAACGATCTGTGCCGACGCGCCAGGGTAGTTGGCGCTGACTGTGATTTGCGTCGGCGCCACGTCCGGGTACTGGTTGACCGGCAAGGTGCCGAGGGTCAGCGCTCCCGCGAGCGAGATGAACAACGCGATGACCCAGGCGAAATTCGGACGGTTGATGAAAAAATCCGGCATCGTTGTTTCCCAAGGCCTCTGGCCGTCAGTTGCGAGCCTGCTGCTCGGCCAAGGTGATGACGTTGACTTGAGTCCCGGCGCTGAGCTTGTCCACTCGTTCGACCACCACGTGGTCACCGGCGGACAGCCCCTGAGTGATCTGCCAGTCGGAACCGACCATCACGCCTGTACTGACCACCCGTTCGCGCACCACGCCGCCGGCATCCACCAGCATCAACCTGGCCTGCCCATCGGTGCCGCGCTGCACCGCTTGCTGCGGCACGAACAACGCTTGCGGATCGACCCCGGCCGGCGCCACCACGCGCACGTACATGCCCGGCAGCAACACGTTGTCCGGGTTGGGGAATTCGCCGCGCAAGGTCACTTGCCCAGTACTTCGATCCACAGAGATATCGGAGAACATCAACGTGCCGCGGCGGGTCTGGGGGGGATTGCCCACTTGCACCGTCACCTGCGCCGAACCGCTGCCGTCAAGGGTCAGGCGCCCGCTGGCCAAGGCTTGCTGCAAAGCCACGACGTGATCGGCGGATTGGGTGAAGTCAGCGTAGATCGGGTCCAGTTGCTGAACTCGCGCCATCAGTGTCGCCTCGTCCTGCCCTACCAGCGATCCTTCGCTGACCAGCGCTCGCCCGATGCGGCCGCCGATCGGTGCACGCAGCTGACAATAACCGAGGTTGAGCCGTGCGGTCGTCAGGTCGGCCTGGGCAGCCAGACGATTGGCCTGGGCGCTCTTGAGGTCGGACATGGCGTCGTCGAACGCTTGCGGGCTGACGGCGTTGATTTCGACCAACTGTTTGAAACGCTGCACCTGAGCGTTGGCGCGATAGACATCGGCCTCGACCTTGGCCAATGCGCCTTCAGCTCGCATCAGCGCCGCCTTGAGCGGCGCCGGGTCGATGCTGAAAAGCAACTGGCCCGCCTTGACGTCGCTGCCCTCCTGAAAATGTCGGGTCAATACGACACCCGCCACCCGTGCGCGCACCTCGGCGATGCGCACCGGTTCAATTCGCCCCGGCAAATCCGTGGTCATGGCAAACGCCCGTGGCTGTACCGTCAGCGTCTTCACTTGCGGTACCGACGCACTGGGCTCGGCGGGTGGTTTCTGATCACCGCAAGCGCTTAATCCAAGCACCGTCAGCAACAGCCAGGCAGGCTTCATCGAGGCAAAAACTGTGTGCATTGTCACTCCCTGTCCAATGAAAAAAGGCCTGCCGATTGCGGTCGGCAGGCCCCTGCAGCGGCTACTCAGCGAAGTGGACGCTCGCTGATCGCACAGGCCGCGCGGAACAGGATTTGCGCGACGAAATCGATCTCCTGTTCGGTGATGATCAGCGGCGGCAGGAAGCGCACGGTAGCACTGTGGCGGCCGCCCAGCTCGACAATCAGACCGTGTTGCAGGCACGCCTGCTGGAAGGCCTTGGCCCGGGCGGTGTCCACCGGCGG
Organism: Pseudomonas sp. JV414; assembly: GCF_032424305.1. Classification (NCBI taxonomy): domain Bacteria; kingdom Pseudomonadati; phylum Pseudomonadota; class Gammaproteobacteria; order Pseudomonadales; family Pseudomonadaceae; genus Pseudomonas; species Pseudomonas sp. JV414. Next base: position 579,059 of record NZ_VYKC01000022.1, on the reverse strand, counting down.
ATGGCCTTGAGCGTCAAGGGCCCCCTGCGGGTCGACGATTTCCATGCCGAGCATCAGGCCACGGCCACGCACATCGCCGATCCAGTTGAATTCGCTTTGCAGCGTCAGCAACTGTTTGCGCAAATGCGCACCAGCGCTCTCGGCGTGGGCCACCAGACCTTCGTCGCGGATGAAACGCAAGGTCGCGGTGCCGGCCGCCATCGCCAACTGATTGCCACGGAAAGTGCCGGCGTGGGCGCCCGGCTGCCACACGTCCAGGGAATCGTTGTAGACCATCACCGACAACGGCAGGCCGCCGCCGATGGCCTTGGACAAAGTAATGACGTCCGGCGTAATGCCCGAGTGCTCGAAACCGAACATCCGGCCGCTGCGGGCGATGCCGCATTGAATTTCATCGACGATCAACGGAATGCCGTGGGCCTGGGTCAGCCGACGCAGTTCCTGCATCCAGCGATCGGGGGCGGTAATCACTCCGCCTTCGCCCTGGATCGGTTCAAGGATCATCGCCGCAGGGGCGGTGACGCCGCTTTCAGGGTCGTTGAGCAAATGTTCGAGGTAATGCACGTTCAAGGTCACGCCCTGTTCGCCGGCCACCCCGAACGGGCAACGGTAATCATGGGGAAACGGCAGGCGTTGCACGCCGGCCATCAAGCTGCCCAAAGCATTTTTCGGCGACAGGTTGCCGCTGATCGCCAGCGTCCCCAGGGTCATGCCGTGGTAGGCCCCTTCAAAGGCCAGTACCGAATGCCGGCCAGTAGCGGTGCGGGTCAGCTTCAGTGCTGCTTCCACCGCATCGGCGCCACTGGGGCCACAAAACTGGATGCGCGCGTTTCGCGCAAAGTCGGCTGGCAGGCAGCCGAAGATTTCCTGTACGAATGCGTCCTTCACCGGAGTCATGAGGTCCAGGGTATGCATCGGCACACCTGAGGCCATGACCTGAGTGATGGCTTCGATAATCACCGGATGGTTATGTCCCAGCGCCAGGGTGCCGGCGCCGGCCAGGCAATCGACGAACACTTGTCCGCGACTGTCCTGCACGTAGATACCGTGGGCTCGTTCCAGCACCAGCGGAATGCGTCGAGGGTAACTGCGGGCGTTGGACTCCTGCTGTTGCTGGCGTTCCAGCATCGGCGTCGAATCAAGGCAGTACGGGCTCGACAGACCGGTGTGCAACAGGCGTAGCTGTTGCGCGCCACCCGATGTGACATTCGAAAAAGCACTCATGATTTCCTCCAGGGAGGCTGGGTTTGGAAGGGAACGGGGCAGCCTGAAACGAATGCTTCAGGTCACGACAGCCGTGAAACCGGACGCGGGAAATCCTTCCCCCGCTTCCATCTCGTCGTAGATTTACATGTCGTAGCGCAGAACCAGACCCACCGTGCGCGGTGCGCCGACATCGACAATGTCACCGCTGCGGTTGTTGGTGACGTATTCCTTGTCGAAGGCGTTTTTCACGTAGCCGGATACCGCCACGTTTTTGGTGAGCTTGTACTCGGCGTTGAAGTTGGCCAGCCAGTAGTTGTCGCTCCGGCGCTCACCCGTGACCTGGCCAGCAGCATCGAACTCGTACTCCGACGGCGCGGAGCTCTGATAGATGACGTCGGTGTTGAGGGTCAGACGATCATTCCAGCGATAGGTACCGCCCAGCGACATCTTGTACTTGGGCGAAAAGAGGAAGTCCTCGCCGCTCATGTCGCGGCCGTCGCTCGTGACGAAGTCCTTGTATTTGCCATCGGTGACGGAGGCACCGGCGTTCAGGGTCAACTGTTCGCCGAAGTCTTTTTCAACAGAGACTTCCAGACCCTTGATGTCACTGCTGCCGGCGTTGAACACGTCAAGGAACTCGGTGTCCGGGTTCAGCACACTGACCTGCTGGTCTTTCCAGTCGGTGTAGTACACGTTGGCGCGGGTACGCAGGGTCTTGTCCATGAACGAACCACGGTAAGACAGCTCGTAGTTGGTGGTGTATTCCGGATCGTAGGCTTCGTGACCGCTACCGGCACGGACGTTGACGCCGCCGCCGCGATAGCCTCTCTGCACCATGAAGCCCAGGTACTGATTCTCGGCCAGCTCGTAGTCGATACCGAGTTTCGGCAACACGGCATCAGACGTCTGTTTTTCTTTAGCGGGCTGGGAGAAGTCATCTTGCTTGACGTCGGTGTCGTTGGTCTCGTGGTCGTAGCGCAGGCCGGTGATCAAGGTCCAGCGTGGAGCGAAGGTCCAGTTCACTTCACCGAACACTGCCTTGTTTTCGATCGTGGTATCGCCCTTGACGGTACCGAACAGCTCATCGTCGAAGAACAACCGGTCGTGAAAGTTGTTGGTGTTGTGACCGTAGTAGACGCCGGCGAAACTCTTCACCGTGTCGCCGCTGTAGTTCAGGCGCAACTCCTGACTGAACAGGTCGCCATACTGCTTGCGCAGAACGGTCTGGTTGGCGTCAGCTGACTGGTCGAAGTCCAGGCGGGCGTCGTAGTCCGAATCGGTATTGGCGGTGAGGCTGGTGAGGGACCAATTGTCATCCAGGCGATAGTCGACCTTGGCGCTGACTGTGTCCTGCTTGAGTTTGTCGTACGCGTCGGTGTTGGACGCCACCTTGTAATAACGGATCTTGTCGTTCTGACGCATGACCGAGTTGTCGCCCTTGCGACTTTCACCATGGGCGTAGGTCAGCAGTACATCGAGATCGTCATTGGGCAGAATCAGCAGCTTGCCACGGGCATTGCCGGTACGGGTCTGGTTAGCGTCATCGTCGGTGAAGACGTTGTCGATGTAACCGTCGCCTTCCTGGTAATCCACCGCGATACGGCCGGCGATCTTGCCATCGACGATCGCGCCCCCACCGGCAACCGCCCCGCCGCGCTCGTTGTAGTTCCCTACGTTGGTTTGCGCGGAAAAGCTCGGTTCAAAGGTTGGATTCTTGGTCTGGATGACCACCGCACCGGCCAGGGAGTTACGGCCTTGGGTAGTGGATTGCGGGCCGAGGAACACTTCGACTTGCTCGACGTCCCACAGGGGCATAGGGCTAAGGGTCAGTGCACGGTTCGGCTGCGCGGCACCGTCGACGAACACCGAAACCGCGCCGTTGAGAGCGGCCGGGCCCTGGTCCTCGAAACCGGATACCGGTACGCCGCGGATACCCCAGTTTTCATTACCGGACTGGTTGTAGACACCCGGCGTTCGGGCGAACACGTCGACGAGGTCGTGGTCCTCCTTCTCGCGCAGTTGCTTGTCGGTCACCACGACGACGCTCGACTGGGTTTGCTCCAGGGTGCGGTTGATTTTTTCACCCGTCACGGTGATCGGAGCGATCTCCATTGTCTTCGACTGTTCGGCCGCCCATGCGCTGTTAATCAGGCACACCGCCGACCCCACAGCCAACGCAATTGTGTTCTTTTTGAAATTCACGCCCCGCTCCCCTGCGACAGATATTTGTTGTTTTTTGCGCTAGCAAAATGCTGTTTCGAGCCAGCGGGGCGGAGTCTAATCGAAAAAAAAATTTAAAGAAATAAGATTGATAATCTATCTCATTTGTACCTAATATGCTGTCGTGTATCAGAGCGAATACATTTCAGTCGAGCACTGCATCGGCGACCTCTGCCCTGTTTTCAAGGTCTGCCCAAGCCGTTCCGACTGGTCGAAAAAAGATAAAAAGGATGTGCAAAGGATGACCTCCATCGAACACCTGAACGGGCGTTCCGAGCCTTTTTCCATTGCTCCAGCGGGTGGCAGCGAACTGTCATTACCCATGCTGGTACAGGCAACGCCGGGACAGTCGATTCATGATCTGGACGCGTCGATCCGCGACAGTCTGCCCCATGCGCTGACCACCATTGGTGGGGTGCTGTTTCGTGGTTTTACCGTCGCCACGCCCATCGACTTCAAGCGCTTCGCCGCCAGTTCCGGCGCACCGCTGGCCAGCTACGAATTCGGTTCCACGCCACGCAGCAAAGTCTTCGCCGGGGTCTATAGCTCCACCGAATACCCGGCTCATCAATTCATCCCCTTGCATAACGAGCAGGCCTACACCCGGCCATGGCCTTCGCGCATCTGGTTCCACTGCATCAAGGCCAGCGAAACCGGTGGCGAAACGCCGATTGCCGACAGCCGCCTGATCTACCAGCGCATGCCCGCCGAGATCCGCGAGCTGTTTGCCAGCCGCGAGCTTCTCTATGTGCGCAATTACAGCGGCGCACTGGATCTGCCCTGGCAGAAAGTCTTCAATACCGAAGACCGCGCGCAGGTTGAACGCTACTGCCAGGACAACGACATCGAGTGGGAATGGAAAGCCGATGGCGACCTGCGCACCCGTCAGCGTTGCGCTGCCGTGCTGCAGCATCCCGATAGCGGTGAGTGGGTCTGGTTCAATCAGGCGCACCTGTTTCATGTTTCGGCCATCGAGCCGGGCGTGCGCGCCAGCCTGCTCGCCGCGGTGGGCGAAGAAAACCTGCCCCGCCATGTTTACTTCGGCGACGGCTCGGCGATTCCCGATGAGGTGCTCGACACCGTGCGCGAGGTCTATCGCCAGACCGCCATCAGTTTCCCCTGGCAGCCCGGCGACATCCTGATGCTCGACAATCGACTGGTCGCTCACGGCCGCAATCCTTACACCGGTGACCGCAAAGTCATCGTTGCCATGGCGTGAATACCACCATGTTCTCATTCAATCACTGGATCGAAGTACTGGAAGCCAATGCCCAGCACTTCCCGCAGCGTGCTGCCCTGCACTTCTTGCCGGACGGCGTCGAGATCGGCGAAACCCTGACCTTTGCCCAATTGCACGAGCAGTCCCGATCTCTGGCGGCGGCGTTGCAATCGCGCTATGCGCCGGGCGATCGCGTGTTGTTGATGCTGCCCAGCAGCCTCGACTATGCCCGCGCGTTCTGCGCTTGTTTATATGCCGACCTGATCGCCGTGCCGTTGTTCCCGCCACCGTCGCGCAAACCGCGCCACCTGGACCGGGTACGCAAAGTGGTGGTGGATGCTGAACCAGCGCTTATCCTCGCGCCTGCGGATCATTGCCAGGGTTTGCTGGAATTGGTGGAAAACCAGGTCGATGTACTGACGGTCCAGGACCTGGGCATGCCGCCGGCCAGCCAGTGGACACGCCCGAACGTCGACGGCGCGACCGTGGCATTCCTGCAATACACCTCGGGTTCCACCGGCACGCCCAAAGGCGTTGAAGTACGCCAGCGCAACCTGATCGCCAACGTCGAACTGATGCGCCAGGCCTACGGTTTCGATGAGCATGGCGGCATGGTCAACTGGCTGCCGCTGTACCACGACATGGGTCTGATCGGCGGTATGCTGGCCCCGCTTTACAGCGGCATGCCTTGCTACTTGATGGCTTCACAGACCTTCGTCAACGCGCCGTCGACCTGGCTGCAGGCGTTGAGCCGCTACCGCGCCACCGCCAGTTTCGCCCCCAATTTCGCCTATGCCCTGTGCAACCGGGTGGTCAGCGACAACCTCATCGCACAGCTCGACTTGAGCGCCTGGCAACACGCAATCAACGGTGCCGAACCGATCCACCCTGGCACCCTCGAAGCCTTCGCCCAGCGCTTTGCCGCTTGCGGTCTCAACCCTCTGGCAATCAGCCCCGGTTACGGTCAGGCCGAAGCGACGCTGTGTGTCAGTGCCACGCCGGCCGACGCTTTGCCAGTAGTGTTGCGCCTGGACAAAGCCGTGCTGGAAACCGGTCGCGTGGCGTTGGCGGCCACCGATGCCGCCGCCGTGGAGTTCGTCGCCTGCGGTTATCCCCAAGCGCTGCACAACATTGCCATCGCCGACCCGCAGAGCCATGAGCGCTGTGCCGCCGATCGCATCGGCGAAGTCTGGCTGAGAGGCCCGAGCAACGCCGAAGCCTATTGGAAAAACCCCGAAGCCAGCCGCGAAGCCTTTGAGGCGCGCATTGTCGGCGAACCCGGCAATTACCTGCGCTCCGGCGACCTGGGTTTCATGCACGAAGGTCAGGTGGTGATCTGCGGGCGGCTCAAGGACTTGCTGATTCTCAATGGGCGCAACCTGTACCCCCACGACATCGAATTCGCCATTACCGATGCCGAGCCGGGCATTCGCACCGGACGTATCGCCGCGTTCTCGGAGATGGACCCCAAACTTGGCCGCGAGAAACTGGTGATCGTCGCCGAGCCGCAACGCAAGTTCGTCGACCCGGCGCATCACCCCGCGCTGTTTGCGTCGATGCAAAACGCCGTGCGCGAAGCCGCCGACTGCGGTATCGATCAGATCGTACTGGTGGAAGCCGGCACCATCCCGATGACCACCAGCGGCAAGATCGCCCGTCAGGGCGCGCGCAAACAACTGGCTGCGGGCACCTTGAGCATCATCGCCCAGAGCGGTGGGCAGATCACCTCAAACAGCGAAACCATTGACCTCGTTCAACTGAAGCATTGCGTGGAGAATACGCCGCAACTCGCACAGCCCGCGTGCCGCCAATGGCTTGAGCAAACCCTGCACGAGGTCAATCCGTACCTCGCGGCAGACTTCGAACTCAGCCTGATCGGCCTCGGCCTGGACTCCATCAGCGTGGCCGATTTTGCCGTTCGCCTGCACAAGGATCTGGGCTGGAGCCTTGACACCCAATGCCTGTTCGGCGAACAAACCCTGGCGCAATGGGCGCTGGCCTTGCAGGTTTTCCTGAGCGAACCATCGCCAGCGACCAGCACATCGACCGCGCGTGCGAGCGTCAGCCAAAGTCGTCAATCATTCGCGCAAAGTCGCCTGTGGTTCTTGCGCCAACTGAACCCGGACGATACCCGGCACAACCTGGTGTTGCACCTGCGCCTGCAAGGTCCGCTCGACACCGAAACCCTGGCGCTACGCCTGAACACCCTCGTCAACCGCCATAGCGTGTTGCGCACGGTGTATCGCGATGGTGTCGATGGCCCGCAGCAACAGGTCTTGCCGGCCACCGCCGTGCCGCTGACCTGGCACGATTGGCGTGATCAGAGCGAGGCACAGCAACAGCAAAACCTCAGCGACTGCCTGGCCAACGAACACACCACGCCGGTTGAACTCGAGACCGGACCGCTGCTGCGCGCGCAACTGCTCAGCCGTCACGATGACCAGCATGACCTGCTCCTGACCCTGCACCACATCGCTTTTGACGGACGCTCGGCGCAAGTGTTGCTGGCGGAACTGGCAGGCACCACCGACGCCGAATTGCCGGTGCAGTACCTGGATTTCGCCCAATGGGAAGCCACGCACTGGAGCGAACAGCGGATCGCCACGGAGCAAGGCTTCTGGCGTGAGCATCTGGCAAACAGGCCGCAAACCCTCGAACTGGGTGGCCGTGGTCAGACTCACGGTGAGCACAGTCTGAACTTCACGGTGCCCCAGACAACCTGCGAACACCTTGCAGCAATGGCACGCGAGCAAGGCATGACCCTGTTCATGCTGCTTTTGGCCAGCTATCAGTTGGTACTCAAGCAACTCGGCGGGCAGCAACAGTTTCTGTTGGGCACCGATGTCAGCGGCCGTCCGCTGGCGGAACACAACGACGTCATCGGCTTCTTCGTCAACCAGCTGACCCTGCGCTGTGACCTGAACGGCGAACCGACACTGGCCGGTTTCCTTGAACGGGTGCGCGATGAGGCGCGACTGGCTTACGCCCACCAAGGCCTGCCTTTCGATCTGGTGGTGTCGGCGCTGGCGCCGGAGCGCCGCCCGGGTCACTCGCCACTGTTCCAGGTCAAGCTCAACTATCAACCGTCCCGGGTAACCCCAACCGATATCGCCGGTGCGCACATGACCGCGCTGGACGTGGCGCAGGCGCCGGGGGATTTCCACCTGGTGCTCGATCTGGTGCACGGCGCCGAAGGCATCGACGCGACCCTCAAGTACCGCGGCGAATACTTCGATCAGGATCGCGCCCTGCGCCTGCAACACCTGTGGACCTACCTGCTGGGCGAGATCCAGAACGTGCTGGCCGAACCGCTTTCAGCACTGGCCGAACGGCTGGGCACCCGGGATCAGGCTTTCCAGCGTGAACGCCAACAGTCCCAAGCCCTGGCCGGTCGCAGCCAGATGAAGCAAACCAAACGTCGCTCATTGTCCCTTTAACCCAGATCCATTAACCCAGTTGGATGCCTTTATGTCTATCGTGCCCCCATCGTCTCGTGCCCTTGGCGCCGTACGCCGCAAAGCCATGAACGTCTCGGAACAGCAACTGGTCAGCGAGCGTCTGCTAAGCCCGGACCACGCCTTGCCGCTGGTGATCGAGCCGGCGGTCAGCGGCGTCGATCTGGTCGCCTGGGCAACTGGTGAACGCGAGTCTCTGGAGAAAAAACTGCTGCAATACGGCGCCCTGCTGTTTCGCGGGTTCTCGGTGCTGTCCGTGGAGCAATTCGACCAGGTCATCGCCGCCCTCTCCCCCGGCGCGCTGGAATACATGTTCCGCGCCTCGCCGCGCACTCGGGTCGGCGGCAACATCTACACCTCGACCGACTACCCGGCCGACCAGATGATTTTCCCGCACAACGAACATTCCTATTCACCGCGCTTCCCGCTGCGGCTGTTCTTCTACTGCCACATCCCATCCGAGACCGGCGGCGAAACTCCCATCGGCTCGACCCGTGCCGTAAAGGCGAACATCAGCCCCGAAATCGAAGCACGGTTCCGCGAAAAAGGCGTGCTGTACGTGCGCAATTACGGCGACGGTTTTGGCCTGTCGTGGCAGGCCGTGTTCCAGTCCGAAGACCGTAGCGAAGTGGAAGCCTACTGCGCCAGCGTCGGCATCGAAGTGGAATGGAAAGAAAACAACCGCCTGCGTACCCGCCAGCGCGGGCCGGCGGTGGTGCGGCATCCGCGTACCGGTGAAGAAGTCTGGTTCAACCACGCGACCTTCTTCCACATCAGCACCTTGCCCCCGGCGATCCGCGATTCGCTGCAAAGCAACTTCAACGACCTCGACCTGCCTACCAACACTTTTTATGGCGACGGCGAACCGATCGAACCGCAAGTACTGGAGTCGCTGCGAGCGGCCTACCTCGACTCGCTGGTGCGGTTCAGCTGGCAGCAGGGCGACGTGTTGTTCATCGACAACATGCTCGCGGTACACGGTCGCGAGCCCTTCACCGGCAAGCGCGCAATCATGACCGGCATGGCCGAAGCCCTGCTGCAAAGCGACGTCGCCGTCTGACTTTCAAAGGGCATATCAGCTGTTCGCAAGGGGCTCACCTGACAACCGGTCAGCGAGACTCGGTGCTTCTGCCGTGGCCCAGATTCAAGCCCATTTTTAGTCGAGTTGAACATGAGCGGACTTCAAGGTTTTCGTATATCGCCGCAACAGGCATCTGTGTACCCCCACATCAACGGCGCGGTCGAACACCCGTTCAGTTGCCATTTGCAATGGTCGCTGTCCCGGCCGGTGGATCTTGATGCGCTGAACAGTCGTCTGCTGGCGCTGATGGCCGACAGTGAAATCCTGCGCACGCGCCTGATGCCGGTGCCAGGTTTGCGCCACCCGGTACAGGTGATTGACGAAACCTGCGCCCTGCCGATGACCGTGCAGGATTTGCGTCAGCATAGCCCCGCTGAGCAGGACATCCTGCTGAGCGATATTGCTGCACAGGCCCGCGACTGGACCCACCCGCTCGCCGTGACGTTGGTGCGACTGTCGGACGAACAGTCGGTGCTGGATCTGGCCGCTGTCAGCAGCCACTTCGACCTCGCCAGCCTGAAACTGCTGGCCGCTGCGCTGCTGCAAGACGCCACCCCGGATCTGTCCGAAGCGCTGCAATATGCCGACTACGCCGAGTGGCGCTGGAGCCTGACAGAAGACGAGCCGGACCATCCCGGCGTGAACTTCTGGAAACCACTGAGCGAAACCGAACAGCCGGCCTTGCAGCTGTCGCTTGAATCCAGCAGCGGCAATGTGTTTGCGCCGGCACGGGTGGATCTGGCATTGCCCGCCGATCTCGCCCGCCACCCGGCCCTGACCTCGAACCTGATGCTGACAGCCTGGGCCGCCGTACTCGGACGCTTGGCCGGCCAGCAGCAAGTCCCGATCACCCTGATCCACGAAAGCCGCGGCCCGGAACTGGAAAGTGCGTTGGGCTTGTTCGAGCAATGCCTGCCGGTGCGCATCGATCTGGATGCCCAGGCGACGTTGCTGGAGCAAAGCCAACACGTCGGCGCTTTGATCGAGCGAACCGTCGGCTGGCAGGACTATTACACCCAGGACCTGAATGGCGGTTACGCCTTTGCCTGGCGTTCGGGTGATGCCCGGGAACGTTATGCCAGCGCTGTAATGAACCCGGTGAAGGCCTGTCTGAACGTACGCCAATTGCCCGACAGCCTGCACGCGCAGGTGGTTTACGACCGCCATACATTAAGCGCCGAAGCGGCGGCCTGCCTCGCCGAGCAATGGCTGCAACTGCTGCTGGGCGCGCTGGCCGATCCGCAGCAAGCCTGGGCTCAGTTGCCGCTGAGCGGACCGCTTCAAACGCAGGTTATCGACGCCCGACCGAGCCTGCCGCTGATCGAACCCGTGAGTCTGGTCGAGCTGATCGCCCGTCAAGTTCAACGACAGCCTAACGCCATCGCCCTCAGCGACAAGGACGGCGACCTGAGTTACGCCCGCCTCGATGCCTGCGCGACTCATCTGGCCCATCAATTGGTGGCGGCCGGCATCGGCCCAGGCGTGCCCGTGGGCATTCTGTTCACCCGCAGCAATGCCGCCATCGTCGCCATGCTCGCGGTGTTGAAGGCCGGTGGCGCTTACGTGCCGGTTGATCCGACCTACCCGGCGGATCGCCGCGCCTACATGCTCGCCGACAGCGCCATTGCGCACATCGTGGTCAGCGCCGAACTCGCCGACAGCGTGCCCGACACTCTGCAACGCTTCGTGCTCGATGACCTGAAGGTGACGAACGCCAGCGACCTGCCGCCACTGCCGATGCCCGACGCGGACGACCTGGCGTATCTGATTTACACCTCCGGTTCCACTGGCGCACCGAAAGCCGTGGAAATCAGCCACGGCGCGTTGAGCTTCTCGACCCAAGTGCGCATGGCCTCCTATGAGACGCCGGTGCGCGCCTACCTGCTGTTGTCGTCGTTTGCCTTCGACAGTTCGGTCGCCGGGATTTTCTGGACGCTGGCCCAAGGCGGACGCCTGGTATTGCCGGCTACAGGCGAAGAACTGGAAATGGCCCGTCTGGCGCAGTTGATTGCCCAGCATCGGGTCAGCCACGGTCTGTCGCTGCCCTCGCTCTATCAAGCCCTGCTCGACCAACTGCAACGCGCCGAAAGTGCCGACAGCCTCGAGTGCTGGATTGTTGCCGGTGAAGCCTGCCCGCCTTCGTTGATCGCCCAGCACAGCAAGACCTTGCCGCGCGCCCGACTGGTGAACGAATACGGCCCCACCGAAGCCACGGTCTGGGCCACCTATGAAGTGCTGGACCCGAGCCGGGCGCTAAGCATCGGACGCCCGATTGCCGGCATGGACCTGCGCGTACTGAACGAACACGGCATCGCCAGCGGCATCGGTGAGCCGGGGGAAATTGTTCTCGCCGGCCCGACCCTGGCCCGCGGTTATCGCAACAAACCCGAAGAAACCGCCAAAGCCTTCGTCACTCTCGCCGATGGCACCCGCGCCTACCGCACCGGCGACCTGGCCTGCTGGCTGGCGGACGGACGCCTGGCATTCCTCGGTCGCAAGGACCACCAGGTCAAGTTACGCGGCTACCGCATCGAACTCGGCGAAATCGAACGTCAACTGTGCAGCCACAGCGACGTGCGCGAAGCCGCGGTGATCGTGCAAGAACACGCCGCCGGCAAGCGTCTGCTGGCTTACATCGTGGCGGCTCATGGTTATGCGCCGGACTCGGAAGCGATCAAGCGTTTCCTCGGCGAACGCCTGCCCTCGTACATGGTGCCGGCCCGGGTGCTGACCCTGGCGACTTTCCCGCGCACCCCCAATGGCAAGCTCGACACCCGTCAGTTGCCCGACCCGGACCAGTTCGACGAAGGCGCCCACGTGGCACCGCGCAACGCGATGGAAACCACCCTGCAAGCGATCATCGCCAAGGTCTTGAAGCTGTCGACCGTGAGCGTCACCGAGAACTTTTTCGCCATTGGCGGCGACTCGATCCTGAGCCTGCAAGTGGTGGCCCAGGCCCACGAGCAAGGCATTGCGCTCTCGGCCAAACACGTGTTCGAGCGCCAGACCATCGCTGCCATGGCCGAAGTCGCTCAGCCGCTGGCCGCCGACAGCGCGCAACCGCAAGCCCAGAGCACCGAGTTCAGCGCCTCGGGTCTGTCCGATGACGAGATGCAGGCGCTGATGGCCGAACTCGACGAGAACGAATTTTGATCGGCCGCCCACTTCGCCGCGCCGTTGCCCCTTTTTTTGCAGGACGTTTTCAATGACCACCGAAAAAACCACCAGCAATCCGATTGAAGACATCTACCCGCTGTCGCCGTTGCAACAGGGGATGCTGTTCCACTCCCTGCTGCACGAAGATTCCGGCGTGTACCTGATGCAGGATCGCTACCGCATCGGCGGGGCCATCGATGAAGTGGCGTTCCTTGAATCCTGGCGCCAGGTGGTGGCGCTGCACCCTTCCCTGCGCGCCAGTTTTCAGTGGAAAACCCAGAAGCAACCGGTGCAGGTGATCCATCGCGAGGTCAAGGTGCCGTTGGATACCCTAGACCTGCGCGGGCTCGCCCCGCACGAACAGGAAGCGCGGATCCGCACGTTGCTGGAAGACGAGCAGAAAGTCGGTTTCAACCTGTCGAAGCCGCCGCTGATTCGCTTCCGGCTGGTGCGGCTGGCCGATGAATCCTACGAATTCATTCGCAGCTTTCACCATATCCTGATGGACGCCTGGTGCATTTCCCTGGTGACCGTGGACTTCCTCAAAGTCTACGAAGCGCTGTGCAACGACCGCACGCCTGAGCTCAAGAGCCCACGGCCGTTTCGCGATTACATCCAATGGCTGCAACGCCAGGATGCGGGCAAGGCCGAGCAGTTCTGGCGCGGCCAGTTGCAAGGGCTCAATGCACCCACGCCACTGACCGTGGACAACGGCGTAGCCCGTGACCGCTACACCGATGCGGTGCTGGTGGACGATCAGCTGATTCACCTGAACGAGCAGGAAACCCAGGCGCTGGCTGCATTCTGCCGTAGCCGCCGGATCACCCCGAACACGTTTTTCCAGGGGGTCTGGTCGTTGCTGCTGTCGCGCTATAGCGGTCAACGGGACGTGCTGTTCGGCGTCACCGTGGCCGGTCGTCCGGCGGAGCTGACCGGAGTGGCGGAGATGATCGGCCTGTTCATCAACACCCTGCCGCTGCGGGTGTCGGTGGATCCCGAAGCATCGCTTGGTCAGTGGCTGAGCACGCTGCAAGGGCTGAACGTTGACATGCGTGATTTTGAACACACGCCGCTGACCGACATCCAGGGCTGGAGCGATTTTCCCCGGGGCGAAACCCTGTTCGACAGTATCCTTGTGTTCGAAAACGCCCCGATCGACGAACAGATTCTGGAAGGCGGTTTCCAGTTCAGCCTCGAAGGCATGGATCACAGCGTGCACACCCACTACGGTTTGACTGTGGTGATCTTGCCCGGTGAACAGCTGGGCATTCGTGTGTCCTACGACCGCGAGCGTTTCGAGGCGTCGACCGTGCAGCGCTTGCTCGGTCACATTGCCAGCCTGGTGCGCGGCATGCTCGCCGCACCGGACGCGCTGCTGGGCAGTTTCGAGCTGCTGGCCGTTGATGAGCGTCAGCAACTGCTCGGCGAGTGGGCGGTCAACCCGCACGACTTCCCGCTGGATCAAAGTTACGCCGAACTGTTTGCCGCGCAGGTCGCCCAACGTGGCGAACAGGTTGCCGCGATCTGCGACGGTGAATCCCTGACCTACGCCGAACTGGATCAGCGATCCACGCGCCTGGCCCACGCCTTGCGCGACGCCGGTGCCGGTGAAGATCAATTGGTCGCGCTGGTTGCCCCCCGTGGCCTGGCGCTGTTGACCATGATGATTGCCGTGCTCAAGACTGGCGCAGCGATGCTGCCGCTTGAAGTCAATCATCCGCCGGAGCGCCTGCGAGAAATCCTCAGCCTGTCCCGTGCACCGTTGCTGGTGGCCAGCGAAGGTTGCAGTGCCCTGCTCGATCAGTTGCTCAGCGGTCTCGATCAGGCGCCCAAAGCCTTGTTTGCCGAAGCCTGCTGGACGTGCGGCAATGATGCGCCGCTGCCATTGCTCGGCGGCCCGGACAGCTTGGCCTACGTGCTGTTCACCTCGGGTTCGACCGGTACGCCCAAAGGCGTGATGATCGAACAACGAGGCATGCTCAATAACATCTTCGGCAAAGTGCCGGCCCTGGGGCTGAACGCCGAAGACCGAATTCCACAGACCGCGTCGGTGGCCTTCGACATTTCCGTGTGGCAGTTCCTCGCCGCGCCAGTACTCGGCGCCACGGTGCACATCCTGCCGGACGACGTGGCGCACGACCCGCAACGTCTGCTGCAAGTGCTCGCCAGCGAACGCCTCAGCGTGCTGGAAATTGTCCCGAGCCTGATGCGCACGCTGCTTGCGCTGTGCCCTTGCGACCTGCAATTGCCCGACCTGCGCTGGGTGCTGCCCACCGGTGAAGCCCTGCCGCCGACCGTGGCCCGGGACTGGTTTGCACGTTTCCCCGACATCGCCTTGATGAACGCCTACGGTCCGGCCGAGTGCGCCGACGACGTGGCCTTCCAGCCGATCTTCGAAGCGCCGGACGCCAACGTCAGCCACATGCCCATCGGCCAACCAACCGCCAACAACTGTCTGTACGTGCTGGACGAATCCCTGCGGCCGGTACCCGTTGGCGTTGCCGGGGAAATCTGTGTCGGTGGCGTCGGTGTCGGTCGTGGCTACCTGCACGATCCGCAGCGCACCGCTGACGCGTTCATCGATCACCCGCAACTCGACGGGCGTATTTACCGCACCGGCGACCTGGGACGCTGGCGCGCCGATGGCGTGATCGAATACCTCGGCCGCCGCGACCAGCAGGTGAAACTGCGCGGCCACCGCATCGAACTGACCGAAATCGAACACCGTCTGGCGCAGCACCCGAATGTGCGCGAAGCCGCCGTATTGCTGCGCGAAAACAGCGTCGGCGAAGCCTGGCTGGTGGCCTACTGGTCGGCCCACGACGACACCTTGGGCAGCGACGGACTCAACGAACACCTGCGCGCGCAATTGCCTCCGTACATGGTGCCGGCCGCGTTCGTGTGCCTTGAGCGCTTGCCCCTCAACAACAACGGCAAGGTCGATCGCAAGGCCCTGGCCGCCCAGGAGCTGAACTGGCAGGCCGACACCCAAGAAAGCATCGCGCCGCGCAATGAGCTGGAAACCGCCGTGGCGAAAATCTGGGCCGACGTCCTGGGTCGCGACACTGTGGGCGTGGAAGATAACTTCTTCACTCTCGGCGGGCACTCGCTGCTGGCCACCCAGATCGTTGCGCGCCTGCGCACCCATTTCAAACTCGACTTGCCGTTGCGCGTGCTGTTCGAACAACCGACAGTGGCGCTGCTGGCCGTCGCCATCGCTGCCCGCCAGGCCGATGCCGCCGCACCGCAAGCCGCCGTGATCAGCGCGCCGAAAGCCCAGCCGCGACCATCGCTGTTGCCGCTGTCGTTCTCGCAACAACGCCTGTGGTTCATCGAGCAACTGACACCGGGCACGACGCTGTTCAACATCCCGTTCGCCCTGCATCTGAAAGGTGAACTCAACGTCGAAGCGCTGCATGCCAGCCTGAATGACTTACTGGTGCGTCATGAAATCCTGCGCACCGGAATCCGCAGCACCGATGGCGTACCCAGCCAGCACATCAGTGAATCGCTGAACATTGCACTGCCGTTCGATGATTTGTCGGGTTTGGCCGCCACGGCTCGCGAAGGTGCGCAGTTCAATGCGCTGCAAGAAACCTTTGAGCAACCGTTCGACCTGACCTCGCCGCCGTTGCTACGTGCGCGATTGCTACGTGTTGCACCGGGTGAACATGTGCTGGGCATCGCCTTGCATCACATGGTCTCGGACGCCTGGTCGGCGACCATCGCCCTGCGCGAGCTGGCCCTGGGTTACGAAGCCCGTTGCAACGGCGCCCCCGCCGAACTGCCAGCCCTGCCGGTGCAATACGCCGACTTCGCCCTGTGGCAACGCGAACACCTGCAAGGCGCCGAACTCAAGCGCCAACTCGATTACTGGACCACCACGCTGGATCGTCGCAACAGCGAAGGCAGTCCATTGCTGGCCTTGCCCACCGACAATCCACGGCCGTCGGTGCAAAGCTACCGCGCCGGGATCGTGCAGCGTGAACTGAGCGCCGACCTGAGTGGCCGGGTGCAATCCTTCGCCAGTCGCTTGGGCACCACACCGTTCACCGTGTTGTTCGCCGGTTTCGCCGTGCTGATGCACCGTTTGAGTGGCGATGCCACGGTACTGATCGGCACCCCGGTCACCCACCGTGAACAACCGGGCACCGAAGGCCTGCTCGGCATACTGCTGAACAACCTGGCGATCCGTGCCGACTTTGAGCCGCAAGCGGATTTCACTGCGCTGGTGAGCCAGGTGGCCAAACGTCTGCGCGAGGGCTTGCAGCATCAAGACCTGCCGTTCGAGCAACTGGTGGACAGCCTGCAACTGCCGCGCAGCCTCAGTCATGCGCCGCTGTATCAAGTGATGGTCGCGCAGCAGTTGGCCATGGAATCGCGGCTGCGTTTCCCGGGGCTGGATTTCGAAGCGTTGGACACCCCGCTCAAACACTCCGAATGCGATCTGGACCTGCACGTGCTGTGCCCGGCCAATGCGCCAATCCAGTTGGAGCTGATGTTCGCTCTGGACCTGTTCGCCGCCGACAGCGCCCGTCAGACCCTCGCTCGCCTGGAGCACTTGCTCGAACAAATGCTCGCCGAGCCGCAACGCCCGGTGGCCGCCCTGCCGCTGCTGATGGCGGCGGAATGGCAGCGCACCGTGGTCGAGTGGAACCGCACCGAGATGGAAGTACCACAGCACCTGACCTTCGCCCAGCTGTTTGAACAGCAGGCCGAACGCAGCCCGGATCGCGATGCGTTGTGCTTCGAAGGCCGCAGCCTGAGCTACGCCGAACTGAATCGCCGAGCCAACCAAGTGGCGCATTACCTGCGCAGTCGCGGCGTGGTCGCCAATAGCCCGGTGGCATTGTGTGTCGAGCGTTCGCTGGAACTGTTGGTCGGCCTGCTGGGCATTCTCAAATCCGGTGGCGCCTATGTGCCGCTGGACCCGACCTACCCGGTGGATCGTCTGGCGTACATGCTTGAAGACGCCCAGCCGGCGTTGTTCCTTGGCCAGCAGGGCTTGCTGGAGCAGCTGGGTGCCGAACTGCCGCGCCTGCGCCTGGACAGCGACGCCGCCCTGTTCGCCGATCAGCCGGACAACAACCTCGCGCCACTGGCCGGTCCCGATGACCTGGCCTACATCATGTACACCTCCGGTTCGACCGGTAAGCCCAAGGGCACGCTGGTCACCAACGGCTCGGTGGTCAATCTGGCGTGGGCACGCATCCATGGCCTGTATCGCCGCTATACCGATCAGCCGATGCGCACCAGTTTCAACTATTCGTTTGCCTTCGACAGTTCGGTGGCCGAGCTCATCCTGCTGCTCGACGGCCACAGCCTGTACCTGACCCCGGAAGAGGTGCGCTACGACCCCGAGGCCCTGGCGCAATTTTTCCGCGAAACCCGTCTGCAAGCCTTCGAGTGCACCCCGGCGCAGCTCAAGGCCTTGCTCGAAAGTGACGGCGTACGCCGTGGCGAAGTGTATCTGCCACGCTTTGTGCTGTTTGGTGGTGACGCGGTGGATGCACAACTTTGGCAGCGTCTGCCATCGATTGTCGGCAGCCGCTTCTTCAACACCTACGGCCCGACCGAATGCACCGTCGATGCGACCGGTTGTGCGGTGGACGACTTCCCGGCACGCCCGATCATCGGACGGCCGATCGCCAACGTGCGCACTTACGTGCTCGATGCTTTTCTCAATCCGATGCCGGTGGGTGTTCCGGGCGAATTGCACATCGGCGGAGCCGGCGTGACCCTTGGCTACCTCAACCGCGCCGAACAGACCGCGAAGGTGTTCATCGACGACCCGTTCTCGCCGCTGGCGGATGCGCGCATGTACAAGTCCGGCGACTTGGTGCGCTGGCTACCCGACGGTCAGCTCGAATACCTGGGGCGCATGGACCATCAGGTGAAAATCCGTGGTTTCCGCGTCGAACTGGGCGAAATCGAAGCCTTGATCGGCGCCCAACCGGGCGTGCGTCAGGCGGTGGTGCTGGCCCGTGAAGACGTGCCCGGCGATAAGCGTCTGGTGGCATACGTCACCTGCGACCAGCAGGCCGATATCAATGCCTGGCGCAAAACCATCGGCGCCGCCCTGCCCGACTACATGGTGCCGTCGGCGTTTGTGCTGCTCGATGAGTTGCCGCTGACCGACAACGGCAAACTCAATCGCAAGGCCCTGCCAGCGCCGGACATTCAAGCGGCGCCAGACGCTCAGGATCCACCGCGCACCGTCGCCGAACAGCAACTCGCCGCCCTGTGGGCCGAGCTGTTGAACGTGCCGCTGACGCAGATCGGTCGCGACAGCCACTTCTTCTATCTCGGTGGCCACTCGCTGCTGGCGGCGGTGCTGTTTGCCCGTCTGCGCCAACAGTTCGCCACGGTTCCACCGCTGCGGGCAGTGTTCGAACACCCGAGCCTTGAGGCTTTGGCCGCGTTGCTGGGTGATTCGCTGCAAACCCCGGCGGCGACCTTCGTCCCGGCGGCACGCCCGGTGCGCTTGCCATTGTCATTCGAGCAACAACGCTTGTGGTTCCTCGAACAACTTAGCGCTGGCGGTGGCGAATACAACGTGGTCAGCGCCGTACAGTTCGATGGTGAGCTGAACCCTCAGGCCTTGCAGTCCGCCCTGAATGGTGTGGTTCAACGCCACGAAATCCTGCGCAGCCGGATCGTGCGCGATACCGACGGCGAGTTGGCGCTGGTCATCGAACCGCAGGTCAACATCACCTTGCGCGTGGCAACACTGGAAGCGGCCACCGACGACACTTGGCAACTGCTGACCGATGAGGCCATTCACGCCGAAACCGGGCACCGTTTCGACCTGGCTACCCAAGTGCCGATTCGTGCCACGCTGGTGCAACGCAGCGGTCGCGACCAGGCGTTGCTGTTGCTGACCGTGCACCATTGCGCCACCGACGATGCGTCCAGCCAGAACCTGTTGAATGAACTGGCGCAGCTCTACACCGCCCAAAGCCAAGGCACCGTCGCCGTACTGCCGGACCTGGCCCTGCAATACCCGGATTACGCCCTCTGGCAGCGCGAGTCCGGTCAACAAACAGTGTTCCGCAACCAGCTCGAATACTGGCGCACCCAGCTGGAAGACGGCAATTACCTGTTGGACCTGCCCACCGAACAGGGTCGTCCAAACCTGCTCGACCCTGCCGCCGGCGCAGTGCAGCTGCAACTGCCGCAAGAACTGGCGGGACGCCTGCGTCAGTTCGCCCAACAACGCGGTGCCACCCTGTACATGCTGATGCTCAGCGCGGCGCAATTGTTGTTGGGGCGCTACGCCAACCAGCGCGACGTGCGGGTCGGCAGCCCGGTGGCCCAGCGTCCGCTGGCCGAATTGCAGCCGCTGATCGGTTGCTTCGTCAACACTTTGGTGATGCGCGCCGACCTCGATCCGACGCTGGATTTCGAAGGCTTGCTGAGCCAGGTGCGCAACCGCGTGCTGGACGCGCAGCACCATCAGGACGTGCCGTTCGATCAGGTCGTTGATCACCTGGCGCCAGAGCGCAGCCTCGGCCAGACGCCACTGTTCCAGGTGTTGTTCGTGATGCAGAACGCCGACTCCTCGGCCAGTCACTGGCCGCAGTTGCAGGTGCGTGAACGGGCAGTGACCGCCCAAGCCACCAAGTACGACCTGAACTGGGAAGTGCATGACGGTGAGGTGCTGTCGGTGTTGCTGGAATATCGCGCCGCGCTGTTCAGCGAAACCACGGCCCGGAGTTGGCTGGCGCAATGGCAAGAGCTGCTCGAAACCATGCTCGACGCGCCACAGACTCGCCTCGGCGACTGGTCACCGTTGGCGGCGTCTGAGCGTCAACGCCAGCTGGTCGAGTGGAATGCTACCGAACGCAACTACACCGGCCCGACCAACCTGCACACCGCGCTGACCCAACAGGCGGCCCTCAGCCCCAACGCGGCGGCGCTGGTGTTCGAAGGCGAGCGCCTGAGTTATGCCGAACTGGACCAGCGTGCGCAAACCGTCGCCCGCGCCTTGCGTGCCGCCGGTATCGGCAGCGGCGCCATCGTCCCGGTGTGCATGGAACGCTCCGTGGAGATGGTCGTGGCCCTGCTCGGCATTGTGCATGCCGGCGCCGCGTGGTTGCCGCTCGATCCGGAATTGCCCGCCGCACGTCTGGCATTTTTAATCGCAGATGCCGATGCCCAAGTCACCTTGACTCAAGCGCAGTGGCTGGCGCGTCTGCCGGTCGGGCACACCGCCTGGACCCTCGACGCCCTGCCACCATCGCCGGCCGCTGAACCGATCAGTGTTGGTTCAAGCGATCTGGCTTACGTGCTCTACACCTCCGGTTCCACCGGCCAACCAAAAGGCGTGATGAACGAACACGGCGCCTTGATGAACCGTTTGTACTGGATGCAGGACGCCTTCCCGATTGGCCCGAACGACCGCGTCTTGCAGAAAACCCCATACAGCTTCGACGTGTCGGTATGGGAGTTTTTCTGGCCGCTGATCACCGGCGCCACGCTGGTGGTCGCCCGTCCGGACGGTCATCGCGATCCGGCGTATCTCAGCCAGTTGATCCAGCAAGAGCAGGTCACCACCCTGCACTTCGTGCCCTCGATGCTGCGCGCCTTTGTTGAAGAACCGAGCCTGGTCAACTGCCACAGCCTGCGTCAGGTGTTCGCCAGCGGCGAGGCGCTGCCGGTGGATCTGGTACGGCGCTTCATGAGCCAACACCCAGCGGCGCTGGTCAACCTCTATGGCCCGACCGAAGCCGCTATCGACGTCTCGGTATGGCGTTGCTCGGTGGACGATGTGATCGTGCCGATCGGCAAACCGATCGCCAACCTGCGCCTGTACATCCTCGACGAGGCCATGCAACCACTGCCAATCGGCAGCATCGGCGAGCTGTACATCGGCGGTGTCGGCGTCGCTCGCGGTTACCTGAAACGCCCGGACCTGACCGAAGAACGTTTCCTCGTCAGCCCGTTCATCGACGGTGATCGCCTGTACCGCACCGGCGACCGTTGCCGCTTCCTCATCGATGGCAACATCGAGTACCTGGGGCGCCTCGACCATCAGGTGAAACTGCGCGGGCAGCGGATCGAACTGGGGGAGATCGACGCTGAATTGCTCATGCAACCGGGCGTTCGCGACGCGGCCACTTTGTTACTCGACCAGCGTCTGGTGAGCTTCTGGTGTGGTGATGCCGATGAGTCCGCACTGCGCGCGGCATTGAGCGACAGCCTGCCCTCGCACATGCTGCCAAGCCTTCTGGTGCAACTCGACAGCCTGCCGCTCAACAGCAACGGTAAGCTCGACCGCAAGGCGTTGGCTGCCACGGCATTGCCTGAAACCAAAAGCGACCAGCCGCACACCGCGCCGCGCAACGCCACCGAAACGGTGCTCTGCGAGTTGTTCAGCGAAGTGCTGGAATGCCCGTCGGTGGGGATCGAAGATCACTTCTTCCATCTCGGCGGCCACTCTTTGCTGGCCACCCGTCTGGTCGCTCGGGTCCGTGAACGCCTGGGCGCCACCTTGCCATTGGCGCTGGTATTCGCCCAACCGACGGTGGCGGCTTTGGCCGGTCATCTGCGAGCGGCGATGCCGGGTGAGCTGATCACCGCACAACCGCGTCCGGCACAATTGCCGCTGGGTCTGGCTCAGCAGCGTTTCTGGATGCTCAGCCGTCTGGTGCCGGATTCGCGCGAATATCACATGCCATTCGCCCTGACCTTGCGCGGCGACCTTCAGGTCCAGGCCTTGCGTGAGGCATTCGAGCAGATCAGCGAGCGCCATCTGGTGCTGCGCAGCCGTATTGTCGAAGTCCAGGGCGAGCCGCAGTTGTTGATCGACAATCACGGCCCGGCACTCGTGGTCACCTCGGTCGCCACACAGGACTGGACGGCGGCATGCGCCAACGCGCAGAACGAGCTGATGGCGCCGTTCAATCTGGCCACCGCCGCACCTTGGCGGGCGCACCTGTTGCAACGTCAGGACAGCGACGAAAGCCTGTTGCTGGTTTGCCTGCACCACAGCGCCACCGACGGTTGGGCGATGCAATTGCTGATCGACGAACTGGCCCAGGCCTACACCGCCAGCCTTAAAGGGCAGTCGCCCACCTGGACGGCGCTGGAGGTCGACTATGTCGATTTCGTCGTGTGGCAACAGCACCCGGACACCCAGGCTCGACGTAATGACAGCCTGGATTACTGGAAAAACCACCTCGGCCAGGACGACTACCAACTCGACCTGCCCCTCGACCATCCACGCGGTGCCGAAGCGGATCGTCGCGCCCGGCAACTGACCGTCAGCCTCGGCGCCTCGCGTGCCGAAGCCATCCGCCAGTTCGCCCGCCAACGCGGCACCACCAGCTACGTGGTACTTGCGACAGCACTGAGTGCCTTGCTGGCACGCTACAGCGGTCAGCGCGACATCCGCCTCGGCACTCCGGCGGACCAGCGCGACCAACCGCAAACCCAGGCGTTGCTGGCGTGCCTGGTGAACACGCTGGTGATCCGCAGCGAAGTCGCTCAACAGGCTCCGGCCGAGCAGTTGCTCGCCAGCCTCGAGGCAGATCTGCGCGCGGCCCAGGCCCACGCCGACCTGCCGTTCGCAACACTGGTCGGCGCCGTGGCCCAGCGCCGCGACCTGAACCGCACACCGCTGTTCCAGGTGATGTTCTCCCTCAACCATGGCCGCATGGACAGCAGCCAATGGCCGGGCCTGAACATCGAAGAGCAGACGCTGCCGGTGATCGACGCCAAGTTCGAACAGAGCTGGGAAGTCCAGGATGACGGCGTCGACATGACCCTCGCCCTTGAATACCAGGCGGCGCTGTTTGACGAGTCGACGATGCGGCGCTGGAGCGCGCAATGGTGTGCCCTGCTGGACGCGCTGGTGACAACGCCGGAGCTAGCGCTGGTCGAATTGTTCCCGCAACAACAGGATCAGCAGCAACTGGATCGCTGGAACGCCACCGAACGTCATTACACCGGCCCGACCAATCTGCACACGGCGCTGACCCAACAGGCGGCCCTCAGCCCCAACGCTCCGGCGCTGGTGTTCGAAGGCCAGCGCCTGAGCTACGCCGAACTGGATCAACGCGCGCAAACCGTTGCCCGCGCCTTGCGTGCCGCCGGTATCGGCAGCGGCGCCATCGTCCCGGTGTGCATGGAACGTTCCTTGGACCTGGTGGTGGCCCTGCTCGGCATCGTGCATGCCGGCGCCGCGTGGTTGCCACTGGACCCGGAATTGCCCGCCGCGCGTTTGGCGTTCCTGATCGACGACGCCGATGCCCGAATCACCTTGACTCAAGCGCAGTGGCTGGCGCGTCTGCCGGTCGGGCACACCGCCTGGACCCTCGACGCCCTGCCACCATCGCCGGTCGCTGAACCGATCAGTGTTGGTTCAAGCGATCTGGCTTACGTGCTCTACACCTCCGGTTCCACCGGCCAACCAAAAGGCGTGATGAACGAACACGGCGCCTTGATGAACCGTTTGTACTGGATGCAGGACGCCTTCCCGATTGGCCCGAACGACCGCGTTTTGCAGAAAACCCCATACAGCTTCGACGTGTCGGTATGGGAGTTCTTCTGGCCGTTGATCACCGGCGCGACCCTGGTGGTCGCCCGTCCGGACGGTCATCGCGATCCGGCGTATCTCAGCCAGTTGATCCAGCAAGAGCAGGTCACCACCCTGCACTTCGTGCCCTCGATGCTGCGCGCCTTTGTCGAAGAACCGAGCCTGGTCACCTGCCACAGCCTGCGTCAGGTGTTCGCCAGCGGCGAGGCGCTGCCGGTGGATCTGGTACGGCGCTTCATGAGCCAACACCCAGCGGCGCTGGTCAACCTCTATGGCCCGACCGAAGCCGCTATCGACGTCTCGGTCTGGCGTTGCTCGGTGGACGACGTGATCGTGCCGATCGGCAAACCGATCGCCAACCTGCGTTTGTACATCCTCGACGAAGCTCAAAAGCCCCTGCCAATCGGCAGCATCGGCGAGCTGTACATCGGCGGGGTCGGCGTCGCTCGCGGTTACCTGAAACGTGCGGACCTGACCGAGGAACGCTTCCTCGCCAGCCCGTTCATCGACGGTGATCGCCTGTACCGCACCGGTGACCGCTGCCGCTTCCTCGCCGATGGCAACATCGAATACCTCGGCCGTCTCGACCATCAGGTGAAACTGCGCGGGCAGCGGATCGAACTGGGAGAAATTGATGCAGCGCTGCTTAACCAGCCTGCAATCACCGGTGCCTGCACCTTGGTGATCGACAACCGGTTGGTAGCGTTCTACAGCAGCAGCGCGGCGCAATCGGGCCTCGATATGCTGCTTGCCGCCCAACTCAAAAACCAGCTGCCGGCGTACATGGTGCCGGCGGTATGGGTTGAAGTGCCGACCTTGCCCCTGACCACCAACGGCAAGATCGACCGCAAGGCCTTGGCTGCCCTGCCATTGCCGCAGACTCAAGAAGACCGTGTCGCACCGCGCAACGAACTGGAAGCCCTGCTCTGCCAGCTGTTCGGCGAGTTGCTGGGCGAGATGATGACCGGCGGCCGCGAGGTCGGAACCATGGACAGTTTCTTCGCCCTGGGTGGTGACTCGATCCTCGGCCTGAAGCTGATTTCGCGCATGCGGGAACAGGGTTACTCGCTCACGCCGAAAGACCTGTTCCGCTCACCGACCCCGGCAGCGTTGGCGCAGATTGCCAGTCCATTGTTGACACTGGCCGAACAGGGTGACGTCACCGGCGCCATGCCGTTGATGCCGCTGCATCAGTGGTTCTTCGATCAACAGCAACCTCAAGCCGCGTACTGGAATCAGTCGGTGCTGGCCGACAGCGATCGACGCCTGGACGCGACCCTCGTGCAGGCCACACTGGATCGACTGGTCGCCCACCACGACGCCTTGCGCCTGCGCTTCAACGAGGTCGAAGGCCAATGGCAGGCGCACATCGCACCGGTATCGCCCGCTCAATTGACCTGCTGCGAACACCCTGAGCAACTGCAACAAGTCGCGCAAAGCCTGGACCTGCAACACGGCCCACTGTTCGCGGCGGCATTACTGGAGGGCAAACCGCAACGCCTGTATCTGGTCGCGCATCACCTGGTCGTGGACGCAGTGTCGTGGACGCCGCTGCTGGAAGATTTCCAGCAGCTGTATCAAGGGCTGGAACGTGGCGAGAACCCGAGTCTGCCGGCGAAAACCACATCCTACCGTCAATGGGCCGAGCACCTGCACGCCCATGCCGGCAAGGTCAGCGCCGAACAGCGCTACTGGAACACCCAGATCGCAGTGAACACCGCGCCGGTGGCGACAGTCGCCGAGCGCCAGACCCTGTCGGCTCGTTGGGATGCGGCTCGCACTCATCAATGGCTGACCGAGTCCCACGCCGCGTATCGCACGCAACCGGAAGAACTGCTGATTGCCGCCCTCGCCGCCACCCTGGCGGAAGTCGAAAGCCGCGCCGACATCGTGGTGGATCTGGAGCGCCATGGCCGCGATGCGCCGTTCGAGGGCCTGGATGTCAGCCGCACCGTCGGCTGGTTCACCACCCTGTACCCGCTGCGCGTGAATTCCAGCGGTGCCCCCGGCGACCGGGTGCGCAACGCCAAGGAGGCCTTGCGCGCCGTACCGGGCAATGGCCTCGGTCACGGGCTGCTACGCCAGCGTGGCGCGTTGCCGCCAAGCCGTGGCGATGTGCTGTTCAACTACTTGGGGCATGAGCAAACGCCACAGGGCTGGTTGCGCGCCAGCAGCCTGACCCCGCCGCCAGAAGTGGCACTGGCCAACCGGGTGACCCATGGCCGTGAGGTGGTGGCGTGGCTGGAAGACGGCGTGTTGCATGTCGAATGGCACAGCGTCACGCCGAGCGCCGACAGCCGCTTGCCTGCTCGCCTGCTGGAGCACCTGCAAGCGCTGGTCGGGCATTGCCTCGACCCACAGGCGGGGACGCTGATGCCATCGGATTTCCCGCTGGCCAAAGGCATGAACCAGGCGACCCTCGACACCCTGCTCAAACGCTTGGGGCCGAAGAAGTGAACCCCGGCATCGACCTGTATTTGACTTCGGAGTGCGCCGTTCGCGGCGCACGTGCCTCCTCGTTTTTCTGGATTGAACACTGCTGCCATGCATGACCAAATCGAAAACATCTATTCGCTGACGCCCCTGCAAAAAGGCCTGCTGTACCACGAGGCCTATGCGCCCGAGTCCCGGGTTTACTACCAGCAAATGAGCATCGGACTGGCCGGGGACCTCGACCTCGATGCGTTCCGTCAGGCCTGGCTGGCCTTGATGCAACGCCATGCAGTGTTGCGCACAGCGTTTCTCTGGGAAGAGCTGGACGACGCCTACCAGGTGATCCTCAAGGAAGTCGATCTGCCGCTGCGGGAAGTCGATTTGCGCGGTAACCCGCAAGGGCTGACGGCATTGGCGGCGGAAGATCACGCACAGGCTTTCGAGCTGGGCGCGGCACCGTTGATGCGTTTGACCCTGGCGCGACTGGACGATCAAAACGCTCAAGCGCACTGGTCGCTGGTGTGGACCCACCATCACCTGTTGCTCGACGGCTGGAGCGTCGGTTCGCTGCTGGCGGACTGGCGTGATCTGTACCGCGCGGCACGACGCGGGCAAAGCGCGGCGCTGGAAACGGTACGTCCTTTTCAGGATTACGTGGCTTATCTCAGCGAGCGCCCCTCGGCCGATGAATTCTGGCGCAGTCGTCTGGCGGACTTCGCCAACACTACCCGCGTACCCGAGTCGGACCCCCGCGGCCTGCTCGCCGACCCGGTGGAGGCACACCTGCCCTGCACCGAGCATCAACTGATGCTGGATGCCGCAACAACCGCTCGCCTGACCGGCTTCGCCCGGGACAACAACCTGACCGTCAACACCTTGCTGCAAGCGGCTTACGCTTATCTGCTGGGCCGCCATAATGGCAGCGACGAAGCCCTGATCGGCGTCACCGTGGCCGGGCGTCCGCAGCGCCTGAGCGGCGTCGAGCGCATGGTCGGTCTGTTCATCAACACCTTGCCGTTGCGGATACGCTGGGACGATGCGCCGACCGTTGGCCAATGGCTCGCGGGCATCCAGGACTGGAACGCCGAAATGCGCGAGCACGAACACACACCACTGGCCAGTCTGCGGGCATTGACCGCGCTGCCGCCTGGTGGTGAGTTGTTCGAAGCGATCATGGTATTCGAAAACTTCCCGTTCCCCCGGGAGCTTGATCAGATCGACGACGGTCTCGTCGGGTTGCCGGATGCCGAACACTCCGCGCCTTTGCGCCACACCGGTGGACGCAACAACTATCCGATGTCGCTGATCGCCTCGATGGAAAGCGAACGCTTGCAGCTGCATCTGGTGCATCAGCGCAAACGCTTGTCCGATGCCGCGGGTGCGCGCCTGCTGCAGCAATTGGTGGCGCTGCTCGAGGAACTGGGCCGCGACGCCAATCGGCCACTGGCCGACGTGCCGCTGTGCCCGGAGCAGGAACTGAGCCTGACCCGCACCTGGGGCAATGGTGCAACCCTCGAACTGCCTGACGCTCCGCTGCATGACCTGATCGCCGACCAGGCCCGACGCCATCCCGAGCGTGAAGCCGTGCGTGACGCCAACGGCGTGCTGAGCTATGGCGAACTACTTGAAGCCTCGACTGGACTGGCCAGTGTCTTGCGCCAACGCGGTCTGCAACAAGGTGACCGCGTCGCGCTGGCCTTGCCCCGTTGCAACGACGCAGTGGTCTCGCTGCTGGCGGTGATGCAGGCCGGCGGTTGCTTCCTGCCGCTGGACCTGGGCCAACCGGCCTCGCGCCTGAGTGCGCTGATGATCAGTGCCGACGTGGACTTCATCATTGGTGTGCCGACGTTCGATACCGCTTCCGCTCAGGTCGTCGACGCATCAGCCCGCGCCACCGGCATCGACCTGCCAGCGGTGAATCAACAGGCCTGCGCCTATGTGATTTATACGTCCGGCTCCACCGGTACGCCGAAAGGCGTGCGCCTGTCCCATCGCGCCATCGTCGCGTATGTCAGTGGCATACTCGCCGAGCTGGGTTGCGCCCAGGCTGAACAACCCTGGCGCCATGCATTGCTGTCGACCCTGGCGGCGGACCTCGGTTACACCCAGTTGTTCGGTGCGCTGGTCAGCGGTGGCAGCCTGCTGCTAGTGGACGACGACACCCGTGCCGACCCGAACGCCTTGGCGCAGTGTTTTGCCGAATTCATCCCCGATCTGGTAAAGCTCACCCCCAACCATCTGCACGGCTTGCTCGCCGCTCACCCCGACGCCAGCCTGCTGCCACGCCATGCTTTGTTGCTCGGTGGCGAAGCACTGCAAGGTGCGTTGCTGGACACCATCCGAGCGCTGCGTCCGGAACTCGCGGTTTACAACCACTACGGCCCGACCGAAAGTGCCGTGGGCATTTGCCTGTCACGTATCGATCAACCACTGGCCGGTGTGCAACCGCTGGGCCATCCGCAGTCGAACCGGCAACTACGGGTTCTCGATAGCCACGGTCACGCTGTGCCTGTCGGGATGCCGGGTGAGCTGTGGGTCGGCGGTGAAGGCCTGGCCATCGACTACCTCGGCGATCCGGCGCAAACCGGCGCGCGTTTCATGGCCGTTGCCGACCTGCCCCGCGCCTACCGCACCGGCGATCGCGTGCGCTGGCTGGAATCCGGCGAACTGGCGTTCCTGGGACGCGTCGACAACCAGATCAAACTGCGCGGCTATCGCATTGAGCTGGGCGAAGTCGAAGCCCAGATCAAACGCCTCTCGAACAACATCGAGCAAGTGCTGGCTCGCGTGGTACAGCCAGCCAACGAAACACCGCGCCTGATTGCCTGGCTGGTCGCCAGCACGTCTCTCTCCACCGACAAACTGCGCTCCGACCTGGCCCTTCGGGTTCCGGATTACATGGTGCCGGCAGACTTCATTGCCCTCGACGCGATCCCGCTCAATGCCAACGGCAAGCCGGACATCGCAAGCCTGCCATTGCCCGATGCCCCGACCAGTCAAGACAACTACGAGGCCCCGCGAGATGCGGTGGAAATCGCCTTCGCCGAGATCTGGCAGGATGTGTTGCGGGTCGAACGCGTCGGTATTCACGACAACTTCTTCGCCCTGGGCGGCGATTCGATTCTCAACCTGCAGATCATCGCTCGCGCCCACCAACGCGGCATGAAGCTGACGCCCAAGCAGTTGTTCGAAAACCGCACCATCGCCGAAATTTCTGCGGTGATCAGCCAAGGGGCGAACTACAGCCGTGATACGTCCAGCGCCGTGCGCCATGTGCCGCTGACACCGGGTCAGCACGCTCGGCTCGAAGCCGGCCCACTGACGGCGGACTGGCGCTGCGTGGCCATGAATGCACCGATCAGCGTCGAGGTGTTGAACCGCGCCGTGTTAGCCCTGCAACAGCAACACCGTGCGCTGCAACTGGGTCTGGTCCGACAGGCTGACGGCACTTGGGCACAGACCCTGCCCGCCACACCTAAACCGGTCAGCGCCAGCCGTCAGCCACTGAAGCTCGACGACTCGAACGCATTGGCCGAACTGGCCGAAACCACCCTGGCCACGCTGGATCACGCGGCAGGCGAAGGCTGGCACGCGTGCCTCTCGGAACACGGCGACGCCGTGCTGTTGGTCACCCATGCACTGCGTCTGGATGCGGTCTCCTGGGCCTTACTGATGACTGACCTGGCGCTGGCTGTGGCTCAAGCGCAATACGATCGTGCGATCGAATTGCCGCGTCACGGCGGCAATCTGGATGAATGGGCCGAGCATCAGAACAACTACGCCGCCGATGAAGACGGGTTGGAATCGGCCTGGGAATACTGGCTGCAATACGCCGGTGAAACCCTGCCGTCCGCCCCGCAACCGGGTGACATAGCCACTGAAAGCCGCGTGCAAATTCCGGCACCACTCAGTGCTCGCCTGAGCCTGCTGCAACGACGTAGTCATGCGCCCTGGGCGTCGCTGGTGGCCACGGCAGTCGCCGCGGAACTGGCACATCAAAGTGCTGAGCAAGGCGTCTGGCTGACACTGGATCGCGGCCGCTGCGAGCGCGCACGCTTGCCGCTCACCAGTCCCCTGAGCCATACCGACTTCAACCCGGCCACGGTAGTCGGTGCGCTGAGCCACGCCGTTCCTCTGCGCCTGACCGTGACACCGACCGCCAGCGCCGCACAGTTGCTCGCACAGATCGACGCGCAACTGGCCGCTGCACCGCACGCGGGTGACGACTACGGCGTGCTGCGTTACCTGACCAACAACGACTACTTGCACGAACCACTGCTGAGCCTGCCGCAGCCGACCGTGCGTATCGTCATGGCTGGCGAATGGCTGGCCCACGAGGGCCCTTTGGGCGAAGTCATCGCCCGCAGCTCGCAGATCGATTCCACCGGACTGACCCTGACCGTCAGCCTGCAACATGGCCATCTGCAGATCGATTGCCGTGGCCCGGGAGCCGAGCGCTGGGCCGAGGCGCTGGAACAACGTCTGAACCTGCTGGCTGCCGATGCCGAGCAAGCCGTTCCAGGAGCCCATGCATTCGCGCTGTGCCGCGCCGCCGGACACGACCTCACGGCCCTGGGTGCGAACTTCGACTGGGCCGGTATCGATGACTTGCTGCCCCTGTCGCCAATGCAGGAAGGCATGCTGCTGCACACCTTGCTGCGTCCGAACAGCGGCATTTATTTGATGCAGCAACGTTATCGCTGGGACGGCGAACTGGACCGCAGCGCCATCGAATACGCCTGGGCGCAACAACTGGCCCGACACCCGATGCTGCGCACCGGCTTCTGGTGGCAGGACGGCAAGGCCGCGCTGCAATGCGTCTACCACGAGACCGACCCGGCGTTCGCCTGGTACGACTGGCGTGGCCTCGACGAAGCGGCTCGCCAGCGCCAACTGGACGCGGTGCTGGACGCCGAATGTCGTCAGGGTTTCGACATGCGCCGCCCGCCCCTGACGTTCCTTCGGGTGTTCCAGGTGGCCGATCAGGAATTCCTGATCGTGCGCAGCTTCCATCACATTCTGACCGATGCCTGGTGCTTCGGTCTGTTGATGGCCGACCTGTTCGCCCACTACCAGGCACGGGTACTCGGTCAGCCCGTGGCCCGCCCGTTACTGCCATCGTTCAGCAACTACATCCATTGGCTGCAATGCCAGGACAGCTCCATCACCGAGCAATTCTGGACTCGCGAACTGGCCGGTTTCAGCGCGCCGACGCCGCTGGTGGTCGATCGCCCGGCAGTCACCGAGCAAGCGGTCGAAGCGGTGGCCAACCTTGACGTCACTCTGTCGATTGCCGACACCCGCGCACTGACCGCCTTGTGCCAACAGCACTCACTCACGCCCAACACCTGGATTCAGGGTGCCTGGGCGTTGCTGTTGTCGCGCTACAGCGGCAGCGATGACGTACTGTTCGGCGTCACGGTGTCGGGACGTCCGACCGATCTGCCAGGTGTGGAAGACATCGTCGGGCTGTTCATCAACAGCCTGCCGCTGCGGGTCAAGGTTGACGACTCACAATGCGTGGTGCCATGGCTGCAAGCCCTGTTCGCGCACAACTTCGAATTGCGTGCCTACGAACATGCGCCGCTGGTGGACATTCAGCGCTGGAGTGAGATCGAGCATGGCCGGTCGCTGTTCGACAGTCTGGTGGTGTTCGAAAACGCCCCTTTCGACGCAGGTCTGTCGGACCGTCAGGTGGACTTCAACGTCGACATCTATGAAGACCGCGTCCACACCAACTACCCGATGACCGTGGTGCTTTACCCGGGTGATCGTCTGGGCATTCGCCTGACCTACGATGCCGCGCGTTTCGACACCGACACTGTGCAGCGCATGCTCGGCCACCTGCGTCAGTTGCTGACGCAAATGGTCGCTCAACCTGATGCACAACTGGCCTCGCTGTCGCTGTTGACGCCGGACGAACGCCAGACCCTGCTGGTGGACTGGAACCGCAGTGAACTCGACTTCCCGCTGGATCAAACCTACGCCGAGCTGTTCGCCCGGCAAGTGGCAGCACATCCGCAACGCATCGCTGCCGTGTGTGGCGCCGACAGCCTGAGCTACGCCGAGCTGGATCAGCGCTCGAACCGCCTGGCCCGCGCCCTGATCGAAACCGGCGCGGGTCGTGACACCCTGGTGGCCCTGGCCGGCGAACGCGGCCTGCCGCTGCTGAGCATGATGGTCGGGGTACTCAAGGCTGGCGCAGCCTACTTGCCGTTGGACATCAAGCATCCGCCACAGCGCCTGAGCGAGATTCTCGAACTGTCCGGAGCGAAGATTCTGTTGACCAGCGACAGCGCTGATTCGGTCATCGACCCGGCATTGGCCGCCTGCACCGCGACACCCCGACGCCTGCGCACCGAAGTCCTGTGGCTGGCGGGCGACGCAGCACCATTGGACGTCGCGGGCAGCCCTGACGACTTGGCCTACGTGATCTTCACCTCGGGTTCCACCGGCACGCCCAAAGGCGCGATGGTCGAGCAACGGGGCATGCTCAACAATATCTTCGGCAAGGTACCGACGCTGGGTCTGTCAAGCGCGGACCGGATTGCCCAGACCGCCTCTCCGGCGTTCGACATTTCGGTCTGGCAATTTCTCGCCGCACCCATCCTTGGCGCCACCGTGCATATCCTGCCGGACGTGATTGCCCATGATCCCGAGCGCCTGCTGGAAGCGCTGGAGAACGAACAACTGTCGGTGCTCGAAGCCGTGCCGACGATGATCCGCGCCCTGCTCGACCTCGCCCGCACCGACACGCAACTGTCGGCACTGCGCTGGTTGCTGCCGACCGGCGAAGCCCTGCCACCGGCGCTGGCCCAGGCCTGGTTGAGCCGCTTTGCCCATGTGCCGTTGATGAATGCCTATGGCCCAGCGGAGTGCTCGGACGACGTGGCTTTCCATCCGCTGACCCGTGTGACGAGCGAAGGTGGCAATGCGATGCCGATTGGCCGGCCCACCGCCAACAACCATCTGTATCTGGTAGACGCGGCACTGCGTCCGGTGCCGGTGGGCGTACCGGGGGAAATTTGCGTCGGTGGCGTCGGCGTCGGTCGTGGTTACCTGAACGATCTGGAAAAAACCCGGGCCGCGTTCGTCCCGCACCCGTTCGAACCCGGTGCCCGTTTCTACCGCACCGGTGACCTGGGGCGCTGGCGTGCAGACGGGGTGATCGAGTTCCTCGGTCGCCGCGACCAGCAGGTGAAAATTCGTGGTCACCGCATCGAACTGGGAGAAATCGAAGATCACCTCGGTCGTCATCCCGCCGTGCAAGCAGTGGCCGTGATCGTCAACGCCGACCAGCGTGGCGACCTGCAACTGGTTGTGTACTGGACCGGTGACGACACGCCGGTGGCCGTGCTGCGCGAATGGCTTGCCCAACGCCTGCCGTCGTACATGGTGCCGGCCCATTGGCAACCGCTGGAGGCACTGCCGCTGAACGCCAACGGCAAGGTCGATCGCAAGCTGCTGACCGCTCGCCCACTGGACAACAGCGATCCGAGTCTTCAACGACCGCTGAGTACCGACATCGAACTGCAATTGGGCGCGATCTGGGCACAGATTCTCAACGTGGCCGCCATTGGCGCCGACGACAACTTCTTTGCCCTTGGCGGACACTCGTTGCTGGCAACACTGGTGGTCTCGCGGATTCGCAGCCAGCTCGCGGTGGACCTGCCGCTGCGGGCGGTATTCGATCACCCGGTACTGGAAAACCTGGCACGCGCCATCGACAGAGCTCGCTTGCAGACGGCCCCACTGGCGCTCCCTGCCATTACCCGGGTAGAACGTTCGCTACCGCTGCCGCTGTCGTTTGCCCAACAACGTCTATGGTTCCTGGAACAACTGAACCCTGGCTCCAGCGGTTTCAACATTCCCTTCGCCCTGACCCTGAGCGGGGCACTGAATGTCGAAGCCCTGCGCCTGGCATTCGAACAATTGATCGCGCGCCATGAAGTGCTGCGCAGCACCGTGCACAGCGATCATGGTGAGCCCTGGCAGCGAATCGAGCCGGCGCAGACGTTTGCCTTGCCGATCAGCGATCTGCAACAGGTTTCGGCGCAGGAACAGGAGCCGGCCATCCAGTTGCAATTGGACGAGGTTTTCGGCCAACCGTTCGACCTGACCCAAGCGCCGTTGATTCGTGCACGATTGCTGCAACTGGACGCGCAGACCCACGTGCTGGCCATCGCCATGCACCACATTGCCGTGGACGCCTGGTCCATTGCGCAACTGGTGGATCAACTGGCCACGGACTACGTCGGCTTTGGCACGGCGACTGCCCGCATCGAAACCCCGGCCCTGCAATACGCCGATTTCGCCGTGTGGCAACGCACCCACCTGCCGGGCCCGGTCTGGCAGCAACAACTGGCCTATTGGCGCCAGCAGTTGCAAGCCAGCCCGGCTCCGCTGTTATTACCGGGCGCCCAGACCCGCGAGCATGGCGGTTGTGCACGTCATCGCAGTCGCCTGCCCGCATCGCTGGCCCGGGCCATCGGCGAGCTGGCGACGGCCCGCGAGGCTTCGCCGTTCATGCTGCTGCACAGTGCACTGAACGTATTGCTGCATCAGCAGACCGGGCGCGAAGACCTGCTGGTGGGCACCGACA
Source organism: Pseudomonas sp. JV414 (assembly GCF_032424305.1). Lineage (NCBI taxonomy): Bacteria > Pseudomonadati > Pseudomonadota > Gammaproteobacteria > Pseudomonadales > Pseudomonadaceae > Pseudomonas > Pseudomonas sp. JV414. The sequence continues at coordinate 544,148 of NZ_VYKC01000022.1, read as the reverse complement.
TCGCCAACCGTCATCAACAACAGACCGAAGACATGGTCGGCTTCTTCGTCAATCAGTTGGTGCTGCGTTGCCGCGTGACGCCCGAGCAGACATTTAATGAGCTGCTGAGCGATGCCCGACGTGTGGCGCTGGATGCCTTCGCCCATCAGGACTTGCCGTTCGACGCCCTGGTGGCCGACCTGCTGCCGCAGCGGGACGCACGCTACACGCCGTTCTTCCAGGTCAAATTGGTGGTGCAGAACACCCGTCAACAGGACCTGCATTTGCCAGGCCTGGCGATCAGCGAGCGAGAACTGGAGCCTCAGGCTTCGGATGTGGACCTGCTGATCAACATCGTGGATGACGGCGAAGGTCTGCTGGTGGTGTACGACTACAACACCGGGCGTTACGCCAGTGCCTACATCGAACTGCTCGACAGCTTGTTCATCTGTCTGCTGGAACAGCTAGTGCTGGACGCTGACACCCGCGTCGCCCAGTTGCTGCAACCACTCAATCAACTGCAACAGACCCGTCGCGAACAGGCTCAAGCCACGCTGCGTGACGCCGGCAACGCGCGTCAGAGCACCTTGGGCCAGGCCCGTCGCCGTAGCGTCGTGAAGGATGCCGAACAATGATTGTCATCGGCCAATCGACGCTCATGTCCCACTTTTCTGTACAGGTCTCAGCATGACTCAGACTCACGAAAACACGCCATTGGAAGGCTTTGAACTGTCGCCGCAGCAAGCTCACCTGTGGCGCCTGCAACAAACTCGCCTGGCCCCGACAGCGCAGCGGGCCACGCTGCGCATTCGCAGCGAACAGCCCCTCGACGGCGCACGGTTGAACCATAGTTTACGGGCGCTGATGCAACGCCACGAGATTCTGCGCACCCGTTACCAGCAACTGCCGGGGCTGTCGTTGCCGATGCAGGTGATCGACGATTCGATCGCTGATTTGCAGGCATTGGGGATCGAGCTACAACTGGACGTCGATGGCAGATCAGCAACGCTTCATTTGCCAGCGCTGCATCTGGACAGCACCAGCCTGGGTTACCTCGGCGAAGAGTGGGCCCAGGGCTACTTGCAAGCGGCGTCTGAGGAACCGCCGCTGCAGTACGCCGACTACGCCGCCTGGCGTCTGGAGTCGGTGGACGACGAACAGAGCCGGCGGTTCTGGGATGAGCAGTTCAGTGCGGTGGTCGTGGATCTGCCGTTGCCCTGGCAGCACCAGAACACGGCGCCATCCGGGCCTATCGAAACGGACCGGGTGCAACTGCCACTCGACGATGCAACCCTGCAACGCCTCGATCAGCAAGCGGCCAACCTCGGCGTCACCAGCGGCATTCTTATCCTCGCCACCTGGGTAACCCTGTGGCAACGCTACAGTGAAGCCGAACGACTGACACTGGCCTACGAACACCAGGCACGTCCGGACGTATTGGGCGATGCCCTCGGGCTGTTCTCCGAACCGTTGCCACTGAGCCTCGACACCGCGCCCGAGCTGTCGTTTGCCGCACTGTGCCAGCAACTGACCGAGCGCGTTGGCCTGCTCAACGATGCCCGGGACAGCTATCCAAGCCACTTGAGCAACGTGCCATCGTTATCGGGCGTGGGCTTTCGCGAACTCTCGGTGGCGCCGCACAGTGCCCTGAACGATGCCGGTTGGCAGATCGAACAGGCTGACAGTGTCAGTGCAGGCTGCGCCTTGCTGTTGCAGTATCAACCGCGCTCGGCCAGCACTTTGTCGCTGCATTTTGACGCCACGCTCTACACGCCAGGCCATGTTGAAATTCTCACGGGGCAACTGCTGAGCCTGATCGAACACAGCCTGCGTGAACCCTCCACCAGCCTGAACCGACTGGCGACCTGCAGCGCCGCCGAGCAACAATGGGTGACCGGCACATTGGCCACTTCGCCAATTCTGAGCCCCGCGCAAGAACAGCTTTATGCGGCCACGTTCGCACTGCCCAACCTGGCCGCCTGCTTCTCCAAGGGATCGGCCACCAACGCCGGACGCCCGGCGGTAACCGGCCCGAGCGGCACCTTGAGCCATGCCGAGCTGGATCTACGTGTCAGTGCCCTGACCCGGCAACTGCTCGCCCAAGGCCTGGAACCCGGTGCGCGGATCGCGCATTTCCTGCCGCGGGACATCGATGCGGTGGTGGCGCTGGTCGCAATTCTGCGCGCCGGTGCCTGCTACGTACCGATCGATCCGGCCTACCCCACCGAGCGCATCGAACATATTCTTCGCGATAGCCAGGCACGGCTGGTGCTGACCCACCGCGCTCGCGTGCAAGACCTGCCGGCGGACTGGCAACCGAGTGCGCTGGCGATTGATCAAACCATGCCGGCGGTGCCGCTACGGGATGAGCCTGAGGTCTCACGGGATCAGCCGGCCTACCTGATTTACACCTCGGGCAGTACCGGGCAGCCCAAGGGTGTGGTCATCAGCCATGCCAACGCCCTGCATTCCCTGGCGGCGCGGCTGGCGGGATATCCACAACCGGTGGAACGCTTCCTGTTGCTGTCGTCGTTCGCCTTCGACAGCTCCATCGCCGGGCTGTTCTGGAGCCTGGCCCAAGGCGGTTGCCTGCACCTGGCCAGCGAAACCGAACAGAAAGATCCGCTGCAACTGGCGCGGTTGATCCGCAGCCACGGCGTGTCGCACCTGTTGGCGCTGCCTTCGCTTTACGCATTGTTGCTGGACGAACTGGGCGACAGCCCGAGCCCGCTGAACACCGCGATTGTCGCCGGCGAAAGCTGCCCGCCCGCCCTGGTGGACAACCACTATCGCCGCCAGCCCGGCGCGCAGCTATACAACGAATACGGTCCGACGGAAGCCTCGGTATGGAGCACCGTCGCCCTTTGCCAGCCTGATCAGGACGCGGGTTCCGTACCCATCGGTCGCGCCATCGCCCACACCCGGGTGTACCTGCTCGACAGTGACGGTGCACCCGTGGCCCGAGGACTCAAAGGTGAAATTCACCTTGCCGGACCAGGATTGTCCGAAGGTTATCTGGGCCTGCCGCAGATGACCGCCGAAAAATTCGTCCGGGCCAGTCATCCCTCTCTCGACGGCCAACGGCTGTACCGCACCGGCGATTTCGCCTGGCAGGATCTGGACGGGCAACTGGTGTTCCTCGGACGTACTGACTCGCAGATAAAACTGCGCGGTTACCGCATCGAGCTGGGAGAAATCGAAACCGCGCTGTGCAGCGTCAGCGGCGCCAAACTGGCGGTGGTCTTGCTGGACACCACCCAAGCCGAACCGAGCTTGCGTGCTTTCGTTGAGTCGTCCACTCAGCTTCAGTCCAGTGCCGTGCGCGAATCTTTGGCGGCGCTGTTGCCGGCGCACATGATCCCTGCCGACATCCAGTGGCTGGCGCAACTACCACGCACCGCCAACGGCAAGGTCGATCATCGCGCCTTGCTGGCCCGAGTGCCGAACCGCAGCCTCGCGGCTTACGCGACGCCCGAAGGTCATGTCGAACAGGTGCTCGCAGCGGTATGGCAGGAGCTGCTGGAAGCCGAAGTGATCGGTCGCCACGACGACTTTTTCGCCCTCGGTGGCCATTCGTTGCTGGTGGTGCGCATGACCGCAAGGCTGCGTGCCATGCTCGGTATTGAAGTGCCGGTCAACGTCATCTTCCAGCACCCGACGCTGATCCAGCTCGCCGAGCAGATCACCGAGCCGCACAATCGCTCAGCCGTCATTACCTTGCAGGCCGGCGAAGCGGGACAGACGCCGTTGTTCTGTTTGCATCAGCCTGCGGGCGGGGTGCATCACTATGTGCCAATGGTCGCCGGGCTGGCGAAGGAGATGCCGGTGTATGGCATTCCGCTGCCCGAGTCGTTGCGCAGCCAAGACCTGATGGCGCTGGCCAGCGAGTACCTGCCACAGATCCGGCAGATTCAGGCTCAAGGCCCGTATCACCTGGGCGGTTGGTCCATGGGCGGATTGCTCGCGCTGGAGCTGACCCGGCAACTGGAAGCGCAAGGGCAAAGGGTCGAATGGCTGGGGTTGTTTGACAGCACCTTCCACGCCGAAGACGAGACGCTGGCGTGGGATGCACTTTACTCCTTCGTGCAGCAAGAGCTGAGCAGCGACAGTCGCCAGCGACTGGCCGCGCTCGCCCCGGAATGTCTGACGGAACTGCGCACGACCACCGCCGGGCTGGGTCAAGTGGAGCAATTGCGTTTCGCCTTGCTGCAATGGTCGACTGCCAACGGCCTGAGCCTCAACGCACCGCACGCCTACGTCGAGCAGACCTTGAATGTGATGGCCGACGCGCGTCGTTGGGTCAACGGCTACTCAGTGCCCGCCGTGCGTGCCACCCTGCACCTGTGGTGGGCCGAACAGACCCTCGTCGAGCGCCCGACCTTACCTGCGCAGTGGGACGCGATCAGCCAGCGAACCTGTCATTATCAGGTCGCCGCCGATCACGAGACGATTCTCGGACAGTCCGCCTTCCATGAACAACTCAACAAGTCGCTGGCCGTGGCCTCGACGGAAACCGTCGCATGAACCTGATTCTCTATCTCTACCGCCAATCGGCACGCCTGCTGGCGCTGGCCTCCATCACCGGTGCACTGGGCGGTCTGGCCAGTGCGGGGCTGGTGATTCTGATCAATCGCGGGCTGGCCAACCCCCAGCAACTGCCAGAACTGGCCCTGGGGTTTTTCGGGCTGTGCGTCGGCATGCTGCTGAGCAAACTCTGCTCGGAACTGTCGCTGCTGCACCTGACTCAAAGCGCAATTTTCCAGATGCGCATCGACCTGTCGCGCAAGCTGCTCGCCACCCCACTCAAACGCCTGCAAGGCATGGGCAAACACCGTTTGCTGGTGATCCTCACCGAAGACGTGCACACCTTTACCGCTGCGTTCGAGTGGGTGCCGCTGCTGTTCGTCAACGCTGTGGTGACCTTGGCGTGCTTTGCCTATCTGGCCTGGCTGTCGTGGTCGTTGCTGGCGATTCTGGCGTTGTTTTTGTTGGTCGGGTTGGTGGCGTTTCACCTGGCCGAACGCGGGCCATTGAGCCATCTGGAACGGGTGCGGCAGCAAAAGGACGTGCTCTATCAGCACTTTCGCAGCCTGATCGAAGGCAGCAAGGAACTGCAGCTGAACAACGCCCGTGGTGAAGCCTTCGTCGAGCGGGTCATCCGTCCGGGGGCCGACGAGTTTCGCGTGCGTTTTCTGCGCGGCATGGCCGGATATTCGGTGGTGGCCAACCTCGGCACCCTGCTGTTTTACCTCAACCTGGGCGTGCTGTTGTTCATCGTGCCGTTCTGGCTGCCGCAGCCGATCACGGTGCTGACCAGTTTCACCATCACCCTGCTGTACCTGGTGCGGCCGATTTCCGATCTGATGATTGCCCTGCCGTCGCTGCGTCAGGCCAGTATCGCCCTGAACCGTATTCGCCAACTGGACGCCGAACTGAGCACCGAAGCCCAGGCCGCCGCGCCGGTCGGTAACCTGTTCGCCAGTGAGGGCCCGATGCGCCTGTTGCTCAACGGGGTGTGCCACCGCTATCCCGGTGAACACGAGGATCATCCCTTCATGCTCGGCCCGGTGGACCTGACGTTGGAACAGGGCGAACTGGTGTTCGTGGTGGGAGGCAACGGCAGTGGCAAAACCACGCTGTCGATGCTGCTGCTCGGACTGTATGCGCCGGAAACTGGCTGCGTCGTGCTCAACGGCGTGGAGGTGGACGACGACAATCGCGAGCAATACCGCCAGCACTTCGCCGCCGTATTCGCCGACTTCCACCTGTTCGAGCATTTGCTGGGTGACGAGGGACCGGACGCCGAGCACCGCACCGCCGAAGCGACGCGTTATGTAAAGGCCTTGGGGCTGGGGCATAAAGTCAACATCGTCGACGACCGCTTTTCCACCGTGGATCTGTCCACGGGTCAACGCAAGCGACTGGCGCTGGTGTCGGCGTACCTGGACGACAAGCCGTTTTATCTGTTCGACGAGTGGGCCGCCGACCAGGATCCGACCTTCAAGCGGGTGTTCTACATGGAGCTGTTGCCGGAGTTGAAAGCCCGGGGCAAGACCGTGATCGTGATCACTCACGACGACGCTTACTTCCAACAGGCCGACCGGGTATTGAAAGTCGAGAACGGCCGCCTGACTCAGGTCCAGGCCGACGCAGCTTATGCCTGATCGGAGGCCGTGATGTCAGCGCCCGGCACCCGCGGACAGTTGTCGCGGTATGGGCGCGCATCACCCAGTTGATGGTGCAGGCAGCACACCTTGCGCATAGGACGGTGCCGTCGCTCAACCGTCCTGATAGATGTAGTGCAGGTAGCTCACCTGTTCTTCCACAGGCAGGCGATGCAGCTTGGGGCATGACTCGCAGAGCACTGGCGGCTCGCCTTCGACCGGTTCATGCAACTGGTAATGCAGGCAGCAATGTCGGCGCAACGCAAGGCGGGGACAAACCTGCGGCGCAGGTGACTCGACCATGCGTTGCAGGCCCCGCAACCTCAGGCGCCCGTCGTTCACTGTGACCTGCTCCAGCCACTGGTGCGCCTCGGCGAATCCGTCCCTGGACAAGTCGGCATCCATTCTCGCGAAGGCGCCATCCCAGAAGGCTACCAGGTTGCCCCACAATATTTTCGGCGCCAGGCCACCGGCGGCGGCCAAGGTGGTGAAAAGCGGTGCCAGGTGCTCGTGGATCAATCGGGACCAGTAAGCTGCACGTTGTTCGTGTGTCAGCGCCGGTAATTGAGCGGGCAACCCCAGCGCCTCGGGTTGACCCTGAGCATGCAACAGCACAGCCTCCTCGCCCCAGAAGTCGACCGCGCCATGACGCGTAAGGACGCAGGCCAGGGTGGCCGGCAGAAGGATACCCAGATAGTTCATCGACCACTGCGAGACCACAGCCGCACGATTCACCCCCGGATACTGCAGGGCGAACCGGGTCAGCAGCGGTTGCAGCACGGCGGGGTCGGCAAGCTGGCTCAAGGCGGTGGAAGGCTGATCACCAGGTTCATGCCGGATCAGCCGCTGTATCGACGGCCATGCCTGGTTCAGCCATTCTGGAAATTCGATAATGCCCCCGTGGCTTTCCCTAATTAATGCAAACGATTAGCATTGGCCGATCCTATCCTCCCTCCCCTGCAAACTCAACGTCGCTAGCGACCGGGCTCATCAAGACCACATGCACACACTCCGCAATTTCTGGCGTCTCGCGCGGCCTTTCTGGGCATCCGAGGAGAAGTACCCGGCTCTGTTGCTGCTTTTGGCCACCGTGCTCATGACCCTGTGCCTGGTGGGGATCAACATCCTCACCAACTTCTGGAACCTGCATTTCTATAACGCATTGCAGGCCTTGGATTACGCAGGCTTTCTGCTCGGCAGCCTGCAGTTCATCCTGCTGCAGATCGGTATGGCCGCCTTCACCGTGGGCGCGTTCCATTTTCAGCAGAAGCTGACGATACGCTGGCGTCGCTGGGCCACCCGGAACATGCTCGATCAATGGCTGGCCAGCCAGCGTTACCAGAAGCTGAAACTGACCGAGACGGAGGTCGATAACCCCGATCAGCGGATCGCCGAGGACATCGACCTCTTTATCATCAAGTCGCTCAAGTTGAGTCTGGGGCTGTTGACATCGGTGGTGTCGCTGTTTTCCTTCCTGCATATCCTCTGGCAGGCCTCCAGCCTCGTCAGCGTGCCATTCAACGATCAGTCGCTGGTCATCCCGGGGTTGCTGGTGTGGGTGGCTCTGGTGTACGCGATATTAGGCACCGGCGTCGCGTTTTGGCTGGGGCGTGCGCTGCCAAGTCTCAACTTCATGCAACAGCGGCGCGAAGCAGATTTCCGTTTCTCGCTCATCCGCCTGCGGGAAAACGCCGACTCGGTCGCCCAGTACCGGGGAGAAGCCCTGGAAAACGCACGTTTCAATCAGCGCCTGGAAGCGGCACTGGAGAACTTCTGGGCGCTGGTAAAAAAACAGAAGCTGATCATGGGCTACTCGACCTTCTATTTGAACAGCGCCACGGTCATTCCAATGTTCATCATGGCGCCTAAGTTCTTCGCGGGCGCATTTCCCCTTGGCCGCCTGACCCAGATAAGCGCAGCCTTCGGCGAGGTGCACGCGGCCATCGCCTACCTGGTGAGCGTGTTTCCAGAGCTGTCCGAGTGGAAATCAGTGATCGACCGGTTGATCGGTTTCCAGGAGCGACTGGATAACGTTGAGGTCCAGTCGAAGGTCAGACTCGGACAACAGACCAGCGGCCTCGATATCAAGGATCTGGACATCTGGCTGCCGAACGGCCGGCAATTGTTCAAAGGTTTCAACCTTTCACTTGAGCCCGGCGACAGTCTTTTGATCAGCGCGCCGTCCGGCTACGGCAAATCGACACTGATTCGCACGATCACGGGGCTTTGGCATCATGCTTCTGGTTCCACCTGTTATGACCGTGAGCGTGCTCTGACACTTTCGCAAAAACCTTACCTGCCGCTGGGCAGCCTGCGCGAGGCGCTCTGGTATCCCAACCCTCCCCAACGCGAAGAAGATGCCGCTCTGAGCCTGGCCATGCAGCAAGTCGGACTGCACCACTTGAGCGATCAATTGGATGAGGAACGAGACTGGTCGCAGACCCTCAGCGTCGGCGAACTGCAACGCTGTGCGTTCGTCCGGGCACTGCTGGCCCGCCCCACGGTCCTGTTTCTCGACGAGAGCAGTTCGGCACTGGACTCGGCGAACGAGGCGCGCTGCTATCAATTGCTCAAACAGACGCTACCGGAAACGATCCTGATCAGCGTCGGACACAATGCGTCGCTGGAGCGCTTCCATTGGCAAGTCCTGGAACTGCAAAGCGAGGCTCAGTGGGTGCATCGAAAGGTGAAGCAACCTGTATGAGTTCGCGCGGACTTCGGGTGCCGGGTTCAGGTCGAGCTGACGTATCATCGTTCGCCCCGCGTCCCTCCATGGCTATGCTGCCCACCGATTCGAGCTTTCTCGGCCTTGTCAGTTGCCACGTTGGCATTTGATTCCCCTTTGCGTCCGGCCTCTTTAACTTTTTGAGGGTCGTCGGAAAATCCGTGACGCGGATTCTGTCGTTTGGTCATGGCTAATCTCCTTCAAAGTAAAAACTTGTCACCTTCGTTGGATCAGCACGGCTAACTCTCGTCTCCGTTGGTACGACCAACGGGGTTTAATGGGGGTAACCGGGCATACCGCGGGCATCTTCCGGTGTCTGGATATTGCCCGCAGAGTCACTTTTCTGATGCCTGGCTGTCGTCCCTTCGGGCTCTTCGTCGCGACCGGCAGTGGCCTGAATGCAGCCATCATCAGTCGGATTGCCCGGATCGTTCACGGGCAGATTTTCAATGCTGGTTGGATGGGACCTCATGGGAGTCTCCAATTCAGGGAGATTGGTCTACTTTGGAATGGCCCGTGGCATCCAAGTGCAGGGTAAAAGACGAATGGCGCCACCCCATGCAACAACCAGCGGACAACACTCTTCAACAACGTTGTGGTACACGCTCAGTACCGGCTAAGCGCTAGATCGAATATCACGCAGCTAAGAAAAGGTTTGTGGGGGTAAATGTGGGATGTTTTTCAGACATGAAAAAGCCCAACCTGGGAGTACCCGGTCACCTTGACCACCACCATGTCAAGGTGACCACGATCAACATTTAATTTACCCTCGAGGCGGCCGTGATGGAGCTTTCCAACTGGGTCGAACAACGCGGCTCGCGTCGAGTGTCCTGCTCACGGTTATCAAGGGCAGGCTTTACATCCTCCAGCGCCGCCCATGGTTGGACGTTTGCACCGAACATCGTGCACGTTGGGGAATGGAAATTGCGTTGATCTATCTACCTCTTGCTGCATCCCGCCGCAGCGCTTGCACCACACGGCTCCATTCAAAATGGACCAGCTCTGATGCCAGGCAAGGATCTTATCCAGAGTCGTCACTCTGCTGATACCTGTACAAAACATGTACAAAATATACTAGACCATGGGTTCTTGCCTTCAAGACCAGCCGGAAGAGAATGGCGGGTGGGGTCTGAAGCAAATGAGTAGGGTTATACAACCAACAAGCTCGGTTGCTCATAAGCGCATCGCACCGCTTATATCCGCTACCCGTTGCTTGACTTTTAAAGATCGCCGTCCTAGCCTCTCTTAGGATTAAACAAAACCATAACAAATGTGGTTAATTTAGCTTTAAGGGATAGATTCAGTCGTCACTCCTAATGGAATAAGGAGTTCATCAAATTGCCCATCAACGCCAAGAATTTAACCGTATATTCATCAAAAACATACGATGACTTTCTAACTGCGCGCGATCAACTGATCATGCGTAAGTACATTTTTAATCAGCACAAGCTGAAATCAAGAACAAGTACCTCAACTGAAAACAGGACACCACGCCCCTTCCTGGCAACAAATCACAGTCAAACAAGACCACTAAGTAGTTCGACACACTTACTGGCGAATATTTAAAATATCATGCCTGAACAGGGCATCAACAACAAACAAAATCTATAACAAAGGAGTAATCGCATACAACCAGACATATAAAACAGCTGGAGCAAAACCCAAACTAACTACTGCAGACGCAATGTTAATTTAATAAAAGGAATTATACCAATGGCTAAAAGAAGCGTTGATGTTTATTTTGAAAACTACCTCGACTCCACCTTGAGTCTAACTCAAAATTCTCTGAAGTTAGATCATGGGGAATGGGATACTTATCCTCCGCAGAAGATATTGAAGCCGAGCTCTAATGTGTCCGGCAAAGGCTATTGGAAGACAGAGTCGGACGGGTTCGCTACGGGCACGGAGGCACTTTGCTCCTACGCTTTTTATGATTTTGTCACTGAGGAAATTTGCAATATAAATATCCACTGGGACGACCCATACGTGGGGTCTAATTCGTATGAAATCACGACCGATAGCGATAACGTTAAAGTTTCATATAGTGGTGGAGACGGCGATAACGCTACTGTGACCTTCAGGGCAGAAAAAAGATAACATAACGGAGCGGGGCCTTAGTTGATCAGATAGCCGCCGAGAAAATCTCGAGCGGCTATTTCAAAACTAAATTTTAGAAAGTCGATCTCGTGATACTGCTCGCTGTAACTCATGGACCTGGAGCCGCCACCTCCTGCACGTACACCTGGCACGCCGCCGGCCTGATCAGCCCCCGGTCACCGTCGTCGGTGATACCGACAATTCGTTGAGCATGCGCTGGGTCAAGGTGACCCCAAAACCAGCAATTGATATATAAAGAAAAACAGGTCATTTAAAGGAGGTACAAAACCGCCACATCACCCTATAAGAATAAATAACTTAGCGTTGGATATTCTTACAGTAGTTCACCCTTTCTCCGGCGTTCTGCCAACCGAACACAATCCCCCCGCACCACCGCAGGTGAACTTGCGTCTGAAAGGATCATCCACACCATGTAATCGATGGTCATTGACCGGTTGCCAACCTGAATGCTGTAAAGATTGTTGAACGCGACTTCTGCCTGGGGCATTCTTCGCGACGCAAATTTACATGGACGGTAACATTTGATGCGCCCTGCACCTATGGATGTGCCTATCCCCTGCGCCTGCACGCTCGATACCTCGCTTCATCCCAGCGGCCTGAAAACCTCATTACGCCTTTATGGGCTCGTTCGCATCGTCGGTTTCTGCGACACATTTGCGAGCACACCGGTTGAAATTCTTTGCGCGACGTCCGGCAAAGGCAAGGCGATTCGGGCCTTCGTTTCAAGGCTGGACGCTGAGTTGGTTGCCAGGTCGATGCCTGACTCAGGCTATCGTGTCGTACCGCTGGCACAATTCGACCCTACTGGATTTATCCAGCAACACCAGGGTTGGCTGACCGTCCACATCACCTGCGGTTTTGCCTCACAGTGCGGCACGTTACGACTTGCAAATGGCGACTTGCCACAAGCTTGGGCTGGTTTATCCATGCCCAGACGGGCCCCTGGAGCCCGGGGCGTTTCATCCACTGGGGCGAAGAAGTCGCCGAGATATTGCTCAGTACCTACCGCAGCGTCGGCATGCCCAATTACAACGCCTGGCTCAACCAGCTTGATGGCTATTCCATTCAGGCCATGGACAGCTGCGTCGAAATCGCCTGGCAGGCGTTATTGGCTTGCCGTCCCATGCGCGAAAACCACCGAGCACTGTTCAACCCTAGGGATGAGTGCTGGCGCTTTTCCGACTCGCCCATCGACCATTATTACCCCACTTGAAACCTTGAAAAGGAACTTCCCATGAGTGGCAAACCTGCTGCCCGAGTTACAGATCCCACCAATTGTCCGCTTCCGGGACATGGCACGAATCCGATTGCCAGTGGCTCCCCCAATGTGAATTTCGACGGCCTTGCCGCCGCTCGCATGACCGATAAATCCGCAGCCCGATCACCGGTGCCGTCAGCTCTACGGTTCTCATCAATGGGCTGAATGCCGCTACTCAAGGCAGTTCAGGTGGCCACGGAAACGTGGTTATAGGTGGATCCGGCACGGTCATTATTGGCGACACCTTCGTACCAGCCCCCTTCAGCGGCCTTCTGCCGATGCCAGTGCATTTCAGCGACAAGTTCAGACTAGTTGACCAAGACTCGTGCGAGCCTCTACCCAATCTTAATTACGCCATCCAGCGCGCTGACGGCAGCATGGAACACGGTGTAAGTGATCCGATGGGGTATACGCATGTAGTGAGTTCGCACCTGTCCGAAACAATCAAACTGTTTCTGGAGGACTAAGGCATGGCAGCAGATGCCCTTCATACAACCGACTGCACACAATCTTCCCCAGACCAAAGAACAAGTTTCATTATTTCTGTTTGCCCAGAGGGGCAGACAGTGAGCGTCAAAATCTATATTGGTGACTTTCATCATGGCTGAAGTGGTTAGCAAGAATGGCAGGAAAATGTCTCCCGTAGCCACAAGAGCGGTGACGCCCGTCAAAGACTCCACCCCAAAAACTGTATCGCTGGACGCAAAGAAACAGGTAAGACGGGCCGAGAATGAGGAGTATTTGAAGAATAAGAACGTGAAGGCATTTTTGGTTGCCATTGCCGAATCTGAAGGCGGTAGCTACCACGCGAAATATGGTTATGGCTGGGCACCGGGTTTTAAAACTGGAAAATGGACTTTCACTGATGAGTCCACCCATCCGGGGGCAGGTCACGGCGGAAAAACTACGGCATCGGGCATGTATCAAATTACCATTGCCACTTGGCGCGAGTATGCCGAAAAGATGGGACTCACCGACTTTACGCCTAATACGCAAGACCTTATCGCGGTCGACATTCTGCGCACCCTCGGTGTGATCGACAAGATCAAGGCCGGCGACATCCCGGGAGCAATGCCGAGGCGGCAACGAGGTGGGCAGCACTCCCCGAAGGGCCTGGTAAGAAAAATCATTATCCGCCGCAACCGTATGCCGAGTATCCAAAGTTTTTGGAGAGCTACAAATCGGCTGGAGGGACTGTCAAATGAAGTTTTCAATCCTCGCGCTCGTCGCACTTTATTGCATTGGCACCAGCACAGCGTTTGCCGATGGCTCACAGGCGACAAGCGACAGGCGCGGGCCGGCAGGCATCGCCGTCGGTGAGCCCTTGGTCGCGGCCAGGGCCAAGCTGATCAAACAAGGATGGAAGCCGACGCGGATGCATACCTCCGACGGCTATGAATATAGTGGCGTGGAGCGGGAGCTGGCTGCACACAAGTTCTTCGAGGTCGATGTCTGCTCTTTTGATAGTTCGCGTTGCATCTTGTTCTACTCAAAGAGCGGCACCTGCCTGCGCGTCGACACCATTGGGGAACAACTCAATGACATGACGGTTACGCGATGGACCGATGAGTGTCCTGACGCGCCTCCAAAAACCAAGTAAGCGCGGCGCGGGATAGCAACCGACGAAGTCCTGACCGATCAGATGCTCGATGTGATCAGCCTCCAAGACCTAATGGAAGCTTTCGTCGAGCAGAACAAGGAAAGCACCGCAGAGGAGCGCTGGGAGCATCCGGATATACGCTTCAAAGAGTTCGATTACGGCGGCCTCCACATCTACTTCGACAAGAAGCCGAAGGATGACTCTTCGCTCTACAGCAATCGCGCGCGAGACGAGTACAGCCTATATAACGCTATCCACATCTCGTTCGATAAGCGCGGAAAGGATCGTGACGAAAAGGGTCGCGAAGTTGGCATCGTCTACGCTGCCAATATCGACAACGAGAAGGTTGGCCAAACCCTGCGGTTCAGGACCAAGTTCGAGAAGCTGCTGGCTGCACTCTACTTTGGGTCCGCCAAGATCGTCGTGGACTGCGAAGAAGACGAGTTCGGCTACGGCATTTACGATTGAACAACCAGCGCCACGTCAACCTGACGATAACTGCCGGATCCTCTCTATGAGCGCGCATAGGGGTGTGATCTGGCGTGTGACTGGTTTGCACACTTGGCTAAAAAGAACGTTGCGCGTGGGTGCGAGCAGCGCTTCCGACTGGAAGATAGCCAGCCCCTCTCGCCAGATCACACCCCGATGCGGACGAATCCAAGTAGTTTTAAAGGTTGCAGCTGTATTGATATTCGAAGGGAAAAAATACTGTATCGACCACCAGCGAAAACGGCGCGTCGATCAGTAAAAAGGGGATTAACTTTCCGTGGGATTGGCCCACCAGCCACCAGTCGAACCGCACTCCGATGTAGGGGCATCGATGTTTGTCGTAATCCATCCGCATAGCGGTTGCCGCACACCCACTTAAACTGGCGATCAAAACCAGCAAAATCATTTTCCGAAACACGTAACGTCCTTATTACTTCTTTGCGCAGATCTGCGTAGACGCAGTTGCGAATAGTTAGTCACGCCCTTCCCCTTCGGCACCACCCGCATGCACTCCCCTCCGCGCCAACGGCAACCAGCGGAACGCCGAAGAAAAACTTAACGTGTGTCCGGGATTAGTTGACCACTACAATCATGCGGCGTTAAAAACAGGCTCGGAATGCTCATTTACAACCCGTAAACTCCGCTTCCTCGCCTGTTTTTTCCTTGCCTGATCGCCACTCGGCGACTTTTCGTACAGACCCTAGCAAGCAGGTGGTTGGTCAGTGCACCACTGACGGTTGGGTAGCGACCGAGACGGTGAAGGTCACGACAAACAGCACGACGAGTACCCAGAACATCCCCATGACTGTCAGCATGACGACCTTCAGGCTTTGATAAAGCCAGCGCAACCAATGGCCTTCGGGTTTTGCTTCTGAGCGGGTTCTGAGTACGCCTTTCAAATAGAAGCCGAGGAGGGCCAGCAGTGCGCCATCAATCAACAGCGCAGGCAGGCCGGCTTCGGGGAAAATGCTTCCCCACCGATAGAATGACGACCGGCTCAGGAACACCACATAACAAATGAGGCTGCCGTAGGGGATGGCTCTCCACCATTTACCGGCCAGCGCTCCGACCATCAGGCACATAATCACCATGAACGGGTTGAGGAGAATATTGATCATCCACTCCAGAACGTTGGGGAAGTAGCCCGGGGAATGGATGCTGCGCCAGATGTGTTCAAACATTGTCCAGGTTCCTGACTTCTATGGAGTAAGTGCTGCTTCGGTGCTTCCGCGCCGCGGCACGGTATCGGCGTATTGTCGGGTTACATAAGTCCTGTTGTGTAAATTAGGGTCTGTACGAAAAGTCGCCGAGTGTCGATCAGGCAGAGGGTGTCCTGAAGTTTGTGTAAACGGTCATTAGGCGCACACTGCCTTTCCCAAGGAGTCTCAATGACCGAGCCCAAGCGCACTAAACGAGTCAAACCCGAACTGGTGAAGCTGGCCGACAGCCTGTTGGCCAATTACCGGAAGCCCGAGGACCTGATCGGCGAAAACGGTCTGCTCAAACAGCTCACCAAGATGCTCGTCGAACGAGCCCTGGAAGCTGAAATGATCGAGCACCTGGGTCATGACAAAAGCGCCGCGGTTACCAATGCCGAAGGAAATGCTCGCAACGGCCATAGCGGTAAGACGTTCAAGGGCGACTTTGGCGAGCTACCGTTGGAAATCCCCCGTGATCGTCAGGGCATGTTCGAACCGCAACTGGTCTCTAAACACCAGACACGCTGGACCGGCTTCGATGACAAGGTCATTTCGCTGTACGCCCGAGGGATGACCGTTCGGGAAATTCAGGGGCACCTGCAGGAGATGCACGGCACAGAGGTCTCTCCCAGCCTCATCTCGGCGATTACCGACGCCGTTAGCGAAGAGGTCAAGGTACTCACGGGGGTACCTATTCTTCCTTACCGCGCCAGACAATCTGGGCTAACCGAAAATAATGCCACTATGATATCAGCGGAGAAAATTCTACGCTGCGCGCATTACACCCACGCCTATCGATCGAACGACTAGATCCGGCTTGAGAATCGAGGGAGTATTAATTTTTTGTGGGGGTAAATGTGGGGGTATTTTTCAGACATGAAAAAGCCCAACCTTTTCAGATTGGGCCAAGTCATTGAAAAATATGGTCGGGACGGAGTGATTCGAACACTCGACCCCTAGCACCCCATGCTAGTGCGCTACCGGACTGCGCTACGCCCCGACTAGGCGTTAAATCTGTTCCTCATCTCGAGGAACGCTCAAGAATATATCGCAAGCTTTTGAAAACTGGAAGTATTTAAAAGCAGGAATTTATTTCTTGAGAACCACCAGAACATCTTCCAACTCGGCGATCATCTGGCGGATCATTTGTTTGTATTGGGTGGTGTCGTCTTTGGCTTCATCGCCGGACAAACGCAAGCGTGCGCCGCCGATGGTAAACCCCTGATCGTAAAGAAGCGCGCGGATCTGCCGGATCATCAGCACGTCCTGGCGCTGATAATACCGGCGGTTTCCGCGGCGTTTGACGGGGTTGAGTTGAGGAAACTCCTGCTCCCAGTAGCGCAGCACGTGCGGTTTTACGGCACATAGCTCGCTGACTTCACCAATGGTGAAGTAGCGTTTGCCCGGGATGACGGGTAGTTCGTCGTTATGACTTGGTTCCAGCATAAGCCTCAACTCGGGCCTTCAACTTCTGCCCTGGACGAAAGGTGACCACACGGCGAGCCGTGATCGGGATTTCTTCTCCCGTTTTCGGATTGCGGCCAGGCCGCTGGCGTTTGTCCCGAAGGTCGAAATTGCCGAAACCGGACAATTTGACTTGTTCGTTGTCTTCAAGAGCGTGCCTGATTTCTTCAAAAAACAGTTCGACCAATTCCTTGGCCTCCCGCTTGTTCAGGCCCAGCTCTTCATACAGACGTTCCGCCATCTCAGCTTTCGTCAAAGCCCCCATACGTCACTTCCTTAACGTGGCGTTCAACCTTTGTTCGAGCGAGGTGAGGATGTTTTGCGTCGTGGTATTCACCTCATCGTCATTAAGAGTGCGCGATGGATGCTGCCAGGTCAAGCCAACTGCAAGGCTTTTTCTATGCGGATCAATGCCTTTACCCTGATACACGTCAAATAGCCTGAGGTCTGTCAGCCATTCACCTGCATTTTCACGGATTACGTCCAGTACGGCAGTGGCCGCAACGTCTTTGTCCGCCAGCAGTGCAAGGTCACGACGCACTTCAGGAAAGCGCGATAACTCCTGGAATTTAGGCATTTTGCCCAATGCCACTTCGGCCAGAACCAGCTCGAATACGAAGACCGGACGGTCGAGACCGAGGGTTTTCGACAATTCAGGGTGAATCGCGCCAACGAAACCTACCAAACGGCCTTCACGTTCGATACACGCGGTTTGACCCGGGTGCAATGCTGGGTGTTTGCCCGGCACGAAAGTGAACGAATCCAGTGCACCAGCGAAGCCCAGTACCGCTTCCACATCGGCTTTGACGTCGAAGAAGTCCACGACATCGCGACCTTGTGCCCAGCCTTCCGGCAGACGGCTACCGCACACCACACCCGCCAGCATCGGCTCTTGCTTCAGGCCTTCCAGCTGACCGACGAAGCGCAGGCCGCTTTCGAACAGGCGGACGCGATCTTGTTGACGGTTCAGGTTGTGCTGAAGCGCCTTGACCAGACCAGGCCACAGGGACGAACGCATGGCAGCCATGTCGTTGGAAATCGGGTTGGCCAGCAGCAGCGGCTCGACACCCGGATTAAACAACTCGAATTGTTTCGGATCGATGAAGCTGTAAGTGATCGCTTCCTGATAACCACGAGCCACCAGCAGACGACGCAGTTCAGGCAGATCGCTGCGCGCTTCAGCCTTGGCTTGCGGTGCCAGACGGGCTTGCGGGTAACGAACCGGCAGACGGTTGTAACCGTACAGACGGGCCAGCTCTTCGATCAGGTCGACTTCCAGGCTGATATCGAAACGGAAGCTTGGCACTTCAACGCGCCACTGCCCTGCCCCATCAGCAGAAATGGTCAGGCCCAAGGCGCTGAGCAGACGCTCGACTTCGGCCGAATCCATTTCCATACCCAGCATCTGGGTAATGCGCTGGGCTCGCAGGGTGATCGGCGCGATCGACGGCAGGTGTTGCTCGCTGACGGTTTCGATGATCGGACCCGCTTCGCCACCGGTGATGTCCAGCAGCAGGCCAGTAGCCCGCTCCATGGCTTCACGGGCCAGTTGCCAATCCACGCCACGCTCGTAGCGGTGCGAAGCATCGGTGTGCAGGCCGTAGGAACGAGCCTTGCCAGCGACGGCAATCTGGTCGAAGAACGCGCTTTCCAGGAAAATATCGCGAGTGGTCGCGGTGTTGACGCCGCTGTGCTCGCCACCCATGACGCCGGCGATAGCCAAGGCACGGGTGTGGTCGGCGATCACCAGCGTATCGCTACGCAGGCTGACTTCCTGACCATCAAGCAGCACCAGCTTCTCGCCTTCTTCGGCCATGCGTACGCGGATGCCGCCATTGATTTCGGCGAGATCGAATGCGTGCAGCGGTTGACCCAGTTCCAGCATCACGTAGTTGGTGATGTCGACGGCAGCGTCGATGCTGCGCACGTCTGCACGACGCAGACGCTCGACCATCCACAACGGCGTAGGCTTGGACAGGTCAACGTTACGGATCACACGACCCAGGTAACGCGGGCACGCGGCTGGCGCGAGGACTTCAACCGAACGCACTTCGTCGTGCACAGCGGGAACGCTGGCAACGACCGGACGCGTGACTTGGGCGGCGTACAGCGCACCGACTTCGCGGGCCAGACCGGCCAGGGACAGGCAATCACCGCGGTTCGGGGTCAGGTCGACCTCGATGCTGGCGTCGTCCAGGCTCAGGTACTCACGAATGTCCTGACCGACTGGCGCATCGGCCGGCAATTCCATCAGGCCATCGTTGCCTTCGCCGATTTGCAGCTCGGCCTGGGAGCACAGCATGCCGTTGGATTCAACGCCACGCAGCTTGGCTTTCTTGATTTTGAAGTCGCCCGGCAGTTCGGCACCGATCATGGCAAACGGGATCTTCAGGCCCGGACGCACGTTTGGCGCGCCGCACACTACCTGGAAAGTCTCCGAGCCACTGCTGACTTGGCAAACGCGCAACTTATCGGCGTCCGGGTGTTGCTCGGTGCTTAGCACCTCGCCCACCACCACACCACTGAATTCACCGGCGGCCGGCGTAACGCTATCGACCTCAAGACCGGCCATCGACAGACGAGCAACCAGCTCGTCGCGACTTACCTGCGGGCTTACCCAGCCACGCAGCCATTGTTCACTGAATTTCATCCTGCTCTCCTAAGAATTCGTTACGACTAGCGAAATTGCGCGAGGAACCGCAAGTCGTTGTCGAAGAACAGACGCAAGTCGTTCACGCCGTAACGCAGCATGGCCAGACGCTCAACGCCCATGCCGAAGGCAAAGCCCGAAAACTCTTCCGGGTCGATCCCGGACATACGCAGCACATTCGGGTGAACCATGCCGCAGCCCATCACTTCCAGCCAGCCAGTCTGCTTGCAGACGCGGCAGCCTTTACCGCTGCACATCACGCATTCCATGTCGACTTCAGCGGATGGCTCAGTGAACGGGAAGTACGAAGGACGGAAACGCACGGCCAGTTCTTTTTCGAAGAACACGCGCAGGAACTCTTCGATGGTGCCTTTCAGGTCGGCGAAATTGATATCGCGGTCGACCAGCAGGCCTTCGACCTGGTGGAACATCGGGGAGTGAGTGATATCGGAGTCGCTACGGTACACACGGCCTGGGCAGACGATGCGGATCGGCGGCTGTTTCGATTCCATGGTGCGGACCTGTACCGGCGAGGTATGGGTGCGCAGCAACATGTTGGCATTGAAATAGAAGGTGTCATGCATCGACCGGGCCGGGTGATGGCCTGGGATGTTGAGCGCTTCAAAGTTGTGGTAATCGTCTTCGACCTCAGGGCCTTCGGCGATGCCGTAGCCGATGTGGGTGAAGAATTGTTCGATACGTTCCAGAGTGCGAGTAACCGGATGCAGACCACCGGAGGTCTGGCCACGGCCAGGCAGGGTCACGTCAATGGACTCGGCAGACAGTTTGGCGGCCAGGTCGGCCTCTTCAAACAGTGCCTTGCGGGCATTGAGAACCTCTGTGACACGCTCCTTGGCAACGTTGATCAGCGCGCCGACTTGCGGGCGCTCTTCTGCCGGCAAATTCCCCAGGGTCTTCATCACCTGAGTCAATTCGCCCTTTTTGCCAAGGTAGTGAACCCGGATTTGCTCCAGGGCATTGATATCTTCAGCGCTTTGCACAGCCTCTAGTGCTTGAGAGACGAGCGCATCCAGGTTTTCCATGTACAGACTCCAGATACAAAATAGGGGAAGAGCTTGAAGGCTCTTCCCCTATTTATGACGTTTAACACCTGGCCCCACAGAGGTGAGGCCGGGTGACTGTCGGGGGTACTTAAGCCAAAGTGGCTTTAGCTTTCTCGACAATCGCAGCAAACGCCGCTTTTTCGTTCACTGCCAGATCAGCCAGAACCTTACGGTCGATCTCGATGGACGCTTTTTTCAGGCCGGCGATGAAACGGCTGTAGGACAGACCGTTGATACGTGCACCAGCGTTGATACGAGCGATCCACAGAGCGCGGAACTGACGTTTTTTCTGACGACGGTCACGGTAGGCGTATTGGCCTGCCTTGATTACCGCTTGCTTGGCAACACGGAATACGCGCGAGCGAGCGCCGTAGTAGCCTTTAGCAAGTTTCAGAATTTTTTTGTGACGTTTACGGGCAATGACGCCACGCTTTACACGAGCCATGAGTTACTTCCTCTATTCTTGACTAAAATTAACGAAGGCGCAGCATGCGCTCGACTTTTGCCACGTCAGACGGATGCAGCAAGCTGCTACCGCGCAGTTGACGCTTACGCTTGGTCGACATTTTAGTCAGGATGTGGCTCTTGAAAGCGTGCTTGTGCTTGATACCGTTAGCAGTTTTCAAAAACCGCTTAGCAGCACCACTTTTAGTTTTCATTTTTGGCATGTTCGGATACTCCGCATTCAGTTGATAAACATAATCAGAAGGCCTGCCGTGCCCTATTGATTACTTCTTCTTTTTCGGGGCGATGACCATGATCAGCTGGCGTCCTTCCATCTTAGGATGCTGTTCGACCGAACCGTACTCGAGCAAGTCACCTTCAACTCGCTTGAGGAGTTCCATCCCCAGCTCCTGGTGGGCCATCTCACGGCCGCGGAATCGCAAGGATACCTTGGCCCTGTCCCCATCACTCAGGAAACGTACCAGGTTGCGCAGTTTTACCTGGTAATCCCCTTCCTCCGTCCCTGGACGAAACTTGATTTCTTTAACCTGAATCTGCTTCTGGTTTTTCTTGGCCGCGGCAATCTGCTTCTTCTTCTCGAAGATCGATTTGCCGTAGTCCATCAGTTTGCAAACAGGGGGTACTGCATCGGCGGAAATTTCCACCAAATCCAGTTTGGCCTCTTCAGCCTTAAGAAGCGCGTCTTCAATTGACACAATCCCAAGCTGTTCACCTTCAGCTCCAATTAACCGAACCTCGCGTGCCGAGATATTCTCGTTGATCGGGGCTTTCGGTGCAGCTCGTTTATCTTGTCTCATTTCACGCTTAATAATAATTACTCCGAATCTGGGCGACCACGCCGGGAAACCGCTTGCGCGAGAAACTCAGCGAACTGGGCGACGGGCATCGAGCCCAGGTCAGCACCTTCACGAGTACGCACAGCGACAGTCTGCATCTCGACTTCCCGATCTCCGATAACCAAGAGATAGGGAACCTTGAGCAAAGTATGCTCGCGGATTTTAAAGCCGATCTTTTCATTTCTCAAGTCAGACTTGGCACGAAATCCGCTTTCATTGAGGGTTTTTTCAACCTCAGCGGCAAAATCAGCCTGTTTATCAGTGATATTCATGATCACTGCCTGGGTCGGAGCCAGCCACGCGGGGAATGCACCCTCGTAGTGCTCGATCAGGATTCCGACGAAACGTTCGAACGAACCCAGGATCGCCCGGTGCAACATAACCGGGTGCTTGCGACTGTTGTCTTCGGAGACGTATTCGGCTCCCAGACGGACAGGCAGGTTAAAATCGAGCTGAAGGGTACCACATTGCCAGACGCGGCCGAGGCAATCTTTCAGTGAGAATTCGATCTTCGGACCGTAGAACGCACCCTCGCCCGGCTGCAGATCGTACGGCAAGCCAGCGCTATCAAGGGCTGCAGCCAGTGCAGCTTCGGCGCGATCCCACAGCTCGTCGGAACCAACGCGTTTTTCCGGACGAGTGGACAGCTTCATCTCGACGTCTTTGAAGCCGAAGTCGGCATAAACGTCCATGGTCAGCTTGATGAATGCAGCGGATTCGGCCTGCATCTGCTCTTCAGTACAGAAGATGTGAGCATCGTCCTGAGTGAAGGCGCGAACGCGCATGATGCCGTGCAACGCACCCGACGGCTCGTTACGGTGGCAGGCACCGAACTCGGCCAGACGCATCGGCAGCTCGCGGTAGCTTTTCAGACCCTGATTGAACACCTGCACGTGGCACGGGCAGTTCATCGGCTTGATGGCGTAATCGCGGTTTTCCGACTGCGTGGTGAACATGTTGTCGGCGTAGTTGGCCCAGTGCCCGGATTTCTCCCACAGGCTGCGGTCAACGACTTGTGGAGTTTTGATCTCCAGGTAGCCGTTGTCGCGCTGAACCTTACGCATGTACTGCTCGAGCACCTGGTACAGAGTCCAGCCGTTCGGGTGCCAGAACACCATGCCCGGCGACTCTTCCTGGGTGTGGAACAGGCCCAGACGCTTGCCGATCTTGCGGTGATCGCGCTTCTCGGCTTCTTCGATGCGCTGGATGTAAGCCGCCAGCTGCTTTTTGTCCGCCCATGCGGTGCCGTAAACGCGCTGCAATTGCTCGTTCTTGGCATCGCCACGCCAGTAGGCGCCGGACAGCTTGGTCAGCTTGAAGGATTTCAGGAAGCGCGTGTTCGGCACGTGCGGACCGCGGCACATGTCGACGTATTCTTCGTGATAGTACAGGCCCATGGCCTGCTCGTTCGGCATGTCTTCGACCAGGCGCAGCTTGTAGTCTTCGCCGCGGGCCTTGAACACTTCGATCACTTCGGCGCGCGGAGTGACTTTCTTGATGACGTCGTAATCTTTCTCGATCAGCTGTTGCATGCGCTGTTCGATGGCGGCCAGGTCGTCAGGCGTGAAAGGACGCTCGAAGGCGATGTCGTAATAGAAGCCTTCGTCGATGACCGGACCGATGACCATCTTGGCCGTCGGGTACAGCTGCTTGACCGCGTGGCCAACCAGGTGGGCGCAAGAGTGGCGAATGATCTCCAGCCCCTCTTCATCCTTTGGCGTAATGATTTGCAGCGAGGAATCGCTGTCGATGATGTCGCTGGCGTCGACCAGCTTGCCATTGACCTTGCCGGCCACGGTGGCCTTGGCCAGACCAGCACCGATGGATGCGGCGACCTCGGCTACGGAAACCGGGTGATCGAATGAACGTTGACTGCCGTCGGGAAGAGTAATAGTTGGCATGGCGCCTCCTCTCCTAGTGGTGACCCCTACCAAAGGTCACGTGGGTTGGGATGAGCCAGTACAAGATCCGATCCAGGCCATTCAATAACGAACGCCTGCCTTACAGCGGCAGGAGCCTTGCGGCCAACCGGAAAACCGAACCAGAGTGACTGGGATTCAAATCAGGGTTATTCGAGCATCTGCCGCTACCGGGACTGAAGGTCATCCGGAGCCTGCAAACGCCCGAGCGAAGCATGCTAGCACAGATGAACGGTCATCGCGGCGGCAAGGTTTTCTGCGGGGGCAAATCACGCATTTTTATGCCAGAGTGCTGAACTTGAACCCCGCTTTACCCCTCAGATAACAAGACATTGACCCAAAAGGAGCATCCCAGCATGCGTCTGAATCGTTTATTCGCCATCGTCGCACCCGTCGTCCTGTTGCTGCCGCTGGCTGCCCATGCCGATTGGCCAAAGGGCGAGCGCGAGAAATACATGGCTCAGTGCACTCAAGCGGCCACCCCGCAGATCGGCGCTGCAGCTGCAAAGTCTCACTGTGCTTGCGGTGCCGACGCGATCAAATCGTACCCGGCTGGCGACATTCAGGCCCTGATGGATAACAAGGCCAGCCCGGAGCTGCAACAGAAAGCGCTGGGTCAAATAGCCAAATGCAAGGCCAATGCACCGGCGAAAAAGTGAGAAAAAAGTCCTTTTAACCCGGCTCACTGCCGATAAAAAGTGATGAAATTTAGCTTTTTCGTACAAATTTTTAAGGTTTTTCAGCTTTTTTTATTGTCTTTACTTTCAGCTGAAAGCCTTTTAAACCGGGGCTTTCAGCCACACGAAGCAACAAAGAAAACGTGACTGCAGGGCAAACAGCACACCCAGGGGGCTCCCAAAGCGAACATTTCGACTATGATAGTCCGGTGTGCCCAGTTGGCCTGAGCAGCACAGTACTACTGAAAATATATGTTTCTTGGAGATACACCATGTCTAATCGCCAAACCGGCACCGTTAAATGGTTCAACGATGAAAAAGGCTTCGGCTTCATCACTCCTCAAGGTGGCGGTGACGACCTGTTCGTACACTTCAAAGCTATCGAAAGCGACGGTTTCAAAAGCCTGAAAGAAGGCCAGACCGTTTCCTTCGTGGCTGAGAAAGGCCAAAAGGGTATGCAAGCTGCACAAGTCCGCGCAGAGTAATTTTCTGCCGCACTAAAAAAACCCCGTCCATGTGACGGGGTTTTTTATGGGCGAAACAAAAGCCTGAAGCAATCAGCCGCAGTTGACGCGGGTGACCACCAGGTTGTTGTCGGTGTTCAGGTTCAGGCGATCGGAGCGGTACTCCAGGGTCACCATGTCATCAGGCTTGAGGAACCGGGCATTCTGCGCGCCTGCGCGGGTACGTGCCTGCTCCAGCAATTGGGGCGAAGCCTTTTTGCCAATGGTGAATTCGGCAGCCTTTGCTTCACAACGGCTGTGGCCGGTGTCGGTCGCCACAGGGTCCTTTGCCGACTCGGTGGACGTACTGCTGCAACCGGCCAATAGAGTGGCGGCCAACAAAGTACCCAATGACGCGAGCTTCCAAGGCATGAAGCCTCCTTTTTTCAATAGTTAAGCTGAGATCGTGCGACCGCCATTTTGGCGTTTGGTTTCAAGGCGGGCTTTCGCCTCGCCCTCGATCCGGATAGCGGCGAGTGTGCCTGAGCATCGGTACGCCGTTCATCCCTCAATCGTGACTGAATATGAACGACGCTCAATAGACGTCGATGTAGTCAAAAGGCGGTTTCGGCCAATTCTGCTTGAGCGCATTGAAAATCTGCATGACCCAGACCTCGTCGCTGGCCGCGACCAATCCGACATAACCGGAACCCTTGGCCCAGGTCTCCAGACGAAACAGCAACCCGTCGATGTCCGTGCCGCCCACAGTGCCCGACGAAATATAGGCGATACCGCCCTTGGTAACCCGCAACTGAGTGTGTTCATCATCGCTGGCAGAAGCCAGCAGCTGACGCACGGCTTCGAGGGTCAAGCCGTCAGGAGTGTTCAAATCGATCTGCACAGCACGGTCCTTGAAAATTCATCAAAGACCAAGTGTCGCATAGCCCTCCCCTCATGCCTAAGTCGGAGTGCCAAACGTTCCGCAAAATGGTTAACTCGACACTCAGACATCCTGATTTCACGAGCGCCATCATGACCACCGTAAGCATCGACGCCGACATCAAAGCCAAGTGGCCACAAGGCCATAGCTCTTACAGCCCGGGCAGCCCGGAAGAGTTGGCAATCATTGGTATCGATTTGCTAGTCAAGGAACTGGGGACACAAGCCGCACAGACATTCATCGCCCAGATACTCGAGAGATACCCCGCCGATTTTATGGGCCTGACAGATAGCGAGTGATTGTAAAAACCCGCAGGCTGGCACCTGCGGGTATACAGCTTACTTCAGGCGAGCCAAACGCTGGGTCAGCAGGTCGAAGAAGCCCTGAGCGTCGCCATTTTCGACCCAGAAGGCATTTTTCGGTGCTTTCAGGCCGTCATACCAGTCGACAATGGTCTGACCGAAGGTCGGCCCTTCGCGACTATCAACCACAACGTTGACTGAACGGCCAGTGAACAGCTCCGGCTTGAGCAGATAAGCGATGACTGTGGCGTCATGCACCGGGCCACCCGACATGCCGTAGTGCTCCATGTCGCCTTTGACGTACTCGTTGAGAATATCGCCCACCAGCTTGCTGGCATTGTTGTTCAGGGCGGCGATCTGCTTCAGGCGCGCTTCACTGGTCAGGATCTTGTGGGTCACGTCCAGCGGCAGGTAGGTCAGTTTGACGCCACTTTTCAGCACCACTTCCGCAGCCTGAGGGTCGGCGAACAGGTTGAATTCGGCCACCGGGGTGATGTTGCCGCCGTTGAAGTGCGCCCCGCCCATGATCACCACTTCCTTGATGCCCTGAACAATTTCAGGCTCCTGGATCAGCGCCAGCGCCAGGTTGGTCTGTGGACCGAGCATGGCGATGGTGATGCTGTGGGGTTTGGCTGCTTTCAGGGTATCGATCAGATAGTTGACCGCATTGCCTTCGGCCAGACCTTTCTTCGGTTCGTGCACCGTGACGCCCGACAAGCCTTCCTTGCCGTGAATGTTCTCGGCATAGATCGGCGTGCGCATCATTGGCTTCGGCGCGCCCGCGTAAACAGGCACCTCTTCGCGCCCTGCCCACTCGCGGGCCAGACGCGCATTACGCGAAGTCTTGTCCAGACGTACGTTGCCAGCAACGGTGGTCAGCGCACGAATGTTCAGTTCTTCCGGCGATGCCAGGGCAAACAGCAAGGCGACCACATCATCGGCCCCCGGATCGGTGTCGATGATCAAGTCGATCTTTTCCGCCGCTTGGGCGCTTGTTGCGGTAATCAGGGACAAAAGCAGCAGACTCCGGAGCAGGTGGTGCAGTTTCTGAGCATAGCGGTGCATAGCGCACTCCTTGTGCGTGGGAAGAACGGAAAGTTAGAACGTTACGCCAGCCACCAAGACGATGTTGCAGTACGGCTGACATTCGCCTGTACGAATAATCGCCCGTGCTTGTCGGCTGAGTACTTTGAATTGGTCATGACTGAGCAGTTCACGCCGGCCCAACGCACCTTCGGCATTCAGTTCATCCAGGGTGCTCAAGGCCGACGGTTTCTTGTCGAGAATCTCATGGGCCAGCACATGGCTTTCGACCTGCATTTCGCTGAGCACGACCTTCAAGGTACTGACGAAATCCGGAATCCCGTGGGTCAAGGCCAGGTCGATCAATTCGACGCCGGGCGGAACCGGCAGGCCGGCATCGCCGATCACCACCGTGTCGCCATGGCCCAGGGAAGCGATCAGCCGCGACAGCGCGACGTTGAGCAAAGGAGTCTTTTTCATGGTGCTTTAAAGGCCTGTACGTCGGGCAAGGTGGGAATCGAAGGTTGCGCACCAGCCCGGGTGACCGACAGCGCTGCGGCGACCTGGCCGAAACGGATCGCATCGGCCTCGCTTTTGCCGGCCGCCAAGGCTGCTGCGAAACCACCGACGAACGTGTCGCCGGCCGCGGTGGTGTCGACCGCCTTCACTTTCGGTGCCGGGAAATGCTCGAAGCGTTTGCCATCGGCGAACAGTGATCCTTGAGAACCCAGGGTGATGATCACTTTGCCGGCGCCCATGGCGATCAAGCGGGCCGCGGCGGTTTCGGCGGTGCTCAGGGTATCCACCGGCAAACCGCTCAAGGCCGAGGCTTCGCTTTCGTTGGGTATCAGGTAATCGATGGCCGCATACCAATCCGCGGGCAGCGGGCGACTGGCCGGCGCCGGATTGAGAATCACGGTTTTACCCAGCTCTCGACCGCGCTTCAGAGCATGGCCGACCGTGGCATCCGGCACTTCCAGCTGACAGATAATGACATCCGCCGCTTGTAACACCGCGTCGAAACGGTCGATCACTTCGGGCGTGAGCGCGCCGTTGGCACCGGCAACAATCACGATCGCATTCTGGCTATTGTCATCGACCACGATCAACGCCACGCCACTGGAGTCTTCGACCGTACTGACCGCCTGGCAATCGATCTGCTCGGCCAACAATGCCCCGCGCAGCGCTTCGCCATAGGCGTCGCTGCCGACACAACCGACCATCGACACCTGCGCCCCCAACCGCGCCGCGGCCACGGCCTGGTTCGCGCCCTTGCCGCCGGAAACCGTGGCAAACGATTGGCCAATCAGCGTTTCACCACCACGGGGCAGCCGTGGCGCCCGGGTTACCAGGTCCATGTTCAGGCTGCCTATTACCACTACTTTTGCTGGCATACATCACTCGTCAATTCTGTTTCTGCGGTGCTTTTGGTTTCAGCGACTTTCTGTTTTCAACGGAAGTGGGCGAACACACCGGCCAGCGGCGCAGTCGATTCTCGCAGGACAATGCTGGGCGTCACGATGCGCTGATCGGTCACCAGACCCGGCGTGGCAATCCTGCGCAACAGCACTTCGGCCGCCATCTCGCCAAGCTGCAGGATCGACTGGCCCACGGTAGTCAGCGCCGGATAGACGTAACGGCTCATCTGGATATCGTCGAAGCCGATCACCGACAACTCGGTGGGCACACGAATATTACGCTCGGCGGCGGCGCGCAACACACCGATGCCAATCATGTCGTTGCCAGCGAAGATTGCGCTGGGCGGGTTCTTTTCCAGCAGGATCGCGGCGGCGTTGTAACCGCCGGTACTGGTGAAGTCGCTTTCCAGCATGCGCTCGCGCGGCACTTCGACACCCGCCTCTTTCAAGGCGCGGCAATAACCGGCCAGACGCATCTGCGCTACGCTGGTACTCGCCGGCCCACCAATCGTGGCGATGTCCCGATGCCCCAGATCCAACAAATGCCGGGTCGCCAGATAAGCGCCATATTCGTGATCGATGCGCACCAGATCGGCATCGAGATCTTCGAGCCCACGGTCGACGATCACCATTGGCGTACGCACACCCGCCAGACCTTCGGCCAGGCCGCTGTCACCACCGGCAGAGGCAACGATCAAGCCGTCAATGCGTTTTTCCAGCAACACGCGAAGGTAGCTGCGTTGCTTGTCCGGGTTGTCGTCGGAGTTGCAGAGGATGACGCAATAACCGTTGCGCTCGCAGTAATCCTCGATGCCACGGGCCAACTCGGCGAAATACGGGTTGAGGCTGTTGGGCACCAGCAGGCCGATGGTCGCGGTGGTTTTCGCTTTCAATGACCGAGCCACGGCGCTGGGCACGTAGTCGAGGCTTTTGATCGCCGCCTCGACCTTGATCCGTACTTCCTCACTGACCGGCCGCGTCTTGTTCACCACGTGGGAAACCGTGGTGTAGGAAATACCCGCGAGTGCCGCTACATCCTTGATTGTTGCCATGACTCAGGTCCGCCGGCTTGCGCGCTGACTGCGATAAGTATCAAGCACCACCGCCACCACGATCACCGCACCGGTGATGATGCGTTTGGTCGGTTCGGTCGCGCCGATCTGCGCCAGACCGGCCGCCAGTACGGAGATGATCAGGACGCCGAAGAATGTGCTGATGACCGAGCCGCGCCCGCCCATCAGGCTGGTGCCGCCGATCACGACCGCGGCGATCACCTGCAGCTCCAGACCGGAGCCAGCATTCGGGTCCGCCGCTTCCAGGCGCGAAATCTGAAACAACGCAGCGATACCGGCCAGCAGCCCCATCAGGCTGAACACCAGGATTTTGTAGGGCTTCGGATTGATCCCCGCCAGACGCACCGCCTCTTCGTTGGTGCCGATGCCGATCAGGTAACGACCGAACACGGTACGCGTCAGCACGGCCTGGGCGATGAAGATAATCAGCAAGGCAATGATGAATGACGGCGAGATGCCGAATGCGATCGGGTTGGACAGCCAAGCGAAGGCATCACCGATGTAGGCAGTGCGCGAACCGGTCATCTGATACGCCAGACCCCGCGCCATCTCCAGCACGCCGAGGGACACGATGAACGACGGAATCCGCCATGCCACGGTGATCGAGCCGGTGATAGTCCCGGCCAATGCCGCTACCGCCATGCCGAGCAAGGCCGCAGGCAAGACGCTCCAGCCCCAACCGAGAATCGCCACGCTGACTGCCGAGGCCGCAAGCGCCAGCACCGACCCCACCGACAAGTCGATACCGCCGATGATCAATACGAAGGTCATGCCGACCGCCAGCACCATCAAATCGGGAATCTGGTTGGCCAGGGTGCTGAAGGTGTCGTAAGACAGGAAGTGGCTGCTCAGGACCGAGAACAGCGCGACCATTGCCAGCAAGGCACCGGCCAGGCCCAGATAAGTGCCGAGGCCGTAAAAGTTGCCACTACGTTTGCCGGCCAAAGATGCAGTATTCATGGAAGATCCCTAGGCGCTGCTTCGTTGAGCAACGCATCACGTTTTTGGTAGCCGGCGAAAGCCGCGGCAAGCAAATCATCCTGGGTCCAGCTGTCACGCTCAAAAGTGTCGATCAGACGCCCTGCCGACAACACACCGATGCGATCGCAGATCAGCATCAGTTCGCGCAGGTCGCTGGACACCACTACCAGCGCTTTGCCCTGACGGGTCAACTCACCGAGTAATGCGTAAATATCGAACTTGGCGCCGACGTCGATGCCACGGGTCGGCTCGTCGAACAGCATCACCGTGCAGTCGCGCTCGAGCCAGCGGCCGATCACGACTTTCTGCTGATTGCCGCCCGACAATTCCGAGACCAATTGCGTCGGGCTGGAACTGCGAATGCGCATGGCGTTGATCTGACGCTGGGCCAGAGACATCTCGTCACCGTTATTGACGAAGCCACCGCTGGAAATCACCGGCATATTGCCCAAGGCAATGTTGGCGCTGATCGATTGCGTCAGCAGCAGGCCTTCGCCCTTGCGATCTTCGGTGATCAGGGCGATGCCGTGACCGACCGCATCCGCCGGCGAACGAATACTCACCACCTGAGCCGACGCCCCCAGCGCGACGGTGCCGCTGTCGGCTGTATCGGCACCGAAGATCAGGCGCAGCAACTCGGTGCGCCCTGCCCCGATCAAACCGGAAATCCCGTAAATTTCACCGGCGCGCACCTGGAAGGACACGTCGCGAACCTTATCGGAACGGGTCAGCCCTTTGACCGTCAAGGCCGGCGCGCCAATCTTGCGCGGCCCCATGTCGATGTGCTCGCCCAATTCACGGCCGACCATCAGGGTGACCAGTTGCTCGCTGTTGTAATTGGCCATCGGCTCGACACAGACCAGGTTGCCGTCGCGCAATACCGCAATGCGCTGGGCCACCCTTGCCAGTTCTTCGAGGCGGTGGGAAATGTAGATGATCGACACGCCGCGAGCCTGCAGACGAGTGATCTGCTCGAACAGCATTTCGACTTCACGGGCCGTGAGCATTGCTGTCGGCTCGTCGAGGATCAGCACGTGGCAATCGCCGATCAGGTTGCGGGCGATCTCGACCATTTGCTGATGGCCGATTCCCAGTTCGCCAACCAACGTATCTGGATCGATGGCGTCCAAGCCGACCTGGGCCATGGCCTCGATCGCCGCCTTGCGCAGCTGCTTGCGGCTGATCCAGCCGCCGTGGCTAGGCAGGTTGTCGAGAAACAGGTTTTCCGCCACCGACAACGTCGGCAACAGATTGAGTTCTTGCATGACCATGCGGATGCCCAGCTCTTCGGCCTGGCTCCGGCTGCCGGGACGGTAGTCCTGCCCCTGGAACTGCATCTGGCCGGTGGTCGGCGTGACCAGTCCGCCAATGATTTTCGACAGCGTGCTTTTGCCGGCACCATTCTCGCCGGTCAGCGCCAGCACTTCACCGCGCATCAGCGTCAGGTCGATACCGGTGAGGACGGGTTGGGCATAGGTTTTACCGATACCGCTGACCGAGAGGACAGCGTTCGGGGCGCAAAAGGACATAAAAACTCTCCATGTGCTCGCCCCAAGAGGCGAGCACCGTTGTGTCGCCAGAAGGACTACTTGGTAACCAGCACTACCGGAGTTTCGATGACGCCATTGACGCCGCTATCGACTGTC
The DNA here is from genome assembly GCF_032424305.1 of Pseudomonas sp. JV414. NCBI lineage: Bacteria > Pseudomonadati > Pseudomonadota > Gammaproteobacteria > Pseudomonadales > Pseudomonadaceae > Pseudomonas > Pseudomonas sp. JV414. The sequence continues at coordinate 511,715 of NZ_VYKC01000022.1, read as the reverse complement.
TCGCCCTTGATGATTTTCAGCGCAGTCTCGATGCCGAACACCGCTTGCCGGGCAGCAAACTGGTCGGCGGTGGCCAGGACGCGGCCATCCTTGAGCATTGGCTTGATGGCGTTGATGTTGTCGTAACCGACCACTTGCACCTTGCCGGCCTTGCCCGCCGCGCGCACGGCAGATACTGCGCCGACGGCCATGCTGTCGTTGCCGGCCAACAGGGCCTTGATGTTCGGGTATTCGCTGAGCATCGACGAGGCAACCTTGCCGCCCTTGTCGATTTCCCAATCGCCGGACTGCAGGGACACGACTTTGATCTGCGCCGCCTCCATCGCATCCTTGAAGCCCGCCGTGCGCTGCTGGGCATTGGTGGTGGTGGAAACGCCTTCGATGATGCCGACTTCGTCACCGGCCTTCAGTTGCTTGGCCAGGTACTCACCCACCAGACGCGCGCCTTTGCGGTTGTCCGGGCCTACGAACGGAACGGTGATGTTTTTGCTTTTGACCACGGTCGGGTCCAGCTGGTTATCGATGTTGATCACGGTGATGCCGGCATCGACTGCTTTCTTGATGACCGGAACCATGGCCTTGGAATCTGCCGGTGCGATGACCAATGCGTTGACCTTGGACAAAATCATTTGCTCGACGATGCGCGTTTGGCCGGCCGTGTCCGTTTCGTCCTTGATGCCGTTGGAGATCAGCTCGAAGTCGCCGGAGTGGTCTTTCTGGTAGGCCTTGGCGCCGTCTTCCATGGTCAGGAAGAATTCGTTGGCCAGGGATTTCATGACCAGTGCGACTTTAGGTTTTTCAGGGGTTTCGGCGAAAGCCGAAGAGACGGGCAATGCGGCGGATGCGGCAGCCAGCATTGCGACAGCGAGAAGACGTCCAGCGAATGGCAGCTTCATGGGTTCACTCCGATCTTATGATTATTCTGAGCAACGCTTGCGCTGGACCTGCCCTTACGGGATCAAGCCATCAAAGGCGACCGCGCAAACGTTTGCGTAGACCGAACTATGCGAACCCTATGGAGATTTGTCAACGACCCGTTTTGTGTCTCGATTGGCAAAAGCCAACCTTTTTTCTCACGCCGTGGTGCTTACCAGATTGCCACTGCTGGAACCCTTGGCCAGCTCTTTCACCAGATTGCCCGTCACTTGAGCGAGCGCACCACTGGTATCGGCGATTTGCCCCTGAATCGACATGACAGCGATGGCTTTGGCTTCCGGGGTCGGATAATTCGCTGCCTGAGCGGCCGCCAGTTGCTGCTGCTGTTCGCGCAGTTGCTGCTGAAGTTCCTGCATGCGTTTGAGCAGTACCTGCACCGCAATACTTTGATTGCTGCTTTTTTCGGATTTGCTTTCGCCCTGAGTCTGCGCGCCGCCACCGGTTCTGACCTGGTTGTCACTACCCGCCTCTTCACCCAGCGCTTGGGCCGAGGCGTCGGACGTCGCTTCACTCAAGGCATTGATGGTCGCCGGGGACTTGCCCGCGATAGTGATGGCGCCTGTATTTGGAAAACCGACAGTAAACGACATGTGAACTCCTGGAGAAAGATTCCTTTAAAGGAGCATCGACCTGCGCGGGAGTTTCTTTAGCACTGATTTCCGATTTGGCAAGGCGATTTTCTCAATGGAGGTCGGAGAGCCGAACAAAAAAATCACACATGTTCGGAAACCCGGACGAGAAAGCGCGAAGATCATTCCGTGCTTTTCAATAATTCCTATAAAAATTAGAAGGTTAAAAGATCTTCACCTCCAATGTTGGACTGGTACAGATCCTGCTCTTCTCCTACACCCCTGGCGTTCAGATCTGCTTGGGGCCGTGTCTAGATGAACCTGCATCCGCACCGTTTCACTACGAGAGAAAACAATAATGAAATCTGCCTTCAACACTTTGATTCCGGGCGCTTTGGCCCTGCTATTGCTTCTGCCCTCCGCCCTTCAGGCAAAAGAAGTCGAAACCCAACAGAAACTGGCGAACGTGGTGATCCTGGCCACCGGCGGCACCATTGCTGGCGCGGGAGCCAGCGCTGCAAATAGCGCCACCTATCAAGCGGCGAAAGTCGGTATCGAACAGTTGATCGCAGGGGTTCCGGAACTGAGCCAATTGGCCAACGTTCGCGGCGAACAGGTCATGCAGATCGCCTCCGAAAGCATCACCAACGACAACCTGCTGCAACTGGGCCGTCGGGTGGCCGAACTGGCCGACAGCAATGACGTCGATGGCATTGTCATCACCCACGGCACCGACACCCTGGAAGAAACCGCTTACTTCCTCAACCTGGTGGAAAAAACCGACAAGCCGATCATCGTCGTCGGCTCCATGCGCCCTGGTACCGCCATGTCGGCCGACGGCATGCTGAACCTGTACAACGCCGTCGCCGTGGCCAGCAGCAAAGACGCGCGCGGCAAAGGCGTACTGGTGACCATGAACGATGAAATCCAGTCGGGTCGCGACGTCAGCAAAATGATCAACATCAAGACCGAGGCGTTCAAAAGTGCCTGGGGCCCACTGGGCATGGTGGTCGAAGGCAAATCCTACTGGTTCCGCTTGCCAGCCAAGCGCCACACCATGGATTCGGAATTCGACATCAAAACCATCAAGAGCCTGCCTGACGTCGAAATTGCCTACTCCTACGGCAACGTCAGCGACACCGCCTACAAAGCCCTGGCTCAATCGGGCGCCAAAGCTATCATCCATGCCGGCACCGGCAATGGCTCGGTCTCGTCTCGAGTGGTTCCCTCCCTGCAAGCCCTGCGCAAGGACGGCGTACACATCATTCGTTCTTCCCACGTCAATGCCGGTGGTTTCGTACTGCGTAACGCCGAACAGCCTGACGACAAGTACGACTGGGTTGTGGCGCACGACCTGAACCCGCAAAAAGCCCGCATCCTGGCCATGGTCGCGCTGACCAAGACCAACGACAGCAAAGAGCTGCAACGGATGTTCTGGGAATACTGATTCGCCCTCGCCCGACCTGTTCCGGGTCGGGCACCGTTGTCACCACTCGCCAACCTTGGTGAGTGGTTCACGACTTTTCCGATAAAAAAAATCCCACCGTCCTACACCAAACGGAAAAAACTACTGTCAGAGGATTTTCTTGAATTTTAAGCAGTTGCGAAAATGCTTACAGTTAAATACTGTATGCACGTACAGCTTAATAAGGATAATTCCGTGGCCACTACCTCTGTCTCTCCTGACACCTATGAACGCCTGGGTATGCGCGTTCAGAAAATCATCAATTCCCCCACCGCCCAGAAAGCCAAAGCAGCACTGATCTTTCGTCTTCCGGATGAACCCGTGGATGAGTGGGAACGCTTGCTCGAAGAAATCGACGAGAACGACAACGTCACCCTCGCCCATCGCGACGATGGCGGTGTGCAGATTTTCTGGGTTGTACCGAAGGAAGATTGAGTCAATGAGTGTCCGATGGTTTGCTTTACTGCTTCTGTTCATCGCCCTCGGCGCCCAGGCTGGCGCCCCACGCACCTTCAACGAAGCCAAGAAAGTCGCGTGGAAGTTATATGCACCGCAATCCACCGAGTTTTATTGCGGCTGCAAATACACTGGCAACCGTATCGACCTCGCTGCCTGCGGTTATGTGCCGCGTAAAAATGCCAAACGCGCCTCGCGCATCGAGTGGGAGCACATTGTCCCGGCCTGGCAGATCGGCCATCAGCGCGAATGCTGGCAACAAGGTGGTCGCAAGAACTGCACGCGGTATGACCCGACCTATCAGAAAGCCGAGGCCGATCTGCACAATCTGGTGCCGAGCATCGGCGAGGTGAATGGCGATCGCAGCAACTTCAGCTTCGGTTGGTTGCCGGTGCAAACCGGTCAATACGGTTCGTGCCTGACACAGGTCGACTTCAAGGCGAAGAAGGTCATGCCCCGCCCTTCCATTCGCGGCATGATCGCCCGGACTTACTTCTACATGAGCAAGCAGTACGGCTTGCGCCTGTCAAAACAGGATCGGCAATTGTATGAAGCCTGGAACAAGACCTATCCGGTACAGGCATGGGAACGTCAGCGCAACCAGAGCGTGGCGTGCGTGATGGGGCGGGGCAACGAGTTTGTCGGCCCGGTAGACATGAAAACCTGCGGCTGACCGGCCGCTGAAGACACAAAGGCCTGGGGCATTACACCCCAGGCTTTTTTCGTTTCTAACCGCCGCTTTTGGTTACTGAGCCGTCGGGTGCTCAACGACCAGCGACTCGATGTTCCTTTTTTTCGCCCGAGTGAGCGCTGCCGTCACTTCGGCTTGTTTGGCTTCTGCCTCGGTTTTCGAATTAAACGGTCCTATCAGGATACGAACCTTTCCGTTCTCCCTGATGACGCTGGAAACGAAGCTATGCTCAATCAACCAGCCGCTCAGGTCGCTGACCGCCTGGGGGGTTTCGCCGCGTACCTCGACGTCCCATTGCGGACCGGTTGTCGCCGCGGGTGCGGAAGCGACTGTCGGTTGCGGCTTTTGCGCGCTAACCCCCTTACCCTCATCGCACCCGACCAACGTCAATACTGCGATTACCAAGGCCATTTTGCGCACAACGCTTCCCTCTGAATGCTGAAAGCGGCGATTTTAACACTCATGGATCCTGTTCGAGCGCCGCAAAATGGGCGCAAAACAACGAGAATGATGGTTGCGGCCTCTGTATAGTTACGCCTTGGGAATTAATGCAGCATCTGCGCGTCAGAAAGAGGCACCCAAACTGCGAGACTTCGCACTAATCTATACCTATACCGACCTCTGCACTGTCCGAATCAGGTGCCCTACAAGCAATCAAGGAGAAAACCATGCTGATACTCACCCGCAAAGTCGGTGAAAGCATAAACATCGGTGACAACATAACGATCACCATTCTGGGCGTTAGCGGCCAGCAAGTCAGGATTGGCATCAACGCCCCGAAAGACGTTGCGGTGCATCGCGAAGAAATTTATCAACGTATTCAGGCTGGCCTGACCGCCCCAGACAAGCCGCAAACACCCTGAATCCTGCTGTGGTCAGTAGCCAGCCCATTCAGCCTCGAATAACGGCTGGCTAAAGATTCAAGCACCGCATCGCTCTCCGCCCAGCCTCTCTTTGCTATGCCTTCACAATGTGGAGCCGATACTACCGCCCTCGCCCCATACCTGACTGTCAGACGTTTCGGATTTGCTGCGAGAAAGGTCGTCTTCCTTCCCGGCTAACCAAACGTTACCCCACGCGCCATGCCCGCGGCAGCCACGACCATCAGCACCAGCAGTAGCGCTTCGATATGACTGATACGGGCAAACAGCGTTGCGCGCCCAGTATCGATAGCCGCCCCACGCCCCAGCGCAATCCGCCATTTGATCAGCGTCACCATCGGCGCAATTTCAAGCAACAGGATAAGGACGAAGAGCGTCATCTTGAGATGAAACAGCGGTTGGTGGAGATAGTAATCAGTACCTTTTTCGTACCCGCCAAAGGCTCGTATTCCACCCGTGACCAAAAGAATGACTGCAGAGATCCCCCACAGATTATCCGCAACCAAAACGCTGCGCGCCTCCCCCACCCCGGCAGTCAGACGACGTAAAGCCGTACCACGAGTCAGTACCGCCCAGAAGCCCAGCGCAAAGGCCAAGAGATGAATCGCCGCCAGAAACCAGTGAGCCAGCATCGACATACTCCTTATAGACGAAGTTGAAACAGCCCTACAGTAGTAGTTCATCGGATGATGATTTGCCCACGCACCTGGCTCTGCTGATTACCCGCACATCAGGGCGACCCATCGCCGGTTGTTTTAACGTCAGACTCTATTGGCAAATAGCGGGCGCAAAAAAGCCGGGCTCCTGATGGGATACCCGGCTTTTGAGAACGTTGGACTTAATCCGTTCTTTTTGAAGTCGAAGTGCGAGCCTTACTCAACCCCTTCGTGTTGTGATCACCAGGCGTAGAGGCCGAAATGGCAGAGGCTTTCGTCACTCCTCGCGTATCCCGGGAATTCGCAATGCCCGAAGTCACGGAACCATGGCCGCTATCGCCATTACGATCGCTACCGTAGTGATTGCCACTGATACCACGGTCGCGGACAGCTTTACCTGCGTGATCACTGCTCAAGCCATTGCCGTGGCCATTGCTGACGCCGCCGGAATGCCCGGAACCACCGTGGCCACCGCCGTTACCACCGCCATTGCCACCACCGTTACCACCACCATTTCCGCCGCCGTTACCACCACCACCACCACCACCACCACCACCACCACCACCACCTTTCGCGTAGGCGGAACTCATGATGGACAGGTCAGCGGGCAATAATGGGGCGGCTGCAAGCATCATCACGCATGACATGACAGCGGCAAAACTCTTGTTTTTTAATAACATGGGTGGGTTCCGTGAGGTTGATATTGCACGGAGTAATTGACCCTTTCGGCCCCACACAGTTCAAAGGTCAACGACCAACGGGCAGGCAATGTGCAGTTATCGAACAATGCACATTGCTTCCCATAGTTTTACTGGTCGTTATGCAGCGAGGGCGCGATTGGACTTTGTCATTTTCACTTCAATCGAATGCGCCATTGAGAACCTCGTAGATGATCCCGGTAGCAATGGCCACCAATATCAAGTCAGTTCCCGCCTGCCGCCACTCGTAGCCATCGTAGTGTGGAAGCCTGCCGAGCAATCGGCCATCAAGTTTCTTGGCGATCCCCGGCGGTAGCGGTTTTCCGCGTGCGAGATTTTTTTGAATACCGGGTGGCAAGGCGGGCCCGGGGCTCCAGTAGTCGCGATAACCACCCACGATTCCAATAACACTTCCGTGATTGATGCTCGGGCCGTGACTCCAATCGTCACCCCCTGAACCTTTGCCTTTGTTTCCTTGGCTGGGGTTGCCATGGCCCTGAGTGTTTTGTGGATTTCCCTTGCCGCTTCCCTGGCCCTTCCCGTTTCCCGGGTCGGCCAATGCAGTCATTGAAGCGGACGCCAAGGCAAGACACGTCATAGCGGCAATCAACGAGCGAGATCTAAACATATCCGTTCTCTCAGAAAGGGGATGCCCCCTGCAATGTAGACGGTTATGGGTGTGTTAGTTCAGAAACTATCCTTGCAGAGTTTTGCAAATCGCAGACAACAAAAAAGGGCCCACCTTTCGGTGAGCCCTTCTAGACCGCCCAGCAGAGCGGATTTTGTTTGGTAGGCGCGATTGGACTCGAACCAACGACCCCCACCATGTCAATGTCTGCTTGCGCAAGCTGCAAGCCTTGCTGCTCTTGGATTTCACAGAACGCCCATTCACATCATGAGGCGTCAAAAATGGCCACTTTCCGCTTACTTCCGTCCGGCAACTGGAATGCTCAGGTACGGATTCAAGGCAAATCTCCCCAGTCGAAAACCTTCAGCACCAAGGCAGAAGCTGAGTCATGGGCGAACCATCTCGAAGCCGTGACGGTGGAACGCAAGCATCACACTATATATACGCTGGGTATGACCTACTGCGAAACCATGCTCAAAGGGAAAGGCAGCTACGACCACGCACTTAAAATCGTGGAGCATCTGGGCAGGCATTTCACGCAGCCCATTCACGAAATCACGCCGCAGATGATCAATGACTTCAAGATTATGCGATTGAAGAAGGTGAAACCGTCCACGTGCAGGACGCAACTCGCATTCATGTCCCGCTTCTACAGGTTCGCTAAACGCGGCCTACTGATTGACATTCACAACCCTGTCAGTGATATCGCGCTTCCAAAGCCTGATCGGTCTTCCGACAAAGTGATTAGTGCAAGCGAGCTTGAGCGGTTACTGGCGAAGCTGTCACCCATCATGAAACCCATTGTCGAACTGGCATATGAGACTGCCATGCGGCGATCCGAAATTCTGAAGCTGACCAAAGACTGTCTGCACCTCAAAGAACGCATTGCCGATGTGATCGATGGGAAGAACGGCACACGGTCAGTTCCCCTCACCCACCGTGCAGTGGAAATTCTTGCACTCGCGCAACTGTACGCCACTGTAGAGCGTCACCCGAACAACCTGATCTTCCCGGTCACTCCACATGCCGTTTCTCAGGCAGTCCGATTGGCACGAGTCAAGGCAGGCTTAGACAGTAGCGTCCGATTGCATCAGCTCAGACACACCAGAATTACCAATGTCGCAAAGAAGGGTTTCAACAACGCCCAAATAATGATTGTCTCAGGACATAGAGATACACGATCCGTAGCGCGCTACTCTCACCTGAACGTCAGAGACGTGTTGCACTTAATCGATTGATTAGACCGGACGGGCAGCCATGATGAATTAGGAGTTGGCTGCCTTGCCTCATCCAAATGGATTGGCATGTACAAGACGAAATGGGTATTACCGATCCCAAGAAAACTTTTCAAAGCTTCCGGCACACAATGATCGATGACCTTAGAGACGCCGGGATGCAAGACTCCCTGATCAAGCGTATCGCTGGGCATGAAGACTCTGCCGTAACCTTCGGTGTATACGGCAGTCGTATTCCTATCAAAGCGAAGGTCCAAGCACTGGGACATCTTTCGTTGCTAAGCAACATCACCTCAACTTTGACTTTGAAAGAAAGTTGAAGAAAACGGTTGACAAATAAGCTCAACCTATTGACAAATGATAATCATTCGCGTATTATTGTTCATATTAGGAGGGAGATAACCAACACCTCATCACCACTCTTCATGGTACGCCTGTTAGGTTCTTAGCCGATTCTCGACGGCTATGTTGATAGCTCTCTCCTCTAAATTCTAGAACCACAATCATCACAGATTGTGGTTTTTTATTGCCCGCACCACAACATATTCAACTCTTTATAACCAACTCTCAAATGGAGGTATCACCATGCCTGTCGTAAAACTCTGTCTAGCTTGCAACAAACCAATGATTGGCTTTCGTAGCCACGCGGTCACTTGCTCATCTACCTGTCGCGGAATTCGCTGGAGGGCAAACAAAACACCAACGGTGCCTGTGAAGCTAATTTTCAGTGCCACTCACTTCGCTGCAATCGGGAATGCTGCTGAATTTCATGGTGTGTCGATCAATCAGTTTGTCCATGATCGTGTAGTCCATAGTATGGAGCATGCATGAGATGCGAGTGCAATTGAACGAACGAGCTGTGTTCCAACTTGAAGAACTCATGCGTCGTGCTGGCCATAAAAGTTACCAACATTGCTTGCAGGTTTTAATTACCACGACCAGCAACAACATCCGGCGTACTGACGCGAAGAAAAAAGCAACAAACATCTAAACCCCCATCAATCCAAAATACTTTCAACCTGCCCAGTAGAGGATAGAACGTATCGCATAAAAGGAAAAACCAATGAGTAATTTCATAGTCGTACACAAACCTTCACAACTCATTCAGAAGGTGATAACCAGTCCAACACCACCAGCACTAGACACTGACCATAGCTTTCATGAAGCCTCTATCATTATACTAAACCACTTCTACAAGCTTCACAAGAAGGCACTACTCAAAGGAGTACAGGTTAGTGTTGGTGAGCTTATGGGTAGTTGTACAAGTTTCAGGGAACAAATCAGTGGCAACAAACAGAATAAAATCCAGCTAGTCACTACTCGAACTCGTAAAGAGTTAACAGCTACACCAGTTGATCGGGAAGCAACCATTCGCGATTGGATTACCAGCAATCCAAACGCTGGTGTACATGATCTATCTGACCAGTTTCTCACTGGCACAGTCGTTGCTAAAGCGTACCTAAACAAGTATCGGCAACACCTTCTATAGTGCGTCACAGTATCAAATAAACGCCATCCTGGGCTATGCCCTAGGTTGCCACTTTCGCACGTCTACACACCATGGCTTATATAGGTTGAAATAGCGTTTTTAACCATATGCCAGGTGTATTTCTATAAAAATAAACAAAGGATAAACAACGCATGAATATAGAGAATAGCATTGATATGGACCGGCACCTTGCAACCAAGCAGATCGTTCACTTTCTGCATTTGAAACAATGCGCACTTGAGACAGGTGACAAGGTTGAAGCTCGAAGAGCTACTGACATTATTGATCGTCTTACCACAGAGCATGGAATGTCAGCACTTCATGAAGCTCAGGAGCGATACAAATGAGTACCGGCTTGGATCACTTTAGTCGTGGGCTAGAACGAGCATTCGCACGAAAAGCCAAAGAGCAACAGGCAAAGAAAAATATAGTACATGCACAGGAGGTTGCCCCTAGCATTGCAAATACAATAACTACTACCATTACCAATCAACCTGTAAAGCTTACTAACGAACTATACCAAACAACCTTACTAACCAAGATGCGTAGTCGTCTTGCACAACTCCAAGAGGAATCAAAATGAGCAATCCGAAAATCAGCATCAAGGGTGTGCCTAGGAAGTATGACGCCAACGAACTGCTGCAACGCCAGCAGGGTTTTCACTCTATGTATCGGTCAACTGACCAAAATTGTGAGATGGTACGGGAAGAGCTTCCATATCTCTTTCTTACCAAGGTGATTGAGAAGGTTGGTGAGGGCTATATCTTGACCGATCGGTATCCTATGACTATGGGTAACATGAACTATCACTGTCACATGACCAAACCACAGCACTTGCAAACTGCCGACTTGGCGATCATTGATGAGAAAGTAAAGCAAGACTACATTATTGAGCTGGAAACAGAGCTTACAGAATACCGTAAACTCCTTACCCAACAATTGTTGGAGAAAGCAGAACTGGCAGAGCAGAAGAAGATTTCAGACAAACGAGCAAAACTGCTGGCTGAAGTGGAACGGGAAGTCAGTGATGTTTTCGGTGAGCAACTCGTAGTGCCTGACTAACATAGCGACACCAGACAGAACCTCGTATAACGCGATACAGGTGGTTTCCCAATGCAACCCTACCCATCCATAGCCCCGACAGCTTAGCAAGTCTGTGCGGGGCTTTTGTTTGTTGAGATTTACCACTACGGCTCCACCGTAAGTCCATTTTCCGCTCATCCATGACGCACCGAAGGTAAATTCTTTAGAGAAGTCAGATTGTCAAGCTTTTCTTGACGAGCGGCGTGTATTCCTGTACAAGTCTCCGCTCAATCAGACACCTTCAAAACCTCGATGCGATCATTGGTCGATCCCGACTCAGTGCATCATGCGGAGTTTTTATGTCTGTGATTTACCACAACATCCGGCAGCTACCGAGAGGAATTGCCTATGACTTGAACTTGAAAAAAGGAGAACAATCCATGTCGTACAACTGCGCTTTAAATTTGATTCCCACCACTAACGATTTTGCACCGACCAATCCGAAGGGAGCCGGTCGCAAATCCGTGTCTACTACCAATCCAATAGCCCACATTGCCATTGAAGTCCTGACAAATGAGCCGGGCGAACCAACCCCCCTATGGCTCGACAATATTATCTTTGGGAGCTGCCTCACAGCTGCTGGGCAGTCTCAGAACGTCTGTAACGTAGCTATGAATGAAGTTGTAGGTGCATTGTATTTGCGTGAGTTCAAGGTGGATACATTGGTGGCTCATGGTACACAGCTTCGAAAGGCTCAACGTGTTATCAAAGCTGCGCGACACGCTGCCCATGGAATCCATTGTTACCTACTGCGACGACCTGAACTGTTACGGTACTATGAGGACGCATATAAGGTTGAATCCAAGCTCGCCTATTCCCATGTGACTCTCGTGTCTTACAAACAGTTACTGGATGTGCCAGAGCACATTGTTGCTCTACGCTCAGCTGGTGATTACCTAGCGTATGGTGAGGCACTGAGGGCATTCCGTCAGCAGCATTAATTAGCATCGAAAAAGAAAAACAACTTCTGAACCATCCACCCAAATCATGACCAGAATCGCAAATGCAGTCACGATTGATCATTTTTTAATTAACGACGGAAAGAGAGAGAGCGAAAGCGAACGACTGTTAAAGCGAAAGCTTTGAATAGTATATTCTGTGGTTGTAACCACAGTGGTGTATTGGAAATAGGAAGGAGAAAGACGAACGAAGTGAAAAAAAAAGTATAACACTTACTGTGTGCAACACAGAATAGCTGCTCAAAATTATTTATTTTCTGTGTTACACACAGGAATAAGATCAAGAACTGAGAGGGCTTCGCTCATCCTCTCTTCTGAAAAGCATTCGCTTGCGCTCACTTGCTGACACTGATTGTATTGGAGAGTTGAAACTCAAGAAGCGACTTCTGATTGATAATCAGATATGTCAGCAATCTCCTGTGTGACAACACACAGAAATAAATTTGAACAATCACCAGGGAAACAGGATGGTTATTAGAACCAGAATCAGGAGTTACAACAGTCACCAACCAACTTTAATTTATACACCAATACGTCTGGACACCTGATTACACATAGGCTCACATTAATTTCTGTTAAGCACGACCGCCACTTTCTCCTTGATTCAATTACATACGAACGCTATCCGATTGAAATCGGCAAGAAAACCGGGAAGAACCCAGCGATGGATGTTGACCCATCACAATCCCCGCCAGCATATGCACCGACTCAACAGAGTGCCCCCACCGGATAGCGACTTTTTAGTTTGGATCACTATAAGTTTCACGATATTCATCAAGAGCTGACTGAGACAGTCTTACTCCAGTTTCGATATTCACCCAGTCCTTCACCTTCTTCGCCACACCATGATAGCCGGGAAAAAGTGTAGAACCATCAACCCCAAGTTTAGAGCAAAGGTCCAACAACTCTGGGGCTTCACTGACTGGCAATGTCATTTTCATGAGTGCCCTAGAGCTTTCGACGTATATTTCACCCACCTCTTCAAGTGCTTCAACTTTGTACACATCCCGAATATCGTAGGTAGTGATGTTGTGTGTAGTGAACAGCCCAGACTGAGCCGCTTGGTTTTTACTGGTGCCACCCGGAGTCTTAATTACTTGGACCGTTTTCCACTTGGCCGAATGAGTCGTATCTAACGCCCAAACCGCTAGCTTTGCATCTCCTCTCTCAAGCTTGAAGTTTGCTGAGGAGGCTGCAAAATAGCAGGCCACAAAGCTTCGCTCTGTCCAGTCCAGAAGGCGCGTTGGTACATCATAGTGCTGTGCGACAGCCATGATCTCATGAAGCATTGCAGGCGGCCAAGGTTTGCCAGTCTCGAAGTAATTGTCGTAGTAGAACGAATCAGATAACGCGCTCATAAATTGTGCGCTATAGCCGGGCAATGTTAACCCGGCCCGGTCACAGCCGAGCAGGAACTCTTTGAGAACTTCATACTCGAACGAAACCTGACCTGAACTTGTTTCGTCAAATACTCTTCTTGGGGAGTCATGAGCAAAAGAACCTGCACCACGTCGGCAAACAGAGGGCGTGAGTGAGTATTCGTCACTTGGCTGACCTCTAAAGATGTACCCGCTCTCCCTCCAGTCAGGGTTCAACGGAGAAACGTAATTCAGCAGATCAAGTGCCTTGGTGAAAGGTATTTCAATCGGACTACCCATCGCTCTCCCCTCTTCATTCAATAGATATTCCCAGTGTACCGCCGTTATCCACCAGCGAGATGCCACTACACCGGGTTCCAATGTCGTCACAGGGTGTTGGGTTAAACCTTGTTAGGGCGAAACCCTCGATACACCCAGCGAAGTATTAAGCCAGCTCCGTACACCGCTAGACAGCAGCCCGACCAAATCGCAAATAAAAGCACAACCTGCTTAGCCTGTTTCCACGGTAAGTTCGCCAACTCATTTTTGTAGTCATCCTCAGCGTGTCGAATGGCAGACTTCACCTCATCCACCGTGCGAAGGTGGTCTGTTCGTGCTGAATAAAGTATTCCTGGAACGGCATCATTGTTGGGGTGTTGTAAATCTTTGATCTTGGCCTGATAGCTCACCATCAATTGATCATGGTAGTCCTGAACATCATCTGCCCTACTGATCCTGTCCACGCCGAACGCGATGGCAGCGACTGCCAGAATCCCGCTACCCAGCACCCACAACCGTTGCCAACCATTCATCCTGTTTCCCTTGTCCGTGTAGTTGAAACCCTTATCCATGATTGCACACGGTTGACCTGGAGCGCACAAACCGCTGTGTCATTAGGGGTGTACATCAGGCACCACAGCATAGCTGTACATAAAGTATCCAAAACAACCCCTAAAAGAGGGTGAATACATTTGTTGACACACCCTGCGTGACACAGCAAAATATGATACATCCTAAATGATACACAGAGGCTACAACATGTTTATCCGTGCATACCTTCGGGCATCTTGCTCTGAGCAAGATGCCAGCCGCGCCAAGCAAGCCCTTGTAGCATTCGCTGCTGACAACGGTCATAAGATCGCAGCCTTCTACATCGAGAACGAATCCGGCACAAAGCTGGAACGACCTGAGTTGTTCCGACTGTTGGAAGACAGTCATGAAGGCGACGTGCTGCTGATTGAACAAGTTGACAGACTGTCCCGGTTGTCTCCTGATGATTGGGCAACACTGAAAGCCAAGATCGCAGCGAAGAAAGTAACAGTGGTATCCCTCGACCTGTCCACCAGTCACGCAGTGTTGCAACCAACCAAAGGTATGGACGAATTCACCAAGGGAATGATTTCAGCGGTCAATGGGATGTTGCTCGACATGCTGGCAGTGGTTGCCCGTAAGGACTATGACGACCGTCGTCGGCGTCAGGCTGAAGGGATCGAGAAGGCGAAGCAGGAAGGTGCATACAAAGGTCGTCAGGTGGATACAGAACTTCGCAAACGCATCACAACACTGCTGAATGATGGTAAGAGCATTCGTACAGTTGCTGGAATACTGGAATGCAGCACGACCACAGTCCAAAAGGTAAAGGCTTCTCTCAATCCAGAGTTATAAGCAAAGCTCACAGGAACAACGACAAAGCCGAGTGAGGTCATGATATTCCCACTCGGTTAAACCTTCCCACACGCGCCCCCACGCAGTCTCAGACCACTCCCAGTCCATCACCCTACGGATTTCATTTTTACAGCCGACCACCGGTTTTTTCCAGAAGTCCGGGGCGTTGAACATAGTCGATCAATCTCCAGCATCCACCACCGGATTCGGTCAGGTCAACATTCTGACTCGACTTGAAAACCCGATTCCGAAAATACAGATTTTAGAAATTGAGGGGAAAAGTGCCTGTACGTGAAATGTATTGAGTATTGACACACACCGCTTCTCACATTTCACGTAGGAACGCGTAGCAGTACCTGGTGGTTGAATAGCGGGCCGGATTCCCACTCACACGGCTTCATGAGATCAGTGCCCATGCCGATCAGAGGCTGATCACTTACCTAATAACGAGAAAAGGATAATACCCACGAAAATTGTAAGCAGACTGCCGCGAGCTACCCACAACTTAATCGTCTCCCTGTCCATAGGCTCTACTATCGGACGGACATCACCACCATTTCCATTGCTGATGCTTGCCACTTCTGAGCCGCAGTGTTTGCACTTCACAGCCGCACATTTAATAGTCTCAGCACAAATCGGACAGGCTCGACCATCGTTGGAGCTATCGACGACTTCCTTCTGGCGCTTTCCGGCAATAGCCATAATTACACCAACCAGCAGCATCAACCCGCCGATAAGAATGAAACTCTGTCGTTCGGCCATCAAACCAATATTGTTGACCCGCCCTGCTCCCGACGATACCGAGACATCCATAGCCAACGCACAAATTAAGCAAGCCACTCCCAACACAAGCACGAAAAATCCAAAATTTCGCATATAAATTCCTTATTAAACACTAGTAGACCTCAGCGTTAAATCTCTCACCAGTCAGAGTGATAATAGCTCTGATTGATAAAGCGTCTTGTTGCCGCTTCGCCCCCCCCCAGCCTGACTCATCTTCAATCGGTGCGTAATTTGCGCTGTCTGACCTGCACACATTATCCCAAATTCAGATATCTGAAAACCAGATATAGCGTGCAAGGCTAACTACGCAGCCACTCAGCCATGCCAAAAACGATCTATAGACCCGAACACGCAGTGCTTTTGTCACTGCTAAAGAAGTACAGAAAAACGACTGGCTTGACTCAAGTCCAGTGCTCACAGGCTCTAGGCCGCCCTCAGTCATTCATGAGTGACGTTGAAAGCGGAACGCGCCGCTTGGACATCGTACAGCTTCGCGATCTGTGCAAAGTCCTGGGAATTGGCCTGCCAGAACTAATCTTAGAGTTTGAAAAGGCACTGAATAACAGTGTTTTAAGCGGGCTTACAAGCTAGCTGGAAACTGGCAGGGAGACGGATGTTTCTAGTCTCGTTGCCCATGCAAGCCCCAGTTATCAGGTCAGAGGTCGGGGGAGTGAATTTTGGAGTGAGCTCTCCGCATGCGCAAAGCAACGTCATGTGCAAGCCCACCAAATACGCCCTAACCAAGCTTCGATATAATTGCCCTTCGCAAGGCATTAAATTCCTGCGGAAAATTCTGGCAAACCACACCGCAAAGCAAGCTTAGACACCTATCTTTATCAAGACCGACATGCTGAGCGATTTCAAAAAACTCATTGTGCTTTCCAGCTTGAAGCGCGTATTCAAGTACTTCTGGGCACTGATCAACATCAACCCCTAGCGCAGCAGCGACGGCTTCAGGAGCCTCTTTACTCTTCTGTACTAGCCAAGCTTCTGGCCATGTATCTCCAGGAAGATAGAAAACCTTCTCGTTAAACCACTCTTTAAAAGCCTCACCCGGCCTTTCTGACATCCTTGTCGCTAGATTCAAATTATCAGCTTTTAATGCCTTTTGATCACCATCAAAAACCGCCAAGGTCATCTTCTCCTCACCCCGAACATATAACGCGGCAAGCTGCTTTGATATTGCAGACGCCGAGCCTATTATTCTTATCGTTACTCTTGAACGTATAGAAGCACTTAACGAAGTTTCAATAATGGTTCGCGCAACCTGATCCTCCACAAAAATATCCAACTCTTTTTGATCCAGAGCACCAAGCTTGGAAAATGCAAATTCGGAAGATATCCCTGCGGTAACCTTTGTTTTTCCACCGATTGTCTCTATGAAAAATCTTGCATCATCTGGCAGACACTGAAATATATCCTTTGAGTGCGTAGTGCATATGACCTGAGTATGCGTCTGCATGCATACCTCCTTCAATTTCTCAATGAAAAGTCTTTGAGCCTTTGAGTGGAGCCCCAACTCTATCTCATCCAATACCAATAAAGAATTTTGCCCACAAGAGTATATTGTTGAGAAAATGTCGAATAGAGCATTTTCACCTGCACCCATATTAAATCCAGAATACGTAACCCCGCCAACACTCACGATAGGCAAACTATATTTCGTATGTTCCAAATGTCGATAGTCGTCATATTTTTTACCGAGTATGTAACCTACTACCTCTCTTACCTTATCCTCCCACCCCTTAATTTTTACATCTTTAAAGGAACGAGAATATGAACGTGACTGACTCCGCTCTGCATGAGGAACTATTCTTTCTATGCCTAAAAACACTACTGTTTTTTTAACTCTCACATCGTAATCATTCCATTTACCCCCATGTTTTTTTATTCGATTTTGATAACCAACACCCGCAGGAAGAGTTCTCCAGTTATCGTGAGCTATCCCATAAGAAATAACGACACCTTGCGGAGGTATCTCTTCGGTATGCTGAATGAAAAAATCAGAGAATGTATAATAACTAATCTTACGCCTTGGAAGTTTAAAAGCCTTTGTATCATTGTGATAAGCGCAACATGCCAGAGCCAGAAGGGTAGACTTCCCCGAGCCATTGACTCCCGCAAATGCAGTGATAGGGTATTCTAAATCAACATTAAATGGCGTTAGCCCCCGCATCCCCCCTGAGACAAGCCGAACATGCCGCAATAACCCTTTCGAATTATCGTTCGAAAACCACTGCCGCAGACTTTTATCCAGTTGACTTTCTCGATATTTCATTGACTAAGCGCCCTGACAGATAGCGTTCTTATCCTGTTTTGCTTACCCTAGCACCTCTTGCAGAGGCCATCTAGAAGATGCTCAGGAGCAACCGGAGCGTTTCGTCAATATTTTCAATCTCACGGAAAATTATCATTTCCAGCCCACTGCTGATCGCCTCAACTCCAAAGGATTGCGTTCGCCTCGGGGTAGCGAGTTCACACCAACGGCAGTACGTAGTCTCATGCTGGCTTTCAACGTCTCGTTCTGAGGCTGCAAGAGCTTCAGAGCCGACCAACTTATTTTGAAA
Source organism: Pseudomonas sp. JV414 (assembly GCF_032424305.1). Classification (NCBI taxonomy): domain Bacteria; kingdom Pseudomonadati; phylum Pseudomonadota; class Gammaproteobacteria; order Pseudomonadales; family Pseudomonadaceae; genus Pseudomonas; species Pseudomonas sp. JV414. Next base: position 493,596 of record NZ_VYKC01000022.1, on the reverse strand, counting down.
AAGCACAGCTTTCTGATTGAGCCACTCGTGCAATGCTAAGTACTTGGGCCACGCCGACCGTTTTCAGAATGTAGGGAGCGCCTTCCAAACTCGGGGCCATTATTTTTGGCGGGATTTTGGGAAATCACACCAGAAGTGCTATCGCGATTTTCGCCGGGACTGGGAAATCAAGCTTGAACCGAGCTACGATCTTCACTCAACTCAATCAAGGATGACGCCCGATGAACGACAGCAATGAAACGCTAGCCGATGCATTGGAACTGCTTCTGTTCAACCAACAGGCTATCGTCGCCGGACTTGAGGAAGTGGCGTTGTGGATCGAGGCACGCGGCTCCGTGGATACCCACGACAACATCACCACCGCACTGGGAACATTAGATTTGAACGCAGACGCCATAACCACAGCTATAGAGAAGCTCCGTCAAAATCATCAGTAACCCATAGCGAGCCAGAAGGGATCGGCACGGATCGCGATCCACCTCAAATCAGAAATGCTCGCACCAACCGAGAAATGCCTCGTCGTTTTGCAGGAAGATGAAAGCCTTTCGGTCGCTCTCGTCGTACTCGTTGATTGTTAGTGCATAAATACTTGAACCGACCCCCGCCCCCTGATCCTTCCGCATGGTCGCTACGGCCTTGTAGCTATTCTCAGTCGATCCATAGTCAATGACTTGCGGATCGGTGACGTAAGAGTTTTTCAGGGCGCCCGCCATCAATCCAGTCCGCCTTTCTACGGTGAACTGTTTGCCGATGTAGATTCGGTTTATCGGCTTTTCTTTAGCGGCGACGGTGCTTTCGATCGTGCAACGGTAGTCTTCCGCCGCCCATGCATTTGTAGTCGCTGCCAGAGTCAGAAGCGCAATCGCGTTTGCCCCAGCCCTCATACCGATCATTGCTTCTGCATATCCTCTATCAGCATCTCCGTGATGATGACCTGCTCAATCCAGCCCACAGTCAGCTTGATCAGGAGCTTCAAGTCTCTTACGTCCTTTTCAATCCACGTCCTGACGTAGTGCGTCTCATCGTTCCCCAGCCAAACAGCTCTTTTTGCACACTGCTTGATATTTTCGTTATCGACATACACGTCGACAACCTGCCCCAGCGGCCGCTTCTTCACATCATCTTCTTTGTCTGGAAATTTAGTGACGCAATAATCTTTGACAAGATACTCAAGCGCCTTCCGATACCCAACACCTGCGACCTCTTCCAAACCGAAAGCCTCAGCTTTGCTCGCCTGTGTGAATATTTCTACAAATTGGGGGGATACCTTCGCAACCTCATCTGGGACAGAAGGGGCTACCGGATTAGCAGGGAAGGTCACTCGAAGGGTGTAATAGTCGGCAAAGCTTACCGAGGATATCTGCAACTTTTTAAATACAGCCACGAACAGCCTTGAGCAATCGTGCTTGGGACACCTGTACGCTGCATCGATCCCCCTACCACTATCGACAAAAATTGAAGCCACAAATATTGCGCTAATCGCATGGTGGCAGTAAGGGCACTCATCGGGATGACGATTAACACTATGTATACCCGCATCCACCTTCAGTATTTGCATGCTCACACCCTCCATGTCGCCATCACTGAAATTGAGTGCCCGCCAATCTTGTGGCAGCACGAGTGGTCGAAGCTTACCGACCACACCAACCTGAAGCCATCCCGATTAACCCCAGATACAGGGGAAGAATTGCACCCAAGAAAAGGACTTTAGCGGCGTTCACATTGCCCAGTGTGAACGAACCCGATATTTTGTGAACGTTCTGCATGAAATCCAAGACAACAAAAAAGGGCCCACCTTTCGGTGAGCCCTTCTAGACCGCCCAGCAGAGCGGATTTTGTTTGGTAGGCGCGATTGGACTCGAACCAACGACCCCCACCATGTCAAGGTGGTGCTCTAACCAACTGAGCTACGTGCCTGCTGTGAGGCGGCATTCTACGGAATTCCGGAGGGGTGTCAACACCTTTTTTTCACCTAACCCTATGAATATGCAAAATATTTAATTTTGCTGCGGCAAAGAAGATTTTCCGCTGGCTGGCGGTCGTTTTTTAACTCGGGTAGGATCGATGCACTCGTAAAATATATTAAACAGAGGCTGCAGGATGGCGAACACTCCCTACCCAGAGTCCTATTACGCCGCATCGGCTAATACAGCGCCGCCGCGCCCGGCCTTGCAGGATGATGTAGAGACTGATGTCTGTGTCATCGGTGCTGGTTATACCGGCCTGTCCTCTGCCCTGTTTCTGCTGGAGAACGGTTTTCGGGTAACGGTCCTGGAAGCGGCCAAAGTGGGTTTTGGCGCATCGGGGCGCAACGGTGGCCAGATCGTTAACAGCTACAGCCGTGATATCGATGTGATCGAGCGCAGTGTCGGCCCCAAGCAAGCTCAGCTGCTGGGGCAAATGGCGTTTGAGGGTGGACGGATCATTCGTGAGCGGGTGGCCAAATACAACATCCAGTGCGACTTGAAGGACGGCGGTGTATTCGCCGCCATTACCGCCAAGCAGATGGGCCATCTGGAATCCCAGAAGCGCCTGTGGGAACGCTTCGGTCACACGCAACTTGAGCTATTGGATCAGCGACGCATCCGTGAAGTGGTGGCTTGCGATCAATACGTCGGCGGCATGCTCGATATGAGCGGCGGGCATATTCATCCGCTCAACCTTGTCTTGGGCGAGGCAGCCGCCGTGGAGTCGCTGGGCGGCACTATTTACGAGCAGTCGCCAGCGGTGCGCATCGAGCGCGGCGCCAATCCGGTGGTGCATACGCCTCAGGGAAAGGTCAGGGCCAAATTCATTATCGTCGCCGGCAACGCTTACATCGGCAATCTGGTGCCGGAGTTGGCGGCGAAGTCGATGCCCTGCGGGACTCAAGTGATCGCCACCGAACCCTTGGGCGATGAATTGGCCAAGCGCCTGTTGCCTCAGGACTACTGCGTCGAAGACTGTAACTACCTGCTCGACTACTACCGCCTGAGCGCTGACAAACGCCTGATTTTCGGCGGCGGTGTGGTCTATGGCGCCCGAGATCCGGCGAACATCGAGGCGATCATTCGACCGAAGATGCTCAAGGCCTTCCCACAGCTCAAAGACGTGAAAATCGATTACGCCTGGACCGGCAATTTTCTGCTGACGCTATCGCGCCTTCCCCAAGTCGGACGACTGGGCGACAACATCTACTATTCCCAGGGTTGCAGCGGCCATGGCGTAACGTATACGCACTTGGCGGGCAAGGTACTGGCCGAAGCATTGCGCGGTCAGGCCGAGCGCTTCGACGCCTTTGCCGACCTGCCCCACTACCCGTTCCCCGGCGGACAATTGCTGCGTACACCGTTCGCTGCATTGGGCGCCTGGTATTACGGATTGCGGGACAAGTTCGGATACTGACCGAGAGAGGTGAAAAGGTGCCAGCGAAGGCGTCATCAAGCGCGCCTTCGCCGGCAAGCCTGGCTCCTACGCAAAGCGGTTCACTCAGAAGTCGACTGTTGCCGAAAGCAAGTAGGTGCGCGGGGTCGACAACGTCAAGCCAGGCTCGCTGTCATCCGAGGCCCCAGCCGAACTCCAATAGCGTTTGTCCGCCACGTTCTCGACATTGGCACGCAGGGTGATGTTCTTTTCGTCGACCTTGAATGCGTAGCGTGCACCCACATCGAAACGCTCCCAGGAGTCGATTTCCTTGTTGTTGGACTGGTCCAAATACTGCGAGCTGGAGTAGAGGCCGCGACTGGTCAGGGTCAGGCCCTGTACGGTCGGCACGTCCCACTCGGCGCCCAGGTTGACGTTGTATTTCGGCGTGGCCGGTGCCCGGTTGCCGTCATAGGTGCCATTGGTGGTGTTGCTCAACTCACTGTCGATGTACATGACACCGCCGAGCAGGCGGAAACCATCGAGCGGTTCACCGAACACACTCAGCTCCACGCCCGTATTCTCGCGCTTGCCGTTCGGGCCGAAAACCCGCGTCGTGGCGTTGGTCTCATAGGCCGGCTGCTTGATCCGGAACACCGCGGCAGTCACGGCGAACGCACCCGCGTCATACTTGGCGCCGACCTCGACCTGCCGGCTGATGAATGGCGGGAATATCTCGTCCTCGTTCACAGAGGTCGACGGCGCGATCTTGCCCTGGCTCAGGCCTTCCATGTAGTTGGCATACAGCGACAGCTTATCGGTTGCCTTAAACAGGATGCCGCCCGACGGCGAAACCTTTTCCTCATCGTAGGCCGTGGCGCCTTTGACATCATCCGTCCAGTCGTCAACCTTCACGCGCTGCCAGCGGGCGCCGAGGGTCAGCAACAGCCGGTCATCGAAGAAGCCCAGAGTATCGGACAACGCCACGCCGCTGAAGCGGTTCTCGGTGTAGACCTTCGAATCGAGTCGAGTGGGTCTTACAGGTGTTGGTGTTTCCACGGGATCGTAGAGGTTGCTGCGGGCCGCCGCATAACGGGCGCCGCCATTTTCGAAGTCCATGTAGAAATAGCTGGCGGCCAGATTGACCTCATGGCTTACCGGGCCGGTATGAAACCAGTTGCGCACCCCCGCCGTTGCCGTCCGGACATTTTCGTCACGGGTGAAGTCACGCGGCTGAACGCTGAAATCGCCAGCATCATTGGTGACCGCAACGGCATGCCGGAGGAAGTCATGATTGCTTTTACGCGCGCCCACGCCGCCGTACAGCATGACCGAATCGCTGACATCGAATTCGCCGTTCACCGCTCCGAAAGTGTCGTTGGTGCTCGCCTTGCTCCAGGGTTGCGCATAGTTGTCGCGCACATCGTTCGCATTCGGCACCTTGGCATTGGCGCCGACCTGCACGCGCTCCTGCGGGGCATCGGTATCACGCTCGGTGCGCCCGATGTCCGTCGAGAGTCGCAGGCGCTCACCGCGAAAATCCAGGCCCAGCACAGCCATCTCGCGGTCGACACTCTGGTGATCCCATTCTGTGTCGCCGGACTGCTTCACGCCGTTAAAACGAATACCGAACTTGTTGTCTTCACCAAAGCGCCGACCGACATCCACCGCACCGCCGACCTGACTGTCGGAAGCGTAGCTACCGGTAAACGAAGTGATGGGCTTGTCGGTCGCGCGCTTGGGCACCACGTTGATCCCGCCACCCACACTGCCCCGCGGCGAGATGCCGTTGATGAGCTGGCTCGGGCCTTTGATGATGTCGACGCGGTCGGCCATCTCCATGTCGATCGTATAGGTCGGCAGGACGCCGTAGAGACCGTTGTAGGCGACATCACTGTTGAACAGGCTGAGCCCGCGAATGGTGAACTGCTCATAACGCCCACCCGCCGGATTGGTGGCGCGAACCGAGGGATCACTGGCGATCAAGTCGCCCAAGGTACGAGCCTGCAGGTTTTTGACCGCCTCGCCGGTGTAGGTGGTCATGCTGAACGGCGTTTCCATGAAGTCTTTCGAGCCTAGCAAGCCTTGCGAACCGCGGCGCGCGACTTGGCCGCCGGCATATACCTCGCCGTCCGCCCCGCCCGTGGCACCGAGAATCGAGGTGGGGGCCAGTTGCAGGCTGCTGCCTTCTGGCGCCGGAGTCAGGATGTAGGCCTGCTCGCCCACCGGTTGCAGTTGCAGACCGGAACCCTGCAACAGCCGGGCAAAGCCCTCCTCGACCGCGAACTCGCCGGAAAGACCAGAACTGGTGCGACTGCCCACCAGCGCCGGGTCGACCGAGAGATTGACGCCAGACAGACCGGCGAAGCGGGTCAGCGCATCGCTCAGGCTGCCGGCAGGCACCTGATAATTGCGCCGGGCACTGTCTTCGGCCCAACTGGCAGTGATGAATAACGGACTGGCACTCAGGCCCAGCATCAGGCTCAAGCGCAACAACGGACGCAGGCGGGAAGAAGCCGGGCGCGGACAGCAAGGTATTACTGCGGGCATTGATAGTGTTCTCTTGATTCGTTCACATGCCTTGAATGACAAGCGAGTCGAAAAAAGGGGACAGGCTTCACACACTATTTTTGCGCGGCAGCAACGTCACCCAGTAACGGGTACGTGAATGCACCTCCAGCGGCAGGCTGGCCGCGAGCAACGCGAGGACGCGATCGGTGTCGTCCAGACGGAAACTGCCGGTGACACGCAACGCTTCAAGCTCCGGCTCCCAACGCAGCACACCCGGTCGATAAGTGCTGAGTTCGCGCAGGAAATCTCCCAGCGGCTGGTTTTTCGCCATCAGCACGCCCTCTCGCCAACCCGGCGCAAGCACATCGAATGGGCTGATCGGCCCGACACCGGTTGCTTGAAGACTGACTTGTTGACCACTGCGCAAAGCCAACGCCGCCCCCTGCAAGGGCTGCAATTGCACGGTACCGTTGTACACCGACACGCGGCAACCGCGCACCTCCTGACGAACACAGACTTCGCTTTGGCTGACGATGATTTGTCCAAACATCGTTTGGATCGTCAGCGGTGATGTGATTGGCACCTTCAGCGACAGTTCGCCTTCAATTAGCCTCAAGCGACGGCTCTGCAAATCCACATCGACGGCACTGGCCGTGTTGAGTTGCAAGGAACTGCCATCAGCGAGCTGCACCTGTTTGCGCTCCCCGGTGGCCGTATGCAGATCGGCTCGCCAGACATCCAGGGGCAACTGTCGGCTGATCAGCCAAGCCGCCGGCACCAACGCCACCGCACCCAATGCACGCTTGAGCACCACACGACGACCCGGCTCGGGGCGATCCAGACTTTTGAGCGCCAACGCTGAAGGCAGATCGGCAAACCGCTGACGCAAGGCTTGAGCCTTCTGCCAAGCCTGCTCGTGACTGACGCAACTGTCGCGCCAACGCTGCAGATTCGAACGATCCTGCTCATTGGCACTTCCAGATTCCAGCAAGGCGAGCCACTGCGCGGCAGCTCGCACGGCCTGACGAGCATCGGGCGCTGAACTGCTCACAGCTCCACCAACAGACAATGCTCATAGGCTTGCGCCATGTAGCGTTTGATCGTGCGCTCCGATACCCGCAGGCGCTCGGCGATTTGCTGATAGTTCAAGCCTTCCAGCTGACTCCAGAGAAACGCCTTACGCACTGCCGCCGGCAATCCATCGAGCAGTTCATCCAGGGCTTGCAGGGTTTCGAGCAACAACCAGCGCTGCTCGGGCGACGGCACACAGTCTTCCGGCAACGCCGCCAGCGCCGTCAAATATGCCTGCTCGAGGCTTCGTCGTTTATAGAAATTACTCAGCAGGCGTTTGCCCACGGTCAGCAGATAGGCACGGGGCTCTTGCAGATCAGCAATTCGTTGAGAGCTGGCGAGTAAACGCAGGAACGTATCCTGACTGAGGTCCGCCGCATCACAGCCATTGCCCATGCGTCTTCTCAACCAGCCTTCAAGCCAGCCACGGTGATCGCGGTACAAGTCGTGGAAGGTTTGCTCCTTCGGCATCGCCACATCACTCATATCAAGAAGCCCTGCGCCAAGGAGTTATCGTAAATGAGAGTGATTCTAATTAATGTCAGAGCTGTGAACCAAGTCCTTTATGCAATTGGGGCGCAGAAAGGTTGGGCGGGAAGGACATGAGAGAGGAAAAGCCAAATCGCAGACACAAAAAACCCCGGTCTTTCGACCAGGGTCTTTGCTATCGACTCGAAACAGACACTGGCTTTACCAGCAGCTTGCTTCGTAGCTCCAAGGCGTTCAGTGGGCCTTGAGGCAGATATGGCGCAGCGGACGGGACTCGAACCCGCGACCCCCGGCGTGACAGGCCGGTATTCTAACCGACTGAACTACCGCTGCGTATCGCTTTGGACTTTCGCCCAAGTAACTCGTCTGACTGGAAAGCTTCGAGGCTTTTCAATCTCGAGGCAGGTAAACCTGACTCGGAAAATATGGCGCAGCGGACGGGACTCGAACCCGCGACCCCCGGCGTGACAGGCCGGTATTCTAACCGACTGAACTACCGCTGCGCGTCGGTGGAGGCTTTTAAAAGCTTCCATCTTGCTTTCGCAAGACTCTCGGAAGTGGTGGGTGATGACGGGATCGAACCGCCGACATTCTGCTTGTAAGGCAGACGCTCTCCCAGCTGAGCTAATCACCCGTTTGCATCTCCGAGGCCGCGAAATTTACGCAGATACCGAAGCTAAGTCAATACCCCGCTTGAAGTTTTTCTGAAAAAGACAAAATTGTGTCTTAACAGTCAAACCGCTTTCGCGAGCAAGCCCGCTCCCACACTGGATCTGCGGCGGACCACAGGTTTGTGATCGACATAAATTCAGTGTGGGAGCGGGCTTGCTCGCGAAGACAGCGGCACATTCACATCAATGCTGGCTACATCCATCGCAGCCACGCTTGGATTTACTCGCTGTAAATCATCTTCTTGGTCATGCCACCATCGACCACGAACTCCTGGCCCGTAACGAACCCGGCATTCTTCGACAGCAACCACGCCACCATCGCCGCCACGTCCTCGACCGTCCCTACCCTGCCCGCCGGATGCTGCGCATGATCAGCGTCGGTCAGCGGTTCGGCACGCCGCACCGCAGGGTCTCGCGTGTCGATCCAGCCTGGACTGACTGCGTTAACGCGAATCTCCGGCCCTAAGCTGATAGCCAAGGCGTGAGTCAGGGCCAACAGACCGCCCTTGCTCGCCGCATAAGCCTCTGTGTCGGGTTCTGACTGGCCGGCACGGGTCGAGGCCAGATTGACGATGGCGCCGCTGTGAGCACGCAAGTACGGCGCACAGTGCTTGGCCAACAGCATCGGCCCGCTGAGGTTCACCGCCAGCACCCGGTTCCAGTAGGCCAGATCGAGGCTTTCCAGGGTGATGTTGTGCGGGTCGGCCACTGCTGCATTGCACACCAGCGCATCCAAACGACCGAACTGTCCCAGCACCTCAGCCACGCCCAGTGCCACCTGTGCTTCATTCGCGACATCCATGGCGATGAACCAGGCGTTTTCGCCAAGCACCTTCGCCACTTTCGAACCGCGCTCACGATCCAGATCAGTCAGCACCACCTGCCAGCCTTCGCTGATCAGCCAGGCCGCGATCCCCAGACCGATGCCGCGCGCAGCACCGGTGACCAGCGCGACGCGGCCATGGGTGCCCGTGGTCGGCGTCGACAACTCGATCACAAGGCAGCCAACCCGCGCGCCAGATCGGCCTGCAGATCTGCCACGTCTTCCAGACCGACCGCAACGCGGATCAGACTGTCACGAATCCCCGCCGCTTCACGCTCTTGCGGCGCGAGACGGCCGTGAGAGGTGGTGCTCGGGTGCGTGATGGTAGTTTTGCTGTCGCCCAGGTTGGCAGTGATGGAGATCAGGCGAGTCGCATCGATAAAGCGCCAGGCGCCCTCTTTGCCGCCCTTGACCTCGAAACTCACGACCGCACCGAAACCCTTCTGCTGACGCTGGGCCAGTTCGTGCTGCGGATGGCTCTTGAGGCCAGCGTAATGGACCTTTTCGATGCCGTCCTGCTGCTCCAGCCATTCGGCCAGTTGCTGGGCATTGGCGCAGTGCGCCTTCATGCGCAGGCTCAGCGTTTCCAGACCCTTGAGGAAGATCCAGGCGTTGAACGGGCTCAGGGTCGGCCCGGCGGTACGCAGAAAACCGACGACTTCTTTCATTTGCTCGCTACGACCGGCCACAACGCCGCCCATGCAGCGGCCCTGGCCGTCGATGAACTTAGTCGCCGAGTGCACAACGATGTCCGCGCCCAACTTCAGCGGCTGCTGCAACGCAGGCGTGCAGAAGCAGTTGTCGACCACCAACATCGTGCCCTTGGCGTGAGCAATTTCCGACAGCGCCTTGATGTCTACCAGCTCAGCCAGCGGGTTGGACGGCGATTCGACGAACAGCAACTTGGTGTTGGCCTTGATCGCCGCATCCCAGCCGGACAAGTCCGCCAGGGGCACGTAATCGACTTCGATGCCGAAGCGCTTGAAGTACTTTTCGAACAGACTGATGGTCGAGCCGAACACGCTGCGCGAGACCAGAACATGGTCGCCGGCGCTGCACAGGCTCATGACCACTGCCATGATCGCAGCCATGCCAGTGGCAGTAGCCACGGCTTGCTCGGCGCTTTCCAGCGCGGCAATACGCTCTTCGAACGCGCGCACTGTCGGGTTGGTGTAGCGCGAGTAGACGTTGCCCGGTACTTCGCCAGCAAAGCGCGCGGCCGCGTCGGCGGCGGTACGGAATACGTAGCTGGAAGTGAAGAACATCGGATCACCGTGTTCGCCTTCCGGCGTGCGGTGCTGACCGGCGCGTACGGCCAGGGTATCGAACGCTACGCCTTCGAGGTCGCTGTCCAGCCGACCGGCATCCCAATCCTGACTCATGCTGTCACTCCTTGCCCTGCTCTTGATATAGAGAATTAATCAGTAGATACAAAACCGGCCCCTCAGGGCCGGTAGTTACTCAGTTGTTATACAGATCAATGATCGCACTGACTGCCTGGGTCTTGACCTTGGAGGCATCGTTGCGTGCCTGCTCGATCTTGTTCAGGTAAGCCTCGTCGACGTCGCCGGTGACGTACTGGCCGTCGAACACCGCGCAATCGAACTTCTCGATCTTGATCTTGCCGCCACCGACCGCTTCGATCAAGTCAGGCAGGTCCTGATAGATCAACCAGTCGGCGCCAATCAGGTCGGCAACGTCCTGGGTCGAACGGTTGTGGGCGATCAGCTCGTGAGCGCTCGGCATGTCGATGCCGTAGACGTTCGGGTAACGCACGGCCGGTGCCGCGGAGCAGAAGTAGACGTTTTTGGCGCCGGCTTCGCGAGCCATCTGGATGATCTGCTTGCAGGTGGTGCCGCGAACGATGGAGTCGTCTACCAGCATCACGTTCTTGCCGCGGAATTCCAACTCGATGGCGTTGAGCTTCTGGCGTACGGATTTTTTCCGTGCAGCCTGCCCCGGCATGATGAAGGTCCGGCCGATGTAGCGGTTCTTCACGAAGCCTTCGCGAAACTTGACGCCCAAGTGGTTCGCCAGCTCCAGGGCCGCGGTGCGGCTGGTGTCCGGAATCGGGATGACCACGTCGATGTCGTGATCCGGACGCTCACGCAGGATCTTCTCGGCAAGCTTCTCGCCCATGCGCAGGCGGGCCTTGTAGACCGAGACGCCGTCGATGATCGAGTCCGGACGCGCCAGGTAGACGTGTTCGAAAATGCACGGAGTCAGCGACGGGTTGGTCGCGCACTGACGGGTGTGCAGCTTGCCGTCTTCAGTGATGTAGACCGCTTCGCCCGGTGCCAGGTCGCGAATCAGGGTGAAACCGAGTACGTCCAGCGAAACGCTTTCGGAGGCGATCATGTACTCAACGCCTTCGTCAGTATGACGCTGACCGAAGACGATCGGACGGATGCCGTGCGGATCGCGGAAACCGACGATGCCGTAGCCGGTCACCATCGCCACGACCGCGTAACCACCGACGCAACGGTTGTGCACGTCGGTGACGGCAGCGAACACGTCTTCTTCGGTCGGCTGCAACTTGCCGCGCTGGGCCAGCTCGTGTGCGAACACGTTGAGCAGCACTTCCGAATCGGAGTTGGTGTTGACGTGGCGCAGGTCAGATTCGTAAATCTCCTTGGCCAGCTGTTCAACGTTGGTCAGGTTACCGTTGTGCGCCAGAGTGATGCCATACGGCGAGTTGACGTAAAACGGTTGGGCTTCGGCCGAAGTCGAGCTGCCCGCGGTCGGGTAACGCACATGACCAATGCCCATGTGGCCGACCAGGCGCTGCATGTGACGTTGATGGAACACGTCACGCACCAGCCCATTGTCCTTGCGCAGGAATAACCGGCCATCATGGCTGGTCACGATACCGGCAGCGTCCTGGCCGCGGTGCTGGAGGACGGTTAGCGCGTCATACAGCGCCTGATTGACGTTCGACTTACCGACGATACCGACGATGCCACACATGCGACGCAACCCCTACTTAATGGATCTGAACTGAACACAACTCACTGAGGCGTTTTGGCCGTCGGCAAGAGGTGCTCCTTGAACGGTATATCAGCGGGTACGCTGATTCCGCTGGCAAGCCACTGACTACTCCAACCCAGGATCAGGTTTTTGGACCAGTCTGCAACCAATAGAAATTTTGGCACGAGCTGTGATTCTTTCCACCACCCGTCCTGCTGTACCGGCCCCAGGCTCAACAGCCCGACCGCCACAACCACCAGCAACACGCCACGCGCTGCGCCGAAGGCCATGCCGAGAAATCGATCGGTCCCGGATAGCCCGGTAACGCGAACCAATTCGCCGATAAGATAATTGATCATTGCGCCTACGATTAAAGTGGCGACAAACATGATGGCACAGCCCGCGATCACGCGAGCCGACGGCGTTTCGATGTATCCGCCGAGGTACTCGGACAATGAGCCACCAAACATCCAGGCAACGCCTCCTGCGATGATCCAGGTCAGCAGCGAGAGTGCTTCTTTGACGAAGCCGCGGCTAAGACTGATCAAAGCGGAGATGGCGACGATTGCAACGATCGCCCAATCAACCCAGGTAAATGGCACAGTGCAGCCTACAGACAGATAAGGCGGCGCATTTTAGCAGAGCCCATGGCTATCGGTAAGCTGAGATTGTCAGTGCTTTTCAAATCGGGGCGATAGTTTTAACCGCGCTCAGGCTGGAAACGCACCACAAAACCTTTGAGATTCTGCTGGCGACTCAACAAGTCACGCAGACGATCGGCTTCAGCGCGCTCGATCAGCGGCCCGACGAATACCCGATTCTTGCCATCGGCGGAGCGGATATAGGCGTTATAGCCTTGGCTGCGCAGGGTTTTCTGCAGGCTTTCAGCGCTTTCTCGACTCGTCAGGCTGGCCAGTTGCACCGACCAGCTAACCGACAGGCCATTGGCATCGACGCGGCTTGGCGTTGTAGCGGGCTTGCTCGGTGCGGCGGCAATTGGCTGGGCAGGTGCCGGCACTGGCTTGGCGACTGGCGCCGGAGGTGGCGTGACCGGTTTGACAACCGGTGGCGCTGGAGCCACAGGAGCACTTGGCGCAATCGGTGTCGACGGCGCTTGCTGCGCGGCAATTTCCTCATCGCTTGGCACAGGTTCCTGCGGCAATGCCTGCGGTTCAGGCACTATCACTGGCTCGACCTGCACTTGCGGCACAGCCGGCGCTTGCGGTGCAGCCGGTGTGTCGACTCTCACCTGGCGCTGTTCGTCCTGACGGGAAAACAGCATTGGCAGGAAAATCACCGCCAGCGCTACCAGCACCAGGGCACCAACCATGCGCTGCTTGTACGCCTTATCCAGCAAAGCCATTTGCCGCTTCCTCCGTGGAGTGCCGGGCCAGCCATTCAAGGGCCTCGGCGACACAATAAAATGATCCGAACAACAGAATTTCGTCGTCGCTCGTCGCCTGCGCGCACTGCCCTTCCAGGGCGGCGGCCACGCTGTCATAAGACGTTACCGAGGCGCCAAGGTTCTGCAACGCCGCGTGCAACTGCTCAACAGGCCGCGCCCGCGGCGAATCCAGCGGGGCAACAGCCCAATGCTGGACACTAGCATTCAATTCACCGACAACACCATCCAGATCCTTGTCCGCCAACAACCCGAACACCGCCAGACGCTTGCCTGCCGGTGGCCGACTGGCCAGGCGACGGGCCAGGTATTCTGCCGCATGGGGGTTGTGCCCCACGTCCAGCAACACATTCAGACACTTGCCCTGCCAGTCGAACTGACGGCGATCGAGACGACCGACCACGCGTGTCGCTTTCAGGGCTTCAATAATCTGTGCATCTACCCAAGGCAAACCAAGCAGCAGGTAAGCCTGCAATGCCAGTGCGGCGTTTTCCATCGGCAGATCGAGCAATGGCAGATCGTGCAACTCGACTGCACGCCCTTGAGCATCAAGGCCGCGCCATTGCCAGTTGTGATCGGTGATACCCAGGTCGAAATCGCGCCCACGCAGGAAAAACGGGCAATTGAGCTCGCGCGCTTTATCCAGCAGAGGTTGAGGGGGATTCAGATCGCCACAGAGCGCAGGCGCGCCCTGGCGGAAAATGCCGGCTTTTTCGTAAGCCACGGACTCACGGGTATCACCCAGGTAGTCCGCATGATCGACGCCGATGCTGGTGACCAGCGCCAGATCCGCATCGACCACGTTGACCGTGTCCAGACGCCCGCCCAGCCCCACTTCCAGCACCACCGCATCAAGCCCTGCCTGTTGAAACAGCCAGAACGCCGCCAAGGTGCCCATTTCGAAGTACGTCAGGGAAGTGTCGCCACGACCGGCCTCGACCGCAGCGAAGGCTTCGCACAGCTCGGCGTCAGTAGCTTCGACACCATTGACCTGCACCCGCTCGTTGTAACGCAGCAGGTGCGGAGAATTGTAGACACCGACGTTAAGGCCCTGCGCCCGCAGCAACGAAGCCACGAACGCGCAGGTAGAACCCTTGCCGTTGGTGCCGGTGACCGTAATCACCCGAGGCGCCGGCTTGCCCAGTCCCATGCGGGACGCTACCTGTTGCGAACGCTCCAGCCCCATGTCGATGGCCGAAGGATGCAACTGTTCAAGGTAGGCGAGCCACTCGCCAAGGGTGCGTTGGGTCATAGGTTGGCAGGCACCGGCGGAACCACGATCGGCTCGATCGGCGCGGCGACGAATTTTGGCGTCGGCAGGCCCATCATTTGTGCCAGCAGGTTACCCAGACGCGGACGCAGTTCCTGACGGTGAATGATCATGTCGATCGCGCCGTGCTCCAGCAGGAACTCACTGCGCTGGAAGCCTTCCGGCAGTTTTTCGCGAACGGTTTGTTCGATAACGCGCGGGCCGGCGAAACCGATCAGGGCTTTCGGCTCACCGACGATCACGTCGCCGAGCATTGCCAGACTGGCGGAAACACCGCCGTAGACCGGGTCGGTCAGTACCGAGATGAACGGAATGCCTTCTTCACGCAGACGCGCCAGCACCGCGGAGGTCTTGGCCATTTGCATCAAGGAGATCAGCGCTTCCTGCATCCGCGCACCACCGGAAGCGGCGAAGCAGATCATCGGGCAACGGTTTTCCAGGGCGTAGTTGGCGGCGCGCACGAAGCGCTCACCAACGATGGCGCCCATCGAGCCACCCATGAAGGAGAATTCGAAAGCCGACACCACGACAGGCATGCCCAGCAAGGTGCCGCTCATGGAGATCAGTGCATCTTTTTCGCCGGTCTGCTTTTGCGCAGCGGTCAGGCGATCCTTGTACTTCTTGCCGTCGCGGAATTTCAGACGGTCAACCGGCTCCAGGTCCGCGCCCAGTTCGGCACGGCCGTCAGCGTCGAGGAAGATGTCGATGCGCGCGCGCGCACCGATACGCATGTGGTGGTTGCACTTGGGGCAAACGTCCAGGGTCTTTTCCAGCTCCGGACGATACAGCACCGCCTCGCAAGACGGGCATTTGTGCCACAGACCTTCAGGCACCGAGCTCTTCTTGACCTCGGAACGCATGATCGAAGGGATCAGTTTGTCTACTAACCAGTTGCTCATGCTTTCTTTCTCCAGTACCGGCGGCCCGAACGCTCTGGTTCGCAGCCCCGCGTATGCCCTTGAGCTAAATTCATATGTGTGGCGATGATTGATCGGGTGGCCGGGTCAGCGAGACGTGACCTGCGTACAACCCCAAATATCCTCAGCCATGCCTGTGGACGGCGGCAGTGTGCCAGCCGTCACATCAACGTAGGAGTTCCTACAACCGCTTTGATGAATGCCCGAATCTTTGCGTGATCCTTGATGCCCTTGCTCGCCTCTACTCCACCGCTGACGTCCACCGCATAAGGCCGAACCCGGGCAATCGCCTCGGCGACGTTGTCCGGTGTCAAACCGCCAGCCAGGATGATCGGCTTGCTCAGGCCTTGCGGTATCAGAGACCAGTCGAACGCTTCACCGGTTCCGCCGGGAACGCCTTCGACGTAAGTGTCGAGCAGGATCCCGCTGGCACTGGCGTAGGCATCGCAAGCTACTGCGATGTCATCACCGGCCTTGACCCGCAACGCTTTGATGTATGGCCGGTGCCAGCCTTCACAGTCGGCCGCGGTCTCATCACCATGGAACTGCAACAGGTCCAGCGGCACGGCGTCGAGGATTTCCCCCAACTCGCAGCGGCTGGCATTGACGAACAAACCCACGGTGGTCACGAACGGCGGCAAGGCCTTGATGATCGCCCTCGCCTGCTGGAACGTTACGGCCCGCGGGCTTTTGGCGTAGAACACAAATCCGAGAGCATCGGCCCCGGCCTCGACCGCCGCCAACGCATCCTCTATGCGGGTAATCCCACAAATTTTGCTGCGAACGGCTGACATGTCGATAGAACCTCAGGACAAATCCGGGAAAGTCCCGGATGGTAACAAAAGCGTTCGAGGGCGTCAGCCGTCAAGTTCCGAGAAACCGGTGAGGAAGTGTGGGCCGATGTAACGCTCGGGCAATTCGAACTCATCGCGATACTCGACCTGCACCAGATACAGGCCAAATGGATGGGCCGTCACCCCGCCGGAACGACGTACACGGCTTTCCAGGACTTCCTTCATCCACTCCATGGGACGCTCGCCGGCACCAATGGTCATCAGCACGCCTGCGATGTTGCGCACCATGTGGTGCAGGAACGCGCTGGCGCGGATATCCAGCACGATCATTTTGCCATGGCGCGTGACGCGCAGGTGATGCAGCTCCTTGATCGGCGACTTGGCCTGACACTGACCGGCGCGGAATGCGCTGAAGTCGTGGGTACCCACCAGATACTGAGCAGCCTCGGACATGCGCTCGACGTCCAGCGGACGGTGGTTCCAGGTGATTTCATCGTTCAGGTGCGCCGGGCGGATCTGATCGTTGTAGATCACGTAACGATAACGACGGGCGATGGCCTTGAACCGCGCATGAAAATCCGCCGGCATGACTTTGGCCCAACTGACGCTGACGTCATGCGGCAAATTGATGTTGGCACCCATGACCCAGGCCTTCATCGAACGTTCGACCTGGGTATCAAAATGCACCACCTGCCCGCAAGCATGCACACCGGCGTCGGTGCGCCCGGCGCAATGCAGCGACACGGGTGAGTCGGCAACTTTGGACAAGGCCTTTTCGAGGGTTTCCTGCACCGTGGCCACGCCGGAGGCCTGACGCTGCCAGCCGCGATAACGCGAGCCTTTGTATTCCACGCCCAGCGCGATCCGGAAAAAGCCGTCGGCCGCCATTTCGGCGGCCGGATTATCTATATTTGCCAAGGGGGTGCCAGCCTGCTGATCTACGCAAAGGCAGGCATTATAAGGCCGCCGGACCGGGATGCCAGAGCCGCGTGTTTTCTGCGACCTACCCGACCGGTGCAATGCCGGTTTGGATGTTGAACGGGATGGCCTCATCGCGGGCAAGCCTCGCTCCCACAGGTTTTGCGTCGTACACAAGATATACAGCCAGCAAACATCCCTGTGGGAGCGAGGCTTGCCCGCGAAGACGATCCAACAGGCGCCATCGCATCACCGCCCAAACAAAAACGGCAGCCTCAATGGGCTGCCGTTTTGTTTACGCCTTACCGATGACTCACGCCAGACGCGACAGCATTTCCTTGGCTTCGCTCTTCTGACCGGGATCGCCCTCGGTCACCACCTCATTGAGGATGTCCCGAGCGCCGTCGTTGTCGCCCATGTCGATGTAGGCCTGGGCCAGGTCGAGTTTGGTGGCGACTTCGTCGGTGCCGGAGAGGAAATCGAAGTCCGGCTCATCAGCCGCGGAGGCCAAAGCGTCTTCGGCGGTGAAGCTCGGCTCACCGAGACTCTGGGACAGACGATCCAGCTCCGCATTGACGTCGTTGAGTTCACTTTCAAAGGCGTCAGGCTGATCGCTTTCGAAGGCATCAGGCTGATCCGGGGCGGCAGCGTCCATTTCATCGGCCAATGACAGGTCGAAATCCGCAGGCAACTCCAGGTCGTCGAGCGTCGGCTCGGTCACGGGTGGCGCTTCGGCGGCAGGCAAGTCCTTGAGGTCTTCATCCAGACTCAGCAGGAAGTCGTCTTCGGCCAACGTTGCCGGCGAGGCATTGCCACCCAGATCCATGTCCAGGTCGAAGTCCGACAGATCGTCGAGGTTTTCCTTGATTTCAGTCTGTTGCTGCAACACCGACTCAAAGCTCAGATCGTCGTCCAGCGGGAATTCGTCCAGCTCAGCCAGAGCTTCTGGCGCTGGTGTTGGCTCCGGCTCCGGTGCTGGCTCTGGCACCGCCGCAACGGCAGGCGAGATTGGAGTAGCCACCTCCAGATCGTCCAGGCTCAGATCGAATGCGCTGTCAAAGTCGGACAATGCCGGTTCCGGGGCTTGCGGTTCGTCCAGCAGCAAGTCCTTGACGTACTGCGCGTCCAGCTCGGCGGCGATCGCAGCGGCAGCCAGACCGCTGGCCGCCACAACAGCCATGGCCGGGAAGCGACTTTTCAACTCTTCGACCCGAGCGAAGTTATCGCCGTTGGCTACCAGTTGACGCTCTTGGGCGACGAACGCATCGCGGTCACCCTGCTGACCGTAGACCTCCATCAGCTTCAAGCGCAGGTCACTGCGTTGCGGCTCTTGCTTGATAGCGTCTTCCAGCAATGCAGCAGCCTGATTCAGACGACCGCCCGCAATGTGCGACTGCGCCTGAGCCAGTACGTCGTCGGAACGCTCGGAACGCTCGGCGGCAGGCGATACCAGTGGCGCAGCGATCGGCGGCGTTACCACAACCGGGGCAATCACCGGGGCCGGAGCGGGTGCAGGCGTTGGTGCGGTCGCAAGTTTCACGCTCGGCGGCGGAACTTCCAGGCCTTCGAAGCTGCTTTCCGGCAGGTCCTGGTCGACGGAGAACTCTTGTTCCTCCTCCAAGGCACGGGCCATGCGCAGATGCTTCTCGGCCTCTTGCTGGGCTTTGCGGCGACGGGCCAGCAACAGCAGCAAGAGCAGCAGAACCACCGCACCGCCACCCACCAGCCCCAGCAGGATCGGGTTGGTCAGCAGCTCGTTGAATTTCTGATCATCGGATGTCGCAGGCGTTGGCTCGGTGGCTGGTGCCGGAGCGGCCTCTGGTGCGGCGGCTTCTGGTGCAGCAGCCTCTGGCGCAGGAGCCGGAGCCGCGTCCGCAGGCGTTGCCGCAGGGGTGGCCGCCAGCTCAGCAGACATCGCCGGAGCGCCCGAAGCTGGTGCATCCGCGCCGGCTTCGGCCTGCAACTTGGCCAATTGATTGTTCTTCAGTTCGATCAGGCGTTGCAGCTTGTCCAGCTGACTTTGCAGATCGTTCATGCGGCTTTTTTGTTCAGCGTTGTCACGACGAGCCGCGTCGAGGCTTTCCTCGGTGACAGCCAGTTTGTCGCTCAAGGCTTTCGCATCACCGGCGGCACCTTTGCCACCCTTGCCGGTGTCGGCAGAGACCAGGCTCAGTTTGTCTGTTGCGGCTTGCGACGAAGCACCTTCACCGCGAGCGCGTTTGGTGGCGTCGAGTTGCTGCTGACCGGTTCCCGGTTTCGCCACGTAGCGACGGCCCTGACGCCACGCGGTGTTCTGCGCGGCGACCTCAGCGATGGCCTTGGGTTGTGGCAGGTTAGTGCTCTGCACCTGATCAGGCAGGCGCAGCACCTGACCGGTTTTCAGTCGGTTGATGTTGCCGTCGATGAACGCATCCGGGTTCAGCGCCTGGATGGCCAGCATGGTCTGCTGGATCGAACCGCCATTGCGCACCTTCGCGGCGATTTCCCACAGGGTATCGCGCGGAGTGGTGGTGTGTTGCGACGGCTTGGCGGCGCTAGTGACCGGCGCGGTCACTGTTTCGGATGGCGCCGGTTGTGCGGCGGCATCGGCGGTCTGCGGCGAGAATTTGGACGGATCGAGCAGCACGCTGTAATCGCGTAGCAGACGACCGTTGGGCCACATCACCTGAACCAGGAATTTCACCATCGGTTCGGAGAGCGGTTTGCTGGACGTGACGCGCAGGATGCTTTTGCCGCTGGCGTTGAGCACCGGGGTGAAGGTCAGGTCATTGAGAAACGCCTGACGATCGACACCGGCCTTGGCGAAATCTTCGGGCGAGGCCAGGCTCGGCACCACTTCGGCAGCCGTGAGGTCCTTGACGTCGAGCAACTCGATTTCTGCTACCAGAGGCTGGTTCAGCGTCGATTTCAGGGTCAATTCCCCGAGCCCGAGGGCATGCGCCATACCGGAGGACAGCGCCGAGGCGGCCGCTATTGCTAACACCAGTTTGCGAACTTGAACCATAACCTCTTCCTTTGTTTGAACATTCCTCGGCCAGCGAGAAGGTGTTGATTGCCGCTGCCGTAAGGCATTGCGCGCGGCGGCGAAAGGTCGTCGCGCGCGATCATTTCATTCATGCAATGGGAAGCCCTGCGGGGTGGCTCACCTTAAGCATTCCGGCCAAGCATGACGCTCGACGGGAATCATTCGATAAATTGTCGCCAAGTATCTTTTACAGCAGGTCTTTTATCAACAATTCAGCCACCTGCACAGCATTGAGCGCGGCACCTTTGCGTACGTTATCTGACGTCAACCACACATTAAGTTCCGCCGGGTCGTCGATCCCGCTGCGAACCCGACCAACGTAAACCACGTCCTGCCCTACCGCATCGCCTACCGGGGTCGGATAATCGCCCGCCTCGACCAGTTCGATACCGGGCGCCGCTTCCAGGGCTGCGTTGACTTTCGCCAGATCGACAGCGCTCGAAGACTGCAAGGTCACGCTAAAGCTATCGCCGAAAAACACCGGAGCTTGAATACAAGTGACGGAAATCTTTAATAAAGGCAGCGCCATGACCTGACGCAGTTCGCGTACCAGGCGTTTTTCCAGCAACGTATGGCCCTGATCATCAGGTTTGCCGACTTGCGCCAGCAGGTTGAAAGCCATCTGCCGATCGAAGAACGCTGGCTCCAGCGGACGCACATTAAGCAGCTCGGCGGTTTGCCGGGCCAGCTCGGTGACCGCTTCGCGGCCTTGGGCAGAGACCGCCAGACACGCCGTCAGGCTGATGCGTTGCAGGTCGAGCAAACCGAGCAACGGAGCCAGCACCACCGCCAGCGTCGCGGCCGAAGGGCTTGGACTGCTGACCTGGAAGGGCTTTTTCAGGCCGGCCAGAATTTCAGCGTTGGCCTCAGGCACCACTTGCGGCGCCTGATCGGCGGGCAAGGCGCCGGACAGGTCGATCAGCGAGCAACCGGCGGCCGTGGCACGCGGAGCGAAACTGAGGGTCACCGCCGGGCCGGCGGCAAAGAACACCAACTGGACTTTGCTGAAATCGAATTCATCGACTTCCCGCACCCGCACGTTCTTGCCGCGAAACGGCACCGAATGCCCGGCCGATTCACTGCTGGCCAGCAGGTGCAGGTTACCGACCGGAAAGTCCCGCTCTTCGAGAATCTGGACGAGTGTTTCGCCGACAGTACCGGTGGCGCCGATCACGGCAATATCAAAGGACTGGCTCATGGTTCTACCTCTGGCGAAACGGGGGGAGCGGCACTTTACCGGGTGGTTGGCAGTGAGGCAATTCGGCGGAGACCTGCGGCGCCAGTTCCGGCCTCATCGCGGGCAAGCCCGCTCCCACAGGTTTTGTGTTGCTCCCATATTTTGCATACGACCCCAACCTTGTGGGAGCGGGCTTGCCCGCGATGACGGTATAGCTGACAACCGAGTACCCTCAGACTGTCGCGCATAAAAAAACCCGCACCTCTTTCAAGGCGCGGGCTCTTCATTACTTCAACAGATCAACGCTCAAGCAGGATCCGCAGCATGCGACGCAGCGGTTCGGCCGCGCCCCATAGCAGTTGGTCGCCGACGGTGAAGGCACCGACGAACTGCGAACCCATGTTCAGCTTGCGCAGACGGCCAACCGGCACGTTCAGGGTACCGGTAACCTTTGTAGGGCTCAGCTCCTGCATGCTGATTTCACGGTTGTTCGGCACCAGTTTGACCCAAGGGTTGTGCTGGCTGATCAGCCCTTCGATGTCGGCGATCGGCACGTCTTTGTTCAGCTTGATGGTCAGCGCCTGGCTGTGGCAACGCATGGCGCCGACGCGCACGCAGATACCGTCGACCGGGATCGGGCTCTTGAAGCGACCGAGGATCTTGTTGGTCTCGGCCTGGGCCTTCCACTCTTCGCGGCTCTGACCGTTTGGCAGTTCCTTGTCGATCCACGGGATCAGGCTGCCGGCCAGCGGTACGCCGAAGTTTTCGGTCGGGTACGCGTCGCTGCGCATGGCTTCGGCGACACGGCGGTCGATGTCGAGGATGGCGCTGGCCGGATCGGCCAGTTGATCGGCGACAGCGCCGTGGGTCACACCCATTTGCTTGATCAGTTCACGCATGTGCTGCGCGCCGCCACCGGAGGCCGCCTGATAGGTCATGGCGCTCATCCACTCGACCAGACCGGCTTCAAACAGGCCGCCCAGGCCCATCAGCATCAGGCTGACGGTGCAGTTGCCGCCGATGTAGTTCTTGGTGCCCGCGTCGAGCTGCTGGTCGATGACCTTGCGGTTCACCGGGTCCAGCACGATCACCGCGTCATCCTGCATGCGCAGGCTGGAAGCGGCGTCGATCCAGTAACCCTGCCAGCCGGCTTCGCGCAGTTTCGGGAAGACTTCGCTGGTGTAGTCGCCACCCTGGCAGGTCAGAATCACGTCGAGGGTTTTCAGCTCTTCAATGCTGTAAGCGTCCTTGAGCGGAGCAATGTCCTTGCCCACGGACGGGCCTTGGCCACCGACATTGGAAGTGGTGAAAAACACCGGCTCAATAAGATCGAAATCCTGCTCTTCCAGCATCCGCTGCATGAGCACGGAACCGACCATACCGCGCCAACCGATCAGACCTACACGTTTCATCGCAACTACACCTTCTTAAAAGTGGGCCGCTGCTTTCATGGTTGAAAGTTGCAGCGGGCCAAAGAGATTACAGATTCCGCAGCGCGGCGACTACTGCGTCGCCCATTTCCTGCGTACCAACCTTGGTGCAACCGGCCGACCAGATGTCACCTGTGCGCAGGCCCTGATCCAAAACCAGGCTCACGGCCTTCTCGATGGCATCGGCCGCGTCCTGCAGATTGAAGCTGTAACGCAGCATCATCGACACCGACAAAATGGTCGCCAACGGGTTGGCAATGCCCTTGCCAGCGATGTCCGGTGCCGAACCGTGGCATGGCTCGTACATGCCTTTGTTGTTGGCATCCAGCGACGCCGACGGCAGCATGCCGATGGAGCCGGTGAGCATCGACGCTTCGTCGGAAAGAATATCGCCGAACAGGTTGTCGGTGACGATCACGTCGAACTGCTTCGGTGCACGCACCAGTTGCATGGCGGCGTTGTCGACGTACATGTGGCTCAGTTCGACGTCCGGGTAGTCCTTGGCCACTTGCTCGACGACTTCACGCCACAGTTGGCTGGACGCCAGCACGTTGGCCTTGTCCACCGAGCACAGCTTCTTGCCGCGCACACGCGCCATGTCGAAACCGACACGGGCGATGCGGCGGATTTCAGTTTCGCTGTACGGCAAGGTGTCGTAGGCCTGACGCTCGCCGTTTTCCAGTTCACGCACACCGCGTGGCGCACCGAAGTAGATGCCGCCGGTCAGTTCACGGACGATCAGGATGTCCAGCCCCGCCACGATTTCCGCCTTCAGGCTGGAAGCCTCGGCCAGTTGCGGGTACAGGATTGCCGGACGCAAGTTGCCGAAAAGGCCCAGTTGCGCACGGATTTTCAGCAGACCGCGCTCAGGGCGGATATCACGTTCAATGGTGTCCCATTTCGGACCGCCCACGGCACCCAGCAATACCGCATCGGCGGCACGGGCACGGGCCAGGGTTTCGTCGGCCAGCGGCACGCCGTGCTTGTCGATGGCGGCGCCACCGATCACGTCGTGACTCAGTTCGAAGCCCAGGCTGTACTTGTCGTTCGCCAGCTCCAGCACCTTGACTGCTTCGGCCATGATTTCCGGGCCAATACCGTCACCCGGGAGAATCAGAATCTGCTTGCTCATGCTTTCCTCATGTCATCAGTCGGCACGCCCTTGGGCATGCCCGGAAAAAGTCTTGGCGCTTATCGTTCAGCCATCAGCACCAGCACATCTGTACTGAACGAACCATCGGCCTCAATCTCAAAATATTCGCGAACTTCATTGCCCATCGATTGCTGTAACTCGAGGATCGCCGCGCGCATTACTTGCGGCGTGCGCATGCGCTCGACCCAGGACGTGTATTCAAGGCGCAGCCGTTGGCGCGTGGTGCTGCGGGTATGCAACCCCGCTTCGCTAACCTGACGCAACCACTCACCGGCAGAATAATCGCGCACGTGGCTGGTGTCGCGCAGCACTTCGACGCTTTGCAGGTAAGTGTCGAACAACGGGCTGCCCGGCGACAATACATCGATGAACGCCGCCACCCCGCCCGGCTTCAGTACCCGGCGAACTTCGCGCAGCGCCAACCCGAGATCGCTCCAATGGTGCGCCGAATAACGGCTGAAAACGAAATCGAACTCGCCGTCAGCGAACGGCAAGCGCTCGGCGGCACCTAGTACGGTGGACACGTTGCTCAAGCCGCGATCGATGGCAGCAGCGGTCACCATGTCGAGCATCTGTTGGGACAGGTCATAGGCCACTACTTCCTTGACCAGCGAAGCCACGTGAAAACTCACATGACCGGCGCCGCAACCGAGGTCGAGCACGCGGGCATCACCCTGCCCCGCCAGTTCAGCCTGTAGCAGCGCGAATTCAGTGCCTTGAGCGTGTACGGCGCTACTCAGATAGGCCGAGGCCTGTTCACCAAATTGCTTTTGTACTACCTGACTGTGCTGGGCGGTGCTGGTCATGGGGACTTCCTTTTTAGGGTTAGCCTTGCGTTGTCTGGGCTGCCGTCATCGCGGGCAAGCCCGCTCCCACAGGTTTTGTGAACGGCGCAAATCACTGTGGGAGCGGGCTTGCCCGCGATGAGGCCGGCACTGCCTGCATCAATTCCGGATCAATCACGCATCACGAAACAACCAAGGCTGGCTCGCGCGATGCTTGGCTTCAAACGTGGCAATCGCCTCGTGGTCCTGCAAGGTCAGGCCGATATCGTCCAGGCCATTGAGCAGGCAGTGTTTGCGGAAAGCGTCGATTTCGAAATTCAACACCTTGCCATCTGGACGAGTCACGGTCTGGGCTTGCAGATCAACCTGCAACTGATAGCCCGGAGTCGCCTCAACCTGCTGGAACAGTTCATCGACTTCAGCGTCGCTCAGGATGATCGGCAGCAAGCCGTTCTTGAAGCTGTTGTTGAAGAAGATGTCGGCATAGCTCGGCGCGATGATGCTGCGAAAACCGTACTCTTCCAGCGCCCACGGCGCGTGTTCGCGGCTGGAGCCGCAACCGAAGTTCTCGCGGGCCAGCAACACGCTGGCGCCCTGATAACGCTCGGCGTTGAGGACGAAGTCCTTGTTCAACGGACGCTTGGAGTTGTCCTGATACGGCTGCCCGACATCCAGGTAACGCCACTCATCGAACAGGTTCGGACCGAAACCGGTGCGCTTGATCGACTTCAAGAACTGCTTCGGAATGATCTGGTCGGTGTCGACGTTGGCACGATCCAAAGGCGCGACAAGACCAGTGTGCTGGGTAAAAGCTTTCATGCTGCGCTCCTTTAGATCAATTCACGGACGTCGACGAAACGACCGTTTACCGCGGCGGCGGCGGCCATGGCCGGGCTGACGAGGTGCGTACGACCACCGGCGCCCTGACGGCCTTCGAAGTTACGGTTGGAGGTCGACGCGCAATGCTCGCCCGACTCCAAACGGTCCGGGTTCATCGCCAGGCACATCGAGCAACCCGGCTCGCGCCATTCGAAACCGGCCTCGAGGAAAATCTTGTCCAGACCTTCGGATTCGGCCTGAGCCTTCACCAGCCCCGAACCCGGCACCACGATGGCCTGTTTGATGGTCGACGCCACTTTGCGGCCCTTGGCGATCACGGCAGCGGCGCGCAGGTCTTCGATCCGCGAGTTGGTGCAGGAGCCAATGAATACGCGGTCCAGCTGAATGTCGGTGATCGCCTGATTGGCGGTCAAACCCATGTACTTCAACGCGCGTTCGATGGAGCCACGCTTGACCAGGTCCATTTCCTTCGCAGGATCGGGAACGTTCTGATCGACAGCCAAGACCATCTCGGGCGAGGTGCCCCAGCTGACTTGCGGCTTGATCTGAGTGGCATCGAGTTCGACGATGGTGTCGAACTTGGCATCCGCGTCGGAGACCAGGTCTTTCCAAGCCTCGACAGCCAAGTCCCACTCCGCGCCTTTCGGAGCAAATGGACGGCCCTTGACGTAAGCCACGGTTTTTTCGTCGGCGGCCACCAGACCTACGCGAGCGCCCGCCTCGATCGCCATGTTGCAAATGGTCATGCGACCTTCAACGGACAAGTCGCGAATCGCGCTACCGGCGAATTCGATGGCATGGCCGTTACCGCCGGCGGTGCCGATCTTGCCGATCACCGCGAGGACGATGTCCTTGGCGGTCACGCCGAACGGCAATTGGCCTTCGACGGACACCAGCATGTTCTTCATCTTTTTCGCGACCAGGCACTGAGTGGCGAGCACGTGCTCGACCTCGGAAGTGCCGATACCGTGAGCCAGGGCACCGAACGCGCCGTGGGTCGAGGTATGGGAGTCGCCGCAAACCACGGTCATGCCCGGCAATGTTGCGCCCTGCTCCGGGCCGATGACGTGGACGATGCCTTGGCGGACGTCATTCATCTTGAATTCGACGATGCCGTATTCGTCACAGTTATCGTCGAGGGTCTGAACCTGCAAACGCGAGACCTGGTCGACAATCGCTTCGATGCCGCCCTTGCGCTCCGGAGTAGTCGGAACGTTGTGGTCCGGGGTCGCGATGTTGGCATCGATGCGCCAAGGCTTGCGCCCGGCCAGACGCAGGCCTTCGAAGGCTTGCGGCGAGGTCACTTCGTGGATGATGTGACGATCGATATAGATCAGCGCCGAGCCATCGTCGCGCTGCTTGACCAAATGCGAATCCCAGAGCTTGTCGTAGAGCGTTTTGCCGGCCATCAGACGGTTCCTCATCAGCTTGTTTCTATGCCCCGGATCTTGAAAGTTTCAATAACCCTTTGGCTTGTGAGGTCGATCCTAGGGGGTTACATTAAATAACTCAAATTCATATTTTTCATGCTTTGCATAACCATCTGGAATACAACTGAGACATCATCATGGACCTCGCCAACCTCAATGCTTTTATCGCGATTGCCGAGACCGGAAGCTTCTCCGGCGCCGGCGAACGGCTGCATCTGACGCAACCCGCCATCAGCAAACGCATCGCCGGCCTGGAACAACAATTGAAGGTGCGGCTGTTCGATCGACTGGGCCGGGAAGTCAGCTTGACCGAAGCCGGTCGCGCCCTGCTGCCACGGGCCTATCAGATCCTCAATGTACTGGATGACACCCGCCGCGCCCTGACCAACCTGACCGGCGAAGTCTCCGGTCGTCTGACATTGGCCACCAGTCATCACATTGGCCTGCACCGTTTGCCGCCCTTATTAAGGGAGTTCACCCGACGCTACCCACAAGTGGCGCTGGATATTCAGTTCCTCGATTCGGAAGTGGCTTACGAAGAAATCCTCCATGGCCGCGCCGAACTGGCGGTAATTACTCTTGCACCGGAGCCCCATGCACTGGTCAAGGCCACGCCCGTGTGGGACGACCCGCTGGATTTCGTGGTCGCCCCGGAGCATTCGCTGATCGCTAACGGGCCGGTCAGCCTGGCGGATATCGCCTTGCACCCTGCGGTTTTCCCCGGTGGCAACACCTTTACCCACCACATCGTGCAGCGCCTGTTCGAGGCCCAGGGCCTGACGCCGAACATCGCCATGAGCACGAACTATCTGGAAACCATAAAGATGATGGTCTCGATCGGTCTCGCCTGGAGCGTTTTGCCGCGCACCATGCTGGACGATCAAGTGGCGCGCATACCTTTGCCGGGCATACAGCTCACTCGCCAGCTAGGCTATATCCTGCACACCGAACGGACGCTGTCGAACGCGGCACGGGCCTTCATGGCTCTGCTGGATGCACAAATCGATCAGCCAGGGACTCGCGGCTAAGCTGTGCTTCTTCTTTTTGTGCTACGCCTATAGAGCCCCAAAACCCTGTGCCTAACGCCCAATTCAGCCCAAGGCCTGTCATCCATGCCCAAATCTGTTGAACGTATGCCGCCGATGCCGCGAATTCAGGCACTTGACCCCAAACGGTCCGAGCAGAGCTGGGAAAGCGCCCCGCAGTTGCTGGCGGCCCTCAACGGCGCTCGGCTCGGCGCCTGGTATTGGGACATCGAGCGGGGGCAGATCAGCTGGTCTCGGGGTACTCAGGCATTGTTCGGCTTCGATCCCAGGCAACCGTTGCCCGAGGACCTGGAATACCTTGATCTGCTGCCTCAGGAGGATCGGGCGAAAGCCATCCGTGCATTCAATGCAGTGATCGCCGGCGCCCCGCTGGAACAGGCGATGCACCACCGCATCCGCTGGCCCGACGGCAGCCTGCATTGGCTGGAAATCAACGGCAGCCTGCTGCCGGACAAAAACGGTCGGCCGCGAATGATTGGGGTCATTCGTGAAATCACCCATCAGCGCCAGCGCGAACAGGCGCTGAGCAGCTCGGAAAAACGCTTCGCCACGCTGTTTCACCTGTGCCCGAACATGGTCCTGCTGACCCGTCAGGAAGACGGCCTGATCAGCGAAGCCAACCAGTATTTCGAAAGCCTGTTCGGCTGGCCGGTACAAGACGCTATCGGCCGAACCACGCTGGAACTGGGCCTTTGGGTCAACCCGGAGCAACGGGTGCAACTGGTCAAAGCCACCAAGGCCAAAGGCGAGCTGATCAACATGGAGGTGCAATTTCGTGCCAGCAATGGGCAAGTTCACGACGGCATCCTCAGTGCGCAAAAGGTCGAACTCGAAGGCCAGCCTTATCTGCTGAGCACGTTCCTCGATACCACCGAACGCAAAATTGCCGAGCACGCCCTCAAAGACAGCCAGGAACGCCTCGACCTGGCTCTGGATTCGGCGCAACTCGGCACCTGGGACTGGCACATTCCCAGCGGCATGCTTTACGGCTCGGCACGGGCCGCCCAGTTGCATGGGCTGGACCCCAAGCCCTTCCATGAATCCTTCGATGCGTTTTTCGAAGGCGTGCCCGGCGAAGAGCGCGACACCATGCGTGACGCCTACCGCAGCTTGCGCGAGGGCCCGGCTGGTAATTATCAACTGACGTACCGGGTGCAGCTGCAGGACGGCAGTTCGCGCTACCTGGAAAGCCGCGCCAGACTTTATCGAGACGACCACGGGAACCCGCTGCGCATGGCCGGCACACTGTTGGACATCACTGATCAGGTGGAGCGCGAACAGCAACTGGTGGCGTCGGAAGAGAAATTCGCCACCTTGTTCCAGGTCAGCCCGGACCCGATTTGCGTCACACGCCAGGACACCGGCCAATTCATCGAGATCAACTCCAGTTTCACTCAGACATTCGGCTGGAACACCACCGACGTGATTGGCCGCAGCGCCGACGAAATCGGCCTGTGGGACGCTTCGGCGAAAAGCCTGCAAAGGATCGAGCGGGTCATCCGCGAACAGGGCCTGAACAATGTGGCAATCATCGTTCAGCACAAGGCCGGGCAGTCCCTGACCTGCGTGATATCGAGCCGGCAGATCAGCGTCGGCGACCAGCCGTGCATCGTCACCACCCTGCGCGACATCACCCAGCAGCAACGCTCGGAAGCGGCGCTCAAGGCCAGCGAGGAGAAGTTCGCCAAGGCTTTCCACTCAAGCCCCGACGCCATCACCATTACCGAGCGCGACACCGGACGCTACCTGGAGGTTAACGATGGTTTCTGTCGCCTGACCGGCTACCGCGCCGATGAAGTGGTCGGCCGCACGGTGTATCAAGTCGGTATCTGGGCCGAAGAGAAACAACGCTCAGCGTTGCTGGCGGAACTACAGATCAAGGGCCGGGTTCACCATCAGGAAATGCTCGGGCGCAACAAACGCGGCGAGTTGCTGACCGTCGAAGTCTCGGTGGAGCCGATCACCCTCAACGAAACCGCGTGCCTGCTGCTGACCGCGCGGGACGTCAGCTTACTGAAAAACGCCGAAGCGCAGATCCGTCACCTGGCCTACCACGACCCGCTGACCAACCTGCCCAACCGCGCACTATTGATGGATCGTCTGAGCCAGCAGATCGCCCTGCTCAAACGCCACAACCTGCGTGGCGCGCTGATGTTCCTCGACCTCGACCACTTCAAGCACATCAACGACTCCCTCGGCCACCCGGTGGGCGATACGGTGCTGAAGATCATCACCGCGCGCCTTGAAGCCAGCGTGCGCATGGAGGACACCGTCGCGCGCCTGGGCGGTGACGAATTCGTGGTGTTGCTCAGCGGCCTGGAAGGCTCGCGCAGCGACGTCAGCGCTCAGGTCCGGGAGTTGGCGGACACCTTGCGCGAACTGCTGTCCGAACCGATGTTCCTCGACGGACAGCGCCTGCAAGTGACGCCGAGCATCGGCATCGCGCTGATCCCCGACCACGGCTCGACCCCGACCGACTTGCTCAAACGTGCCGATATCGCCCTTTACCGCGCCAAGGACTCGGGCCGCAACACCACGCAGATGTATCACAACACCATGCAAAAGGCCGCCAGCGAACGCCTGCGCATGGAAACCGACCTGCGCCTGGCCCTTTCCCGGGGTGAGTTCAGCGTGCAATACCAACCTCAGGTGGATGCTCGAGACAACCGCATAACCGGCGCCGAGGCTTTGGTGCGCTGGCACCATCCACAACTGGGCGCGCAATCGCCCACCGAGTTCATCAAGGTGCTGGAAGACAGCGGGCTGATTCTGGAAGTCGGCACGTGGATCCTCGACGAAGCCTGCAAGGCCTTCAAACAACTGACCGCCAAAGGTCTGATCGACCCGCTCGATTTCAGCCTGTGTGTGAACATCAGCCCCCGGCAATTCCGTCAGACCGATTTCGTCGAACGCATCGAACACAGTCTCGGCAGCTACGGCCTGCCCTGCTCATTGCTAAAGCTGGAAATCACCGAAGGCATCGTCATCCAGAACCTGGACGACACCATCAGCAAAATGCGGCGCCTGAAAAAACTCGGCGTGAGCTTTGCCATGGACGATTTCGGTACCGGTTATTCCTCGCTGACCTACCTCAAGCGCCTGCCGGTAGACACTCTGAAAATCGACCAGTCGTTCATCCGCGACGCCACCACCGACCCCAACGATGCCGAAATCATTCGCGCCATCGTCGCCATGGCCCGCAGCCTGGAGTTGGAAGTCATCGCCGAAGGGGTGGAAAACCTGGAGCAACTGGAGTTTTTGCAGGGGCTGGGCTGCCATTTGTATCAGGGGTATTTGCACAGTCGGCCGTTGCCGGTGGAGGAGTTTCAGAAACTGCTCAAATAATCAGGGTCACTGATGCACGGCACGGGAGACGTTCCGTAACAGGCACTCCAATTACCAGTTTTTACGTAATTTCTTGATCGACTCTCTGCAACCAACCCTGAAATGGCTCTTGGATTTCTGTGCCTGCCTCTCATCTCAATATCATCGCTTTTTCGAAATCACGCCACTCATGTATTGATGTAGATCACGCAGATCATTAACACTCCAAGCGTGCGGCGGTATCTTTACACCGTTCTCTCGCAACGTTTTAGGAATCAAGTTTCCACTTGGGCGAAGTATTATCGATGACACAATAACGCCCGGGTAATCATTTAATCGTTTCTTGAAAGCGGGGGTTGCAAGATCAGGTGTAGGAGGAATGCTTTTATTAGCCAATGGTCCTGTTCCTTTGATATCTATTCCGTGGCACATGACACATCTCTGTAAATAGAGATTTTTCCCATTGACATTATCCGCCAAGGATAGTGATGTTTGAATTAGCGATAAAACCCCTAGCAAAGCAATGAATAGTATTTTCATTTTCATGTGGCCTTGTTGTAAAACAGATCTGAATTGAGGGCAAACCCCAAGGGTCGAGCGTGCAGGAAAGGGTGATTAATGCCTGTTAATAATGCGTGAGTTAGTCGATGTGTCGATGTCTATTTATTTTGGTCAATACAGTTCTTCGTGCGCTTCAGAGGTAGAAACGAACGGCATAAAGGTACGCACACAACTAAAAGTCATGCCGTAGATTTTTTCTTTATATCGAGTGATCGTCAGTCGACGAGGAACTGGCTCGTGCCGAGGACGTAATGATTCTATCGCTGGAACGGCGTCGGGCGGAAACTGATAAGGCGCGGAGTGTTTTAGAGGAAAAGGCAGCGGAAGAGTAGAATTTATAGCTGCGGCATGAAACATGCTAATCCCTTGAGCATTTACAATCTTATTGGTTGCAAGGAGTAGTCCTTACTCGTGGACGGTATTTTCATAGTTGTTACAGGAAATGTCAACGCCGGAAACTAAATTGACAAAGTTGTTCCTAAGAGGGGATGCAGAATCAAAACTCCGGGCCGATCTGGCAGGATGGGGGTCGGCAAAACTGGCGCGGGTTGTAAAGAAACCGTCGTAAGGCGGCAAAGCTTGCAATGCTGTTTTTTGCCTGGAAACAAAAAGGCCCCGACAAGTCGGGGCCTTCGTTCAGCGGGTTACAGCCTGTTCAAACGAATGTATTTCTTCGAATGACTCAGTGTTGCAGAGCCGGTTTTTCCGTCCCGTTGATCGGGATGCGCTTGGCTTTCGCTTCTTCCGGAATCACCCGCAGCAGGTCGATACTCAACAAACCGTTGCGCAGTTCGGCGGCCTTGATTTCAATATGGTCCGCCAGACGGAACGACAGTTTGAAAGCGCGCTGCGCGATGCCTTGGTACAGGTAAGTGACGTTTTCGTCCGCGTCACGTTTGCCGCCACTGATGGTCAACACACCTTTCTCCACTTGCAGGTCCAGGTCTTCTTCCTGGAAACCGGCGGCCGCTACGACAATGCGGTATTGATCATCACCGTATTTTTCAACGTTGTAGGGTGGATAGGTGCTGCCTGGCTCATTGCGCAGGGCGGTTTCGAACAGGTCGTTGAAACGGTCGAAACCTACCGAGGAACGGAACAGTGGGGCCAGGGAAAATGCAGTACTCATGATTCAAATCTCCTGAACATAATCAGCAAGTTTTTTTGTCTCCGCGACCCGAATTCGGCATCGCGTAATCCTTAAATAAGGATCGCTGATTGCTTTTCAAGAGATTTTTTTCAGATTTTTTTTGAGTAGATTCAGGCCGCTTCAGACACCTGCAAACCCAGTAAACGCGAGACATTATCCAGTTCGGTCTCACGACGCAGGACGGTAAACAGCTCTACCGCTTCGGGATAATTGCGGGTCAGCATCGCCAGCCATTGCTTCAAGCGACCCGGCGATTGACGTGGCGTCATCTGCGCCTTGGCTTGCAGCCAGAAGTCCTGAATCAGCGGCAGCAGCTCGGCCCAGGTCATCTCGACGACGTCTTCACCGGCGCGGGCCGCGGCGATTTGCCGGGCCAGATCCGGGCGCGATACCAGTCCACGACCGAGCATGATGTCTTCGACGCCGCTGATCTCGCGGCAACGACGCCAGTCCTCGACGCTCCAGATGTCGCCGTTGGCAAACACCGGCACCTTGACCACATCCTGCACCCGAGGGATCCATTCCCAGTGAGCTGGCGGCTTGTAGCCATCAGTCTTGGTCCGCGCATGAACCACGATGTGCGCTGCGCCGCCTTCAGCCAGGGCCGTGGCGCAGACCAGCGCACCGTCCGGGCTGTCGAAGCCGAGACGCATCTTGGCGGTCACTGGAATGTGCGCGGGTACGGCACGACGGACGTGTTCGACTATTTGGTTGAGCAGTTCAGGTTCTTTGAGTAGCACCGCGCCGCCACGGGATTTGTTGACGGTCTTGGCCGGGCAGCCAAAGTTCAAGTCGATGACTTCGGAACCCAACTCGCAGGCCAGTGCGGCGTTTTCCGCCAGGCACACCGGATCGGAACCCAGCAGCTGCACCCGCAGCGGCACACCAGACGCGGTTCGGGCGCCAGTCAGCAGTTCCGGGCCGAACTTGTGGTAATAGGCAGGCGTAAGCAGCTGATCGTTGATCCGAATGAACTCGGTCACGCACCAATCAATACCGCCCACACGGGTCAGCACGTCCCGCAGGATGTTGTCGACCAACCCCTCCATGGGCGCCAAAGCAATTTGCATGAAAAACACACTCAACGAAAAACGTGCGGCAGTTTACTGGATTGCGCGATCGAAAAGGTAACCCCTGTAGGAGCTGCCGAAGGCTGCGATCTTTTGATCTTGATTTTCAGCAAGCCCGGAAAGAGCAAGATCAAAAGATCGCAGCCTTCGGCAGCTCCTACAGGGGATCGTGTCAAGTGGCAGGCTGCAACGCCGTGCCGTAGCCCTCGATAAACTCCGTAGGCATGCGCTTGGGCTTGCCGGTCGACAGTTCGATGCACACGAAAGTGGTCTGCGCCCGCAGCAACGTCGTGTTGTCGCTGGGGCGCTTCAACTGGAAGTGCCGGGTCATTTTCAGGCGCTGGTCCCAATCGACGATCCAGGTCGCCAACTGCAACTCATCGCCCTCATAGGCCGCTGCCAGGTAATCGATCTCGTGCCGTACCACCGCCATCGCCCGATCCAGCCGCCGGTACTCGACCAGATCCAGCCCAAGCCGTTGCGAGTGGCGCCAGGCGCAGCGCTCGAGCCAGGTCACGTACACCGCGTTGTTCGCGTGGCCCAGCCCGTCGATATCCTCGGCGCCCACTTCCAGATCAATGATAAACGGCGTTGTCCGATCCCAGCCCATGCCCCACTCCTGGTCAGATTATTTCGACCGGGGCAGTGTAACGGAAGCTCAGGCCGATTGGCGCGATTGCAGGCTGCGACCGGCCAGCAGCGAGAGAACGCCGTCGATCACCCGCGGATCGGCGAGCACCCGCTGATGACCGCCCTCCTCCAGGCGCAACAGACGGCTGTCGAACCAGGCTTCGTGGATCAATTGGGATTCCTTGACCGGAACAAAGTTGTCGTCCTCGGCATGGACGATCAGCCCCGGCATGTCGAGCTGATAGCGCGCAACATCCAGCGCAGCGGCGCGCATGCCGACGTCTTTCTCGACTTGGCGAATAAACGCCGAACGCGCTTTGGGCGGCAGGCGCACATAGCGTGCGAACCCACGCAGTACCCCGAGAATTCGCGCCGGGGCGGCGATCGAGACCAGGGTTTCGGTGCGCAAGCCCAACTGAACCGCGAGCATGGCACTGGCGCCGCCCATGGAGTGACCGATCACCGCTTGCAGCGGCGGCAATTCTGCGGCCGCTTCGAGCATGGCCCGCGCGAACAGCACCACATTGGCCTCGCGGCCAGGCGAACGACCGTGTGCCGGGCCGTCCAGGGCAACCACGGTGTAACCGGCATCGACCAGCGCCGTGATCAGCGCAGCAAACTGCGTTGGTCGGCCTTCCCAGCCGTGCATCAACAACACTGCCGGCCCCTGGCCCCAGCGCAGCGCCGAGAGGCCGAAACGCAAAGTGATTCGTTCAGATTTCGCCAGCAGCGGCAATTCCCAATCACGCGGCGGTAACTCGCGCGGGGTCATGAATGCCAGACGCATCTTGCTCGCGACCAGCTTCGGCGCGAACCAGCCCAAGGTGCCATTAACGCCACGAACCCAGCTCAACGTGTTCATCGCCCATCTCCTCAGGCTGACGCCTTTAGGTCATAACACCGCCGACTTGGCGGCGCGCAGCAAACGATCGGACAACTCTCCTGGCCCCAGCGCCCGCGCCAGAGCCAAACCACCGACCATCAAGGCGATGTCGGCCAAGACCTTGTCGGTGTCTTCCGGGCTGGCCGCTAACTGCGCGACCATCAATTCAACATGCTCATTCAACGCCACACGAAATTCGTCCGGCAGACGGCCCAGCTCACCGACCGACGCCGGAATCGGACATGCATGCTCGGTGGAATCACGGTGTTTGCGCGACAGATAGAACGCCGCGACCAACGCGCGACGCTCTTCGCCAGTCAACTCGGCGTCCATGTCGGCGATCAAGCCACGACGATGGCTGAGTAGCTGCTTGAACGCTTCCAGCATCAGTGCGTCCTTGCTTTCGAAGTGCGCGTAGAAGCCGCCGACTGTCAGGCCGGCCGCGCCCATCACTTCACCCACGCTCGGCTCGGCCGGGCCGCGCTGGATCAGCGCTGCACTGGCAGCCTTGAGGATGCGCTCGCGGGTTTGAGCTTTTTTATCGTTCATCGTTGCCTCCGAATATTACGACTAGAATATTATTCTCATAATAATTTTCCGCAAGTCGTGAATGTGACCGCTGGTCTGAAGAACAGTTTTGAGGAAAAAGGAGAGTTGGCCAAACGCCAGACAAACAAAAGGGCCATTCAATAATTGAATGACCCTTAAAAATCCCGCAGAGCGGGTAATCGTGGCGTCCCCTAGGGGACTCGAACCCCTGTTACCGCCGTGAAAGGGCGGTGTCCTAGGCCACTAGACGAAGGGGACACAAACCCTTCTATACAACTGATCAGTGCTGAGAGCTGATCGATTCAAGGCCGGTGTGGCCAGACCTTGAACTGTAAAATTGGTGGAGCTTAGCGGGATCGAACCGCTGACCTCCTGCATGCCATGCAGGCGCTCTCCCAGCTGAGCTAAAGCCCCGGATTTTTCGCCTCGCGGCGGAGCGACATCTTGCAACATCGCTTCTGTAAAACTGGCGTCCCCTAGGGGACTCGAACCCCTGTTACCGCCGTGAAAGGGCGGTGTCCTAGGCCACTAGACGAAGGGGACGCAAACCCTTCTATACACTTGATCAACGCTGAGTGTTGATCGCTTCAAGGCCGGTGTGGCCAGACCTTGAAGTGTAAATTGGTGGAGCTAGACGGGATCGAACCGTCGACCTCTTGCATGCCATGCAAGCGCTCTCCCAGCTGAGCTATAGCCCCTCATCGCTGAGGACGGGGCGAATCTTAATGGCGCATCGGAAGGCTGTCAAACTTATTTTTAACAATTTCCAAAATTTTTTGTCGCCATAACAATCACTTACCGCCCTCCCCCCGAAAAACGGGGGTGGCGCCGAAGAGCAGGATCAAAAGATCGCAGCCTTCGGCAGCTCCTACGCAGGATCAAACGACCTTAGGCGATATTGCCCAACAGTTTTTCCCACTCCTTGTTTTCCTTCTTCGACACGCCGCCCAGCAGGTCGATAGCCTGGCGCAGACGGAAACGGGTCAGGTCCGGACCGAGGATTTCCATCGCGTCGAGCACCGATACCGAGCTAGCCTGGCCTGTGATCGCGGCGAACATCAGCGGCATCGCATCACGCAGCTTCAACTCCAGGGATTCGACCACCGCCTGGATGGTTGCAGTGATGCTGTCCTTCTCCCACTGACGCAGGCTTTCCAGCTTCCACAAAATCAACTGCATCAACTGACGAACCTGATCGCCCGAGAGCTTCTTGGATTCGAACAGTTTGGCGTCCGGGTTCACACCACCGGCGAAGAAGAAGCCGGCCAGCGGTGCGACCTGGCTGAAAGTTTCAACCCGGCCCTGCACGTGCGGTGCGATCTTCATCATGTATTCAGGATTCAGTGCCCATTTTTGCAGGCGAGCGGCGAACTCTTCCACTGGCAGGTCACGCAGCCATTGGCCGTTGAGCCACGACAGCTTCTCGATGTCGAAAATCGGCCCACCGAGGGAAACGCGCTGCAGGTCGAAGTTGTCGACCATTTCCTGCAGTGAGAACTTCTCGCGCTCATCCGGCATCGACCAGCCCATGCGCCCCAGGTAGTTGAGCATTGCTTCCGGCATGAAGCCCATGCGCTCGTAGAAGGTCACCGAGGTCGGGTTCTTGCGCTTGGACAGCTTGCTCTTGTCCGGGTTACGCAGCAGCGGCATGTAGCACAGCTGCGGTTGCTCCCAGCCGAAGTATTCGTACAAGAGGATCAGTTTCGGTGCCGAAGGCAGCCATTCTTCACCGCGCAGAACATGGGTGATGCCCATCAAGTGGTCATCGACCACGTTGGCCAGGAAGTACGTTGGAAGACCGTCGGTCTTCATCAACACTTGCATGTCCATGCGATCCCACGGGATCTCGACATCGCCACGCAACATATCAGGCACCACGCACACGCCTTCGGTCGGCACTTTCATGCGGATGACGTGCGGCTCGCCGGCAGCCAGGCGACGCGCGACCTCTTCCTTGGAGAGCAACAGCGCACGGCCGTCGTAACGTGGGGTTTCGCCACGCGCCATTTGCTCGGCGCGCATCTGGTCCAGCTCCTCGCTGGTGCAGAAGCACGGGAAAGCATGGCCCATGTCGACCAGTTGCTGGCAGTACTTCTGATAGATATCGCCGCGCTCGCTTTGACGGTAAGGACCGTGCGGGCCGCCGACGTCCGGGCCTTCGCTCCAGTCGATACCCAACCAGCGCAGGGCGTCGTAAATCTGCTGTTCGGACTCGCGGGTCGAACGCAGTTGGTCGGTATCTTCGATCCGCAGGATGAACTCACCGCCATGCTGCTTGGCAAAGCAGTAGTTGAACAAAGCGATGTAAGCGGTACCTACGTGGGGGTCCCCGGTAGGCGATGGCGCGATGCGAGTGCGGACGGTGGTCATGGCATGTCTCGAAAAGAATAAAAAGCGAAGATCAAAGCGAACTTCCAACAAGAGCCGAATGGTAACAGGCGATAGCTGCCCGGCTCCAGTGAGTGGGGTATATAAGCCAATATTGCAAGGGGATCTACCAGGAGGTTGCAGGCAGGGCTGAAGGCTTGGGACGTGCGCAATTGATATTTGTAGTGTTCCGGCGGGCCTCATCGCGGGCAAGCCTGCTCCCACAGGATCCGTAGGTGGCCACATATTGTGTGAATACCCTCAATCCTTGTGGGAGCGGGCTTGCCCGCGATGAGGCCCGCCCATTCACTGCACATCTCAAACCGCGATCAACCGCTCCCGCAGTTTGCCGATTTCGTCGCGCAACTGCGCCGCAGCTTCGAATTCCAGGTCGCGGGCGAGCTGGTACATCTTTTCTTCAAGCTGACGAATGCGTTTGCTGATCTCGCTCGGCGAGCGCAGTTCGGCCTCGTATTTGGCACTTTCCTCGGCGGCCTTGGCCATGCCTTTGCGCTTCTTGCTGCGCGAACCCGGCACGACTGCGCCTTCCATGATGTCCGCGACGTCCTTGAACACCCCTTTCGGCGTGATGCCATTGGCCAGGTTGAAGGCGATCTGCTTGTCGCGACGACGCTCGGTCTCGCCGATCGCCCGCTCCATGGAACCGGTGATGCGATCCGCATACAGAATCGCCCGTCCATTGAGGTTACGCGCCGCCCGGCCGATGGTCTGGATCAGCGAGCGCTCGGAACGCAGGAAGCCTTCCTTGTCGGCGTCGAGAATCGCTACCAGCGAGACTTCCGGCATGTCCAGACCTTCACGCAGCAGGTTGATCCCCACCAGCACATCGAAGACGCCGAGACGCAAGTCACGGATGATCTCGACCCGTTCCACGGTGTCGATGTCCGAGTGCAGATAACGCACGCGCACGCCGTGGTCGGCCAGGTAATCGGTCAAGTCTTCGGACATACGTTTGGTCAGTGTGGTAACCAGCACCCGTTCTTCCAGGGCGACTCGCTTGGTGATTTCCGAAAGCAAGTCGTCGACCTGAGTCAATGCCGGACGGATTTCGATTTGCGGGTCCACCAGGCCGGTCGGGCGCACCAGTTGTTCGACCACTCGGCCGGCATGCTCCGCCTCGTAATTGCCCGGCGTGGCCGAGACAAAAATCGTCTGGGGACTGATGCTTTCGAACTCGTCGAAGCGCATCGGCCGGTTATCCAACGCCGAGGGCAGACGAAAACCGTACTCCACCAGCGTTTCTTTACGTGAACGGTCGCCCTTATACATGGCGCCGACTTGCGGCACGCTGACGTGGGATTCGTCGATCACCAACAAGGCATCGGCCGGCAGATAATCGAACAAAGTAGGCGGCGCCTGGCCGGACTCACGACCCGACAGATAGCGCGAGTAGTTTTCGATGCCGTTGCAGTAGCCCAGCTCGAGGATCATCTCCAGGTCGAAACGGGTGCGCTGTTCCAGTCGCTGGGCTTCCACCAGTTTGTTGTTGGAGCGCAGGTATTCCAGGCGCTCCTGCAATTCGATCTTGATCCCTTCGGTGGCCTCGAGCAGGGTTTCCCGCGGCGTCACGTAGTGGCTCTTCGGATAGAAGGTGAAACGCGGCAGTTTGCGAATGACTTCACCGGTCAGCGGGTCGAAGGCGGACAGGCTCTCCACCTCGTCATCGAACAGCTCGATGCGGATCGCTTCGAAATCGGATTCCGCCGGGTGGATATCAATCACATCGCCGCGCACCCGGAAAGTCGCCCGGGCGAAGTCCATGTCGTTGCGGGTGTATTGCAGGTCGGCCAGACGACGCAGCAGCGCGCGCTGGTCGAGCTTGTCGCCGCGATCGACGTGCAACACCATCTTCAAATAGGTTTCCGGACTGCCCAGACCGTAGATGCAGGACACCGTGGTGACGATGATCGCGTCCTTGCGCTCCAGCAACGCTTTGGTCGCGGACAGGCGCATCTGCTCAATGTGGTCGTTGATCGAGGCATCCTTCTCGATGAAGGTGTCGGATGATGGCACGTAGGCTTCGGGCTGGTAGTAGTCGTAATAGGAGACGAAGTATTCAACCGCGTTGTTCGGGAAGAACGCCTTGAATTCGCCATACAACTGCGCGGCCAGAGTCTTGTTGGGCGCCAGCACCAGTGTCGGGCGCTGT
The DNA here is from genome assembly GCF_032424305.1 of Pseudomonas sp. JV414. Classification (NCBI taxonomy): domain Bacteria; kingdom Pseudomonadati; phylum Pseudomonadota; class Gammaproteobacteria; order Pseudomonadales; family Pseudomonadaceae; genus Pseudomonas; species Pseudomonas sp. JV414. Next base: position 452,831 of record NZ_VYKC01000022.1, on the reverse strand, counting down.
ATCTGGGCGATCACGTTGGCAATGCTGAAGGTCTTGCCCGAGCCGGTCACACCGAGCAACGTCTGGTGCGCCAGCCCGGCCTCAATGCCCTCGACCATCAGGCGGATGGCTTCCGGCTGATCGCCGGCGGGCTCGAAGCGGGTGACTAGCTGGAATTCAGACATAAATACCTCTCGGTTCTCGGTGCGGGGATTCGCGCCTGTCCGATCAAACCGGACAGCAACGAAAAAGACCGCAAACGACCGATGTCGCCCGAGGAAAAAACTGGATTGTGCTCAATGTGGAGCCGATTGCCATCGCTTTCAAGGCAAACGTCCTACATCGGGTAGAACCTTTGACGACATCACTCGGTCAACGATCGAAAAATAATTCGAAAAACTTACCGTAAAAGCCGAATCGCCTGTCGCCATCAATCGCTGATGGCCTCTATACTAGCTCCCCGTTTGTGCACCGCTCTAGTGCATTCGGCTGGAGCGCGACACGTCCCTCCACACTCCATTCAGAGCCGCCGCAATAATGAGCCTGTTCTCCGCTGTCGAAATGGCACCACGCGATCCAATCCTGGGCCTCAACGAAGCATTTAATGCCGATACCCGTACCAACAAGGTCAACCTGGGGGTCGGTGTTTACTGCGACGAGGAGGGGCGAATTCCACTCCTGCGCGCCGTTGTCGAAGCCGAGACGATTCGCGCCGCTCAACACGTTTCCCGTGGCTACTTGCCGATCGACGGCATCGCCGCCTACGACCAGGCCGTGCAGAAACTGCTGTTCGGCAATGATTCGCCGCTGATCGCCGCTGGCCGGGTTATCACCACCCAAGCTGTCGGCGGTACCGGCGCGCTGAAAATTGGTGCCGACTTCCTCAAGCAACTGCTGCCGAACGCCGTCGTGGCAATCAGCGACCCGAGCTGGGAAAACCACCGAGCGCTGTTCGAAACCGCCGGCTTCCCGGTGCAGAACTATCGCTACTACGACGCCGCCACCCACGACGTTAACCGCGCCGGCCTGCTGGAAGACCTGAACGCCCTGCCGTCCGGCTCGATCGTTGTGCTGCACGCTTGCTGCCACAACCCGACCGGCGTGGACCTGAGCCCGGCGGACTGGAAAAACGTGCTGGAGGTGGTCAAGGCCAAAGGTCACGTGCCATTCCTCGACATGGCCTACCAGGGCTTTGGCGACGGCATCGATGAAGACGCCGCGGCCGTGCGCCTGTTCGCCGAATCGGACCTGACCTTCTTCGTTTCCAGCTCGTTCTCCAAATCCTTCTCGCTGTACGGCGAGCGCGTTGGCGCCCTGTCGATCGTCAGCGAATCGAAAGAAGAAGGCGCACGCGTGCTGTCGCAAGTCAAACGCGTGATCCGCACCAACTACTCCAACCCGCCGACCCACGGTGCAAGCATCGTCGCCGCCGTGCTGAACAGCCCGGTACTGCGCGCCCAGTGGGAAGAAGAACTGGCAGAAATGCGCCTGCGGATTCGCGGCATGCGCACCCAGATGGTCGACCTGCTGGCGAAAAAAGCTCCACAGCGTGATTTCAGCTTCGTCGGTCGCCAGCGCGGCATGTTCTCCTACTCCGGCCTGACGGTTGAGCAGGTAACCCGTCTGCGCAACGAGTTCGGCATCTACGCCCTGGACACCGGCCGCATCTGCGTTGCCGCGCTGAACCAGAGCAACATCGACGCCGTGACCAAGGCCATCGTTCAGGTGATCTGAGTCTTTGCGTGATATGAAAACGGGAAGCCATAGGGCTTCCCGTTTTTTATTTGTCTTTGATAATTCCCAGTTCGGCGACTGGTCACTCTAGACTGCACACAGATCAAAAATGTGGGAGCGGGCTTGCTCGCGAAAGCGGTCTATCTGTCACATTGATGCTGGATGTCCCGCCGCCTTCGCGAGCAAGCCCGCTCCCACAGGTTATGAGTACACCCGAGAATTCTTGAGAACCCACATGAAAAACGATGACCTACGCGCCGACCGCGACGAGCTGGACCACTTCGTGCCCCGCTCCTCGGCCAAACGCGGTAATAACCTGGTGCTGCAAGTGGCTGCGGGCGTGTTCCTTGGCGGCCTGGCGTTGTGGCTGGTGCAACTGACCGCCACGATGCTGTACGCCAAACTGATGCTGGGCACCATTACCTTCGGCGGTTAAGCCAATTCGGTCGCACGTTGGCTGGCCGCGTCGTCATAGGCCACATAAAGCGACTCGGCCACCTGGCTTTTGATCGCCTTGGTGCTTTCCAGGCCCAGTACAAAACCTTCGGCCTTGCCGCCCGCACGGTTCAATTCGTCAGCGGTGCTGGCCTGAGTGATGGCGTCGAACAGTTTCTCGGCGTGCGGGCCAACGCCTTTGGGCAGGCTGATCTGAGCGATGCTCATGCGAACACCTCGCTGTTTTGAGGTGTGAGGGTTAGGTGATTCATGGCGCATACCTTTTCGGCTGAGGGCCGGCAGCGCGTGTCACCACTTCCGGGCGACCATGGTAGACCTCTACCGCGATTCTGGTAACCGCCAATGGCCGATAACCCCCTCTGATCCGATGAAAACATCAAACTGCCAACAGAGGCTTGACTTCTCTTTTTGAATCAGTAACATAGACGCCATTCCGCGATAGCTCAGTTGGTAGAGCAAGTGACTGTTAATCACTGGGTCCCTGGTTCGAGTCCAGGTCGTGGAGCCAGACAGCAAAATCGAAAAGCCCCTGAATCGAAAGATTCAGGGGCTTTTTTGTGCTCGCTATAAAGTCAAAAGATCGCAGCCTGCGGCAACTCCGGGGATCGCATCGCACACGAATCCCCGCAGGCTGCGATCTTTTGATCTACCTGCCTTTTTATCGGGTACCGCCGTCAGACATGCTCACTGCTTTTCGCATGCACCGCTCGCGGCTCTGCATGCCCATGCTCTGCCTCCACCACCGGAATCTCATTCCCGTCGCAGTCACGCAGCTTGCCTTCGCTGAAGTAATCCCCTTCCCGCAATGCCGCCAGATCCTGATAACGCAAGACCCGCTCGGTACCGGCCGCAAACACCGATTGTTGATCCGAGTTGCCGGCGGTGAGGTGGTTGAAGGCCAGGTTCAGAACGATGGCCATGATCGCCGAAGAGCTGATGCCCGAGTGGAAGATCGTCGCGAACCAGCTAGGGAAGTGGTCGTAGAAGTTCGGTGCAGCGATGGGGATCATGCCGAAACCGATGGAGGTGGCGACGATGATCAGGTTGACGTTGTTGCGGTAGTCGACCTTGGACAGCGTCCGAATGCCGCTGGCCGCCACGGTGCCGAACAGCACGATGCCGGCGCCACCGAGCACGGAGGTTGGTACGGCGGCGATGACCCGACCCATGAATGGCAGCAATCCGAGTACCACCAGGAACACACCGCCAGTGGCCACCACGAAACGGCTCTTGATCCCGGTTACCGCCACCAGCCCGACGTTCTGGGCGAAGGCGCTCTGGGTGAAGGAGCCGAAGATCGGCGCGATCATGCTCGACAGCATGTCGGCGCGCAGGCCGTTGCCCAGGCGTTTGGAGTCGACTTTGGTGTCAATGATTTCACCGACGGCCAGAATGTCGGCGGAGGTTTCCACCAGGGTCACCATGATCACAATGCACATCGACAGGATCGCGGCGAAGTGGAAGGTCGGCATGCCGAAATGGAACGGTGCCGGGAAGCCGAACATCGGGCCTTGGGTGACGGACGAGAAATCCGCCATGCCGAGGAACACGGCGATAACTGTGCCGATGACCATGGCCAAGAGGATCGACAAACGGGAGATAGTTGCACTGCCGATCTTGCTGAGTAGCAGCACCAGCACCAACGTCACCGCCGCCAGGCCGATGTTCGCCATGCTGCCGAAGTCCGGAGCATGGCTGTTGCCGCCCATGGCCCAGCGTGCGGCCACCGGCATCAGCGTCAGGCCGATAGTGGTGATCACAATGCCCGTCACCAGCGGCGGAAAGAACTTGGTGATTCGCGAGAACACCGGCGTGATCAGCAAGCCGATCAGCGACGCGGCAATCACCGCCCCGAGAATTGACTGAAAGCCGCCCTCCCCACCACTGCTGACAATCGCCACCATGGTCGCAACGCCGGAGAAAGACACACCCTGCACCAGCGGCAACTGACAACCGAAAAACGGTAAACCCAGGGTCTGCAGCAATGTCGCCAGCCCCCCTGCGAACAATGAAGCAGCAATCAACAAACCGATGTCCGCCGGCGAAAGCCCGGCAGCCTGACCGATGATCAAAGGCACCGCGACGATACCGCCGTACATGGTCAGAACGTGTTGCAGGCCATAAGCCATATTCGCGCCGATCCCGAGATTCTCATCCTCGGGCCGTTGTTGTGAAACATGGGGCGTTTTCATGGTTGGGGGGTTCCCTGGTTTTTGTTGTGCGCACACTGTATTCAATAGTCGGGACAAATGTCTATAGAGTTGTATACAACTAACCGGTCAGATTATGGACAGATGTTCACACCGCCCTTTAGCCGCAGAGCCCCCAGCCTAAAAACTCTTGAAATACATCCTTCCTCCCCTTTCCCTCCCCACCGCTAATCTTTTGCTTTCCAAGCGACCGCCGGCACGGCCGCCTCTCGCTTATACATATAAAGTATGCATAATGAAGTCATTCGAAATTCAGTACCACAAGGCAAAGAACGCGGCCAACAAACTAAAGCATCAAGGCATCAGCCTCGCCGACACAGAACCGGTGTTTTATGACGAACGAGCCCTGACGCTTCAGGACAACCACCATGATGAGCCGCGATGGATCATCGTCGGGCTGGATGCCAAAGGTCGACTGCTGGTCGTTGCATACACCTACCGCGACCCGAATTTCGTGCGAATCATTTCCGCGCGCATCGCCACCAAAAACGAGCGTCGCCACTATATGGAGGCTTGACCGATGAAAGATGAATACGACTTCAGCAACGCCAAGCGTGGAGCGGTTGCCTCCAGCAAAGGCAAGACCCGAATCACCATCATGCTCGATGATGTCGTCATAGAGGCCGCGCGTGCGTCGGCAGAAAGCGAGGGGTATGGCTATCAGACGGTAATCAACAATACCCTGCGCCAGGCATTGCTCAGCGATAAAGGCAAAACGGCGAAGCCCGATCAGAACCCTGCCGTTGCAAATGTCGGGCATCTCAAAAAAGGAATAACGGCCTCCGAGCTGAAAAGCCTGGAGAAAAAATTGTCAGAGGCCCTCAGCGAAATCCATCACGTGATGGAGCTTGAAGTTCGTTCCTAGACACAACACCGACCAAAAGAAAAAGGGGCGAATTGATTAAATCCGCCCCATTGCATGACGCTCAACTTACCTGCGACACAGGCTCAATCAACCGCTCCAGCACCCGTTTCAACACTTCCGGCGCTGGCACTCGAATCCCGAATTCACTTTCCAGTAACCCGATCAACTCATCCACATCCGCCACCTGCCGCCGTTCGCTGTCACTGCCCATGCAATGAATGGCAAAACTGCCGTTATTCAATGTGCGTCGCCATCCCTCCCCCGTCCGCGCCACCATCAGTTGTTTCACGAAGGACGATTCGGGATAGGTCGATACGTACCAGTTGCCGAGGGTGTAATCGATGTCTTCCTGACGCTGCAGATCGAAGATGTACATCGCCCGCCATTCACCGCCGACGTTGGCGCGCAGGGTGTAGCCGTCGGCATGCGGTTCAATGCGATAGGGTTCGTGGGGCGTGAACTGCTCGACTTCGGTATCCAGCATCAGCGGTGCGGTGGGCACCATGCCGCCGAAGCCGACGTCGGTGATGTAGCGCACGCCATCCAGGGTCACCAGGCTCAAGCGGTGCGTCCGTGCGGTCCACGCGCTTTCGGGCTGGCCCATGACCACGCGACCGGTGATACCACGTGCGTCGAAGCCCAATGTCTGAAGCAAGGCCAGGAACAGGTTGTTGAGTTCGTAGCAGTAGCCACCACGACCGTCGTGGAGGACTTTCTGCTCTATGGACGGCAGATCGATGAGCACCGGTTCGCCTAATAACGTGGTGAGGTTTTCGAACGGAAAGGCACCCGTGTGGCGCAGTTGCAGTTGTCGCAGGGTTTCCAGGGTCGGTGCCGGGGGCGTATCGAAGCCCAGGCGCTGCAGGTACAGCGCAAGATTTTTCAGTCGTGTCTCGCTCATCGCTCAATCCTTTATGCAGAGGTCCGCGGATCGCTCCGCCGATGGGCGCCATGTATAAGGGAAAACACGGTCGGACTGACAATTGATTTAGCCAATCGCCGCACACGCCAAGACTATCGACGCTTGCGCGAACCCAATCGAATCCATGTCGGTGCATGATCGCTGGCATGAGGTTCGTTGCGAACCCAGGCATCGACGCCGGCCTCTTGCAGGTAAGGACTCAGTGCCGGATTGAGCAGCAGATGATCGATGCGCAACCCCGAGTTTTTCTGCCAGTGCTGACGGAAATAATCCCAGAAGGTGTAGATCCGCTCCTCTGGATACAGATGACGCAGGGAGTCGGTCCAACCCTGATCCAGCAACCGCTGATAACACGCGCGACTCTCGGGTTGCAGCAGCGCGTCCTTGAGCCAGGAGCGCGGGTTGTAGATGTCCAGATCGGTGGGCACCACGTTGTAATCGCCGGCCAGCACCACCGGATGGTCGCTGCACTGCAAGTCCTTGGCGTGCGAGATCAGGCGTTCGAACCACGCCAGTTTGTAATCGAACTTTGGTCCCGGCTGCGGATTGCCATTGGGCAGGTACAGACAACCCACTAGAACCCCGTGCACGGCAGCTTCCACGTAGCGGCTATGGGTATCGCTGTCATCACCCGGCAAACCGCGTCGGCTCTCCAATGGTTGCGCACCGCGCGCCAGAATCGCCACCCCGTTCCACGACACCTGGCCGTGCCAGACGGCGCCATACCCGGCCGCCTCCAGCTCGGCGACGGGGAATGCGCCGTCAACCGATTTGAGTTCTTGCAAACAGGCGATGTCTGGCTGCTCCCGCGCAAGCCAAGCCAGTAGATTCGGCAAGCGGGCGCGCATGCCGTTGACGTTGAAGGTGGCGATTTTCAGGTTCTTCATGATCCGACGCTCGCAACGGATTGGGCGGTATCCAGTTGTGACCGGGGTGCGCCACGGCAGTTGCCGTGGCGCACGAAACAGGCGACTAAAGGTGCGTGCCCTGCGGCGGAAAATCATCCCTTGATGCCTTGAGCAACGGCAGCAGAGCATACTTGTCCACCGGCCGACTGAGGTAGAACCCCTGCACTTCATGGCACTGGTCCGAGATCAGGAAGTCCAGTTGCTCCAGTGTCTCGACGCCCTCTGCGGTGACGGTCAGGCCCATGGCCTTGCCCAGGTTGATGATCGCCTGCACCACGGCGCGATCGTTGCTGCCATTGCTCATGGACGCAATGAAGCGCTTGTCGATCTTGATCCCGTCGAACGGGTACGTGCGCAGGTAACCCAGCGAAGAATAACCGGTGCCGAAGTCGTCCATGTTCAGTCGTACGCCCAACTCCTTGAGCGCATTCATGGTCGCCAAGGCGCCATCGACGTCGATGAGCATCACGTTTTCCGTGATCTCCAGTTCCAGTCGACTGGCGGGCAATCGGCTCTGGATCAACGCCTCCCGGACATCCTCAATCACATCGCTACGGGCAAACTGCACCGGCGACAAGTTGACCGACACCATCATCGCGCCCGGCCAGGTCAGGGCCGTCTCGCACGCCTCGCGCAACACCCAGCGCCCTAATGGCACGATCAGATCGGTCTGCTCGGCCAATGGAATAAACGCGTCGGGGTTCAACAAGCCTTGCACCGGATGCTGCCAGCGCAGCAGCGCTTCGACCGAGACGATCTGCTTGCCATCGACGTGATAACGCGGCTGGTAATGCATCACGAATTCGTTGTTCTTGATCGCCTGACGCAGGTCGCTTTCCAGTTGTCGGCGGTGCTGGATCTGATCGTTCATGTGCGCCGCAAAGTAGCACCAGGTCTTCTTGCCATTGGACTTGGCCTGATACAACGCGATATCGGCACAGCGAATCAGCTCCTCCGGAAGATGCCCCTGGCGCCGACTCAGGGCGATACCGATGCTCGCACCGATGTGCAGCGTGTGATGATCGTAATTAATCGGTTGATGCAGGCTGTCGAGCAAGCGCTCGCAGAACCGGTCGATTTCTGCGTGGCTGTCCATGCCGTGGAGCACCAGCACGAACTCGTCGCCACCCAATCGGGCAACCAGATCGATGTCCCGCGTACACTCGCGCAAACGGATCGCCACTTCCAGCAATACCGCATCGCCGGCCGGGTGGCCGAGGGAATCGTTGATCGGCTTGAAGTTATCCAGGTCGATCATCAACAACGTCAACGCCGCCGATTGCTCTTTCAGTGCCAGCGCGTCTTCAAGGTAGCGTGCCAGCTTGTTGCGGTTCGGCAAGCCAGTCAGTGCGTCGTGCAGCGACAGATGCTGGATCTGCGCATGGGCGGCGACTTCATCGGTGATGTCGCTGGCCGTCCCGCGAAAACCCAGTACCGCGCCCTTGCGCTGGATCGGTCGCGCCGACACCCGGCACACCCGTTGTTGCCCCGACTGATCGCGGTAAGAGCAGCGCAAGTGGCTGACGGCTTGCTCTTCATCAAGTTTGTTCAGCCATAGCGACAAGGGCGTTGTGTCGCAGTTGAGCAGTTGCCCGATGTTCTGCCCCAACCATTGCTGATCGGAAAATCCGGTGACGGTGCTGAAGCGCCCCGACAGATAGGTGATGCAATGTTGGTCGTCGATTTCCCAGATCCAGTCGGACGCGGCCTCGGCCACTGCACGAAAACGCTCTTCACTGGCCTCCAGCGCCTGGTTCGACAAGTCGAGACTGGTGTAACTGGCGTCCACATGCCCGGACGTGCGCAGGACATATCGAAAAAAGTACGCCGTCAACAACGCCAGAATCAACAGCGCTCCACCCAGGGGCGGCAGCAGCGACCAGAGCAATTGGTGACCCGGCCGCTCAAGTCGGGAGACCAGGCTGTAACCGGTGCCGGTCAGAGCCACAGCTGGCTGACCAGGAACAATGCCGTCGTCGGCCGTCAGGCTCAAATCATTCAACCCGTAATCGGCACTCAAGGTATTGAGCTTTTCAGGGTTCAATTGATCGACATATATCAGCACTGAGGTGCTCTTGGGATCGACCGCCGGGCGTTCGTCATTGGGCACGATCGCGGCCGCCGTCAACAACGCCGGTTTGCCTTCGAACAAGGTGTACCGGCTGACAGGCTCGATGAGGCTCTCCTGGCTCTGAACCTCCTCTATGAGGCTCGCCATCGACGTCGACAGATAGGCCGTCGCTTCGCCCTGCACCTGAAGCCCGCGCACTATGGCGTATTTGGTTCGCTGACGATCGATCACGAAAACGCCATCGTAATGATCGATAGTGAACAGGGTTTTACCCACGTTCTGATCGACGTAGGCCCACTGCACATCGACCTTGTCGTTCAGATGGTCGTAGGCGGTCGTCCAGTTGGCGTAACTGGCAATGTAGTTTTTCGAGGCGGTGATGCGGTTCTCAAGTGCGCGTTGCGTGTAGAACGTGGTTTTGCTCAGATCCTGAGCATCGAGCCGTGCGGCAATGCTGAACAGGGCCATCAGCGCGATCAACACCCCAACTACAAACAGCAGGCCGATGACGAACATCAGGTTGCGGGTAATCGGTGTATGACGCGCAGGTGCAGCGGTGGTAATGGCGGTCAAATCCATGCACTTGTTTCCTGTCAATCGATCGCCTTATCGGGTGAGGCCGGCGGGGTCTGGTCTGTCGTCATGACAGCCAGGCTCTCCACTGACCATAGCAGCCATGCTCGGTCATCGCCCCTGAATAACGCAAGTCATTGCCGCACTTGAAGAACCCAGGCTCCGTGCCATCCCGCCCCACCACTTGTCATCCAACCGGCACCAACCGCCTCGCCACCGCACCAATATCAGATAACGGCTCATTTTGTGGATACGTACCCTGATGAACATCAGAATCACCTCACTGTTATTGGCCGGGCTGTTGGCCGGGGCATCTGCCAACATTTTTGCGGCGTCCGGAGATGGCGCGGACGCCACCGGCACCACGTCCGGCGGCATCAGCAGCTCGACGATGCCACCCGACACCCTCCCCGGCTCGCCTGCGGGCGGGACAAGTTCGGACACCCATGGAAGCAGCGGCACGGGCACCGATGGCGGGGCCAGCGGCTCCGGTTCGGGTGCTGGAGGCGGAACGGGGTCTGCCGGAGGTGGCACTGGCGGTGCTGGCGGTGGGACGGGTAGTTCGACGCATAAAAGCAATCCATGACACCAATATCGGACCTGTAGGAGCCAGGCTTGCCGGCGAAGGTACTCTCAAGGACGCCTTCGCCGGCAAGCCTGGCTCCTACAGGTTGCCCCCCATGGAGGAAAGTTTCAGCGGTCCGAGCGCATCAGTGCCTCGACGCCCCCCTCCATGGACAGCACCGCCGAACGATTTCGCCCCGAATGCTTGGCCTGGTACAACGCCGCATCCGCGCGCTTGATCAACATTTCGGTGCTGTCGTGCCCTGTCGGCACAAACGAATAACAGCCAAGGCTGACCGTCACGTAGCCCGTGGGTGAGCCGCTGTGGATGATGTTCTTGTCCATGACGCTGCGGCGGATCTGCTCGGCGATCGTCAGCGCACCATGAACGTCGGTGTCCGGCAGCAACACCGCGAACTCTTCACCGCCGTAGCGCACCGCCAGATCGGCATTGCGGTGACAGCAACTCTTCAATGCCCGCGCCACTTCGGCCAGGCAATGGTCCCCCGCCACATGACCGTAGGCGTCGTTATAGCGCTTGAAATAATCGATATCGAGCATGATCAGGCTCAGCGGACTCGACCGCCGGGCACCGCGCCCGAACTCGATCTCCAGCGCCCGCTCGAACAATCGACGGTTGGCCAACCCGGTCAGGCTGTCGTGGGTGGCGATCAATTCCAGGGTTTTCTGCGCCTCGCGCAAATCCGCCTCAATGCGCTCGCCCGCGCGCACCTGATGAATGAACATCCAACCGAACAACCCCACGCCAAGGACGACCAGAGCGACGATCACACTGGATCGAATCGCCGTGTCGTACCAGTCCTTGAAGATCGCGTCTTCGGAAGATGCCGCCGCGACCACCACGGGATAGGCATCGAGCTGACGGTAGCCATACAACCGGACGATGCCATCCACCACCGAGCCGATCATGGCGTTGCCCGATGTCGCACTGGGCAAGAGTGTTTGAAAAATCTCGCCCTGAGCCAATGACGTGCCGATCTGCGATTCCACAAACGGCCGTCGCGCCAGCAGTGTTCCATCGGCCAACGCCAAAAACATCGTGCCATTGTTATCGAGGCTGAAGCTTTTGAAGAACTGATCGAAGTACGACATCTTGATCCCGGCCAGCAACACGCCCTGGAAATTGCCGTCCTGATCGTTTACCCGCCTGGAAACCGGAATGATCCATTCGCCATTCTCCCGACTGCGAATCGCCGGGCCGATGTGTGCCTGGGACGATACGTTCTGCTGGTGAAACCTGAAATATTCGCGGTCCGCTACACCTGGGCCACGGGGCAGATTTTCGAACGACGTCACGACCCATTGCCCCCGCTTGTCGAACAGAAATATCCCGTGCAATTGATGCAACGCCTGCACCCGCCGCGCGAAGGTTTTCTGCAAGCGTGGCGTCTGGGCAACGTCGAAACCCTCAGCCTCAATCCAGTCCACCAGACTGGTCAGCACCAGATCGGCTTTCATGAACGTGTCTTCGGCCTGCTGCGCCATGGCCCGAGTCAGGTTCGATGATGACACCTCGGCCAACGCCAGGTCATGCCGACGCGACTGCTCCAGTTGCAGGTAAAGCAGCCCACAGAGGCAGAGGCACACCGCCGCAATAAACAGCACCGCGGCTTTGAGCAGGGGCAGCCGCTTCAAGGCACCCTCGGGCGCGTGGTGCGGATCGGGAATGGGGATAGGCAAAAGCGAGTCCTGAAAGGGTAAGGCATGGGCAAAGGCCCAAAACCCTTATTCTTTTTGAGCTTACTCTACGGGGTTGTGCGGGGCAATTGCGCCAGTTTTACAGAGACCAAGTACCCGCGCGAGTGAAATACAAAAACCGTCTCTGCTAGGATGAAAAACCTCAGGAGCCTATCGAACGCTTCGATATCGGCTGTCGCGCCTACCCCGGCCCGTTTACCCAAGGAGGAAAAACATGAGCGCTGCGCACCACTCTGCCCCCATTGACACCGTTGTGTTCGATCTCGGTAATGTCCTTATTCGCTGGAACCCCAGAAACCTTTACCGAAAGCTGTTCGGTGAAGACCTGGAGGCCATGGAAACTTTCCTGTCAGAGGTCTGCCATACCGCCTGGAACGAACAACAGGACCAAGGCAGAACCTGGCAGGAGGCGATTGAGGAAGCCATCGCCCGACATCCGTCCCAGGAGGCCTTGATTCGCGCCTACCGCGAGCGCTGGGTAGAAATGCTCGATGGCGCCATAGAAGAGACGGTGCACATCCTCGATGAACTGCATGCCAAAGGCGTGCGGTTATTGGCACTGACCAACTGGTCCGCCGAAACCTTTCCGATTGCCCTTGAACGCTTTGAGTTCTTGCAGCGATTCGAAGGCATTCTGGTATCGGGTGCCGAGGGGATTATCAAACCTTCGCCGGAGATTTTTCAGTTACTGCTATCGCGGTTTGACGTTGATAGCCGCCGCGCGGTGTTCATCGATGATCATGCGCCGAATATTGCGGGAGCACGCCGGACGGGATTTCATGCGGTTCAGTTCTTCAGCCCGGAACAATTGCGCGAGGAACTGGTGGCGCTTGGGCTGCCTGTAGAACAAAGTCAATCAGCGAAATAATGCCAGTTAAGATGTGGAACCTGTGGGAGCGGGCTTGCTCGCGAAAGCGGTGTCTCAGGCGACTTCAATGTTGACTGTGCCGCCGTCTTCGCGAGCAAGCCCGCTCCCGCAGGTTTACGCACCTTGACTGACTGGAATCGGCCCCTAAGGACGCCCCATTTTTTTCAGGACCGTACCGACAGCCAACCCATCACCGCGAAGGCGGAACCCGAATATCCCCCGCCCGGCATTGCGTCTTCACGCCCTTCCCGCACGCGCCGAACCCCAGGTCCTTGCCCATGCACACCCGTACTTCCGACAACTCCGGGCCATTGCAAATCACGGCAATGCCATTGGCTGGGATCCCGGGGTTGCTTTGGCGAAACATCTGCGCGATTTCCTGGGCTTCAAAGTAATACGAGCTGCTGAACGGTTGCAGCTTCTGCGGGATCTTGACCGCACCAAGCGCCTTGTCGGACGCGTCCAGGTAACCCATGGCACCGAGGCCGCTGCACGTGCCGTGCTTGGCCCATTCGTGATTGAGCAGCTTCTGGGTCGGGAACAAGGTCAGGCCCTTGGCGTTTTCCGCCGGCGACAAGGTCACCCTCGGTGGGCAAGACTCCGGCCAGCCACCCTTGGCGTATTGCGGCCAGAGACCGTGAAGCACGAAGCCGTAGCCTTTACCGGAGCATTGCGCATCGTCTTTGTGAGTCAGGCAGAAGGTCGGCGACCAAGAGAGCGTCAACAGGTAGTAATCGAACACCCCTGCAACCGATTCCGCCTGGACTTTACTGCTCTGGGTTTCGCGGGCGCTGCTCAGGCCGATGTTGCCGAAGGTCAGCGCGATCAACGCGACGATTGCGTAAAATTTCTTCATTACCCACTCCTTGGGATGATTGATTTGGCCGTAAAGGGCCGAAGAATGGTTTTGTCACGCGGGTGTTTCAATCGCATGACGCAAGGCAAAACCGCATGACCTTGAAGGAGCTACGATTAACTGACATCACGACAGGAAATCGAAATGAGTAAAGCAGACGAGCTCGCCGAGAAGCTGAAACAATCCCGGCAAACCAGTGCCGACGCGACCATCGCCGATCAGGCCATCGACAGCTGGCCTGCCCAGGTCTATGAGCTGTATCACCAGATCGAAACCTGGCTGCAGCCACTGATCGAAGTGGGCCTGAAGCTGCGACGCAATTCCACTCACGTTTTCGAGAGGGCTCCGGACGGGGCGAGTTACGATTACGCCATCGACCAACTGCTGATCGAAGGCAACCATCACAGCATCACCTTCGATCCTGTCGCTCGCTTCACCGCCGACGGTGCCGGACGAGTCGAAATACGCTCGGCAGACAAAGAACTCGCCCACCTATTGCGAACCGTGACCGAACACGGCGAAACGCAGTGGTGGCTGCGGGCGATCGAGCAATCCATACAACAACCGGATGCGGTAGCGCTGACGGAGCACAATCTGCTCTCAGTAGTACAAGAGGGGTTGGAACTCTAAGGGTCTACAACTTGCTCTGCCCTACCGCCATTGAGGGAGGCGCCGCTCGCCTCCCGTCCAGCGTTGGCCGCTCCGAAGGCAGATTCAGCGCCCGCAACACCGGCTTATCGTACCCATACACATCGGGCTTGAACGTCACTCGCCCATCAAGGCTCAGGTCCACCGTCCAATAAGCCAACAGCACCGGCACTTTCACCGGGAGCCTGATGTTCTGCGTCTTGCCGTTGGCTAACTGCTTTTGAATCCCTGCGCTGTCCCAGCGAACCGGGTCGTTGAACAACAGCTCCACCAACTGCAGCGGGTTTTCTACCCGAATACAGCCGGAACTGGTCGCGCGATTGGATTGCGCAAACAACTCGCGATGCGGTGTGTCGTGCAGGTAAATCGCATAGTCATTGGGAAAGCGAATGACCACCTGCCCCAACGAGTTATCCGACCCTGCATCCTGACGCAGCGTAAGGCCGCGCGGGTTGTCCCAATCCACGGTCAACGGGTCGAGCACGTTGCCTTCTCGATCGATCACACGAATCCGGTTTGCATCAAGATAGCCAGGGTTGTTGCGAATCTTCGGCAGCATATCCTTGACCAGAATGGTCGGCGGCACGGTCCAGGTCGGGTTGAACGTGACGTAGGTGATCTCCGATTGAAAAATTGGCGTGCTGCGATACGGTTTGCCCACCTGCACCCGGGAGCGCCATGTCAACTTGCCATCGCGATAGAACGAAACCTTGTACCCGGCGATGTCGACGATGACAAAGGTGCCCTGAAGTTTGTACAACAGCCACCGCGCCCGCTCCATGTTCACGCGGACCTGATCGATTCGTGCCTCGACCGGCACATTCAGCGCCGCGAGTGTCGCCGGACCCGCCACACCATCCGCCCCGAGGTATTGCTCGGTCTGATACTTCTTCACCGCCGCCATGACGGTGTCGTCGTAGTCGGAGCGCGCGTTCATTTTCGCGGTCAGATAACCACCCGCCACCAAACGGGCTCGCAACTGCGCGACCGAAGCGTCGTCCATGCCCGGCCTGAGCGTCTGCCCTCCTGGAATCTTTGGCCAGCCGCCACTGTCGCGAACCCTGCGCAATTGCGCCAGGCCCTGTCGCAACGTGCCATAAATCGCTTCTTGTGGCGGCGCCTGGGCGAACGCGCGCGCGACGTCATGGCTGTCGAGGGCGGCGAAGAAAAGATTGACGTCCTCCCGAGGGTCAATGCCGAGCGGGTCGAAATTCCAATGGATGTCCAGCCGCGAAGGGTCAACCTTGCCGCGCCGCAGTTGCAGCAGCGCTGTGATGAACGTCTGGGTCGCCGAGATATCAAAAGCTGCCTGCTGCCCGGGAGTTGGCGCAGTTGTCTGCATCGAGTTTCTGGCCGTGACCAGTTCGGCAATTCGAAAATCCTCGGGGTCCAGGCCATCAACCCCGGTCTCGCTCAGACTTTTCAACAACTGGACGACATCGTCATCGTCCGTCCAGGCAGCGCGATAGCCACGATGGCTATAAAAATCCAGCACTGCTCGGTTAACGTCGACCCGTTGATGACGCGGCGAGGTGAGCAATGGTGGAAAGGCCGAACTCAATGGTGCCAATGCCGCTTGAATCGCCTGACCAACGTAATCGCCAGGCGCTGCTTCCGCGACCACGCTAACGGGAGATGGCGGCTCAATCGGCGAAGTTTCCGCAATTGCCATGCCGCTTATCAGAAAGCCCATAAAAAATATGCGGCTTATGACGAATAACCTTGTTAACTGCCCCATGGATAATCCTTAATCTCCCGTTTTCAACCGGCTAGCGTCGTGCGCGCTGCTAGACTCGAAACAATCAGATGAGACTTGCGTATGGCCCTAGACCGCTTCGGCTTTTTAATGACGGCCCTGTTGCTGACCGCGTTTACCTTACCGGCAGCCTACGCCGATTCGCTTGAAGCCGCGCTGATCAAAGCGGCCCCCAATGCCAACGCCAAGGTAATTGCCCTGGCCGTACGCGCTTCCCAATGCAGCCGGGCCAAAAGTGCGGCTCCGGCTCAAAGACTAGCAGTGATCGATTATTCCCTGCCCTCGACCGCGCAGCGTCTTTGGGTGTTCGACCTTAAACAACGCAAATTGTTGTTCCATGAACTGGTCGCCCACGGTCGCAACAGCGGCGAAAACATGGCCCGTCAGTTCTCCAACCGTAATGCCAGCTTCGCCACCAGTCTGGGTTTGTACCGAACCCAGTCCAGCTATGTCGGGCAGAACGGCTATTCGTTGCGCATGGAAGGTCTGGAGCCGGGTTTCAACGACAACGCTTTCGAGCGGGCGATCGTTATTCATGGCGCGCCGTACGTCAGTCCTGACTTGGCGCGGGCGAATGGCCGGATCGGTAGAAGCCTGGGTTGCCCGGCGGTGAGGCCTGCGATTGCGCATCAGTTGATCGACTCGATGAAAGATGGGCAACTGTTGTTTTCTTACTATCCGGATCAACGCTGGTTGAAGTCTTCTTCGTATATCAATTGCGGTAACGCGACCGTGGCGGACTCGTCCAAGCCGAATAAAAGTCATTGAATACCGTGTGAAACTGTCAAAACTGTAATGTTGGCCTCAGCCTGCTGAAAGGCGCCGCCCGTTAGCCTCCTCTTATAGAAGTTCTCTTCCTCCGCTCAGGATGGACCTGAGGGCTTCACCAGATTGACGGACGGAAAAAACGGCATGCATTCCAACACCTCAAGACGCACCTTCGTGAAGGGCCTCGCCGCTGGCGGAGTCCTCGCTGGCCTCGGGCTGTGGCGCACGCCGGTCTGGGCGGTCACCAGCCCTGGCGAACCGAATGTGCTGGCCGGTACCGAGTTCGACCTGTTCATCGGCGAAACCCCGGTCAACATCACCGGCAACCCTCGAACGGCGATGACCATCAACGGTGGCATTCCCGGCCCCCTGCTGCGCTGGCGTGAAGGCGACACCGTCACGCTGCGGGTGAAGAACAAACTCAAGGACAGCACCTCGATTCACTGGCACGGCATCTTGCTGCCCGCCAACATGGACGGCGTGCCAGGCCTGAGCTTTCACGGCATCGAGCCGGACGGGATGTACGTCTACCAGTTCAAGGTCCGGCAGAACGGCACTTACTGGTACCACAGCCATTCCGGCTTTCAGGAACAGTCCGGGGTTTACGGGCCGTTGGTGATCGACGCCAAGGAACCGGAGCCGTTCCAGTACGACCGCGACTATGTAGTGATGCTCACCGACTGGACCGACGAAGACGCCGTCGGCCTGATGAAGACGCTGAAAAAGCAGTCCGATTACTACAACTACCACAAGCGCACCGTGGGCGATTTCATCCACGACGTCAGCGAGAAAGGCTGGGGCTCGACAGTCGCCGATCGCAAGATGTGGGCCGAGATGAAGATGAACCCCACCGATCTGGCGGACGTCAGCGGCACCACTTACACCTACTTGATGAACGGCCAGGCGCCGAACATGAACTGGACAGGCGTATTCCGCCCCGGAGAAAAACTGCGACTGCGTTTCATCAACGGCTCGTCGATGACCTACTTCGACGTGCGCATCCCCGGCCTGAAAATGACCGTGGTCGCGGCGGATGGCCAACACGTCAAACCGGTGAGCGTCGACGAATTCCGCATCGCGGTGGCGGAAACGTTCGATGTGATCGTCGAGCCGACCCAGGACGCCTACACCCTGTTCGCCCAGTCGATGGATCGAACGGGATTTGCCCGCGGCACCCTTGCGGCGAAGGCTGGGTTGTCGGCGCCGGTGCCACCGCTGGATCCGCGACCTCTGGTGACCATGGATGACATGGGCATGGGCGGGATGGATCACGGTGATATGGCGGGGATGGATCACAGCGCCATGGCCGGCATGCAGTCCCATCCCGACACGGAAAAAGACAACCCGCTGGTGGACATGCAAGCCATGACCACCTCGCCGAAACTCGACGACCCAGGCCTTGGCCTGCGCGACAACGGTCGCCGCGTGCTGACCTACTCAGACCTGCGCAGCACCTTCGAAGACCCTGACGGCCGCGAGCCCGGTCGCACCATCGAGTTGCACCTGACCGGCCACATGGAGAAGTTCGCCTGGTCGTTCGACGGCGTGAAATTCTCCGATGCCGAACCGCTGCGCCTCAAGTACGGCGAGCGAATCCGCATCGTCCTGGTCAACGATACGATGATGACTCACCCCATTCACCTGCACGGCATGTGGAGCGACCTCGAAGACGAGAACGGCCAGTTCATGGTGCGCAAACACACCATCGACATGCCGCCGGGATCGCGGCGCAGCTACCGGGTCACCGCCGATGCGCTCGGCCGCTGGGCCTATCACTGCCATCTCCTGTACCACATGGAAATGGGCATGTTCCGTGAAGTTCGCGTGGAAGAATGAGGCGCTACCCATGACCAGACTGATTCGCTCTACCCGCCTCGCTTTGGCGCTCGCTGGCTTTACGGTTTCTTCAGCCATGGCCGCTACCGATGACATGCAGGGCATGGACCATAGCCAGATGCCGGGCATGGATCACAGCCAAATGCAGAGCATGGACCACAGTCAAATGCAGAGCATGGACGACGGGCAGATGCAGCCCGCCGCGCCGACCCAAAGCCGCACGCCGATCCCGGCATTGACCGATGCCGACCGCGCCGCCGTCTACGTCAGCCCCTCCGGCCACGCCGTGCATGACACCGCGCTCAACCATTACTTCCTCGCCGACAAACTCGAATGGCAGGACGCCGACGACGGCAGCGCTCTGGCGTGGGATCTGTCCGGCTGGATCGGCGGCGACATCGATCGCCTGTGGCTGCGCTCCGAAGGCGAACGCGTCAATGGCAAAACCGAAGACGCGGAAGTTCAGGCCCTGTGGGGTCACGCCATCTCCCCGTGGTGGGACGTGGTGACCGGTGTTCGCCAGGATTTCAAACCCGGCGATCCGCAAACCTGGGCCGCGTTCGGCGTGCAAGGCATGGCGCTGTACAACTTCGAAGCCGAAGCCACGGCCTTCATCGGCGAAGGTGGCCAGACCGCCGCACGACTGGAAGGTGACTACGACATCCTGCTCACCAACCGGCTGATTTTGCAGCCGACCGCCGAGCTCAACGTCTACGGCAAAAACGACCCGCAACGGGGCATCGGCTCCGGGCTCTCCAACACCGAAGCCGGCCTGCGATTGCGCTATGAAATCCGCCGGGAATTCGCGCCCTACATCGGCGTGACCTGGAACCGCACCTACGGCAAAACCGCCGACTACGCCAGGGACGAAGGCGAGGACCGCAGCGAAGCCCGCCTCGTCGTCGGCGTTCGGTTGTGGTTCTAAACGCTTCAACTCAAAAACCTAAAAACCAACCGCTTAAAGCGGAAAGAGGCCTTGCATGCGCATGATTAAAACTACCGCTGTTGCCATTGGGCTGCTCATGAGCGCACTGGCTCAAGCCCACCCGAAGCTGCTCTCCTCCACCCCGGCGGAAGGCGCGGATGGCGCGGCGCCAAGCAAGATCGAACTGCACTTCTCCGAAAACCTCGTGACCCAATTCTCCGGCGCCAAACTGGTCATGACCGCAATGCCCGGCATGGCCCACTCGCCCATGCCGATGAAAGCCAAAGTCTCCGGCGGCAGTGACCCGAAAACCATGGTCATCACCCCGCTTTCGCCATTGCCCACCGGCAGCTACAAAGTCGAATGGCGCGCCGTGTCTTCGGACACTCACCCGATCACCGGCAACGTTACGTTCAAAGTGAAGTGATGGATGAGCGACTCGGTCAGCATTGCCCTGCGCTTTGCGTTGTATGTGGATTTGATGCTGTTGTTCGGGGTGGCGCTTTTTGGCTTGTACAGCCTTAAAGGGCAGGAACGGATGTCGGGCGCAGTGTTGCCGTTCCGGTCGATGTTGGCGGGGACGGCAGTGCTGGGTGCGCTGCTGTCCGTCGCGAGCATGGTGATGATGGTGAGCGCCATGAGCGGGGAATCGGACTTCGCTGCGCTGCGTCCGCATATCGAAATGATGGTGCTTGAAACGGACGTGGGGTTGGCGTGTGTGGTTCGCATCGTTGCGCTACTGACTGCCGGTTTGGCGGTGATGCTCCGTGCGCCTGGCTTCAGCTTGTGGGTCGTTGCTTTTGCCGGCGGTCTCGCCCTCTCCAGCCTGGCCTGGAACGGACATGGGGCGATGGATGAAGGCAGTCGTCGTTATTGGCATTTCGTGGTGGATATTCTGCACCTGCTGGCGGCTGGAGCCTGGCTTGGAGCGTTAGTAGCGTTTGCGTTGATGTCGAAAATTAATGCTCTGCAGACCGAAGCGCGCATCCGGTTGTTGGCCCGCGCGGTTAATCGATTTGAGGTGATTGGCGCGGTCATCGTGGTGCTCATCACGGTGACGGGAGTTGTGAATTATCTGTTCATCGTCGGGCCGAAGCTGGATGAAGTTTTTCTCAGCACTTATGGGGTTTTGCTGTTCATCAAAGTGGTGCTGTTTGCCGGCATGCTCGTGCTCGCCGCGTTGAACCGGTTTCACCTTGGGCCGTTTTTGGAGCGGTCGTTGCAGGACGGGCAATACACCACCGCCGCCAATGCGTTGCGGCGCAGTGTGGTGGTGGAATTGGTGGCGGCTGTGGTCATTATCGGGCTTGTGGCCTGGCTAGGAACGCTGAGCCCGGAAATGGGTGCGCTGTAGGGAATGAAAGCATCCGATGACCGGCCATAGCAGTCAGTGGACAGGATGAGGGGCCTTTACTAGCGTCTAACCACACCAGATTTCAAGCCAGAGGGTTCAACACCCAAGCGCCAAGGTGAAAAAGCGGCGCACTTATCGAAAAGGAGATCGAAAATGGCTGAAGTAATGAAGGTAGTGGATGTCGACTTAAAAATACTTAAATCAAGCCCACCGCAGCTACATATATCGGCAATTGGCCTTGTGAGTTCTGCTGGATGGACAAACCCGAGACTGGAGCCACGGGTTTATATTCAGTTCCCGCCTGACGGCATTCAAGACTTCGATTTTGTTGCTGATCCGCCCCAAGGAACTGTTATTCAGGTCGTCCTTCCCATCGACGCATCAAAACTTTGGAAAGAGCCGCCACTCGATAAACTCAAGGGAGTAAGAGTCCACTCTGCCAGCAACTCGATTGAAGCGCATCTTAAGAGTTCGAGGTCCTTGGCTTGTGGATAAACAACTAATGTGAAGGGATACGTGTTGGGCCTTGCCTGACACGTATCATGCGCTGATGTGAATGGGATATCGGGACAGTGGATGACAGTCGAGAAGCGCTTTCACTACACTGACTCCCGCTTGAACCCCACTCCATCACAAAAGCCCGATAACAATGAAAACCATAAAAAGCACAATGATGCTCTGTGGCCTGCTCGCGTTAGCCAGCGGCGTTCAGGCAGAGCAAAGCCCTTCCCATCTCGACACCGTCCTGCAACAAGGCCAACTGCGGGTTTGCACGACCGGCGACTACAAACCCTATACCTTCAAAGGTGAAGACGGCGAATACTCGGGGATCGACATCGCCATGGCCCGCTCGCTGGCCGACAGCCTGGGCGTGAAGGTTGAGTGGGTCCAGACCACCTGGAAAACCCTGATGCCCGACATGCTCGCGGGCAAATGCGACATCGGCGTCGGCGGCATCTCCGTCACGCTGGAACGCCAGAAAAAAGCCTTCTTCAGCACCACGCTGGACGTCGACGGCAAAATCCCGTTGGTGCGCTGCGAAAATCAGGCGCAATACCAGACCATCGAACAAATCAACCAACCTTCGGTTCGCCTGGTCGAACCGGCCGGCGGCACTAACGAAGCCTTCGTTCACGCCCTCTTGCCCAAGGCGCAATTGAAGCTTCACGACAACGTGACCATCTTCCAGGAACTGCTGGATAAGAAGGCTGACGTGATGATTACCGATGCTTCGGAAGCGCTGTATCAGCAGAAACTCAAACCGGGTTTGTGTGCGGTCAATCCGACCCAGTTCATGCAATACGGCGAGAAGGCTTATCTGTTGCCGCGTGATGACATTAGTTGGAAGTTGTATGTCGATCAGTGGTTGCACCTGGCCAAGGTGACGGGGAATTATCAGAAAGTTCTGGGTCAGTGGATAGCGGTGCCAGAGGCGAAATAACCCGCTGCTACTCATTCCATGTAGCAGCTGGCGAAGCCTGCGTCCGGCTGCGCAGCAGTCGCCAAAATCAGAACACGCGATGCATCAGGCAATTCACGCAACGGCGGAAACACCCCAGCCGTTGCGTCACCTTTAATCGTGCAGCAACCCTGAGCTGTATTCATTAAAGCTGTTTCCGATGGCACTCCCACCAAGGTTCAACTTGTTGGAGCTATGGCCATCAAACTGTTGGCAGGCTTCTGAAAAACAGGTGCTGGTGTTCACGCCCGAACAGGCGCTCAAGAGCAAAACACTGGAGATCATCACGACTTTGAAGAGGTTCAAGATCATTTTCAGTTCCCTGTGGGCTGGAAGCGTGGCGACACGATCTTAGGTCATCATCCTAGACCGAAAGCCCGTCAAACTTGATGAAGCATTGCTGAGCGACAGCGTTGATTCAGCTGCCATCATCGTTACGGCTACTCACTGTCAATCACGGTGCAGGGTCAATCCTTTTTGGGTCGTGGCAGGTTGTCCTGACGATAGGTATGCAGGGGATTGATGACCAATTGTTTGACCTGGCTGTCCAACTCTTTGCTGTGATACAGGTCCAGGCATTTGAGCAGCTCAAAGCGAACACCTTGACGCTCTGATTCGACCAGTGGATTGCGATAATCACGAGCCAGAAACTGGTCAACCAGAGGTCTACCGGCTTGAGGTGCTTGCTCCAGATCGAAATAGGTCCAGTCCATAAGCGCACTGGCACTGCTTCCGGCGTCCTGGGCGGCTTCAGGTTCGCTCTTGTAGGCTGTAGCGATGCAGTCTGCCAGCACCATATCCTTGTAATTTTGCGCGTAGGTGCGCCCGCCTGCCTGTGGCGAGTTGGTCGGATCATCCTTGGACCAACTGTTGGAAGGTGCGGCTGCCCAAGCCAGTACCAAGACCGCAATCAAATACTTCATCAAGACAAACTCCAGAAGTTTGCGCGGTCGGTTTGATAGTTCATACCCGGCTCATTGAAATAGCAGTGGTCATAACACATTCTGCCGTCAAACAAAGTGGCATGCCCCTGAGCGTCCGACCAGCCAGAAACTTCAAACAAAATAAGACCCTTCCTACCCGCCAGTGTGCCGCCATTTGCGGCCGGGTATCTGACCGTCTCGGCACTTCCCCATTGCTGTTCCAGATAGGCAATCAGGCTTTTGACGCGATAAAAGTACCAGCGCTTGTCAGCGCCAGACACGGTTTCGCCAACTATTCGCGGTATGAGTGAACCGGAGTAATTGAGGATATAACTCATACGCACCGCGCACGTGTTGACCCATCTTAAGGCCGGATCACGGCTGTTAATGTTCATTGCAACATTGCCGCCAATGACTGTCGCAACTTTTTCAGATGGATTGATGGTGTCGTAAATCCGTTGAGAAGCCGCCCACGCGCTAGAAAATGAGGGTCGAATCATGTTTCATCCTTGAGTTTAGGAAGCAGAAAATCTGCAGCAGTTTAATCCTTCATGCTTGAGGTGACATAGACCTGAATGATGGGTCATGAAGGTGTGTTGCCCAGAAGGCTCCAGAAGATGACGCAAATGGGCGATCTCTTCAGGTCGCCCATCTTCATTGCGGCGACTACACCTGCGCCTGCAGCGCCGCCCTATCACATCCATCAAATCGCAGCCGTCGCGCAGCGGAATCGCCAACACCCGCGCGAAGTCCTGCAACAGCAACGCATCACGACTGATGCCCTCGCCCACAGAAAGGGTGTCTAGCAGCTCCGTCACGGTGCTGATGCGATAACGTCCTACAGCTTATTCGGTACATGAACGCCACACTCACGACGGCTAACCATAAAAAAGACGTCAGACATTTCCTTGTTTTCTTCGAAGAAACTCGCTCGTTTAAATGGGTGTTTAAAGACACTCGCGGTTACTTCACAAAGGCTACAACGCCTTGCGTCGTTGCCTACGAGTGCGCCAGAATCCGCCGGCTTGTGCACCTTGGAGCTCATAGGTAACTTGATTCGCGTCACTGCTCATCAGTGATCGGGTTTAGTAGCCTGTGGCAATATTGGCTGCACGTGCATCTATCAGACAGGTATTTCCATATCTGGATTTGATGGTGGCTGTACGTAGGGCGCCCTCGGGCGCGCCGGCTTTGCTGATATTCCCCGGTCTACTAACCTGCGTACAGCTGCCACCCCTTTTCGTTTAGTAGCAAAAGGGTTGGCACTCAACTTAGGAATACAGCATATGTTCAAATTGACACCCAATCCGCCGGTCATAGACCCGGCATCCCCATACGAATCACTCGATTCAAAAAAGCTCCACGACGCCGCCGAACGCGCCCTCGATCACTACCTCAAGCCGGCCGCTCAGATCATGAAAACCCCGTATAAACCCAACACGATGTATCTCGTCAATCCAGAGTCCGACACCGAATCGCTGCTGGCCAACGCCAGCGAGACGCTGGGATCGGCCACGGTTATGCTCGGTGATTTTGCTGCGCTGCTGGAAGGGACACACCGCAAAACCCTGCTGGGCATCGCGCAAGTGGTCATGCTGGGTGAGCTGGCGGTGAACCAGGCGCTGGATAACGTCGAGCCATCTGAGTAATCAATGTTGCACATCGGCGTGGGGGAGGCGTGAGCCCTCCCGCGCCACGCCGCCTCTCCGTCGCCCCCATGATGGATTGGACCGACCTAATTAAAATTTACTTATATTTCAGCGTAATAAAAACTAAATTGTCCTTGCTGTAGCAAAAATCAAGCAGAAAAAAAAGCAGGAATATTCCCGAAAAGCTATTCTTTACACGAAAGTCGGTCCAATCCATGACATACCGAACTGGCATCCAAGACATGGCGCTAGAAGTTTCTCAAACTAGCCAACCCCCATGACCGCTGCGTTGAAGATAAAACTGAGTAAGGGATTTGAACCCCTTTCGTCTTCATCGCATACCGCTGTAGCTCGAGCCGCCACCAACGTACGCCCCGGCTAGTCATCTTCATCTTCTAGAGCTTCCTTATACTTTCGTTGACGCGCCATCGCCGCCCTTGAGTAGTTCGTCATACAGGTCAAATGCGGACTCTGATCTTCGCATTGTCGGCTGGTGCTCAATTCGACTTCCTGCATCCGCCGTTGCATCCTGGCGCTGGTGAAATTGCGGTCGAGAATGTCACTGCTATGCTTGGGCTTTCTCGAAAGGAATCGACACCATGCCAAGCGATTATTCACTGTCGGATGTACTGGAAAGGCTGTTCGAAAACCAGCAGGCTCTGGAGGCGGCCATTATGGAGTTGACCCTGCTGATCGAGGAGCAAGGGGCACAGGAAGTGGGCGGAAATGTCCGTGGCGCATTGTGGAGCATTGGTGAAAACGCCGGTCATATCAAACAAGGCCTAGCTCGATTGAAGAAATTGGACATCGGTTAACCGACTACACACCAAGGGCCCGTCGACAGGTCATGTCGAGGTGAATTCGGTTAACCAGTCCGGTTCACCTCATAGGCAACTATCGGCCGATTCTGTTGAAAAAGTCGGTCTGCCCAAACTGCCTGATCATTGACTGGTGAAAACGCCTTTTTTGCACGCTACTACGTGAAATCCGAGTCCGGAAGCCTCTGCCAAAAGTAAAGATTTTAATCTCGGGCGCGTACTTTTCTGATGCGCAAACCATGGCCGACTTTTTCAACAGAATCGGCCAATAGCGGACGTTCCACTTGCTCCGGTTCGACCCGTAGCTCCTACTCCACCCTGTGATTGCTTAGGCGTCTAAGTGACCTGAGCCCAGAGATCACGTAATACCTACTGTGATCCGACTTTGATTGAACACTGACTGTTGCGGTCAATGATAATGTCACTGTCCTCAAATGGGCTTTGATTTGTGAGCATCGCCGCGCCAGCTCGTCCCCATGTCGCTCCATTGAGCAAACCACACTGGGAAAATTAAACCTTTGCTACCAGCGCACCCTCCCCCGTACAACGAAGCTGTGGTCGTGCTACTTGGGAGTGAGAGAGGTACCCACAATTACTCAAGTAAATGGCTTGTCTATTGCCCTCGGCTTGGCGTCAGTGCATGCGCTGGGCTAGAAGACACACCATCTTGAGTGCAGTAGGGAAGCGGTTGCTCCCTAGGTTCGATCAGCACTGACCGTGTATTAGCTCGCAGCGTCTTTGCAACCTGATGAGCCCCGCAGTTCGGCCTCTGCGGGCTTGGAGCGACGGCTGCCAGTGCCACTCGTGCTGACTGGTGTACTCAATCGCCCATACAGCAGGACGTCCGGGGCGAAGACGTCACAAGAGCTGTGAGCAACTGCATGAATAGCTCATGCAGCGACCACATTGCATGCCTGCTTATATCTACCTCTCGTGTCTACAATTAGCGAAGCATGCCTCGCTATAAAATCATAGTCGAACAAATCATGATCCGTAGCCAAAACAACACAATCATAGCCTCTGATATTCTCACAACTTAATTCAACCGAGCAAAGATCAAAACTATAATTTCTTTTCTTCGGGAAATCAGGCACATATGGATCCGAGTAGTGAACTATGGCATGGCTTTTTGCCAGGATTGACAAAATTTCAATCGAAGGCGACTCACGAGTATCATCAACATTTTTCTTATAGGCAACGCCCAACACAAGTATTCTGCTGCCGTTTATTGGCTTATGTCGCTCGTTTAGAGAACTAATGACTTTCTGCACCACCCACTGAGGCATATAACGATTCACCTCACCTGCTAGTTCGATGAAGCGAGTTCTAACACCATACGCTCGGGCCTTCCAAGTAAGGTAAAAAGGGTCAACTGGGATACAGTGCCCCCCTACCCCCGGGCCCGGCATATAAGATACAAAACCAAAGGGTTTGGTGCCAGCTGCATGGATGACTTCCTGAATATTTATACCCATTTTGTCAGTAACAATTTTCATCTCATTCACCAATCCTATATTCACAGCTCGATGAATATTCTCCAATAATTTACTCATCTCTGCCGTGCGAGTACTACTTACAGGAATCATCTCCGTGAATGCACATCCATATAGAGCTTTACCTAAGCTTAAACAGATTGGTGTGATGCCACCTATAACCTTCGGAATGTTATGTAATTCAAAAGTGAGGTTACCCGGATCTTCCCGCTCGGGCGAAAAAACCAAAGCACAATTTTGTCCAGGTTGAAATCCAGCCGCTTGAAGCCGTACGGCGAGAATTTCATCGGTTGTACCAGGCCATGTCGTACTCTCGAGACTAAGCAATTGACCCTCACGAAAGTAGGGCATGATAGCTTCGACAGTATTTACAATATAACTTATATCGGGCTCATGGTATTGGTTCAGCGGGGTTGGCACACAAATAATTATGGCATCTACTTCACGAGTCCTAGTAAAATCACAAGTAGCTTCAAAGGTTTTCCCTAGCGCGCTAGCAACCTTAGCCGAAGGGATCCGACCGATGTAGCTCTCGCCTGAGTTGAGACAACTAACTTTGTATTCATCGTTGTCAAAGCCGATGACTTTTATCCCAGCCTCAGAAAAGCAGAAAGCTAACGGAAGCCCTGCGTATCCTAGCCCGTAAACTCCGACAACTACAGCGCCACCTTTAATTTTCTCCTCTAAAGCCCGTAAATTATTCATAACCTACTCCTGACCACTGTAAATTAGGCCTGCGACCCGCAGCAGTATCTTAGTAATAGTGCGCTATAAATGATTACCACTAGAGCCTGGTGATCCTGTTAGCTCAGACCAGACCAATTCCCGAATACACGCCAGTCCATTCAGCCTCAGAGGAAAAACTGCTCTACCCCTCGTTTCAAAATTGTACAAAGCTCTTTTCAAGACCCCCTCAAGTTCAGCAACATCATCAATTCGCGTCAAGGGATAGTGAGAAGCTATAGCATCAGCAAATCGAATTTGCTCATCATCATCACCTGATTGATTCGGGCACACTATTAAATGCCCCCCGCCTCGAACTGCTTCCATAACCGAGTTGTACCCACCAGTCGTCACCGTTATGGCTGACGAGCTGTGAAAATCTGGCAATTCCTCACACACATCATAAACTTCGCAGTTATCAGAAACCTCCAGTCGAGTGCTCACAATACGCGACCGTGGCCCCAAAATAATTTTAAAACTCGTATTTGGCAACCTAGCTGCGACTTCAATGCAAGCAAGCATCAACCTCTCGGCTCCGAAGCCACCACCACCGGAGCAAACAACTACCGGTTCACCTATAAAGCGCTTAGGCACAACATCCGGAGCAATAAATCCCACATATCTAATTTTTTGCGAAGCAAGTTCGCAATAATTATCTTCTAATGCGAGATCGACTAGCCGTTCGTCCGAAGCAACAATTATCTTATCGTAAGTCGCACCAAACTTTAGTGTCGCCCCTCCTCGCAGAATAGCCGCATCAGATGAATCAGACATCCCCCTATGCAGAAAAAATTTCTTACCTACATAAGAGGACAACATCTGGCTTAATTCCCGGTGCTGACCAAAGGGTAAATAATCCACGATTACCAAGTCCGGGGAAAAAATATCTACAGTTTGGGAAATAAACTTACTCCTAAACTGTTCGGCATCGCACCTTGACATTTCTATCCAACACTTGCCACCCGCGCGTTCCGCACGAGCAGCGTCGATACCAGACCAGGATGGAATAACTACTAAGCCACATTCAATTGGTGAAATCCAGGTCGCCTCCCGCATCCCCGTCAGAATAAGAACAGAGAAATCTTTTTGCAACTCTGCGCCCAACCGTGAAATTCGACGAAGGTGTCCAAGACTGGATCCATCATGACAAAACAGCAGTATGCGCTTTTTAATATTCACTACTCAACTCCTCGATAAGGGCCATCCAGCTATTCTTCTCCCTTTCAGCCGAGAATCTTTCTCTAAACTTTTTTACAGAAGCATTATCTATATCAAAGCCTGCCTGTAAAATTTCCAACGCTAGCTTTTTCAACTCCATCGAAACACCTTGCGCATCTCCAACACTCACAACTCTAACGTGCTCTGCCCCGGCACCACCTGCAAGCTCACCACAAGCTGTAGTGACCATTGGGATTCCGATGCAAAGTGCTGTTGCACGCGCGGCTGATGATCCTTCACCTAGGGTTGCCGAACAGTAAATATCAGAGCTATATAGTCTTTCCTTTATTTGCACATGATTCAAATACCCAAGAAAATCCACATCTGAACCGAAAGCATCTCTGAGCAGTTGGCAGCGACCCTGCCAGTATTCAAGTTGGCTCGATTCAGTTATACCGCAAATCGTTAAGGACGAATCAATGCCACTTTTACGCAATTCTACAAACGCGTCGATCAATACCCCCGTCCCTTTTTTGTAGCAAAACCCTGCATCTGAAAATACTAGTATTTTTTTCCTTAAGTGATGGCGCCACATTTCACACGGGATATCTATTGATGTCTCAATCACCGAACTTGGCAAATCCGGAAGTATTTTTTTTATTGCCAAAATTTGCTCAGAACTTTTACCAACGACAAAAACAGCAGCAGAGCAGACCTCATAGAAAATAGCGCGCTCTTTCGGATTTCTAAATCCTCGCGAATAATCCGTACCAACAACAGTCACTATATGCGGCAAGCATAAATCTTGAGCAACGAGGTGCGCCGTGAATCCGACCCCCACAACAAAATTAGATAAAATAAAATTTGACGTCGCCTTTTCAGCCCTTTTTGCTACCTGTTCTCTGAGACAAATGAAATTTAGTCTTGCACGCTCATTTGCCAGTCTATCGCCCTGCCACCCGGAGGATACAAGAGGCTCTTCCCAAGGAGTACGATGCGTTACTATATCCACAACTTCGAATGGCGAGTTTCCATGATAGCTTGCGAGAGGGGCGTCCCCACAAGTATAAATAACAACTTTAAGTCCACTTAAAGAAAGCATCATCGCAAGATCAAACGTCCACTTTTCGAGCCCACCCCTTTGGGGAAATAATTCACTTGTCACAATATGGAAAACCCTCATTTCGCGACTCCCTGAAGCTCGGATGTCAGATCACAACGATTCCAATGCCCAGCATAAACCTCGCCTAATGGAAGGTTCGGATTTGCAAGGAGGATTTTTCCTGGAATTTGCGATGCAATATTTCTTGGAACAAATGACATACCATATGGTACGGCGTAGTGAGTGGATTCAATAGAGAGCTCTGACTTCAACCACTCACTGGTTTCATACAAATCATTTTTAAGCTCATCATCACTGCAACTTGCAATCTCTCGATGCCCCCATCCATGACTTTCTATCTTCACACCACTCTCACTAAGTGACTTAAGGCGCTCCAACGTAAGGACTCGACCATGAATTGGAACATCTGCAGAATCGCTTTTCAGCTTTAATCTCAACTCACCTATAATTTCATCCGTATTCTCTTCACAGAGTGTTACCATGAACTTCTTTATCTCAAGGCGAAAATGACGAATACTCATTTTCGAAGAGAGCCAATATGTTACTCCACGAAACACAATGCTATCAGCACCAATAGAATCCAGAATCGAATCAAATTGCGTAAACCAATATTGGCGCCCGCTTATAATTTGTGCAGCATTTACAAATAGTGTTACTTCGTGCCCAGCCTCTCGCGCCAACTCGCAAGCGCGCGCCGCTCCTTCTGTTGAATCATCTATAGTTAGTATATCCCTATCATGATCCAACCCCAGACAACCGTACTTCTCGGATCGAAACTTTAGGTGCCGAATTAGCGTGCTTTCCGATACGAAATTTCGTGAGCTTTGCGCGTCAGGCTGCCAATTATCAGAACACCCATGCAACATATAGACCCTACTCATTCCACCCCCCTTTCTCAGGATCTAATTGACTGAATAGCGCCATCTTCCTGTCGTGTGGAAAAATAATTCTCTAACGCCTCGCGAAGTTCTAACGAGACGTTAGAGTTCCACTGCCAAGCGCCGCCCGGACTCACAACTAGATCTCTCTCTGGCTCAAAGTTCAGTGAAGCCAACATCTCGTGCCTTTCAAGATATCGACGGTTAGCTATACTTCCGTGCCACAGATGGAATAGACGACCGGACCGTACTCCAACCGCCCTATCAATTTCCTTCTGCAGAGGTATTGCCCATCGCAAATAGTGCTCGACCCTGGCGGGACTCATACGAGCAGTCATAATTGCATCGTCGGGTCGACCTACCGCAGCACAAGCGAGCGCTCGATCTCCGCTTCCGACAATCATCGCGTCATAGAATCTATGGCGCTCAAGCAAGCTCCGGCGTGCTGCCCACGCAAGGCCGCACAATCCCTGACGAAATCTTCTGGTAGTCGATGGAACAAAATCTTCTTCTACCCACTCACCGCTCTTTTCAAGGCTAGCGATAGACCTCCCGGTTATCTCCCATCCCCCGACAGGCGCAGCAGCTATATCATCAATGCCCTCTGGAAGATCGACAAGCTCTGTGAAACACTGAACTAAATGAAATAACTTCAGTTCCCTAACTACTTCGACAGCCCAATTACGATCTTCAAAAATTACATCACAGTCTACCCAGCAAACATTTTTAACCTCTGGAGGCAGGTGATCAAGCGCTACATTAAGAAGCCTTTCTTTTTGCCAAAGGCACGCTCCTCCCGAAACTTTAACTAAAATCTCCGCATCCTCCGAAGTCAACTCAAAACAACACCCAGTCGACATCTCAACTGTTAGCAGTGGGATACCAAGGTTCTTTCGAAATAACTCGTAATTACGTCTTCTGGCTTTGTAGGACGCCGGATTATAGTAGGTTGTAATTGCCCAAATAGCATCCATCACACCACCCTATAAATATTAAGCCCGAGTTAACCTTCTACACAACAACAGCTCACCACTAAAAAATCGCGCACCAAGCCTTCTGGACTACAGCAAAAATATATATTGTCCCAAAAAAAACACTCTAAAGACGTACACCATCAACTCAAAGCAAAAGCTAAATGCCCTACAACCGAGAGATAACGCCTACTGGAAATCTCAAGGAGAATACATCCAAACCGAATCAGCATTCGGCTCTAGCAAAAGGCTTGGAGCCGAAGATGTATGCCAGTTAGGTTCCGCCCCCCACGACAAAGGTATTGCTGGAATATAATCCGGCGTAGAATACTGCAGCAAAATACTTCGCCGCATGTGAGAACTCTTGTTGTGTGAACCATGCCAGAGCGCTCCATCAAGGATACAAAACTCGCCATCTTTGAATGGCAACGGAACTCCTCCTACTCCATCCTTACGAGCCAGTCTTCTCTGTGAAACCTTGCTCATTGGTTTCAAGTGAGATCCTGGGAGAATATTCAGTGAGGAATCAGATGTAACACCAGAAAGCGCAATATGCACTGACACCCCTGGTGACTTCGAGTGCTCTA
Organism: Pseudomonas sp. JV414; assembly: GCF_032424305.1. NCBI lineage: Bacteria > Pseudomonadati > Pseudomonadota > Gammaproteobacteria > Pseudomonadales > Pseudomonadaceae > Pseudomonas > Pseudomonas sp. JV414. Next base: position 420,037 of record NZ_VYKC01000022.1, on the reverse strand, counting down.
TATCCACGTGCCAAGGGTGAACCGATCTAGCTTCACGTTCTATAACCGTCGCCCCCCAAGCTAATATTTTTGGACCTAGAATTCCCCGCACCCGTTCTACAATTTCAGGCCTTTGCACGAGAGCATTAAATGATTCAACACTCCAGTGGAAACTCTTGTACCATATACTGACTGACGCCTCCGAAGAAAACGTGTTCCAGTTTTTCCTTGGAAAGGCAAATCTTGCGGCAACAGCATCAAAGTCGGAACTTAGCTTTTCCCGTTCGCATTGAGTCAAAAGAGGGAAAGGCCCTATCCATCCCTCTTGATGGTAGACAGCTGCTAACTCACTCATTTCTGCTCCATGCATAAAATCTCGCCTATCGAAAACCTTGCCTGTAATAAACGTAGCACCTCGCGAAAGAGAGGGAGAGTTTTTTTGCTCACGGGCGGCTACCAATCGCGAAAGCCCACCCTCAGACACCGTCTAGCTTCATTCTCTAAGCAATCCCGTCACAGCGTAGCCAATGCACCAGAAGGACCGGAAATGGAAATTTTCTATGATGCCCCTGACGATCCATCGTTGGCTTTTAATAATGGCGCTGCCGCAAGACATTCGGACCAAAGCTTTCCTAAGATTAATTCAGCAAATGGGGTAAAAAGGTCAATGCTCTTGCCAGCAAATGGTGTATGTGTGAACTCCCCAAAAATCACTTTGTCAGATGTCAAATAAAAATCCAAGCGAACAAATGGATATTGATAAGCTTCGCTCAGCCGTCTGGAGGCAAACAGTAAATCTTCAAGAAGAACAGGTCGTGCTATAGATAGATCCGGCTCAAAACATCGCTGCATTCGGTCAGGTATGCGAGCCCAATCAATTGAATACCAAGCGTCACGCTTTACGGCTCGATTTATCACTTCGATGTAGTGAGGCTGTCCACCAAAGCAGTATACTTTGTAGTCACGCGGCAGTACTTCTCCCCTCGAAGGTTCTATAAACTCTTCTACAAGGATAGGCGTACCTCGAAATTCAGAAGAGCTGAGCAATTCCGAATAGAACGTTCTGACGAGCTCTGAACTAGCTGATTGATTGCGTAAAACATCCCACCCGCGCCTAACTGGAACAACCTCCCGTGAAGCGGTCCCATTTGAAGTCTTGATAACGTAAGTATCAGGAAAATTTGCAAATGGGATATCGCTGGCATTACCCCCCTCCCAATACAACTTCGCGACTCTGACACCAAATTTTGAAGCGAATTCCTTGGCATTCAGCTTATTGCTTAGTTTTCGCTGCCAAAAATTACAGCATTGCCATTGATCATCGGAGTCAGTACTTTTTAATCGCTCGCTTTCACAAATTGATGGCGGATGCAAAGCATCGGAGATAGTCCACAATTGAGATTTTCGAGAAAGAATCATGCTCGAGAACGATGGAATCCCTGCCATATCTACGTAACCTCAGTCGAGGATTTCTAGCATCAGCATAGCAGCTTAATAGCAGCTTACTGTCCAACTTAAAGTACTGTTACAGGTCGATCACCCAGAGAGCCGGCTAATCCAACTCATATCTTAAGACAAATTTTACCAAAGAAATCAAGGCACTGGAGCGTAGCGTTGGACAGTTGCCTCCACCCAAACCGCCCATCGCGCGCTGTCCAAAAGATAAAGGCTAGCACATGACTCATCGTATAATTAATACGTATCAAGTAAGGTGCGAACCTCAAAAATCCCCTCGACTCCGAATAATGGGAACTTTAATTATTTCAATCGGGCCTCAGTAATTTCAACAGCTAGTGAGTTTTGTCAGTAGCACCAGCGACTCAGATCGTCCCAGCTGCGAGCCTATTGCAACCGTCTCTATTTAAGGTGGCACTCATCAGCCAATTTTCAAAGCATCCACGTCTCATAAAACGAAACAGAAGGTTACACAAGCTGACTATTCTGCACCACAGAGTGGAAACCGATACCGCACCCCGATAGCAATGCTGCCAGAACCCAGCAGTGCTTATGCTCCTGTAGGTGCAGAACATGTCCGCTCGAACCCTTGCCCTCACTGTTTTTCTCGTTTAGGTAATCCTCGCGCCGATGGCATTCGCCGATTCGCAGCCATGTGATGACACCACCGCCACCGTCCCAGTCACCCAGATGCGCTACTAATAGAATGATGAAGGCCTGGTGATCGCCAATGGCTGGAGTGATCCTACGACGGGCGCACACAGCAACCTCATCAAGATGGCAGGCAATACCGCCAGGCCCCTGCATCCGCACAGCTGCACTACTGCGGCGTCGTGATCAACGGTGTCGTGGCCAACGAGCCCACCACCACCTCGCCCGATCATCCGAAGCGTCGACTTGATGTTCGCAAGCGGTCTTCGAACGATGGTTTTGGCCGTTAACAACCATTTACGAAAGTCCGCTTTGGGTCGATTCTGTTGAAAAAGTCGGTCTGCCCAAACTGCCTGATCATTGACTGGTGAAAACGCCTTTTTTGCACGCTGCTACGTGAAATCCGAGTCCGGAAGCCTCTGCCAAAAGTAAAGATTTCAATCTCGGACGCGTACTTTTCTGATGCGCAAACCATGGCCGACTTTTTCAACACAATCGGTCGATTGCGGCGCTTCGTGACGGGCAGCAATCGACCCAAAGTAGACCTCCGCGGCCAGTAACAGAATGAGCCAATTAACTTGTCACTGGGTATCCTGGCTCCGAATGCAGGCACTCTTGTTGTCTAGCCCCAACCGCTCTACGATCAAGTCGCATCATGGGGGCAGCAACACTCCACACGGGTCGACCTGGATAGTCGTCTAACCGGGCACATGGGGCCGTCCAATCGAAGTTCACGAGGACAGCTTCCTAGACGGGCTTCCTCGAGTGGTCACAGGTAACTAACATGTCATTCTCGTTCACTATTCCCATTGAGGAGCCGACAGGCACTCTACAGCTGACAGTAAACACTGGGCAGATGCTATTTATCCTTGGTGCAAATGGCACTGGAAAATCGAGTCTTATGCAGTTGTTTACATCGGCTGGCAGCGAAAAGACGCGGCGCATCACCGCCCACCGCCAGACATGGTTTCGATCTGGATCACCTGAGTTCACTGGCACACAGCGCGCTGAGTATGGGCAGAACATGTTCCATCATGATCAGCAGGTAAACTCGCGTTGGAAGGATGACTACTCGGGGCAACGTGCTCAGGTGGCGATCTACGATTTAATCAATTCTGAGAACATGCGTGCACGTGAGATCACTCGGGCCGTCGATGCCAAAAAGATAGGCGAAGTCGACAGGCTCTCCACCAAAGAGGGTGCGTTCTTGATCTTGAACCGCCTACTGCGGCTCGCCAATCTCGACATCATCGTATCCGTCGAAGCAAACGACGAAATTATGGCATCCCGGAGCGGCAGCAAGCGCTACAGTATCGCCAGACTTTCCGACGGAGAGCGCAATGCGATTCTAATTGCCGCCAATGTGCTCACTGTGCCCGCAAAAACGCTTCTCCTTATAGATGAGCCGGAACGGCACCTACACCGTTCAATTGTGTCCCCGCTTCTCTCGCTTCTGCTCAAAGAAAGACCAGACTGCGCTTTCAATCGTATCCACGCATGAGCCATTACTTCCAGTGGACAACCCGGGCTCAAAGGTTTTGCTGACACGTGCCTGCATATACCAGGGCGACGAGGTAAAATCTTACGATATCGATTTGCTGGAGGGCAGCACAGAGATTGATGATGACCTGAAACAAACCATTCTGGGCGAGCGTCGTAAAATCGTGTTTGTCGAGGGCGCTGAGCATAGTCTTGATAAGCCGCTTTACAGCCTTCTGTTCCCGAATGCTTCGATTGTGGCGAAAGCCAGCTGTCGCGAGGTCGAAAATGCAGTCGTTGGTATCAAAGGAGCAACTGAACTTCACTGGGTGAAGCCATTCGGTCTGGTGGACAACGATACTTCCGAACCTGAGCGGATTGCAGACTTAAAAAGCAAAGGCGTAATTGCACTGAACGTCTATTCGGTTGAATCAATCTACTATCATCCCGAAGTGCAGAAGCTGGCAGGTGAGAGACTTGTGGCGGTAGTCGGCGGGGATTTGGCGGAAAAGCTCGCGAAAGCAAATATCGATGCCATCAAGGCGATTCGCGATAGCGCCAAACATCTCAGTGCCCGGATTGCGGAGAAATCGGCGCGCGCTGAAGTCTTCTCACTTCTACCCAAGAACGGTGAGGTAGCCGCAGGAGGTAAGCGTACCGCTGAAATCGACTTCGGTAAGTGTGGTCAAGATGAGGCAAAACGGATTGAGGCATTGATCGATGCGTTAGATTTTGTCGGTGTTTTGCAACGGTATCCAATTCGAGAGTCCGCCGCACTCGATGCTATTGCTAAAGCGCTAAACTTCACGAATCGTACCCAGTATGAGGCAGCTGTCCGTAACCTCTTGGTGCGCGATTTGGAAGCGGTAAATCGTGTCCGAACCTTGCTTGGGGCTTTCCCAGCCGATCTTATTGCATAGCCGCCTGCGGCGGTCGCCGAGTTTGCATTCACCTGTAATCCTGCCTTGGTAGCTTCGCTTCTGGTGGGATTGCGGGTCAGCGTAGGCGTTCCCTTCGATGTCCGCTACTGGGCCGAATGCGGTCATTGGGCATGGCATTCAAGTAAAGAAGTGCGGATAGGGATTCGAACCCCTCCTTGCGTCCCTGTAGACCGCTTCAGGCCAGTAAATACGGCATTTTCGCCCTTTACTCATGGCGTCCTGCGGTCCATGGCGGCCCTGAATCTGCCCTAATTTTGCCCTAAACCTCTTCACGACTACCGCTGCTATGCTTAGGTCTTCCTCGGAAGGAGTCGACCCCCATGCCAGGTGATTACTCACTACCCGATGTACTGGAAAGGATCTACCACAATCAGCTCGCTCTGGAGGCGGCGGTAATGGAGCTGACGCTGTGGGTGGAACAGCAGGACTCGACTGAGGTAGGTAGCAATGTCCGTGGAGCTCTGGAAGCTGTTGGGGAAAACGCGGGCCACATCAAACAGGGCTTGGCCAAGATCAGGGGCACGAATCTAGGCTAGGCATCAGCCTTCCCGAGACGATTAAGCCTAACGATTCCCAATATGATGTTTCTCGTTAGACCGCTTTCGCAAAAATGCTGACGCTCGACACACACAACAGTGGGCTGCATCTGTGCGTTCAATGACTAACGGTAACGCCGTGGGCTGCCGTGCTCCTCAAAGGTTAGGTCACAGAAAAGTTTATGACTCTCGATCAACATATCCAAATTTTGAACGCCATCAGCACTTGGGTTGCCGGGGTGGCCACACTGGCCGCAGTTGTCGTCTCGCTACACCTTGCACGTCGAGCCGATCGAGTCCGCGTACGTATCTCTGTGGGCCTGAGGCTCGTATTCGCAGGTGATGGAACTCCTGCGGAAGAACACGTTGGTTTCACCATCGTCAATCTTGGAGATCGGTCAGTTACCGTAAATGCAATTGGGTGGCACGTAGGGCCCGCCAAAGCATTCAGCCTCTCTATGGGCAGTACACGCAGCATTATCCAAAGCAGCTCACGCATGGCGAGCAAGCAAACTTTATGGTTTCACTTCTGGCTCTACCATCCTGGCCGAAAGAGTTCGCCACAGGCTTCGTACAAAATCTATCCCCGAAAAACCTCCGAACGCTACGAGCCCAGATTCACACGTCTTTGGGTCAAACGATTCAAGTCAAACCAGAAGAAAACTTACTACAGCGGCTTCGCGACGCTGGGACCAAACACTTAATGTCGCGCCAACGCGCTCTGGCAAGCCCATTCCCACTGATCGTGCTTTTCTTGGTGGCCAGCGCTTGGGATCCACGCCAGACTGCTTCACGCCCTGAGAAAGTCAGTCGCGAAAGGCATGAATGAGTCGTTTGCGGCCCATAGCGACAGACAGAAATCGGCCAGAAGCAGTCAGACGTGAGGGGCCCTACAAATCACAACTAGGGTGGAGTGGCTTACCGCACTCCTCGATCGAAGGTGCGGATCCACTCAATAAAACGGCCCGCTAGAGCTGGCTCAGGAGGGAGGTTCAACTATCTCGAAGACGTGCTTGAGTCCTGCTCCGCAATAGAGAGGATGCTTATCCCCGATGCTTGCCTTGAGAGACAAAAGCTCGCGATAGAACGGATCGTTTGAGGGAAAAATATCTCTTGTCTCTGCTGGCGCTACGCCGAAGCTTGGTGCAAGCACGAAAACTGCGATGAGATCGTCTGCAACGATATTGCCATGGACACCCCAGCTCCCATGTGCCAGCACAGCGGCCTGCCGGCGCGGCCGTTCAGCTGCAAGTTCGAGATTATGGATGGGATCCCAATCGCTAGATCTGAAGACGTAAATCACTGGCCAGTTCTCAGATGGCTGCTCATGCCATTCGTGACGCGTATACCAAGCGGTGTCATCGCGCTCGTGAAATTTGTGCGTCGCGAACCACCAGGCCGTGTCCAGCGATGTGGTGACGTCGAGGCCAAAGGTAGGCAAGCCGTAGTGCTGTGAGATCGACATCGTACTAAGACGGTGCCATCTTGCAATGTGCCCACCGGTGGTTAGATAGACGTGCTCGATGTCGTCCTCAACCCACCAACGGTTGTCGGCGAAGCCGGATAGCCGATAGTCGATGTCCGCCACAATAGCCTTCCAGTGGCGCTCTGCCGCGAGGTAGTTGAATTGCCTTCTGTACGCAGTCGAGGGCAGGCTGGGCTCCTGGGCAGAACAGCTGCCGTACAGGAATTCCTTCACCCGCGGTCGTCTATTCACAAAGTACTGATTCGTTTGTCCGCGAAAGAAGATAGAGCTGCGCGGGGTGTTAACTTTCCGAAACAATTCAAGTTCTTGATCGAGTTGCTGTCGCGACGTTACGGCACGCACAGGGATGCGGTTGAAGCGACTTCGAAGAGCCTGCAGTTGCTCAGATTCGGACCATATAGGTCCTGGATGCGGTTCGAGGCCTCTCTGGCCAAATACGGCGAGCGGACCCAACTTCATTGGTTTCAGCCTAGCACCGGTGTAGTAGTCCACCAGAACAACGTCCCCTGACGCTTTGAGTGGCTTGAAGTGGTTCAAGTCCATATGCGGCGAAAGTAGACTCTCCGGGTCCGAACCGAGCAACTCCAACCTGTCCTCAAGGGGAAGCGCGCCCACGTCCATAGCCAGCATCCCACTGCCGTGTAGGTCTTCAATGTCGGCGCTGGAATAGCCGATGGCCTGCATCAACGCGGCAGATTTCTCCGGTCGGAGCACGTCCGACAAGGATGAGGGCGGTCTCAATTTATGTCCCCTCTAATGAGCAACATCACAGATTCGCCTCTTGATTGGAGCTGACGTCCCAGAGCTGTCGCGGTGGCTACTGCATCGGAATCACGTTCGGGATCGCACCAAAGCCAGAGGTTCTTCATATCAAGATCCTCTTGCTTGGTCATCACTATTTCCATTCGCGTGGCGAACATTGCCCAGAGCGGGTGGTTTTCCCGCTCAGATCGCCCAATTTGGCGCACGCCGCCTCTGAAGTGCCGACGAGTGAGCATCTTTGAGTAGGCCAAACAGAAGTCAAGGATGGTTCCCATCGCCTCGGAGATCAACGCAACATGGGCGGCTGAACCTGTCACTTGCATCAATGGAAACGGCACTGTTTCTGAGTCGGACTCTCGCTGGACCGCTTCGCTTACTTTGATCGGTTTATCACCGACACGGGTTCCCTCAGGTAGCGCACTGATTGTGCAACTCAAAAAGGGTAGCCCCTTGAGGTAATCCCAGAAGGCCTGAGGGAGCGCCGAGAGCGACGGCAAGGCCCGAAGTGCCGAAAGGTCGGTTTCGGTCAAACACCAGTCCCGAAGAAAGTCCATACAATGCTGAACGCCGAAGAAAACGAATGGCTGAATCTTCTGGCAATCTGGAAGTGAGAAGAACCGGTGGACCTTCCAGTCGTGGCGCCCGTTGGCCCAGAGGTCGTGTACGTGCAGGATCAGGTCGGGGCGCAAAAATGAGCTGGAATGGAGCCCCCCATCAGAGAGTCGGAGATGGGCCCATGGATCGTTTTCGGTTTGCATGTCTGGAGGCGGCAAAAAATTGGAACGCCACTATTGCACGTTTCTGCGAGCGAGCAAAACCTGTCCAATGTATTCCTACCCTCTCGCGTAGATCCTGCTGCATGGCGCTTTGAACGTCAGCAATGGGTCCAGGCTGTGTGAAAACGTTTTGGAGCAGGTTTGACAGTCAGGACTGCAACGAAAATCGCGTTCCTACGCAAATTTACGGCCTGCTGATTAACCAAACACTGGCAGATTTTACGTAGCAACGCAGACTTCAAAACGAGGCATACGTTTTCACACAGCCTGGGTCGGTTTCTGCCCGTCACGGTAGGCAGAAACCGGCCAGGAGCGGCCGGGTGATACAGACATGGCTGATGGCTAGCGCCACTTATACCGCTTTCGATTCTAGGGAGGCTCGCCGCCACCTGAAAAAATCAATTGTCGACTCAGAACTTTTCGGTAGGCCTCTCTACGATTGCATCCATAATTTCGGCCTGTAGCAAATACTGGGGTGATTCATTCAGCTGAGGAGTCGCACCAGATCCGAGCGGACACCTTGCCAAGGCTGGCCTAGGTTAACGGTACAAACTGCGACATCGAAGCCTTGAATCTGGTAGACCTCGTTTACCACCTTATCGACCTGAGGGTATATCAGCATACCTGAGAGTTTTTCGCCCTCACGACCTATAGAGTTAGTCAGGTAACTCATCAACTGATAGAGGTTCTCGCTGTGAACCTTCTCCGCGCCCCAATACTCAGTCATCGTCCGCTGATAGTACTTCGCATCAATAATCTTTCGCTCCGAACCTCGCCTCAGCGAAATGTCCGTCGTCATCCGGGGTAAGAAAATCAAGTTCGGGTCAGTCACGCTCACCGCTTTCCAAGCAATGTGTTCGCGTTTGACATCCCAAGCCGGGATCTCAAGTCTGATGAAATTGAAGAGGAAGTCTTCGAATACCCGCGCCATCGCACGTTCGTCGCGGATAAAATCCCGAAACTGGTATGTCCCTGACGCGGGGTCGACTAAGGCTGACTCTTGGATGAGTTTGCAGACACTCATTAGAAATCGGTAAAAACGGTTGTTCGAATGTAATTGAACTTGCCTGAAGGTTTGGCTCGTCAGACGTATTTCCCCGATATCTGGCAACGATTGGCTCAGCAACTTTACGTGTTTCTTCAGATCACCGTGAAGGTCCGGAACCTGGCTGAGTAGCCTCAGGGTGCTCTTTAGAATCCTGTTCGGTAACGTATCCGGACTTAATTCATCAAAGGAGCAAGCGGCGCGACCATGCGCTAACAAGAAGCGGCGCCCTGATCTCAACACGTCTATGCGCCCCCGCACACCCGCGAGATCGTCCTCGCGTCCTATGTAACTTTGTTCAAGGCCACGTCTCGCAAGATGCTCGACGCCCTGGCATAAAACGACCGCGAATAGGTCCACCAATTCAGTGCTAGGAACGTTCGATACATCTACGATTTCTCCCTGTTTGAGGTGGTTCCAGGCATAACAAAGCAGGTAGTAAAGATTCTGAACAGGGATACGAGGCATATCCATTACTCAGGCTCCGAGTAACCGCTGCGCCCAATCCTCAAGTTTTGACGGATCGTCGAACCAGTACTCACGCAGTAACGGAATAATCTCCGAATGGATAACCTCGTGATACCACTCAATTTCAAGCGGGCCGCTCTGTGATGCGTCCGGACAAAAGTAGCTATGCCCAATACAGAAACCCTCGCCAAGGTTTGCCTTGTCTAGGCGGATATCTTCATTTAGGGTGCAGATGTCCTGAGAAAGTCTGTCGATGGTACTTTCCACGACTCCGCGTTTCCGGAGAAACTCCTTAAATTGTACGGTCTCGAAGCCAGGGCTAATGTCCATGAACGCAAACCGCCGCCGCAGCGCGTAGTCAACCATGGAGAGTGAGCGATCTGCTGTATTCATTAGCCCGACGAGGTAGACATTCGATGGCACGAAGAATTTTTCGTCGGGATACTTAGAATAGGTCAACGGGACTGCCCATTCCGGCCCACGCTTGTCTCCCTCCATCAGCATCATCACCTCGCCCAGTACTTTGCTTAGGTTGGCGCGGTTGATTTCGTCGATGACGAAAACATAGTCGTTTTCAGAATCACGCTCTGCACGCGTGCAGAACTCGTGGAAAACACCATTTTTACGATGAAAGCCTGTCCCGCTCGGGCGATAGCCCTGGATGAAATCCTCGTACGAATAGGCCTGATGAAACTGCACCATGCCCATTCGATGCGGAGCTTTCATACCCATCAAAGCATTAGCCAGGCGTTTTGCCACAAACGTCTTACCCACACCAGGCGGCCCTTGGAGGATGAGGTTCTTCTTGCGGCGAAGGCGGCCTACCATATTCCTAAACACCGACTCCGGAATGAAAAGCTCAGCCAGGGCGTCTTGAATGGAGTAATGCGAGACGTCAACCGAGTACTTGCTATCTAAATGCTCCTCACCCGACTCCTCGAACAAAAGACGATAGCGGTCGATCATCTCGTCGAGAGCTTGGGTCAACGAATCGAAGTCGATCCCGCCCTGAACATCAAATGACGTGGCCACCCGAGACTGGCCATAGTTTCCCGCTGGGTGCCCATAGAGCTCCAGAAAATACTCATTGACCGTCTTCGCCGACTCTACATCCTCCCAATGCTTGTTCGGCTCCTCGGTCTCGCTGATTCCATATGCGAGAATCAGTACGCCTGATTGCTTGAAGAGCAGTAGAACAGGATATATCCCATTTGATGTCTTCTGGTTCCGCCCCAAAAAAGACACCCAAGGTACACGTGATAGCCCCCCCTGCCCGAAGCTGACTTTTGTGTCGAGCTCACGATATTTCTTCGGGTAATCCGCGGTTGTCAGCCTGGTTCCCTCCCGCGCTTGCGCGAGAAATTTCCCCACCAACTCGCGAACAAAATTCTTCTCTACGATTTCGAAGCCAAGTTGACGAAGCAATTTGAATGCGGGTGAGTTTTCGCCACCGGAGAAGTCGTCTCTATCGTAAGTCTTGCCAGATGCGTTCTTCACAGCAAGTGACAAAACTAATTTTGGTGGATAACGACGAGCCTTATGCAAAAGATCGTAAGTAGTCGATTTTGAGCGCTCCGGAATATTATGTTGTTCAATCTCTACCAAAGCGTCCAGCACATGCTCGACCTTGACGTCCTTGGTAACAGCTTCGAAGTCGGGCTGGCCCCACCGATCAGACAGCGGGGCACAATAAAAATCCAGGTCGCGAGTGTCATACGCCAGTTCGAGTTCTTCCCGAATACTGAGCAAGGCCTTATCGATCGCCAGAGGAGACATACGAGCAAGCGCTGCCTTGGTCCCCCCTCCAAACGCGAGCACAACACTATCCCTTTCGCCACCACTAAAGATGCGCTCGAAAGTGTCTGGAAAAAGCAGATAGACGAGCATGTGACGCAACTGCCTGGAATCGCTCTCTGCAATAGCCTGGAGCCACTCGCCAAACCGCCAACCATCTTGGAGAATCTCGGCACGGTCCTCTAGGGAAAGCCGTTTGAAAGCAAGGCAGAAGTTGATGCAGTACCTAAGCTCACGCCACCGGTAGTTGTTATATCCTGCGCCAGCACTACCAATGCCAGTCAGTATCGAGTCGTCGAGCCACTGGTTTGCCGTATCCGGAAGCTGCTCGTTTGACCATTCCCACGTGTCACGAATTGTCTGCCGTTTCGAGTCCGCTTTAATGTTGCTGGGGCACAAGAGCATCAGCCAATTCATCTCTGCAGCAAGCTGTCTCACCTCGGACGGTGTCGCCTGCAACTGATCGCGTAGTTTTTCCCAATATGTCCCTTGCCCCTCATCAAGATTATTGATGAAGTGGGTTTCGAGGGACTCCATCCCATCCAGCGTCCAGAGTTGCCGTTCCGAAAATACCGACCCATCGCGCAAGAGAGCCGCTTCCCGCCAGCGCTCGGCAGCAGCAAAAATTGGGGCAACATCCTTACCACCACAGTAGCGGCTCATGCGAATTCCTTTTGAGTCTCGGATTTTTGAAAGGAGAGCATAAACGAACAACCCACCGATAACGCGAGCCTGACTCCGCAAATCGCTCCTAATGGCGTGATTCAGTTACTCCCTTAAGGCTTTGCGTCCACCGAAAAATGAATCGCTCCTAGCGTCACAGCCACGTTGACTGTCCGCAAAGGGTAGCTGCCCTTCGTGAAAGGCAGTTATCGGCCAATCGATGACAGACATATCGGCTCCTGGAGATGTATTCAGATTTGAGTGTATCTCTGCAAGCTAGTCAAAAAACCCTGCGAAATCGCGCTCCCATAGTGAAATATCGCGCAATGTGAGGTTTTGGTCTCAGTAAGACAGTTCGGTCTACTGGGCATCAGTGATCCCTGCTCCGAGACATGAACAACCAAGTGTGGCTAGTGAACCTTAGTAGTCATAAAAATTAGGTATCCCAAGGATCGTCATGCCATGGATAATGGTAAGGTGATATCACCATTTTTGAGGGAACAGAATTGATAATTCCGATGGATGTGACGATTGGAACAGGTGAGGCAAATTTTACTGATCTCGACTTCTATTATGGCGCTAAGGCATTAGAGGGAACTTCAGAGGTCGTTGCTCTAGTAGCACATACCATTCTAAATAGAACACTTGCAAAGCAAGTCCCCTCGATAGAAGGAATAAGAGCCAACTTTAAAAGATCCTTCATCGGCTCTTTCGGGCAAAAATTTGAGCTAGCAATCACTGGCGCCGAACAAGTTCGAGTGCTGGAGTGGATTGGAGAAGATGGATTCTTCCAAATAATGAAACACTATATAGGCCAAGCCGTAGGTATCGACCATCAAATAATAAAGCCTATCGCAATAAGTTGGGCCAGAACTTACATTGAAGACGAAGTTGACTTAATTCAGAGAATTCGTGAACCTTTGCTGAGAATACATAAACCTATAGAAAACCAAGGCTACCGAATAGTTTTAAATAAAAGACGCTCGCCAATTTCAGTATTCAATAACGACACGTTTCAGTATATATCGCACGAGTTCACAGAAGATCAACGCATTCAAATAACTGCTGTAATTACCAGATTTAACAAACTAACAGGAACTGGCCGTCTAATTTTATCAGAGGACGAAAAATCTGTAAGTTTTGCTCCTGCGAGAACCTGGCAAATGTTTCCTGCAGATCAAAGAAAAGTCTTTTCAAGAAACCTGCACCAGAACAATGGAGCTGATGATTTTTCGCCTTTAACATTGGAAGTTACCCGAGTTATGGGGCGAGATGACATAGTCAAGCATTACAAGGTCCATAGCGTCATTCTTGACTAAACAGGTATAGGACCATGAGAAAAGAAATAGTGATTGGCGCTCTGACGATAGCCGGAGCACTTCTAATATACTCTCTAAACTTCAATGAAGGCCTTGGATTATCTTCTGACAAGGGTGACTGGGGTACATTTGGTGACTTTATAGGCGGATTTTCTAATCCAATTATAACTTTTATCACGATGTGCATGTTAATCAAGTCTATCGACCTGCAAAAAGATGCCAATGAAAGCATTATTGAACAAAACAATCATATAAAAAACTCTGAGGAAAGACAAAAGGAACTCGAAGACTTGAGATCTTTTGAGTCTACTTTCTACAGCCTTGCGGAAGTTTCCAGGCAAGAGTACGGCCGCCTTACCATAAAGGATTCATCCGGCAAAGAGCACTGTGAATCCTACGCTGTTAGCTATATCGAAGAAGAGATTATCAGATTATATAAAGACAACATCGAAATGGATGTACAGTCTGACTTCGAAGCGATGTTCGACAAACTAGACGAGCAATCATCGATGGGCCTCTTCTCTTCGGTGAGGAGCTTTTACATACTATTTAAAATAACAACCGAAGTATGCCCTCCCCGCCACCAGGAAAAATATATAGAAATCTGTAACTATACGATGCCCGTTAGATTCCTAAACTTAGTATGCATAGCACAAGCATATTCCGGTTGGGGCATACTAAAACTGCTAGAGGATCGCGCCTTTTTCGAAAAGGAAGGGCTCAAAGAATATCTCAAAGCATGGCACGATTTGAAACAACAGCTCAACGATTAATCTGCGAGCTCACATTTGAAAATTTTTTTGAAGAGTGCGCCTGACCAAGAAATTCAAATATCGAACCTAACTCACGGTGAAAAATGTCTAAGATACAAAATACGGGCAGGAATTTTGAGAGTTACGTCCAGTACGTCTACAGCACGCTACTCAATCTCCGCGGCGAAAAAACACAAGTATCTCGCCGAACCACCTTCCAACTACCCACCGGCGATAGTTATGAAGTTGATGTATACTATGAATTTACGAGGGTCGGCGTTCGACATAGGGTAGCTATCGAGTGTAAAGATTGGAAGCGCCCCATTGACCAAGGAAAAATCCTCGAATTTCACCAGAAGATTAAAAATATCGGACATGATGTTATTGGAATAGTTGTGTCTCGATCTGGCTATCAAGCAGGTGTTGAGATGGTAGCAGCTAGACACAATATATCACTGCTCACCGCGGACGACCTGCCATCACTTCCAGAGTTAGTAGGTCGGCAGCTCATCAGTTCTGGACTGCATGAACCTGATTTACTAGGCGAGCCTTTCTGGATTATCGCTGAGCGGAGTAATAGTCCAACCCAGTACAGTACTGGAAGCTACCATGCTCCAGTGGCCGACGGCCGACCCACAGTCCCTTTATTTTTATCGAAAAGGTATGCAGAACTTTACTTAGCAAAGCTTAAGGATCGGGAGCTATGGTCGGTTTACGGCATGCCGCAATACAAGTTGAAGGTATTCCTTGCGCTCGCGAAACTTCATGATTTGAATACTGCGATCGTTTATGCCCCCCCAGAATCAAACGGCACCATTTCTGCAGTAAAAGCTTCGGTGAGCGAACTAGAGCGCGACTTTATCGTTTGATCCCCCTGACAGCAGGTTGGTACAGGCGCGTTACCGCGTGTACCGAGACGGTAAGGGGTTCGGTCAGCGCCGCGATGTACGCCGGCAGATCGCCCGGCACGGGCCTCAACATCTGCTCGACCAAGACCATTTGCTCGCCGTAACCACCTGGGCGGTTGGAAAAACCGATGTGGTGGAAATGTTGCGGAGTGATCACGAACGACAGTAAACACACTCGCGCACCCTATCCATCGAAGACCAAGCTGAGGAGCGAGCTCTCTGGAACATTTGCTGCGTGTTTGAAAAACACTTGAGTCTTCCTATGGAAGGAAGCTACGCCGACATTCTGAAGATGGCGCGGAAAAGGCTCAGGGATGAATGACTGCAATGGGTTGTGGCCCTCACGACAGGCAGAAAACGGCCAGGAGCAGTCACTCAGCGCGCTTACAAAAGGAAGGACGATTCAGTTTTCCAATCAACTGACCTTGCTGCGATACCAGACGGCCGTACACCCATTATCAGCTTGGGATTTTCGTATTTCGAACTGCCGTGATTCGTGCAGGACATGCCTCCAGCTGCTGCAACCGTAGCGCTTGGGCGTCTGCTCTGGATAGGTACTACCGATCCAGCGGATGGCTGCTTCCAGTCGAGTCCAGCCAGCGTCGGCAAGCTTGGTTTCTGCTTCACGTAAACAGCTACATATTCCACTGCCAGACCAATTGACAGAGCCATCCACCAAGATACCGTCGATCAAATCTTCAAATGCTTGGCTCTGTACAAACGAAGCCATTTCAGATCGTGCCTCATCCATGGCTGTGGCCCAGCGTTGCAGATTCAGGTAATGCCGATTGATGGTTTCGTAGCGCTCCTCCAGGAATCCATCCGCCGCCTGACAGCCTGTTTCAGACCAGAGATCGAAACGCTCAAGGAAGTGGTGAACCAGCTCATTGCGCAGGTCGACCAACTCCTTCAGGGCGACCTTTGTTGCCTCATTGTGTTCGGCTGGCATTTCCAGCTGGTGTCGATAGCTGAACCAGATTTGGTCACAAGCATCGGTTTCCGTCGGTGATTCTTCTTCATTTGGGGACAGCGGCGTCAGAAAGTTTTCGGTCAGCATCCCCATCAACGTGCCCATGGTCTTGTTCTGGGCACATACGATCTTCTGCTCACGGATGATAGGCAGCTGATCCGCGGGACCGCTCAGCTCGCCATACGCGACAATGGCTTTCAGCTGCCGTTCGCATTGTTGCAAGCGCAACAGACACCGTCCGAGCTTGCGCTGCACTATATGTTGAATAGCAGGTACATCATCCGAGGGCATGGTAGTGACTTCATCCATGATTAACGACTCAGGCATAAGTGGTAGGGCTGGAGCGATTCACTGCAATACGCTTGCCCTGCCGGGAGGGCTTGCAACTCGTAAATCGGACGCTTTTCAAGCTCAGTATAGGTTGAGTCAATCCGCTCGGACTTTTTCAACAGAATCGGTCGACAGCTGCCGCTGGCGAGTGACAGCTATGGGTTGTGGATTGCGGCCCGTCGTGACAGGCCGAAATCGGCCAAAAGCAGTCGGTGAACAGATTAGTGGCAATTCGGTAGCGTCGACCTGCTACGCTGAATCTTTGTCGCAGTTGAGCTTGCCGTCATCCATGTCACTTTTCTCTTTGGGTTATGCCTCGCTTGCTGCGACGCCCCTCCCAACTAAACAAGGGCTTACAGGACGACAAGGAACGTTATATAAAAAAGGAAAGTATCATGAACCCCATTCTCAAAATAATTACTTGTATGCTCGCCATAAGCATCATAAGCGGCTGTTCCTCTACGATACTGGAGAGTAAGCCATATAAAACATACTCAATTGGGAGCACCGTCACTGCGAGTGTTGGAATGCCATTCATCGAGGCTCAAACAGGAACGATTACAAAAGTCAAGCGCTGGGTCGGCGTGCTAAATTCGCCAGACGGATGGAAAGTTGATGACGTCTACTCATCCGACTTCATAAAAAAAGAGCTTGTTTATTCTGGTAAATCCGGAAGTACAATTGAGATTGATTACCGTGAGTACAGAAGCGGGCTTGCTGCGCCAGCATTTTTTCAGTCAGTAAAATACGACTTGAATGAGTCCAAAGTGATCGGATTTCAAAATTTTCAATTTAAGGTTGATTCGGCGGACAATTCATCAATAAGTGTTGTAATTATCCGGGATTGAGGCATTGCGCTCTTACAAAGGGTTCGTGCCGTTCGCTTTCCTCACTTGGGACGGGCTAAATCCTCCCCTTGACCTGAACGTTATGAATGTCTGCAAAGGGTTGGATAGCGACGGTCTAGCGTCGACCGTCGCGATGGGTGGTCAGACTTCCGTCTGTTCTGCCATTTCCAGGGCATCATCGACCTCGATTCCCAGGTATCTGACGGTACTTTCAAGCTTCGTATGCCCAAGCAAGAGTTGAACTGCTCTCAAGTTCTTTGTTCTGCGATAGATCAGCGATGCCTTGGTTCTCCGTAGCGTGTGAGTACCGTACATGGTTGGGTCAAGGCAATGGCTGCCACCCACGCTTTGACTATTCGAGCGTATTGTCTGGTGGAGAGATGATCTGAGTCGTGCAATCGGGTTGGAAACAAGAAGTCCTCGCTGCGGAGGCGAGCCTGACGCATCCAAGCTTCCAGGACCGTTCGGGTTTGCTCAGTAATTTCAGATTGCACCGGGTGCTGGGTTTTCTGCTGCATCACGATGGCCCGTGACGACACATGTTCCCCATGGGCTATGTCTCGTACTCGCAGCTTGGTTAAGTCACAAGCACGCAGTTTGCTGTCGATGGCCAAGTTGAAGAGCGCCAAATCTCGTGTCTTCTCAGCAAGCTGAAGTCTTACCCGGATGGCCTAGATATCTCTGACTCGGAGCGGGGCTTTCTGCCCGACAAGCTTTCCTTTGTTCCAAGGCTGATGGCTGTATGTAGCGATAGTGTTCATGGCTTGTCCTCCACATTGAGGGAGGACAAGGGTGGATCAGTCATAATGAGTGGCGGTCGCTGTCCGGCCAGAAGCGGTCTCTCATTGTCTCTGCTAAACCAAGGTCAATTCATGAGTTACAAGCCCAGATAGTCCATCAAATGGGGAATACTCATCTCGTAATGCACAAAGGTACCGTCGATAAAGGTCTCTGGCGCCTCCCAAAGATCTACAGTCGCATCGGTTGCCTGCATCTTTAAATTCAGCGATTCCACTTGGCTATTGAAGCTGGGTATCAGGGCGAAGAACGCTTCAACGTCCCTTTTGGCAAGGGCGTTAATCACATCTCTAGAAACTCCGGAGATGTAGTATCCCCTTGGATTAAAGCAGGGGGTGCGCCGAGGTGGTGGAATCACTGCACGATCACTGTCATTGGTGAAAATACGGTAGTAGGCCACGCCAGATTCCTCGAACACATTATGGGAAAAAGCGGCGTCGGGATTGTCCCAAACATCACCGATGTATCCCAAAAAACCCAATGCTCTGATTACGTCTTCGTAGTAGTTGCGTAAAAATTGCGCCGTGTTGAACCGGCGGCCGTCATCTGGGAATTCGGGATCGACGTAACACAGTCGAGTCTGATTGCTAGATTTTTGGTCGCGAAATGATACGAGTGTTGTGAACGATTTTTGCGGAGTGGTTAATCCCGATTTTATCAGGTGCGCGGCGCCAAGTTCGCACTGTCCGACGCCCTTCCTGAGCTCTGTTTTTATTGATGTGGACTCCAGATTACCCTTGGCTTCGATGAGCCAATATCCGCGAGAGTTTTGACAGCCGACAAAGTCTGGTTTTGACAAGTTAGAGGTAATCCGCGGAACACCGGTGGTATCGCAAAAGTGATCGAAGTCGACCAATGCCGGCACTTTTAGGCAGTCCTGTGCGAACAGAAAGGACAGGCCTTGAGCGTATTCTCCTATGGTTGAAGTCTTGGAAAAGTCTCGCAGTCCATATTTCCCAAAAAATCTCTCATTGAGTCTTAAATTACGTTCAGCTCCCGTGCCGTGTGAAACCATATGACGCTGTAGCGCTGAAATTTGTTCGAGAACGACGAACGGTAATACGAACCGCTTGAGCGGCTGGCAATGCTGCGTTTTAGCGATCGCGGTGGCCAAGCGAACCAAGCTAACTCTTAGTCCTCTGGGCTGGCTTCTGATAGGATTTATTTTCGATTTGCTCAGGGCTAAAACGTCAGAGTTGGCATATTCATAGGTATCTAAAAAACAGTTCAACAGCAGCATGTATTGATGACCCTCTGTTGTTAATGAATCGCCCCGGGTTTCGTAGGCACATCAAAATGACCGCTGCTGGCCGAGGCTGTGTAAAAACGTTTTTGAGCGCGACAGGTACTCAAAACCGGACTGAAAATCGCGCTTCTACGCAAAATCCACATCTGCTGACGTGCCGATAAATTTCAGATTTAACGTAGACGCGGGCACTTTAATTTTGGTGAAGCGTTTTTACACACTCTGGGCCGAAAGCAGATCTACTCCAAGCAAAGAAACTGCCTCCCTCTCCCATTGACTCTCTACCAACTGAATCAGGCTGACATTACTGCACTGGGGTATCGAGCGTCAGAAGCAACCTCCAACGCCCTACTACCGAATCCATTGCCCCCCCTAAACATCAGGCAAAGCACCTCGAAGCATTCCCCTCAACTCAGGATCAACCACATAAATAAAAACCCCTTTCTTGGCTCGGGTCATTAACACGTAGTAAATATTGCGAATTATCCGAGCAAATGTAGCTTTCTTCTCTTCCTGGGAACCGCTGTGGGTGTTCATGTATCGCTGAAGGCCCGGGTCTTGTTGGGCTGATCTGCGAGCGCATACGCGACCGTTTCTGTAGACGAGGTCTTCTCCGATCACTACGCCCACGTAGTCGTATTCGAAGCCTTGGACTGTGTAAATTGCGCCTACTTCTTTGTGCAGGCCAGGGATGCGGTTCCAGGTGGCGTAGGATGCTCGAGCATTCCAACGGGCTGTCCAGTCTCCAATTTCTATGTCGTGCCCGATTCCCGGTTTGTGTTCGGTAGCCCAGTACCAGCAGTAGCCTGCAACGATGCGGCAACTGGTGTTGTCTTGTGCTCGCACCGTCAGGAGTTCTGTCATTTGGTGTGGAGTGTCGACGACTTTGACTTCAAAGCTTTCTGTCGAGTCAAACCGGGTGATTTTGCCTGCGTTCAGGAAGTTGTCGACCCACTCAATGTAGGCGCCTGCATCCTGGCAACGCAGTTGTTTGACGAGTGATACCTCAAGAATATGCTGGCCAGCCTCTTCTGCTGCCTGCTGAATGTCGTGGCTGCGGCAATTTTCTTGCGGTTGAAGCCATTGGTTGTCATCTATAAAAAAGACGGTGAGCCTTTTATCTCTGACGATCTGAGGCAGCTCTCTTTTATTTAAGCGGTGCGCCTCGTCGACCATGTAGTACTCGGTCCTTCCGTGACCTCTGGCGTAGAAATCAAGTTGTCTGATGCACGCACCGATCGCCGCTGAGCGCGCGTAGTACAACGGTTGTTTGCCTCGCTCCATAAGGTGCCTGATCAGCAACATGGCCAGTACTGTTTTGCCTGTTCCAACGATGCCCTTGACGATGACGCAGGTGGGTTGTTCGACTTGGTCCAGTGTGGCTGCGATGTTTTTGAATGCCTGAATCTGCTCGGCCGTTGGCTTGAACAAGGCGCTGCAATTTAGTTTGTCGCTGAAGTTGGAGATGAAGGATCGAGAATATTTGATCTTTGGTGATACCAGGCGCTCAACGATTGGGCTTTCCGTCTGAAGCTGGCTCAATAGTAGGCTGGCGTCCTGGATGCCCTGGTTGCGTGTCAGTAAGTACGTTTCGCGCAGGCATCCGTCAAAGTGAGGTAGCCGAAGCAATTCGTCATCGCTCTCGGTGTATTCGTGCAAATAGGCCAGTGAGTGGAAGGTGGGAGTTTCGCCTCCGAAGTCCAGTTGATGCTCGAGCGCCGCGCGATAGACGTGAGCCTGTTCGCAAGGATGGTCAGTGGGGTACGGGGGGGTGGCGTCGACCGTCAGCCAACCCATATCGAAAGTTTCGTTGAGGCGAATTCTTCCCTGGGACCATTGTTTTAGCTCAATCACAATGATGTGCATTTTACCCGAAGCGTCCGCCCCAACCAGTACGCAATCAGCGCGTTTCTCGCCGAGAGGCATGAGGTATTCGATCAGAATATGCCCTGCGATTGGCAGTGTCTGAAGTAATGTCGCCAATTTAGGCAGCGAGTTGGCCCACGATGCTTTTTCCTGTGGGGAGACGCTTCCTTTGCCGTACGCCTCAAAGAAACGTAATTCCAGGTGGCAAGCGAAATCAGGGTGTGTGGCCTTCTCGCAAAATTCCTTGATGGTTAATTTTTCCAGTACTGCCCTGTCCATAGGCTAAAGAACCAACTCATATTTAAGTGCAAGGGCCTCCACGCTGGGCGCATTGGCTTGGGTGGCGGGCTGTTTGATACGTTGCCCCTGATATTGCTCATAAACAGTGCCAAACAACGTCTCGTGAAGCTCGATTCGGCCATCAGGGGTGATTTTCAATTGGCCAAGGTCAAAGAGTGTATGAATGTCAGCCCGCAGTAAAAGACCGTTTTGAACCGTGTTAGATTCTGTCCCCAGGTAAGGCGCGATGTGAGCGGCTTCGAGCACACTTTCCACATCACAATCAGTGATCACGCATTTGCTGTTATAGGCCGCCAACAACACTTTGCGGAACTTGGGTTGCCCCTGACGTCGCACAATTTCCTGGAGTACTTTTTTCCGGCCATCGACCATATCTCTGGGCGCAAAAGCGGCTGAGACGTCGGCCTCTTTCTCGGCCAGGCCAATCTCGCGTGCGATATGGCCCTGTGGGATATGCGCTTGGAAAACCTGCTCCACAAACGTTTCCAGGTTGCCAAAGTGCTTAACAATGGCTTGGGTCTTGTCGTCCGAGATGCGAGTGAAACCTCGATAACCCTTGTTCAGATAATCGACTGCGGGAGCACTCAGTACGTCGACTGCAATGTTCTGCGGCGGGCTGAGCAGGTACATGTACTCCCAGGTTTTACCCTCGTCGTCATTGCCCCAGATGCGACTGGCTAGCGGCTGATTGTGGAGTTTGCCAATGACCGTGGACAGAAAGTGATACTGGTTGGCGTAAACTGTGAGTACCAAATCTCCGACCTGCATGGTCGTCCAGGTGCGCTGGTTAACAGGCCCTGGCACTGCGCCCCAGGCATAAAAACCTGTTTGATCCAGCATCAGCGATCGGTAGTACCCAGTTTGCTCCTGGCCCAACGCCTCCAGCATCCAGTCGAAAGACACTGGGTTCAGTATGGAGTCCGTCAAATGAACGCGCGCTTTCTTATCACCAGCAGTGAAGATAAATATTTGGCGCATCGGTCAGTAATCTGAGTACTTGTCGGACTTGCCTTTCACCACACCAGCCGGGTACTTGGCATCGTTCAGCTTGAGTTTTTCTTGGGCCGCTTTAAGTGGGTCAATACCCGTGACTGAACAGAATCGCATCAAGTAGATAAATACGTCGGCCACTTCATGGGCGACAGCTTCTTTTTTGCTCTCCGACAGTGAGGCGTAGTCTTCATTGCCCACTTGCCACTGGAAGATCTCCATCAGTTCAGACGCTTCCACACTCATGGCCATGCTGAGATTTTTGGGGGTATGAAACTGGCCCCAGTCTCTGACTTCGGAAAATCGATCAATCTCAAGACGTAGCGATGCCAGTTGATCGGTCGGGGGGATGGAGCTACTCATGGGCGGGTCCTATGACTCAAACCTGCTGCGCTGCTCATCACAACCAACAGGCTTGAAGCGGGAATGGGGCAAGCTAGAGCTATCACAGACGGATTGAATACCAGCTCGATGGATGGTCAAACGATATCTCGTTGCCATCACCCCGTCCATCGTGTGCCGTTGAGATTGGCCGTCGGGGTTCCTATTAGGGTACGCGCCAGAGTGAATCGCCCCTGATTGAGAAGAATCCTCTGACTGACTGAAAACGCCCAGTTTCAGCCGATGCTACCTTTCGATTGCAGGTGATCATAACTGACTGCATTTGGCCGATTTCTGCCTGTCACGGGGGGTAGAAAACGACCCAGGCTGTGTGAAGACGCCAGCAATTGTCTAATCTTCTGATCGTCGAGATCGTGGCGGGGACGATCATGAAGCGATTCATTGAAGGTGAGGCTCGGACTCAAAGCGCTGGGAACATGAAGCCGTAGCCGGTCAACCCACACCGCAATGGCGGCTAGTGCGAGAAACATGAGACAACAGAACATAGGTATCGACTACGCGACCGAATACCTAGTTTTGAAATATTACGTTTTCGTACTGAGTACTTATCGGCTACCCGACTGATTATTCACTTGCTATTTATTAGTTTGCTTAAACGAGTAGATATAGTAGCACTGATAGCAATGAACTCTCTCAAAAGCGATAATCGAATAAAATCACCAACACATTGATTCAATTACAAATTACCTAAAAGCACGCGAACAGATCCGCGAAGATCTTGCTTGACAAACAAGTCACCAAGTCACCAAAGAACACTTAGCGACTTAATTTTTTATGACTTTCGATACAAGCTATTTTCACTTAGAGTGATTTTCGCTTTTTTAGCCTTCTTTTCCAATATATATAAATAATTATTAATTATTTATATATAGATAAGAAAGAGTAGCCAGAAGTAGCGGCACAAGATTCAGCCCTGCGAATGCAACTGAGTCCTTCTTGCCGGTCCCCTGCAGGCAATCGGAGCCTTGGGAGGTTGTTGGCGCGGGGAAAAACGGCCGTTTCACCCTGAATCGCCCAGCGATCAGAGTGGTGTCACGTCGAAGATGTGGTGATCCCTGACAGTCACGAGTTCCAATCGACAGCATGTACCAATCGGCCCAAAGAATTTGTTCGCATTGATACCATCAAGCTTGCTTCCATCGGAATATACGAAGTCTTGAACAACCTGGTTCCAAATCAGATCCTCAAATACCTGCTTGTTCTCCTTCAGCCACTTCATGAACTGAATGGTCATCGGGGAGTTTCTTGTGGGGCGACTCGTGCCATTAGAGCTTGGCCGGTGAGCAATAGGCTTGAACGCCCTTATTGAGCTCACGTCAAACTCCATGGGGACCGTGCACATTTTTCTATCGCCATCCCATAACTGAACTGCCAGGTTGGCGCTCGCCGTCGGCAATTCTTCAAGGACTCGTGGGACAGCTGAGAGTGCAACCTTGAGAGAAGGAAACGCCGGAAGCACGTGATTGCCTAAGTTGACAGCTCTGCCGATTTTCGTGATGCGAGTCTTTGCAACTCGCGCCCAGCCAAACACGCCTGTCGGCAGCACGCAAAGATAACGCCGCCCAGGGCGAACACCCTTAATTCTTTTCTGATAGACGAACAGTTCTGTACCTTCTACATTGACAAGCGTATCCCCCAAGTCCCACTGGTCAAGACCACCCCCTTTGTTGATTTTCAGGGTTGGGCTGAGGTTGATGTCATCTTGCCAAACCTTCCCATGCTTCACTGTTGCTGACCTGGGGGCGTTTCCGACTGAACTCCTCACTCGGATTCCAATTTTGCGCAGCGCACTCTGACGTTTCGCTTCTGCTTTCTGCTGGGCTTTCAGCGGGCGCTCAAGCTCGTTGGCCTCAATTTCGTGCTGGCGATGGTCACAGGCGTCACTGAAATCACGATAGGCTTTTCTGAGGTCAGGCAGCGCCTTGATCATGTCCTTGACCATTTCGGGCGAGATCTTCTTGGCCTCGCTGAGCCAGGGCTCAACGAGGGCTCGCACCGTTTCCTGGTCTTTTTCACCCAAGATGCACCCGCTTAACTCTCGGTTCAGCTTGCTGCCTCGATTGGTCAGGTTCTGACTGCCAAGCGTGGCGAAACTGTCTCCATCCATTACGACCTTGGCATGAAGGTTCCTCAGGTGGAACACCTGATATCCTTCTCGAACTAATTTGGCGATTGATTCAATTTCCGATGACCCCGAGGCGAAAACGCTGGCGTCAAACAACGTGTATATCCGCGAATCTAGCCTTCCCTTAACAAAGGAAAATGCTTTATCCCCTGTGATGTAGGGGGAGAGGATGATGAGTGGAGTCTTTGACTTCCGGCAATTGCTCCGCCACAGAGGGGCGATGTCGGTCCTAAACTGCATGCATTCGTACCTTCGAGGGCTCCCGAACATACGACTAGACTGGCTGGTTTTGGAGAAGAGCGCCAGTGTGATCAGTGGCTATGCAGTACGCACACTGGAGGTTCCGTCACTGACTGCAAACCAGCCCCTAGACCCCAGCAATACCTGAAAACGACTGCCATCCCATTTTCCGTGAACACAACACCGGGCCTGCTGGTATGCTTCCTAAGAGGCCCGAAACGCCTCGAGCGATTACCGGCTTCGCTCAATGTCCTGTTCCGAGGTGGCGGCCCGCAAATACGCTCGGACCAGTGTAGTGCGGGTGGGCACAAGGCCTCCAATAGTATGGGGAGACGCTTGTGCATGACGGAAAAACCCGATTTGACACCTTCATAGTTCTAGCGTGAATGGTTCGCCTGCCCGGGCCTGGGATGCGGTTCGGTAAAGGGCCAGTTCACGGTAAACCGTGGCCTGCCCGACGCCAAGCTGCTTGGCAATCTCTACCTTAGTCACGCCCTCGCTCGCCAGGCGTAGTATGGCCGCGCGCTTGTCCTCGTGGATTGGTTTACGCCCCTTGTACTTGCCAGCCTTCTGCGCCTTATCAATCCCCTCGCGCTGCCGTTCCAGCATCATCTCCCGCTCAAATTGGGCAATCCCCCCCAGCACGGTCAGGATCAGCTTGCCGGTGGGCGTGCTAGTGTCCAATCCCAAATTTAGGATCTTGACCTCAATCTTCTTCAGCTCCAATCGGTGCAGCGTCTGCAGCAGGTCGGTGATCGAGCGGGCCAGCCGGTCGAGCTTAGTGACCACAAAAGTATCCCCAACGCGGGCAAACTCAATAGCCGCTTCCAGCTGGACGCGTTGGGCCACGGACGATACCTGCTCTTTAAATATTTTTTCACAGCCACATCGTTCTAATTCGCGCAACTGGGCTTCAAAGCCAGCCTCTTGTTCGATCGTTGAGGTACGTGCATAGCCTATATCCATGGGTTTTCTCCCACATATGTTTAAGAGTCTGTGATAGAGCACCTCTCAAAGAAATTAACCCACTTATATGAGAGGTTTAGGTCGGGTTCCGTCTGCTATCACAGAGGCCGGCTCTATTTGGAGATTGCATAACGTTTTTTACACTGATGGACTCTCACCAATGCATAGACGATCGGCTCGCCCAGGCTGACGCATTTCTTTGCGGCCGTGTTCATCAGTGACCGCACCTCGATGGACGCAATATACGAACTGGTCGTATTTGCCACTACCTGAACGCGGCTCTGTTAATTTTTTGTGGACGGACCAATTAAGTCAGCCATCTCCTGGGCAACTCGGATTGCTGTTCTAGGCATAAAAAAATAATCCTCCGATGTAGTGCTGCGCTCTTTTATAAAATTGCAACCTCCAGTTATTTAAGCATAACCAATAGCAGCAATAAATACATACAACACCATGAACCAGATTAGTTTGAAATATACCAAAACACCAACCACATCATATGTTATAGAAATAACTCAACGTACCATCAGATACCCCACCCACGACTTTTTTACGATTACTTCTTCTAGCCCGACTGCTCAGACCCACTCAACATTTTCAACCAATCCAAAATCCCAGATGTACTCAGTACAGGTTTTAAAAAAATATCACGCAAAATCTAAAAATACACACTCTGTCACAATGGGTACCAAGCAGCACATGATTCTTTATAAAAATCAATCGATTACAAACACAAACCATCACCCAACCTCTCTATTGATGAATGACTCGCCCACCCAAAAGTGACGACCTTTACGCAGAAATGCGAGATCATCGACTATTCTAAAATAGTGTTAACCAACACACTACACAACAACAAAATTGGGGGACACCAATATGACTACCAATAAGAAAATTACTACTAAACCCAGCTGGGATGCTAATGACATGGTGATTAAAGCAATAAAACCCGGCTGCTTGGCATTCGAGAATTTGATACAAGATCCTGCAACGCGGGGCACCCAATGCCAGGAATCTACCCTGATCTACGATTCTTTGGCATTGCGTTACAACAAGGCCGAACCGGGCGAACTGCTAATGGTAGAGCTGCCGAACAAGCCGAGTACCAGCAACTTACGCAAAACCTTCGAGAATCGCGGGATGAAGGAAGGCGACTACCGCTTGTTCCGTCCGATGCGCGACGAACGCGGTAAACCCTTCCCAAAAAACATGCGCCCTTTGGTTTTGCAGCGCCTCACCGACAAAATGATGCGGATGATTCAGCCTTCCCAGGCCATCGCTGCGCGGTTTGCCGAAGAAGCCGAAGAACGAGGGGCCTCATACAACTTCGCGCAAGGTGAAAACCCAGTAAAACCGGGGCCTGCAGAGGAGATTTCGGCAGGAAATCAAGACCTGGTTAATACTTGAAAACGTAAGGATCGATTGCGGGTGACCGCCCCAGTTGAAAGGGCGGCATTCAAGTTTAATGCCCGGCTTGTCCGGCAATTTTGCCTCTTCACTTCGGTACTAGAGACGGAGCCCCTTGGTTTTCAAGGGTGCGACCTGGAAACCAAAATGACAAAAAAACCTGCCAGAACCACCGGGGAAAGGATGACTGCTGACAAACGCTTGGCGTTTATCCGCCGCATCGCCAAAACCCACGGTTTGTCCCACCAAGACCTCACAAAATACACCGGGTATCTGCTTGACACCGTGTCTGGCTGGTTTACCTCATGCGACTCTCTCCGCCACCGACACGTCTCAGCCAGGGCGGTCGACCGCCTGCTGCTGGAGTTGGCTTTGGGTCATGTCAAAAGTAGCAAGTCAGCGGGGGGACATCAGCATGTACCACTACTACCAACGCTCTGAACATGACGCCTGGTTTATTCTTTCCTGCCAGGGCGAAGAGAATCCGGCGGAGCTGGCCAAGGCGCAGGGCGCGAAGAAGCTGACCATCCTCGCGCTGAACCAGCCGGTCAATGACGGCACCGAGGACGAGCTGCCGCGCAACCGCGACAAGATTGGCTACCGTGGTCCGCTGTATTTTGACATCGACTGCAAGGACGACCTCGGCCAGGCCATCAGCAGCGGGCAGGAACTGATCGGCAAGCTGACCCGCATGGGCGTGCCGAAAGGCTGCATCGAAATCTTTCTCTCGGGTAGCAAGGGCCTGCACATTCTGGTCAATGAGACATTTTTCACGAGCAAACGCTTCATCCTGCGCCTGCCGGAAATCTACAAGGAAATGGCCCGCAGCCTGTTCGTCATCGGCCTCGACTACTCGGTGTATTGCAGCGGCCGGGGCAACAGTTTCCGCATCGTCAACCTGCAGCGGCACGACGGCAAATACCGGGTGCCGGTGACCGCCGATGAACTGGCCGAGCTGACTGTCGAGCGTTACCGCGAGCTGGTGCAGGCGCCGCGAGTGGTGGAGGTCGACGACGCCCAAGGGCGGGTGGTGCACGAACTCAAGGCCCTGTTTGAAGGGGCCAAAAAGCGCGTCAACGCCAAGCCGAAGTTGGTGATCATCGCCTCCTCCGCCGACATGGAAGCGATCCGCGAGCCGGTGCCGGCGTGTATCCAGATGCTGAGCGACAGCGACTCGCTGAAGGCGGATGCGACCTACAACCAGGTCGCAACCCAACTGGCCACCTACATCGTCCGCGCTGGCGTGTCGCAGACGGTGGCCGAAAGCCTGGCGGCGCGGCTGGCCAGCAGTGCCAAGTCGAGCACGTACAGCACCGCCAAGTTGCGCCGCGATCACATCGAGGCGCAGATCCGCTACGTCGAACACACCCCGACGTTCGGCTTTGGTTGCAACGCGATCCGCGCCCTACTCAGCAAGCGTCCGTGTGAAGGCTGCGCGATCGAGGCTGGGGCCAATCGCGGTGGTGATCAGGACGCCGGCCTGTGCGCCGTGGTCGAACCCGATGGCTATTACATCCGGCAAGGCGACGGCAAGCGGCGGATCTGCAACTTCACCCTACAGCCGATCGACGCGTTTATAGACGTGCCGCAAAACGGTACCCGGCCGCGCCGTATCGGCACCAGCATGTCGGTCCTGCAAAACGGCAACGACCTAGGCAAGATTATTTTCAAAGAGTCGGCTTTCAGCAGTCGCTCCGCGTTCCTGAAGGAACTAGAGGGCATCGAAAACCTGACGTTTCAGGGCACCGACCTCGACGTACAGAAAATCAAAATCGCTGTCTTTGGGGAGGCTCAGGACGTGGGAGAAATTATTCAAGTCTACGCCGCGGGGGTCCACCTGGACTTCGTCGATGACATGCCCCTGTTCACATATGTTGAACCTGATATGTCGGTGAACACGGTCAAGGTACGCGGCACCCACCAGTTCCTCGGCAACCTGCTGGCCCGCCCTTATTTTGCCAACACCAGCATATGCGAGAAGGAGGATCAGGACGTTGATCAAGCATTGTTCCACCTGCTCAAGATCAACCAGAAATACGAAGTTGGCCTTCTCATCGGCTGGTGTGTCGCGGCGCACTTCAAGACCCACTTAATGCACCTGTTTAGCCAGTTCCCGACTCTCTCGCTGTGGGGTAGTGCTGGCGCCGGCAAGTCGAAGACCGCTGGTCTGATCACATGGCTCAACGGCACCGACTACATGCAGAAAGACGCTGGGGTCAGCGCACCGTCGACCTCGCCCTACGGCATGCTGGATTACCTGTCGAACACCACGACGGTGCCTCGCATCATCGAAGAGTTCAATAAAAGCAAGATGACCAGTAAGGCATACAAGGATGTGGGCGAACGCATCAAGCAGGCATGGAACGGCGAGGCAACCCTGAAAGGTCGGTTGGGAGGGCCAGTCATGGGCCGCACCAATACAGAAGCCTTCGCCATCCCGTTGTCGGCACCGTTGATTGTCATTTCAGAGCAAGAGATTGAGATGCCGGCGTTGCAGGAACGCAGCATTCGCGTTCATCTAACCAAACTCAAACGGAAGTACTGCCGGGAACACTTCCGGCGCGCGACCGATGGCTGCGAACACCTGCGCAGACTAGGTAAAGCGATCATGGCCACCAGCTTGACCATGTCACTTGAAGAGATCAAGCAACTGATGGAAAAAGCCTCGCTGCAACTTCCAGAAGACATGGACGACCGGCCGCGCTACTCGTATCAGGTGGTCTTGTTGGGTCTGTGGATACTCTCTGAGATTTGTGGGCAACTTCACCTGTTCAAATCGATGCCTGAGTTGGATGCAGTGATTAAGTCGATAATCGAGCGGTATGGCGAGGATGGCGATGGCTATGTACAGAGTGAGATTGACTTGGTGCTGCAGAAGATCGCAATCATCGTGGCGATTTCGCGCAGCGCCCAGGAGCGCGGCGCCGGCCACGTGCATCTGACCGAGGGCCAACACTACTCAGTAACTCCCGAGTACCTGATTCTCGACCCGGTCCTGTCCCATGCCATTTACACGCGGTATTGCAATGTGGATGACCGCAGCGCGCCGGTGATCAGCAGCGGCGTACAGTTCGCCAAGCTGATCGTCGAAGAACCCTATTTTGTGAAGTGCGAACCGTATGCCGATATGGGGGGTGGCCGTGAAATGTTGTTCCTATCGTTGAAAATGCTGCAGGAAAAGAACATCGACATCAGCCTGCTCGGCTGGGGAGGTAACCATGGAGGCAATAACTTTAACTGAGCATTTCCAGCCGGCCCGAATCAAGCGCTCCCCAGTGCTCACCTGCTTCATGCAGTTGGATAAGAAATTGTTCAAATCCAAAGTGCCAAA
The DNA here is from genome assembly GCF_032424305.1 of Pseudomonas sp. JV414. Classification (NCBI taxonomy): domain Bacteria; kingdom Pseudomonadati; phylum Pseudomonadota; class Gammaproteobacteria; order Pseudomonadales; family Pseudomonadaceae; genus Pseudomonas; species Pseudomonas sp. JV414. The sequence goes on along the minus strand of NZ_VYKC01000022.1, from coordinate 389,204 downwards.
GATAATCCTCTGCACTCATAACCATTGGTACAAAACGCCCTACGAACCGGACAGTGAGAAATCAGTACAGGCGGTGGGGCCCGCCCCGCATTACATCTACATGAACATCCTTAAGCTGCTTCGCGTCACCAGCAAAAACTGGAACAACACTAGCAGTGAGGGCGGCGAACACCCCAATCTCAACTTGATGCAGCGGGTCTTTGCTCTTGACCACGAACTGGCCATGGCCAGGAAGTCGATAACAGGTGCGGTATGAATACGGCCTTCCTGCTAATGGCCCAGTACAATGGCCAGGCAATCATCCCGCTTGAGCGAGTCTGCGCTGACTATTTCAGCCATCTGACGCCGGAGAAAATGAAGCTCAAGGTCGCGGCTGGCCAGATAGATCTAACACTGGTGCCAATGGAGAGCAGCCAGAAATCCGCGCGAGGTGTCCACCTGTCTGACCTGGCTGACTACCTCGACGCTCAGCGCAGCAAGGCCAAGGCCGAGCACGAAAAACTGATGGGTCGAGGTATACACCGAGCATCTTAATGGGACATGGCCCCAATCACGGGGCCAGTTAAAACTCTCTCCAACCACGACCAATCCTTGTACGGGTCGCCATTCCCCCGCAGGTGCGTATAGCGTCGCATCGAGTTCCAATCTCGGTGGCCCGACACGCTGGCTACTTTCGGAATATCCCACCCCATTTCAAACAGCCGACTCACGCCATCATGGCGCAGGTCGTGAAAATGCAAGTCTTCGATTTCGAGGAAATGACAGGCCCGGGTAAAGGACGCGGATACGGATCTGGCATTATATGGAAACACCTCGTCGGCGATCTTCGGCATGGACCTCAATATCTTCCAAGCCTCGTCCGGAACATAACACCAAACATCGTTGCCATATTTCTGCCCAGGGTTCTTCATGTCGGTGATCAGCACCGACTGGCGAGCCTCGTCCATGGCGTCCCAACGAATCCGGGTGATCTCTTCCTGTCGACGCGTTGAGAACAGTGCGAAAGCAGTCACCCTGACCATGTCGATCTCTTGCTTACGACGCGCCCGCATATCGACAAAGTAGGTCAGGATTTTATCAAGCTCTTCCAGTGTGGGCCTACGGCCTCGCTCCTTGCTCTTTGATACGGCACCCATCTTGCGCAACACGCGGCGTGCGTCCGGCATGGCCATGGGGTCGATATCATATCCCCAGGCGGGTCGAGCAATATATAACACTGCGCCAAAGTGTGCCAGGTCGTTACCCACGGTTTGCGGTTGAATGCCGTCGCTCTGCATCCGGTCGTTGGCGTACTCCACCAGCTTCTGGCTGGTGATGTCCTTATCTTCGAGCTTACCCAGCCAGGTTTCGCTGATAGCCTTGAGGGTGGCGCGCTTGGTCTTGCCCAGTGGCCGGAGTTTTTCATACTCCCCGAGGTAGCGCTCGATCATTTCCTTGACCGTCACGCCCTTACGGTTGGCCTTGGCAATCGCGCCAGGTTCGGCCATTTCCGTCTCGCGCCGCTTGATCCAGGCCTGAGCCGTGGTCTTACGGTCGAACGTCTGGCTTTCCTGATAAACTGTCACACCCTTTTGCATGATGCGGATCTGCGCGGTGTACGCTGCAGAGCCATCCTTGCGCTTGCGAACGGTGATTGATCCCATGGATTTTGCTACACGGCTGGTTTTAGTTGCTACATTGTAGCAATGACCATCCCAAAATAAGCAAAAACCGTAGCAAACAGTGGCAAATGAGAAGTAGCTAAATGCTGACTAAACCCGCAGAAAACCTAGAAATTCCAGCACATTCGGTATCCAGGAGGTTTTCTGTTGCGCCCATGATGGATTGGACAGACCGCCACTGCCGTTTCTTCCTGCGCCTACTCTCCAAACACGCCCTCCTCTACACCGAAATGGTCACCACCGGCGCGCTCCTTAACGGCGATCACGACCGCTTCCTCCGTCACAACGAAGCCGAACACCCGCTAGCCCTGCAGCTCGGCGGCAGTGTCCCGCTAGACCTGGCCGCCTGCGCACGCATGGCCCAGGAACACGGCTACGACGAGGTAAACCTAAATGTCGGCTGCCCGAGTGATCGGGTGCAGAACAATATGATCGGGGCGTGCCTGATGGGGCATCCGCAGTTGGTGGCGGATTGTGTGAAGGCGATGCGCGATGCGGTGTCGATTCCGGTGACGGTGAAGCATCGGATCGGGATTAACGGGCGGGACAGTTACGAGCAGTTGTGCGATTTCGTCGGCACGGTTCGGGATGCCGGTTGCACGAGTTTTACGGTGCATGCGCGGATTGCGATTCTGGAGGGGTTGTCGCCGAAGGAGAATCGTGACATTCCGCCTCTGCGCTATGACGTGGCGGCGCGGTTGAAGACGGATTTTCCGGAGTTGGAGATTATTCTCAACGGCGGGATCAAGACGCTGGAGGCTTGTCACGAGCATTTGCAGACGTTCGACGGCGTGATGCTGGGCCGTGAGGCGTATCACAATCCCTATGTGATGGCTGAAGTGGATCAGCAGCTGTTCGGCAGCAAGGCACCGGTGATCAGCCGGGCCGAGGCGCTGGCGCAATTGCGGCCTTATATCGCTGAGCATTTGCTGGCGGGTGGGGCGATGCACCATATCACCCGGCATGTGCTGGGGCTGGGTACCGGGTTTCCGGGGGCGCGGAAGTTTCGGCAGTTGTTGTCGGTGGATATTCATAAGGCCAAAGAGCCTTTGGCGTTGCTGGATCAGGCGGCGGAGTTGCTTGAGGGGCGTTAACGGTCACCTGTGTTGAACCTGTCCCCCATTTCAGCATCGTATCTACCGATACCCCGCCCCGCCTTTCAAACATCCGTTTTCAGGTTGTTGCCGCTGGGGCCATCGATACACGTACGCGCCCTTGAGTGGCTGCAAGCGCTCGGGTAATGTCATTGGACCCATAGGACAGAGCACGCTCATGACTTCCAAGCTGGAACAACTCAAACAAATGACCACCGTGGTTGCCGACACCGGCGACTTCGAAGCAATCGCTCGCGTTAAACCCGTGGACGCTACCACCAACCCTTCCCTGCTGCTTAAAGCGGCGGCCATTCCCGCTTATGCCGAGTTGCTGAACGCTTGCGTTCACGACTGCAAGGGCGATGTGGGCCTGGCCAGCGACCGTTTTGGCGTTGCGGTAGGGCAAGAAATTCTGAAGGTTGTACCGGGCCGTATTTCCACTGAAGTGGATGCGCGCCTGTCGTTCGACACTGACGCCGTATTGAAGCGTGCGCACCGTCTGATCGACCTGTACGACAAGGCTGGCGTTGGCCGTGACCGTGTGCTGATCAAGATCGCTTCGACCTGGGAAGGCATTCGCGCTGCCGAGAAGCTGGAAAAGGAAGGCATTCAGACCAACCTGACCTTGCTGTTCTCGTTCGCTCAGGCGGCGGCTTGTGCTGACGCTGGGGTTTTCCTGATTTCGCCGTTCGTGGGTCGTATCTATGACTGGTACAAGAAGGCCACCGGCAACGACTACACCGGCGCGGATGATCCGGGCGTGCAGTCGGTGACGCGTATCTACAACTACTACAAGGCCAATGACTACAAGACTGTGGTGATGGGCGCGAGCTTCCGTAACCTGAATCAGATTGAGCAGTTGGCCGGTTGTGATCGTCTGACCATTAGCCCGGATCTGTTGGAGAAGCTGGCGGTGGACACTGGTAAGCTGGAGCGCAAATTGGCGCCTGGGCATGCCGGTGAAGCGCGTCTTAGCTTGAATGAAGCGCAGTTCCGTTGGTTGTCCAACGAGGATGCGATGGCGACTGAGAAGCTGGCTGAGGGGATTCGTCAGTTTGCTCGGGATCAGGAGAAGCTTGAGGCGTTGTTGCAGGCCAAGCTGTGATCTAGCTCGCAGCAATGCAAAAAGGGCGAACCTTGGTGGGTTCGCCCTTTTTTTGCGTTGAATTTGGGTATTGGATGGCTGCGTGCGGAGGGATGTGGCGTTTGTGATGACGCCATCGCGGGCAAGCCCGGCTCCCACAGGGGTTCTGTGGTGGGTCGCGATAGTGTTTACGACTGAGGCTTATGTGGGAGCTGGCTTGCCTGCGATGGGGCCCATAAGACCCACATCACTTCAGGGAATCAGTGCCGCTCCAGCGCATTCACCAGGTCATGGAACGCCTCACGATTGGAGTCGTTCAGGCCCATGAGAATTTTGTGCGCTTCGAGGACTTTGACGCGTACCACTTCTTCGGACTGGTCCTGGTCTGGCAGGTCGGTCAGGCATTCTGGGCATGGGATCGGGCGGTCAACGATGTTGAACACTTGCTCGAAGCCCATGGACTGCAGCAGACGGGTGATGTCTTCGTGGGTGGTGACGACGGTCGGCAGCAGGCCGACCTTTTGCCGCGACAGGATCGACAGTTTGGCCAGCAGGCCCAGGGTGGTGCTGTCGATGCTGCGGGTTTCGGTCAGGTCGATCACGATGGCGTTGAAATTCAACGCGGTGAAGATCCGCTCAATAGTCGCATCCAACGCCGAACACAGGGTCAGGCGAACTTCACCGACGAACTTCAGGACGAAGGTGCCGTCCTGCTCGGCGAACTGGATTCTACCGGTACTCATTAAAGATTCCTGCTCAACACCAACAGGGCGATATCATCCGGCATCTCCCCTAGCGTGGCCAATCCAAAAACCTGGCGCAGACCATCCAGGCTGCCGCCCGCTGCCTTCACCCGTTGAGGTAAAGCAGCTTCTTTATCTTTGAGTGTGGGTTCTGGCAAAAGGTCCAAAATGCCATCAGACATCAGCGTCAAGCTGAACACTGGCGGCAATTCCAGTACGTGGTCTTCGTAAGTGGCTTCATTGAAGAGGCCCACCGGCAGACCGCGCCCTTCCAGGTAACGAACACTGTCTGGCGTGTACAACACAGGCAACGGCAGATGACCGCCGATGCTATAGGTCAACAAACCGGTCTCCTCGTCGATGACTCCACCGACCATTGTGACGTGTTTACCCAGCTTACAACTGATCAGGCCCCGGTTGATATGACCAAGAACCTCTGAAGGCTTGAACTCCGGCAATGTGCCGTTGCGCTTGGACTCGAACAGCAAGCGCGTGGTCATGAATTTCAGCAGCACGGTAACGAAGGCTGAAGAGGCGCCATGACCGGAAACGTCCGCCAGGTAGAACGCTACCCGACGCTCGTCGACCCGAAAGTAATCAACGAAATCACCCGAAAGGTACAGCGATGGAATGATCTGGTGCGCAAACTGGAACTCGTCGATGCTCCAGGGACTGACCGGCAGCATGTTCATCTGCACCTGGCGACCAGCGTTCTGGTCTTCCTGGAGCAGGTTCAGGCTGGCTTCGAGCTCGCGGTTGGCCTTTTCCAGCTTCTCGCGATAGCGCTGGTTTTCCAGCAGCAGGCGCGCACGATCCAGGGCCCGGCGCACGGAGTGCTCGAGCACGGCCAGATCTTCGAGAGGCTTGATCAGGTAGTCCGCCGCGCCAAGGCGCAGGGCCTCGACCGCGTCGTTCATCACGCCGGCGCCCGACACCACGATCACCGGGGTTTGCGGCGACAGCTCGGTGACCTGGCGAATGAGTTCGAGTCCGCCCATCTGCGGCATGCGCAGATCGCAGATGACCAAATCGGGCTTGTCTTGCTCGAATACCTGAAGACCCTGCTGGCCATTGCTGGCCTGCAGGACACTGAAACCACTGTCTTCCAAGTAGGCCGCGAGGCTCGCGCGCACTACTTCGTCATCATCGATTATCAGCAGCGTGGCACTGGTTTTTGGCATGTGGGCAAACGGCGCCAGAATTAGGTTGGCGTAGCAGGCTGGGCATTTGGCCCTGCTCACACTACTGGATTCGCTTTCTAGCCTCTCTGACTGCACTGTTTTCGAGCGTTTGCCCTACTCACAAGTCCACCAAAGGTGCCCTTCTAAGGCGCAGACGGTACTCCCATCCGCGAGGCGTTTCAAGCTCACGCCGATGGTCGCTTGACGTCTTTACTTGTCAAATCACCGAGAGTTATAAGAACAGGCAAAACCGTAACCCAAAGGAAGGATCGAGCCCATGAGCCAAACTGATCGGGACTACAGCGAAAAGCGCGATTTCATCCGCATGCGGGTCGATGCCGATGTGGCGCTGATTCATGAGGGCGACGAGGTGCAAGCCGTCTGCATCGACCTTTCCAGCAGCGGCATGCAAGTTGAGGCGCCCCGCTTATTCAAGGTCGGTGACCAGCTTAGCGTGCGGATCGATTCCGATCATGCGGCGCTAAAAGGCCTTGAGGCCGATACCGAAGTGGTGTGGGTGAAAGCACAGGACGGTGGCAGTCAGAAACTCGGGCTTACAATCCTGAAGATGAAATAACCCCGATTAACCCTTAAGCCAAACGAAAGAAGGCGGCCAAATGGCCGCCTTCTTCGTTTTACCGGTCGAGATTAAAAATCGTCTTCGACCTGGCCGTCCTTGACCTTGAATTCGCGATTTTGCAGGTACGCATTGCGAATAAAGGTGTATTTGTCGCCGCTGACCAGTTTCTCGGCCGACAGCAGGTTGGCGCGGGTGTCGACGATGTTCAGGCCGAAGATCGAATTACGCACCGGCACGTCGTGGATGTAGCGGTATGGACCGGTATAGCCGTCGACATACTTGGAAGGCGCATCACGCAAGGTACTTGGACCCAGCAGCGGCAGCATCAAGTATGGGCCGCTGCCCACGCCCCAGTAACCGAGGGTCTGGCCGAAGTCTTCATCATTGCGATGCAGGCCCATCTGGGTGCCCACGTCGAAGAAGCCCAGCAGGCCGAAGGTGGTGTTGAAGATCAAACGCGCGGTGTCGACGCCTGCCGCGGCGGGTTTGACCTGCAACACGTCGTTGGCGAGGTTGGTCACGTCGCCGACGTTGCGGAACATGTTGTGGATGCCATCTTCCAGAAACTGCGGCGTGACGAATTGATAGCCCTGAGCCAATGGCTTCAGTGCGTAGGTGTCGACAAAATCGTTGAACTTGTAGATCGGGCGGTTAATGCTTTCCCAAGGATCTTCTTCCGTGGCAGCCTGAGCCGCAAACGGAACCAGCAATACACTGGCACACATACAAAGCTGAGCGAGTCGATTGCTCCAGCGCATAGAGAAACTCCTTGGATTCATACTGGCGCGAGGGGCTTGGCCCAGGCGCAAAGGCCGCTAGTATATGACGGAAAACCCGGTTTAGGCAGCATCGCGCGCCATAGCCTGCGGCTGACTCTTCTGGCTGTGAGCGATTCACATCAGTGTCACTCAACTGTCACCGTCCACGAATAGCCTTGTTACTATTTCAAGGATGTTGATATGCCACGCGCCGAAACCTCGCCTCTCATCGCCCCCAGCCTGACCGCTGTACTGTTCGGCCTCAGTGGATGCCTGGTGGATTTCGGCGCACGCACTCGCCAACCCGGCACACTGACTGCCGAGCACGCCGAAGTCACGCTTGGCGCTCTGGATAGTCTATCCAGCTTGCAGCGCCAACAGATTCCTTGCGCCTGGCTCGATGAACTGCCCCCCGCCCTCAGCCACTCTCTGGCCGTAGCACTCCCGGACTGGATCAAACCTTCGCAACACCCGGCAACAATCAATCCATGGCCGGCCCCGAACGCCTGCTGGCAAGCCTTGATGGCGTTGAATGTCGAGCGTCTGGACGGTTGCGTGCTGGTCAGCGGCGAACCGCGGCTTCTGCAATCAGGCCTGAATGCCGGGTTGTGGACCATTGGCCTGGCGTCCTGCGGCTCGCTGTGCGGGCTGGCACCAAGTGAATGGCAGGCCTTGAGTCAAAAGGAACGGGAACACTTGCGCGGCAAGGCGACAATGCAGTTGTTCGGCTTGGGCGTGCATTCGGTGATCGATCATTTGGGCGAACTCGACACCTGCCTTGCCGATATCAGCCTGCGCCGACTCAAGGGCGAGAAGCCCTGATCGAGATCATGCAGGTTGTTCGAGAGTGGATTAATCTAAAGGTCAGCCATAGACCTTTGGCGCGCCGCTGCGGTCTATGCCAGTGCCTATCGATAAAAGGAAGAACGCCATGCCTGCCCGCGAACTGCAAGAACAACTCAACAAACTGCGCGAGCAATTGGAACAGAATCCACCGCTTTCCGAAGTCGAGCGTGCTGACCTGCACGCGCTGATGCAACAGATCGAACTGGAACTTGAACTCGAAACCAAAACCCAGGACACCAACCTCGCCGACAATGTGAACCTGGCCGTCGAGCGCTTCGAACTTGAACACCCCACCCTTGCTGGCACCTTGCGCAACATCGTTCAAGCCTTGGGCAATATGGGGATCTGAACCCGCCAAATGCAAAAAAGCCCCGCTATCGATAGCGGGGCTTTTTGATTTCCAGCCGTTGAGTTATTGGGCGATTGGAATTGCGCCAAGATCGCAGCCTGCGGCAGCTCCTACATTGGGACGGCGTACACCCTGTAGGAGCTGCCGAAGGCTGCGATCTTTTGATCTTGATCTTACTGACGGACCAGGCGATGGTTCGGCAGTTGCACTTCTTCGGTGCTGCGATACGGGTTGATGTCCAACCCGCCGCGACGCACATACCGCGCATACACCGTCAGTTTCTCTGGCTTCAGCAACCGTTGCAGGTCGAGGAAAATCCGCTCCACGCACTGCTCATGGAAGTCCGAGTGCTGTCGGAAGCTCACGATGTATTCCAGCAAACTCGCGTGATCCAGCGCCGCGCCGCGATACTCCACCGCCACGCTGCCCCAATCCGGCTGACTGGTAACCGGGCAGTTGGACTTGAGCAAATGGCTGTGCACGCACTCTTCAATAATGAGCGACTCATCGCACCGCAGCAGTTCCGGGCGCGGATGCTCATAGTTGCTGACGCTGATGTCCAGGTCATCGATGCACACGCCCGGCAACGCCACGACGCCTTCTGCCTCAACATCTTTCAAGCTGCGAATCCGCACGCCCACCGGTTTACCGGCAGCGGCCGAGAGGTCTTTCGCCAGTGTCGCTTCAAGGCTTGCGGTATCGGCAAACGCTGTTTGGTTCAGCGAGTTGAGGTACAGCTTGAACGACTTCGATTCGATGATGTTTGGCGAATCCGCCGGAATGCTGAATTCGCCAATCGCCACCACAGGCTTGCCGGATGGCAACAGCCACGACAGTTCGAAGCAGTTCCAGAAGTCCACGCCCTTGTACGGCAGGGTTTCAGCCGTCAGGCCCAGCTCGGCCCATTTCGCGGTGCGCGGGATCGGGAACAGCAAGGACGGCGTATAGGTGGCGATGTATTCGCTGGATTTGCCCAGCGGCGAATGTTCGGCTGCGGGATGCATGGCGGAAACCTGACTGAAGAATCAGCGGATTCTACCAGCCTTTGCTCCCGCCTTTGAGTGCTTACTGACTGACTGTCAGTTTGCCGACCATGCCGGCCTGATAGTGGCCGGGAATATTGCAGGCAAATTCCAGATTAGTGGCTTTGGTGAAGGTCCAGGTCAGCTCGGCGGTTTTGCCCGGTTCCACCAGCACACTGTTCGGATCATCGTGTTTCATACCATGCCCTTTTGCGGCCATGGAGCCGTGGTCCATGGTCTTCATGCCTGTAGGCATCAGCATGCCGCTTTGCTGCATCTGGAGCATTTCCTGCTGGTGCCGGGCATGCATCGCCGCGTCGCCGAGGTTGAATTCGTGCAGCAACTGGCCTTTATTCACCAGTACAAAGCGAACGGTCTCACCGGCCTTGATCTCGATGGCTTTCGGATCGAACGACATATCGCCCATTACCACTTCAATGCTGCGGGTAGTCTTGGTCGCCGTCGCCGGTTGACCGAAGTCGTAGGAATGCGCCGGCGAAGCCTCCAGCCCTAAGCTCAGAGTCAGCAAACAAGCGGCCAGTACCAGACGATTTTGCAAAAACATAGTCGTACTCCAACAAGATGAGGTTCAGCTTGTGGGAAACTCTAATCCGCGGGCTCTGCCAGCCACCTGACAGGCAGATTACAACTTTGTCAGGTTGGCCTTTATCGCCGCCGCCCACGGTATAACGCACCTGTTCCAATTGCCCGAGCCGCCCATGAAACTGCTGATTGTTGAAGACCAACCGAAAACCGGCCATTACCTGCGCCAAGGCCTGACCGAGGCCGGCTTCAACACCGAACTGGTAGCTGATGGCAGCACCGGCCAGCAACTGGCGCTGAGCGGCGATTACGCCTTGTTGATCCTCGATGTGATGCTGCCCGGTCGCGATGGCTGGCAGATTCTGCAAGCGGTGCGCGGTGCTGGCCTGGACACACCGGTACTGTTTCTTACAGCCCGAGACGCGGTGGAGGACAGGGTTCACGGTCTGGAGTTGGGTGCCGACGACTATCTGGTCAAACCGTTCGCCTTCTCCGAACTGCTGGCGCGGGTTCGCAGCCTGCTGCGGCGCGGCAGCGTCACGCCTCAGGAAACCAGCTTGCAACTGGCCGACTTGCGCCTGGACCTGATCCGTCGCCGGGTCGAGCGCAACGGCCAGCGCATCGACCTGACCGCCAAGGAATTCGCCCTGCTGGAAATGCTCCTACGGCGCCAAGGCGAAGTGCTGCCCAAATCGCTGATCGCTTCCCAGGTGTGGGACATGAATTTCGACAGCGACACCAACGTTATCGAAGTGGCGATCCGCCGTTTGCGCCTGAAGATCGACGACGACTTCCCGAACAAGTTGATCCACACCGTGCGCGGCATGGGCTACGTCCTTGAAGAGCGCCCTGCCTGATGCGCCGGCTCTCACTAAGCAATCGTCTGGCGCTGCTGTTCGCAGCATGCACCGCGGTGGTGTCGTTGTTCGCCGGGGTGTTGTTCAGCCGCGCCAGCGAGGCGCACTTTGTTGAACTGGACCAGCAATTGCTCGACGGCAAACTGATTGGCTTGCGCCGGGCGCTGGATGACATTCAGTCAAGCGAAACCGAAGCCAGGCTAGCCGATGAATTGAGCCGACAAGCCGATCTTTCACTGCGCATCATCGGCAGCGACGGACAACGTTTGTACGACAGCTCAGCCGGTTTACCCAAAGACTTGCCGCGCCAGTTGGGCCTGTCGACGGTGAGCGACGACGGCACCGACTACCGTGTCCTGAATGCGCCGCTATTTCTCGACAAGCCCGACTCACCGCAACTGACCCTGCTGCTGGACATCACCCATCACCAACACTTTCTGCAACGCATGCAGCATTTGATCTGGCTGACGGTCGGTTTGTCGGCGCTGGCCACCGCCCTGCTCGGAGCCTGGGCTGCACGCAGTGGGTTGCGCCCGCTGCGACGCATGAGTGCGGTCGCCAGCGGCGTTTCGGCGCAATCGCTCAACGCGCGCCTGCCGGAAGCAGACATGCCGCCAGAGCTCGCGGAAATGGCCCACAGCTTCAACGCCATGCTCGGACGCCTCGACGACTCTTTTCAGCGGCTCTCGGCGTTTTCCGCCGACATCGCCCATGAACTGCGTACGCCGCTGTCGAACCTGCTGACCCACACCCAGGTCACCCTGACCCGCCCACGGCCCATTGAGGATTACCGTGAAGCGCTGCACAGCAACCTCGAAGAACTGCAATGGATGGCGCAACTGGTCAACGACATGTTGTACTTGGCCAAGGCTGACCACGGCTTGCTGATGCCCAAGCGCGAACCGCTGGAACTGGCAGAAGAAGCCGATGCGCTGCTGGAGTTTTTTGCGCCGCTGGCCGAGGACGCTCAGGTGAAGTTGAGTCGTGACGGCAGCGCGAGCATGCAGGGCGACCGCAGCATGTTGCGTCGGGCGCTGTCCAATTTGCTGGACAATGCACTGCGGTTTACCCCGGTCGGTGGCGAGGTGCGGGTGCGGATTATCGAGCAGCCGAATGGCTTGAGCCTGACGGTTGAAAACAGTGGTGAAGGGATTTCTGAAGACTTGTTGCCGCGTTTGTTTGACCGCTTCTACCGGGCAGACCCGGCGCGTCGTGAAGGCAGCAGTGAGCATGCGGGGTTGGGATTGGCGATCACCCAATCGATAATCCGTGCCCATGGCGGGCAGATTCGTTGCGAATCGGATAACGGATGGACGCGGTTTGTGATTGAGTTGCCGAAGGGGGATTGAAGCCAGCAGGGCCGACCCCTTCGCGGGCAAGCCCGCTCCCACAGTGACCGAGTTGAAACACAATGATGTGAACGACTCGAAACCCTGTGGGAGCGGGCTTGCCCGCGATAGCGGTCTACAGGCTTACGAATACCGCAACGCAGTAGCCGGCTCGACTTTCGCCGCCCGCCACGCCGGATACACCGTCGCCAAAAAGCTCATGATGAAACCGGCGGAACAGATCAACAACACATCCGCCCCCTGCAGTTCCGACGGCAAGTTACTGACAAAGTACACATCGGAACTGAAGATGTGCTGCCCGCTGACCCGCTCCATCCAACCCACCAGTTCACTGACGTTCAGCGCTGCGATCACGCCCAGCACGCCGCCAATCAAGGTACCGACAACCCCGATCACCGTGCCCTGCACCATGAAGATCGCCATGATCTGCCGAGGCGTCGCGCCGATGGTGCGCAGGATCGCGATGTCCGCGCCCTTGTCGTTCACCACCATGATCAGGGTCGCGATGATATTGAACGCCGCCACCGCGACGATCATCAGCAATAGCAAGCCGATCATGGTTTTTTCCATTTTCATCGCGCTGAACAGACTGCCTTGGGTGTGGGTCCAGTCGTCAGCCTTGTAAGCGGCGCCCAGGCCTGTCGCGATGTCGCTCGACACTTGCGGCGCGGCGTACAAATCCTTCACCGCCAGGCGCACGCTCTGCACCTGATTCGGCTGCCAGTGCTGCATCTGCGCCGCATCGGCGAGGTGGATCAGCGCCATGGAGCCGTCCAGCTCGGCGCCAACCTTGAACACGCCCACCACGTTCAGCCGCTGCATGCGCGGGGTAATCCCGCCCGGTGCGGTGCTGATTTCCGGCACGATCAGGGTGATTTTGTCGCCGACATTCAAGCGAAAGCGTCGCGCAGTGATCTCACCGACCACCACGCCAAACTCGCCCGGCTTCAAGGCATCGAGACGCCCCTGAACAATGTGCTTGGCAACGATCGAGACTTTGCCTTCCAGTGCCGGGTCGACACCGCTGACCTGGATCGGCTGCATCGTGCCCTTGTAGGACAGCATGCCCTCCATTTCGGTAAACGGCACCGCCGCCGTTACTGCAGGATTCTTCATCGCCGCGGCGGCCACCGGCTGCCAATCGTCGATAGGGTTCACGCCGACGATGGTCGCGTGGGGCACCATGCCGAGGATGCGCGAGCTCATTTCGCGCTGGAAGCCATTCATCACCGACAGCACCACGATCATCGCCAGCACGCCCAGGGCGAGGCCGATCATCGAGGTCATCGAGATGAAGGAAACAAAGCGATTGCGGCGCTTGGCGCGGGTATAGCGCGTGCCGATAAAGATCGATAACGGTCTGAACATTCGCTGGGGCACCGTATAAAAATAAAAGACCCGACGCACTGTTCAGTACGCCGGGTTTCGGTCAATCAGATAGGCGTCAGGTAACCTTCCTGCAAATGCAGGACGCGATCCATCTGGCGAGCCAGGTTCATGTCGTGAGTCACCACCAGGAACGCGGTGCGCATCGAGGTGCTGAGTTCCAGCATCAAATCCTGAATGCCCTGTGCGGTGTGGGAGTCGAGGTTGCCGGTCGGCTCGTCGAGCATCACCAGGCCTGGCTTGTTCACCAAGGCACGGGCAATGGCCACACGCTGGCGTTCGCCACCGGACAATTCCGCCGGTTTGTGCTCCAGACGGTGGCCCAGTCCTACACGCTCCAGCAACGCTGTCGCACGCTGGCGCGCTTCCGGGATCGCGGTTTTACCAATCAGCAACGGCATGCAGACGTTTTCCAGCGCGGTGAACTCAGGCAGCAAGTGGTGGAACTGGTAAACGAAACCCAGCGACCGATTGCGCAGCAGGCCACGGGCCTTTTCGTTCAGTGCCGAGAGCTCTTCACCGGCCAGCCAGACGCTGCCCTTGGTCGGCGTATCGAGGCCGCCCAGCAGGTTGAGCAAGGTACTTTTGCCCGAACCCGAGGTACCGACGATCGCCACGCGCTCACCAGGGTGCAGCTCCAGTTGCAGACCCGCCAGAACCTCTACCGATTCCGGGCCTTCCACGTAGGATTTGCCCAGGTTGCGGCAGCTCAAGATTGCTTTATCACTCATGCCCGACTCACTCATAACGTAGCGCCTCCGCAGGCTGGGTGCGCGCGGCACGCCAGGCTGGATACAGGGTGGCGAGGAAACTCAGAACCAACGCGGCGGCGCAGACCATCAACACGTCCTGGCTCTGCACTTGCGACGGCAGGTAATCGATGAAATACACGTCGGCGTTCAGGAATTTATGGCCGATCAGCCCTTCAAGGGCCGAAATCGCGGCGCTGACGTTCAGCGCGGCGAAGATCCCGACCACGGCGCCGATCAGCGTACCGACCACACCAATGACCGTGCCCTGAACCATGAACGTCGCCATGATCGAACCCGGCGTGGCGCCGAGGGTGCGCAGAATCGCGATGTCGCCCTTCTTGTCGTTTACCACCATCACCAGCGTGGAAATGATGTTGAACGCCGCAACGGCGACGATCAGCAGCAACAGCAGGCCGATCATGGCTTTTTCCATGCGGATCGCCTGATACAGATTGCCGTGGGTGCGGGTCCAGTCACGGGCGTAATACTTGTCTTCGCCGAGTTGCTGGGCGATGGTCCATGCCATGCGTGGTGCCTGGAACAGATCGTCGAACTTCAAGCGAATGCCCTGGACCTGATCCGGCTTCCAGCGGTGCAGCTTCGCCAGATCCTGCAAATTGGTAATGCCCAGATACCCGTCGATCTCACCGGCACCGACGTGGAAGATGCCGACCACGGTAAAGCGTTTCATGCGCGGGAACATCCCGGCCGGGGTCACGGTGACTTCCGGCGCGACAAACGTCAGTTTGTCACCGACCGCCACGCCGAGCTTGGCTGCGGCCTTGTCGCCGATGACGATGCCGAAACTGCCCGGCGCCAGGTCGTCGAGCTTGCCCTGCTGCATGAAGTTATCAATGATCGACACCTGCCGCTCCTGCACCGGGTCGATGGCATTGAGCAGCACTTTGGAGACCTTGCCGTTGTTGGTCAGCAGGCCCTGCATCTGGACGAAGGGCGCAACCGCCGCCACCTGCTGGTTCTGCTTAACCTTGGCGGCCAGGCTTTGCCAGTCGCTGATCGGCTCACCGGACTCGATGGTCGCGTGGGGCACCATGCCCAGCACGCGGGTGCGCATCTCATGATCGAAGCCGTTCATGACCGACAGCACGACGATCATCACGACCACGCCAAGGGCAAGTCCGATCATCGAGGTCAGGGAAATGAACGACACAAAATGATTGCGACGCTTTGCACGGGTATAACGCGTGCCAATAAATACGAAGAGAGGTCTGAACATGTCGGGGCTTGTTCGGAGGGAAAAGGAACGTCCTTGTGGCGGGGGTCGATAACCAGCTTTACACTCAGACCACCGCCGCTACCATGGGTTCGCCATGTCGACATTAGATGAAGAAGATCGCCGCGAATACTACCGTATCGAGGACACGATCGCACTGGAAATTCGGCCCCTGTCTGCTCCCGAAGCCGCAGGCCAGGAAGTGTTGCAGGATGCTTCCCCTCTATTCAACCTGCTCAGCGAACTGCACCTGAGCGAATTCGAGTCGCAACACCTGCTGCGACAGATCAGCGAACGTGACCGGACCATCGCCGCGTTCCTGAAATCCCAGAACAAACGCATCGACCTGCTGAGTCAGGTGGTCGCCCTGACCGTGCTCGGACAGATCGGCGAACCGCAGCCGGTGATCCTCTCCGAAGGGGGCATCGACTTTCAGCATCCGACGCCCATCACCACCGGCACACACCTGTCGGTCAAACTGGTGCTGATGCCGCAAGCCCTGGGCCTGTTGCTGCGAGCCCGCGTCACCCATTGCGACCGCAAGGGCGACGGCTACGACGTCGGCACCGAGTTCGAACATCTGTCCGATGCCCAGCGGCAATTGCTGGCCCGTTACATCTTGCAGCGACAGGCACAAGAACGACGCCTGGCCCGCGAACAAAACGAATCAGGCATTTAATTTAAGGAAGAACCGTGACTCTCATCTACGGCCATCGCGGCGCCAAGGGCGAAGCACCGGAAAACACCCTGACCAGCTTTCAGGAATGCCTCAAGCACGGCGTTCGCCGTTGCGAACTGGACTTGCACCTGTCCATGGACGGCGAGTTGATGGTGATCCACGACCCGACGCTCAAACGCACCACCGAGCGTCGCGGCAAAGTAGTCGAACATACCGCTGCGGAGCTGGTGACCTACGACGCGCGCAAGGGTGGCCCGGGCTGGATCAAACCCTGCCCGATTCCAACGCTGGAAGAACTGTTCGAGAAATGCGATTTCGAGCACTGGCAGCTGGAGGTCAAAAGCGCTTCACGCACCCGTGCCGCGACCACCGTGCTGGCGATTCGCGAAATGGCTCAGCGTTTCGGCATGCGGGACAAGATCACGATTACGTCGAGTTCACGCGAAGTATTGAAAGCCGCGCTGGACCTGGTGCCGGACGTGTCTCGCGGATTGGTGGCCGAGTACGCCTGGCTCGACCCGCTGAAGGTCGCGCAAAACTATGGCTGTGAGATGCTGGCGCTGAACTGGACCCTGTGTACGCCGGAACGCCTGCAGAAGGCGCAACGTCAGGGGCTGCATGTGTCGGTGTGGACAGTCAACGAGCCCGCGCTGATGCGCAGACTCGCCGACTTCGGCGTTGACAGCCTGATTACAGACTTTCCCGGTTTGGCCACTGCCACGCTCGAGAATTGCTGAAATCGGTCTCCCCGGCCGGCTCAGGCCACCGGCCGGAGCCGCTCAAAAAAGCCGGTTGAGGCCATCGTACGCCGCTACCCGATAGGCTTCGGCCATGGTCGGGTAGTTGAACGTCGTGTTGACGAAGTACTTCAGGGTGTTCAGCTCGCCCGGCTGGCTCATGATCGCCTGACCGATGTGCACGATCTCCGACGCCTGATAACCGAAGCAGTGAACGCCCAGCACTTCCAGCGTCTCGCGGTGGAACAGGATCTTCAGCATGCCTTGCGGCTCGCCGGCGATCTGCGCACGCGCCATGCTCTTGAAGAATGCCTTGCCGACTTCGTACGGCACCTTGGCCTGAGTCAGCTCTTGCTCGTTCTTGCCGATCGAGCTGATCTCCGGAATGGTGTAGATGCCGGTTGGCACGTCGTTGACGAAGCGCCAGCTATTGTTATCGACGATGCTGCCAGCGGCCGAACGGCCCTGGTCGTGCGCTGCGCTGGCCAGGCTCGGCCAGCCGATCACGTCACCGGCACCGTAAATGTTCGGTACGCAGGTGCGGTAGGCTTCGTCGACTTCGATCTGGCCACGGCTGTTGACCTTCACGCCGATGTTTTCCAGACCCAGCTGATCGGTGTTGCCGGTACGACCGTTGCACCAGAGCAAGGCATCGGCCTTGATCTTCTTGCCGGACTTCAGGTGCAGGATCACACCGTTGTCAACGCCCTCGACGCGGTCGTAATCTTCGTTGTGGCGAACCGTGATGTTGTTGTTGCTGAAGTGATAGCTCAGGGCCTGGGAAATTTCCGAGTCGAGGAAGCTCAGCAACTGACCGCGGTTATCCACCAGCTCAACCAGCACACCCAGACCACTGAAGATCGAGGCATATTCGCAACCGATCACGCCAGCACCGTAAACGATGAGTTTGCGCGGGGTATGGCCGAGGCTGAGGATGGTGTCGCTATCGTAGATACGCGGGTGATGGAAATCGATGTCCGCCGGGCGATAAGGACGCGAGCCGGTGGCGATGATGATGTGCTTGGCCACCAGTTTTTCGACCACGCCGTTGGCGCAGACCACTTCGATGGTTTGCTCGTCAGCGAAGCTGCCGGTGCCGAAGAACACGTCGACACGGTTACGGGCGTAGTAGCCGGTGCGCGAGGCGACTTGTTTGGAGATGACTTTTTCGGCGCTTTTCAAAACGTCCGGGAACGAGAACCAGCGCGGCTCACCAATCGCCCGGAACATCGGGTTGGTGTTGAACTGCATGATCTGCCGGACCGAGTGACGCAAGGCCTTGGACGGGATGGTGCCCAGGTGGGTGCAGTTGCCGCCGACCTGGCGACGACTATCGACCATCGCCACCTTGCGTCCTGCCTTGGCGGCATTCATTGCCGCGCCTTCTCCCGCCGGGCCGGAACCCAACACCACCACGTCGTAGTTGTAGACAGCCATGCATACTCCTCAGAACAGGCCGCGGCGCCCTCGGCACCTGCGGCTAAATCACGCCGATCTGCGGCGTGAAGGAACAATTTGGGGCCAGTGCAGAACCCGGACACAGTCTATAGAAGCGTCAACGCCGGGCACATTAACCCTTGGTCGCGTCGTAGGCTAGTTTTGCCTGCACTACAACGCCATCAATAATGCTTTTGATGCCGCAATCACTTGGTTTTCTCACCCGCCAGGCGCTCAAAAGCCTGATTGGTGCGTGTGACGAAACCTGTATCGGCACGAATCACAAAGAATGCACCAATGTCATGGGTTTCGGCATAGTCCCAACCCCGTTCAGGACCGAGAATCAGCAACAGCGTCGATAGGCCATCGGCCATTAACGCTGAAGGATGAATCACTGTGACTGACGCCAGGGTGTGTAGGACCGGCGCGCCGGTGCGGGCGTCGAAGGTGTGGGAATAGCGCTGGCCATTCTGCTGAAAATAATTGCGGTAGTCGCCGGAGGTGGACACAGCGTAGCCGTCGACGGCGATGATTTTTTGCGCAACTAGCTGGTCGTCCCGAGGTTCTTCTAACGCGATGCGCCAAGGTGAACCGTCGAGCTTTTTACCGGCAGCCTTGAGTTCGCCAGTGACTTCCGCCAAGTAATTCTGGATGCCCTGCCCTTCAAGCTTTGCGGCAATCGTGTCGACCGCGTAACCGGCCGCGATGCTGTTGAAGTCGACCTCGACCGCGGCGTCCTTGCACAACTGATCACCGTCGATGCGCAAGTGGCTGTGGCCGACGCGTTGCTGAATCTCGGCAAGCGCTTCGGCGCTCGGGACTTTTTCCTCACGCGCCTGCGGACCGAATCCCCAAAGGTTGAGCAGCGGCTCCACCGTCAAGTCGAAGGAGCCGTCGCTTTGGGATGACAACTGCTCGCCCACACGGATCAATTCGAGCACAGGGCCAGGCATGACCTGACAGCGACCGGCCGGCAGTGCGTTGAAGCGTACGGTGTCCGAGTCGCTGCGATAGGTCGAGAATTGTCGATCCACTTCGGCGAGGATATTTTCTACTTCGGCCTGTACCGCTTTCGGCCCGGGCGTGGAGGAATGTCTTACGTACTGGATGGAATAACGACTGCCCATGGTCGGACCGTCGAAGCGTTCCAGGCTGTCGCCATTGCCGCAACCGGACAAAACGCCGGCCAGCACCACAAGTCCACCCCACCGTCCAGTTAACAAATCTTCATCTCCCCTCAAAACCGCGCCCGCCATTATGGGCCTCAGAGCGCATTAGAGCGAGGTTTGCCAGCGCCCGTCAGCCAGACGCAAAACCTGTGGGAGCGAGCCTGTGTGGCGAGGGGGCTTGCCCCCGTCCGATTGCGAAGCAATCGTAAACCCGATCACCCCACAGGCGCAGCGTTTTCAAACAAGATTTACCAGCGTGAGTACCTACAAATGTCTTCCAATACGAGCAACGGCAAAGCAATTTTTCGCGTCGTCAGCGGAAACTTCCTGGAGATGTTCGACTTCATGGTTTACGGCTTTTACGCCACGGCCATTGCTAAAACCTTCTTCCCTGCCGACAGCGCTTTCGCGTCCCTGATGCTGTCTTTGGCCACTTTCGGGGCCGGCTTCCTGATGCGTCCGCTGGGGGCGATTTTCCTCGGGGCTTACATCGATCGTCACGGCCGCCGCAAAGGCTTGATCATCACACTGGCAATGATGGCCGCCGGCACACTATTGATTGCCTGCGTGCCGGGTTACGCGACGCTGGGTGTCGCGGCGCCGCTGATTGTATTGTTCGGTCGCTTGCTGCAAGGCTTCTCGGCGGGCGTGGAACTGGGCGGTGTGTCGGTGTACCTCGCCGAGATCTCCACACCAGGCCGCAAAGGCTTCTTCGTCAGTTGGCAGTCCGCCAGCCAGCAAGCCGCGGTGGTATTCGCCGGCCTGCTCGGCGTGGGCTTGAACCATTGGCTCAGCCCGGAAGAAATGGGCGAATGGGGCTGGCGCGTGCCGTTCCTGATCGGCTGCATGATCGTACCGGTGATCTTCGTGATCCGCCGCTCTCTGGAAGAAACCCCGGAATTCCAGGCGCGCAAGCACCGCCCTACCCTGCAAGACATTGTCCGCTCGATTGGTCAGAACTTCGGCATCGTCCTCGCCGGCATGGCGCTGGTGGTGATGACTACTGTGTCGTTCTACCTGATCACCGCCTACACCCCGACCTTCGGCAAAGCCGAACTGCATCTGTCGGATCTGGATACGTTGCTGGTGACCGTGTGCATTGGCCTGTCGAACTTCTTCTGGCTGCCGGTGATGGGTTCTGTGTCTGACAGGATCGGGCGCAAACCCCTGCTGTTGGCGGCGACGATTCTGGCGATCCTCACGGCTTATCCAGCGCTGTCATGGCTAGTTGCGAACCCGAGCTTCAGCCATCTGCTGATCGTCGAGTTGTGGCTGTCGTTCCTGTATGGCTCGTACAACGGCGCCATGGTGGTGGCCCTGACCGAGATCATGCCGGTGGAAGTTCGCACGACTGGTTTCTCCCTTGCCTACAGCCTGGCGACCGCGACCTTTGGTGGTTTCACACCGGCGGCCTGTACGTATCTGATCCATGTGCTGGACAACAAGGCGGCGCCGGGGATCTGGCTCAGTGGCGCGGCGGTGCTGGGGTTGATTGCGACGCTGGTGCTGTTCCGGGGCAATCGTCATGAATTGCGGACTGCGCAAGCGGCAGTAGTTGGCGGCGCCTGATCCATCGCCTTCGCGAGCAAGCCCGCTCCCACATTTGACCGCGTCCGCCGGGACAACTCGATCAAATGTGGGAGCGGGCTTGCTCGCGAAGAGGCCAACACCGACAACACACCTGCAACTGACCAAACCGCACAACAAAAACGCCCCGACCTAGGTCGGGGCGTTTTCATTTACAACCAAAAGCGCTTAGCGCGGGAACGCTGGCGGGTTTACACCGGCCATGTCTTCCATCACGCGAACCACCTGGCAGCTGTAACCGAACTCGTTGTCGTACCAGACGTACAGAACAACGCGGTTGTCCTGAACGATGGTCGCTTCAGCGTCCACAACGCCTGCGTGGCGCGAGCCAACGAAGTCGGTGGAAACCACTTCCTGCGAATTGACGTAGTCGATTTGCTTGTGCAGATCGGAGTGCAGCGCCATGTAGCGCAGGTACTCGTTCATCTCTTCACGGGTGGCGGCTTTCTCAAGGTTCAGGTTGAGAATGGCCATCGACACGTTTGGCGTCGGAACACGGATCGCGTTACCGGTCAGCTTGCCGGCCAGCTCAGGCAGCGCCTTGGCGGCAGCGGTGGCAGCACCAGTCTCGGTGATCACCATGTTCAACGCGGCGCTACGGCCACGACGATCACCCTTGTGGAAGTTGTCGATCAGGTTCTGGTCGTTGGTGTACGAGTGAACGGTTTCGACGTGACCGTTGATGATGCCGAACTTGTCATTCACAGCCTTCAGCACCGGCACGATGGCGTTGGTGGTGCAGGAAGCGGCGGACACGATCTTGTCGTCAGCAGTGATTTCGCCGTGGTTGATGCCGTGAACGATGTTCTTCAGCTTGCCTTTGCCAGGCGCGGTCAGAACAACGCGGTCGATACCCGGGCATGCCAGGTGCTGGCCCAGGCCATCGGCGTCACGCCATACACCGGTGTTGTCCACCAGCAGCGCATTTTTGATGCCGTACTGGGTGTAGTCCACTTCAGTCGGGTTCTTCGCGTAGATAACCTGGATCAGGTTGCCGTTGGCGGTGATGGTGTTGTTGGCTTCATCGATGGTGATGGTGCCATTGAACGAACCGTGCACCGAGTCGCGACGCAGCAGGCTGGCACGTTTGACCAGATCGTTCTCGGCGCCCTTGCGGACAACGATGGCGCGCAGACGCAGGCCGTCGCCACCACCGGTTTTCTCGATCAGGATGCGCGCCAGCAGACGGCCGATACGACCGAAGCCATACAGGACAACGTCGGTGCCGGTACGACCGGAACCATTCTGCTTGCCGACCACATCGACCAGTTCGTCACGGACGAACTCTTCGGCGGTACGGCCATTGCCTTCGGCTTTGAATTTGACAGCCAGCTTGCCCAGGTCTACCGAAGCAGCGCCGAGCTTGAGCTCACTCATTGCCTTGAGCAGAGGGAATGTTTCGTGGACGGACAATTCACTGTCATCGGACTGGCGATGGCGAGCAAAGCGGTGAGCTTTGAGAATCGCGATGACAGACTGGTTGATCAGACTGCGGCCATAGATCGAGCTCACCACGTTGTTATTGCGGTAGAGCTGACCGATAAGCGGAATCATCGCTTCTGCGAGTGCTTCACGGTCGATCCATTCACCAAGACACTGGTCGGGCTTCTGAGTCACGGGAACCTTCCACATGTAGGGGCAGAAAAAAGGGGCTACATTATGCCGCCGACTGCCTCCCGTAGCAATGCGCGCCTGTCGCACGGGCAGTAACAGAATCCCGTTCAAAAAAATTACGCCCCGCTCCAGCCCAGTAAAACCGGGGCCTCCAGCATCGTCAATTTTTTGGAGATATCGCCACCTTGTCCGTAACCATCCGTAACACACGTTCGTTTTGCCACTACATAATCAGTAGTTTTCACTAAAAAACCGCTCGATTTTGTCATTACCACTACATTTTGCCCAACCCGCGTAATAGACATATCTGCAACTGACAGCCGGCACCTGAGGCCGTTACAATTGTCGACTTTGTCGCAACGCTTGGAGCTCAACCTTCCGTGCCCGTTCTGCGTCTACCGCTTCTCCCTGCCGCGGCAGGTAAACAGCACTGGGGCAACTTGCCCGGTGCCGCCCTGAGCCTGGCCATTGCCGAGGCCGCCAGCGCTGCCAAGCGCTTTACCCTGCTACTGACCGCCGACAGCCAGAGTGCCGAACGGCTGGAACAGGAGCTGAGTTTCTTCGCCCCGGATTTGCCTGTCCTGCATTTCCCCGACTGGGAAACCCTGCCCTACGACCTGTTCTCGCCACACCAGGACATCATCTCCCAGCGCATCGCCAGCCTGTATCGGTTGCCGGAGCTGGAGCATGGGGTTCTGGTGGTGCCGATCACTACGGCCCTGCACCGCCTGGCGCCGACCAAATTCCTGCTCGGCAGCAGCCTGGTACTGGATGTCGGCCAGAAGCTCGATGTCGAGCAAATGCGCAGCCGGCTTGAGGCCAGCGGCTATCGTTACGTCGATACAGTCTATGAGCACGGCGAATTCACCGTGCGCGGCTCGCTGATCGACCTGTTCCCGATGGGCAGCAAACTGCCCTTCCGCATCGATCTGTTCGACGACGAAATCGAAACCCTGCGTACCTTCGATCCGGAAAACCAGCGCTCCATCGACAAGGTGGACACCGTTCGCCTGCTTCCGGCGCGGGAATTCCCGCTGCAAAAGGACGCGGTCACCCGTTTCAAGGCGCGCTTTCGCGAGCGTTTCGATGTCGACTTCCGTCGCTGCCCGATCTTTCAGGATTTGAGCAGCGGGATTACACCGGCGGGTATCGAGTACTACTTGCCGCTGTTCTTCGATGAAACCTCCACCCTGTTCGATTACCTGCCCCAGGACACGCAAGTGTTCTCTTTGCCGGGCATCGAACAGGCGGCAGAAAATTTCTGGAACGACGTGCGCAATCGTTACGAAGAGCGCCGCGTCGATCCATCCCGTCCTTTATTGCCACCGGCCGAGCTGTTCTTGCCCGTGGAAGACTGCTTTGCCCGCCTGAAGAGCTGGCCCCGTGTGGTTGCCAGTCAACAGGATGTGGAAACCGGTGTCGGTCGCGAGCGCTTCCCCGCTCAGCTGCTGCCGAACCTGGCCATCGAAGCCAAGGCCACTCAGCCGTTGGCGGCGCTGGCCGGTTTCCTCGACGAATTCCCTGGCCGCGTGCTGTTTACCGCCGAGTCCGCGGGCCGTCGTGAAGTGCTGCTGGAATTGCTGGAACGCTTGAAGCTGCGACCGAAAACCGTCGACAGCTGGCCAGACTTTGTTGCGAGCAAGGAGCGCTTGGCGATCACCATCGCGCCGCTCGACGAAGGTCTGTTGCTGGACGATCCAGCCCTGGCTCTGGTCGCTGAAAGCCCGTTGTTCGGGCAGCGCGTGATGCAGCGCCGTCGTCGCGAGAAACGCGCCGATGCCAACAACGATGCAGTGATCAAAAACCTCACCGAGCTGCGCGAAAACGCACCGGTGGTGCACATCGATCATGGTGTCGGCCGCTATCTGGGGCTGACGATCCTGGAAATCGACAATCAAGCCGCTGAATTCCTGACCCTTGAATATGCCGAGAACGCCAAGCTGTACGTCCCGGTAGCCAACCTGCACTTGATCGCTCGTTACACCGGCAGCGACGATGCCCTGGCGCCGCTGCATCGCCTCGGCTCCGAGACCTGGCAGAAAGCCAAGCGCAAAGCCGCCGAACAGGTGCGCGACGTGGCCGCCGAGTTGCTCGACATCTATGCCCGCCGCGCCGCTCGCGAGGGTTATGCCTTCGCCGACCCGAAAGCCGATTACGCGACCTTCAGCGCCGGTTTCCCGTTCGAAGAAACCCCGGACCAGCAAACCACCATCGAAGCGGTGCGCGCCGACATGCTCGCGCCGAAACCAATGGATCGACTGGTCTGCGGCGACGTCGGTTTCGGCAAGACCGAAGTGGCGATGCGCGCGGCGTTCATCGCAGTGCATGGCGGTCGTCAGGTGGCGATTCTGGTGCCGACCACCCTGCTCGCCCAGCAACATTACAACAGCTTCCGCGACCGCTTCGCCGACTGGCCGGTGAGCGTGGAGGTGATGAGCCGCTTCAAGTCGACCAAGGAAGTCAACGCCGCGGTCGCGGACCTGGCCGAAGGCAAGATCGACATCGTCATCGGCACACACAAGCTGCTGCAAGACGACGTCAAAATCAAAAACCTCGGGCTGGTGATCATCGACGAAGAGCACCGTTTCGGTGTCCGTCAGAAAGAACAGCTCAAAGCACTGCGCAGTGAGGTCGACATCCTGACGCTGACCGCTACGCCAATTCCGCGCACGCTGAACATGGCGGTGTCGGGCATGCGTGACCTGTCGATCATCGCCACGCCACCGGCCCGTCGCCTGTCGGTGCGCACGTTCGTCATGGAGCAGAACAAGAGCACGGTCAAAGAAGCCCTGCTGCGTGAGTTGCTGCGTGGCGGTCAGGTCTACTACCTGCACAACGACGTGAAGACCATCGAGAAATGCGCCGCCGACCTCGCCGAACTGGTGCCGGAAGCACGGATCGGCATCGGCCACGGGCAGATGCGTGAACGCGATCTCGAACAAGTGATGAGCGACTTCTACCACAAGCGCTTCAACGTGCTGATCGCCTCGACCATCATCGAGACCGGCATCGACGTGCCGAGCGCCAACACCATCATCATCGAGCGCGCCGACAAGTTCGGCCTGGCGCAGCTACACCAGTTGCGTGGCCGCGTCGGTCGCAGCCACCACCAGGCGTATGCTTACCTGCTGACACCGCCGCGCCAACAAATCACTCCCGACGCAGAAAAGCGCCTGGAAGCGATCGCCAATACCCAGGACCTCGGCGCGGGCTTCGTGCTCGCCACCAACGATCTGGAAATCCGTGGCGCTGGCGAACTGCTGGGCGACGGTCAGAGCGGGCAGATCCAGGCCGTCGGTTTCACCCTGTACATGGAAATGCTAGAGCGCGCGGTGAAGTCTATCCGCAAGGGTGAACAGCCGAACCTCGACCAACCGCTGGGTGGCGGCCCCGAAGTCAATCTGCGTGTACCGGCATTGATTCCCGAGGACTATCTGCCGGATGTTCATGCTCGATTGATTCTCTACAAACGCATTGCCTCGGCCACCGATGAGGAAGGCCTCAAGGACCTGCAAGTGGAGATGATCGACCGTTTCGGTTTGCTGCCGGAGCCGACCAAGAACCTGGTGCGGATCACGGCGCTGAAATTGCAGGCCGAACAACTGGGCATCAAGAAAGTCGACGGTGGCCCGCAAGGCGGTCGTATCGAGTTCGCGGCGCAGACACCGGTCGACCCGCTGACACTGATCAAACTGATCCAGAGCCAGCCCAAACGCTACAAATTCGAAGGCGCCACGATGTTCAAATTCCAGGTACCAATGGAAAGCCCGCAAGAGCGTTTTAATACTGTAGAGGCGCTGTTCGAGCGCCTCATTCCGACCACTGCTTAAGGACGCCGCATGCGCCTGTTTCGCTCACTGACCTTGTTGACGATGTTAATCACGACGCTGGTCGCCCCCACGGCGTTTGCCGATGATCTGTATCAGGTTGAAATGATTCTGGTGCGGCAAAACACCGTGCCCGCCATCGTCAGCCGCGCCGCGCCGGAAGACTGGGATGCCGGTGCTCAACGCATCAGCCCCGACAGCTTTCGCACGCCGAGCCTTAATCCCGAGGTGGAAAAGCTCACCGCCAGCAACGAATACACCGTGTTGCTGCACAAGGCCTGGCAACAGAACCTCGGCGAAGAGGCCAGCAAAGTCGCGATCAGCGAAGGCACCGAACAGTTCGGGCAGTTCCCGATCGAAGGCACGCTGAGCCTGAAATTGGGACGCTTCACCGACGTCGACGCCGACTTCTGGGTCAATCAGATCGATGCCAACGGCTTGGTCACCGCCAGCGAACGCCTGAAACAGGAAAGCCATACCAAGAACGGTCAGCTGAACTTCCTCGACAACGGCCATCTGGGCCTACTTATCAAGATCACCTCGTTGACCGCCCCTGCGCCTCGGCCAGCCCCCGATGTAATTCCGGACTGATTGAAGCCCTTATGTCCTCCGCGACCCTGAGCAAACCCCTGGCAACATCCTGGGTCAGCCGATTCAAGGAACAGAGCCTGGAGCGTGGCCGTCGCTACGCTCTGGAGAACCGCGTCAGGATCGTCGAAGTCGGCGATGCCACCATCACCGCCAGTTGCGAAGGCTCTGGCGGTAACGTTTACCGTCAGACCATTCGCCTGCGCGAGTCGGCCAAAGGCACCTTGCTGATGATCGACGCCACGTGCACCTGCCCGGTTCATACCAACTGCAAACATTGCGCGGCAGTGTTGCTGCAAGTGCAGGAAACCCTCGCGTATCCGGCCGCTGCCAAAGACGCTGAACTGCTGGAAAAACTTCAGGCCGTACTGGAAAACCGTAGCCCGAAAGCGCCGCCGCAAGTGTTGGTGGACAACGTGCAACCGGTGCCGCGCCTGTGGCTGGCGAGCATCGAGTTCAGCGCCTTCGAACCGCGCAACGGCAAGATGCAGCGGTACATCCAGCATCGCGCGGCGCTGTCCTTCAGCTATCTGGATGAATACGTCAGTGGACAGAAAAACACTGACATCCTGATTCGCCAAGAGACACAGACACTGCGGATAAAACGCCACCCGGAAGTCGAACAAGCCTACAGGGAACAGCTGCGAATCCTCGGTTTCAAGATCGCCACCCGACAAAGCAAGGCCCTGCCGGAAAGTGCCGGCGAACTCTACGAGATGGTCAACGACAGCGCCTGGCTGACCTTCACCCTCAACGAGCTGCCGAAGCTGCGCACCCAAGGGTGGGAGTTGCAGATCGACGAGGATTTCGGCTTCGACCTGACCGCCGTTGATGACTGGTATGCCACCGTCGAGCAGGCACCCGAGCGCGACTGGTTCGACCTGGAATTGGGGATCATCGTCAACGGCGAACGGCTGAGCCTGTTGCCGATCCTGTTGAACCTGATGCGCTCTCACACCGAGATCCTCAACCCGGAACGGCTCGCCCGACGTCGCGACGACGAACTGATTCTGGTGAACATTCCGCAGCGCCGCAGCACCGACCAAGGCCCGTTGCAGGTCGCCCTGCCCTTCGGTCGCTTGAAACCGGTGCTGGCGACCCTCGGCGAGTTTTATCTGCAAGAGCCCGGCGAAACCACGCTGCGCCTGAGCAAGGCCGACGCCACGCGACTGAATCCGCTGGAAGGCCTGCCGTTGCTCTGGGAAGGTGGCGAGCAGATCCGCACCTTTGCCCAGCGGCTGCGCGACATCAAGGACCACACCGCGGTGGCTCCCGAAGGGTTGAATGCCACCTTGCGCCCGTATCAGCTGGAAGGCCTGAGCTGGATGCAGTCGTTGCGGCAACTGGAAGTCGGCGGGATTCTCGCGGACGACATGGGTCTGGGCAAAACCCTACAGACCCTGGCGCATATTCTCAGCGAGAAGAACGCCGGGCGCCTCGATCGACCGTGCATGGTGGTCATGCCCACCAGCCTGATCCCCAACTGGCTCGACGAAGCGGCGCATTTCACGCCGCAGCTCAAAGTGCTGGCGCTGTACGGTGCCAGTCGCAAAAAGCATTTCGACAACCTGGCCGATTACGACCTGATTCTGACCACCTATGCGCTGCTGCCCAAAGACGTCGAGCGCCTGGCCGCGCAACCGCTTCATGTACTGGTGCTGGATGAAGCGCAGTACATCAAGAACCCCAACAGCAAGGCCGCCCATGCAGCACGTGAGCTGAATGCTCGCCAGCGTCTGTGCCTGAGCGGCACGCCACTGGAAAACCATCTGGGCGAGCTGTGGTCGCTGTTCCACTTCCTGCTGCCCGGCTGGCTCGGCGACGTGAAAAGCTTCAACCGCGATTACCGCGTACCGATAGAAAAGCGCGCCAGCGAAGTAAGACTTCAACACCTCAACGGTCGGATCAAACCGTTCCTCCTGCGCAGGACCAAGGAACAGGTGGCCACCGAACTGCCGCCGAAAACCGAGATCATCCATTGGGTCGAACTCAACGAAGCCCAGCGCGACGTATACGAAACCATGCGACTGGCCATGGACAAAAAAGTCCGCGACGAAATCACCCGCAAGGGCGTGGCGCGCAGCCAGATCATCATTCTCGAGGCCCTGCTGAAGCTGCGTCAGGTGTGCTGCGATTTACGCCTGGTCAACGATGCCGCCCTGCCCGCGCGCGGTAGCACTTCCGGCAAGCTCGATAGCCTGATGGAAATGCTGGAAGAGTTGTTCGAAGAAGGTCGACGGATTCTGCTGTTCTCTCAGTTCACCTCAATGCTGTCGTTGATCGAGGACGAGCTGAAAAAGCGTAGCGTGGCGTATGCGATCCTGACCGGACAAACCCGCGACCGACGCACGCCGGTGAAGGAATTCCAGAGCGGCCAGCGTCAGATCTTTCTGATCAGCCTGAAGGCTGGTGGCGTAGGACTGAACCTGACCGAAGCGGATACGGTGATTCACTACGATCCCTGGTGGAACCCTGCGACGGAGAATCAGGCGACTGATCGTGCGTATCGCATTGGTCAGGAGAAGCCGGTATTCGTCTACAAGATGATTGCCAGGGGCACGGTGGAAGAGAAGATTCAGCATCTGCAGAAAGAAAAGTCCGATCTTGCCGCTGGCGTGCTGGATGGGCGCAAGACCGGGGACTGGAAATTGCAGAGCGATGATATCGAGGCGTTGTTTGCGCCACTGCCGGAAAAAATTGATAGGTAGCGGCGATAGGTAGATCGTCTTCGCGGGCAAGCCACGCTCCCACAGGAAATCACTGTACCTGTGGGAGCGTGGCTTGCCCGCGAAGGCATCACTGCGGACTCACTGAAGAGGCAAACTATCAAGACTTGGGATCAGACAATGGCGCGAACAGCGCTTCAATATCACTCTGTTCGAGCTTCCACCCCCCACTCGCCCCACCTTCAAGCACCGCCCCGGTCAACGCTGCCTTTTCCTGTTGAAGCGCTTGTATTTTTTCTTCGACCGTACCGCGGGCAATCATCTTGTAGACGAATACCGGTTTGTCTTGACCAATTCTGTAGGCTCGGTCGGTCGCCTGGTTTTCCACCGCCGGGTTCCACCAAGGATCGAAGTGAATCACCGTATCCGCCGCCGTCAGGTTGAGACCGGTTCCCCCAGCCTTCAGGCTAATCAGGAACAACGGCACCTTGCCACTCTGAAAATCTTTTACCGGTGTGCGCCGATCCGTCGTGTCGCCAGTCAACAACGAGTAGTCGATACCGCGCTGCTGCAGTTCCTGCTCAATCAACGCAAGCATCGAGGTGAACTGCGAGAACAGCAAAATCTTTCGATCTTCACTGAGCAACTCTTCGAGCATCTCCATCAAGCTGACCAGTTTTCCGCTGCCCGAGCGAAGGACCTTTGCCGTCAGAGGCGTTTTGATCAATCGCAGATCGCAGCACACCTGACGTAACTTGAGCAAAGCGTCGAGGATGATGATCTGACTGCGCCCGACGCCGCTGCGGGCAATTTCATCACGCACCTTCTTGTCCATCGCCACACGCACGGTTTCATACACATCCCGTTGCCCATCGCTAAGGTCGACCCAATGCACGATCTCGGTCTTGGGAGGCAGTTCGGTAGCGACCTGTTCTTTCTTGCGACGTAGCAGAAAGGGTTTTATACGGGCCGTCAGGTGTTGCATCCGCTCGCTGTTACCGTGTTTCTCGATCGGGGTGCGATAGTCGCGATTGAAGGTTTTACTGTCGCCGAGCCAACCGGGGAGCAAAAAGTGAAACAGCGACCACAACTCGCCCAAGTGGTTTTCCAGTGGTGTGCCAGACAAGCACAAACGCTGCCGAGCCTCTAATTGTCGGGCTGCCTGAGCAGCTTTGCTGACCGGGTTCTTGATGTTCTGCGCTTCATCGAGAATCAGCACACTCCAGAGCTGAGGTTGCAAAACCTCCAGATCGCGCGGCAACAACGCGTAAGTCGTCAATACCAGGTCGTAGTCGGCAAGGCTGGCAAAATCGTTTTGCCGAGCGGCGCCATGGAGCGCCAGTACTTTCAGTTGCGGGGTGAAGCGTGCCGCCTCATCGAGCCAGTTGGGGATGAGGCTGGTAGGCATCACGGCAAGCGCTGGACGATCGAGACGCCCCGCCTGTT
This sequence comes from Pseudomonas sp. JV414, assembly GCF_032424305.1. Taxonomy (NCBI): domain Bacteria; kingdom Pseudomonadati; phylum Pseudomonadota; class Gammaproteobacteria; order Pseudomonadales; family Pseudomonadaceae; genus Pseudomonas; species Pseudomonas sp. JV414. Next base: position 358,015 of record NZ_VYKC01000022.1, on the reverse strand, counting down.
TCTCCAGCAGTAAATGAGTCAGGGTTTGCAGCGTTTTGCCCAAGCCCATGTCGTCGCCGAGGATACCGCCAACTTCCAGTTCGCGAAGGGTCTGCATCCAGTTCAGGCCTTCGAGCTGATACGGCCGCAGCACCGCGTTGAGGTCTTCTGGAGCAGCAACGTGTGCATGAGTCGATTCACGCAAGCGTTTCGCAAAACTGCGCAAACGCTCACCGCCCTGCCATACCAGTGGCAGCCCTTCCAGCTCACTCAACCGCGCCGCATCAGGGGTATTCAGCCGAAGCGAATTACCGTTGCTCACCCTCAAATACAACTCACCCAGCGTAGCCATCAATGGCTTGACCCGCCCGAGAGGCAGGGCGACTTTCGTACCTGGTTTCGCTCCGAACTGCCCACTATTGAGATCGATCAATACCTGATCGTTATCGTCGCGGCGGACTAGCTCAGCCGGGTTCATCAGCTGTGGCTGATTGCGTAACAAATGCAGCAGAATCGGTAGCAAGCTATGGCGCTCGCCATTGACCACGATCCCCAATTGCAGATCGAACCATTCGCGGCCCGGCGATTCCTCGATATCGGCATACCATTCTTCTACGGGCTGCAAATTAAAATGAAAGCCGTCAGTGATACTGATCTGCCAGTTGGCCTCTCTGAGCGCTGGCACTCCGGATTGCACAAAAGCAAGCCATGCCGATTCATCCGGCAAATCGAACATTTCGCCTGCGCTGTCGGGTAACGCATCACTTTTACGGGTGGCCTTTTTGAAGCCTTGTTTTTGCAAGGCCTGGCGCAGGGCTTTTTCGGCAGTCGGTTTACGCTGAATGCGCTGTGTTTCGGTGCCGATGAGCACCGATACTTCCGTGGATTTTTTGTCCGCGGCCATATGGCCGTTGTAAGTGAACGCCAGCGCTGCGCGGTGCTCCGGCTCGTGTTTCCAGTTTGTATAACGCTTGGTTGTTGCGAGGGTCAGGAAGGCCTGAGGCTCAATATCATCGACGATCCGCTCAGTCAACGTATGCGGCGGGGGGGCTAATCGAGTCGCAGCACTCATCCGATGGCTGAACTGCATGGCCTGACGTGCCGGGATGTCTGGGGCCAACGACAGGTGACAAGCAAGCTTGTGGTCAAACCCGCTCGCCAGCAGCCCGACTTCCAGACGTTCGCGATCCACGTAATACAAAGGCTCAAGCGCGAGAAAAGTCTCCAGCGGCGCTTCATTGATTCGCCATTTTGGACGAAAACTGCCATTGGCCTGCTCGGCCCAGACAAATTGAGCAGGCTTTTCGAGTCCAGCGGCCAAAGGTTGCCGTTGCTCAAAATCGAGAAACAGGCGCGAAGTCTTTAGTGCCAGCTCAAGGACTTCTGCCCCGCTGCTGCCCTGTAAGGGGTAGTCGCTGTAAAACCCATGATGTGAGTGAACGGCAATCACCAACCGGATGAGTCGCAGATCCACTTCAGTCAGATAGGCAGGTTGGCGCATCAGCGTCTCTTCCAGCGAAAACACTGGCTTGATGTCCTGTAACTGGCCATCCTTGAGCTGACGCGCCCGGAAAACTTCCAACGACCACTTGCCGGCAGTAGACGCCGGTTTGAGTTTGTACACCAGTCGTGTGCTTGCCCCTGGCACTGCCTCCTCGAAATGACTTCCCTCGCGAGGAACATCATTGAGCCAGCGCTCCAAATCGCGATTTAGCTGGACCGGGGCAGTGCTTTTGAACGAGTCCACGGGAAGCTCTTGCAAGTTATAAAGCACGGTTGCGCAGTGCTTGCAATTGACCACCACAGGACATGAACAACAGCAAACCAGTTCAAACTCACCATTAAAGTCTTCGATGAGCTCAATGGTTTGTTCATAGATATAGCCTTGGGAACCCTTGCAGGTCGCGAGAACGATAGCGTCCTCTATTTCGCGGATCTGTACCCGATTTTCTACAGCGTATTTGCGAGCCTTGTCCAGAGCACGATGACTGAACTCCTCCGCCCACGGCAGCTCATGAAGTTGTTCAATTATTGTCAGCATAAAATCAACGCTTCTGAAAATTTCTGGAGTCTGGGACGACAAGCTCAGCCTTTCAACACCCGCGCCAACGTCGACTTCACCTTGCCCATCCCGTCATGCAATGCCTGCTCGATCTCGGCCATGGTGATCACTGCTGTCGACTTGCCCGCCGCCGGGTTCACCACCAGCGCCAGACAGGCGTAATCCAGTTCCAGCTCGCGCGCCAATGCTGCTTCAGGCATGCCGGTCATGCCGACGATGTCACAACCGTCACGTTCCAGCCGCGCAATTTCAGCGACGGTTTCCAGACGTGGGCCCTGGGTGCAGGCGTACACGCCTTGGCTGCTGTAGCCAACGCCTTCAGCCGCCAACGCCGCGATCAATTGCTGACGCAGGGGTTCGCTGTAGGGATAGCTGAAGTCGATGTGTGTGACCTGTTCCAGGTCATCGGCGAAATAGGTGTGTTCGCGGCCGCTGGTGTAGTCGATCAATTGATGTGGCACACAGAAATGCCCGGTGCCCATCGCAGTGTGAATCCCGCCCACGGCGTTGACCGCGAGAATCGCTTCGGCACCGGCCTGCTTCAAGGCCCACAGGTTGGCGCGGTAGTTCACCTGATGCGGCGGGAAACGGTGTGGGTGCCCATGACGCGCGAGAAACAGCACTTCCTTGCCAGCATATTCACCGATCTGCACTTCGGCCGAAGGCGTGCCGTAAGGCGTGTCCACCGCCAATGACTGACGAATGCTCAGACCTTCGAGTTGAGTCAGGCCGGTGCCACCGATAATCGCGTAAACCGTCATAACGAAGAGTCCTTAATCGATCAATTGAGCCTCTCTGAGCGCGCCGACGGCCGCCAGCCAGCGTGGGTCTTGACGGTATTCGGTGCTGGCGTACGCCTGCCCGCGCATCCGCGCAATACGCGCCGAAGGTTTGACCTTCAAACGCTGGGCGGCGCTCAAGGCCAGCTCGGCAGCCGCGCGATCGTTGCACACCAGGCCCATGTCACAACCGGCGGTCAATGCCGCTTCGATACGACTGGCGGCATCGCCGACCACGTGGGCACCCGCCATGGACAGGTCGTCGCTGAAAATCACGCCATCGAACTGCAACTCACCGCGCAGGATGTCCTGCAGCCAGCGACGGGAGAAACCTGCAGGCTGGGAATCGACTTGTGGATAAATAACGTGGGCTGGCATGACGGCGGCCAGTTGTTTGCTCAATCGCGCGAACGGCACCAGGTCGTTGGCGCGGATTTCGTCGAGGCTGCGCTCGTCGTTGGGAATCGCGACATGGGAGTCAGCTTCAGCCCAGCCATGACCCGGGAAATGCTTACCGGTGGCGGCCATTCCGGCACTGTTCATGCCGCGGATGAATGCACCGGCGAGCAAGGCGGCGCGCTCGGGATCACCTTCGAACGAACGGGTGCCGACCACCGCGCTGCGCTGGTAATCCAGGTCCAGCACCGGAGCGAAGCTCAAGTCGAGACCGACCGCGAGCACTTCGGTCGCCATGATCCAGCCACACTGCTCGGCCAAGTCTTCGGCATTCGGGTTATCGGCGATGGCACGCATCGCTGGCAGTCGAACGAAGCCCTGACGCAGCCGCTGAACCCGACCGCCCTCTTGATCCACCGCCAGCAGAAGATCGGGACGAATGGCACGGATCGAAGCGCTCAATTCGCGCACTTGACGCGGATGCTCGATGTTGCGGGCAAAAATGATCAGGCCGCCCACTTCGGGCTGGCGCAACAATTGGCGATCTTCAGCCGTCAACCAGGTACCGGCGACGTCCACCATCAACGAGCCTTGCAGGCCAGCAGTCATAGAGATTCCTTGATTACGATAAACCCGGCTCGCACGAATTCGCCGCCATGGGCTGGGCCCGGCAGGTCGGCGATATCAATGAGGAGCGGGTTCAGAACGAGAGTCGGCATGGGCGGCTAGCTTAGCGGATGTCAGCTGCCGCGCCCACCCGTGTGCGGTTAAACCTTGGCGGCGACCGGGGCCGATTTGCTGCGCGGACGCAACTGCGCGGTGGCCATGGCAGTGTCGGTGACGCCGGTTTCGGCCCGCATGCCAGCGGCCAGAAATGGCACCATCAGACGCATTACTTGTTCGATGGAGGTGTTGACGCCGAAATCAGTCTCGGCAATCGCACGCAAGGCCTTGATCCCCGACATGCTGAACGCCGCGGCACCGAGCATGAAATGCACACGCCAGAACAGTTCGATCGGGGGAATGCGCGGAGCGGCCTCGTTGACCAGCATCATGTAGCGGCGGAACACCTTGCCGTACATATCTTCCAGATAACGACGCAAGTGCCCTTGGCTCTGACTGAACGCCAGCCCCAGCAAACGCATGAAAATGGACAGATCATTGCCGCTGCGTGGCTGCACCACCAGAGCTTGCTCGACGAGGATCTCCAGCAGCTCTTCAAGGGTCGGCTTGTTCTCAGGCTTGGCCTGACGGCGCTCCAGTTCTTTATCGAGACTGAGACAGAACGGCCCGAGAAAACGCGAGAAGACCGCCTGAATCAGCGCCTTCTTCGACCCGAAGTGATAATTCACCGCCGCCAGATTGACACCGGCCTTGCTGGTGATCAGACGCAATGAGGTTTCAGCAAAACCTTTTTCCGCGAACAACTGCTCGGCAGCATCGAGAATGCGTTCAACGGTTTCCGACTGGGCCATGGCTACTCCGCCTGACAAACACTTGTTTGAAACATACGTTTCAGCCTTGGCCTTGTCAAGTCTGGCGGTTCGTTTTGGGAATGGTCGGTCAGGTATTTAACCATACAACAGTGCCGCTTCAATCAGCGAGCGAAATGACCGTCCAGCGGCCGACAAAAAAAGGGGCATTGCCAAGACCAGTTCACTGTATATAATCCCAGTCACTGTATAAAAAGACAGAGCGATCAATATGCTAAAGCTGACGCCACGCCAAGCAGAGATTCTGGCCTTCATCAAACGTTGCCTCGAAGACAACGGCTACCCGCCAACCCGCGCGGAAATCGCTCAGGAACTGGGTTTCAAGTCGCCCAATGCGGCGGAAGAACACCTCAAGGCACTGGCTCGCAAGGGGGCGATCGAGATGACCCCGGGCGCCTCCCGCGGCATCCGCATCCCTGGCTTCGAAGCCAAGGCCGACGAGTCCAGCTTGCCGATCATTGGCCGGGTGGCTGCCGGTGCACCGATCCTCGCCCAGCAGCACATCGAGGAATCCTGCAACATCAACCCTTCCTTCTTCCATCCTCGCGCCGACTATCTGCTGCGGGTCCATGGCATGAGCATGAAGGACGTCGGCATTTTCGACGGTGACCTGCTGGCCGTCCATACCACCCGCGAAGCCCGTAACGGCCAAATCGTGGTGGCGCGGATCGGCGACGAAGTGACCGTCAAGCGCTTCAAGCGCGACGGTAGCAAAGTTTGGTTGATTGCCGAAAACCCTGAATTCGCCCCTATCGAAGTCAACCTGAAAGATCAGGAACTGGTTATCGAAGGCTTGAGTGTCGGCGTGATTCGCCGCTAAAGGAGGCTTTATGCAGTTCCCACATACCTCACAGCAAGCCCAACTGCCGTTGTTCGAGGCGTTCATGGCACAGCCATTGGCGCCGATCCTGAAAGATGTGGTCGAATCGCCCTGGAGCGCCGAGCCTGAAGTCTTCAGCGAGCTATCACTGCGCGGCGCGGCCGGGAACTGCCTGAACCTTCTGGCACCGATTCTCAGGGAACTGAGTCAGGATCAGGATGCACGCTGGCTGACACTGATCGCACCGCCCGCCAGCCTGACACAAGCCTGGTTACGGGACGCCGGTCTGAACCGTGAGCGCATTCTGCTCCTGCAACCACGCGGCACGCAGAGCGCTCAGCAGTTGACCTGCGAAGCCTTGCGACTTGGCCGCAGCCATACGGTCGTCAGCTGGCTTAACCCGCTGAGCACAACGTCGCGGCAACAGTTGATCAGCGCCGCCCGTATCGGGGATGCGCAAAGTCTGAATATTCGACTGGGTTAACTGACAAACACTGTGCGCGCTGAACAGCGCGGGGCTTCTCCAGGGATAGAGAAGCCAATCTGTAAAGGTATCCGAAGAATCCGACGGGCGGGATCAATGAAGAACCCGAGGCCCCTCTTCCTTATCAAATTCGCCTTCAACCAGGCGTCCTGCCATCTGAACACCGACGCTCAACATCGCCTTGGCGACTTCCACATGCTGGCCTTGCAGGAAAACCTTGGCATCCTCGGAGAAATCCAAAGTAACCAGAGAACCCTCGTCCTCGGCCCTGCGCAGCTCGATTCGGCCGTCTGGTAACTCGACAATTTCTAGAAAGGACGTTGGCATAAAGGTCTGTTCTCCACGAAAGGCGGGGATTATATAGGCATCAGCCAAGCTTCGCTCGGGATCTTGACCAAATGCCATCACGAAGAGAAATTTCTGACATCGCTCTTCCTTGAGCGGACCCGCCCCTAAACACTCAATCTTTCAGCACTCGTTCAACCCTTCGCGAAACCGAATCGCCAGGCCTTTAAGGTTCTGACGCCAGCTCTCCAGCTCTTCCCGACTCAGCTCTTCCGGCGCCTCTTCTTCATCCAGATTAACGGCCAGAATAAGCGGCTGCGTCACATCGCCCTTGGGCTTGTGCGGAGCGCGAGGCGGCTGAAACAGTGCGGCATGTGCCGACAGCAGCTTGGCTAGCCAGGTTTCAGGGTTTTGCGCCAGTTCGACCATCTCGGCCATTTCCGGAATAGCGATGGTTTCGAGCACTTCGCGGGTCAACAGCATCTCTGCCCGCGGCGCATTGGCCTGAGGCAGGCGATAGAAACCGGCGATTTCATGGCACAGCCCCAACAGCGCACCGTACAGGTGAAACAACGCCGATTCGCGCCCGGCCTGAATCAGCGCCAGGGAGTTCATCGCCCGCCCCTCTTCGGCTTTGGCCAGCGCTTCCAGCGACAGGCCGGCGAAATAAATCTTCTGATTGGTACGGGTATAGAGTTCGTGGGCCATGACGGCAGCCTCCACAACGAAATAATTGCTTCACGCAGGTCAGACAGTGTCGTGGATCACCCGAGCTTCCCGCAAGCCCAAAACAAAAGGCCGCATGAAAACCCGAGGGTTGTCATGCGGCCTTTTGTGTACAGCCTTTTAAGCCTTGGCTGATGGACGCTTGTCTTCAACCGTCCACTTGCCGCCGTCGTAATACGCCTTCCAGCCAGTCGGCTTACCGTCGACCTCTGTCTGCACGTACTGCTCTTTGGTCTTGCGGCTGTAACGAATTACCGAAGGGAGGCCATCCGGGTCTTTCTTCGGCGCTTCGCAGAGGAAGTGGTACTTCGGATCGATCTCATCCTTGTGCGGCACGATCTCCATGACCAATGGAGCACGAGTCTCGCGGTTTTTCGGAAACTGACTGGCCGCCAGGAACAGACCGGAAGCACCGTCGCGCAGGATGTAGGTGTCGTTAACCTTTTCGCATTTGAGCTCAGGCATCTTCACCGGGTCCATCTTCGGCGGCGCCGCGTCACCGCTTTTCAGCAGCTTGCGGGTGTTCTTGCAGGTGGCGTTGGTGCAACCGAAGAACTTGCCGAAACGACCGGTCTTGAGCTGCATCTCGCTACCGCACTTGTCGCATTCCAGGCTCGGACCTTCGTAGCCTTTGATGCGATAGGTGCCTTCTTCGATTTCGTAGCCAGAGCAATCCGGGTTGTTACCGCAGATGTGCAGCTTGCGCTTCTCATCGAGCAGGTAAGCGTCCATCGCGGTGCTGCAGATCGGGCAGCGATGCTTGCCACGAAGGACCAGCGACTCGGATTCACCCTCGTCGTCCGCGGCGATTTCATCGCCTGGCACCAGGTTGACGGTGGCTTTGCAGCGCTCTTTCGGCGGCAGGCTATAGCCCGAGCAACCGAGGAATACGCCCGTCGAGGCAGTACGAATCTGCATTGGACGACCGCACAACACGCACGGAATGTCAGTCATTACCGGCTGGTTGGCGCGCATGCCGCCTTCGGCGCTTTCAGCCACTTCGAGTTTTTTCTTGAAGTCGCCATAGAACTCGTCGAGCACGTTTTTCCAGTCGCGTTCGCCCTGAGCCACGTCATCGAGGTTCTCTTCCATGCCGGCGGTGAAGCCGTAGTCCATGAGATTGGAGAAGCTCTCGGCCAGACGCTCGGTGACGATGTCGCCCATCTTTTCCGAATAGAAACGACGGTTGTGCAGCGCCACGTAACCGCGGTCCTGGATGGTAGAGATGATCGCCGCGTAGGTCGAAGGACGACCGATGCCGCGTTTTTCCATTTCTTTAACCAGGCTCGCTTCCGAGTAACGCGCTGGCGGCTTGGTGAAGTGCTGGGTCGGATCAAGCTTGATCAGCTTCATCGCGTCGCCCTGGGCCATATCCGGCAGCACGTCGTCATCGCCAGGCTTGGCAATTTGCGGCATGACGCGGGTGTAGCCGTCGAACTTCAGGATGCGGCCCTTGGCACGCAGCTCGAAGTCGCCGGCACCGACGGTGACCGTGGTCGACAGGTATTGCGCCGGCAGCATCTGGCAGGCCAGGAACTGGCGCCAGATCAGCTCGTAGAGCCGCTCGGCATCACGCTCCATGCCCGACAGCTTGCTTGGCTCGGTATTGGCGTCGGACGGACGAATCGCTTCGTGAGCCTCTTGTGCGCCTTCCTTGCTGCTGTAGACGTTCGGGTTTTCCGGCAGGTACTTCTTGCCGAACTCGCCTTCAATATAGGTACGCGCCATCGTCACGGCATCGGCCGAGAGGTTGGTGGAGTCGGTACGCATATAAGTGATGTAGCCGGCTTCGTACAAACGTTGGGCCATCATCATGGTTTTCTTCACACCGAAGCCCAGGCGGTTACTCGCGGCCTGTTGCAGGGTGGAAGTGATGAACGGTGCCGACGGCTTGCTGCTGGTCGGTTTGTCTTCGCGCTTGACGATGCTGTAGCTGGAAGCCTTGAGCTTTTCCAGCGCGGCCATGGCCTGGGCTTCGTTCAGCGGCTTGAAGGCTTCGCCTTTCTCGCGGGCTACGTCAAAGCGCACGGTCGCGCCCTTGGCGGTACCGAGATCGGCGTGGACTTCCCAGTACTCTTCCGGGTTGAACGCGCGGATTTCACGCTCACGCTCGACCACCAGCTTCACGGCAACCGATTGCACGCGACCGGCGGACAGGCCACGGGCGACCTTGGCCCATAGCAGCGGCGAAACCATGTAACCCACTACGCGATCGAGGAAGCGACGCGCCTGCTGGGCGTTTACTCGATCGATGTCCAGCTCGCCCGGTTTGGAGAAGGCTTCCTGGATCGCTTTCTTGGTGATTTCGTTGAACACCACACGCTTGTAGCGGCTGTCGTCACCACCGATGGCTTCGCGCAGGTGCCAGGCAATGGCTTCCCCCTCGCGATCCAAGTCGGTTGCGAGATAGATGGTGTCAGCATCTTTGGCGAGCCGGCGCAGCTCTTCGATGACCTTTTCCTTGCCCGGGAGGATCTCGTACTTGGCTTTCCAGCCATGATCGGGATCGACACCCATGCGCGAGACCAGCTGCTTGCGCGCTTTCTCTTTCGGCGTGAGCACCGGACCTTCACCTGCGGCGGCCTTGCCGCGCTTGGCGGCAGGCTCTTTGCTGGCGCTAGCCGAACCGCTGGTGGGCAGGTCTCGGATATGGCCGATACTCGACTTCACCACGTATTGGTTACCCAGATACTTGTTGATGGTCTTGGCCTTAGCCGGGGATTCCACAATGACCAGCGATTTGCCCATGGATCAGAAAATTCCTGAATTCTAGAAGTGAAAGGCGGTTGGCGCCTGACGCGGCACCGCTATATATAGTGGCTACAAGGTGAGGTCAAGCGCAGGGTTCTGCACGCACTCCCCTTATGGCTGCGGAAAAACGCTCGGTTCGGCTTGCACCAAAGCAAAGCGTGGCACCTGTTCGCCGTCAACCTCGACCGACTCCAGGAACATGCTCAAGGGGCGCACCCAAAAGCCGTAATCGCCATACAGGGCTTGGTAAAAGACTACTTCCTCTTCGGTTTCCGAATGTCGCGCAACCGCGAATACGCGGTACTGCGGACCTTTGTAATGTTCGTAGAGCCCAGGTTGTATCGGCATGCTTTGGCCCTCACTCAAATTTTTTCAAAATAAAAACAAAATAAATCCGCAAAAACAAAAACCGGGGCACTTGGCCCCGGCTTCCATCAGCGAAACGCTTAAACGCGTTCGAAGACGGTGGAGATGCCTTGGCCGAGACCAATGCACATGGTAGCCACCCCAAAGGTGCCGCCATTCTGCTTCATCACGTTCAGCAAAGTGCCAGAGATACGGGCACCGGAGCAACCGAACGGATGACCCAGGGCGATCGCGCCGCCGTGCAGGTTAACCTTCTCGTTCATCTTGTCGAGCACTTTCAAATCTTTCAGCACTGGCAGCGCCTGTGCGGCGAAAGCTTCGTTGAGCTCGAAGAAGTCGATATCGTTGATGCCAAGGCCCGCGCGCTTCAGTGCTTTTTGTGTTGCCGGTACTGGACCATAGCCCATGATCGCCGGGTCCACACCTGCCACTGCCATCGAACGAATCACCGCCATCGGCTGGATGCCCAGATCCTGGGCACGCTGCGCCGACATCACGATCATGCACGAAGCACCGTCGGTGATCTGCGACGAAGTACCGGCTGTCACGGTGCCGCCCTTCGGGTTAAACGCTGGCTTCAGGGCCGCCAGGCTTTCCAGGGTGGTTTCCGGACGAATGGTTTCGTCGTAGTCGAACAGTTTCAGGAAACCGTTCTCGTCGTAGCCCTGCATCGGGATGATTTCGTCTTTGAACTTGCCTTCCAGAGTCGCCTTGTGGGCGAGCTGGTGGGAGCGCACGCCAAAAGCGTCCTGTTGTTCGCGAGTAATGCCGTGCATTTTGCCGAGCATTTCCGCGGTCAGGCCCATCATGCCCGAAGCTTTCGCCGCGTACAGGGACATGTGCGGGTTCGGATCGACACCGTGCATCATGCTCACGTGACCCATATGCTCGACGCCACCAACCACGAATACGTCACCGTTACCGGTCATGATCGCTTGCGCAGCGGTGTGCAGAGCACTCATCGACGAGCCACACAGACGGCTGACGGTCTGGCCGGCCGCGGTGTGCGGGATCTGCGTCATCAGGGACGCCATGCGGGCGATGTTCCAGCCCTGCTCCAGGGTCTGGTTCACACAGCCCCAGATCACGTCTTCGACTTCGCTCGGGTCGACCTTGACGTTGCGTTCCAGCAATTTGCTGATCAGGTGCGCCGACATGTCTTCAGCGCGGGTGTTGCGGTGCATGCCGCCCTTGGAGCGGCCCATCGGCGTACGACCGAAGTCGACAATCACGACGTCTCTAGGATTCAAGCTCATATACTTTCACTCTCGCTCTAGTGTGGGCGCTTAACCGAAGAAGCTCTGGCCGTTTTTGGCCATTTCACGCAGCTTCGCGGTCGGGTGGTACAGCGCGCCCAAATCAGCGTACTGGTCAGCCAGGGCAACGAACGCTGCAACACCGATCGAGTCGATGTAGCGCAGCGCACCGCCACGGAATGGAGGGAAACCAATACCGTAGACCAGGCCCATGTCGGCTTCGGCGGCGGTTTCGACGATGCCGTCTTCCAGGCAACGCACGGTTTCCAGGCACAGCGGGATCATCATCCAGTTGATGATGTCTTCGTCAGTGACTTCGCGCTGTTCGAACACGATTGGCTTGAGCACTTCCAGTACCGAAGGATCGGCGACTTTCTTCTGCTTGCCGCGCTTGTCGGTCTCGTAGGCGTAGAAGCCCTTGCCATTCTTCTGGCCCAGGCGCTTGGCTTCGTAGAGCACGTCAACGGCCGAACGGCGATCGTCCTTCATGCGATCAGGGAAGCCTTCAGCCATTACATCGCGACCGTGGTGACCGGTGTCGATGCCGACCACGTCCATCAGGTACGCCGGGCCCATCGGCCAGCCGAATTTTTCCATGACCTTGTCGATGCGGACGAAGTCCACGCCGGCGCTGACCAGTTTGGCGAAACCGCCGAAGTACGGGAACAGCACGCGGTTGACCAGGAAGCCCGGGCAGTCGTTGACGACGATCGGGTTCTTGCCCATTTTCTTGGCGTAGGCAACGGTGGTGGCAACGGCCACTTCGCTGGACTTCTCGCCACGGATCACTTCAACCAGCGGCATCATGTGCACCGGGTTGAAGAAGTGCATGCCGACGAAGTTTTCCGGACGCTTGAGGGCTTTGGCCAGCAAGGTGATGGAAATGGTCGAGGTGTTGGACGCGAGGATGGTGTCCTCTTTGACCTTGCCTTCAACTTCGGCCAGAACGGCTTGCTTGACCTTCGGGTTCTCGACAACGGCTTCGACAACCAGGTCGACGTGGCCGAAATCACCGTAGGACAGGGTTGGACGAATGCCATTGAGCACTTCAGCCATTTTCGCCGGAGTCATGCGACCTTTATCAACGCGGCCCACCAGCAGCTTGGCGGCTTCGGCCAGACCTTGCTCGATGCCGTGCTCGTTGATGTCTTTCATCAGGATCGGCGTACCTTTGGAGGCCGACTGATAAGCGATACCGCCACCCATAATGCCAGCGCCCAATACGGCGGCCTGCTTCACGTCTCTGGCGATTTCGTCGTAGGCCTTGGCCTTTTTCTTCAGCTCCTGATCGTTCAGGAACAGACCGATCAAGCTCTGCGCGGCAGAGGTCTTGGCCAGTTTGACGAAACCGGTGGCTTCGACTTCCAGCGCCTTGTCGCGACCGAAGTTCGCGGCTTTCTGGATAGTCTTGATCGCTTCAACCGGTGCAGGGTAGTTCGGGCCCGCTTGACCGGCCACGAAACCTTTGGCGGTTTCGAACGACATCATTTGTTCGATGGCGTTGAGCTTGAGCTTTTCGAGCTTCGGCTGACGCTTGGCCTTGTAGTCAAACTCGCCGGAGATGGCGCCTTTGACCAGGTTCAGAGCCGCTTCCTGCAATTTCTCTGGAGCGACCACGGCGTCGACGGCACCGACTTTCAGCGCGTCTTCAGCGCGGTTTTCCTTACCGGCAGCAATCCACTCGATGGCGTTGTCGGCACCGATGATGCGCGGCAAACGCACAGTACCGCCGAAGCCCGGGTAGATGCCCAGCTTGACTTCCGGCAGACCGATTTTGGCGGTATTGGCCATGACGCGGAAATCTGCCGCCAGGCACATTTCCAGACCGCCACCCAGTGCGATGCCATTGATCGCGGCGACAGTCGGGACGTTGAGGTCTTCGAAATCGCTGAAAATCTTGTTGGCTTCGAGGTTACCAGCAACAAGCTCTGCATCCGGCAGCTTGAAGTTGTCGACGAATTCGGTGATGTCGGCGCCGACGATGAATACGTCCTTGCCACTGCTGACGATCACACCCTTGATCGAAGCATCTGCCTTGATGGTGTCTACGGCCTGACGCAGTTCGTTCAGGGTAAGACGGTTGAACTTGTTGACGGACTCACCCTTGAGGTCGAATTTCAATTCGACGATGCCACTTTCAAGAGCCTTAACCGTGATGGCTTTACCTTCGTAAATCATCAACTGATCTCCACGATATGGAAGCTGAACAGTACACGTCGGACGCAGGCGACTGGCTCGGCAAGGACGTTTATCGTCGATGCTACGCCAATTCACCCGGCACACCCGCCAACGCGATAGTCGGGATTCTGTAGGAGCGCTCTGTAATACAAACGCTCAATTCATACGCCCGTTTGATTTGGGTGTGTCACCTTCACGGAATTTCCGGCAATTGTCAATCGCCCAAAATACTGGTTGAAACGCGACTTTCCGGTCACTTCCGTACCACGAAGCCCTGCAACACGCTGATGCATTTGAGGCCATTCATAGAATCAATAGTTAGAAAAGTCGCCCTAATTAGCGGCAGCCTGTGTTTAACAAGCTACGCTGGCGGGACCCTGAAGAAAAAATTTGAACGCTTTGACGAATGCCCAGCGTAAGATCAGCGCACAAAGAATTACCGGCCTGCCTGGCCAACCTCAGCCCGATGATGATGTCGGGCTTTTTATTGCCTGTCTGCCAGGCGACGACGCGCCAATGCGTAGGAGCTGCCGCAGGCTGCGATCTTTTGATGTTGCGCTTAAAAACAAAATCAAAAGATCGCAGCCTGCGGCAGCTCCTACGGGGGATCAGGTTTCAGGCCAGCGCTTTCAGCAGCGCATCAATGTCCTGCAAAACATTCGATTCGCCCTTCTCGCCCCAATACAGAGCAATCATTTGCTTGTCTGCCTCAACCTTGTAGACGTTGGCAGGCAATTTTTCGAAATGATTCAGCAGTATTCCATCCTCACAGACCTCCTGCCACTGATTGACCCACACACCCGGTGCCTTCTGCCAGTAACTCCAGCACGCCGGTCGCGTGCCACGGCGCGGCCGATGATACTGGGCGCAAGGGCTTGGCGGCTCCTGGCTCAGCCAATGTGGCCATTCCTGGGGCGCCAGCTGCATGGCAAGGCCAATGCGCCGCGCCTCCATGCGCAGGGCTATGCGCCCGCTCTGAGCACGGGAGGGTCGCAACCAGGCCAGCGGACTCAAGACCACCAGCAGGATTGACACCACTATCCAGACCGTCATATGTGTACTCCCGATTCTTGATGAGCCCATTGAGTCACTTTGAAACCAATGCGCTTGAAACCAGCCATACTTACCAATATTGCAATCCTCAGGAGGAGCACCTCATGCCCTACCACCATATTCTGGTCGCTGTAGATCTAACCGAAGAGTGCGATCCTGTAATCCACCGAGCTCGCGAACTCTCGGTGAGCAATGGCGCGAAGCTATCCCTGGTGCATATCGTCGAACCGATGGCCATGGCCTTTGGCGGCGACGTGCCGATGGACCTTTCCCAGTTGCAACAGCAACAATTCGATCAAGCCAAAGAGCGCCTTGAGCGATTGATCGTGAAATACCCGGAACTCTCCAAGGAATACAGTCACTTGACCTACGGCCAGCCGCGTCAGGAGATTCACCACCTCGCCAAGGAGCAAACGTGCGACCTGATCGTGGTGGGCAGTCATGGCCGACATGGCCTGGCATTGCTGCTCGGCTCCACCGCCAATGACGTACTGCACGGCGCGCCTTGCGATGTGCTGGCGGTGCGCCTGATCAAAAGCTGACAACACAAAACCCTGTAGGAAAAAAGCCCGACACTCGAGTTACCGAAGTCGGGCTTTTTTATCGCCGGATCAATCAGGCATCCAGCTCGGCCCAGCGCTCGACCATCACGTCGAGTTCAGCCTGCAACTGCTCCAACTGAGCAATCACCGCCGCTGTCTCGGCAGCAGGACGCTGATAGAAAGCGGCATCCGCCATCTGCGCTTCAACCACCACGATCTGCTGCTCCATGGCTTCGATCTGACCTGGCAACATTTCCAGCTCACGCTGCAACTTGTAGCTGAGCTTCTTCTTTGCCACCGGCGCCTCTACTGCCGCAGCGACTGGCACGGGTTCAGCAGTGACGACAGCCGAGTTCAGGTCGGCCTTGCCGGACTTGCTCTCGGTCACGCCCAACAGGCGCGGCGAGCCGCCCTGACGCAGCCAGTCCTGATAACCACCGACGTATTCGCGAACCTTGCCTTCGCCTTCGAAGACCAGGGTGCTGGTGACCACGTTGTCGAGGAATGCCCGGTCGTGGCTGACCATCAGCACGGTGCCGTTGAAGGTCAGCAAGACCTCTTCCAGCAACTCGAGGGTTTCCACGTCCAGGTCGTTGGTCGGTTCATCGAGTACCAGCAGGTTCGCCGGTTTGCTGAACAGTTTGGCCAGCAACAGACGGGCACGCTCACCACCGGACAGCGCCTTGACCGGCGTGCGGGCACGCTGCGGGCTGAACAGGAAGTCGCCGAGGTAGCTCAGCACGTGGCGACTCTGACCATCGATATCGATGAAATCGCGACCTTCGGCCACGTTGTCGATCACGGTCTTTTCCAGGTCCAGTTGATGGCGCAACTGGTCGAAGTAGGCCACGTCGATGCGCGTCCCCTCTTCCAC
Source organism: Pseudomonas sp. JV414 (assembly GCF_032424305.1). Lineage (NCBI taxonomy): Bacteria > Pseudomonadati > Pseudomonadota > Gammaproteobacteria > Pseudomonadales > Pseudomonadaceae > Pseudomonas > Pseudomonas sp. JV414. The sequence goes on along the minus strand of NZ_VYKC01000022.1, from coordinate 341,971 downwards.
TGTGCCGCTGGTCGGTTGCAGACCGCTGAGCATCAGTTTCAGCAGCGTGGTCTTGCCGGTACCGTTGGCGCCAAGCAAACCGATACGGTCGCCGCGCGTCAGGACCATCGAGAAATCCTTGATCAGGAACGGGCCACCCGGGTGAGCGAAGCTCACGTTCTCGAGGACCATCACCTGCTTGCCGGACTTGTCGGCGGTATCCAACTGAATGTTGGCCTTGCCGGTGCGCTCACGACGCTCGCTACGCTCAACGCGCAAGGCTTTCAATGCGCGAACACGGCCTTCGTTACGGGTGCGACGCGCCTTGATGCCTTGGCGGATCCAGACTTCTTCCTGGGCCAGTTTCTTGTCGAACAGCGCGTTGGCGGTTTCTTCAGCAGCCAGAGTCGCCTCTTTGTGCACGAGGAAACTGGCGTAGTCGCCGTTCCAGTCGATCAGGCCGCCACGATCCAGTTCCAGGATGCGGGTCGCGAGGTTCTGCAGGAATGAACGGTCGTGCGTGATGAACAGCACAGCGCCCTGGAAATCCTTCAGCGCTTCTTCGAGCCAGGCAATGGCGCCGATGTCCAAGTGGTTGGTCGGTTCGTCGAGCAGCAGCAGATCCGGTTCGGAAACCAGGGCCTGAGCCAGCAGGACGCGGCGACGCCAGCCGCCGGACAATTCGGCGAGGGTCTTGTCCGCCGGCAGTTGCAAGCGGCTCAAGGTGCTGTCGACCAGTTGCTGCAAACGCCAGCCGTCGCGGGCTTCGAGGTCGTGCTGGACGTGCATCAGTTTGTCCAGATCGGCGTCGGTGACGATGTTCTGGCTCAGGTGGTGATACTGCGCGAGCAGCTCGCCGACACCGTCCAGACCTTCGGCAACCACGTCGAACACGGTCCGCTCGTCGGCTACCGGCAATTCTTGCGGCAATTCGCCAATCTTTAGACCAGGTGCGCGCCAAACAGAGCCCTCATCAGGCTTCTGGTCGCCTTTGACGAGCTTCATCATGCTGGACTTGCCAGTGCCATTGCGGCCGATGATGCACACCCGCTCACCACGGGCGATCTGCCAGGACACCTTGTCCAACAACGGCATAGCGCCGAAAGCAAGGGACACATCGCTGAATTTGAGCAGGGTCATGAGCTTCTCCAAAAACCGGGCGCGCATTCTACCTGACTTGAGGCTTCAGAAGGCCGGCAATTTCAATGTCGAAGCACTCTGCACAACAATTGTTGCGAACTTGTGCCGGCAGCTCGGCAAAGCTTTCACCCGCTGCTGGCAAAAGGCTAAGCTACGGATAATTCAGTGCCGCGCTTGCCGGCACTTGTCATGATTTCTCTGCCCGGACGTCTCATGCGCAGTCGCCTTTTCAATCTTTTTTCATGTTTGCTTCTTACAGCCGCTGTCGCTCAATCCGCCCAGGCGGTGGACCTGTCCACCCAACGCCAGTACTACGATGAAGCCAAGCGTGCCTTGGCCAAAGGCGATTCCGGCCCTTATTTCCGTTACAGCCAGGCTCTGAGCGATTATCCGCTGGAGCCCTATCTGGCTTATGACGAACTGACCGCGCGCCTGAAAACCGCGAGCAACGCCGAAATAGAGAAATTCCTCGCCGAACACGGTGACCTGCCCCAAGCCAACTGGATGAAGTTGCGCTGGCTGCGTTGGCTGGCCGAACGCGGCGATTGGGCGACCTTCGTCAAATATTATGACCCCAAACTCAACTTCACCGAGCTGGACTGCCTGAACGCGCAGTATCAGATCAGCCATAACCGCAAGGCTGAAGGCTACGCCAACGCCGATAAACTCTGGCTGACCGGCAAAACCCAACCCGACGCTTGCGATGGTGTGTTCGGCATGTGGGCCGCCGAGGGTCAACTGACTGAACAGAAGCGCTGGGAACGCACCAAGCTCGCCGCCCAGGCACGCAACTATCCGCTGGCCAACAGCCTGATCAATGGCCTGACTACACTCGCACCGCGCGGTCGCCTGCTGGTGGAGGTGGCGCAAAAACCCGAGCTGCTCAATCAGCCGTCGCGCTTCATCCCGGCCGATGAACCGATGTCCGACATCGTCAGTCTCGGCCTGCGCCGTCTGGCCCGTCAGGATCCGGACAAGGCCATGGCCCTGCTCGACGGTTACGCCAGCAGCATGCACTTCTCCCGCGACGAAAAAGTCGCGATTGCCCGGGAAATCGGGCTGACCCTCGCGCGTCGTTTCGACAGTCGCGCGCTGGATGTAATGACCAAATACGACCCGGAACTGCGGGACAACACCGTTTCCGAATGGCGTTTGCGCCTGCTGTTGCGCCTGGCCCGTTGGGACGATGCCTATCAGCTGACCCGCCGCCTGCCTCAGGATCTGGCCACCACCAACCGCTGGCGTTACTGGCAGGCTCGTAGCCTGGAGCTGGCGCAGCCGCAGAATCCGGAAGCACAGACGCTTTACAAGGGCCTGGCTCGCGAGCGCGACTTCTACGGTTTCCTGGCGGCCGATCGCTCGCAATCCCCCTATTCGCTGAACAACAAACCGCTGGTGCTCAGTCAAGCGCTGATCAACAAGGTGCGTAATACCCCCGGCATACGACGCGCCCTGGAATTCCATGCACGCGGGCAGATCGTCGACGGTCGTCGCGAGTGGTACCACGTCAGCCGGCACTTCAGCCGTGACGAAATGGTCGCCCAGGCGAAACTGGCTTACGACCTGAAATGGTATTTCCCGGCGATCCGCACCATCAGTCAGGCGAAGTACTGGGACGACCTGGATATTCGCTTCCCGATGGCCCACCGCGAAACCCTGGTCCGTGAAGCCAAGGTCCGTGGCCTGCACTCGAGTTGGGTATTCGCCATCACTCGTCAGGAAAGCGCCTTCATGGCCGATGCACGCTCCGGCGTCGGTGCCAGCGGCTTGATGCAACTGATGCCCGGTACCGCCAAGGAAACCGCGCGCAAGTTCAGCATTCCCCTCGCGTCACCGCAGCAAGTGTTCGATCCGGACAAGAACATTCAGCTCGGTGCCGCTTACCTGAGCCAGGTCCACAGCCAGTTCAACGGCAACCGCGTCCTCGCCTCTGCCGCCTACAACGCCGGCCCCGGCCGCGTCCGTCAATGGCTGCGCGGCGCCGATCACCTGAGCTTCGATGTGTGGGTGGAAAGCATCCCGTTCGACGAAACCCGCCAGTACGTGCAGAACGTGCTGTCGTACTCGGTGATCTACGGACAGAAGCTCAATTCACCGCAGCCGCTGGTGGATTGGCATGAGCGGTATTTCGACGATCAATGACCGGCAATGCCGGATATGTAGGAGCTGTCGAGTGAAACGAGGCTGCGATCTTTTGATCTTTTGATCTTTTTCGGTTCAGCTAAAAATCAAGATCAAAAGATCGCAGCCTGCGGCAGCTCCTACACCTGCACACAGCCGCCACCCCAATTTGCAGCCGAGCGGGTGGAGATGGCCGTGAGAGTGTAGGCGCTATCCCAGATACCCGGCGCCAGAATTAACGTTTCACTTGTCCTGCCGGTAAATCCGATTGGGGTGGATAACCAGACGCTTGACCTGTGCATCCAACTCGTTGCTGTGATACAGGTCCAGGCATTTCAGCAAATCGAAACGCACGCCCTGGACTTCCGACTCGACCAGCGGGTTGTGATAGTCACGTGCCAAGTAACGATCCACCTGGGTCTTGATCGCGTCGGGGGCCTTTTCCAGGTCGTATTCGGTCCAGTCGCGCAATGCGCTGACGCTGCTTCCTGCGTCAATGGCTGCTGACTTGTCCTCCTTGTAGGCGTTCGCAATGCAGGTCGCGAGCACCATGTCTTTGTAATTCTGCCCGTAGGTACGTGCACTGGCCTCCGGGGATACACCCCCAGTGTCTTTCGCATAACCAGCAGAGGCCAGCAACATGAGTGGCAGGATGCCCAATAGAACCTTCTTCACAGCAAGCTCCAGAAGTTCGCACGGTCGGTGCGATAGTTCACGCCGGGTTCGTTGAAATAGCAGTGGTCGTAGCAAGTACTGCCGTTGAACAGCGTGGCATGCCCCTGGGCATCCCACCAACCCTGCACTTCAAACAGGATCACCCCCTTCTTGCCTCTCAGGGTTCCGCCACCCGAGGGTGGATACTGCACGACTTCAGCTTTGCCCCAGCGTTGCTCCAGAAAGGCAATAAGGTTTTTGACGCGGAAGAAGTACTGGGACTTGTCGGCACCGGACACGGTTTGCCCCGGCACACTTGGAATTTTCAGGCCTGCCTGGTTCAGGATATAGCTCATCCGTACCGCGCAGGTGTTGCTCCAGCGCTGTGTCGGGTCAGGGTTGTTGATATTCTTTTCAACATATCCCCCAATGACTTCGGCGACCTTGACTCCCGAGTTGGAGGGATCATAAATTTGCTGCGAAGCCGTCCAGGCAGCAATGAAAGGAATTCTTTTCATCGGTACGTCCTTGTTTTGAATATTCAGCAAAATCGTCGTGAGGCCCTGCTCATGATTGCTAAGGCCCCAGCAGTCCGGCGCAGGGGCACGGATAAAGCCTAGGTCATCGTACTGATGACGGAAGGAGCCAAATGACTGCCCTATTGACCCGCTTTCAGTCAGAAAAGTGCATCAAAAGGTGGGTTTTTTTTCCTGGTTGAACGCTGTGGAGGGCTGGTTCGCGCAACTGGAAAGACGAGCGCTGTACCGGGGCGCCAGCAGAGCCTACGCTCGCAGATCGGTTTCGGCCTTGCCGTCATTGAACTGCAACGCTGCCAGCCGTGCATACAGCGCATTACTCGCAATCAACTCCTGATGCGTCCCCACCGCCACCAGTTTCCCTTGGTCCATCACCGCGATCCTGTCAGCGTTTTTTACCGTGGCCAGTCGGTGGGCGATGACCAGCGTGGTGCGATTTTTCATCAGGCTGGGCAGGGCTTGCTGAATCAGGTGCTCGCTTTGGGCGTCGAGGGCGCTGGTGGCTTCGTCCAGCAGCAGGATCGGCGCGTCCACCAGCAGCGCCCGGGCGATCGCCAGGCGTTGGCGTTGCCCGCCGGATAAACCGAGGCCTGCGTCGCCGAGGTGTGTCTGGTAGCCGCTGGGCATTTGCTCGATGAAGTCGTGGGCATAGGCGATTTTCGCGGCTTCCTGGACTTGGGCCAAAGTTGCCGTCGGATGGCCGTAGCGAATGTTCTCTTCGATGCTGCCGAAGAACAGCGCCGGGGATTGCGAGACGAGGGCGAAGCAGCGACGCAGGTCCAGAGGATCGAGTTGAGTCAGCGGCACACCGTCCAGCAGGATGCGTCCTTCGGCGGGGTCGTAAAAGCGCAACAGCAAGTCATACACCGTTGATTTTCCCGCACCAGACGGCCCAACCAATGCAAGGGTTTCGCCAGCGTTGATCGTAAGATTCAGACCATCGACGGCATAGCTTTGCGGACGCGACGGGTAGGAAAAACGCACATCTTGTAGCACCAGATCGCCTTTCACCCGTTCAGGCAAGGTCACCAGACCTTGGGTCGGCGGCTGGATGATGTTTTCCGAACGCAATAACTCGGCAATCCGCTCCGCCGCCCCCGCTGCTCGCTGCAGTTCGCCGATCACTTCACTCAACGTGCCGAAGGCACCGCCGACGATCAGGCTGTAAAAGACAAACGCTGCCAGCTCACCCGCGGAAATCCGTCCGGCGATGACATCCATGCCGCCGACCCAAAGCATCACCCCGACGGCGCCCAACACCAGCAGGATCACCAGGGTAATCAACCAGGCGCGCTGGAAAATACGCTTGCGGGCAGTGTTGAAAGCCTCTTCCACGGTCGTGGCAAAACGCTGCTCATCCTGAACCTGATGGTTGTAGGCCTGCACGGTTTTGATTTGACTCAGGGTTTCGGAGACATAGCTGCCGATATCGGCAATCCGGTCCTGGCTCAAACGCGACAGGGTGCGCACCCGGCGACCAAAAATCAGGATCGGCGCGACCACCAGCGGCAACGCGACTACCACGATGCTGGTGAGTTTGGGGTTGGTGATAAACAGCAAGACAATCCCGCCGATCACCATCAGCCCATTACGCAGGAACAGCGACAGCGAAGAGCCGATCACCGATTGCAGCAGCGTGGTATCGGCGGTCAGCCGCGACTGGATCTCGGAGCTGCGGTTGTCTTCATAGAACCCCGGATGCAGGTAGACCAGATGGTTGAACACCCGACGGCGGATGTCGGCGACAACACGCTCGCCGATCCACGACACCAGATAAAACCGTGCAAAGGTGCCAATTGCCAGACCGACCACCAGCAGCATGAACACACCGATGGATCGGTTGAGCAAATGCGGCGACTGGGTCATGAAACCCTGATCCACCAGCAGGCGAATCCCCTGCCCCATGGACAAGGTGATACCGGCAGTGACGATCAACGCCAGCAAGGCACCCAAGGCCGGCCAGCGATAAGGCGCGAGGAAACGGCTGGCCAGACGAATGGCGCGGCGGTGACGGGAAGAGAGCATGAAGATCATCCGATGGCGCAACCAATGGTTTTAACTCGACCAAGCCTACACCGGTCAATGGGATTGAACGCTGTAAATCATAATGAGTCAGGTTAATTATGACCGCCAAGACTAGTGGCTAGATATTATTGGTCTAAAGTCCGGGTGGAAACATCCAGGTATTTCTGGTGGACTGAAGATGCCGACCTGAAGATCGCAGGGAGTTGTCACAGCCCGGTCACCTGGCGGTTTTACAGTAAGCACACAACCTGATGAGGAGACAGGCCATGTCCTTGCAAAACAGCAGCGATGACAAGATTCCAGTGATCCGCACGCAGCCAGACCAGTCTCTGGGTTGCTCGATTATTGATAAGGATGGGCACGAAGTACCGATCACTGAAAACATGATCCAGGACGCTTGCCGCGAACTGGAAAAGCGATTGGTCAAGCCTGCCGAACAAGAGTGATGTAGCCACCGTCTTCTTGGCCCGGCTCTTTTAGCCGGGTTTTTTATGGGTGCCTTTTGAGGGTGCTGCGCGCCCTATCGCGGGCAAGTCGAATCGTCGCACCGCCGCTCCCACAGGATTACCGCGATTTCAAAATTGACGCATGACCTGTGGGAGCGTGGCTTGCCCGCGATAAGGCCAACGCGGTACTCAGACAGCCGAAGCACCCAACGCCGCCACGATCCGCTGCAACGCCGGCGAATCCCCCTCGATCCGCACCTTCAACCCATCGATCTCACGCCGCAGCGGGTAATGCTTGCGCAAAGCATCGAACGCCGCGCGCTGCTCGCTCACATTACCTACAAGGCTGCGACGGAAATCCGCGTCGTCACGGCGCGGGTCGTACACGCCACGGCACAACATCGCCAGTGCCCAGGCCGGATCACTGTCGGCGTTCAACGTCACTCCCGACAACCAAGGCGCTGGCAGCAAGTCGCTCAGGTGAACCTGTTCCGGTTGCCCGAGGAACTCGCAAAACGCCTGATAGATCTGCGCCGTCCCGCGCTGTTTGCCGTCCAGGCTATAACCGGCAATGTGCGGCGTCGCCAGCACACACAACTCGGCCAGTGCAACATCGACCTCGGGCTCAGCCTCCCAGACATCCAGCACCGCTTGCAGATCTTCACGCTGCAACAGCACCTGGCGCAGGGCGGCATTGTCGATGACCGGGCCACGACTGGCGTTGATCAGCCATGTGCCTGGCTTGAGTTGGTTCAACCGGTTTTTATCGAACAGATGCCAGGTCGACTGAGACCCCTGCTTGTCCAGCGGAGTGTGCAGACTGATGACGTCGCATTGCTCGATGATCTGCTCGAGGCTAACGTAATCGCCCCCTTCAGCGGCTTGCCGTGGGGGATCGCAGACCAGCACGTTCCAGCCCAGGCCTTGCAGAACCTTGACCAGCCGCCCGCCCACTTCGCCGGCGCCGACCACGCCGTAGGTTCGTTGAGTCAGGTCGGCACCTTCGATTTCGGCCAGTGTCAGCAGGCTGCCCAGCACGTAATCGACCACACCCCGGGCATTGCAACCTGGCGCGCTGGACCAGGTGATGCCGGCCTGTTGAAAGTAATCCAGGTCCAGGTGATCGGTGCCGATGGTGCAGGTGCCGACGAAGCGCACCTTGCTGCCTTCGAGCAATTGGCGGTTGACGTTGGTCACCGAGCGCACCAACAGAACATCGGCCTGCTCGACAGTGGCGCGGTCGATGACACGTCCCGGTACCCGGCGGATTTCACCGAAACCTGCGAAGAAGGCATCGAGCAGCGGGATATTTTCGTCGGCAACAATCAGCATGGCAGGCTCCTTTGGCGGATCGGCAGTTTAGGCGCAGATGACACCAAACGACTAGCACCGATCCCCCGTAGGAGCTGCCGAAGGCTGCGATCTTTTGATCTTCGCTTTTGGCTTGAAAGGTTTGTTGACCGGTTATTGAAAAACAAGATCAAAAGATCGCAGCCTTCGGCAGCTCCTACACAGGGTGTGCGCTGGATTGAGAGATTACAAATCCCTAACACAGGACTTTTCCTGACCACTGCGTCAAGGCGTAGAATGCGCCGCCTGCGCATCAAAACCCTTTGGACGTTTCGCCTTGAATTCCGTGACTGACCGCCCCTCCGCTATTTCCCTCAATCGCCCGGCCCGGGTTCGCCTGGAGCTTAAAAACCTGCTCGGCCTGGCGTTGCCGATCATGATCGCGCAACTGGCGACCACCGCCATGGGCTTCGTCGATGCGGTAATGGCCGGTCGTGTCGGGCCTCGAGATCTGGCGGCCGTGGCGCTGGGCAACTCGATCTGGGTCCCGGTGTTTCTGCTGATGACCGGCACACTGCTGGCCACCACCCCGAAAGTCGCCCAGCGCTTCGGTGCTGGCACTCACAGTGAGATCGGCCCGATCGTGCGTCAGGCCTTGTGGCTGGCGCTGGTGGTGGGTTTGATGGCAACTGGCATGCTGTTCAGCGCCGAACCGATCCTGCACATCATGAAGGTTGACCCCGAGCTGATCGGCCCGTGCATGCAATATCTGCATGGCATCGCCAGCGGCTTGCCTGCCGTCGCGTTCTATCACGTGCTGCGCTGCTTCAGTGATGGCCTGGGTCGTACCCGTCCGGCCATGGTCCTTGGCCTGTGTGGGCTGGCGCTGAATATTCCACTGAACTACATCTTCATCTATGGCCACTTTGGTGTGCCGGCCATGGGCGGTGTCGGCTGCGGCTGGGCCACGGCGATTGTGATGTGGGTGATGGCGTTGGGCATGGCTGGCTGGGAACGCTGGGCGCCGGCCTATCAGTCGAGTGAATTGTTCAGCCGTTTCGACTGGCCACAGTGGTCGGTGATCAAGCGTCTGCTGGGCATCGGCCTGCCAATCGGCATCGCAGTGTTCGCCGAGTCGAGCATCTTCGCCGTGATCGCCCTGCTGATCGGCAGCCTCGGTGCCACCGTGGTCGCCGGGCACCAGATCGCGCTGAACTTCAGCTCGCTGGTGTTCATGATCCCCTACTCCCTGGGCATGGCCGTGACCGTGCGTGTCGGCCAGGCACTCGGCCGTGAGGAACCGCGCGAAGCCCGCTTCGCCGCCGGTGTCGGCATGGGCACCGCCCTGGCTTATGCGTGCCTGTCGGCGAGCATGATGCTGTTGCTACGTGAACCCATCGCTGCGATTTACACCGCCGACCCGACGGTGATTCAGGTGGCCGCGATGCTGATCGTGTATTCGGCGCTGTTCCAGTTTTCCGACGCTATCCAGGTGACCGCGGCGGGCGCACTGCGTGGCTATCAGGACACGCGGGTGACGATGATCCTGACACTGTTCGCGTACTGGGGGATTGGTTTGCCGGTGGGTTACGCCCTGGGCCTGACCGACTGGCTCGGCGCGCCGAGCGGCCCGAGCGGGCTGTGGCAGGGTTTGATCGTCGGCTTGAGTTGCGCGGCACTGATGCTGTCGATCCGCCTGACGCGCAGTGCACGCAAGCGGATCCGCATCAGTCGTTCGGCGGGTTAGTAGGAGCCAGGCTTGCCGGCGAAAGCGCTCTCAAGGACGCCTTCGCCGGCAAGTCGGATCGCTATGCAGGCCCTTTTTTTGTGCCTGATTAAGCAAGTTTCTTGCGGATCCAGTACAGGTAAGTGCCTGCCTCTTCGTGCTGCGCGACCAGTTCGTGGTCGAGAAACACGCAAAACTTGGGGATGTCGCGACGGGTCGACGGGTCGGTGGCGATCACCTTCAGCAGGCCGCCGGGCACCAGGTCACGGATGTGCTGGTGCAGCATCATCACCGGTTCCGGGCAATTGAGGCCGGTGGCGTCGAGGGTACCGTCTACCGGCGTATCGATCATTTCACTCATGATTTACTCCTGAAACTTGCCGGCATTGTCGCGCATTGCCGGGTGTTCGGTCACCTGTGGGAGCGGGCTTGCTCGCGAATGCGGACTGACATTCAACATTGATGTCGACTGAGCCACCGCTTTCGCGAGCAAGCCCGCTCCCACATGGGTCCGTGTGAATCAGCGGGACTTGGGTTTTTTCACGTCCAATCGGCGCAAATGGCAGGTCACTTCCTCACGGTCGTGATACAGCTGCTTGCAGCCGATCTCGACCCGAATGCCCCGCGCCTTGAACCCTTCGGCAATACGTTCCAGCAGGCGTTTCACTTCGGCATAACGCTGTTTCATCGGCAGCTTGAGGTTGACCACCGCTTCGCGGCAATGCCCCTCGCCAATCCATTCTTCCAGCATCGCCGCGTTGCGCGCCGGTTTCTCGACGATGTCGCAGACCATCCAGTCCACTGGTTGCTTGGGCTTGAAGGTGAAACCGTCGGCCATCAAGTGCTGCACCAGACCGGTGTCCATCAGGCTTTCGGCCATCGGACCGTTGTCGATGGCGGTCACCAGCATGCCGCGGTTGACCAGTTGCCAGGTCCAGCCGCCGGGTGCGGCGCCGAGGTCGACGCCAGTCATGTCGCTGTGCAGGCGCTCGTCCCACTGATCGCGCGGGATGAAATGGTGCCAGGCCTCTTCCAGCTTGAGGGTCGAACGGCTCGGCGCTTCACGCGGGAACTTCAGGCGTGGAATGCCCATCGGCCACATCGCCGAATTGTTCGATTCCGCCAGGCCCATGAACACTTCGCGACCACTCTTGAAGGTCAGCAGCAACCGTGGCTTGTGGGCGTCTTCCACTAGTTTGCCGGCCGCCATCAGCGCCTTGCGCAGGTGGCCTTCGAACTTTTTGCAGAAGTTCGACAGCTCTTTGCCATCGTTGGTGTCGACCATTTCCAGCCACAGGCTGCCGCACAGCGGGAAGTCCGCCATGTGCGCGAGGATCACGCTGATGCGGTCGGTTTCCGGCAGATCAATGAAGATCCCACGGGCCCACTGACGCGGGAAGATCAGGTCAGCGAAACGCTGACCACGCATCAAGCGCTCGGCGCCGTCTTCTTCGGTGCAGATAAATTCGGCGCAGGCGCTGGCGGTTTTGGCCTTGGCATAACCGGCCACGTTCAGCCGCGCGGCATGTTCGGAAATCTCGGAACAGACTTCGCTTTCGAAGCCCGGCCGGCAATGCATAAAGAGGGTGTTCATTCTTACTCCTGGGCAGTTGGCGAAGAATTCAGCCACTGCGCGATGCCCAGACTTGCGTTGAAGCAAAGCCTGTCACGAAAACCGGCGCATGATAGCCGAGATCGGAACCTTGGACTTGTCCTTAGGGTCCAGTTATTAGCCTTAATGTCTAAACGGGGCTAGGTTAAAAGCTCTGCCCGCCCCTCAGTCCGTAGCCGTGCGGATTTAAAGGAGTCATTTCAATGCCGTCCCTCGATAGCCTGAAAACCCTTAAAACCTTACAAGTCGACGACAAGACCTATCACTATTTCAGCCTGCCCGAAGCCGCCAAAAGCCTGGGCGATCTCGACAAGCTGCCGATGTCGTTGAAAGTGCTGCTGGAAAACCTGCTGCGCTGGGAGGACGAGAAAACCGTTACCGGCGCCGACCTCAAGGCGATTGCCGCCTGGCTCAAGGAGCGTCGCTCCGATCGCGAAATCCAGTACCGCCCGGCGCGGGTATTGATGCAGGACTTTACCGGTGTCCCCGCCGTGGTCGACCTGGCCGCCATGCGCGCCGCCATGGCCAAGGCCGGCGGCGACCCGCAACGGATCAATCCGCTGTCGCCGGTGGACCTGGTGATCGACCACTCGGTGATGGTCGACAAGTTCGCCAGCTCAAGCGCCTTCGAACAGAACGTCGACATCGAAATGCAGCGCAACCATGAGCGTTACGCCTTCCTGCGCTGGGGCCAGAGCGCCTTCGACAACTTCAGCGTAGTGCCACCGGGCACCGGCATCTGCCACCAGGTCAACCTTGAGTACCTGGGCCGCACGGTCTGGACCAAGGACGAGGACGGTCGCACCTATGCCTTCCCCGACACCCTGGTTGGCACTGACTCCCACACCACCATGATCAACGGCCTCGGCGTGCTCGGCTGGGGCGTGGGCGGGATCGAAGCGGAAGCGGCGATGCTCGGCCAACCGGTGTCGATGCTGATTCCGGAAGTGATCGGCTTCAAACTCACCGGCAAGCTCAAGGAAGGCATCACCGCCACCGACCTGGTGCTGACGGTGACCCAGATGCTGCGCAAAAAAGGCGTGGTCGGGAAATTCGTCGAGTTCTACGGCGACGGCCTCGCCGACTTGCCGCTGGCTGACCGCGCGACCATCGCCAACATGGCCCCGGAATACGGCGCCACTTGCGGCTTCTTCCCGGTGGACGAGGTGACACTGGAGTACTTGCGCCTGTCTGGCCGCACACCGGAAACCGTGAAACTGGTGGAGGCCTATAGCAAGATCCAGGGTCTGTGGCGCCTGCCCGGCAAAGAGCCGGTGTTCACCGACAGCCTGGCCTTGGACATGGGCAGCGTCGAGGCCAGCCTTGCCGGGCCGAAACGCCCGCAGGACCGCGTCTCGTTGCCGAATGTCGCGCAAGCGTTCACTGACTTTCTCGGGCTGCAATTCAAACCCTCCAGCAAGGAAGAAGGTCGCCTCGAAAGTGAGGGTGGCGGTGGCGTCGCGGTGGGCAACGCCGATCTGATCGGCGAAACGGACTACGACCACGAAGGCCGCACGTATCGGCTGAAAAACGGCGCGGTGGTGATCGCCGCGATCACCTCTTGCACCAACACCTCCAACCCCAGCGTGATGATGGCGGCCGGGCTGGTGGCGAAGAAAGCCGTGGAGAAAGGCCTGAAGCGCAAGCCGTGGGTCAAAAGTTCGCTGGCCCCTGGCTCGAAAGTGGTCACCGACTACTACAAGGCAGCGGGCCTGACCCAATACCTTGATGAACTTGGTTTTGCGCTAGTCGGTTATGGCTGCACCACCTGCATCGGCAACTCCGGACCGTTGCCGGAGCCGATCGAAAAAGCCATTCAGAAAGCCGACCTGACGGTTGCCTCGGTGCTCTCGGGCAACCGCAACTTCGAAGGTCGCGTGCATCCGCTGGTGAAAACCAACTGGCTGGCCTCCCCGCCTCTGGTCGTCGCCTATGCGTTGGCCGGCACGGTGCGCATCGACATCAGCAGCGAACCCCTGGGCAACGACAAGGACGGCCAGCCGGTTTATCTGCGAGACATTTGGCCGAGCACTAAAGAAATCGCCGACGCGGTGACTCAGGTGAACACTGCGATGTTCCACAAGGAGTACGCCGAAGTGTTTGCCGGCGACGAGCAGTGGCAGGCCATCGAAGTGCCGCAGGCGGCGACTTATGTCTGGAACAACGATTCGACGTATATCCAGCATCCGCCATTCTTCGATGACATCGGTGGCCCTGCGCCGGTGGTCAAGGACGTCGAAGGGGCGAAAGTCCTCGCGCTGCTTGGTGATTCAGTGACCACCGACCACATCTCCCCGGCCGGCAACATCAAGGCTGACAGCCCTGCCGGCCATTACTTGCGCGAGCAAGGGGTGGAACCGCGGGACTTCAACTCCTACGGCTCCCGTCGCGGCAACCATCAAGTGATGATGCGCGGCACCTTCGCCAACATCCGGATTCGCAACGAGATGCTCGGCGGCGAAGAAGGCGGCAACACGATTTATATTCCGACCGGGGAGAAGCTGCCGATCTACGACGCGGCCATGCGTTACCAGGCGTCGGGTACGCCGCTGGTGGTGATCGCCGGGCAAGAATATGGCACCGGCTCGAGCCGCGACTGGGCGGCCAAGGGCACCAATCTGCTGGGGGTCAAAGCCGTGATCGCGGAAAGCTTCGAGCGGATTCACCGTTCCAATCTGGTGGGCATGGGCGTGTTGCCGTTGCAGTTCAAGCTGGATCAGAACCGCAAGAGCCTGAACCTCACCGGCAAGGAAACCCTGGACATCCTTGGCCTGACGGGCGTCGAACTGACTCCGCGGATGAACCTGACGCTGGTCGTCACCCGTGAAGACAGCAGCAAGGAAAAAATTGAGGTGTTGTGCCGGATCGATACCCTCAATGAGGTGGAGTACTTCAAGGCCGGAGGGATTTTGCATTACGTGTTGCGGCAATTGATTGCCTCGTAACAACCTGCTGACAACGACACCGCCTTCGGGCGGTGTTTTTGTTTACGCGGTGTACGTCTCTATAATCGCGCGCCCCCCAAAAAGATCGCAGCCTTCGGCAGCTCCTACATTGGATTGCATTTCCCCTGTGGGAGCTGCCGAAGGCTGCGATCTTGGGGCCCGAATAGGCTCCTCCGCTCAAAAGGACTCCACATGATTGCTCTGCCATGGACTTATCTGGCACTTCTCTCCATGGGCTATGGCCTGGCTTTGATCTACGGCCAACTCGGCTGGCTGGCCGCTATCTCTTTCGCGTTGCTGCTGTTTGCCGGTTTCGCCGTTCGCCAACAACAGATTCCCATCGGCCGCTTCCTCGGCCACGGCTTGTTTATCTTCCTGGCAGTGGCGCTGGCAATGCACTGGCTTCCCGGTTTCTACAACGGTCGCGCCATTGATCCCCAGCGTTTCACCGACGATGCCGTGCCGTTTGCGATGTACCTGAATCAGGACAAACCGCTGATCGGCTTCTGGCTGTTGCTGGTTTGTCCATGGATTGTCGGCCGGCGCTCGCTGAAGCTGTCCGTTTATGCCACCGCCCTCGCCCTGACCGTAAGCGCCGTGCTGGCCTTGGGTGGCGCGCTGTTGCTGGGCGTGATCAGTTGGGCCCCGAAATGGCCGGATCAAGCCTGGTTGTGGGTGCTGAACAATCTGTTGCTGGTGACGCTGGTGGAAGAAGCGTTGTTTCGCGGCTACATCCAGGGCGGCCTGAGTCGGCAGTTCAAACACCTGCCTTATGGCGAAAATCTTGCCTTGTTGCTCGCCTCAATGCTGTTCGGCCTCGTTCATCTGGGCGCTGGCTGGCAATGGATGTTGTTGGCGAGCCTGGCCGGTGTCGGTTATGGCCTCGCCTACCGTTTCGGCGGATTGGGCGCGGCCATCGCCACGCATTTTGGTTTGAATTTGTTGCATTTCGGGCTGTTCACTTATCCGATGCTCGCTGGCTGACGCAACGGTCGTTTTGCGACGCGTTACTGATAAATGAAAAAAACATTTCAATAAATACCTGACGATGCCGACAACCTCTCAAAGCCTTGCGGATCGAAAAAGCCATGCGTAACAACCAGCCCATTACACAACGCGAACGGACCTTCCCGGCTCAGCAACGGTTGATTTCCACCACCGATGCCAAGGGCGTGATCACCTACTGCAACGACGCTTTCGTCGAAATCAGCGGGTTTTCTCGTGAGGAACTGATCCGCGCGCCGCATAACCTGGTCCGTCACCCCGACGTCCCGGCTGCGGTGTTCGCGCACATGTGGGGCACACTGAAACAAGGCTTGCCATGGATGGGCATTGTCAAGAATCGCTGCAAGACCGGTGACCACTACTGGGTTAACGCCTATGTCACACCGGTGTTCGACGGCAATCAGGTGATCGGTTACGAGTCGGTGCGGATCAAACCCACCGCCGAACAGATCCGCCGCGCCGAAGCGCTCTACCAACGCATCAACCAGGGAAAGTCTGCGGTTCCCTCTACAGACAAATGGCTGCCGGTGCTTCAGGACTGGCTACCGTTCATTCTTGTCAGCCAACTGAGCTTCATGATCGGCGCTACCCTGACATCTCAATGGGGCTTCGCCCTCGCCGCCGGCCTTTCGGTGCCGTTGGGCTTGATGGGTTTGAGCTGGCAACAGCGCGGTATCAAGCGTTTGCTGCGTCTGGCCGAACAGACCACGTCCGACCCGCTGATCGCACAGATGTACACCGACAGCCGCGGTGCCCAGGCACGCCTGGAGATGTCGATCCTCAGTCAGGAAGCACGCCTGAAAACCTGTTTGACCCGTTTGCAGGACACTGCCGAACACCTGACCGAACAAGCGAAACAGTCCGACGCCCTGGCCCACAACAGCTCAAGCGGCCTGGAACGTCAACGCGTCGAAACCGAGCAAGTGGCGACCGCTGTGAATCAGATGGCTGCCACCACTCAGGAAGTCGCCAGCCACGTGCAGCGCACTGCTGACGCCACTCAGGAAGCCAATCGCCTGACCGGTCGCGGTCGTGACATCGCCGGGGAAACCCGCGAAGCCATTCAGCGTCTGTCGGTGGTGGTCGGTGAAACCGGCCTGACGGTGACGCAACTGGCCAAGGACAGCGACGAAATTGGCGGCGTGGTCGATGTGATCAAAGGCATCGCCGACCAGACCAACCTGCTGGCCTTGAACGCTGCGATTGAAGCCGCGCGTGCCGGCGAGATGGGCCGTGGTTTTGCGGTGGTGGCCGACGAAGTACGCCAATTGGCGCAACGCACCAGCGAATCCACCGGGCAGATTCACGCCCTGATCGCCAAACTGCAGCAAACAGCCAGCACCGCGGTGCAAACCATGGAAACCGGGCATCGTCAGGCCGAAGAAGGTGTGGCCCGGGTGTTGGAAGCGGACCAGGCTCTGGTAGGTATCAGCGAAGCGGTGGCCAACATCACCGACATGACCACCCAGATCGCTGCCGCCACCGAAGAGCAAAGCGCCGTCGCCGAAGAAATCAGCCGCAACATCAGCAACATCTCACAACTGGCTGACCAGACCTCGGAACAGGCACAGCACTCGGCGCTGCTGAGTGAAGAACTGACCAAGACGGCGAATACCCAGTATTCGTTGGTGGAGCGGTTTAACCGCTGACAACAACGTCAAAAGATCGCAGGCTGCGCCAGCTCCTACATTTGAACGGCGTACACCCTGTAGGAGCTGCCGAAGGCTGCGATCTTTTGATCTTGCTTCTCACAAAAACTCAGCAACCTTCCTGGCTGTCGCATCCAGATGCTGCTCATGCGTAAACCCCGAAGCCTTCAACGGCTTCAAATCATGATCCCCTGCCGCCAGCCAGAACACCTCGATGCTCGGCGCCAACGTGTAAGCCTCAACCGCCGCCCGATTACCCAACGCATCCCGCTCACCCTGCACAATCAACGTGCGAGTCTTCAACCCCGCCAGATGCTCGACCCGCGGCTTCTCCGGTTTACCCACCGCATAAAACGGATATCCCAGACACACCAGCGCATCCGCGCCCAACTCATCAGCCAACAAACTCGCCATTCGCCCGCCCATGGACTTGCCGCCAATGGCCAGGTGCCCAGCGACATGGCGTCGCACCACGGCATACACCTCACGCCAGCATTCCTGCAGTTTGGGTGCAGGGTTCGGGGGGCGTTTACCGCCATCGATACGTCGCTGCGCCATATAGGGAAACTCGAAACGCAACACGTTGACCCCATGCGTGGCAAGGCGCGCAGCCATGTCGCTCATCCAGCCGCTGTCCATCGGCGCACCGGCTCCGTGAGCGAGAATCAGTGTCGCCGAGGCCGGCACTGAGGCGGCATTCCACAACCATCCATGATCCCGCACGCACTGCGCCCATTGATCCCCGTCAATACTGGCCTTGTGCTCTTTGTCCATGCTTGCCTCGCTTTTAGTCTGCCTATAACTCCAGGCGAAGGGAGCGTTGCCTTGCGCAAACGTTCTCACTTCGGCTGAACCGTGGATGGGGAACCATGAACACTTCTATCAGTACCGCCTACAACTACAAGGTGGTCCGCCAATTCGCCATTATGACGGTGGTGTGGGGCATCGTCGGCATGGGGCTCGGGGTTTTTCTCGCCGCCCAATTGGTCTGGCCTGAACTCAACTTCAACCTGCCGTGGACCAGCTTCGGCCGTTTGCGCCCGCTGCACACTAACGCGGTGATCTTCGCTTTCGGCGGTTGCGCCCTGTTCGCCAGTTCGTTCTACTCGGTACAACGCACCTGCCAGACCCGATTGTTCGCACCGAAAATCGCCGCGTTCTGCTTCTGGGGCTGGCAGCTTGTGATTCTCTTGGCGGCCATCAGCCTGCCACTGGGTTACACAAGTTCCAAGGAATACGCCGAACTGGAATGGCCGATCGACATCCTGATCACCGTCGTCTGGGTGGCCTATGCCGTCGTGTTTTTCGGCACGATCATGCAGCGCAAGACCAAACACATCTATGTCGGTAACTGGTTCTTCGGTGGATTCATCATCACCGTGGCGATCCTGCACATCGTCAACAACCTTGAGCTGCCGGTGAGTTTCACCAAGTCCTACTCGGTGTACGCCGGTGCGACCGATGCCATGGTGCAGTGGTGGTATGGACACAACGCCGTAGGTTTTTTCCTCACCGCCGGTTTCCTCGGGATGATGTACTACTTCGTGCCGAAACAGGCCGAGCGCCCGGTGTATTCCTATCGCCTGTCCATCGTGCACTTCTGGGCGCTGATCACCCTGTACATCTGGGCCGGCCCGCACCACTTGCACTACACCGCGCTGCCGGACTGGGCGCAGTCGTTGGGCATGGTGATGTCGCTGATCCTGCTGGCGCCGAGCTGGGGCGGGATGATCAACGGCATGATGACGCTCTCGGGCGCCTGGCATAAGTTGCGCAGCGACCCGATCCTGCGCTTCCTCGTGGTGTCGCTGGCGTTCTACGGCATGTCGACCTTCGAAGGGCCGATGATGGCGATCAAGACGGTCAACGCCCTCTCTCACTACACCGACTGGACCATTGGCCACGTTCACGCTGGCGCGCTCGGCTGGGTGGCGATGATTTCCATCGGTGCGCTGTACCACATGATTCCGAAAATCTTCGGTCGCACACAGATGCACAGCATCGGCCTGATCAACGCGCACTTCTGGCTCGCGACCATCGGCACCGTGCTGTACATCGCCTCGATGTGGGTTAACGGCATCGCCCAAGGCCTGATGTGGCGCGCCGTCAACGAGGACGGCACGCTGACCTATTCCTTCGTCGAAACCCTGGTGGCCAGCCACCCAGGCTTCGTCGTGCGACTGGTGGGCGGCGCGATCTTCCTCAGTGGCATGTTCCTGATGGCCTACAACACTTGGCGCACCGTGCGGGCCTCGCAGCCTGCCGAAGTCGCCGCTGCTGCGCAGATCGCCTGAGGAGGCCGCCATGAAACACGAAACGATCGAGAAAAACGTCGGCCTGCTGATGCTGCTGATGGTGCTGGCCGTGAGCATCGGCGGCCTGACCCAGATCGTCCCGCTGTTCTTCCAGGACGTGACCAATAAACCGGTGGAAGGCATGAAGCCCTACACCGCGTTGCAACTGGAAGGTCGCGACATCTATATCCGCGAAGGCTGCGTCGGCTGTCATTCGCAGATGATCCGGCCGTTCCGCGCCGAAACCGAGCGCTATGGCCACTACTCCGTGGCCGGGGAAAGTGTCTGGGATCACCCGTTCCTTTGGGGCTCCAAGCGTACCGGGCCGGACCTGGCGCGCGTCGGCGGTCGCTACTCCGAAGACTGGCACCGCGCGCACTTGTACAACCCGCGCAACGTGGTGCCGGAATCGAAGATGCCGGCCTACCCGTGGCTGGTCGACAACAAGGTCGATAGCAGCCACACCCAAACCAAAATCCGCGCCATGCGCACCCTCGGCGTGCCGTACACCGACGACGACATCGCAGGCTCAGTCGCCTCGCTCCAGGGCAAAACCGAAATGGACGCGCTGGTCGCCTACCTGCAAGTGCTCGGCACTGCCATCAAGAGCAAGAGGTGAGCCATGTCCATGCCCTTTGAAATAGTAAGCGAAATGAGCAGTGGAATGATCCGCGGCCTGGGCACGGTCGTGGTGTTCGTGGCCTTCGTCGGCCTGACGCTGTGGGTGTTCAACAGCAAGCGCAATCCGGAATTCGCCGAAGCGCGCCTGCTGCCGTTCGCCGACGAGCCGCAATCGGAAAACAGCACCCAACAAGAATCTGCCGCAAGGAGTACCCGGCCATGACCACCTTCTGGAGTACGTGGATCTGCGTACTGACCATCGGCAGCCTGATCGGCCTGACCTGGTTGCTGATCGGTACACGCCGAGGGGAAACCAAGGGCAGCACTGACCAGACCATGGGCCACAGTTTCGACGGCATCGAGGAGTACGACAACCCGCTGCCGCAGTGGTGGTTCATGCTGTTCGCCGCAACCTTGGTATTTGCCGTCGGTTATCTGGTGCTTTACCCGGGCCTGGGCAACTGGAAAGGCATATTGCCCGGTTATGAGGACGGCTGGACCGGTGTCCACGAATGGGAAAAGGAGATGAACAAGGCTGACGCGAAGTTCGGGCCGATCTTCGCCAAATTTGCTGCCATGCCCATCGAAGAAGTAGCCAAGGACCCGCTAGCACTGAAAATGGGCGGTCGCCTGTTTGCGTCCAATTGCTCGGTGTGCCACGGCTCGGATGCCAAGGGCGCGTTTGGTTTCCCGAACCTGGCCGACAGCAACTGGCGCTGGGGCGGCGATGCCGAAATGATCAAAACCACAATCATGGGGGGTCGCATGGCCGCGATGCCGGCCTGGGGAGAAATCCTCGGCGACGCCGGCGTGAAGAACGTCGCAGCTTATGTGCGTCATGAACTGGCCGGCCTCCCCTTGCCTGCCGACAACGGTGCCGACCTGCATGCCGGACAGCAAGCGTTCAGCACTATGTGCGTAGCCTGTCATGGGGCAAACGGCCAGGGCACTGAAGCCATGGGAGCGCCGAATCTGACGCAACCGGCCGGATTTATCTACGGTACAAGCCTGGCGCAACTGCAACAAACGATTCGTCATGGCCGCCAGGGCCATATGCCGGCGCAGAACGAACTGCTCGGCAACGACAAGGTGCAATTGCTGGCCGCTTACGTGTACAGCCTGTCTCAGGGGCTGAGCACCGAGCGTTTGCAGGCTGAAGGCAAAAGCGAATAAATCTCGTCCGCTCTGCTGCCGCATTCACCCGGATGCGGCAGTTCCCTGCCCCTTTGCGACGCATTGTCGCACCCTCCCTTGGTCTTCCTTTCGGTTCGCCGGATTCAGGTCTAAGCTTCCCAGCGATGCGGACTGGCCAGCGCCGGTTCCAGGTCGATTCAACCCGATGTGTTCGACGAATTTGCTCGATGACAGGCCGCAAAGGCTGGTAGACACCGGCTATCGTCCCCGTTGCCCTCTGTTACCCGATCGTCGTGTTTGAACATACCCCGTTACAACTGACCTGAACCCCTCGCCTCTTTCATCCGTTGCGACATTTTGTCCGAGGGCAATTTTGTCCTTACGCGGCGCATGGAAAGGCCGCAGAATCAGCTTTTGAAAGCATTGACCCACGTCATGGCGCGTTGCAATGACCCCCCGCTTTCTACATACTTGCGGCCGATTTTTACTCCTAATAAAACACCCAAACCGTGGAACCTTAGAATGAGCACAGCAATCAGTCCGACTGCTTATAACTATAAGGTAGTCCGCCAGTTCGCCATCATGACGGTGGTCTGGGGGATCCTTGGCATGGGGCTCGGTGTCTTCATCGCCTCGCAACTGGTCTGGCCGGAGTTGAACTTCGGTCTGGCATGGACGAGCTTTGGACGCCTGCGCCCGCTGCACACCAACCTGGTGATTTTCGCCTTCGGTGGTTGTGCGCTGTTTGCCACTTCCTATTACGTCGTGCAGCGAACCTGCCAAACGCGACTGATTTCCGACAGCCTCGCGGCCTTCACCTTCTGGGGTTGGCAAGCGGTGATCGTCGGCGCGATCGTTACCTTGCCGATGGGTTTCACTACCACCAAGGAATACGCGGAACTGGAATGGCCTCTGGCTATTCTGCTGGCCATTGTCTGGGTCACCTACGGTCTGGTGTTCTTCGGCACCATCGTCAAGCGCAAGACCAAGCACATTTATGTCGGTAACTGGTTCTACGGTGCCTTCATCGTCGTGACCGCGATGCTGCACATCGTCAACCACGCGTCCCTGCCGGTCAGTTTCTTCAAGTCCTACTCGGCTTACTCGGGTGCGACTGATGCGATGATCCAGTGGTGGTACGGCCACAACGCCGTGGGCTTCTTCCTGACCACCGGCTTCCTGGGGATGATGTACTACTTCGTTCCGAAGCAGGCCGAGCGTCCGATCTACTCTTATCGTCTGTCGATCGTGCACTTCTGGGCGCTGATCACCCTGTACATCTGGGCCGGTCCGCACCACCTGCACTACACCGCGCTGCCGGACTGGGCTCAGTCCCTGGGCATGGCGATGTCGATTATCCTGCTGGCACCCAGCTGGGGCGGCATGATCAACGGCATGATGACCCTGTCGGGCGCCTGGCATAAGCTGCGCACCGACCCGATCCTGCGTTTCCTCGTGGTATCGCTGGCGTTCTACGGCATGTCGACCTTCGAAGGCCCGATGATGGCCATCAAGACCGTCAACTCGCTGTCGCACTACACCGACTGGACTATCGGCCACGTACACGCCGGTGCCTTGGGCTGGGTAGCGATGATTTCGATCGGCGCGATCTACCACATGATCCCGAAACTGTTCGGTCGTGCGCAGATGCACAGCATCGCCCTGATCAACACGCACTTCTGGCTCGCGACCATCGGTACCGTTCTGTACATCGCTTCGATGTGGGTCAACGGCATCACCCAGGGCCTGATGTGGCGTGCAATCAACGACGACGGCACCCTCACCTACTCGTTCGTTGAAGCGCTGCAAGCCAGCCACCCTGGCTTCATCGTTCGCGCCCTGGGCGGTGCGTTCTTCGCCAGCGGCATGCTGTTCATGGCCTACAACGTATGGCGTACCGTACGTGCCTCGAACCCGGCTGAAGCCAAAGCTGCTGAACAGATTGCTGTAGTTGGAGCTCACTGATGAAGCATGAAGCAGTCGAGAAGAATATTGGCCTGCTGGCCTTCTTCATGGTTATCGCCGTCAGCGTCGGCGGCCTGACTCAAATCGTTCCGCTGTTTTTCCAGGACGTCACCAACAAGCCGGTCGAGGGCATGAAGCCACGCACCGCCCTTGAACTGGAAGGCCGCGACGTTTACATCGCCAACGGTTGTGTCGGCTGCCACTCGCAGATGATCCGCCCGTTCCGTGCTGAAACCGAACGTTACGGCCACTACTCGGTCGCCGGTGAAAGCGTTTGGGACCACCCGTTCCTGTGGGGTTCCAAGCGTACCGGTCCGGACCTGGCCCGTGTCGGCGGTCGTTACTCCGATGACTGGCAGCGTGCGCACTTGTACAACCCGCGCAACGTAGTGCCTGAGTCGAAAATGCCGGCTTACCCGTTCCTCGTGGAAAACAAGCTCGACGGCAAAGACACCGCCAAGAAAATGGAAGTCTTGCGCACGCTCGGCGTCCCTTACACCGACGAAGACATCGCCGGTGCCAAGGATGCTGTGAAGGGCAAAACCGAAATGGACGCGCTGGTGGCCTATCTGCAAGGCCTGGGCACCATCATCAAAAGCAAACGGTGATTTAGATGGATATCGGGATGATTCGTGGCCTGGGCACCGTTGTTGTGATGGTGGCCTTCATCGGTCTGGCGCTGTGGGTGTTCAGCCCCAAGCGCAAGTCGGAGTTTGAAGACGCGACCTTGCTGCCTTTCGCGGATGATCCCGAAGCCATCAAGCACGTCGAGCAAGCTTCTAGGAGTAACAAAGAATGACTACGTTCTGGAGTCTGTACGTCACAGTCCTCAGTCTCGGCACCATCTTCGCCCTGACCTGGCTGCTGCTGTCCACCCGCAAGGGCCAGCGCAGCGAATCCACCGATGAAACGGTCGGCCACTCCTTCGACGGGATCGAGGAGTATGACAACCCGCTGCCGAAATGGTGGTTCATGCTGTTCGTGGGCACCATTATCTTCGCCCTCGGCTATCTGGTGCTGTACCCGGGCCTGGGTAACTGGAAAGGCTTGTTGCCGGGTTACAACTACCTCGATAACGAGAAGCAGACCGCGTTCGCCAACGGCCAGACTGGCTGGACCGGCGTTCACGAGTGGGAGAAGGAAATGCTCAGGTCGGACGCCAAGTTCGGCCCGATCTTCGCCAAGTTTGCCTCCATGCCGATCGAAGAAGTCGCCAAAGACCCGCAAGCCCTGAAGATGGGTGGCCGCTTGTTCGCCTCCAACTGCTCGGTCTGCCACGGTTCCGACGCCAAAGGTGCCTATGGCTTCCCTAACCTGACCGACGCTGACTGGCGCTGGGGCGGTGATGCGGCAACCATCAAGACCACCATCATGGGCGGTCGTCATGCCGTGATGCCGGCCTGGGCTGCAGTGATCGGCGAACAAGGTGTTGCTGACGTTGCCGCGTTCGTGCTGACCAACCTGGATGGTCGCAAGCTGCCGGAAGGCACCAAGGCCGATCCGGTTGCTGGCCAGAAACTGTTCGCCGCCAACTGCGTGGCGTGCCACGGTCCAGCAGGCAAAGGCACCCCAGCCATGGGCGCCCCTGACCTGACCCACCCAGCCGGGTTCATTTACGGTTCGAGCTTCGCTCAACTGCAGCAGACCATCCGTTACGGTCGTCAGGGTCAGATGCCTGCGCAAGAACAGCTGCAAGGCAACGACAAGGTTCACCTGCTGGCCGCTTACGTCTACAGCCTCTCTCACGGTGAGAAGGCAGCGGACGCAGATGCCAAGTAAGGCAAACGCCTGACAAAAAACGGCCCCGTCAGATGACGGGGCCGTTTTCGTTTCAACTGGATAATCGCAGGTTATCGAACCTCAACCGTCTGGATCTCTTTGCGGCTTGGCCAGTTGTTCTGGTTGACCTGAAACACCTTCAACGTTTTGCGATCCGTGGACATATCGGCGATCAGGTAGGTCTGGTTCGACGCTCCACCGCTCAAGAATACCGGCACATCCCCGAAGTAATCCCGTTTGTTCCATCCGTAGTAACTCCCGGATTCGGTATGCAAATGCCCGGCAAACACCGCCGTTACCTTGTATCGCTCGATTATGGCCTTGAACCGGGCAATCTGTTCGGTACTGCCCTTCCAGCGATCCGGCTTGTGCATATTCAGAAGAATGATCTTTGCGCTCTCACGTGCGCGTTTCAGATCTTCCTCCAGCCAATCCAGAGACTCGGAAATCTGGTAACCCGTGGGCACTCCCCAATCCCAGGCGGTAAACCCGGCGGTATAGGTGGGCTCATTATGTAATTGAACAATGTGTACATCACCAAAGTCCTTGGAATAAGCAAGGCTACCGAAAATACCTTTTTTGACAGCACCTTCATCCGATACTCGCATATCCAACGCCGCCAACTTACCCAAGTAACGATTCTTGAAATCAACAATACTGCCGGCCGCACAATTATTCAAAAAACAATCATCGACATTGTTTTCATAATCATGATTCCCCAGGCCATAGTCATAAACACCCCCCAGCTGCTTATCCAGTATCGACCGGGTCATGTCACGCTGGTAGCCGTGCCCGAAAGCGGTCATGTCGCCGTTTACCATGACCGGAATGTGTGCCGGGTCAACAGAATGATTACGCCTGAAGCTGGCGACATCGGAATATTGGGTCTCAATCAGCCACTTTGAACGCTGTTCCTTCTCCGCGGTTGTTTCATCCCACCCATGGTCGGAACTTTCAGTCCATGGATACTGAGGATCCGAGGTAAACACTAAATGCCGGGGCAGGTTATTATCTGCCGAATGCGCACCAAACGTAGCGACACATAACAAAGCGCCTAATAGCGCATTGACTTTCTTATCAAGAAGCATAAAAATCCATCTCTATTGAAGTTAGATACAAGACACACCGTCTTGCCCGAGCAAGTTATGACAACTTAGAAATCAAAACAAATGTCTATCGCTTCAATATCAATAGTTGATGTTTCCCGCGAGCTCATTAGTGCGCTATCGGAGATAGCCAGATGCACCGCTGCGACCGACGGTCCCCCAACAAGGTTGCGAGCCCCTCAGTCAAGTAGTAACGTTCCTACATCGATGCTTTTGCAGGAGCCTACGCATGATGGCCATCACCACCATTTCCAGTCGTGAATTCAACCAGGACACAAGTAGTGCCAAAAAAGCCACCCGTCATGGGCCGGTTATCATCACCGACCGTGGCAAGCCTGCTCACGTACTGCTAAGCATTGAGGAGTACCAAAAACTGACCGGCATAAACGCCAACATCGTCGACCTGTTGGTGATGCCAGAAGCGGCAGACATCGAATTTGAAACCGAGCGTGCCGTCATCACTCATCGACCCGTGGATCTGTCCTGATGTTTCTACTCGACACCAACGTGATTTCTGAACTGCGCAAACCTCAGGCTGACGCGAATGTCGTCGCCTGGGCCAAAAGTGTTATTGCACCACGCCTGTTTATTTCGGCCATTACTTTGAAGGAACTGGAGACAGGGGTTCTTCGAATGGAGCGTCGTGACCCCGTTCAGGGAAAGGTATTGCGCACCTGGCTGAAGCGCCATGTGATACCGGCCTTCGATGCCAGAATCTTGCCGGTCGATGCCGCCGTGGCACTGCGCTGTGCCAGCTTGCATGTTCCGGATCGTGCCAATGAAAGCGACGCCCTGATCGCAGCAACTGCACTGGTTCATGGCCTTACGGTGGTCACCCGAAACATCAGCGATTTTCAATCCAGCGGTGTGGCACTGATCAATCCATGGGACGAATGAGTTCGCTGCCCCTGCAAAACCGTCCATAATTCACAAGTCAATTGATTCAAGTCATTACACCATCAATTGATTTCCCCCAACGCGACCAAAGGTCGCACCCTTGTGCTAGAGCTACAGGCGTATCATTGCGCCACTGCAACACCTCTTTTTGACCGCGGTTGGCACGTACTGACCGGGGCATTTTTCCACTGCCGTGGGATGCAATGATGAGCAATCAGATTCCGGTACACGACGTCACTCCGCCTGCCAAGAACGCGAACAACAGCGTCGACCTCTACGCCTCTCGAGAAAAGATCTACACCCGCGCCTTCACCGGCCTGTTCCGCAACCTGCGGATGATTGGCGGTGCCGGGCTGTTTCTGTTGTATTTCGGCACGGTGTGGCTGAACTGGGGCGGCCATCAGGCCGTCTGGTGGAACCTGCCGGAACGTAAATTCTTCATTTTCGGCGCGACCTTCTGGCCTCAGGATTTCATCCTGCTTTCAGGGATTTTGATTATCAGTGCCTTCGGCCTGTTCTTCATTACCGTGTACGCCGGTCGTGTCTGGTGCGGCTACACCTGCCCGCAAAGCGTCTGGACCTGGATTTTCATGTGGTGCGAAAAAGTCACCGAAGGCGATCGCAACCAACGCATCAAGCTCGACAAGGCACCGATGAGTGCCAACAAATTCCTGCGCAAGTTCAGCAAGCACACAATGTGGCTGCTGATCGGCTTCGTGACCGGCATGACCTTCGTCGGTTACTTCTCACCGATTCGCGAACTGGTGATCGAGTTCTTCACCGGCCAGGCTGATGGCTGGTCGTATTTCTGGGTCGGGTTCTTCACCCTGGCCACCTACGGCAACGCCGGCTGGTTGCGCGAGCAGGTGTGTATTTACATGTGCCCGTACGCACGCTTCCAGAGCGTGATGTTCGACAAGGACACGCTGATCGTCTCCTACGACCCGCGTCGTGGCGAAAGCCGTGGGCCGCGCAAGAAAGGCATTGATTACAAGGCGCAGGGCCTGGGTGACTGCATCGACTGCACCATGTGCGTCCAGGTCTGCCCCACCGGTATCGACATCCGCGACGGCCTGCAAGTCGAATGCATCGGCTGCGCGGCGTGCATCGACGCCTGCGACAGCATCATGGACAAGATGGATTACCCGCGCGGCCTGATCAGCTACACCACCGAGCACAACCTGTCGGGGCAAAAAACCAATAAACTGCGTCCACGCCTGATTGGCTATGCCACGGTGCTATTGGCGATGATCGCGTTGCTGGTGACTGCATTCTTCATGCGCTCGCTAGTCGGCTTCGATGTCAGTAAAGACCGGGTGTTGTACCGCGAGAACGCCGAAGGCCGGATCGAAAACGTCTACAGCCTGAAGATCATGAACAAGGACCAGCACGACCACACATATGTGCTGGAAGCCAAAGGCCTGCCGGACCTCAAGCTGCAAGGCAAGCGCGAGATCAAGGTCGCCGCCGGGGAGATTTTCAGTCAGCCGGTCGAACTGTCCAGCGCACCGGAACAACTGCCGTCGAGCACCAACGAGGTGACATTCATCCTCAAGGACGCTGACGACGCCAACGTCCACGTTGAAGCCAAGAGCCGATTCATCGGCCCACAAATTCGTTGAGAGAAGTGATCATGCCCGCAGCAACTGCCGCAAGTCCCTGGTACAAGCACCTTTGGCCGTGGATCATCATCGCCATCCTGGCCTGCTCAGTGACCTTGACCCTGTCGATGGTGACCATCGCGGTGAACAACCCGGACAACCTGGTCAACGACAACTATTACGAGGCCGGCAAGGGCATCAACCGCTCCCTCGACCGTGAGCTGCTGGCGCAGACCCTGTTGCTGCGCGCCAGCGTTCATCTGGACGACGTGACCGGCGAAGTCGACCTGCGCCTGAGCGGTAACAGCCAGCCGAAAACCCTTGAGTTGAACCTGATCTCGCCGACTCAGCCGGAGAAGGATCGCAAGATCACCCTGGCACGCAGCGAAACCGAACAGGGCCGCTACATTGGCCAGTTGAACGACAAGGTCGACGGTCGCCGCTTTGTAGAACTGCTGGGCGTTCAGGACGACAAGACCTGGCGCATGTTCGAAGAAGAACAGGTCAGCCATGACAAGGATCTGCTGCTGGGTGATGAGCCATTGCAGGGTGCGGAAGACCTGAAAAAATAAGCCTTACCCTGATCGTTCCCACGCTCTGCGTGGGAACGCAGCCAGGGACGCTCCGCGTCCCAGCCGAAGCGGACGCGGAGCGTCCGGGGAGGCATTCCCACGCAGAGCGTGGGAACGATCATCGGAACACGCCCCATGACCAGTCCAACCCCCTGCTACCACTGCGCCCTGCCCGTCCCGGCCGGCAGCCGCTTCACCGCTGCCGTCCTCGGTGAAACCCGCGAGTTCTGCTGCCCGGGTTGTCAGGCCGTGGCCGAAGCCATCGTGGCCGGCGGACTGGAAACCTATTACCAGCATCGCAGCGAGTCATCGGCCAACCCCGAAGCGCTGCCAGTGCAGTTGGTGGATGAACTGGCGCTGTACGACCGCGCCGATGTGCAACAACCCTTTGTCCGCCACGAAGGCGAACTCGCCGAAACCACCCTGTTGATGGAAGGCATCAGTTGCGCCGCCTGCGGCTGGTTGATCGAGAAACACCTGCGTGCCTTGCCAGCGGTGGCCGAAGCACGCTTGAACCTGTCCAACCATCGCCTGCACGTGCGCTGGGCCGACGCGCAATTACCATTGAGTCAGGTGCTCAGCGAATTGCGTCACATCGGTTACGCCGCCCACCCTTATCAGGCCGACCGCGCCAGTGAACAACTGGCCAGCGAAAACCGCCTGGCCTTGCGCCAACTCGGGGTCGCCGGGCTGCTGTGGTTCCAGGCGATGATGGCAACCATGGCCACCTGGCCGGAATTCAACATTGACCTCAGCCCCGAACTGCACACCATCCTGCGCTGGGTCGCGCTGTTTCTGACCACCCCGATCGTGTTCTACAGCTGCGCACCATTCTTCAAAGGCGCGATGCGCGACTTGCGCACCCGTCACCTGACCATGGACGTTTCGGTGTCGCTGGCGATCGGCAGTGCCTATATCGCCGGGATCTGGACCTCGATCACCGGGGTCGGCGAGCTGTATTTCGATGCGGTAGGGATGTTTGCGCTATTCCTGCTGGCCGGGCGTTATCTGGAACGTCGCGCCCGGGAACGCACCGCTGCCGCGACCGCACAGCTGGTCAATCTGTTGCCCGCTTCCTGCCTGCGGCTGGGTGCCGATGGCCAGAGCGAGCGGATTCTGCTCAGCGAGTTGCGCGTGGGCGATCAGGTGCTGGTACATCCCGGTTCGATTCTGCCGGCCGACGGCAAGATCCTCGACGGTCAATCGAGCATCGACGAATCCCTGCTCACCGGCGAATACTTGCCACAACCACGGACCCCGGGCGATGCCGTCACCGCCGGCACCTTGAACGTCGAAGGTGCGCTGACCGTGGAAGTCCTGGCGCTGGGGCAGGACACGCGACTGTCGGCCATCGTCCGCCTGCTGGATCGCGCCCAGGCCGAAAAGCCAAGACTGGCGGAAATCGCCGACCGCGCCGCCCAATGGTTTTTGCTGTTGTCACTTATCGCGGTGGCCGCCATTGGCCTGCTGTGGTGGGAACTGGACTCTTCGCGAGCCTTCTGGATTGTCCTGGCGATGCTCGTTGCCACGTGCCCATGCGCCTTGTCACTGGCCACTCCAACCGCCCTCACCGCCGCCACCGGCACGCTGCACAAGCTCGGTCTGTTGTTGACGCGCGGCCATGTGCTGGAAGGCCTGAACCAGATCGACACGGTGATTTTCGACAAGACCGGCACCCTCACCGAAGGTCGCCTGGCCTTGCGTTCGATCCGGCCGCTTGGGGCCCTGACCAGCGATCAATGCCTGAGCCTCGCCGCCGCCCTGGAAAACCGTTCCGAGCACCCGATCGCCCGAGCCTTTGGCCGCGCACCGCTGGCCGCCGAAGAAGTTCACAGCACGCCGGGCCTGGGTCTGGAGGGGTTGGTCGGCGCACAACGCCTGCGCATTGGCCAGCCAGGGTTTGTCTGCGAACTCAGCGGCGCTCAGACGCCAGTAATGCTCGATGAACCCGGCCAATGGCTGTTGCTCGGCGACAGCCAAGGGCCGCTGGCATGGTTCGTACTCGATGACCGTTTACGCGCCGACGCACCCGCCCTGCTGGCGGCCTGCAAGGCTCGCGGCTGGCGCACGTTGCTGCTGTCCGGCGACAGCTCGCCGATGGTCGCCAGCGTCGCTGCCGAATTGGGCATCGACGAGGCCCGTGGCGGTTTGCGTCCGGACGATAAACTGCAGGTGCTGCAACAGCTGCACAAGGAAGGCCGCAAGGTGTTGATGCTCGGTGACGGGGTCAACGATGTGCCGGTGCTGGCCGCCGCCGACATCAGCGTGGCGATGGGGTCGGCCACCGATCTGGCGAAAACCAGTGCCGACGCGGTGCTGCTGTCGAACCGACTCGACGCGCTGGTGCAAGCCTTCAGCCTGGCTCGTCGTACCCGTCGGGTCATCATCGAGAACTTGCTGTGGGCAGCGCTGTACAATGGCCTCATGCTGCCGTTCGCTGCCCTTGGCTGGATCACTCCGGTATGGGCCGCGGTCGGCATGTCGATCAGTTCGTTGACCGTGGTGCTGAATGCCCTGCGCCTGACTCGCCTGCCGAGCGCGCCGGCTGCCGGCACCACGCCAGAAACCCGCCCGCTGCCGGCCTGAGCCGCGCGGGCATGGAGTCCAGATGCCAGCTCTCTACGTGATGATCCCGGCCGCGCTGCTGATCGTGGCCATCGCTATCTATATCTTCTTCTGGGCGGTCGACAGCGGTCAGTACGACGACCTCGACGGCCCGGCCCACAGCATTCTGTTCGACGATCAGGACCCGAACCACAAGGCAGCGGTCGACGAGGCCAGCGGCCATCCGGCCAAACCGGACGACAAGGCGCCGCCCCATGCTTGAGTTGGCGCCACTGTTGGTGTCTGCGCTGATCCTCGGCCTGCTCGGTGGCGGGCATTGCCTGGGCATGTGCGGCGGCTTGATGGGCGCGTTGACCCTGGCGATCCCCAAGGAACAACGCAGCCGACGCTTTCGACTATTGCTGGCCTACAACCTGGGGCGAATTCTCAGCTACGCTGCCGCCGGTCTTCTGATCGGCCTGGCCGGCTGGGCCGTGGCCAATAGCCCGGCGGCGATGTTCATGCGCATCCTCGCCGGACTGCTGCTGATCGCCATGGGTCTGTACCTGGCCGGTTGGTGGAGCGGCCTGACCCGCATCGAAAGCCTCGGCCGTGGCCTGTGGCGGCATATCCAGCCGGTGGCCAACACACTATTGCCCGTGTCGAACCTGCCCCGCGCCCTGCTACTGGGCGCACTGTGGGGCTGGCTGCCATGTGGGCTGGTTTACAGCACATTGCTGTGGTCGGCGAGCCAGGGCAATGCACTGGACAGTGCGTTGCTGATGCTGGCATTCGGGCTGGGTACCTGGCCGGTGCTGCTCGCCACAGGGCTGGCTGCCGAGCGTGTCACGGCGTTGTTGCGCAAACGCAGCGTCCGCATGACCGGTGGCTTGCTGGTGATGGTGTTCGGCATCTGGACCTTACCGGGGCCGCATCAACATTGGCTCATGGGGCATTAGATCGGCAGTGGCCCCATCGCGGGCAAGACTCGCTCCTACAGGAGTTCGCGATCCCTTGTAGGAGCGAGGCTTGCCCGCGAAGAGGCCCTCACTGACACCACAAATCCCGACCCTTGATGCAAATCAAGATGCCCCAACGCCGCCCCCCCTAGACTCGCCGACACTGCCAGCCTATCCGGGGGAATGCCCGCATGCTCGACGCCATTCGTTGGGACACAGATCTGATCCGCCGTTATGACTTGGCGGGACCGCGCTATACCTCGTACCCGACCGCCGTGCAATTCGACAGCCAGGTCGGCACCTTCGACCTGTTTCATGCCCTTCGCGACAGCCGCAAGGCCCTGCGGCCGCTGTCGCTGTATGTGCATGTGCCGTTCTGCGCGAACATTTGCTACTACTGCGCCTGCAACAAAGTCATCACCAAGGACCGTGGCCGCGCCCTGCCCTATTTGCAGCGCCTGGAACAGGAAATCCAGCTGATTGCCTGCCACCTCGACCCCTCGCAAAAAGTCGAGCAACTGCATTTCGGCGGCGGCACACCGACCTTTCTCAGCCACGACGAACTGCGCCAGTTGATGGCGAAGCTGCGCAAGCATTTCAATTTGCTGGACGACGATTCCGGCGACTACGGCATTGAGATCGATCCTCGCGAAGCTGATTGGTCGACCATGGGCCTGCTCCGGGAACTGGGCTTCAACCGAGTCAGCATAGGCGTTCAAGACCTCGACCCGGCGGTACAACGGGCGGTCAATCGCTTGCAAAGCCTGGAAGAAACCCGTGCGGTGATCGACGCTGCCCGAACCCTGCAATTTCGCTCGATCAACATCGATCTGATCTACGGCCTGCCGAAACAGACACCCGAAAGCTTCGCCCGCACCGTCGACGAAGTCATCAGCCTGCAACCGGATCGGCTCTCGGTGTTCAACTACGCCCATCTGCCGGAACGCTTCATGCCGCAACGGCGGATCAACGGCAATGATCTACCGGCGCCGACACAGAAGCTGGAAATGCTCCAGCGCACCATCGAACAACTGACGGCCGCCGGTTACCGCTACATCGGGATGGACCATTTCGCCCTGCCCGATGATGAATTGGCGATTGCTCAGGAAGAATCGACCCTGCAACGTAACTTCCAGGGCTATACCACCCACGGTCATTGCGATTTGATCGGCCTGGGGGTATCGGCCATCAGCCAGATCGGCGATTTGTACTGCCAGAACAGCAGTGATCTGAACCAGTACCAGAATGCGTTGGCCAGCGCACAGCTGGCCACCAGCCGTGGTCTGCTGTGCAACGCCGATGACCGCCTGCGACGTGCGGTCATCCAACAACTGATCTGCACTTTCGGCCTGGAATTCGCCCAGATCGAACAAGCCTTCAACATCGACTTTCAGGGTTACTTCGGCGAACTCTGGCCACAGTTGCAGGAAATGGCCGACGACGGACTGATCGAACTTGATAACGAACGGATTACCGTACTGCCCGCCGGACGATTGCTGGTGCGTTCGGTGTGCATGGTGTTCGACGCGTAC
Organism: Pseudomonas sp. JV414; assembly: GCF_032424305.1. Taxonomy (NCBI): domain Bacteria; kingdom Pseudomonadati; phylum Pseudomonadota; class Gammaproteobacteria; order Pseudomonadales; family Pseudomonadaceae; genus Pseudomonas; species Pseudomonas sp. JV414. Next base: position 307,839 of record NZ_VYKC01000022.1, on the reverse strand, counting down.
CTGGAACAGCAAAATCGCCAGCGGTTTTCACGGGTTATCTAGCCATCAGCTCACTGGCCGGTCTGCGAAACGCTGATTTTACGACCCTGCGACAAAATCGCCGCGTGCCTGAATGTCCTCCTGTGGGTTACCCTTACAGCTTATGTGTGTTTTCCCACAAGGATCAAAGAAAATGTCCGAGCCAGTAAAGCTGCGCGCTCATAGTCAGGCCCATTGCAAGGATTGCAGCCTGGCTCCGCTCTGCCTGCCACTTTCTCTGAATCTGGAAGACATGGAAGCGCTGGACGATATCGTCAAACGTGGTCGCCCGCTGAAAAAAGGCGAGTTCCTGTTTCGCCAGGGCGACACGTTCGATTCCGTTTATGCAGTACGCTCCGGCGCCCTGAAGACTTTCAGCCTGAGCGATGGCGGTGAAGAGCAGATCACTGGCTTCCATTTGCCGAGTGAACTGGTCGGCCTGTCGGGCATGGACACTGAAAAGCACCCGGTCTCGGCGCAAGCCCTGGAAACCACCTCGGTGTGCGAAATCCCTTTCGATCGCCTCGACGAACTGGCCCTGCAACTGCCACAACTGCGCCGTCAGTTGATGCGGGTGATGAGCCGCGAGATTCGCGACGATCAGCAAATGATGTTGCTGCTGTCGAAGAAAACCGCCGACGAGCGCATCGCCACTTTCCTGGTCAACCTGTCGGCACGTTTCCGCGCCCGGGGCTTCTCGGCCAACCAGTTCCGGTTGAGCATGTCGCGCAACGAAATCGGCAATTACCTCGGCCTGGCGGTGGAAACCGTGTCCCGGGTATTCACCCGCTTCCAGCAAAACGAACTGATTGCGGCCGAGGGCAAGGAAATCCACATCCTCGATCCGATCCAGCTCTGCGCCCTGGCCGGCGGTTCGCTCGAAGGCTGATAGCAACGATTGCGGCTGAGCGAAACGGTTCAGCCGCCGCTATACTGCGACGTTTGCAGCCCGCCAGGACACTTCGACGATGGTCTTCGACTCCTTCGACATCAAATCCCTGATCCGCCCCGTGATCGACTTCCCCAAGCCGGGCGTGATCTTTCGCGACATCACTCCGTTGTTCCAGTCACCCACGGCCCTGCGCCTGGTGATGGACAGCTTTGCCCATCGTTACGTCGAAGCCGACTTCACCCACATCGGTGCCATGGATGCCCGTGGCTTTCTGATCGGATCGATCCTGGCCTATCAGCTGAACAAACCGCTGGTGCTGTTCCGCAAACAGGGCAAACTGCCGGCCGACGTGCTGGCCGAGGGTTATCAGACCGAGTACGGCGAAGCCTTTCTCGAAGTCCATGCCGACAGCCTGTGTGAGGGTGATGCGGTGGTGATGTTCGATGACCTGATCGCCACTGGCGGCACGCTGATCGCGGCGGCGAACCTGATTCGGCGCATGGGCGCGCGGGTGCATGAAGCGGCGGCGATCATTGACTTGCCGGAGCTGGGTGGTTCGCAGCGGCTGGAAGACATGGGGATTCCTACGTTTTGCCTGACGCAGTTTGCCCTTACCGATAAATAAGCAGCGTCTGTACTGACGCCATCGCGGGCAAGCCCGCTCCCACAGTTACTCTCTGTCGTGCACAAAACTTGTGTACACAGAAAATCCCCTGTGGGAGCGGGCTTGCTCGCGAAAGCGTCAGCCGCAACACCGCAAAAACTCAAAGCCCCATCTGCTTACTGATGATCTCGTTCATCACTTCCCGCGTCCCCCCGCCGATCGACAGAATCCGGTTATCCCGGTACAGCCGCTCCACCAGACTGTCACGCATGTAACCCAGACCGCCCAGAATCTGCACCGCATCGGTCGTAATGCGATCAGCCGTGTCAGTGGCAAAATTCTTGGCCATGGAAATCTCCTTGATCACGCTCTGCCCGGCTGCCATTTTCGCTGCCTGACGGTAGGTGAATTCCCGTGACACCTCCAGCGCCGTGGCCATTTCCGCGAGTCGGTGCTTGAGCACCTGGAACTTGCCGATGGGTTTGCCGAAGGCTTCACGCTGACGAGCCCATTTCAGGCTCTCCTCCAGCGCCAACTGCGCGGTCATGTTGGCCATCAGGGCCAGGGCCAGACGCTCGCTCTGGAAGTTGCCCATGATGCAGGCGAAGCCCATGTTCTCGGCCCCGATCAGATGGCCCACCGGCACCCGGCAATCATCAAAAAACAATTCGGCGGTGTCCGACGCCCACCAGCCCATTTTCTTCAACTGGCGACCGACGGTGAAACCGGGTGTGCCCTTCTCGATCAGCAGCAAGCTGATGCCGCCAAACCCAGGCTCGCCGGTGCGCACCGCGACGGTGTAGAAATCCGCGCGAACGCCGCTGGTAATGAAGGTTTTGCTGCCGCTGACCCGGTAAAAGTCGCCGTCACGTACAGCGCGGGTTTGCAGGTTGGCCACATCGGAGCCGCCGCTGGGCTCGGTGACGGCCAGGGCGCTGATCTTCTCGCCCGCCAGCACCTGAGGCACAACGCGATCGCGGACTTCGGGCCTGGCCCACTTGAGGATCGGCGGCAGACCAATGTCCAGCGAGCCCAACCCCGCGACCAGACCACCGGAACCGCAGCGCATCAGCTCTTCACTGGCGGCGATCTTGGCGAACACATCACCTTCGTGGCTGCCGCCCAAGGCTTCGGGATAACCAATGCCCAAAATCCCCGCCGCGCCGGCCTTGAGGTAGAGCTCACGGGGGAAGCTTTCGGCTTCTTCCCACTGGTCGATGTCCGGAAGAATCTCGCGCTCGACGAAACGTCTGACGCTGTCACGGACCAATTGGTGGCTGGGGTCGAAGTATTCCTGAAAGGCAGGCATCGGCGAACTCCATTGAAGGTTCAGCGAAGTTAACCGAGCGCTTGCTTGGTTTTCAATAGAGTTGTGTGAATCAGATGGACCGAGGTGCTTTCTTCGCGGGCAAGCCTCGCTCCTACAGGTTTTGTGTTGTGCCATATATTGTGGACACACCACCAATTCCTGTAGGAGCGAGGCTTGCCCGCGAAGAGGCCTTCAGACACTACAAGGTAATCGGCTTACGTCCGGCAAACGAATGCGCCAACGTCCCGCCGTCCACCAGTTCCAGCTCGCCACCCAACGGCACGCCATGGGCGATGCGCGAGGCGATCAGGCCTTTGTTGCTGAGCAACTGGGCAATGTAATGCGCGGTGGCCTCGCCTTCTACCGTCGGGTTGGTGGCGAGGATGACTTCGGCAAACGTGCCCGCCTCTTCGATCCGCGCCAGCAGTTGTGGAATACCGATGGCGTCCGGCCCTAGCCCGTCGAGCGGCGACAGGTGGCCTTTGAGTACGAAGTAGCGACCGCGGAAACCGGTCTGCTCCACCGCGTAAACATCCATCGGACCTTCCACCACACACAGCAAGGTGTCGTCGCGGCGTGGATCGGCGCATTGCGGGCACAGATCGTCTTCAGTCAGCGTACGGCACAAGCGGCAGTGGCCCACTCCTTCCATGGCCTGGCTCAGCGCCTGGGCCAGTCGCGAACCACCGCTGCGATCACGCTCAAGCAGTTGCAACGCCATGCGCTGGGCAGTTTTCTGACCCACACCCGGCAAAATTCGCAGGGCATCGATCAGTTGGCGAATCAAAGGGCTGAAGCTCATGGGGAAAAGTCCGACATAACAACGAGACGCGGTTTATACCCGCGCCTCTGTTTAGCGTCAAATAGCAGCGTGTCCTTAATCGATGAATCCGGCCGTATAGGGAGCAGACCTTTGTGGTGGTGTCCGGTTCGAAGTTTCGTCAGTTGTACCGAGGTGACTTCATCGCGGGCAAGCCACGCTCCCACAGGATTCAGGTGATCCCTGTGGGAGCGGGCTTGCCCGCGAAGGCTGCCTCACAGGCACCACACTTCCAACAGACAGAAACAAAAATGCCAGGCGCGATGCCTGGCATTTTTTTGTAACCCATCCGACGCGCGTTGGCGAATCAGAATGGCAGTTTCATACCCGGAGGCAATTGCATGCCAGCGGTCACGCCGGACATTTTGTCCTGGCTGTTGGCTTCGATCTTGCGCACGGCGTCGTTAACGGCCGCGGCGAATACCGCCTCCAGCATTTCCTTGTCGTCTTCGCTCAGGCCTTCGACCAGGCTTGGGTCGATGGTCACGCGCTTGACGTCGTGACGACCGGTCATCACCACGGTGACCATGTCGCCGCCGGCTTTACCGGTGACTTCGGCGTTGGCCAGTTCTTCCTGCATCTTGGCCATTTTTTCCTGCATCTGCTGCGCCTGCTTCATCAGGCCGGCCATGCCACCTTTCATCATGGGAATCACCTCAAAAGTACTTGGATAAAAACAGCGCCCGGCGAATGCGGCCAAGCGCCTTCAGTTATTAGTCCTGACTGACCAGGGCCTCGACAGGTTCAATAGTATCGTGACGGACCACCGCCCCGAACTGCTGCATCATTTGCTGGATGAACGGATCGCCGTGGATCGATTCCTCGGCCTCGCGCTGACGGTTGGCACGACGGCGGGATGAGGCCTGAGCCGGGGTTTCCTGCTCGGGCTTGATCAGCTCCATGCTCAGGGTCAGCGTGCGCCCGTGGAACTGGTTCAGTGCATCGTTGAGGCGACGTTGTTGTGTCGCGTTGAACAAGGCGCTGTGGGCCGGGTCCAGGTGCAACAACCAATTGTCGCCATCGACGGCGATCAGCGTGCAGTTGGCGCCGATGCTGGCGGTCATGCCGGACACCGGCAGTTTCGGGAACAACTCCAGCCATTGCAGGGCCAGGCCGGTGGCCGGCATCGCGGCCGGTTCAGGCTCGGGTTCCGGCGCAGGTTCGGCGGTGTGCTCACTGGCCAGTTCGTCGAGATAGCTATAAGCCGAATCCATGTCCGGCTCGATGTAGTCCTCGTCCAGCGGCGGCTCGTCGTCCTGATCCATGCCTGGCGTGGCGGCATCGACTTCGGCCATGGACGGTTCCGGGATCGGCGCAGCGGCCCATTCCGGCGCGTCCGGCACTACGCTGTCCGGCGTCGGCATGGGCATCGGTGGCAATTCGGGTTGTTCGCCAGCCGTTTCCAGCACCGGCTCGACGGCGGGCTGCTGGACAACTTCGGGCTCTACCGGGTCGTTCCACGGCAGATCAACGACTTCTTCGACCGCTACGGGCTCGACAACAGGCTCGGGCTCAGGCGCGACAACGGGCACAGGCACGGAAGCGACCGGCTCAGGCGCAGCCACCGGGACAGGGGCCGGAGCCACCACTGGCGCAATCAGAGCCGGTGTAACGGCCGTAGCAACTACCGGCGCAACGATCGGCGCGGCAGCCACTGAATTTGCGGAATCAACTGTGGCCTGGCTGATCCCCACTGGCTTTAGCGGTTGCCTCGGGGCGTCCTCAGTGTCTGCCGGCCGGAATGCGAGCATTCGCAGCAGGACCATTTCGAAGCCGCCGCGCGGGTCCGGCGCCAGCGGCAAGTCCCGGCGACCGATCAGGCCCATCTGGTAATAGAACTGCACGTCTTCGGCCGGCAATGCCTGGGCCAGAGCCAATACGCGATCACGGTCGCCATGGCCGTTGTCGACGCCTTCAGGCAGGGCCTGGGCGATGGCGACACGGTGCAGCACATTGAGAATTTCCGAGAGCACGCCGTTCCAGTCCGGGCCTTGTTCGGCCAGATGGCGCACCGCTTCGAGCAACGCCTTGGCATCGCCTTCGATCAGCGAATGCAAAACGTCGTAGACCTGGCCGTGATCGAGAGTACCGAGCATGGCCCGCACATCAGCGGCCAGAACCTTGCCTTCACCGAAAGCAATGGCCTGATCGGTCAGGCTCATGGCGTCGCGCATCGAACCGTCGGCGGCGCGGCCCAGCAGCCACAGCGCGTCGTCTTCGAACGGTACGTTCTCGACGCTCAGCACGTGGGTCAAATGCTCGACCACCCGTTCCGGGGTCATGTTCTTCAGGGAGAACTGCAGGCAACGCGAAAGAATCGTTGCAGGAAGTTTCTGCGGATCGGTGGTCGCCAGGATGAACTTGACGTAGGGCGGCGGCTCTTCGAGGGTTTTCAACAGCGCATTAAAGGAATGGCTGGAGAGCATGTGCACTTCGTCGATCAGGTAGACCTTGAAGCGCCCGCGGCTCGGCGCGTACTGCACGTTGTCGAGCAGTTCGCGGGTGTCTTCGACCTTGGTCCGGCTGGCGGCGTCGATCTCGATCAGGTCGACGAAGCGGCCTTCATCGATTTCGCGGCACACCGAGCACTCGCCACAGGGGGTCGAAGTGATACCTGTTTCACAGTTCAGGCATTTGGCGATGATCCGCGCGATGGTGGTCTTGCCGACCCCGCGGGTGCCGGTAAAAAGGTACGCGTGGTGCAGCCGCTGGCTGTCCAAGGCATTGATCAGAGCCTTGAGCACATGGGTCTGGCCGACCATTTCGCCGAACGAGCGCGGACGCCATTTACGTGCAAGAACCTGATAACTCATCGAAAACCGTCGCAACGAAGGAACAGAAGCGGCTAATGCTAGCGGAGCAAGGCCAAAATTGCATCCGGCGCGCTCGTCTATTCTGGCTAAGCTGCACTTTAAGGGCTTTTATTGGCTCAGGTTTGAGCCGTACCGGAGCGTTTATGCGTTTTGCCTTGGGGGCACTGCTGTTGGTCAGCGTGAGCGTCGCGGCCGCCGAGGTGCCGTTGCGCTTTGTCGTGTCCGACAGCTGGGCCATGCCCATGGTGCAGATGGAGCGCGGCCGGCCGACCCAGGGCATCTTGCACGACATGATGATCAGCCTGGCGACTCAGGTCGGCGTGCCGGCTGAGTTTCACATTTTGCCTCGGGCACGGGTGCAGAACGCCATGGAGCACGGCGAAGTCGATGTGCGTTGTTATATCTCAAAATCCTGGCTGCCGAATCAGTCTGGCGACTATATCTGGAGCGTTCCGCTGCTGGTTCAGCGCGACTTGCTGATTGGTCGGCGAGGCTCACCTTCGATCAATCCGGCAGACCTGCTGCAACAGTCAATCGGCACCGTGCGTGGCTATAACTACCCGACCTTGCAACCGCTGTTCGACGCCGACCGGCTGCACCGCGATGACGCGCGCAATCAGGAACAAGTGCTGGAAAAACTGCTGGCCGGACGCTACCGCTACGCGGTGAGCAACCAATGGACCCTGGACTGGTTCAATCAGCGCCTGCTGCCCGATCAGCAGCTGAAAAGCGTAGCGCTGGTGCATGAACAAGCCGTCAGTTGCTACGTGCGCAACGACCCCAAGGTGCCTGTGCAACGCATTCTGGACACGTTGTTGCAAATGAAAATGTCCGGGGAGATCGATGACATCATCCGGCTCTATACCGGTAACCCTGCTGCCAACCAGTAGCAACTGCATGATGGCTCAGGCAATCTGGCCGAGCGTCTGCCATTGCGATGGGGCGACAAACCCCGCCACCCAGCCCGGCACCTCACCGGGCGGCATCGGGCGAGCGATGAAATAGCCTTGAGCGACTTCGCATCCCAGCCGCAACAGCAATTCACCATGCTCAACGCTTTCCAGCCCCTCGGCAATCACCTGCCGGCCGAACGCACGGGCCAGGCCAATCACCGCCGTGGTCAGGGCCAGGTCATCACGATCATTCAGAATGTCGCGCACGAACGACTTATCGATCTTGATGGTTTGGGTGCGTAAACGCTTGAGGTAACTCAGGGACGAGTAACCCGTGCCGAAGTCACCCAGCGAAAACTGCACCCCCAACGCCTGACAGGCCTGCAAACAGGCACTGACATGCTGGATATTCTCGATCGCCACCGACTCGACGATTTCCAGATCGAGCATTTGCGGGGCGACCTGGGCATGCCGAGCGAGTACCTGCCTGAGCCGGTCGACGAAATCGGCGCGCTGAAAATGTCGCGCCGCGATATTGATACTGACCGGCCAGCCCTGCCCCGCTTGCTGCCAACGGTGCAACTGCGAAAGAACCTGGTCCATTACCCATTCACCGATATCGATGATCAGGTCGGTGTCCTCTACCAGTGGCAAAAACTCCCGGGGTGGCACCATGCCGTTTTGCGGGTGCTCCCAACGCAACAACGCCTCGAAACCAACGACCACGCCACGGCGCATGTTCACTTTGGGCTGAAAATGCAAACGTAACTCACCGGCGAGCAGCGCCTGACGCACCCGCTCGACGGTCTGGTGAGTGGCCTTGACCTCCTGATCCCGAGAGACATCGAATAGATGAAAGCGGTTTCGCCCGCTCTGCTTGGCCACGTACATCGCCTGATCGGCATGACGCAGCAGGGTTTCGGCATCTTCGTTGTCGTGGGGAAACAGGGTGACGCCGATACTGGCAAACACATTGATATCTTTGCCGTGCAGTGTGTAAGGCGCCGATATCGCCCCCAACACACGATTCAGCGCCGCGCGCAATTCCGGCAGATCACGCACATAACGCAACACCAGCACGAACTCGTCACCGGCCAGTCTCGCCACCACGTCTTCGCCGCGCACAATGTCGCGCAAACGCTTGGCCACCTCCACCAGCAACATATCGCCACTGGCGTGACCATAACCGTCGTTGACCGCCTTGAACCCGTCGAGGTCAAGCATGCATACCGCCAACGGAATATTTTCATGCCGGGAGAATTCCAGCGCCTGATCCAGCAAATCCGACAGGAACGCGCGATTGGGCAGTCCGGTCAGCACGTCATGCCCGACCCGCCATTGCAAGGATTGCAGGAGTTGGCGTTTTTCGCTGATATCGAAACGAATCGACAGGTATCGATCAATGCGCCCCGTGGCGTCGTCAAGCACCGGCACCATGGTGCTGTCGACCCAATACAGGCTGCCATCCTTGGCGCGATTACAGATCTCGCCCTTCCAGATATTGCCCAAGGCGATGGTGCGCCACATGGCGGCGAAGAAATCGGCGCAATGCAGGCCGGAATTCAGCAGGCGATGGTTCTGCCCCAGCAGTTCCTCACGACTGTAGCCGGACACGGCGCAGAATTGATCGTTGACATAGGTAATCCGGCCGTTCAGATCGGTCTCGGAAAAAATCGCGGCGGCATCCACGGCCCTGCGGTATTTCTCATCCATGAGTCAGGCTCACTGTCGCTAGCGGTGGTACCGCTCGACCAGCGCAGGATGCCCGGAAGAGATGTTTTGAGACGTACTGCGCAGAGACACGTTATCACTCCATGAACAGCATTTGATGGCCCCCGGACCGCCGAAGATCCAGGGCAAAGTAACGACTCCGACTCTGGTAATATTTCGCCAGGCTTCAGACCGCCAGCGGCCTCTGCGCATACCCGACAGGGAACGCAATGCTGGCTGTTTCATATCGCCTAAACTTCAGAAAGCAGATCACCCAAAACCCTTCGAAGCGGCGATTCTACGAAATGCATCACATTTTGCAAAGCAAGGTGATGGATCATGCAGTTGCCTAATGCAAAAATCTATCGTTAAGTTCTTGATTCTAAATGGGAATTGAGCGATGCAAATTTCAAGTTTGGGTCCGGCCATCCGACGCTACCGTAAGGTCGCAGGGCTTACTCAGGCTGAACTCGGCGAAAAAACCGGTTTTGACCCCAAAACCATCAGTCGCTTCGAAACCGGCACCTATACCCCCAGCGTGGAAGCATTGTTCTTGCTTGCCGACGTGCTGGGCGTGAAGCTGAAAGCCTTTTTCGCAGATCTGGAAGACGAAGATGAACAGCGGGCATACCTGTTCAGCGTCATACACAAAGCCACCCCGAAGGATCTGGGAAAGCTGATCGCAGCGGTTGACCAGGCCTTGTCCAAGCCTTAGTGCCAGTAAATGAAAAAAGGAGGCCGACCTGTCGAATGCGACAGATCAGCCTCCTTTTTATATCCCGTTCTTTAATTCGGAAACGACGAAACACCGCCCTGGATGAGCTCCATGGCAGAACAAAACAGTATTTTTAAATAGAAAACACGAAAGAGGGTTCGTGTTGCGTTATGGAGGCAACCCCACCAGCCACACCCCGGCACACAATGTTCCCGCTGTGGCTGCTCCCTTCCGGGTCTGACCAGGTTCACGGGTAATCGTTGCGGGGGGACCGATGGGGTCACCATAACGACGCTCACCTGACGGCGAGCCGCGCCATTGTACCTATCTGAGACGAAGTTACAACCGTTCGTGCGGATTAAAAAATATGAGCCGCTTCAAGGACCTGCGGTGATCCTGAAAAGATCGCAGCCTGCGGCAGCTCCTACATTGGGTCGGCGTACACCTGTAGGAGCTGCCGCAGGCTGTGATCTTTTGATCCTATTGCGCCAACACCTCATCCGCCCTGCCACCCTCTTGCTGGATCACCAGGTGAATGAAGTGCAGCTTGGTAATCACCGTCGGCGGCAGGACGAACGGATAGAAATCCGGCTGGCCCATGCTGCGTGACAACTCGTTGAGCATGCCGGCCAGTTCGATCCACGCATTGACGAACGACAGGAACGCCGGGCCGCCGGGGTGCTGCGGGTCGAATAGTGTGCTCGGCGGAAACGGCTGGTAATCGAAATCCATTTCCCGGGCACTCATGCCAAACCCCAGGGCGGTGTCCACTGCATCCATCATGTGCAGGTAGTGAGCCCAGGTTTCGGCCCAGTCTTCCCAAGGGTGCATGGTCGCGTAGGCGCTGACGTAATGTTGCTGCCAGTCCAGCGGCGCGCCTTGCTGATAATGCCGTTCAAGGGCCTCGGCGTAGCTTGCTTGCTCGTCACCGAACAGATCGCGAAACGGTTCCAGCCAATGACTGTTGGCGACCAAGCGGTCCCAGTAGTAATGCCCTACCTCGTGACGAAAGTGCCCGAGCAGCGTGCGATAAGGTTCGTGCATCTGCACGCGCACCTGCTCGCGATGGGCGTCGTCGGCTTCCTTTATATCGAGGGTGATCAGACCGTTGGCATGCCCGGTGGTCGGCGGTTTGCCTTCGAGGTCGATACCGATGAAGTCGAAGGCCAGACCAATGTCTTCGTCCATGGATTTCGGAATGACTGACAAGCCCAGGCTGATCAACTGCGCTACCAGACGACGCTTGGCGATTTCCACTTTGCGCCAGCGCTCGTGGTTCTCGGGGATCGACAGGTCGGGGATGGTGCGATTCAGGCTACAGGCAATGCATAACGCATCGTGATCATTGGCCGCCAGCAGCCAGTTGCATGCGGCCGGAGAGTCGAGATTGGCGCAGCGGCGGAACACCCCTGCGTCAGGATCGGCGTCGAGCAACCAGGTATCCACTTGCGGGCCGGCTTGCAGCGAAGACAAGCGACTCTGCTGGGACTGATAGCCCAGCGCTGCCGAACAGGCCAGGCACTGACTGTTGCGAAAGAACAGCGACTGCCCGCAGCGGCAATGCCAGACCTTGCTGTTGCGCGAACGCTCACCCATGAAGGGCGCGGCGATGCGTGAACTGAGCTGTTCGAAGAAGCGGTACATGGCGATCTCTCCCTGGGGCCTGCGAAGACTAGATCATTCTTGTACCGTGATCGTTCCCACAAATGAACACACCTGTGTGGGGCCGAGCTTTTGTGGCGAGAGGGCTTGCCCCCGTTGAGCTGCGCAGCGGCCCCAAAACCGCCAACCGCATTTTTCAGGCATACCGTGCAAGCAGGTCTTGCGACGGCTTCGCCGCCGAACGGGGGCAAGCCCCCTCGCCACAGGTCTCTGTTAGATCGAGATGTTGTATTCCTTCAGACGCGCCACAAACGCCTCTTCATCCAGCACCTTCAACCCCAGCTCATTGGCCTTGGCCAGCTTCGATCCCGCACCCGGGCCGGCGACCACGCAATGGGTCTTGGCCGACACGGAACCGGCCACCTTGGCGCCGAGGCTTTCAAGCTTGTCCTTGGCCACATCGCGACTCATCAGCTCCAGCGAACCGGTCAGCACCCAGGTCTGCCCGGCCAGCGGCAACCCTTCGACAACCTTTTTCTCGCTCTGCCAATGCATGCCGAAATCACGCAGCTGCTTTTCAGCCGCCTCGGCGACCTGACGATTTTCCGTGCCCGCAAAGAACTCGCGAACCGAAGTCGCCTGTTTCTCCGGCAGCGCCTGACGCATGCCCAGCCAATCAGCACTCATAACCGCTTCGAGCGAGCCGAACTTGTCGGCAAGCTTCTGCGCCCCGCCCGGCCCGACCGAAGGAATGTGCAATTTGTCGAGGAAACCGCCCAACGTGGTACTGGCGGCAAATTCGGCACCCAGCTCGCCCTGATCCTGAATCTGCAGGCCGTGCTTGAGCAGATCCTTGATCACCTGCCGGTTATGCGCGTCTTCAAAGAAGCTGTGAATCTCGTGAGCCACTTCCAGCCCGACATCCGGCAAGTACGTGAGTACTTGCGGCAACGCCTGCTGAACCCGCTCCAGCGAGCCGAGAGAGCGCGCGAGGACCTTGGCCGTCTCTTCGCCGACATCGGGAATGCCCAAGGCGTAGATAAATCGCGCCAGACTCGGCTGCTTGCTGTCTTCGATAGCACCGAGCAGGTTCTTGCTCGACAGCTCGGCAAAGCCTTCCAGGTCGACGATCTGCTCGAACGTCAGGGCATAGAGGTCAGCCGGCGAACTCACCAAGCCTTCGTCCACCAGTTGCTCGACGCTCTTCTCGCCCAGCCCTTCAATGTCCATGGCGCGGCGCGAGACAAAGTGAATGATCGCTTGCTTGAGTTGCGCACCGCAGGCCAGACGCCCGACGCAGCGATACACCGCACCTTCGCTGATGGTTTCGCGACCCTTGCTGCGCTTGACCAGTTGCGTGCGCTCGACATGGGAACCGCAGACCGGGCACTGCTCGGGAATCTGCACCGGCCGGGCATTCTCTGGGCGGCGTTCGGTGACCACTTGCACCACTTGCGGAATCACATCACCGGCGCGACGGATGATCACCGTATCGCCGATCATCAGGCCCAACCGCGCAACTTCATCCATGTTATGCAAAGTCGCATTGGCCACGGTGACGCCCGCGACCCTGACCGGTTTCAAGCGCGCCACCGGCGTCACGGCACCGGTGCGACCCACCTGGAATTCCACATCAAGCAGTTCGGTGAGCTCTTCCATGGCCGGGAATTTGTGGGCAATCGCCCAGCGCGGTTCGCGAGCGCGGAAACCCAGTTCACGCTGGGAAGCAATGCTGTTGACCTTGAACACCACGCCGTCGATTTCATACTGGAGCGCATTGCGGCGCTCACCGATGTCGCGGTAGTAATCCAGGCATTCTTCAATGCCATGCGCCAATTTCAGCTCATGACTGATCGGCATCCCCCAGGCTTTGAGTTGCTGCAGATTGCCAATGTGCGTGTCGGCAATATCGGCCGAAATCTGGCCGATGCCGTAGCAGCAGAATTCCAGCGGACGGTTGGCGGTGATCTTCGAATCCAGCTGGCGCAAACTGCCCGCCGCCGCGTTACGCGGGTTGGCGAAGGTCTTGCCGCCGACTTCCAGTTGCGTGGCGTTGAGTCGCTCGAAACCGGCCTTGGACATGAAGACTTCGCCGCGCACTTCCAGGGTCGCCGGCCAGCCGGCGCCATGCAGCTTGAGCGGGATATTGCGCACGGTGCGCACGTTGACGCTGATGTCTTCACCGGTGGTGCCGTCGCCGCGGGTGGCGCCGCGCACCAGCACACCGTCCTGATACAGCAGACTGACCGCCAGGCCATCGAGCTTGGGTTCGCAGCTGTACTCCACCGCCGCGCCACCGCCGAACAAGTCGCCGACCGGCAGGTCCAGCCCTTCCGTCACCCGGCGATCGAATTCGCGCATGTCGGTTTCTTCGAAGGCGTTGCCCAGGCTGAGCATCGGCACTTCATGACGCACCTGAGTGAACGCCGACAACGCCGCGCTGCCGACACGCTGGGTCGGCGAGTCGCTGGTGATCAATTCGGGATGGGCCGCTTCGAGGGCCTTGAGCTCATGGAACAAGCGATCGTATTCGGCGTCCGGAATGCTGGGTTCGTCCAGCACGTGGTAGCGATAGTTGTGCTGATCGAGCTCGGCGCGCAGCTCTAGAATGCGGTTTTTGGCGGCGGTCATGGGTGTTCTCTCATAAAGCAAAAGAGCAGCCGAGGCTGCTCCTATCTCATCTCATCAAGCTCAAGAGATCGCAGCCTCGTTTCACTCGACAGCTCCTACAGTAAATCGCGAACCCTGTAGGAGCTGTCGAGTGAAACGAGGCTGCGATCTTTTGACTTTAACGCTTCTGGGTCAATGCGCGACGCTCGAATTCAACGATGCGCTGACGGTAGTGCTCAATCGTTTGGGCGGTCAACACGCTGCGCTGGTCGTCTTTCAGTTCGCCGTTCAGCTCCTGGGACAGTTTGCGTGCCGCAGCCACCATCACGTCGAAGGCTTGCTTCGGATGACGCGGGCCTGGCAGGCCGAGGAAGAAGCTCACTGCCGGGGTGCTGAAATGATCGATGTCATCCAGATCGAAGACGCCCGGTTTGACCGCATTGGCCATGGAGAACAGGACTTCGCCGTTACCGGCCATGCTTTCGTGACGGTGGAAAATGTCCATCTCGCCGAAACGCAGACCGCTTTCCAGAATGTTCTGCAACAGTGCCGGGCCCTTGAAACCGGCCGGGTCACGGCAGATCACGCTGATCACCAGCACTTCTTCGGCTTGCGGCTGTTCTTTCTCGGCCGAGCTGGCGGGCTTGGTGTCATCCGGGAAATCGTCGTCACGGCTGTTGAAGCTAGGGCCGCCGTCCAGATCCAGGCTGAGATTCATGTCGCCCTGAGAAGGCTCGCCATGACCACGTTTGCCGCGCTTGGAACCCGACTCGCGAGGTTCACGGGCAGGCATGCTCACCGACGGCAGATCATGCTCGTCCAGTTGCGGTTCTTTATGGTTATCCAGCACACGAGGCGGGCCCAACAGCTCGGCGCTGGTGTCCTCGTCCGGCAGATTGGACAAACTTCGGTCAAGACGGAATTTCAGTTTTCCCTTGCCGCCGCGCATGCGACGCCAGCCATCGAAAAGAATACCGGCAATGACAATAATGCCGATGACGATCAGCCACTCGCGCAGACCGATTTCCATGTAATCCCGTGCCTCTATAAAAAATGCTGAAAAATAAGGGGTTTACATTGTGTAAACCGCTTTAAAACGTGGCGCCAACTCTATGTTCTGACAGGCGTTTTGCCCACGTATACGAAAAATTGACATTAAACTAGCACGACCAAAGGCAACTTTACACCGTCTGTCACAGTGGCTTGCGCGAATTATGTCGATTGGCCAGCAAGTCAAGGCAGGTAAAAAGCCCTACAGCTCAAAAATACCTGCCCTACAAGCAACGACTCAGGCGTCCACCATGGCCATCGCCTCCTCCACATCCACTGCCACCAGACGCGAGCAACCGGGTTCGTGCATCGTTACCCCCATCAATTGATCGGCCATTTCCATGGCGATCTTGTTGTGGGTGATATAGATGAACTGCACCGTCTGCGACATCTCTTTGACCAGCCGTGCGTAGCGTCCAACGTTAGCGTCATCCAATGGCGCGTCAACCTCATCGAGCATGCAGAACGGCGCCGGATTCAACTTGAAGATGGCAAAAACCAGGGCCAATGCAGTCAGGGCTTTTTCACCACCGGAGAGCAAATGGATGGTGCTGTTCTTCTTTCCTGGCGGCTGCGCCATGATCGTCACCCCTGTATCGAGTAGATCTTCGCCCGTCAGTTCCAAATACGCGCGTCCTCCACCGAAAACTTTTGGGAAAAGGGCCTGTAAACCGCCATTGATCTGATCAAAGGTATCTTTGAAGCGGTTTCGGGTTTCCTTGTCGATCTTGCGAATCACGTTCTCGAGCGTGTCCAGCGCTTCCACCAAATCGTCGTTCTGAGCATCCAGATAACGTTTACGCTCGGATTGTTGCTGGTATTCATCGATAGCCGCGAGGTTGATCGCGCCGAGGCGCTGAATTCGCGCGGCAATGCGCTCGAGTTCTTCTTCGGCGTCTTTCTCGTTGGCTTCAGCCACCAGCGTGGCGAGCACGCCATGAAGGTCGTAACCGTCTTCCAGCAGTTGATCTTCAAGAGCCTTGCGACGCACGGTCAGGGCTTGCCATTCCATGCGCTGCGTTTCCATCTGGCCGCGTATCAATTGCGATTGTTGTTCAGCCTGATTGCGGCGTTTTTCGGCGTCACGCAGTTCGCGATCGGCATCTTCCAAGGCCATTTGCGCGGTCTTGAGTTCTTCGTCAACCGTCATGCGCTTGTCGAGTAACTCTTCGAGCTTCAGACGCAGTTCTTCCAGTGGCGCCTCGCCCTCTTCCAAATTGAGACTGAGCTGTTCGCGCTTCTCGGTCAGGCGCTCGGACTGCATTTCCAGCCGTTCGAGGGCCTGACGAGTGGAGTCGTGTTGCGCCTTCAGCGAACCGAGGCGCACCGCCAATTGATGCGCATGATCCTTGTGCTGCCGAGCCTCCTGACGCACCCGATCAAGTCGCTCGCGCAAGCTGTCCCGCTGAGCCAGCAGCAACTCGCGCTGCTCGGTGTCCAGCGCCATGCTGTCGAGGGCTTCCTGCAACTGCAGGCGCGCTTCGCCGATGTTTTCGTGTTCCAGGGCGCGCTGTTCGCTCAACTCGGTAAGTTCTTCATCGAGACGGGTGCGGCGCAAGGTCAACTGCTCGACCTTGGCTTTGCCGGCGGACAACTGGGCTTTCAATTCGCCTTGCTGACGGGCTTCGTCTTGCAGCAAACGACGCAAATGTTCGCGACCGTTTTCCTGCTGACGCTGTTGCGCCCGCAGGTTTTGCAATTGAGTTTCGAGGGTTTCGACCGTGGCTTCGCGCTCTTCGCGTTCAAGGCCCAAGCGCTGGATTTCCTGGCCACGGGCGAGCACGCCGCTTTCCGCTTCGCTAGCCCGGCGCACACGCAAAAAGTGTCGGCCGACCCAGTAACCGTCGCGGCTGATCAGGCTTAGCCCGGCGGCCAATTGCCCGCGCAACGCCAAGGCTTGCTCAAGGCTGTCGACCGGTTTGACCTGCCCCAGCCATGGCGACAAATCAATCTGCGCCTCGACCTTGTCGAGCAAACTGCCGGGCATGCGCACGCCATCGGTAGCCGGGCTGAGCAGGCGCAAATCGCCTTGGGCAAACCCGGCCAGATCGAAGTCACCGAAGTCATCCACCAGCACCGCTTGCAGGTCGGCGCCGAGCACGGTTTCCACCGCCAGCTCCCAACCGGCCTCGACCTTCAGGCCTTCGGCCAGACGCGGACGATCCGCCAGGTGCTGTTCGCGCAGCCATTCGGCGGTGCCGGTACCCGGATCGAGCGCGGCTTGCTGCAAGGCTTCCAACGACGCCAGTCGACCGTTGAGCCGCTGCAAATCACCTTGGGCTTGCTGCTGCGCCGAGAGCGCTTGCTGCAGTTCCTGACGCAGTTGCTCGAGGCGCTCGACCTGAGCCTCTTCGCTGGCCTGCAAGTCTTCGAGCGTGGCCTCGGACGCAGCCAATTGCTCGCTGAGTTCCATGATCGCCGCGTCTTCCGGGTCCGCCGACAGCAACGCACGCTCTTCGCCAAGACGTTTCTGACGATCGGCCAAACGTTCCATGCTGGTTTCCAGCTGCTGGATTCGCGACTGCTGAACTTCAGACTGACGGCGTGGCTCGGCGGCAGTGAGGTTGAACGTGTCCCACTGCTCCTGCCAACCGTGCATGGTGGTTTCGGATTCTTCGAGCGCCGCAGCAGCTTCTTCGGCGGCGGCGCTGGTGACTTCCTGTTCCGGCGTGAGCATGTCCAGCTCTTCGCCCAAGGTCAGCAGCAAGGTGCGGTCGTGGCCCAAGTGAGACTCGGTTTCCAGCCGCGCGCGCTCGGCTTCCTTCAAGTCGTCCTGCAACTGACGCAAGCGCTGCTGACCGTGTTGAATGCTCTGCTCGACCCGGGCGATGTCACCACCGACCGAATAAAAACGCCCCTGCACCAGATTGAAGCGCTCGGACAGATCGTGATGACCGTCACGCAGGCGTTCGATGGCCGCGTCGGCATTGCGTTGCTCGGCCACCAGCGCTTCGAAGGTGACTTCCTGAGTGCCGATGATCGACTCGCGCTGGCCGACCTGTTCGTTCAACGCCTGCCAGCGCAGGGCCGACAGCTGGGCCTTGAGCTGGCGCTCTTCGCCTTTGTATTCCTGATACTTCTTGGCGGCCTCGGCCTGGCGGTGCAAGCGTTCAAGCTGACGCTCGAGCTCTTCGCGCAGGTCGGTCAGGCGGGCAAGGTTTTCATGGGTGCGACGAATACGGTTTTCAGTCTCGCGCCGACGTTCCTTGTACTTGGAAATACCGGCGGCTTCTTCGATGAAATTGCGCAGGTCTTCGGGCTTGGACTCGATCAGCTTGGAGATCATCCCCTGCTCGATAATCGAATAGCTGCGCGGGCCGAGGCCGGTCCCCAGAAAGATGTCGGTGATATCGCGGCGACGGCATTTGGTGCCGTTGAGGTAGTAGGTGGTCTGGCTGTCGCGGGTTACTTTGCGGCGAATGGAAATTTCCGCATAGGCGGCCCATTCGCCGAGCAGGGTGCCGTCGGAGTTATCGAACACCAGCTCAATGCTGGCCTGGCTCACCGGTTTACGGCTGGTCGAGCCGTTGAAGATGACGTCGGTCATCGACTCGCCGCGCAAGTTCTTGGCCGAGCTCTCGCCCATCACCCAACGCACGGCGTCGATGATGTTCGACTTGCCGCAGCCATTGGGGCCGACCACGGCCGCCATGTTACTGGGGAAGTTCACCGTGGTCGGGTCGACGAAGGATTTGAACCCCGCCAGTTTGATGCACTTGAGCCGCACGCTTAAGCGACCGTCAGGGCAGAGACCACCAGATCGCAACTGCGCTGGGCATACGCCGTCAGCACCACGCGGATCTGCGGTAAGTCACGAGCCAGCACGGCGGCGAGCAAACGTTCAAACAACTCGAGGAATTCGCTCATCGAGGCCTTGCGCTGATCCAGCGCGAGGAAATACGCGCGGCTCATGGCCGGTTGCAGATTCTCGACGGTTTCCTGCAAATACGGGTTGTTGGCGAACGGATACGCCGCGCGCATCACGCTGAAGCTGTCGTCGACGAACGTGCGGATGTCCTGGCGTTCGTAGCTGTCGGTCAGGCGCTGCTGGATCTCCACGAACGGCGCCATGTCGGCCTGGACTTGCCAGCCGCTGGCCACCGCGTTGCCGAGCAGAATGTACAACTCGCTCATCAACGTGCACAGGCTCTGCACCTTGTGCGCCGTGAGTTCGGTCACGTGGGCACCACGTCGCGGCAAAATCGCGATCAAGTGGCGGCGCTCGAGAATCAGCAAGGCCTCACGGACTGAACCGCGGCTGACATTGAGCGCCAGCGTGACCTTCTGTTCCTGAATGCGCTCCCCCGGCTTCATTTCGCCGCGAATGATACGTTCGGCGAGGTGGTGAGCGATTTGCTCGGCGAGGCTGTCCGGCGCCTTGAACGTCATGGTTGTCCTTCAAACTCTTCGATCTGCACAAGCGGCGCAGTGTAGCGCAATTGATGGGTCATGGCGGAGTGCCCACCCAGCGGTTTTTGGCACGATTCAAGCAAAAGGCAAGCTATCCCGTGAGGGTCAATAATGAAGGAACGAGTCGTTGATCGACAAAATGCTATTTCCTGACCTTTAAGTCAGAAAATCATTGACCGTAAAGTCAGACCTGATAAATTCAGCTCATGTCGGTTAACAACAATAATGAGTTTGCGAGGCCTTCCGTGATCCAGTTTTTACTAAACCAGGAACTCCGTAGCGAGCACGCCCTGGACCCGAACCTGACCGTGCTCAATTACCTGCGCGAACATGTGGGCAAACCCGGCACCAAAGAAGGCTGCGCCAGCGGCGACTGTGGCGCCTGCACCGTGGTGGTCGGCGAGCTACAAACGGACGACGACGGCCGCGAACACATTCGCTATCGCAGCCTCAACTCGTGCCTGACGTTCGTCTCCTCCTTGCACGGCAAGCAACTGATCAGCGTCGAAGACCTCAAGTACCAAGGCGAACTGCACAGCGTGCAAAAAGCCATGGTCGAGTGCCACGGCTCGCAATGCGGTTTCTGCACACCCGGCTTCGTGATGTCGCTGTTCGCGCTGCAAAAGAACAGCGATCAACCGGATTCTCACAAGGCTCACGAAGCGCTGGCCGGCAACCTCTGCCGCTGCACCGGCTATCGGCCGATCCTCGCCGCTGCCGAACAATCCTGCTGCGGCAAACAACCCGACCAATTCGATGCCCGCGAAGCGGACACCATCGCTCGTCTGAAAGCCATCGCTCCCACCGACATCGGCGAACTCAATAGTGGCGACAAACGCTGCCTGGTGCCGCTGACCGTGGCCGATCTGGCTGACCTCTATGACGCTTATCCACAGGCCCGCTTGTTGGCCGGTGGCACCGATCTGGCACTGGAAGTCACGCAGTTCCACCGCACCTTGCCGGTGATGATCTACGTCGGCAACGTCGCTGAAATGAAACGCATCGAACGCTTCGACGATCGTCTGGAAATCGGCGCCGCCACCGCCCTCTCCGACTGCTACGACGCCTTGAAGGCCGAGTACCCGGACTTCGGCGAATTGCTGCAACGCTTCGCGTCCTTGCAGATCCGCAACCAGGGCACCCTCGGCGGCAACATCGGCAACGCCTCGCCGATCGGTGACTCGCCACCACTACTGATCGCCCTCGGCGCGCAGATCGTCCTGTGCAAAGGCGAAGCCCGCCGCACCATGGCACTGGAAGATTACTTCATTGATTACCGGGTCACCGCACGCCAGGAAAGCGAGTTCATCGAAAAGATCATCGTGCCGCGCGCCAGCGTTGAACA
Organism: Pseudomonas sp. JV414; assembly: GCF_032424305.1. Classification (NCBI taxonomy): domain Bacteria; kingdom Pseudomonadati; phylum Pseudomonadota; class Gammaproteobacteria; order Pseudomonadales; family Pseudomonadaceae; genus Pseudomonas; species Pseudomonas sp. JV414. The sequence goes on along the minus strand of NZ_VYKC01000022.1, from coordinate 287,048 downwards.
GCTGTTCCGCGCCTACAAGGTGTCCAAGCGTCTGGACGACGACATTTCCGCGGTTTGTGCCGCGTTCAACCTGCGCATCGACACCGGCGTGATCGCCGACGCCCGCGTTGCTTTCGGCGGCATGGCGGCCATTCCAAAACGCGCCAAACACTGCGAAGTCGCCCTGCTGGGTGCGCCGTTCAACAACGCCACCCTCGAACGCGCCTGCGCTGCATTGGCCGAAGACTTCACGCCACTCTCAGACTTCCGCGCCAGCAAGGAATACCGCCTGCTCAGTGCGCAGAATCTGCTGCGTAAATACTTCATCGAACTGCAAACACCGCACATCGAGACTCGGGTGACCGCTTATGTCTAATCATCACGCTGTAGAGAAGACCCAAGCCGAACTGGCTGAATTGTTCGCCAAGGACCTGACCACCGGCGTCGGCCGCAGCGTCAAGCACGACAGCGCCGACAAGCATGTGTCCGGTGAAGCGCAGTACATCGACGATCGGCTGGAATTCCCCAATCAGTTGCACGTTTACGCACGGCTGTCGGACCGCGCCCACGCGAAAATCATCAGCATCGATACCAAGCCCTGCTACGCCTTCGAAGGCGTGCGCATCGCCATCACCCACGAAGATGTGCCAGGCCTGAAAGACATCGGCCCACTGTTGCCGGGCGATCCGTTGCTGGCCATCGATGACGTGCAATTCGTCGGTCAACCGGTACTCGCCGTGGCGGCGAAAGACCTGGAAACCGCGCGCAAAGCGGCCATGGCCGCGATCATCGAATACGAAGACCTCGAACCGGTTCTGGACGTGGTCGAAGCTCTGCGCAAACGCCATTTCGTGCTCGACAGTCATACGCATCAGCGCGGCGATTCGGCCACCGCGCTTTCTACTGCAGAGCATCGCATCCAAGGCACGCTGCACATCGGCGGCCAGGAGCACTTTTATCTGGAAACCCAGATATCTTCGGTGATGCCGACTGAAGACGGCGGCATGATCGTTTACTGCTCGACCCAGAACCCCACCGAAGTGCAGAAGCTGGTGGCGGAAGTGCTGGACGTGTCGATGAACAAAATCGTCGTCGACATGCGCCGCATGGGCGGTGGTTTCGGCGGCAAGGAAACCCAGGCTGCGAGCCCTGCATGCCTGTGCGCAGTGATTGCGCACCTGACCGGCCAGCCGACCAAAATGCGCCTGCCGCGGGTCGAAGACATGCTGATGACCGGCAAGCGCCATCCGTTCTACGTCGAGTACGACGTGGGCTTCGACAGCACTGGCCGCCTGCACGGCATTGCGCTGGAACTGGCCGGCAACTGCGGTTGCTCGCCGGATTTGTCGGCGTCAATTGTCGACCGCGCGATGTTCCATGCCGACAACTCGTACTACCTGGGCGACGCGACCATCAACGGTCACCGCTGCAAGACCAACACCGCGTCAAACACCGCTTACCGTGGTTTCGGCGGCCCGCAAGGCATGGTCGCCATCGAAGAAGTGATGGACGCGATTGCCCGCCACTTGGGCCTCGATCCGCTGGCGGTGCGCAAGGCCAACTACTACGGCAAGACCGAGCGCAACATCACCCATTACTACCAGACCGTCGAGCACAACATGCTCGAGGAAATGACCGCGGAACTTGAAGAAAGCAGCCAGTACGCCGAACGCCGCGAAGCGATCCGTCGCTACAACGCCAACAGCCCGATCCTGAAAAAAGGCCTGGCGCTGACGCCGGTGAAATTCGGTATTTCCTTCACCGCCAGCTTCCTCAATCAGGCCGGTGCGCTGATCCACATCTACACCGACGGCAGCATCCACCTGAACCACGGCGGCACCGAAATGGGCCAGGGTTTGAACACCAAGGTTGCGCAAGTCGTGGCTGAAGTGTTCCAGGTGGAAATGGACCGCGTGCAGATCACCGCGACCAACACCGACAAGGTGCCAAACACTTCGCCAACCGCTGCTTCAAGCGGCGCCGACCTCAATGGTAAAGCGGCGCAAAACGCGGCGGAAATCATCAAGAAACGCCTGGTGGAATTCGCCGCACGGCAATACAAGGTCAGCGAAGAAGACGTGGAATTCCACAACGGTCACGTGCGGGTTCGCGATCACATCCTGACGTTTGAATCGCTGATCCAGCAGGCGTATTTCGCTCAGGTTTCGCTGTCGAGCACCGGCTTCTACAAGACCCCGAAAATCTACTACGACCGCAGCCAGGCGCGGGGTCGGCCGTTCTACTACTACGCCTTCGGTGCAGCCTGTGCCGAGGTGATCGTCGACACCCTGACCGGCGAGTACAAGATGCTGCGCACCGACATCCTTCACGATGTCGGCGACTCGCTGAACCCGGCGATCGACATCGGTCAGGTCGAGGGTGGTTTCATCCAGGGCATGGGTTGGCTGACCATGGAAGAACTGGTGTGGAACAACAAAGGCAAACTGATGACCAACGGCCCGGCCAGCTACAAGATCCCGGCGGTGGCAGACATGCCATTGGACCTGCGGGTGAAGCTGGTGGAAAACCGCAAGAACCCGGAAGACACGGTATTCCATTCCAAGGCCGTGGGTGAGCCGCCGTTCATGCTCGGCATCGCTGCGTGGTGCGCGATCAAGGACGCCGTGGCGAGCCTGGGCGACTACCAGCATCAACCGAAAATCGACGCACCGGCGACCCCGGAGCGGGTGTTGTGGGGCTGTGAGCAGATGCGGCAGTTGAAGGTGGCCAAGGCCGCCGAAGCTGAGCCGGAGTTGGCTTCGCTTTAAGACCGCGTTGCGGCCATCGCAGGCAAGCCAGCTCCCACAGGTACGATGCAATCCTTGTGGGAGCGTGGCTTGCCCGCGATGAGGCCCGAACAGACAACAATGTTGTAGGGGTGAAAACATGTACAACTGGATCGACGCCCTCGCCGACCTGCAAACCCGGGGTGAACCCTGTGTGTTGGTGACTATCATCGAAGAGCTCGGCTCGACGCCGCGTAATGCCGGCTCGAAGATGGTCATCAGCGCCACGCAAACGTTCGACACCATCGGTGGCGGGCATCTGGAATACAAGGCCATGCAGATCGGCCGCGAGATGCTGGCCAGCGGCCGGCAGGACACCCATCTGGAGCGTTTCAGCCTCGGCGCCAGCCTGGGTCAGTGCTGCGGTGGCGTGACGGTGTTGCTGTTCGAACCGATGGGCCAGGTCCAGGCGCAAATCGCCGTGTTCGGTGCCGGTCACGTCGGTCGGGCGCTGGTGCCGCTGCTCGCCAGCCTGCCCTGCCGGGTGCGCTGGATCGACTCGCGGGAAGCTGAATTCCCTGAACAGATTCCCCACGGCGTGCGCAAAATCGTCACCGAAGAACCGCTGGATGAAGTCGATGACCTGCCCGCCAGCAGCTACTGCATCGTCATGACCCACAACCACCAGCTCGACCTCGAACTCACCGCCGCGATCCTCAAGCGCAACGACTTCGCCTACTTCGGCCTGATCGGTTCAAAGACCAAACGGGTGAAGTTCGAACACCGCCTGCGCGACCGTGGTTTCGACAACACCGTGCTGCAACGCATGCGCTGCCCGATGGGCATCGGCGAAGTCAAAGGCAAGTTGCCTGTGGAAATCGCCATCTCCATCGCCGGCGAAATCATCGCCACCTATAACGCGAATTTCGGCCAGCACACCGCCAGCGCCGGATCATCGATCGCCAAACTGCTGCCTGCTTCACGCCGCAGCCAAGCCACGAATTGAGAACCCCCATGCCTCTGACTCGCAAAGCCTACCGCGCCGCCCTCCTGCACAGCATCGCCGATCCCGCTGAAGTGGGTATCGAAGCCTCGTACGAGTATTTCGAAGACGGCCTGCTGGTGGTCGAAAACGGCCAGATCAGCGCCATCGGCCACGCCAGCGAATTACTGCCGACCCTGCCGGCCGACATCGAGATCACCCATTATCAGGACGCACTGATTACCCCGGGCTTCATCGACACCCACATCCACCTGCCGCAAACCGGCATGGTCGGCGCCTATGGCGAACAGCTTCTGGACTGGCTGAATACCTACACCTTCCCGTGCGAAAGCCAGTTCGCCAACAAGGCCCACGCCGATGAGGTCGCGGATATTTTCATCAAGGAGCTGCTGCGCAACGGCACCACCACTGCACTGGTGTTCGGCAGCGTGCATCCGCAATCGGTGAACTCGTTCTTCGAGGCTGCCGAACAGCTAGACCTGCGGATGATCGCCGGCAAGGTGATGATGGACCGCAACGCGCCGGACTACCTGACCGACACCGCCGAATCGAGCTACGTCGAAAGCAAGGCGCTGATCGAGCGCTGGCATGGCAAGGGTCGCCTGCACTACGCAGTCACCCCGCGCTTCGCCCCGACCAGCACCCCGGAACAACTGACCCTCGCCGGCCAGTTGCTCAGCGAATACCCGGATCTGTACATGCAGACCCACATCAGCGAAAACCTCAAGGAAGTCGAGTGGGTCAAGGCGCTGTTCCCGGAGCGCAAGGGCTACCTGGACGTCTACGATCACTACCAACTGCTCGGTGAGCGCTCGGTGTTCGCCCACGGCGTGCACCTGTGCGACGACGAATGTGCGCGACTGGCGCAGACAGGTTCAGCGATTGCGTTCTGCCCGACCTCGAACCTGTTCCTTGGTAGCGGTTTGTTCAATCTGCCGATGGCCGAGAAACACAAACTCAATGTCGGCCTCGGTACCGACGTCGGCGGCGGCACCAGTTTTTCGCTGCTACAAACCCTGAACGAAGCCTACAAAGTCATGCAACTGCAAGGCGCGCGACTGAGCCCGTTCAAGTCGCTGTACCTGGCCACCCTCGGCGGCGCCCGTGCCCTGCGCCTGGAAGACAAGATCGGTACCTTGCAACCGGGCACCGACGCGGACTTCCTGGTGCTGGACTACAACGCCACGCCACTGCTCAGCTATCGCCTGAAGCAGGCCAATAACATTGCCGAGACGTTGTTTGTATTGATGACGCTGGGGGATGATCGGACGGTGTTGCAGACGTATGCAGCGGGGAGTCTGGTGCATCAGCGCTAAGATTTTCCGGGCTGATCGTTCCCATGCTCCGCGTGGGAACGATCTGATACTCAAAAAAATCCCCCGCAACCGGAAGGCTGCGGGGGATTTTTTATCATCGGTACTTCAGAGCTTCGCCACCGGCCGCCCAGGTTTTTTGGTCTGCAACAAATGCGAAAACACCGCATGCAAATCATCCGACGCGCTTTCTTCGTCGAGGTTGAGTTTGCTGTCGATGTGGTCCATGTGATGCATCATCAGGTCCACCGCCAACGTCGCGTCCCGCGCTTCGATGGCGTTGATCAACTGGGTGTGTTCATCGTAGGAACAGTGGGAACGGTTGCCGCTCTCGTACTGGGCGATGATCAACGAAGTCTGGGACACCAGGCTGCGCTGGAAGCTGATCAGCGGCGCGTTTTTCGCCGCTTCGGCCAGTTTCAAGTGGAACTCGCCCGACAGACGGATTCCGGCACCACGATCGCCACGGGAGAAACTGTCGCGCTCGTCATTGACCATCTGCCGCAAGTCGGCAATCTCCTCGGCAGTGGCATGCTGAACCGCCAGTTCAGTGATCGCCCGCTCCACCAGACGTCGCGCCAGAAACACCTGACGAGCCTCTTCGACACTCGGGCTGGCGACGACAGCGCCGCGATTCGGTCGCAGCAACACCACGCCTTCATGGGCCAGACGCGACAGCGCGCGGCGAATGATGGTGCGGCTGACCCCGAAAATTTCCCCCAGCGCTTCTTCGCTCAACTTGGTGCCGGGCGCCAGACGCTGTTCGAGGATGGCCTCGAAGATATGCGCGTAGACAATATCGTCCTGGGTACCGCTACGGCCGGCTTTGCCTGCTCGCGGTTGTTTCTTGAGGGGTTGCAACTGTTCGTTCATGGGCACTCGAGTCGGGAGAACTGCGGCGAATTGACCGTGACTGTAATACGGCACAGTGGGTCGCTGGCAAGTATCGCGTAAAAAACACCGTAATTGTACACAATGGTAGGTGGCAACACGACTGTACGGCTGTTTGTCGCCTTCGCTGTATTGCAACGACCGGTTACGTTTCAGTTTAGGCTTGAACGCAGAATCCGTGGCTCAAACGCGATCCCCCGTAGGAGCTGCCGAAGGCTGCGATCTTTTGATCTTGTTTTTGAAAGCAAAGTCAAAAGATCGCAGCCTTCGGCAGCTCCTACAGGGGGGAGGTAGCGTCGCTTCGGACATCTTCAGCCGAACAAGGAACACCGCTGCCATGACCGACGCCACGCACACGCAGCTTCGCCCCCTGACTGATACATCCCCCTCGGCCATCGTCGCCGGGTTCATCGCCATGATGACCGGCTACACCAGCTCACTGGTGCTGATGTTCCAGGCCGGGCAAGCAGCGGGCCTGACTAGCGGGCAGATTTCGTCGTGGATCTGGGCGATCTCCATTGGCATGGCGGTGTGCTCGATCGGCTTGTCCTTGCGCTACCGCACCCCTATCACCATTGCCTGGTCGACCCCCGGCGCGGCGTTGCTGATCACCAGCCTGGGCGGTGTCAGCTACGGCGAGGCCATCGGCGCCTACATCACTTGCGCGGTGCTGGTGACCATTTGCGGCCTGACCGGCAGTTTCGAACGACTGGTGAAAAAGATTCCGGCCTCATTGGCGGCGGCGTTGCTGGCGGGGATTCTATTCAAGATCGGCAGCGAGATTTTCGTCGCCGCCCAGCACCGCACCGCGCTGGTTCTGGGTATGTTCTTTACGTATCTGCTGGTCAAGCGCCTGTCACCGCGCTACGCCGTGCTTGCCGCGCTATTGATCGGCACCGCGCTGTCGGGGTTTATGGGACTGCTGGACTTCAGTGGCTTCCATCTGGAAATCGCGACACCGGTCTGGACCACGCCGCATTTCTCCCTGGCTGCGACCATCAGCATCGGCATTCCGCTGTTCGTGGTGGCGATGACGTCGCAGAACATGCCGGGCATCGCCGTATTGCGCGCCGACGGCTACAACGTGCCGGCCTCGCCGCTAATCACCACCACCGGCATCGCCTCGTTGCTGCTGGCACCGTTCGGCTCCCATGGGATCAACCTGGCCGCCATCAGCGCGGCGATCTGCACCGGGCCGCATGCCCATGAAGATCGCAACAAGCGCTACACCGCAGCCTTCTGGTGCGGGATTTTCTACGGGATTGCCGGGGTGTTCGGCGCGACGCTGGCGGCGTTGTTTGCCGCATTGCCTAAAGAGCTGGTGCTGTCGATTGCCGCGCTGGCGCTGTTCGGCTCGATCATCAATGGGTTGAGCATTGCCATGGCGCAAGTGCAGGAACGGGAAGCAGCGCTGATTACCTTTATGGTGACGGCGTCGGGGCTGACGCTGTTTTCCATCGGTTCGGCGTTCTGGGGGATTGTGGCGGGAGTGTTGACATTGGTGATTCTGAACTGGCGCAAGGCCTGAGGGCCCCTTCGCGGGCAAGCCTCGCTCCTACAGGTTTTGCGTAACCCTTGTAGGAGCGAGGCTTGCCCGCGAAGGCATCCCCGAGATCGACATCGCAAGCCAAGCCATGCGCCTACAAAAAGCAGGCATAAAAAAACGGCGACCCTTGGGTCGCCGTTTTTTAGAACATCAAGCTACCGGATTGATCGGCTTTTCCGGGTACCAGACGTCGATCAGCGGGCTGACGGTTGCTTCGGTCAGTTCGCTGCGGCCTTTGAGCCAGGCTTCAACAGCGGCACGCTGCTCTTCGGAAACAGAGCCACGCTTCTGCAGGCAAACCAGACCGAAGTCGTCGCCGCCAACATAGCCCAGACCGTTGGCTTCCATGGCTTCTTTCAGGAAAGCGTCGAGGAAAGCATCAATGGCTTCATCAGCCAAATCTTCTTTGAAATCCAGGTTCAGTTCGAAACCCAGCTCTTGAAATTCATCGACGCACAGTTTTTTGCGCAGACGCTGGGAACGGTTAGTCGCCATTGGAACAATCCTCATAAGTAATAACGGGCCGCACTTTAGCAGTTTAAGGCGCCGATTGCCCGCCTCGGAACGGCACTACACCTACCGCCGGTAAAAAAATAGCGGATTAGCAGACCGGAGTACGGCACAAGCCGTTACACCTTGGGGCATAATGCCGACACTTTCATGACCGCTGAGGGAATTTATCTCCATGCCCTCGTCTTTTTCCCCTCGGCTGTAGGGTTTTATTTCAGATGATCAAATCTTTGCGTCCATTGCTGCTGGCCAGTCTTCTTCTGCCCCTGGCCCTCCCCATTTCCGCCGCTTCGATCAACACCGCGCTGTCGCCCAACGTCGAAAAGGCCCTCAAGGCCAGCAAACTGCAGGACAGTGCCCTGTCGCTAGTAATGATCCCGCTCAACGGTCCGGGCACCCCTACCATTCATAACGCTGACGTTTCGGTTAACCCGGCCTCGACCATGAAGCTGGTGACCACGTACGCCGCGCTGGAAATGCTTGGCCCGAACCACCAGTGGAAAACCGAGTTCTACACCGACGGCACCCTCAGCGGAGGCATCCTCAACGGCAACCTCTACCTCAAGGGTGGCGGCGACCCGAAGCTGAACATGGAAAAACTCTGGCTGCTGATGCGCGATTTGCGCGCCAACGGCGTGACCCAGGTCACCGGCGACCTGGTGCTGGACCGCGGCTTCTTCGTACAACCGCAACTGCCTGAATTCAACGACGACGGCAACGACGAGAACAAACCGTTCCTGGTCAAACCCGACGCGCTGCTGGTTAACCTCAAGGCCCTGCGCTTCGTGGCCCGCAACGACTCGGGCAAGGTCCTGGTGTCGGTCGAGCCGCCGATTGCCAGCATCCGCATCGACAATCAAGTCAAGGCGCTCAACTCCAAGCAATGCACCGGTGGCGTGCGCTACAACCCGGTGCCCCAGGCTGATGGCAGCGTCACCGTGACCGTTGGCGGCCAGTTGGGCGAAGGTTGCAGCTCCCAGACCTATCTGTCGCTGCTCGACCACGCGACCTACACCGCCGGCGCTGTGCGGGCGATCTGGAAAGAATTGGGTGGCAGCATCCAGGGCCAGGATCGTCTGGCACCGACACCGAGCAACGCCAAGGTGCTGGCCCGGGCCTATTCGCCAGACTTGGCGGAAATCATTCGCGACATCAACAAATACAGTAACAACACCATGGCTCAGCAGTTGTTCCTGAGCCTGGGCCAGAAGTTCCGCACTGATGCCGACGGTGACGACGCCAAGGCCGCCCAGCGCGTGGTGCGTCAGTGGCTGGCAAGAAAAGGCATCACCGCGCCGCACCTGGTGATGGAGAACGGCTCTGGCCTGTCCCGTGCCGAGCGAGTGAGTGCCCGTGAAATGGCCGCGATGCTGCAAGCCGCCTGGCGCAGCCCGTATTCCGCCGAGTTCATCAGCTCGATGCCAATCGCCGGCACCGACGGCACCATGCGCAAACGCCTAAAGACTACCGCGATGCGCGGTGAAGCCCACGTCAAGACCGGCACCCTGAACACCGTACGTGCCATTTCCGGCTACAGCCGCGACATCAATGGCAATACCTGGGCGGTGGTGGCGATCCTCAACGACAAGGCACCGTTTGGCGCCTCCTCGGTGCTGGATCAGGTGCTGCTGGATCTGTATCGCCAGCCGAAACTGCCGGAAACGGCTTCGGTGTTGTAACCCGATCGTCCAGACACTGGAGATCAAATGTGGGAGCGGGCTTGCTCGCGAAGAGGGCGTGTCAGTCGACATTAATGTTGCCTGACACACCGCCTTCGCGAGCAAGCCCGCTCCCACATTGATTTGGGTCAAAGCACAGCATTGCGATCAGTCCACAGGGTTTGCATGCAGCCTGGGTTAACTCATCTGCCCCTCAACCCGATCCCTTCCCGCCTGCTTCGCCGCATACACCCCTGAATCAGCCCGCAACAGCAGCGCATCCGCGCCCTCTCCGGCCCGCCAGCTGGCAATCCCGAAACTCGCGGTGACGATCCCTACCTCGTCGATCGGCGCACTGCGCAACCCTTGCCACAACTCCACGGCCAGCACATGAGCCTGTTCGCCGTCGATATCCGGACAGAGCACCATGAACTCTTCGCCTCCCAGGCGACAAAACACATCGGTGCGCCGCAGGCGACCGCCAATGCGCTCGCACACGGCCTGCAAAACCCGATCACCCACGGCATGACCGTGCTGATCGTTGATGCGCTTGAAATGATCGATGTCGAGCATGATCACCGATAACTCGCCACCGCCGCGCTCGACCCGGGCCATTTCGGTGGTCAGGCGCTCCTGGAAGTAACGACGGTTATGGATCCCGGTCAGGGAGTCGGTCACCGACAGTGCGCGCAATTCCTCTTCCACACGCTTGAGGTCGGAAATGTCCGAAATGTAGCCATGCCACAGCACACCGCCACCGGGCAATTCCTCCGGCGTCGCTTCTCCGCGGACCCAACGCAGACCACGCTCGGGCAATTGCACGCGGTACTCTTCACGCCAAGGGCTGAGGGTGTCAGCCGAGGCCAGGATCGACGCGCGGACCCGGCGCGTGTCCTGAGGATGAATCCGCGCGAACACCGCTTCGGCGTTGAGCAACAGCACGTCCGGCTCGAGTTCGTAGATATCGCGCATACCGTCGCTGGCGTAGATCACGCTGAAGCGCCCATCGAATTCCATCTTGAACTGGTAGATCCCACCGGGCACATGGGCGCTGAGTTTCTTCAACAACAGGTCGCGGGCCGCCAGGGCTTCGTGGACGCGCTTGCGCTCGGTGATGTCGATACAAATTGCCAGGTGCCCGACCCACAAGCCTTGCTCGTCGAGGACCGGGGTCGCCAGCATGTTCACCGTCAAGTGACTGCCGTCGTGGCGGACCAGCGTCCACTCCCGCGCTTCGTGACCGCCCTCTTCCCCACCTTCGACCAGCATCGCCTGACACGTCGGGATCGGCTTGCCATAGCGCGCGCTCAACTCCGCCGAGCGCGCTTCGAGTTCCCGGGGCAGGTGCAGATTTTCCAGGGTCATGTGGCCCACGACTTGCGCACTGAAGTAACCGAGCATCTGCTCTGCGCCGGCGTTGAAGGTGCTGATGATTCCGCGCAGGTCGGTGGCGATGATCGCCACCTGAGTCGCGGCATCCAGTACACCGCGCAACTGGCCATGCGTACCGCGCAACTCTTGCTCACGGTCGTGAAGTTCCTGGGTCCGCTGCTCCACCATTTTCAGTGCCCGCTGGCGCTGGCTGACCAGCACATAGAGAAACACACTGAGCAGCAGGCTGAGCAAACCGCCGAGCACCACCAGGCTGGCCACCGAGGAATGGTTGGCTTTCAGGAACGCGGCGCTGGGGCGCATATCCACTTGATAATCATGGTCGGCCAGACGGAGCAAACGCGTGGAAGACAAGTCACTGGCCCCCGCCGTGTTGGTCGACTCGTACAACACTTCGTGTTGATCATCGGTGGACAAGTCGAGGATACGCACCGAGAGAGAGTCATGATTCTCTTCCGGCAACCCGTCCGCCAACAGCTGGCGCATGCTGATCACCGCCATGACATACCCGGCGGGCGCGGCACTCGCAAGGTTCTGACGGATAACCGGAGCCACCAGCAACACGCCCCGCGAATAGGCAGGCTCGATGCCTACCAGATGCAACGGTTGCGACACGACCATACGGCCATTGCGATCGGCCCGTTCCAAGGTCGAACGACGCAGCGCTTGGGCCAGCAGGTCGTAACCCAGCGGCGTGGGCAATCGGCTTTGGGTTTGGGTGTAGAGCACCGGTACGTACTCATCCCGTTCCGTGGCCGGTTGCAACTGGCCGTCGGCGGTGAGTTCGCGAAAGGTGAAACCGCTCAAGCCTTCTTCTCGCACCACGCGTTCAAGCAGGGGACGTTCGGTGTGAGAAACCCGGGGAGCCCAGGAGTAAGCTTGGGTGCGATGCAAAAGAGGTTTGGCGTAACCGTCGAATTCCTCGCGAGACACCGATTCGGAATTGACGAAGAACCGGCGCAGGCCGTCGAGGCGCTGCTCCTGATCTTCGAAACGTTCTTCGATACGGCTGTAACGCTCACTGGCGAGCAGTTGAAAACGTTGCCGCAATTGCTGATGAAATTGATTGAACGTCGCCCAGGCCAGCAATCCCGTGAGAATCCCGCCGACGAGCAACGCCAGCAGCGCGACCAGCCAGGCCGAAACATCTTCGCGGATAAAACCCAGGATCTTGGGGCGCACGGCGTGCAACGACATAGATACAACTCAAAACGCCAGGTGCCGGAAAAGCCCATTGGCCATGAGTTGAGTTATAGCTATTAGCCACTAATTTGACCAGCACTGAAAGAACCCAAGAGCCTTTAAAAATCAAGGCTCTGTGGATCCAATCAGGCTCAAGTGTCAGCGAGCAGTGATCTTCCAGGCACGGTGGATCTTGCCATTACGGGCGAAATCCGGATCGATGGTCTGGGCGGTGATTTCTTCAACGGCATAACGCTCGGTGAGGTTTTCCTCAAGCGTGAACTTGCGGAAGTTGTTGGAGAAGTACAACACCCCGCCCGGCGCCAGACGCGCCATGGCCAAGTCGATCAACTGCACCTGATCACGCTGCACATCGAAGATCCCTTCCATGCGCTTGGAGTTGGAGAAGGTCGGCGGGTCGATGAAGATCAAGTCATACTCGTCACGGCAGGCATCGAGCCAGGCCATCACATCGCTTTGCTCCAGACGGTTCTTGTCGGAGAAACCGTTCAGCGACAGGTTGCGACGCGCCCAATCCAGATAGGTTTTCGACAGGTCGACGCTGGTGGTGCTGCGTGCACCGCCCTTGGCCGCATGAACGCTGGCGGTTGCGGTGTAGCAATACAGGTTGAGGAAGCGCTTGCCGGCCGCCTCTTTCTGAATCCGCATGCGCATCGGCCGGTGGTCGAGGAACAACCCGGTGTCAAGGTAGTCGGTGAGGTTCACCAGCAGCTGGATGCCGCCTTCGTTGACCTCGACGAACTTGCCCTGTGCTGCCTGACGCTCGTACTGCTTGGTGCCGCTCTGACGCTCGCGACGTTTGACCACTACGCGGTTCTTGTCGATGTTCAACGCTTGCGGGATCGCCGCCAAGGCATCGAACATCCGCGCCGAGGCTTTTTCCGGATCGATGGATTTCGGTGCGGCGTATTCCTGAACGTGGACCCAGTCGTGATACAGGTCGATGGCCATGGAATATTCCGGCATGTCGGCATCGTAGACGCGGTAGCAATCGATGCCCTCACGCTTGACCCACTTGCCCAGCGCCTTGAGGTTCTTTTGCAGACGGTTGGCAAACATCTGCCCGCCTTCGCTCAAGCGCGGTTGCTCGATCACCACCGGGGCCGGTTTGATCGGGTTGCCGTTCTTGTTGTACTTCTCGTACTTGCCCGGCGCTTCGATGTTCGACGGCACATCGGACTCGGCCTGTTCGCGCTCGATCTGGCGCTGCTCCGGAGTACGACGCTCGCCGGTGACAAACTGGTCTGGCGTGACCTTGATCAGCAGCAACTTGCACGGCAAGGCGCCGTTCCAGAACGAGTACTGCTTGTGGCTGCGAATACCCATGCGCTTGCCCAGGTCCGGGGCGCCAGTGAACACCGCCGCTTCCCAGTTCAAGCAGGCCTGACGCAGACGTTCGCCGAGGTTCTGGTAGAGGTAGAGCAGGCTCGCCTCATCGCCCAGACGCTCGCCGTAGGGAGGGTTGCAGATTACCAGGCCTTTCTGGTTCTGGTCCGGGCGCGGCTCGAACGTCGCGACTTCGCCCTGATAGATCTTGATCCACTCGCTCAGGCCGGCACGTTCGACGTTATTGCGGCCCGGTTGAATCAGGCGTGGGTCAGCTTCATAACCGCGTATCCACAGCGGTGGCTTGGCCAGGCCGGCTGCGGCACGTTCGGTGGCTTCTTCGTGGAGCTTTTTCCACAGCGCCGGCACGTGACCGAGCCAGGCGGTGAAGCCCCATTGCTCGCGACGCAGGTTCGGCGCCATGTCGGCGGCGATCATCGCGGCTTCGACGAGGAACGTACCGACACCGCACATCGGGTCAGCCAGTGCGCCGCCATCGGCGGCAATCCGTGGCCAGCCGGAACGGATCAGAATCGCCGCCGCGAGGTTTTCCTTCAGCGGCGCCGCGCCCTGCTGCAAGCGGTAACCACGCTGGTGCAGGCTGTGACCGGAAAGGTCGAGGGACAGAATCGCTTCGCCACGGTCCAGGCGCAGGTGAATACGCAGGTCCGGGTTGAGTTTGTCGATCGACGGACGATCGCCTTGCGGAGTACGCAGTTTGTCGACGATGGCGTCTTTAACTTTCAAGGCGCCGAAGTGGGTGTTGTCGATGCCCGAGCCGTGACCGCTGAATTCGACGGCCAGGGTGCCATCGTTGAGCATGTGGTCTTGCCACTCGATATCCAGCACGCCGTGATAGAGGTCTTCGGCGTCCTTCATCGGGAAGCGCTTGAGCACCAGCAGCACACGGTTCGCCAGACGCGACCACAGGCACAGGCGATAGGCGGTTTCCATGGTGGCCATGCCGCGCACAGCCGAGGTGTGTTCACGTGCTTCCTCAAGGCCAAGCCCGACGGCTTCCTCGATGAGCAGGCCTTCAAGGCCTTTGGGGCAAGTGAGGAAGAGTTCGAAACGATCGGACATGGTAATTCCAGAGCCTTTAGCTAAGTGAACCGGCAACGCATTGCCGATCCGGTTTTCAATCAGGCGCTTTTCTAACAGAACGCCCGCGTGGCACGAAGGTGTGCCGTCCCCACCCTGACTGCTCGGGTTAAAAGAGCTTAGATGCCAGGGCAGATAAAAAAGTTGATGCAACAAAATGTCATAAGTCGACCCTTCGTCGAATAGTCCCCAAGTGAACGGGTGTCATTCTCGTTAAAGGCCTCAACCCTCTCATCCCGCGCAGGGCCGATCATACCGGGCTTTGGCCAATAAACACGGGACAAATATCGTGTTACTTATGGCCATAGCATCTTTATGGTTACGTTCTTATGACAAAACGATCATTCCCTCGATGTGACGCATTGGTTAGAACTCAACTCAGGTTGACGTCGCAACGGCGTCAACACCTTGGCTCGCGACGCCGGCAGCGAGCCGCCAACGGCAGGATTTTTCTGCCTGACCTCGATTGAGGTCGACGCGATAAATACAGTCAACAAGTGAGGGCAACACCCTATGAGAAGACTTAAGCGTGATCCGTTGGAAAGAGCATTTTTGCGCGGATATCAATATGGCGTTGGTGGTAAATCCCGTGAGCTTTGCCCTTTTACTCTACCGTCGGTACGCCAAGCCTGGATCAATGGCTGGCGAGAAGGACGCGGCGACAACTGGGACGGTATGACCGGCACTGCGGGAATCCACAGACTCAACGAACTTCACGCCGTCGGCTAATACAGGGCACACACTCCGACACGACAATCTGATTACGCAACGACTTAACCACGCACGTCCCATCCGGACGGCGGGCTTCGGCCCAGGGGCTCCTTCGAGGAGCCCTTTTTTATGTCTGATATCTGGCTAAGCACGCCTGCGGAACTGGCTAAACACAATCCCCCTGTAGGCGCTGCCGAAGGCTGCGATCTTTTGATCTTGCCCTTGATTGTAAAAAGCAAAATCAAAAGATCGCAGCCTTCGGCAGCTCCTACATTGACCGTGTACACCGCACCCCAGATGTCAGCTAGCGCAGCGCGGCGATGGCATCCACCGACTCACGAATCAACGCCGGACCTTTATAGATGAAGCCGGAGTAGAGCTGCACCAAACTCGCACCCGCGGCGATTTTCTCAGCCGCGTGCTTGCCTTCGGTGATGCCGCCCACGGCGATGATCGGCAAGCGACCGGCCAGTTCCGCTGCCAGCACCTTCACCGTGTGAGTGCTCTTGTCGCGAACCGGTGCGCCGGACAACCCGCCCGCCTCGTCACCATGTTCCATGCCTTCGACGCCAACGCGACTCAGGGTGGTGTTGGTGGCAATCACCGCGTCCATCCCGGTTTCGATCAGCGCTTGGGCGACTTGAGCGGTTTCTTCGTCGGTCATGTCCGGCGCGATCTTGATCGCCAGCGGTACATGTTTGCCATGACGCAGGGCCAGTTCCGCCCGGCGGGTGGCCAGGTCGGCGAGCAATTGCTTGAGCGAATCGCCGAATTGCAGGCTGCGCAGGCCTGGAGTGTTCGGCGAACTGACGTTGACCGTCACATAGCTGGCGTGGGCATAGACCTTGTCCAGGCAGATCAGGTAGTCATCGACCGCACGCTCAACCGGCGTATCGAAGTTCTTGCCGATGTTGATGCCCAGCACGCCCTTGTACTTGGCCGCTGCCACGCGAGCGAGCAAGTGATCGACGCCGAGGTTATTGAAACCCATGCGGTTGATGATCGCCTCGGCGTCCGGCAAGCGGAAAATCCGTGGTTTCGGGTTGCCCGGTTGCGGACGCGGCGTGATGGTGCCGATTTCGACGAAACCGAAACCCAATTGGGCAAACCCGTCGATCGCTGCGCCGTTTTTGTCCAGACCCGCCGCCAAACCCACCGGGTTCGGGAACTCCAGGCCCATGACTGTCACCGGCATTTTCGCTGGCGCCTTGCACAGCAAGCCGTTAAGGCCCAAACGTCCGCCCGCGCCGATCAGGTCCAGGGACAGATCGTGGGAGGTTTCCGGGGAAAGTTTGAACAGCAGCTGACGGGCCAGGGTGTACATGGGCAGGCTTGACTCGGTTGGCGATGAGAGGCGGCGATTATAGCCGCGCATCAGGGCTTCACGCGAGGCGCGCAACAAAATCAGCCAGCGATGGCATATGCCTTGCACCGTCACAGGCATCAGCACTCATGCCAACGGCGGGATGAGTGGAAGGACAATGGCGTCGTCACCCGGCTTTGCCCACGCAAAGGCCTTGGGACGACGCTTTTTTTTGGAAGGTGCGAAATCGATGAACGAACCATCAGCCGGCCCACTGGCCTGGGTCAATGGCAGCGATGCCCCGGAAAAAACCGCAATCAACCTCGGCTTCATGGCCCTGAGCGACTGCGCCTCAGTGGTGGTCGCGGCCACTCAGGGCTTCGCCCAACCGTACGGTCTGACCCTGAACCTCAAGCGCCAATCATCCTGGGCCAACCTGCGGGACAAACTGGTCAGCGGCGAACTCGACGCCGCCCACAGCCTGTACGGCCTGATTTACGCCGTGCACCTGGGCATCGGCGGCGTAGCCTCCACCGATATGGCCGTGCTCATGGGCCTGAATCAGAACGGCCAGAGCATCAACCTCTCCCACGGCTTGCAGGCCCTGGGCGTGACCAGTCCTGAAGCACTGGACCGGCATGTGCACCAAAGTCGCCCAAAACTGACCTTCGCCCAGACATTTCCTACGGGCACCCACGCCATGTGGCTGTATTACTGGCTCGCGAGCCAGGGTATTCATCCGTTGCAGGATGTCGACAGCGTGGTGGTCCCGCCGCCGCAAATGGTCGCGCACCTGCAAGCCGGGCGCATCGACGGCTTCTGCGTCGGCGAGCCATGGGCGGCCAGTGCGGTGCAGCAAAATCTCGGGTTTACCATGGCCACCAGCCAGACCCTCTGGCCCGATCACCCGGAAAAAGTCCTCGGCTGCACCCGCGCCTTCGTTGAGCAATACCCCAATACCGCACGGGCATTGGTGATGGCGATCCTCGAGGCCAGCCGATTCATCGAAGCCAGCCACGAAAATCGCCGCAGCACCGCGCAACTGTTGAGTGCACCCGAGTATCTGGATGCACCGCTCGATTGCATCGAACCGCGCTTGCTCGGTGACTACGCCGACGGCTTGGGTAATCGCTGGCAAGACCCGCACGCCATGCGTTTCCACGGTGGTGGTGAGGTCAATCTGCCGTATTTGTCCGACGGTATGTGGTTCATGACCCAGTTCCGGCGCTGGGGTTTGTTGCGTGATGACCCGGATTACCTCGGCGTGGCCCGTCAGGTCCAGCAACTAGACTTATACCGTGAGGCCGCCACTGCTGTCGGTGTGCCCGCCCGGAGTCAGGAAATGCGCAGCAGTCAATTGATCGACGGCAAAGTCTGGGACGGTTCGGACCCGGCCGGCTATGCCCGCAGCTTCACGCTGCACGCCATGAGCGACAGCGCTCCCCTTCTCGCCAGCCGCTGACAGGAGCCTGCGAATATGTTGCGTATCCTGCTGATCAATGACACTGCGAAAAAAGTCGGGCGTCTGAAGGCGGCCCTGACCGAAGCCGGGTTCGAGGTCATCGACGAGTCCGGTCTGACCATTGACCTGCCCGCGCGCGTCGAAACGGTGCGTCCGGACGTGATCCTGATCGATACCGAGTCACCGAGCCGCGATGTGATGGAGCAAGTGGTGCTGGTGACCCGCGACCAACCACGGCCGATTGTGATGTTCACCGACGAGCACGACCCCGACGTAATGCGCCGCGCAATCAAGTCCGGCGTCAGTGCCTACATCGTCGAAGGCATTCACGCACAACGCTTGCAGCCGATTCTCGACGTGGCCATGGCACGCTTTGAAAGCGACCAGGCCCTGCGCGCGCAACTGCACGCCCGCGACCAGCAACTGGCCGAGCGCAAGCGCATCGAGCTGGCCAAGGGGCTGCTGATGAAGATGAAGGACTGCAATGAAGAAGAGGCCTACACCCTGATGCGCCGCCAGGCCATGAGCCGCCAGCAGAAGCTGATACAGGTGGCGGAGCAGATCATTGCCATGAGTGAGTTGCTTGGCTGAAGTCTTGCGGAGCCTGTGCTGACGCCTTCGCGGGCAAGCCTCGCTCCTACAGGTGTTGTGTCGTTTACAACATCTGGATTCACCACAAAACCTGTAGGAGCGAGGCTTGCCCGCGAATGGCCACAACGCAATCTCACGTGTTGGCACAAATCTCGCTAAGTAAATCCCTGCAAGGTAACCAACGGCGGTTGCCCCACCTACGACAAAGACGTCGCTCACCTCATTCGCCCCCCTTGGCGGATCGGGTAGCGGCGTTTTTCCGTTTTGGCCCCAGAGACCGGGGCCGGTGGTGCGGCCATAGCGGCGCCCACCTGCAAGCTCATGACTCCTTCTTGATACGCCTGACAGCTGAGGTGCGCGATGAATTCAAGCTTCTGGAAATCCGGCCATACCCCGACCCTGTTCGCAGCCTTTCTCTATTTCGATCTGAGCTTCATGGTCTGGTACCTGCTCGGCCCAATGGCGGTGCAGATCGCCGCTGACCTGCAGCTGACCACCCAACAACGCGGGCTGATGGTGGCCACGCCGATTCTGGCTGGCGCTGTGTTGCGCTTTGCGATGGGCCTGCTGGCTGATCGCCTGTCGCCAAAAACCGCCGGGATAATCGGCCAGGTGATCGTCATCTGCGCCCTGTTCGTCGCCTGGAAAGTCGGCATCCACAGTTACGAGCAAGCGCTGTTGCTGGGCCTGTTCCTCGGCATGGCCGGTGCGTCCTTCGCCGTCGCCCTGCCGTTGGCCTCGCAATGGTATCCGCCCCAGCACCAAGGCAAAGCCATGGGCATTGCCGGTGCCGGTAACTCGGGCACCGTGCTCGCTGCCTTGATCGCCCCGGTATTGGCCGCTGCATTTGGCTGGAGCAACGTGTTCGGCTTCGCCCTGATCCCGCTGATCCTGACCTTGATCGTCTTCGCCTGGCTGGCCAAAAATGCACCCGAGCGCCCGAAACCCAAGTCCGTGTCTGATTATTTCAAGGCCCTGGGTGATCGCGACAGCTGGTGGTTCATGTTTTTCTACAGCGTGACCTTCGGCGGTTTCATCGGTCTGGCCAGCGCCCTGCCCGGCTACTTCAACGACCAATACGGCCTGAGCCCGGTGACCGCCGGCTACTACACTGCTGCTTGTGTGTTCGGAGGCAGCCTGATGCGTCCGTTGGGCGGCGCGCTGGCGGATCGCTTCGGCGGGATTCGCACCCTGCTGGCGATGTACACCGTGGCAGCGATCTGCATTGCGACAGTGGGCTTCAATCTGCCGAGTTCCTACGCCGCGTTGGCGCTTTTCGTCTGCACCATGCTCGGTTTGGGTGCAGGCAACGGTGCGGTATTCCAGTTGGTCCCGCAGCGTTTTCGTCGGGAGATTGGTGTAATGACCGGGCTGATCGGCATGGCCGGCGGCATCGGTGGCTTCGCACTGGCAGCCGGCATGGGCGCGATCAAGCAAAGCACCGGCAGCTATCAGCTGGCGTTGTGGTTGTTCGCAAGCCTCGGTGTACTTGCCTGGTTCGGTCTGCATGGTGTGAAACGTCGCTGGAGAACCACTTGGGGTTCGGCAGCCGTCACCGCAGCACGGGTGTGAGGACTGAATGAGCCTGCAACTGAGCTTCGCCGAACACAGCGCCATCGGCCCCCGCGAAGAGAACCAGGACGCTCTGCGCCTGGTCACTCCGGCCCCGGCGCTGGCGGCGAGCAAGGGTTACCTGTTCGCCATCGCCGACGGCGTCAGCCAATGTGCCGATGGTGGTCTCGCGGCCCGTTCAACCTTGCAGGCCTTGGCGCTGGACTACTACGCCACCCCGGAAACCTGGGGTGTCGCCCAGGCATTGGACCGTCTGCTACTGGCGCAAAATCGCTGGTTGCAGGCTAATGGCGGCGGGCAACCGCTGCTGACCACGGTCAGTGCCTTGGTGCTGCGCGGCCGGCGTTTCACCCTGGCGCATGTCGGCGATTGCCGGGTTTATCGCTGGCACGCCGACACGCTGCAACGGGTGAGTGAGGATCACGTCTGGGACCAGCCGGGCATGCAACATGTGCTTAAGCGGGCCCTTGGGCTGGATCAACACTTGGTGCTGGACTTTCTCGATGGAGAACTGCGCCTGAACGAGAGTTTCGTGTTGCTCAGCGACGGCATTTGGGCCGTGCTGGGTGACACCGCCATTGCGGGCATTTTGCGCGATCAACCTGACCTGAACAGTGCCGCGCAGACCTTGGTCAGCGCTGCGCACCTGGCCGGCAGTCAGGACAATGCCAGCGCCCTGCTGGTGCGGGTCGATGCCCTCGGTGAAACCAGCATTGGCGATGCACTGATTCATCTGCAGCAATGGCCACTCCCGCCTGCGCTGAAGCCGGGCCAGACTTTCGAAGGCTGGCAGGTCGAAGGGATCCTCGGCCAGAGCCAGCAATCGCTGCTCTACCGGGTGCGCGACGCACAACAACAGCCCTGGCTGCTGAAAACCTTGCCCGGTGCGCTGCGTGACGATCATCAGGCCGGGCAGGCGTTGTTGTCGGAGGAATGGTTTCTCAAGCGTGTGGCCGGGCGGCATTTTCCTGAAGTCCATGCCGCCAGTCAGCGTCAGCATTTGTACTACGTGATGCGTGAATATTCCGGGTCGACCTTGGCGGAACTGCATGAGCGTGTCGCAACGCTGCCATTGGCTCAATGGCTGGACCTGGCCGAACGCTTGCTGCGGGCCATCGGCATATTGCATCGACGGCAGATTCTGCATCGCGATATCAAACCGGAGAACCTGCTGCTAGGGGACGACGGTGAGCTGCGCCTGCTGGACTTCGGCCTCGCCTACTGCCCCGGGCTGTCCGAAGATCAAGCTTGCGCCCTGCCCGGAACGCCCAGCTATATCGCGCCGGAAGCCTTTCGAGGTGATCCTCCTACACCACAACAGGATTTGTATGCGGTCGGCGTGACCTTGTATTACCTGCTGACCGGGCATTATCCCTACGGCGAAATCGAAGCGTTCCAGCGCCCCCGGTTTGGTGTGCCTGTCAGCGCCAGTCGCTACCGGCCCGACCTGCCGGAATGGATTGCGCAAAGTCTGGAGCGCGCGGTGGCGGCGGCTCCGGATCAGCGTTTTGAAACGGCGGAAGAATGGTTGTTGCTACTGGAACAGGGAGAACGACGCAGTTTGAGCGTACGCCCCAGACCGTTGCTGGAGCGCGAACCGCTGAAAGTCTGGCGGACGTTGGCGCTGGTGTCGTTGCTGGTGAATCTGGTGCTGCTGTTTTTACTCTTTCATAACTGACCAGAAGATCAAAAGATCGCAGGCTGCGCCAGCTCCTACGGGTGCCCACGATCTCCTGTAGGAGCTGGCGCAGCCTGCGATCTTTTGATCTTTCTGCTTCAAAACCGGGCGTCGCGCCTTTAACCGGTGCACGCAAACACCCTTCTCCCATGATGAGAACCCATAAATTCGGCATTTGTGCGACTTGGCACAACCACTGCATTACCTTTCCCAACATACATAAAGCCCAACCTTCAACGTAGAAGGCTGCGCTGCCCGAGAGAACGGGACAAGGACAAAGGCGTCCTCGCTAGTTAACTAGCGGGACGCCTTTTTTTGTTTGCGCAAAATTTTGTCGAGCAAGGCCTGAATGCCCTGATGAGGCAGGCCCGAGCTCCCCGGAGAACCTGATGAAAAAACTAAAACTAGTGATGATCGGCAACGGCATGGCCGGGGTTCGCACCCTGGAAGAACTGCTCAAGCTGAGTAATGAGCTGTACGACATCACGGTCTTCGGCGCCGAACCCCATACCAACTACAACCGCATCCTGCTGTCGCCCGTACTGGCCGGCGAACAGACGTTCGAAGAGATCGTGCTCAACGATCTGGACTGGTACCTGGAAAACAACATCAAGCTGCTGCTCAACCGCAAAGTGGTGGAGATCGACCGGGTCAAACGTCGGGTCATCGCCGAGGACGGCACCGAGGCCGAATACGACCGTCTGCTGATTGCCACCGGTTCGACCCCGTTCATCCTGCCGATCCCCGGCAACACCTTGCAGGGCGTGATCGGCTATCGCGACATTGCCGACACGCAAGCGATGATCGACACCGCCAAGACCCACAAACATGCCGTGGTTATCGGCGGTGGCCTGCTGGGCCTTGAAGCCGCCAACGGCCTGATGCTGCGCGGCATGCACGTCACCGTGGTGCACATCGGCGAATGGCTGCTGGAACGGCAACTGGACAAAACCAGCGGTCAACTCCTGCAAACCGCCCTGGAAGCTCGTGGCCTGCACTTTCGCCTGTGCGAACAGACCCAGGCTCTGCACGATGCCGGCAACGGCCGGGTCGGCTCGGTGCAGTTCAAGAACGGCGACATCATCCCCGCCGATCTGGTGGTGATGGCCGCCGGTATTCGCCCCAATACCGAACTCGCGGAAAAATCCGGTATCCCGTGCAACCGCGGGATTCTGGTCAACGACACGATGCAAACCTACGACCCTCGGGTCTACGCCATCGGCGAATGCGCCAGCCACCGTGGTATCGCCTACGGTCTGGTCGCGCCGCTGTTCGAACAGGCCAAGGTATGCGCCAACCACCTCGCCCAACTGGGTTTCGCCACCTACAAGGGTTCGGTGACTTCGACCAAATTGAAAGTCACCGGCATCGACCTGTTTTCTGCCGGCGACTTCATGGGCGGCGAAGGCACCGAAACCATCACCCTCTCCGACCCGATCGGCGGGGTCTACAAAAAACTGGTGATCAAGGATGACGTGCTGGTCGGCGCCTGTCTGTACGGCGATACGGCAGATGGTGGTTGGTATTTCCGACAGATCCGTGAGAACCATGGCATCGGCGAGATCCGCGATCACCTGATGTTCGGCGAAAACGCCCTCGGTGACGTAGGACATCAAGGCCAGGACAAAGCCATGAGCATGGCCGACACCGCCGAAGTCTGCGGCTGCAACGGCGTGTGCAAAGGCACCATCGTCAAGGCCATCCAGGAACACGGTCTGTTCAGCGTTGATGACGTAAAAAAACACACCAAGGCCGCCAGTTCTTGCGGTTCCTGCGCCGGCCTCGTCGAGCAGATCCTGATCAATACCGTGGGCGGTGCGGCGGACGTCAAACCGAAAAGCGAAAAAGCCATCTGCGGTTGCAGCGACCTGAACCACGGGCAAATCCGCCAAGCCATCCGAGACCAGCACTTGCTGACCATCGCTGGCACCATGAGCTACCTGAACTGGCGTACCCCGAACGGTTGCGCCACGTGCCGTCCGGCCCTCAACTACTACCTGATTTCCACCTGGCCGGGCGAGGCCAAGGACGACCCGCAATCGCGCCTGATCAACGAACGCGCCCACGCCAACATTCAGAAAGACGGCACTTACTCTGTAGTCCCGCGGATGTGGGGCGGTGTGACCAATCCTTCAGAGCTGCGGCGCATTGCCGACGTGGCCGACAAGTACAACGTGCCGATGGTCAAGGTCACTGGCGGCCAGCGCATCGACTTGCTGGGGATCAAAAAACAGGACCTGCCAGGCGTCTGGAAAGACCTGGACATGGCGTCCGGTCACGCCTACGGCAAATCCATCCGCACGGTAAAAACCTGCGTCGGCAGCGAGTTCTGCCGCTTCGGCACCCAGAATTCCACGCAACTGGGCATCGAGCTTGAGCACGACCTGTTCAACATGTGGTCGCCGCACAAAGTGAAACTGGCCGTCTCCGGTTGCCCACGCAATTGCTCGGAAGCGGGAATCAAGGACGTCGGAATTATCGGCGTGGACTCCGGCTGGGAGATGTACATCGGTGGCAATGGCGGGATCAAAACCGAAGTCGCGGAGTTCTTCGTC
Organism: Pseudomonas sp. JV414; assembly: GCF_032424305.1. Lineage (NCBI taxonomy): Bacteria > Pseudomonadati > Pseudomonadota > Gammaproteobacteria > Pseudomonadales > Pseudomonadaceae > Pseudomonas > Pseudomonas sp. JV414. The sequence continues at coordinate 262,528 of NZ_VYKC01000022.1, read as the reverse complement.
AAACTGAAAACCGCCGAAGAAGTGCGCGAATACAACGGCGCGTTCCTGCAGCTGTATCGCGAAGAAGCCTTCTACCTCGAGCGCACCGTGCATTACCTGCAACGGGTCGGCATGGAGCACATCAAGAAAGCCGTGCTGGAAGACCCGGAGCGGCGCAAGGCCTTGAACGATCGCCTGCAATTTTCCCTGTCGTTCGAACAGGACCCCTGGAAGGAACGCCTCGAACAGCCACTGCTGAAAAAAGAATTCGAGGTCATTCCCGTGAAGAACCTGGAGGTGTCGGTATGAACTGGCTGGATATCTGCGCACTGGAAGAGATCAACACCCTTGGCTCGCGGATCATCGCCGGCCCGAAAGGCGACATCGCGATTTTTCGTACGAGCGACGATGAGGTTTTCGCCCTCGACGACCGCTGCCCGCATAAGGGCGGGCCGCTGTCCCAGGGTTTGATCTACGGCAAACGAGTGGCCTGCCCGCTGCACAACTGGCAGATCGACCTGGAAACCGGCGAGGCTCAGGCCCCGGATGTCGGCTGCGCCCACCATCATTCGGCACGAGTCGAGAACGGCCGCGTGCTGCTGGCCCTACGGGAAGCACGCTGATGGACCGTCAAATCACCGCCTCCACCTGCTGCTACTGCGGGGTCGGCTGCGGCGTGCTGATCGAACACGACGGCGAGCGCATCCTCGGCGTCAGCGGCGATCCTGCGCACCCGGCCAACTTCGGCAAATTGTGCAGTAAAGGTTCGACCCTGCACCTGACCGGCGACTTGGCAGCACGGGCGTTGTACCCGGAATTGCGCCTGGGCAAAGGCCTGGCCCGCAGCCGCACCGACTGGGACACGGCTCTCGATCACGCCGCCAGCGTCTTCGCCGAGACCATCGCCGAGCACGGCCCGGACAGCGTTGCGTTCTATATCTCCGGGCAATTGCTGACCGAGGATTACTACGCCTTCAACAAACTGGCGCGGGCGCTGGTGGGCACCAACAACATCGACAGCAATTCGCGGCTGTGCATGTCTTCTGCGGTAGTCGGCTACAAGCGCAGCCTCGGTGCCGATGCGCCGCCCTGCAGCTATGAAGACCTGGAATTGAGCGAATGCGTGATGATCGTCGGCAGCAACATGGCCTACGCTCACCCGGTACTGTTTCGTCGCCTGGAAGAAGCCAAATCCCGCCGCCCACAGATGAAAGTCATCGTCATCGACCCACGGCGCACCGACACCTGCGATTTGGCCGATATGCATTTGGCGATTCTGCCCGGCACCGATGTCGCCTTGTTCCATGGGATTTTGCACCTGTTGCTGTGGGAAGACTGGGTCGACCGCGACTTCATCAAGGCCCACACCGAAGGCCTGGCCGAGCTGAAAAAACTGGTGCGCGATTACACCCCGACAATGGTTTCGCAACTCTGCGGCATCAGCGTCGAACAACTGCATCAATGCGCGGAATGGGTCGGCACTTCACCGAGCTTTCTGTCGCTGTGGTGCATGGGGCTGAATCAGTCCACCGCCGGCAGCGCAAAAAACAGCGCGTTGATCAACCTGCACCTGGCCACCGGACAAATCGGCCGCCCCGGCGCAGGACCTTTCTCCCTAACCGGTCAGCCGAATGCCATGGGCGGCCGGGAAACCGGCAGTTTGTCGAACCTGCTGCCAGGCCATCGCGAAGCGGCCAATGCCGACCACCGCGCACAAGTGGCCGACTACTGGGGCGTTGATCAACTGCCCGCGAACACCGGGCTAACCGCCATCGAACTGTTCGAGCAGATGCGCAGCGGCAAGATCAAAGCCCTGTGGATCGCCTGCACCAACCCTGCACAGTCGCTGCCGGATCAGACCGCTGTGCGCGCGGCGCTGCAAGACTGCCCGTTCGTGGTGTTGCAGGAAGCCTTTCGCACCACCGAAACCGCTGCGTTCGCCGACCTGCTGTTGCCCGCCGCCAGTTGGGGTGAAAAGGACGGCACGGTCACCAACTCCGAACGGCGCATTTCCCACGTCCGTCAGGCCATCGGCGCACCCGGTGAAGCACGGCCCGACTGGGCGATCACAGTGGATTTCGCACAGCGCCTGGAAAAATATCTGCGCCCTGGAGCAACCAGCCTGTTTGCCTTTGAAACCCCGGCGCAGGTCTTCGACGAATACAAACACCTGACGCGCGACCGCGACCTCGACCTCTCCGGGATCAGCCATGAATTGATCGACCAACTCGGTCCGCAGCAATGGCCCTTCCCCGCCGGAGCGCGCGAAGGCACGGCGCGGCTGTATCTCGACGGAGTTTTCCCGACCGCCAGTGGGCGCGCTCAATTCGTGACCGACCCGTATCGCGCCGCCAAGGAACAACGCGATGCGCGTTTTCCGCTGACCCTGATCACCGGCCGCCTGCGCGATCAATGGCACGGCATGAGCCGCACCGGTACCGCCGCGCAGCTATTCGGCCATGTCAGCGAAGCCGTGTTGAGCCTGCACCCGGATGAACTGCGTCGGCATCGCCTGCAACCTGGCGACCTGATCAATCTGAAAAGTCGCCGGGGCTCGGTGATCGTGCCGGTCAGCAGCGATGACAGCGTACGTCCGGGCCAGGCGTTTCTGCCGATGCATTGGGGCGACCGCTTTCTCAAGGGCGGCGTGAATACCCTCACCCTTCCCGCCTTCGACCCATTGTCGAAACAACCGGAACTCAAACACAGCGGTGTACGACTCGAGCCTGTGCAATTGCCTTGGCAGCTTTTCGCCCTGATTGAGGGTGATGTTCAGCAGCACTTGGAGACGCTACGACCGCTCTGCGAGGCGTTTTCCTACGCAAGCCTCAGCCTTACCGGCCGCGAGCGCCCTGCACTGCTGATACGCGCCGCCAGCGCCACCGCGCCAGAGCCGCAGCTGTTGCGTGATATCGATCAATATCTGGGGCTCAACGACGGTCCGGTATTGGCCTACGACGATCCTCGGCGCTCGATCGGCAAGCGGGTACGGATCGAGAACGGTCGGATCACCGCGATTCGCCTGGCCGGTGAAACCCTCGCCCAGCACTGGCTGCAAAGCCTGTGGCTCGAAGGTCGCGCCGACGAACAACTACGCCGTTGGCTGCTGGCACCTTTGAGTGCGCCACCGGGCAGCGCTGGCGGTCCGGCATCGGGCACCAAAACCCTGTGCAACTGCATGAACGTCAGCCAGAACGCCGTGTGTGCTGGCATCAGCCGTGGTCTGGACTTGCAGGGCTTGAAACAAGAATTGGGCTGTGGCACGCAATGCGGCTCCTGCGTCCCGGAAATCAAGCGTTTGCTGGCCGCCACTGCGCAGCCAGTCGCCGTCATCTCGTGAGGAAAACACTATGAGCGCAAAAGTCTGGCTGGTGGGTGCGGGTCCTGGCGATCCTGAATTGCTGACCCTCAAGGCGGTTCGAGCGTTGCGCGAAGCGGACGTCGTGTTGATCGACGATCTGGTCAATGACGCGGTGCTGGAGCATTGCCCGAACGCGCGCATTATTCCTGTGGGTAAGCGCGGTGGCTGTCGCTCCACGCCTCAAGCTTTCATTCATCGCCTGATGCTGCGTTATACCCGTCACGGCAAATGCGTGGTGCGGCTCAAGGGTGGCGATCCGTGCATCTTCGGGCGCGGCGGTGAAGAAGCGCAGTGGCTGCGTGAGCGTGGCGTCGAGGTTGAGCTGGTCAATGGCATCACCGCTGGTCTTGCCGGCGCGACCCAATGCGATATTCCGCTGACGCTAAGGGGCGTCGCGCGTGGAGTGACACTGGTCACGGCGCACACTCAGGATGACAGCAGCCTGAATTGGCAGGCCCTGGCTCAAGGGGGCACTACGCTGGTGATCTATATGGGCGTAGCGAAGCTCAGTGAGATTCGCGAACAGCTGTTGGCCGGCGGAATGGCTACCGATACACCTGTGGCGATGATCGAAAATGCTTCCCTGCCGCATCAACGGGAATGTCGGAGCGACTTGGCAGCCATGGAACTCGATGCCCGCGCCTTTGAATTGAAAAGCCCAGCCATTTTGGTGATTGGAGCAGTGGCAGCCTGTGCAACGTCATCTCAGTGGGAGCGTGGCTTGCCCGCGATGGCGGCCGATCAATCAGCTTGAATCTACCTGCCAACCCCTCATCACCAAATCGCAGACAAAGAAAAGCCCGGCCTAAGCCGGGCTTTTCCAGAGCTGCGAGCTAATTACTTAGCGCTAGCTTCAACCTGCGCTTCTACGCGACGGTTTACAGCGCGACCAGCGTCAGTTTTGTTGTCAGCAACTGGGCGGGATTCGCCGTAGCCAACAGACTGAACGCGGGACGATTCAACACCGTACTGGTTGGTCAGAACTTGCTTAACGGCGTTTGCACGACGCTCGGACAGTTTCTGGTTGTAAGCGTCAGGACCGACGGAGTCAGTGTGACCTTCAACAGTAGTAGTGGTGGATGGGTACTGCTTCATGAAGTCAGCCAGGTTTTTGATGTCGCCGTAGCTGTTAGGCTTGACTACCGACTTGTCGAAGTCGAATTTCACGTCCAGCTCAACACGAACAACTTCAGCAACTGCCGGGCAGCCATCAGCGTCAACAGTTACGTTGGCTGGGGTGTCTGGGCACTTGTCAACGTTGTCGCAAACGCCATCGTTGTCGCTGTCGGCGCAGACTTCAGCTGGTGCTGGAACTGGAGCAGCAGCAGGCTTGGAGCCGCCACCGAAGTTCACACCGATACCAACGCTAGGAGCCCACTCGGTGTCGCCCTGGTCGATGTTGTACTGAGCTTCAACGCCGGCACGGGCGTAGAAGTTGTCAGTGAAGTACAACTTGGCACCGCCGCCAACGTTGGCGAAGGTGGAACCGTTACGACCGCTTTTGCCGTTCTGACCGATGCTCTGATCGGAGAAGCCAGCCGATACGTACGGACGCAGCATGTCGCCCGGGTTGTTGAAGTGGTACAGAGCATCCAGAGCGGTGTTGGAGCCCTTGATGTTACGGCCGTCTTCGGCACGTGCGTTGTGCACTTCGTCGTAGGCCAGACGCAGTTCAACGTCGTCGGTCAGGAAGTAACCAACAGAACCGCCGAACAGGTTGCCGTTGTTCTTGAAGTCACGAGCGCTATCGAACATTTCTTTCTTAGCGAAGCCTTCGATTTCAACTGCGCCTTGGCCTTGTGCCAGAGCGCCGAACGAAGTGGCAGCAATAAGAGAACCAATGGCCAAGCCCAAGGTGTTTTTCAGTTTCATCCGTTAAATCCCCATCTGGTGATTGTGAAGCAGTCCCGCAAACCGGGGGACAACTCGGCGGCAAGTCTATCAGAACTTGCCTACACGTAAGAGATATTTGCGCCGAACTAAGTTTCAGCAATGCCTGCAAATTTCTCACGCAATTTGTCTAGAGCGCGTTTGTAACGCATTTTTGTCGCACTCAAACCCATGTGCATTATGTCTGCGATCTCCTGAAATTCCAGCTCTGCGACAAATCGTAGCACCAGAATTTCACGGTCGATCGGGTTCACATACACCAGCCAGCGATCAAGTCCGCCCTTCTCCTCGGGTTTCGGCATCTTTTCTTCAGACGCTTCCTCAAGGGGGTCCAGACTCAAAGCGTCCATCAAGCGACGCTTTCGCCGTTCTTTCCGATACTGCGTGATGCACTCGTTGTACGTGATGCTATATAGCCACGTCTTGAACTTCGATTTGCCCTCGAAGTTCTTCAGGCCGTACAGCACCTTCAACATCACTTCCTGACAGACATCATCTGCGTCACGATCGTTCCCGAGATACCGTGCACAAACGTTAAATAATGTTCGCTGGTAACGCCGCATCAGTTCTTCATAAGCGCGCGTTACGTGAAACAGCTCGTTATGCGAGCGCGCGACCAACTCCTCATCAGAGAGCTCGCGGGGGTCGTAGCGCGTGGAGAGCAATTGAGCTTTATTCAAAACAAGTCTGGCCGACAGTCAGGTCAATGTCCGCCGCAGCCCTTCAGGGCATTTTGCGGCGGCATACATTAGCAGGATTTGCCGGGTTAGCGGCTACTCACATGCTGCTCCAAGAGAATCCGATTCGAGAGAGAGACTAGCTCACCCTCATCGGTCAGCACGGTGGTTTTAACCGTGCCGATCTCTTCGATCTGACCTTCGACCTCGCCAACACGCACTTGTTGCCCAACCTGATACAACTCACGCACATAGATTCCCGCAAGAATCTGACCGGCAATTTCCCGGCTTCCCAAACCCATGGCCAGCGCAACCGCCAGACCAACGGTAATCAAGACGATCACGATCACATGGTTGAGCAGGTCTGTTTTGACCTCCAACTGACTGATCGCAACCGAAATACTGATGATGATCACCAGGCCCTGGGCAATTCGCCCCAGGCCCGCTGCGTAATCAAGACCTACGCCTTCTGCCGCGCCACGCACCAGCCCATTGGCCAGTTGCGCCAGCAAGACACCCACCAGCAGCACCAGCGCCGCGCCAAATACTTTCGGCAAATACAGCGCCAACATGTCCAGCGTAGCCGAAACTCGCTCAAGTCCAAGTGATTCTGCGGCAGAAACCAGAAAAATCAGCAGAACGAACCAATAAACGATCTTGCCGATCAATGTCGAGATAGGCACCTGAAGGCCGGCGCGGGACAGCAATTTGGTCAGCCCGGTACCGCCCATCAGGCGATCGAGGCCCAGTTTGGCAAGCAATTTGGAGAGCAGCGTGTCCAGCAGTTTGGCCACGACAAAACCCAGCAGCAGCACAACCAGTGCGCCAAACAGGTTCGGAATGAAGTTCGCAACTTTGGTCCATAACGCAGTCATTGCAGTGACGAGGCTCTGAGTCCAGAGATCAAGTTCCATATTCAATCAGCCTTATCAGCAGTGCGAGCGGAAGGTTTACGAAGACGGGAGACCGGCGCGACATGGGCCGATCCGTTATTCAGGGCGATCATCAGCGCGGGCAGCCAACGGCCCAGCAGGCTGAACAGATCGCCGGCACCGACCTGGCGGTTGGCGGTTTTCAGCACGCGACCCAGGCAGGCATCGTCGTCACGGCTGGACGGCGAAGCTTTGAGCATGTCACGCAAAGACTGTTCAAACGGATCGTGCATACGCACCTCTCGTGATATCTGTGAAAGACGCGGTCAAATTTGGTCGGGTCACATGACTCATCATCAGAACCAGCGCAAACGTCGGAATAGCCACCACTGCCCCAGCGCTACCGAGCCTGCCAGCAAGCAGGCGATCAGGAAGCCATAAGGGCTGGTGGAGAACGGAATACCGCCGACGTTAATTCCCAGAAGACCGGTCAGAAAACTCATCGGCAAAAAAATTCCGGTGATGATCCCGAAGCGGTACATCGTGCGGTTCATCCGCACGCTCAGACGCCGGTCTTCGGCCTCCAGGACCAGCCCCACGCGCTCCCGGGTCAACTCCAGCTCCTCGAGATAACGGGTCAGGCTGTTGTTCAATTCGTTCCAGTAATCGCCATCGTCTTCAACGAACCACGGCAGTTTTATCCGCGTCAGCTGACCGAAAATATCCCGCTGCGGTGCCAGAAAACGCTTCAGTGCGGCCGCTCTGCGACGGATCTGCAAAACGGCCCCATGCTCCGGTGTATACCGTTCGTCGGTATCCAGCTTTTCTTCTTCCTCATCGACGATTTCCGAGAGGCAACTGACCAGATCCTGCACTTTGTTGGTGAGGTATTGCGCCATATAAAGGATCAGTTCGGAAGCGGTTCTCGGCCCTTTGCCTTCGGCCAGCTGCACCAGCAACTCATCGGTGGCGCGCAACGGCCGCAGACGCAGGGAGATAACCCGCTGGGCCGAACCGAAGATCCGCACCGAGACCATGTCTTCCGGCTCGGCACCTGGATTGAGGTTGATCCCGCGCAGAAACAGCAACAGCTCGGAGTCCGGCAGCGGCAAAAGGCGCGGCCGGGTGTTCTCTTCCAGCAACAAGTCGCAACTAAATTCACTCAGACCGCTGTACTTACGCAGCCAGGTCTGGGTTTGCGGGTGACTACGATCCCAGTGCAGCCACAGGCTTTCATGGGCCTGCAACTGCAAGTCATCGAGTTCAGTCCGGGCTATCGAACGCGCACCGCCTTTACCGTCCAGCACCAGGGCATGCACCAGCCCCCACTGCGCGTTTTCTTCCTCGAACATCCTCACCCCTTTAATGAAACGCGCTTTATTCAGGCATCTTCAGCGGGCTTGGCGAAATGATCACGCCGTTGTTGTCCGCATAAACATAGTGCCCCGGGTGGAAGGTCACACCCGCGAAGGTCACGGCAATATTGAGTTCACCAACACCGCGCCGGTCGGTTTTCATCGGGTGACTGGCCAGGGCCTGAACCCCCAGATCGGTTTGCGCGATGACGTCGACGTCACGGATGCAACCGTAGATCACCAGCCCTTCCCAACCGTTACTGGCGGCTTTCTCGGCCAGCAGGTCGCCCAACAGCGCGCGGCGCAGGGAGCCGCCACCGTCGACCACCAGCACTTTACCGTTACCCTTGAGCGCGACTTGCTCCTTGACCAGCGAATTATCTTCGAAACATTTGATGGTCACGATTTCGCCACCGAAAGAATCACGGCCACCGAAATTGCTGAACATCGGTTCCAGCACCTGTACCAGCTCCGGGTAGGCGTCGCACAGATCAGGCGTGAGGTAATGGTTCATCGAGAAACTCCTGTAAGAAGGAAGACAATCGAATAGGCAGCATACGCGGGCCAAGGCTGAACGGCTGCAAACGCGCCGATCGAGTCAATCACCAAAAGTGACCAGAACCGCTTAATGCGTCATATCTTAGCCGCAAGCCGTTCAGAGCGAAATGCCCTTGTTAGAGCATCAGGCTCAAACGGCCGCGGCCAAATCCGGCTTTCCACCCAGCAAAGGCGTCTGTTGATCCGCCAGCCAACGCGCCACCAATGGCCAGACTTCAGTCTGTGCAGACTTGCTGACAAGCATTTCCACATGACCGAAATTATCGCCAAAGCCTTGCTCGCGGCCAAGGGTGATGAATTGCTTGTGCTCGGAGCCGACCTGATCGAACAGCTTGCGGCAGGCCCATGTCGGGTCTTGATGATCGCCCGCGGCGCTCACGGCCAGCACTGGCAACTGAACCTTGGCCAAACCCGCCCACCAGTCCTTGTCGGCATCGCCAAAACGGCCGAACAGCCCGTACCAGCGCATGCTTTCCAGGGCCAGGCCAATCGGCTCGTCCTCCGGGCCGCGCTTGAGCCGTGAACCTGACAGTTGGGTAAATCGCTTGAGAATGAAGCGCCCGCTCCACTCCACCGGCGGGAACTTCAACGGCCAGTAGGTGCGGCTGACTTGAGTGCCAAAAAACGCCGCGGACGCGACGACAGGCTCGCCGATGTACTCCCCACCCAGCGCCGCCGCCAGCGTGATGCCTCCCAGCGAATGACCGATCCAGTGTGGGACCTGGCCGCTTTGCTCGCGCACGAACGCGCCAATGGCCGGCAAATCGTAACGCGCGTAGTCGGCGACGCGGTTCTTGCGATAGTCCTGGTTGCGCTGAGACAGGCCATGACCGCGCATTTCCGGGATCCACACATCGAATCCCAGACGCGTCAGATAAGCCCCCAACCCCAAACCTTTGGGAGAAAACCAGAACCGTCGATTGGAAAAGCTGCCGTGCAACAGAATCACCGGCACGCCACGCACCGCCGGTTCATCGGCCAGGCCCAGGCGTGTCACAGCCAGTTCGACGGTGCCGTCGGGGCTGTTGCCGGGTTTCAAACGATAGACGTCTTCGCTCAGATCACCGCGCCGCTCGGCGCTGATCAGGGCGACAGGAAATAGGTTGCTGCTGCTTTGCATAATGCTCTTGCACAAAAAAGGGCGGCATCCAGAGGAGCCCGCCCTACTTGAATCTTAAAACCCCGGCCCACCGAAGCGGACCAGGGCTTCACTCACCGATCAGACCGAAGCCTGACCTTCAGCCAGGAAGAACCAGGTTTCCAGCACGGAATCGGGGTTCAGCGAAACGCTTTCGATGCCCTGCTCCATCAGCCACTTGGCCAGATCAGGGTGGTCCGAAGGACCCTGACCGCAGATGCCGATGTACTTGCCGGCCTTGTTGCAGGCCTGAATAGCATTGGCCAGCAGCTTCTTGACCGCAGGATTACGCTCGTCGAACAGGTGCGCGATGATCCCGGAGTCACGGTCCAGGCCCAGTGTCAGCTGAGTCAGGTCGTTGGAGCCGATGGAGAAGCCGTCGAAGAACTCGAGGAACTCTTCAGCCAGGATCGCGTTGGACGGCAGTTCGCACATCATGATCACGCGCAGACCGTTTTCGCCACGGGCCAGACCGTTTTCGGCCAGCAGATCGACCACCTGGCTCGCTTCGCCCAGGGTGCGAACGAACGGCACCATGATTTCGACGTTGGTCAGGCCCATCTCGTTGCGCACGCGCTTGAGGGCGCGGCACTCGAGCTCGAAGCAGTCACGGAACGATTCGCTGATGTAACGCGAAGCACCACGGAAGCCCAGCATCGGGTTCTCTTCTTCCGGCTCGTAGAGTTTGCCGCCGATCAGGTTCGCGTATTCGTTGGACTTGAAGTCCGACAGACGCACGATGACCTTTTTCGGCCAGAACGCTGCAGCCAGGGTACTGATGCCCTCGACCAGTTTCTCGACATAGAAGCCGACCGGGTCGTTGTAACCGGCGATGCGCTTGTCGACGCTGTCCTTGATTTCTTGCGGCAAGCCGTCGTAGTTCAACAGCGCTTTCGGGTGCACACCGATCATGCGGTTGATGATGAATTCCAGACGGGCCAGGCCCACACCGGCGTTCGGCAGTTGCGCGAAGTCGAAGGCGCGGTCCGGGTTGCCGACGTTCATCATGATCTTGAACGGCAGATCCGGCATGGCATCCACGGAGTTTTTCTTGATGTCGAAGCCCAGTTCGCCTTCGAAGATGTAACCGGTGTCGCCTTCAGCGCAAGAAACGGTCACACCCTGGCCGTCTTTCAACAGCTGAGTGGCGTTGCCGCAACCGACCACGGCCGGGATACCCAGCTCGCGAGCGATGATCGCCGCGTGGCAGGTACGGCCGCCGCGATTGGTGACGATGGCGCTGGCGCGCTTCATGACCGGTTCCCAGTCCGGGTCGGTCATGTCGGAAACCAGAACGTCGCCCGGCTGGACTTTGTCCATCTCGGACACGTCTTTGATGATCCGCACCTTGCCGGCGCCGATGCGCTGGCCGATGGCGCGACCTTCCACCAGCACGGTGCCGGTTTCTTTCAACAGGTAACGTTCCATGACGTTGGCCGAAGTGCGGCTCTTCACGGTTTCAGGACGGGCCTGCACGATGTAGAGCTTGCCGTCGTCGCCGTCTTTGGCCCATTCGATGTCCATCGGGCACTTGTAGTGCTTTTCGATGATCATCGCTTGTTTGGCCAACTCGCTGACTTCGGCGTCGCTCAGGCAGAAACGTGCGCGATCGGCCTTGTCCACGTCGATGGTCTTGACCGATTTACCGGCCGTGGCCACTTCGCCGTAGATCATCTTGATGGCTTTGCTGCCCAGATTGCGACGCAGGATGGCCGGACGACCGGCTTCCAGCGTGCCTTTGTGGACATAGAATTCATCCGGGTTCACCGCGCCTTGTACGACGGTTTCACCCAGGCCGTAAGCGCCGGTGATGAACACCACGTCACGGAAGCCCGATTCGGTATCGAGGGTGAACATCACGCCGGCGGTGCCGGTTTCGGAGCGGACCATGCGCTGCACGCCGGCCGACAGGGCAACCAGCTTGTGGTCGAAGCCCTGGTGGACGCGGTAGGAAATCGCACGGTCGTTGAACAGGGAAGCGAACACCTCTTTGGCGGCGCGAATAACGTTTTCGACACCACGGATGTTCAGGAAGGTTTCCTGCTGGCCGGCGAAGGAAGCGTCCGGCAAGTCTTCGGCGGTAGCGGAAGAGCGCACGGCCACGGCCATGTCAGGGTTGCCGGCCGACAGCGTGGCGAACGCGGTGCGGATCTCGGCGTTGAGCTTCTCGGGGAATTCGGCTTCCATGATCCATTGACGGATCTGGGCGCCGGTTTTGGCCAGGGCGTTGACATCGTCGACATCCAGCGCGTCGAGGGCGGCGTGGATCTGATCGTTCAGGCCGCTCAGTTCCAGGAAATCACGATAAGCCTGAGCTGTCGTGGCGAAGCCACCGGGCACCGATACACCGGCACCTGCAAGGTTACTGATCATCTCGCCCAGGGATGCGTTCTTGCCCCCCACATGCTCTACATCATGGACGCCGAGCTTATCGAGGGAAACTACGTACTCTACCAAGGTGATCTCTCCACTAACTGTGTTGGAAAAGCTCAGAAGCCGGCGACTCGGGGGAGCATTTGCCGGCTGTATGGCCTGGACCTGGAAAATAAGTGAGAATGCGGACCATGGGTGGCCGGCAAATCGCGCCTACTATATCCAAGAATCGTCACTAGCTTAAGGCCCAAGGTGCAAATGAAACGATCTGCTTTCTTTATCTCCGATGGCACCGGCATTACGGCCGAAACGCTCGGTCAAAGCCTGTTGGCGCAGTTCGAAAACATTACCTTCAGCAAAATCACGCGGCCCTACATCGACAACGCGGATAAAGCGCGGGCCATGGTACAACAAATCAACAAAGCCGCCGAAAACGATGGTTTTCGTCCGATTATTTTCGACACCATTGTCAATCAGGACATTCGTGAGATCCTCGCAACCTCGAATGGTTTCATGATCGACATTTTCTCGACCTTCCTGGCCCCGCTGGAACAGGAACTGACCGAGCATTCTTCCTACACCGTCGGCAAATCCCACTCCATCGGTGGCAACTCCAATTACATGGAGCGCATCGAGGCGGTGAACTTCGCTCTCGACAATGACGACGGCGCCCGCACGCATTATTACGACAAGGCCGATCTGATCCTAGTGGGCGTGTCGCGTTGTGGTAAGACGCCGACGTGTCTGTACATGGCCATGCAGTTCGGCATCCGTGCGGCCAATTACCCGCTGACCGAAGACGACATGGAGCGCCTGCAATTGCCAACCGCGCTTCGCGCCCATCATCACAAGCTGTTCGGCCTGACCATCGACCCGGACCGGCTTACAGCCATCCGCAATGAGCGCAAGCCCAACAGCCGCTATTCGAGCTACGCGCAGTGCGAATTCGAAGTGCGCGAGGTGGAGAATCTGTTTCGCCGCGAGAACATTGCCCACATCAATTCCACGCACTTCTCCGTGGAAGAGATCTCTGCGAAGATTTTAGTAGAGAAAGGCGTGGAGCGACGGTTCAAGTAATTTCCGGCGTCTGCTCCACCGCCATCGCGGGCAAGCCCGCTCCCACAGGGATCTGTGTTGAATGCAAAATCTGCAAACAATCGAGAACCTGTGGGAGCGGGCTTGCCCGCGATTGAACGATGACGCGGTGTAACTAGATCACAAACAAATCCACAAACCGGTTCACCGCCGTCGCTTCAAGCGCAACCTGATCCTTGCACAACGCAAAGATCTCGGCACTCCGCTGCGCCGTAAATCGCGTCGCCAGGTTGGCCTTGAACTTCTCTTCCAGCAGCGGAATGCCATCGGTGCGGCGACGGCGATGGCCGATCGGGTACTCCACCACCACGTTCTCGGTGCTGGAGCCGTCCTTGAAGAACACCTGCAGCGCATTGGCGATGGAGCGTTTATCCGGCTCCAGGTATTCGCGGGTGAAGCGCGGGTCTTCGACGATGACCATTTTGTCGCGCAGCACATCGATAATCGGATGCACGGCGTGGAAGTCGTCTTCGTACTGCTCGGCCACCAGATTACCGAACACCAGGGGCACGGCGGTCATGTACTGGATGCAGTGGTCGCGGTCCGCAGCGTTGGCCAGCGGGCCGACCTTGGAGATGATGCGGATCGCCGATTCGTGGGTGGTGATGACGATCTTGTCGATTTCGTGCAGGCGGTTCCTGACCAATGGATGCAGGGTGACGGCAGCCTCGCAGGCAGTTTGCGCGTGAAACTCGGCGGGAAAGCTGATCTTGAACAGCACGTTTTCCATCACGTAGCTGCCGAACACCCGAGAGAATCTGAAGGCTCGTTTGTCTTCAGGCTTAAGCGCCAGATCATTGTTGGTGTGGCTGAACAACACGTCGTAGAACCCCCATTGTTTGGCGGTCAGTACACCGGGAATGCCCATCTCCCCGCGCATCGCAATGTCCGCCAGACGCACGCCACGACTGGATGCATCCCCTGCCGCCCAGGATTTACGCGACCCGGCATTGGGTGCATGCCGGTAAGTGCGCAGGGCCTGGCCGTCGGCAAAGGCATGGGACAACGCCGACAGCAGTTGCTCGCGATTGGCGCCCATGAGCTTGGCGGTGACGGCGGTCGAGGCGACTTTCACCAGGATGACGTGATCGATACCGACGCGATTGAAAGAGTTTTCCAGCGCAATCACGCCTTGAATCTCATGGGCCATGATCATGGCTTCCAACACCACGCGAAGGGTCAGCGGTGCGTCGCCATTGGCCAGGCGCTTTTGCGACAGGTGGTCGGCCACCGCGAGTATGGCGCCGAGGTTATCGGACGGATGACCCCATTCGGCGGCGAGCCAGGTGTCGTTGTAATCGAGCCAGCGGACGATGCAACCGATGTCCCAAGCGGCTTTGACCGGATCGAGACGATAACTGGTGCCCGGCACGCGAGCACCGAAGGGAACGACTGTGCCTTCGACGATGGGTCCCAGGTGTTTGGTGCATTCGGGAAAACGCAGGGCCAGCAGACCGCAGCCGAGGGTGTCCATCAGGCAATTGCGGGCGGTATCCAGCGCCTCGGTAGATTCGATTTTGAAGTTGAGGACGTAATCGGCGATGTCCTGCAGGACCGTGTCGTAGTCGGGGCGGTTGTTCAGGTCGACGTTGGCGCTCATGTTCGATTCACTCGGTCAGTGGTTCGCTGATGGGACCTCGGTTCAGGATCAATCTCTGGCTGCACTGCTTTCTTATTGTAGGAACGGGATTAAATGTAGGAGCTGCCGAAGGCTGCGATCTTTTGATTTTGCTTTTAAAAGGCAAGATCAAAAGATCGCAGCCTTCGGCAGCTCCTACAGGGGGATGTGTTTAGAAACAATCCCCCGGCACGCGGACGTAACCTTCCATCAACACTCGCGCACTGCGGCTCATGATGGCTTTGTTCACGGTCCATTCACCGTTGACCTGGCTGGCCTCGGCGCCCACGCGCAAGGTGCCGGAGGGATGGCCGAAGCGCACGGCGTTGCGTTCGATGCCGCCCGCCGCCAGGTTGACCAGCGTGCCGGAAATCGCCGCCGCCGTGCCGATGGCCACCGCCGCCGTGCCCATCATTGCGTGATGCAGTTTGCCCATGGACAGCGCGCGCACCAGCAAGTCAATGTCGGTAGCGGCGATCGCCTTGCCACTGGACGCAATGTAATCCGCCGGTTTGGCGACGAACGCCACCTTCGGCGTGTGCTGACGCTTGGTTGCTTCGTCCAGGTGCTGAATCAGCCCCATGCGCAGCGCGCCGTAAGCGCGGATGGTTTCGAACATCGCCAGGGCTTTCAGGTCGCCGTTGATCGCGCCCTGCAATTCGGTACCGGTGTAGCCGATGTCTTCGGCATTGATGAAAATGGTCGGAATGCCGGCATTGATCAGGGTCGCCTTGAGCGTACCGACGCCCGGCACTTCGAGGTCATCCACCAGATTGCCGGTGGGGAACATCGAACCACCGCCACCCTCTTCTTCCGCCGCCGGGTCCATGAATTCGAGCTGCACTTCGGCCGCCGGAAAGGTCACGCCATCGAGTTCGAAATCGCCGGTTTCCTGGACCTCACCATTGGTGATCGGCACATGGGCGATGATGGTCTTGCCGATGTTGGCCTGCCATACGCGCACCACCGCCACACCGTTAAATGGAATGCGGCTGGCGTCCACCAGGCCATTGCTGACAGCGAACGAACCGACCGCCGCCGACAGGTTGCCGCAGTTGCCGCTCCAGTCGACGAAAGGCTTGTCGATGGAGACCTGACCGAACAGGTAATCGACGTCATGGTCGGCCTTGAGGCTTTTCGACAGGATCACGGTTTTGCTGGTGCTGGACGTCGCACCGCCCATGCCGTCGATTTGCTTGTCGTAAGGGTCGGGGCTGCCGATCACTCGCAGCAATAACGCATCGCGAGCCGGGCCGGGAATCTGTGCCGCTTCGGGCAGGTCTTTCAGGCTGAAGAACACGCCTTTGCTGGTGCCGCCGCGCATGTAGGTGGCAGGGATTTTAATTTGAGGTGCGTGAGCCATATTGATCCTTGTCGGCCAGCGCGGGACTTGAAATCCCGCGCTGGCTCGTCGTGTTAAACGGCAACCGCCGATTCTTCGAGGAAGTCCTGAGCGAAACGCTGCAACACGCCGCCGGCCTCGTAGATCGACACTTCTTCGGCGGTGTCGAGGCGGCAGGTCACCGGCACTTCGACGCGTTCGCCGTTCTTGCGATTGATCACCAGCGTCAGCGTCGCACGCGGGGTGCGGTCGCCGATCACGTCGTAGGTTTCGCTGCCGTCGATGGCCAGGGTGTGACGATCGGTACCCGGCTGGAACTCCAGCGGCAACACGCCCATGCCCACCAGGTTGGTGCGGTGGATGCGCTCGAAGCCTTCAGCGGCGATCGCTTCCACACCCGCCAGACGCACACCTTTGGCTGCCCAGTCGCGGGACGAACCCTGACCGTAGTCTTGGCCTGCGATGATGATCAGCGGCTGCTTGCGTTCCATGTAGGTTTCGATGGCTTCCCACATGCGCATGACCTGGCCTTCCGGCTCGACTCGCGCCAGGGAACCCTGCTTGACCTTGCCGTTTTCCTGAACCATTTCGTTGAACAGTTTCGGGTTGGCGAACGTCGCGCGCTGCGCGGTCAAATGGTCGCCGCGGTGGGTGGCGTAGGAGTTGAAGTCCTCTTCCGGCAGGCCCATTTTCGCCAGGTATTCGCCGGCGGCGCTGTCGAGCATGATTGCATTCGATGGCGACAGGTGATCGGTGGTGATGTTGTCCGGCAGCACCGCCAGCGGGCGCATGCCCTTGAGCGGACGAGCGCCGGCCAGTGCGCCTTCCCAATACGGCGGACGACGGATGTAGGTGCTCATTTCGCGCCAGTCATACAGCGGCGTGACCTTCGGACCGGTGTCTTCGTGGATGGCGAACATCGGGATGTACACCTGACGGAACTGCTCCGGTTTGACCGCAGCTTTCACCACCGAGTCGATTTCTTCGTCGCTCGGCCAGATGTCTTTCAGGCGGATTTCCTTGCCGCTCGCGTCCAGGCCCAGCACATCTTTTTCGATGTCAAAACGGATGGTCCCGGCGATGGCGTAAGCCACCACCAATGGCGGCGAAGCCAGGAACGCGTTTTTGGCGTACGGGTGAATCCGCCCGTCGAAGTTGCGGTTGCCGGAGAGCACCGCGGTGGCGTACAGATCGCGGTCGATGATCTCTTGCTGGATCACCGGGTCCAATGCGCCGGACATACCGTTGCACGTGGTGCAGGCGAAGGCCACGACGCCGAAGCCGAGTTGCTCCAGTTCTTTAGTCAGGCCGGCTTCATCCAGATACAGCGCCACGGTTTTCGAACCCGGCGCCAGCGAGGATTTGACCCAAGGCTTGCGGCTCAGCCCGAGCTTGTTGGCATTGCGTGCCAGCAGGCCGGCGGCAATCACGTTGCGTGGGTTGCTGGTGTTGGTGCAACTGGTGATGGCGGCGATGATCACCGCGCCGTCCGGCATCTGGCCGGGCACGTCGTCCCACTGGCCGGAGATGCCTTGTGCCGCGAGATCGGACGTGGCGACACGGGCGTGCGGGTTGCTGGGACCTGCCATGTTGCGCACCACCGAGGACAGGTCGAAGCTCAACCCGCGCTCATATTGCGCGCCTTTCAGGCTGTCGGCCCAGAGACCGGTCTGCTTGGCGTAATTCTCCACAAGCTGCACTTGCTCGTCTTCACGGCCGGTGAGTTTCAGGTAGTCGATAGTCTGCTGGTCGATGTAGAACATTGCCGCCGTGGCGCCGTATTCCGGGGCCATGTTGGAAATGGTCGCACGGTCGCCCAAGGTCAGCGCCGAAGCCCCTTCACCGAAGAACTCCAGCCACGCGCCGACGACTTTTTGTTTGCGCAGGTATTCGGTCAGCGCCAGCACCATGTCGGTGGCGGTGATGCCCGGTTGCAGCTTGCCAGTGAGTTCGACACCGACGCTTTCCGGCAAACGCATCCACGATGCGCGACCAAGCATGACGCTTTCCGCTTCCAGACCACCAACACCAATGGCGATCACGCCCAGCGCATCAACGTGCGGGGTGTGACTGTCGGTGCCGACGCAGGTATCGGGGAAGGCCACGCCGTCGCGGACCTGAATCACCGGCGACATTTTCTCCAGGTTGATCTGGTGCATGATCCCGTTGCCCGGTGGAATCACGTCGACGTTCTTGAAGGCTTTTTTGGTCCAGTTGATGAAGTGGAAACGGTCTTCGTTACGACGGTCTTCAATGGCGCGGTTTTTCTCGAACGCCTCGGGATCGAAGCCACCGCGCTCAACGGCCAGGGAGTGGTCGACGATCAACTGAGTCGGCACCACCGGGTTCACTTGCGCCGGGTCACCACCTTGCAGGGCGATAGCGTCGCGCAGGCCGGCGAGGTCGACCAGGGCGGTCTGACCAAGAATGTCGTGGCACACCACGCGGGCTGGAAACCACGGGAAGTCGAGATCGCGTTTGCGCTCGATGAATTGCTTCAGGGATACGGTGAGCGTGGCCGGGTCGCAGCGACGCACGAGGTTTTCCGCCAGCACGCGGGAGGTGTACGGCAGGGTGTCGTAGGCGCCGGGCGCAATGGCATCGACCGCCGCGCGGACGTCGAAATAATCCAGATGGCTGCCGGGCAGCGGTTTGCGGAATTCAGTGTTCATCGTCAGGACTCGGACTCGGTCACGGTGGTTTCAAAGGGTGGGCGCCTGGCGCAGCTCCTGTAGGAGCGAAGCTTGCTCGCGAAAGCGGTCTGTCAGCCGACACTGATGTTGAATGTCAATCCGTCTTCGCGAGCAAGCTTCGCTCCTACAGGGGGCTCGGTTCACTCAGCCAATGCGCCTCCCCCATTCAGCGTTGTTCGATTGGCACGAACTTGCGCTGTTCGACGCCGACGTATTCGGCGCTCGGGCGGATGATGCGGTTGTTGGCACGTTGTTCGAACACATGCGCCGCCCAGCCGGTCAGGCGCGAGCAGACGAAGATCGGCGTGAACAACTTGGTCGGAATGCCCATGAAGTGGTACGTCGACGCATGGTAGAAGTCGGCGTTCGGGAACAGTTTCTTCTGTTCCCACATGGTCTTGTCGATGGCTTCGGACACCGGGAACAGCACCGTGTCGCCCACTTCGTCAGCCAGCTTTTTCGACCAGGCCTTGATTACCTCGTTGCGCGGATCGTTATCCTTATAGATCGCGTGGCCGAAGCCCATGATCTTGTCCTTGCGCTCGAGCATGCCAAGGGTGCCTTTGATCGCCTCTTCCGGCGACGAAAAGCGCTCGATCATTTCCATCGCCGCTTCGTTGGCGCCGCCGTGCAGCGGGCCGCGCAGGGAGCCGATGGCCGCCGTGATGCAGGAATACAGATCCGACAGGGTCGAGGCACACACCCGGGCGGTGAAGGTCGAGGCGTTGAACTCGTGTTCCGCGTAGAGGATCAGCGAAACGTTCATCACCTTGACGTGCAACTCGCTCGGTTTTTTGTCGTGCAACAGGTGCAGGAAATGGCCGCCGATGCAGGCTTCATCGGTCACGCAATTGATGCGTTTGCCGTCGTGGCTGAAGCGATACCAGTAGCACATGATCGCCGGGAACGCGGCCAGCAGGCGGTCGGTTTTGTCGTGCTGCTCGGAGAAGTCTTGCTCCGGCTCGATGTTGCCCAGAAACGAACAACCGGTGCGCATCACGTCCATCGGATGAGCGTCGGCGGGGATGCGTTCCAGCACTTCTTTCAGCGCTTGCGGCAGGTCGCGCAGCTTGCTCAGTTTCTCGGTGTAGGCAGCGAGTTGCGCTTTGGTTGGCAGCTCGCCGTATAGCAGCAAGTAAGCCACTTCTTCGAATTGTGCGTCAGCCGCCAGTTCGCGAACGTCGTAGCCGCGATAGGTCAGGCCTGCGCCCGACTGGCCCACGGTGGACAGTGCGGTTTGCCCGGCAACCTGGCCACGGAGCCCGGCGCCACTGAGTACTTTTGCTTCGGCCATTGCTGTCTCCAGTTTTCTTGAATTTGTTAGGGAATCGGCAAATTGTGTTTCATCAGGTTCTTTGCGTGTTGCCGAAAAGATCGCAGCCTCGTTTCACTCGACAGCTCCTACACAGCGCCTACATTGACTACGTTCGACAACAACCCTGTAGGAGCTGTCGAGCGCAGCGAGGCTGCGATCTCTTGATCTTTATTTCTTCGCAGCAAACAACGCATCAAGCTTCTGCTCGAAGGTGTGGTAATCGATGCGATCGTAAAGCTCCATGCGCGTCTGCATGGTGTCGATGACGTTCTGCTGCGTGCCGTCGCGGCGGATCGCGGTGTAGACGTTTTCCGCGGCTTTGTTCATCGCGCGGAACGCCGACAGCGGGTACAGCACCAGCGACACGTCGGCAGCGGCGAGCTGCTCGGTGGTGTACAGCGGCGTCGCGCCGAACTCGGTGATGTTGGCCAGGATCGGCGCTTTCACGCGGCTGGCGAACAGCTTGTACATCTCAAGCTCGGTGATCGCTTCCGGGAACACCATGTCGGCGCCGGCCTCGATGCATGCGGCCGCGCGCTCCAGCGCAGATTCAAGACCTTCCACCGCCAGGGCGTCGGTGCGGGCCATGATCACGAAGCTGTCATCGGTGCGGGCATCGACAGCCGCTTTGATGCGGTCGACCATTTCCTGCAGCGAGACGATTTCTTTATTAGGACGATGACCGCAGCGCTTGGCACCGACCTGGTCTTCGATGTGAATCGCCGCCGCGCCGAACTTGATCATCGACTTCACGGTACGGGCGACGTTGAACGCCGAGGAACCGAAACCGGTGTCCACGTCCACCAACAGGGGCAAGTCGCAGACATCAGTGATGCGACGCACGTCGGTCAGCACGTCATCCAGACCGGTAATCCCCAGGTCCGGCACGCCGAGGGAGCCGGCAGCCACCCCGCCACCCGACAGGTAAATAGCCTTGAAACCGGCGCGCTTGGCCAGCAGTGCGTGGTTGGCGTTAATCGTGCCGACCACTTGCAGCGGATGTTCGCTGGCGACCGCATCGCGGAAACGCTGGCCTGGAGTGCTCTTGTTGGAACTCATGACTCACCTCGTTCAGTGGCTGTCGGGTTAGCGCCGTCCTGGTAGTGACGGGCGATATTGCGTTTGGAGGCGCCGATGTGACGGCGCATCAACAACTCGGCCAATTCACCGTCACGGTCGGCGATGGCATCGAGAATTCGGTGGTGTTCGGCAAACGCCTGGCGCGGCCGATTGGGCGTGGTGGAAAACTGGATGCGGTACATGCGCACCAGCTGATAGAGCTCACCGCACAGCATCTGGGTCAGGGTGCGGTTGCCGCTGCCCTGGATGATCCGGTAATGAAAGTCGAAATCGCCTTCCTGTTGGTAGTAACCGACGCCTGCCTGAAACGCCGCATCGCGCTCATGGGTTTCCAGCACCCGACGCAGTTCGTCGATTTCTTCGACCGTCATGCGTTCAGCCGCCAGACGGCAGGCCATGCCTTCCAGGGATTCGCGAATTTCATAGAGTTCCAGCAATTCGGCGTGGCTCAGCGACACCACCCGCGCCCCGACGTGCGGCACGCGAACCAGCAGGCGCTGGCCTTCCAGACGGTGAATGGCCTCACGCAACGGCCCGCGGCTGATGCCGTAGGTGCGCGCCAACTCTGGCTCGGAGATCTTGCTGCCCGGGGCAATCTCGCCTTTGACGATGGCCGCCTGAATGCGTCGGAAGACGTTTTCGGAAAGTGTTTCCGAGTCGTCCTGAACTGTGACCGGGGGATCGAGTTGATCCAGCATATTGTCGACACCTTGGAAACCAATGCCGCAAAAACTAGCGAATATGGCCGCTTACGTCAAAGGATAAATCGATATTGTCGACAATCGTCTAATAACCACGTTGCACCATAAGGAAGCGACCCCTCAGTTATAGCCGTCGGCCAACGCTGGCGCCATAAACCCACCGTGCTAGAATGCCGCCCGCATTTGCTTGTCATCTGCATTGCCTGTCATAAAAAGCGGATAGGCATACGAGGGAGCTTGTGCAGCAATGCCAGGGCCTTGAATTGAAGAACGGACCGCTGCGCACCAGGATTTATGAGACTCAAGCCCTTCACCACATTCCTTTGTCTTCTTGGCCTGCCAGGTTTCGCCGCGGCAGGGGAGAAGACTGTGTACGGCCTCAATGAGTACGCTTCGCTGGATGGCATCAATCTGGAAGTCGCCGCCAAACTCGACACCGGGGCGAAAACCGCTTCGTTGAGTGCCCGCGACATCAAACGTTTCAAACGCAATGGCGAATCCTGGGTGCGCTTCTATCTGGCTATCGACGCCGCGCATTCGCACCCGATCGAACGACCGCTGGCCCGTGTCAGCAAGATCAAGCGCCGGGCCGGTGACTACGACCCGGAAGAAGGCAAGAAGTACACCGCCCGTCCGGTCATTGAGCTGGATATCTGCATGGGTTCGGCTTTACGCAGCATCGAAGTGAACTTGACCGACCGCAGTGCCTTCCAATACCCGCTCTTGATCGGCTCCGAAGCGCTCAAACGTTTCGATGCGCTGGTCGACCCCAGTCTTAAATACGCTGCTGGCAAACCCGCCTGCGCCACCGACGCACATACCGCAGAGTAATTCCAATGCGCTCTCTTACCCTCCATCTGAAACTGCTAATCGCCATCCTGGTGGTGCTGGGCATTTCAGTTACGGCCTATCAGATTTTCGTGCTCGGAATTCCGGTGACCGAAGACGCTACCGACGACTTGTGGAACATCGACGCCAAGGTCGAGTTCGTCGCCAATGCCAAAGACCCGATCAAGATCCAGATGTTCGTGCCGCCGCTGAGCCGTGACTACGTGAGCCTCAATGAGAGTTTCATTTCCAATAATTACGGCGTGGCGGTGAACCGTGTCGACGGCAACCGCAAGGTCACCTGGTCGGCGCGCCGGGCCAAGGGCAACCAGACCCTTTATTACCGACTGGTGCTGACCAAGCGCTACAGCGGCGAAAAATCCAAGGTCAAAGGCCCGACCTTCCGCGACAGCATCGCCGTCGAAGGCCCGGAAAAAATCGCCGCCGACGCCCTGCTCGCGCCGATCCGCCAACACTCGGCCGACGTCGAAACCTTCATCGGCGAAGCCATCAAGCGTGTCAACAACCTCAACGACGACAACGTGAAATTGCTGCTGGCCGGCGATCCGTCCACCGTGAACAAAGCCAAAATCGTCGAGCTGGTACTGTCCATCGCCCATGTGCCGGTGGAAAAGGTCCACACCATCCGCCTTGTGGCCGATCAGCCACAAATGCCTGAACTCTGGTTGCGCAGCTTCAACGGCACCGACTGGCTGTACTTCAACCCGGAAACCGGCGAACAGGGCCTGCCTACCGACCGCTTGCTGTGGTGGACCGGCGACGAAAACCTGATCACCGTCGATGGCGGCAAAAAAGCCAACGTCACCTTCAGCCTGAACAACAGCGAAATGAACGCCATTCGCCTGGCCAAGCTGACCGACGAAAACTCCGACGCCAACTTCCTCGACTACTCGTTGTACGGCCTGCCGCTGCAAACCCAGCAGACTTTCATGATCATGGTGATGATCCCGATCGGCGTGCTAGTGATCCTGATCCTGCGCAACTTGATCGGCATTCAGACACTCGGCACCTTTACCCCGGTGCTGATCGCCCTCGCCTTCCGGGAAACCCAGCTCGGTTTCGGCATCGTGCTATTTACGATCATCACGACGTTGGGGCTGTCGCTGCGCTCCTACCTTGAACACTTGAAACTGCAAATGCTGCCGAGGCTGTCGGTGGTGCTGACCTTCGTGGTGGTGCTGATCGCGGCGATCAGCCTGTTCAGTCACAAACTCGGCCTGGAACGCGGGTTGTCGGTGGCGCTGTTCCCGATGGTGATTCTGACCATGACCATCGAACGCCTGTCGATCACCTGGGAAGAGCGCGGTGGCGGTCATGCCATGAAAGTGGCGATCGGCACACTGTTCGCCGCCTCTTTGGCGCACCTGATCATGAGCGTGCCTGAGCTGGTGTACTTCGTGTTCACCTTCCCGGCGATTCTGCTGATTCTGGTGGGCTTCATGCTGGCCATGGGTCGCTATCGTGGTTACCGCCTGACCGAACTGGTGCGCTTCAAGGCTTTCCTGAAGAAGGCTGACGCCTGATGTTCGGTCTCTGGAAGACCTGGAAAGCCCTGGAGGCCCGGGGCATCATGGGGATCAATCGGCGTAACGCAGACTACGTGCTCAAGTACAACAAACGCAGCCTGTACCCGATCGTCGATGACAAGATCATCACCAAGGAGCGCGCCATCGCCGCCGGCATTCATGTGCCGGAGCTGTATGGCGTGATCTCCACCGAGAAGGAGATCGACAACCTCGGCGAGATCATTGGCGGGCGTACCGATTTCGTGGTCAAACCGGCCCAAGGCGCCGGCGGTGACGGCATCATTGTGATTGCCGACCGCTTTGAGGGCCGCTATCGCACGGTCTCCGGCAAGATCATCAGCCATGAGGAAATCGAGCATCATATCTCCAGCATCCTCACCGGCCTGTACTCGCTCGGCGGTCACCGTGACCGCGCGCTGATCGAATACCGAGTGACCCCGGACCAGATCTTCAAAAGCATCAGCTATGAAGGCGTGCCGGACATTCGCATCATCGTGCTGATGGGCTATCCGGTGATGGCCATGTTGCGCCTGCCGACCCGCCAGTCCGGCGGCAAGGCCAACCTGCACCAGGGCGCAATCGGCGTCGGTGTCGATCTGGCTACAGGCCTGACATTGCGTGGCACCTGGCTGAACAACATCATCACCAAACACCCGGACACCACCAACGCAGTGGACGGCGTGCAACTGCCCTACTGGGACGGTTTCATGAAGCTCGCTGCTGGCTGCTATGAACTGTGCGGGCTGGGTTACATCGGTGTCGACATGGTGCTCGACCAGGAAAAAGGGCCGCTGATTCTTGAGCTCAACGCCCGGCCCGGGTTGAACATTCAAATCGCCAACGATTGCGGGTTGACGTTACGTACCCACGCGGTCGAAGCGCGGCTGGAAGAATTACAGGCCCGCGGGATAATCGAAACAGCGCAGGAACGCGTGGAGTTCGTTCAGGAAATGTTTGGGCATATTCCTGCGGTTGAGGGCTGACCTGTGGCGAGGGGGCTTGCCCCCGTTGGGTTGCGCAGCAACCCCAAGTCATTCTCTCCCGTGCATCAGATAGCCCGCACCAGCCGGTTTTACGACTGCTGCGCAGCCGAACGGGGGCAAGCCCCCTCGCCACAGGTCTTGCGCAGCCGCTTTCAACCTTCCAATCCCCGACATCCCTCTAGGAGCAAATCCTGCAGAGGACTACAATCGCTCCCCCGCCTCGATGGCTGATCTGCCCCGCCCATGTTGACCTGTTCCGTACACCCGCTGCCCTATCGCGCCAACCCCGCCGAATACTTCGCGGCGATTCGTCATGCCCCCGGTGCCGTGCTGCTCGACAGCGGCCGACCAAGCGCCGAGCGCGGACGTTTCGACCTGCTCAGCGCCTGGCCGCTGGAGCAACTGGCCGTGTTACCGGATGAAAGCGGTAGCCATTTCCTGCAACGCCTTCGCGACACTCTGACGCGACTCGGCGAAGCCACTGTTCCTTTCGACCTGCCTTTCGCCGGCGGGCTGATCGGTTATCTGAGCTACGACTTCGGCCGGCATCTGGAAAACCTGCCGAGCCAGGCGCGGGACGATCTGCAATTGCCCGACGCACGATTTGGGCTATACGACTGGGCCCTGATCAGCGATCACCATTTGGCCACCAGCCAACTGGTATTCCACCCGACGCTGATCGACAGTGAACGACAGCGGCTGATCGAACTGTTCACTCAGCCTGCACCTCAGAAGATCGAGCCTTTCAAACTGGACGGCCCGATGAGTGCCGACCTGAGTGCCGAAGACTATCGACAAGCCTTCGACCGCATTCAGAAGTACATCCAGGCCGGCGACTGCTATCAGGTCAACTTCGCCCAGCGCTTTCGCGCACAATGCCAGGGCGATCCATGGGCCGCGTACTGCGCGCTGCGGGCGGCGTGCCCGACGCCGTTTTCCGGCTTCCAGAGCCTGCCCGACGGCGACGCCGTGCTGAGCCTGTCGCCGGAGCGTTTCGTCAAAGTCAGCGAGCGCCACGTCGAAACCCGCCCGATCAAAGGCACCCGCCCCCGCGGCCTGACTGCCGTTGAAGATGCGGCGAACGCCGCCGAACTGCTGGCCAGCCCCAAGGACCGCGCGGAAAACCTGATGATCGTCGATTTGCTGCGCAACGACCTCGGCCGTACCTGCCGCATCGGCTCGGTGCGGGTGCCGGAGTTGTTCAGTCTGGAAAGCTATCCGAACGTGCATCACTTGGTGAGCAGCGTTACCGGCGAGCTGGCGGATGACAAGGATGCGCTGGATTTGATCGCCGGCAGCTTCCCCGGCGGTTCGATTACCGGCGCGCCGAAGATTCGCGCGATGCAGATCATCGACGAACTGGAACCGACCCGTCGTGGGTTGTATTGCGGTTCATTGCTGTACCTGGACGTGCGCGGCGAGATGGACAGCTCCATCGCCATCCGCAGTTTGCTGGTCAAGGATGGGCAGGTGTGCTGCTGGGGTGGCGGCGGGATCGTCGCGGATTCGGACTGGCAGGCGGAATATCAGGAATCGATAACCAAGGTGAAGGTGTTGCTCGATACTTTGCAAGGCCTTTAAAAGCTTCGCGGGCAAGCCTCGCTCCTACAGGGACCCGTGATCACCCGTAGGAGCGAGGCTTGCCCGCGAAGGCGCCCTCGCAGACGACTACAAACTTAACGCCCGATTCGAAGCCTTGATGAACTCTTGCTTCAACTCCGCAAAGCTGTGCACCGCCGGGAATTGTGGAAACTCACGAATCACATTGTCCGGTGCATGGAACAGGATCCCGGCATCGGCCTCGCCCAGCATCGTCGTGTCGTTGTACGAATCCCCCGCCGCGATCACCCGGTAGTAGAGGCTCTTGAACGCCAACACTGACTGACGCTTGGGATCTTTCTGACGCAACTGATAGCCCGTGACCCGACCGGCATCGTCGGTAATCAGACGATGGCAAAGCAAGGTCGGGAAGCCCAGTTGACGCATCAGCGGCTGGGAGAATTCGTAAAAGGTGTCCGACAGAATCACCACCTGAAAGCGCTCACGCAGCCAGTCGACGAATTCGCTGGCGCCTTCCAGAGGCTTGAGCGTGGCGATCACTTCCTGGATGTCGGAAAGCTTCAGGCCGTGCTCGTCGAGAATCCGCAACCGCTGCTTCATCAACACGTCGTAGTCGGGAATGTCCCGAGTGGTGGCCCTGAGGGATTCAATCCCGGTTTTTTCGGCGAAGGCGATCCAGATTTCCGGGACCAGCACACCTTCAAGATCCAGACAGGCAATTTCCACAAGACACTCCCATTTTGTACTGTTTATTGAGTCGAGCGAGCAAAAGGACTGCCGAACTCTAGCGACTCGCCCTCCTCTGTGCAACGCAGAGGGCGCACCAGCCGCCGCAGGATTTTGTTACCATCAGGCACATATAGAGCGCCCAGCGCCACCGACCTGTAGGAAGCCGCCCTGATGAGCCCATCGTTCGATGTTGTGGAACTCGCCACGACCTATGCCAACAAATCCGCTCAGGACATCCTGAAACTCGCATTCGCCGAGTTCGGCGATGACCTGTGGATATCTTTCAGCGGCGCCGAAGATGTGGTGCTGGTGGACATGGCCTGGAAGCTGAACAAGAACGTCAAAGTGTTCAGTCTCGACACCGGCCGCTTGCACCCCGAGACCTACCGCTTTATCGAACAGGTGCGCGAGCACTACAAGATCGATATCGAAGTGGTATCGCCGGACTACACCAAGCTCGAACCTTTCGTGAAGGAAAAGGGCCTGTTCAGTTTCTACAAGGACGGCCATGGCGAATGCTGCGGCATCCGCAAGATCGAGCCGCTACGTCGCAAGCTCTCGGGTGTGACGGCCTGGGCCACCGGTCAGCGTCGGGATCAGAGCCCGGGTACTCGCAGCGCGGTCGCGGTGCTGGAAATCGATACTGCGTTCTCCACCCCTGAACGCACTCTGTACAAATTCAACCCGCTGGCACAAATGACCAGCGAAGAGATCTGGGGCTACATCCGCATGCTGGAGCTGCCGTATAACAGCCTGCATGAGCGCGGCTTCATCAGCATCGGCTGCGAGCCTTGCACCCGTCCGGTGTTGCCAAACCAGCATGAGCGCGAAGGTCGTTGGTGGTGGGAAGAAGCCACGCAGAAAGAATGCGGGCTGCATGCCGGGAACATCATCAGCAAATCCAAAGCTTAAAAAATCTCATCCCGCAACAGCTCCTGTAGGAGCTGGCGAAGCCTGCGATCTTTTGATCTTAGAAAAAAGTGCACACAGATATCTGTGTGCACTTTTTATTTTTGCGCCCAAAAAAATTACATTTTTCTGTCTTGACTCCCTCATTCGATCATTCCCAGCCCCCCTCGTCGAAATAAATAGCTGTTCAATCGGCCCGTCCTGGCCCTGGTGCCAGGTTTCGACAGCATTTCACCGTTCTCCTGGCTGATTGGCGCCGGGATTGCAGGGATGCTCTACCTGATCATCGCCAAACGGCAACCTTACTACGCAGATGTCAGCGGTGAAGCCATCGCGGTCGATAACGTCAGCCATTGATCCCCGGGCGGCCCGGCAACGTCGGGCCGTAGAACCACTTCGCTATAAAAGGACCTCCCATGCGAATTCTCGTGGTCAACGTCAACACCACCGAATCCATTACCCAGGCCATCGCCCGCCAAGCCCAATCCGTGGCCTCGCCCGGCACGGAAATCATCGGCCTGACCCCGTATTTTGGTGCCGACTCCATCGAAGGCAATTTCGAAAGTTATCTGGCTGCTATTGCGGTGATGGATCGGGTCATGTCCTACGATCAGCCCTTCGATGCGGTCATCCAGGCCGGTTATGGCGAGCACGGCCGCGAAGGTTTGCAGGAGTTGCTTAACGTGCCGGTGGTGGACATCACCGATGCCGGCGCCAGCACTGCAATGTTCCTCGGGCATGCCTATTCTGTGGTCACCACCTTGGACCGCACCGTGCCGCTGATCGAGGATCGCCTCAAACTGTCCGGTCTCTGGGACCGTTGTGCGTCGGTGCGCGCCAGCGGGTTGGCAGTGCTGGAGCTGGAGTCCGATCCAGAACGTGCGCTGGAGGCGATTGTTCGGCAGGCAGAACTGGCGGTGCTTGAGGATAAGGCCGAGGTGATCTGCCTGGGCTGCGGCGGCATGGCCGGGCTGGACGAGCAGATTCGTCAGCGCACCGGCGTGCCAGTGGTGGATGGCGTGACCGCGGCGGTGACCATTGCTGAATCGCTGGTGCGGTTGGGGTTGTCGACCTCGAAAGTGCGGACGTATGCGACGCCTCGGCCGAAGACCATTATTGGTTGGCCGGGGCGGTTTGGCAGGTAGACCGCGTTATCGTTCTTCGCGGTCAAGCCACGCTCCCACAGGTTTTGTGTCGTTTACATCATTACGATACGACTCAAAACCCTGTGGGAGCGTGGCTTGCCCGCGATGGCCACACCTCGGTCTCAAGCCAGGTTCAAAGCGCACTAAATCGCTGCCCCAACCCCTGCTCCGCAAACTGCTCAATAATGAAATCGACAAACGCTCGGGTCTTGCCCGGCAGCAATTTGTGTTCGGCGTAATAGATAGAGATGTTGCCGTCGTCGACGTACCAGTCTGGCAACACCCGCTGCAATGTTCCGGTATCCAGATAGCCCACGGCGAACGGCATGCTCACCAACGCAATGCCCAACCCCTGAGCCGCCGTGGCGCAGGCGGCTTCCGAATCGCTCATGGTCATTCGCGCCGTGAGCGTCAGCGGGCTGTGTTGCCGGGCGCGACTGGTCAACTGCCAGGAACGCACGCGTCCCGTCTGCGGCGAGCGTATCAAGATGCCATCGTGGTGTTTGAGGTCGTCGGGCTCGACGATCGCCTCGTGCTTCGCCAAGTACTCGGCTGAAGCCACCAACACCCGATGGGCAGGCGTCAGCTTGCGCGCCACCACGCCCTGAGGCAGTTCGAATCCGCCACCAATCGCCGCATCGAAGCCCTGGCCGATAAGGTCCACCTGGCGGTTATCGAAATGCCAGTCCGGGTTGATCGCCGGAAAGCGCTGCAGAAACTCGCCCAGCAACGGCACTATGTACAAACGTCCGAACACCGTCCCCATACTAACTTTGAGCGTGCCTGCCGGACGTCCTTCGGCGCTGGCCAGGTTGGCCACGGCATTCTGGATCGTGTGCAGACTGGCACTGACTTCGCCGAGAAATAGCTGGCCGGCCTCGGTGAGCGTCAAGCTGCGCGTGCTGCGCTGGAACAGCCGCACACCCAGTCGCGCCTCCAGCTTGGCGACGCTCTTGCCCACCGCCGCCGGCGTCAGACTCAAGCGCCGCGCAGCTTCGGCGAAGCTGCCAACCTCGGCGCTACGCACGAAGCATTCGATACTGCTGAAGGTTTCCATAAGCGCCACTATAAACTTTTGGTTTACACAGACTATAGCAATGACGGTCTACCCGCAGGATAGTGCGAGGCCGATACTCGACTCCAACAACAAGGCAGCCCGCCTTGAATTTCTGGAGATCGACATGACCACTCAATACCTCAGCGGTAAAGTAGCTCTGATTCAAGGCGGTTCACGCGGCATCGGTGCTGCCATCGTCAAACGCCTGGCTGCCGAAGGCGCTACCGTCGCCTTCACTTACGTCAGCTCCACCGCCAAAGCAGAAGAGTTGCAAAACAGCATCACCAGCGCCGGCGGCAAAGCCCTGGCCATCAAGGCCGACAGCGCCGATGCCGTAGCGATTCGCAATGCCGTTAATGCCACCGTCGAAGCCTTTGGGCGCCTGGACATCCTGGTCAACAACGCAGGCGTTTTGGCCGTCGCACCGCTGGAAGACTTCAAACTCGAAGACTTCGACCAGACCCTGGCCATCAACGTACGCAGCGTGTTCATCGCCACCCAGGAAGCGGCCAAACATATGACCGAAGGCGGTCGCATCATCAACATCGGCAGCACCAATGCCGAACGCATGCCCTTCGCCGGTGGTGGCCCGTACGCCATGAGCAAATCGGCGCTGGTCGGCCTGACCAAAGGTTTGGCTCGCGACCTCGGCCCACGGGGTATCACCATCAACAACGTACAACCAGGCCCGGTCGACACCGACATGAACCCCGCCAGCGGTGACTTCGCTGAAAGCCTGATCCCGCTGATGGCCGTGGGTCGTTACGGCAGAGTGGAAGAAATCGCCAGCTTCGTCGCCTACCTTGTCGGCCCCGAAGCCGGCTACATCACCGGTGCCAGCCTGACCATCGACGGTGGTTTCGGCGCCTGATACAGGTCACTTGTGGGAGCGGGCTTGTGTGGCGAGGGGGCTTGCCCCCGTTCGACTGCGAAGCAGTCGTAAAACCAGTCACCGCTGTCTAACTCAAGATCGCGGTGACTGGTTTCAGGGGTGCTTCGCGCCCCAACGGGGGCAAGCCCCCTCGCCACATAAGCCTGCTCCCACATTTACCGGCATTAAGCCCACTCGAGTGCCGGCAGGCCACATGCGCTGGGCTTGAACGCCTTCAACGTACGAAGAATGCCATCGGCGTGTGCGTACTTTTCGTCGGCCATCGCCGCATCCGGAATCGCAATCGCCGTCATCCCCGCCGCTTTCGCTGCGGTGACGCCGAACGGTGAATCCTCGAACACCAGGCAATCCTCAGGCGCGACACCCAGGCGTCGCGCCGCCGTCAGGAAGATATCCGGCGCTGGTTTGGCCGCGCCCACTTCCGGGTCATCAGCGGTGACGATGAAGTCGAACAGCGCAAACCAGTCGCGGTGCAAGGTGGTTTTCTGGCCGAACGACTGACGTGAAGAACTGGTGCCCACTGCAATGGGAATGTTATTGGCCTTCAAGTGCCGAACCAGCTCCTCTGCGCCAGGCATCGCCAGCGCCGTCGGAAAACGCTCGCGCATAAGCGGTTCACGGATCACCAGGAACTCTTCGGCTGTAATCGGCAGGTCCAGCGCCTCGACCACATAGCGCGCCAGATCACCCGCGCCACGACCGATGATGTTCTGTTTGACGCTCCAGTCGAAGGTTCGGCCATAACGCCCGGCAATGATGGACGTGACCTCGGTGTAAATGCCCTCGGTGTCCAGCAACAAGCCGTCCATGTCGAAAATCACGGCCTTGATCGGGCCGAACTCATCCAAGGGTGCATTCATCGCATCTGATCCGTTTTCTCATGACATCCCAGGAGCGGCTAAGGCACGACCGGGTCCGTGATGGATTAAAGGGTTCAGCAGCATAGCGAGCGCGGTTGGCAGAGAGCAACGGGCAATGCCCGGCGGATACAAAAAACTGTGTCGAGACGCCCGCGATGATTTAGCGATTTCCCCTACACCAAACACCTCCTTTCCCGACTTCTTTCCTTGTTGATCCCCCGCAAAGTCTTGCGCTCCAGATTAATCAGCGCGAGGGACTGCGAATGTTCGAACCTGACAAGGTCCTGGCCTTGAACAATGCCATCGGCTTGCTGGTGGTCGCCGCCATGAACCCCGAGCAGCCGGACGTCGAAGCGCTGCTCGGTGATTTTCGACTTTGCCTCAACAACTACGAAGCCTGGGCGGAAAACTTCTGGACCGGTGGGGCGCTGAATGTCGAGCAGGTATTCAAGGTCGGTAACGAAGTCCGGCTCAGCGCGCCGAAGGACTCCACCGCCCCTGTCAGTTCGACGCTCGCCATGTGCCCAGCCAGCGGTCCGTTGACCCTGGTGCATCTGTTCGAGACCGCGCGTTTCGTGCCGATCGGCAATACGCCGGTGACGCTCGAACCGGTTATCTCGCAGCGTAATGGTGAACTGACGTTCGGTGAGCCCGTCCACAAAACCATTGGCCCCAGCGGCATCCTCGAAATCCCCGAATGCTGGCGCGGCCAACGTTATCGCATCACCTTCTTTCCCAATGTTTGCGCCGATCACGTCAAAGCGCTCTACGCCTCCTATCAAGGCGTGATCGGCGAGCTGGAAGGCTGGCTGCGCAATGAATGGACGAGCGAATTCGAGCCTTTATGGGCAGGCTTTTCCGAGGCCGCGCTCACCCAGCGCTACGGCATGCTGCAACAGGCCGACTGGCGCGGCTTCGAGCGTTCGCTGCACGGTTTGTGGGATGACGTGAAGCAGGTCTACGCCCTGCTGGCAGACCTGCAAACCAACAGCGAAAAACTCCTCGAATACCTGACCCAAGGCGAGCTAGAGACGCTGCTGAATACTTCGGCTGAAGCCATCGCCAATGTGTTGCTGATGTTGAGCGATGAGCCGTTGATGTTCATCCATCTCGCGGCCTTCACCAGTTGGCTGAGGATGCTGCCGCCGCAGTACATCGCCGAAGTAGTAGCGCAAATTCGCACAGAACTATTGATCAGTTTCCTTCTGGTGCGCCTCACCGGACCTACGGGCCTGAAGCTCGGCATGAGCGCCAAAGTATTGGACAAGATCAAGTCCCAGCAGGCTCGGCAGTGGTTGGCGGCGGCCAGTTTGCGGCTGGCCGAACTGACGGCCAAATCTGACCTGACAGCCCACGCTGGCGCGCTCAAACCGCTCGTGGTCAGCGCGCGGAATGCACCGCTGAAACCGGCACCGACGATTCCGTTACAGATCCGTGCTGGCGACTCTCCCGTTGTACAGGTGAACAATCCGGTTGCGATTGCTCGCG
This sequence comes from Pseudomonas sp. JV414, assembly GCF_032424305.1. NCBI lineage: Bacteria > Pseudomonadati > Pseudomonadota > Gammaproteobacteria > Pseudomonadales > Pseudomonadaceae > Pseudomonas > Pseudomonas sp. JV414. The sequence continues at coordinate 228,483 of NZ_VYKC01000022.1, read as the reverse complement.
ACAAGTCCAACGCCATGACCCGGCTGGGGCGTCACGAACCTCACGACGATGCATCGAGTCAGGCGAAAAACCCCAACGGCGACAGTGCCGATTGCGCGGCACTGACCTGCACCCACAACTGTCCGGTGTCGATGGTCACCGGCGAAGAACTGCTGACCCTGACCGACGGTTCGCTGGATGGGATTCTGCCGTTCGACTTCACCCGGTTGTACCGCACCAGCGCGGTGGAGATTGATTGCGGACTGGGCTGGGGTTGGAGCCATTCGCTGTCGCAGCGATTGGAGCTGGACGATGAACAGGTCGTCTGGGTCGACCATGAAAACCGCCGCACCACGTTTCCGCTGCCGAGTGTCGAGCGCCCGGTGATCCACAACAGCCTGTCGCGGGCAGCGATTTACCTCGGAGATGATTCGGAGGAGTTGATTCTCGCGCTAGCCGGAGAAACGAGCCGGTTCTACCACTTTCATAACGGTCGGCTAACGGCGATCAGTGATGCCTACGATAACCGTCTCCTCATCACTCGCGACCGTCAGGATCGCATTCAACGTCTCGATAACGGCGCCGGTCGTTCGCTGCTGTTGTGCTACGAGCGCAGACACCTCGTCGCCATTGAATATCAGTCGTTTCATCCCTCCGATGCCGTGGGTGAATCCTGGCGTACAGAGCAGACGCTGGTTTTCTATCGCTACGACGCCCGCCAACGCTTGATCGAAGCGACCAACGCCGCTGGGGAAAGCGAGCGTTACGACTACGACGACCAGCATGTGATTTTGCAGCGGCAACTGGCCGGTGGCGCGAGTTTCTTCTGGGAGTGGGAAAGGTCCGGCAAGGCGGCGCGCTGCGTCCGGCATTGGGCATCGTTTGCACAGATGGAGGCGCGCTATGTCTGGGATGACCAAGGCAGTGTCACCGTCCAGAACATCGATGGCAGCGAAGAGGTTTACGTCCACGATGATCGGGCGCGGCTGGTGCGCCGGGTCGAGCTGGGTGGCGGCGAACAGCTCAAGGCCTACGACGATCAAGGTCGACTAATTGCCGAGCAGGATCCGCTCGGGGCCATCACCGAATACCGCTATGACGACGTCGGAAGGTTGGTGGCGCTGGTTCCGCCGGAAGACGAGCCAACATCCTACGAATATCACAATGGTTTCCTGCATGCGCGCTATCACGGCAAAGCGGTGTGGAAATATCAGCGCAATGCTCAGGGGGATATCACCGAAGCCACCGATCCGGATGGGCATGTCACTCACTATCACCACGACGCTCAGGGGCGTTTGCTGTCGATCCGCTTCCCGGACAACAGCCGGCATGTCTTCATTCGGAACGGGCTGGGACAACTGCTCGAAGAGACCTTGCCGGACGGTGGTCAGAGACGCTTTTCCTACGATGCGCTAGGCCGGCAGACGACCCGTCAGGACGAACACGGTGCGCTCACCCAGTACCAATGGGATGCCGTCGGCCGACTGATCCAGACGACTTTGCATACCGGTGCCACTCGCGCCTTCAGCTACAACGCCAACAGCAAGATCACCGCCGAACGCGATGAACTCGGCCGCATCACCCGTTACGAATACGCCGACGATCTGCACCTGGTCAGCCGCCGCATCAACCCAGACGGCACCCAGCTCCAGTACCGCTACGACAACGCGCAGCTACGGCTCACGGAAATCGAAAACGAATCCGGCGAAAAATATCGTCTGGACTACTCGCCCAACGGCCTGATCCGACAGGAAACCGGCTTCGACGGCCGCCGCGCCGCTTACGCCTACGACCTCAATGGCCACCTGCAGGAGAAAACCGAGTTTGGTGATGACAACTCGCAGCTGATCACCGGCTATCAGCGGGACCCGGCTGGACGTCTGTTGGTCAAGACCCTGCCCGATGACGTCAAGGTCAAGTACCGCTACGACCGCCTCGGCCGACTGGTCAGTGTCGACGACGGCCACGACCATCCGCTGGAATTCGAATACGACGCCCAAGACAGGCTGATCACCGAGCACCAAAGTTGGGGCACCTTGCGTTACCGCTACGACGCGTGCGGCCGACTCAACCACCTACGCCTGCCGGACAACAGCAAACTCGACTACCACCACGCCAAGGGCGGCGCGCTGACGGCCATTGATCTCAACGGCACACGCCTCACCACCCACCAGTTTGCCTTCGGTCGCGAACAAAACCGCCAACAGGGTCTGTTGCTCAGCGAATACGCCTACGACGACCAAAGCCGGCTGAAGGCCCATGCCGTCAGCCAACATCAACATCCGCTTTACCGTCGCGACTATGCCTACAGCGCCAACGGCAATCTCGACCATATCGCCGACACCCGCCACGGCCAGCGCAGCTACCAATATGATTCGCTCGACCGCCTGATCCGCGTCCGCCATTCCCGTGATCAATCGCCGGAAAGCTTCGCCCACGACCCGGCGGGCAACCTGTTGATGCAGGACCGCCCCGGCGTTGCGAAGGTGCTGGGTAATCGCCTGCTGATGCAGGGCGACCGCCACTACGACTACGACGCCTTCGGCAACCTGATCCGCGAGCGTCGCGGCACCGCACAGAAACTGGTCACCGAATACCGCTATGACTGCCAGCACCGGTTGATCGGCGCCACCCTGCCCAATGGTAGCCAAGCCACTTACCGTTACGACGCCTTCGGCCGCCGTATCAGCAAATCCGTCGATGGCAAGACCACCGAGTTCTTCTGGCAAGGCGACCATCTCGTCGCTGAACACAGCCAGGATCACCATCGCAGCTACATCTACGAACCCGGCACCTTCCGTCCACTGGCCATGCTCGACGGCAAAGGCCCGCGCCAAGCGTGCCCGTTCTACTACCAACTCGACCACCTCGGCACACCGCAAGAACTCACCGACTACAGCGGCGACATCATCTGGGCCGCCCGATACACCGCCTATGGCCGCCTCACCCGCCTCAACCGCGACACTCACCAGGTCCTCGATCAACCGCTGCGCTTTCAAGGGCAGTATTTCGACGCGGAAACCGGCCTGCACTACAACCGGCATCGCTACTACAATCCGGATGTCGGGCGGTACCTGACGCCGGATCCGAGCAAGCTGGCGGGTGGGTTAAACGGCTATCAGTACACGCGCAATCCGACGGGTTGGGTTGATCCGTTGGGGTTGAGTGATTGTCCAGGGGGCGATGGATGTAAGAAGCCGTCGTTTGGGGATGAGAATCCGGCGGGTAAGGTGGGGGTTGATGAGGGGGAGCCCGGCCCCCCAAATCCAAAACAAGAGAACTATTATTTATACCGTGGTGACGACCGAGAACCATGGGAAATTTTTGAGGCAGGATTTGAACCCTTGGGAGACAGTACAGATCTGTTTTTGCATGCATCAGATAACAGAAGCCCTCCCAGTTACTTTGTCAGCACTACGACAAACGAAAAAGAGGCAAAAAAGTTTGCCACAGGGTACGGTCTTGCCGACGGCTATATATATGTGCTGAAAAACATTCGCGGCATCGATGTAAATAAAGAATTGGGCATGATGTCACCACATCGGCGTGAGGCTGAGATAGCGTTCCCAGGAGGAATAAAAAATCACGACATCGTGGGCGTCACCCCCGTCTACGATGATGGTAGCTATAAGGGCTACTCAATACCCAACCCTTTCAGGAAGTAACCATGAAAACAATAGAAATTTTAATAAACAATCATGGGGTCATAGAAAGGGCCACAATCGAATGCGACAGAAAAAAACCGACACTCACATTCACGATGCAAAATGGTTTAAAAAAAGTTTATACAGCCTATGACCTTTTCGTATGCTTTGGCATGTTAAGAGCCCACTATCCTGAGATAAAATTTCTGTGCAAAGGAGCCAAATTAAATGTTCATCCTTCACGAATGTCGTCCCAAATGTCTAGTGGCTTAGTCGCATACGAACTTAAACTTGGAAAACCTAGCGAAGAAGAGGACATAGTACGAATTTTCGACTACGAAGACGAAAATATTACTAGCAACATTGAAGAGCAAAAAACCTTCTATAAAAACTGGATCGAGTCATTAATTATTACAACGCAAAAAAAAACCTGAAGATAATACTCAATAAAACAACCAACAACATAGAATCATGAACTCACGCAACACGTTCATCGAGCAAATGCGTCAAGCATAAGTGACGCCTGTGAAAAACATCTAAAGCCCAGCTCGACGCTGGGCTCAGTTCTACATGAAACACTGACTTAGCCGCCAGAACCACCGGTTTTACCTCCACTTCCTACTCCACCACCGCTCTCATCAATTTCAAAATCACCTGATTCTCCAGACCCACCTCCAGAACCACTCCCCATCGAACCTCCCTCGCTCATCGACCCACTTCCCTTCCCCGGGCTGGTGCTACTTCCATTGGCATCGTCGCCATTCCCACCACCAATGGTGTCCGGTGGCGGCGCCTTCCCGTCCGAGGTACCCGCATTCATTTCCGAGTAAGGTGGCATCCCGCCCTTGTCGACCGGCGCATCGCGGCCGGAAGATTGAGCTAACGCCGACAATGAACTGATCGACAATAAGCCGACCACCGTCAGGGTTGTCAGTTTTGACCTGATCATGGCGCACCTCCTTTTAAAGAGTGCTTTACCTGATGTCTGGCAGCGGTCGCTTTTTAAAGATGCCGCGCAATCGACGAGCGGCGATGGATCGCTGCGCAGGCTTCAGCTCGGTTCTCCCGATAGATCGTCACCGGCAATGTCCGGGTCATCGGGATTGGCTTCCACATCCCCGCGCTCCACATCATCGGTATCGGTGGGCACCTGCTCCACGCCGGTGTCGTCATCGTCGGGCGGGCGCTGATCACGACTCAGGGAGTCGGTGGGTGAAGGTAGCGGATACTCGGGGGTATCGTCGTCGATATCAGAGTCTTTTGGATCAGCGTTCATAACGCACCTCTCAATGGACCTGAAAAGCAGATCCTGACATTTCGAGGACAACACGATAGACGCGGTTCGATCAGAGGGACGATCGGTCGGCCCGACCACACCCCCTGTCACTCGTCGTCTTCCTCGTCGTATTCGTCGTACTCGATATTGCCCACATCGCCTGCGTCATCGGCATCGTTGAGCGGCACCGTGGCGTCGTCCATCAGAGACCCCGGATCTTCGTTGCCCGGATCGTTGATCGGACCTTCATCTTCCATGCCTTCGGTTTCCGGAGTCATGACATGCCTCAAAACGTTCAGGGGTGTATGAAGTTCGAGGCGTCCTACGGGCAAACGTTCCAGAGTCCTACTGACAGAAACGAAAAACCCGGCACTGGGCCGGGTTTCTACTGTCACTCGATGCCGAGTTAGCGATGCTTGTACTTATTTTTATGCTTGTGTTTGTGTTTGCCGCCACCGGAATGCGAGCTGCCGCTGTCATTACCCAAGTTGCTGCCCACCGCGCCACCGGCTGCACCGCCCACACCGGCGCCAATGGTCGAACCGGTGGAGCCGCCCAAGCTATTGCCGATCACTGAGCCGCCCGCCGCGCCGATACCGCCGCCAACGGCCGCTTCTGTTCGACTGCCCTTGCGCGCACCGACCGCGCTGCCTGCCGCACCGCCGACGCCAGCGCCAACCGCTGCTCCCGTGCTGCCGCCTAGTTGACCGCCGACCACGTTACCCAACGCGCCGCCAAGACCACCGCCCACTGCAGCAGTGCCGTCACCGGCAGCCATTGCACCCTGAGCGACCAAAAGTCCTAAAACCACCGTGGACAATGTCAAACGCATGATATGAACCTCTAATTTCCGCATCGGGGGAAGAACGTGCCGCGGATAGGCCTCAGCCTGGCATCTGCGTCTGTTGAACAGCAAATCAGATACCGACTGTAAGAGATTTGAGCCATATACGGGAGAATCGTTCCAAAACGAAAAAGCCCGGCATCGAGCCGGGCTTTTTCAGCGGATCATTCAGGATCAGTGGCGCTTTTTGGACAGATTGCTGCCCACGCCGCCGCCCAATGCACCACCCAGGCCGGCGCCGATGGTGGAACCTGTCTTGCCGCCCAGGCTATTGCCGATCACCGAACCGCCCGCCGCACCCACACCGCCGCCAATGGCCGCTTTGGTGCGGCTGCCTTTGCGTGCTGCAACAGCACTGCCGGCTGCGCCCGCTACGCCAGCACCAATCGCTGCACCTGTGCTACCGCCCATTTTCTGACCGACCACATTACCCAGTGCGCCACCCAGACCACCACCGAGCGCGGCAGTGCCATCACCGGCAGCCATCGCACCTTGAGCAACCAAAAGGCCCAGAACCAGAGCAGGCAGTGTCAAACGCATAACGAGAACCTCAAAAAAGGGGGAAACCGAAAGGCCGGAGATTGAATGCTTTAGAGGAGGCAAAGTCCAGACACAAACACGGAACAACCTCGTCATTGGCGACGGTTGGACAGCATTTATGGAAAAGGTTTTATGACAGGCAAAAAAAAGCCCGCTGGGGAGACGGGCCAGGGTACTGCTTTCTAACGGATGAGCTGAGACTACGTAGGCTGGTGTGAAAAGTTTGTGAAAAACCTACGCAGCTGTAGGACATTTCTCTACATGGCCACCGAGCCATACTTTCTACCCATCCAAAACAAGAAACCCCGCTCAATGGCGGGGCTCGTACGAGTCACTGTTTACTTCCTGGAAGGCGCACCCAGCTTGGGCATGAATTTCGATTTCGGCCCTCGAGTTCGAGGCACTGTAGATTTGATTTTGTTGATTTTGATACGGTCTTCACCGAAGCTCGGCACGTAGTCCGTCTGACCACACTGCACGCAATTATTGATTGGAAACTCCGCCCCGTCGTCTTCGATATACGGCTCAGTCATATCTTCGCTCCTCACAACGGGTCGATACCGGCAAGCCCTATTTGCCTGGAAAATATCGACCACCCAGGATTCTGAGACTAGTCGGTCATTCCCAGACCTGTGATTCAGATTGTTACGTGCCGACGAATGGCCAGCGCTTGCTTCCTACAAAACCAAATGACGAATAAACAAAACGAGCACGCCCCGGGGCGGCGCCCTCATGATTTTTTCACACTGACTTACCGCAGTTTGACCGCCGTCCCGGTCACAAACACCACCACCATTCCACCCTTGCCGGCCGGCATGCTGATCTCATAATCGAGCCCTACTACTGCATCCGCCTGAAGCGCCCGCGCCCGCTCCTTGATCTCGTCGGTCGCCTGAATCCGCGCATCCTTCAATGCCCGCTCCAACGTTTGAGAGCGCCCACCGAAAAAATCCCGCATGCCAGCGAACAGATCGCGGATCACGTTAACGCCCTGCACCGACTCGGCGCTGACGATGTCCAGGTAAGCGGTGATTTGCCGACCTTCGATGGTGTGGGTTGTAGTGGTGATCATGAAATGTCCTTGTTCAGAGTGTCGTCGATAGGGTGAAACGACGGGAAAAACGGCGCGAGAATTGAGTATAGAGATCGATTACCGTCGAGGGGTTTAGCAGTCTAACAGGGGGCGAAACTCACCTGAAATGGGGCTTTGAGGGCGACTTGAAAAGGTCGTACCCGAAAAGGAGACAAGTCCTACATATCGTTCGGAAGCCGCGCGCCGTTCGCGCATTGCTCTGGCTGAGGTGGGGCTCATATAGTCTGAGCGTCGCCTAACACGCGAGAGTAAATCCTTGTACGCCGACTTTCTTATCTAAAACCATCTACTGATCGCATACCTCTTTGCGGATCGAACGCTTAGCGGCAAATTTGCCTCATGCACCTATTTAGGTACACTATATTTATGACTGATCTTGCACCTGTGCTCAATGTCCGTTTCTTTCGCACGGACGCTGAAAATGAACCGGTGCGTGACTGGCTTGCTGATCTTCCCCGCGACCATAGAAGGATGGTCGGTACAGACATCAAAACCGTTCAGCTTGGTTGGCCCATCGGCATGCCGGTGGTAAGAAAGCTGGATGCCGGGCTCTGGGAAATCAGGATTGATCTTGGCGACACCATCGCACGCATTATTTTTACAGTTGTTGGATCCGACATGGTGCTACTCCATGGCTTTATCAAAAAAAGCCAAAAAACACCCGCGTCGGACATGGCTACCGCCAAACAGCGCAAAGCACGACTATGAGGCACAAAAGATGAACAAGCATATCGGATCTGACTTCGATGACTTCCTTGCGGAGCAAGGTCTTGCCGAAGAGGTTTCTGCCGCAGCTCTCAAGCGCGTCATTTCCTGGCAAATTGCTGAGGCTATGAAGCTGCAGCGTGTCAGCAAGAAAACCCTTGCCGAGCGGATGCATACAAGCCGCACTGCAGTGGATCGGGCACTCGATCAAAATGACTCAGGCATGACATTGGCCACGCTCGCCAGCGCTGCTCGCGCACTCGGCCAGCGAGTAGAGGTTCGTCTGATTCCTGAGAGCGACGAATCTCACGCATAAATCCAGTTTCTTATCTGCATGCCCAAAGTCTGGCATTACGCCAGTTTCGGCGTGGATGGAAAACCAAGTCCCTAATCTCGAGTCCTGTAGGAATTAGAGAAGTTTGATCAACACCGCGGTAATAGTTGCCACCGTCACGATCAGGCCAGTCGCAACGCCCACCGGATACCAAAAAATTTCACAGGTCATCTTGCCAGCTTCGGCGTTCAGCTTGCGCTGTTCAGCCATCAGCTTGACGATTTCTACGTGAACCTTTTTCAGCTCAGCCTGTTTAATAGTGAATTCCTGCATAACGTGTGCGCCGTTACAGATAATGGGGCGCTTATTGTGTGCTGCCCTTTGAGTCATTTTGCACCCTGAAGGCGTAAAACCAATACCCTCCCAGCGCGACTTATGTGAGCTGCCAAATCCGATGAAAGCCCCCAACCATCTGGCTTTTCAGCATGCTTCCCACCCGCCTATCAATCGTCTTACATCAGTTTCAGAAAGCGCCTTCGCTGATACCGCCACGCATGAAATCCAGACACCAGAAACCACAAAACCCCTGACTTCTCTCGAAATCAGGGGTTTTGCTTACATCGAATTTGGCGGTGAAGGAGAGATTCGAACTCTCGATACAATTTCTTGTATACACACTTTCCAGGCGTGCTCCTTAAGCCACTCGGACACTTCACCGTATCTCTTCAAACATGTTCTGTCTGTCGAGGCGCGCTAATGTAGTCGAAAGCTTTTCTGATGGCAAACATTTTTTTCAGAATTTTCATGCGGTTAACGCCGTTATCCCTTTCGTGCCGTTCAAGGGCATGGCAAACCTGCCAATCTCCGGCTTCGTCTTCCCTTCTATATAGAAGCCAATGCGCGGCGGACATGGCTGACTACGCCTGGCGGGCCGAGAAAGGGTGACTGGCGAGTCAGTCACAGCGCTTTACCTGGCCTACGGCGGTGGGTAACGTCTGCCCTACTTTATTAGAAGGATTGGCGTCATGAGTGAGTTGATTTCCTACCATCTCGAAGACGGTATCGCGACCCTGACCTTGAGCAATGGCAAGGTCAATGCCATCTCGCCGGATGTGATTGTCGCGTTTAACGCTGCGCTGGATCGGGCGGTGGCGGATCGGGCGGTGGTGATCATTACCAGTCAGCCGGGTATTTTTTCGGGTGGTTACGACTTGAAGGTGATGACGGCTGGCCCTAAAGAGGCCACTGCACTGGTGGCTGCCGGTTCGACGCTGGCTCGTCGCCTGCTGTCGCACCCGTTCCCGGTGGTCGTGGCGTGTCCTGGGCATGCGGTGGCCAAGGGTGCGTTTATTCTGTTGTCGGCTGACTACCGCATTGGTGTCGATGGCCCGTTCAGCATTGGCCTGAACGAAGTGCAGATCGGTATGACCATGCACCATGCCGGTATCGAGCTGGCGCGTGATCGTCTGCGCAAGTCGGCGTTTCATCGTGCGGTGATCAATGCCGAGATGTTCAATCCGCAGAGTGCTGTGGATGCCGGTTTCCTTGATGTGGTGGTGTCGGCCGAAGAGCTGCAAGGCGCGGCGCTGGCGGCAGCTCGTCAGTTGAAGAAGCTCAACATGATCGCCCACAAGAACACCAAGCTGAAAGTGCGCAAGGCGCTGCTGGAGACGCTGGACAACGCGATCATCCTGGATCAGGAGCATATGGGTTAAGCCCGAACGCGTTGCACCGAAAAGCCCGACCGTCGTGTCGGGCTTTTTCTTGCGTGTCTGGTTCAAAACCTTACAACCGCTCTAGGCCGCATCTGACCCATAAGTCGGAAACATGTGCTCAAACATCGGTCATCTCCCACCTCTATAGCGGCAATTGCCGAAAACAGTGCACATCCGTACACTGCGCCACCTTTTGTTCCGGTGGGCCCTTTAAATGCTGTTTGTGTTTCGTATGTTATTGATGGGCTTGCACTTTATTCTGGCCGGTATGCTTGGAGTGATCCTCGGTCTATGCCGGCCGTTTAATCCGGACAACAGCCGTTTATGCGCACGTCTGTATGCGTGGCCGGCGATGTGCATTTTGCGTTTGCGGGTGAAGGCTGACGTCGGGCCGTTGGTGGATAAGCCTGACAGTTGCGTGATCATTGCCAACCACCAGTCCAACTACGATCTGTTTGTGTTCGGCAACGTGGTGCCCCGCCGCACCGTGTGCATCGGCAAGAAGAGCCTGAAATGGGTGCCGCTGTTCGGGCAGTTGTTCTGGCTGGCCGGCAATGTGTTGATTGACCGCGGCAATGCGCACAAGGCACGCCAGTCGATGCTGACCACTACTCGCACCTTGCAGCATGAAGACACCTCGATCTGGGTCTTCCCGGAAGGCACACGCAACCTCGGCGAAGAGCTGCTGCCATTCAAGAAAGGCGCGTTCCAGATGGCGATTGCCGCGGGCGTGCCCATCGTGCCGGTGTGTGTCAGCAGTTACGTCAAACACATGCGATTGAACCGCTGGCGCAGTGGGAAGATTCTGATCCGTTCGCTGCCGGCGATTCCTACGGCTGGATTGAGTCTGGATGACATGCCCATGCTAATCGCCCAGTGCCGCGAGCAGATGCGCGAGTGTATCGACTCGATGGATCGGCAACTGCAAGCCGCCTGAATGAAACCCGCCCTGTGCGGGTTTTCTTTTGCCTGCGAACTCTAACGATTTTGCTGACTCTCAAGCAGCAGACAAGGTTAAGCTGAATCCTGCCTGGCACCGCCAGTCTTTACCAATAGAAAGCGGCTAATAAGAAGTGAATCACCATCATGGGTAGAGTCGTTGCTGCTGCGGTTTACAGCGCCGGTAAGAAAGTCACCAATATCACCCTCGACGAAGGCGCTGCCTGGGCTGCGAAGCCTGGCCACTTTGTGTGGATTGGTTTGGAAGAGCCGAACGCCGAAGAGCTGTTCAACCTGCAACGTCAGTTCAACCTGCATGAACTGGCCATCGAAGACGCCTTGGAAAAACACAGCCGACCGAAGCTGGAAACATTCGGCGACGCACTGTTTATCGTCACATATTCGCCTATCCGCAATGAAGGCAAACTGCAGTTCATCGAGACGCATATCTTTGCCGGCAAAGGGTACGTCATTACCGCGCGCAATGGTCATTCGGCGTCCTACGCGTACGTCCGACAACGTTGTGAGGCGCGGCCATTGTTGTTGGAGCATGGGGAAGATTTCGTACTCTATGCCATCCTCGACTTCGTGATTGAGAACTACCAGCCGATGGGCGAAGCGATCCATGCCGAGATCGATGAGCTGGAGAGCAGCGTAATGTGCAGCTCCCTGAATGAGCGCGACATTCAGAAACTCCACAGTCTGCGCCGTGATGTATTGCGCTTGCGCCGGTTTGCGGCGCCGATGGTGGAGATCAGTGAGGAATTGCAGAACCTGACCTTTCCATTTATCGACAAGAACATGCGCCCGTACTTCCGCGATGTGCAGATTCACGTCAGGCGACAGATGGAAGACCTGACGACCCTGGCAGACATCGCCAGCCAGACCATCGAGATCGGAGTGTTGCTGGAGGCGTCACGCCAGAGTGTGGTGCAGCGCAAATTTGCGGCATGGGCGGCGATTCTGGCGTTTCCGACGGCGGTGGCCGGAGTTTACGGGATGAATTTCGAGAACATGCCGGAATTGACTTGGCATTACGGGTATTTCGGGGTGTTGGGGTTTATTGCCGTTGGGTGCGTTGGTTTGTGGGCGAGTTTCAAGCGGTCGGGGTGGTTGTAGTCAAGACCGAGGCGTCTGCGAAATTCGCGGGCTAGCCTCGCTCCTACAAGTACACCGAAATCCTGTAGGAGCGAGGCTGGCCCGCGAAGCTTTTAAGGCTTAACCGACTCAGCCTCACCCTCAGGCTTATGCGCCACAAACCGCATCATCCACTCTGCGACGGTAGTGCCGTGATGCTCGTGTTCAAGACTCGCCATACCTTTCGAATAAATCTGCTCGCCCAGCGCTTCCTGACGAATATCCAGCAACGCCCGTGAGTAATCGTGAATGAACTCCGGATGCCCCTGGAAGCACAGCACTTGATCGTTGATGTGGTACGCGGCGAACGGGCAGAAATCGCTCGAGGCGATGACCGTAGCGTTTTCCGGTAGCGCGGTGACCTGATCCTGGTGGCTGATCAGCAGAGTCAGCTCTTCCCTTAGCGGGCTCATCCATGGTGCCTTGGCCGCGAGTTTGTAGTTGTGGGTGCCGACACCCCAACCCTGGGTCGCCCGCTCGCTTTTGCCGCCCAATAGCAGCGCCAGCAATTGATGGCCGAAGCACACGCCCAGCAGTTTGTCGCCGCGTTCGTAGCGTTTCAGCAGATACGTCTTGAGAGTTTGAATCCACGGGTCGGTGCCGAAGGAATCGGCCTTGCTGCCGGTGACCAGATACGCATCAAAGGTCAGGTCATCGCTGGGATAATCGCCTTGCATCACGTTGTACACGGTGAACTCGGCAGCGATGGGCTGCTGCGAAAACAGACGCTGGAACATCTGCCCGTAACCCTGATATTGATCGACCAGTTCTGGACGCAGGATGTCGGTTTCCAGAATGCAGATGCGTAACGACATAAAAAATACCTGACACATGAAGGGAATAATGCACACCCCAGAGCCTGCCTTGAAACACAGTGGCAAGGCAAGCCCTGGAGCGCGTCATCGGTCCCTTAGAACAGCGCGTTTTTGGCCGCCTTCTCCAACAGCAACGCAGGCGGTGTGAAGCGTTCGCCGTACTGCTCGGCCAGGTACTGGGCGCGGGCGACGAAGTCTTTCACGCCGTACTGGTTGACGAATTGCAGCGCACCGCCGGTCCAGGCCGCGAAGCCGATGCCGAAGATCGAGCCAACGTTGGCGTCCGCCGTCGAGGTCAGCACGCCCTCCTCCATACAGCGCACGGTTTCGATGGCTTGCACGAACAGCAGTCGATCGCGTATGTCCTTCGGCGAAATCTGCCCATCGGCTTTCTCGAAATGGGTTTTCAGCTCGGGCCACAAATGCTTCTGCCCTGTCGCCGGGTAATCGTAGAAACCACCTCCAGCGGCCTTGCCCGGACGCTTGTATTCCTTGAGCAGCAAGTCAATCACGGCGAACGCCGGGTGCTCAATCAGCGCTTTCCCCTCTGCTCGCAGGTCTTTGGCGGTTTGTTCGCGGATATGGCTCATGAGGCTGAGGGAAACTTCGTCGGAGATCGCCAGAGGCCCGACAGGCATGCCGGCCTTGCGCGCTTCGGTCTCGATCATGGGAGCACTCACGCCTTCGCCGAGCATGGCGATGCCTTCGTTGGTGAAGGTGCCGAACACCCGCGAGGTAAAGAAGCCACGACTGTCGTTAACCACAATCGGCGTCTTCTTGATTTGCAGGACGAAATCGAAACCGCGCGCCAGGGTTTCGTCGCTGGTATGGACGCCCTTGATGATTTCCACCAGCGGCATTTTCTCCACGGGACTGAAGAAATGCAGGCCGATGAATTTCGTCTGGTCCGGCACGGCATTGGCCAAGCCACTGATCGGCAAGGTCGAGGTGTTGGAGGCGATGACCGCGTCCGGGCCGACGACTGTTTGCGCGGCCGATGAGACCTTGGCCTTCAGTTCGCGATCCTCAAACACCGCTTCAATAATCAGATCGCAACCCGCCAGGTCCGCATCGTTTTCGGTGGCATGGATTCGCGCCAAAATCTCTTCACGCTGCTCCCGGGTTAACTGACCACGCGCAACTTTCTTGTCCAGCAACGCCGCCGAGTGAGCCTTGCCCTTCTCTGCCGCGGCGAGGTTGATGTCTTTGAGCACCACGTCGATGCCAGCCGATGCGCTGACAAACGCGATGCCCGCGCCCATCATCCCGGCGCCGAGCACGCCGACTTTCTTCGTCACGCAAGGCGCTATGCCTTGGGGTCGCGAGCCGCCGGCATTGATCTCATTGAGCTGAAACCAGAACGTGCCAATGAGGTTTTTCGACACTTGGCCGGTGGTCAGCTCGGTGAAGTAGCGGGTTTCGATCAGGTGCGCCGTGTCGAAATCCACCTGGGCGCCTTCCACCGCAGCGCAGAGGATTTTCTCCGGCGCGGGCAGACAGCCCTGGGTTTTGCTGCGCAGAATCGATGGCGTGATAGCAAGCATCGGCGCGAGCTTCGGATCCGACGGCGTGCCGCCAGGGATCTGATAACCCTTCACGTCCCAGCGCTGCACAGCGACCGGGTGAGCGACAATCCACGCCCGCGCCTTGGTCATCAGTTCATCGCGATCGGCAGCCAACTCGTCAATCAATCGCGCCTGTAACGCCTGTTGCGGCCGGATTTTCTTGCCTTCAAGCAGATACGGCAGAGCTTTTTCGATGCCCAGCATGCGGACCATGCGCACCACCCCGCCGCCGCCCGGCAACAGGCCAAGAGTGACTTCCGGCAGGCCCAGCAGCACCGATGGATTGTCCAGCGCCACACGGTGATGACATGCCAGACAGATTTCCCAACCGCCACCGAGCGCCGCGCCGTTAATGGCGGCGACCACCGGTTTGCCAAGGGTTTCCAGGGTGCGCAGTTGGCCCTTGAGTGTCAGCACCATGTCGTAAAAGGCTTTGGCTTCGGGTTTACCAACCTTGATCAGTTCATTGAGGTCGCCGCCGGCGAAGAAGGTCTTCTTGGCCGAGGTGATGATCACGCCGGCAATGGCGTCCTTGTCGGCGACCAGTCGGGCGACGCAGCTGGCCATGGCGTCGCGGTAGACCGCGTTCATGGTGTTGGCACTCTGGCCCGGCATGTCGATGGTCAGGACGACGATCTGGTCCTGACCTTTTTCGTAACGGATGGCTTCGGTCATGGCTATTTCCTTGAAATCGGGGCTCAGAGGCGTTCGATGATGGTGGCAATGCCCATGCCGCCGCCGACACACAATGTCGCCAGGCCATAGCGCAGGCGCCGGGCTTCCAGTTCATCGAGCAGCGTGCCGAGAATTGCGCAGCCGGTGGCGCCGAGCGGATGGCCCATGGCGATGGAGCCGCCGTTGACGTTGACCTTGTCGGGGTCGATGGCCATGTCCTTGATGAACTTGAGCACCACCGAGGCGAACGCTTCATTGACTTCGAACAGGTCGATGTCTTCGACCCGCAGCCCGGCCTTGGCCAGCGCCTTGCGAGTGGCCGGCGCCGGGCCGGTGAGCATGATGGTCGGGTCGGTGCTGGTAACCGCCGTGGCGACGATTCGCGCCCGTGGCTGCAAGCCCAGCGCCCGGCCTTTCGCTTCGGAGCCGATCAGCATCAGCGCCGCGCCGTCGACAATCCCGGAACTGTTGCCCGGCGTGTGCACGTGGTTGATCCGCTCGATCTGGCTGTAAACCCGCAATGCCGTGGCGTCGAAGCCCATTTGCCCGATCATTTCGAAACTTGACTTGAGCTTGCCCAAGCCGTCCATCGTCGATTCAGCGCGAATGAACTCATCGTGATCGAGCAGGATGATGCAGTTCTGGTCCTGCACCGGCACCAGCGACTTGTTGAACGAACCGTTCGCCCGCGCCCGCGCCGCCTTCTGTTGGGAGTGCAACGCGAAGGCATCGACGTCCTGACGGCTGAAGCCTTCGATCGTGGCGATCAGGTCGGCACCCACGCCCTGGGGCGTGAAGTGGTTGTGCAAATTGGTTTCCGGGTCCAGCGCCCACGCGCCGCCATCGCTGCCCATGGGCACGCGGGACATCGATTCGACGCCACCGACCACCACCAGGTCTTCGAAACCGGAACGCACTTTCATCGCACCGAGGTTCACCGCTTCCAGCCCCGACGCGCAAAAGCGATTGAGCTGCATGCCAGCCACGCTGACGTCCCAATCGGCCACCTGCGTGGCAGTCTTGGCGATGTCAGAACCCTGATCGCCGATGGGAGTGACGCAGCCGAGCACCACATCATCGACCTGACTGGTGTCCAGGGACGTGCGCTGCTGCAGCGCCGTCAGCAGCCCGGCCACCAGATTCACTGGCTTGACGCTGTGCAAGGCGCCATTGGCCTTGCCTTTGCCACGGGGCGTGCGTAACGCGTCGAATATCAAAGCTTGGGTCATGACGTCCTCGAACCTGATGGTGAATGAAGATCAAAAAATCGCAGCCTTCGGCAGCGCCCACAGGCGCGTAGGAGCTGCCGAAGGCTGCGATCTTTTGATCTTGATCTTTATGCACTCACCTTATGCCCCACAGCCATGGATTCAATGACCACAGTGCTCATTGGCGTTGACGGTCACGCTCAGACGAACGGTAGTCTGCTATCGGATAAACCGATTCAAGTCACCAAGCTGTCTAGCAAACGGGCGCCCAAGAAGCTGGCCATAAGCCTCATACCTTTTTAAAAGCGATGAGTGCTCAGCACATACGAAATGGATCTAAGCCAATCGTGACGCGGGCCCTAAGGTAAACCTGTACGAAGCTGTCGTCGGGTTTTGCCGAGACACTCGTCCTACAAGGAAGTGCAGCGCTCTGCCGTCATGGAGATAGGCAGGCAGGCATCAGGAAATAACAAAAAAGGCGGTCAAGCCATGTTCAAGCATTCGAAAGTTCGTCAAGCCGGGCTCATTCTTTTCGCCACTACACTGTTGTTGATTTTGCCGAACCTGACCAAGGTGATTGGCTGATCGGGCATCAGGGTTTTCATTTCGCCTGATAAAAATGTGATTGGCTCGCTACCCGGGTCAGCGTGGCTGTGCCAACCTTTGCGGCACTTCCACGACATGGACGGCGATCACTTGAAAGCGCTCACTCTATTTGGGGCCTTGCTGCTCAGCATGCCTCTGTCTGCCGCACAGCTGAATCTGGAGCTGGGCGCGAGTTCTCGCACCTGGCAGACCGAGCAATTGCTCAAGCATCCTCAGGTTCAGACCATCACGATCACTAACGACATTTCCTACAAACGGGACATGAGCTATCGCGCCGTACCGTTGGCGGCGTTGTTGACGGGCATCAAGCCTGACGATCATCTGCAAGCCGTTGCCCTGGACGGTTTTGCCGCCGAACTGGCTGCCGCGCCGTTGCTCGATACCCAAGGGGCGCGGGCCTGGTTGGCAATTGAAGACCCGGCCAAGCCATGGCCACCGTTGTCAGAGGGCAAGCACAGTGCGGGGCCGTTTTATCTGGTCTGGACTGATCCACAAGCGGGCAATATCAGCCCCGAGCAATGGCCGTTCGAAGTAGCGAGCATCAAGCGCATGGCCCCAGTGGCCGAGCGCTTCCCTGCCCTGCTGCCCGATCCTGCGCTGAAGGCGGACAATCCGGTGAACAAGGGCTTTGCGCTGTTTCAGAAGAACTGCCTGGCCTGTCATCGACTCAATGGCGCGGGGGATGCGCAGTTCGGGCCGGACCTGAATATTCCATTCAGCCCGACCGAGTACTTCGGCGCGGATTTCCTCAAGCGCTACATTCGTGATCCGCAGAGCTTGCGCCAGTGGCCGCAGGCGAAGATGCCGGCGTTCGCGACGACAGTGTTGCCGGAGGGGGATCTGGAGTTGTTGGTGGGGTATTTGAAGCATATGGCGGGGCGGAAGGTGAAGCCCTGACACATCCACCCTGTGGGAGCGGGCTTGCCCGCGATGGCGGTCTTCCAGTCACTGCATCAGAGTCTGAAGTATCGCTATCGCGGGCAAGCCCGCTCCCACAGGGTTCTGCGGTGTCCTGACTTATTGCTGTTGCACCGAGATCACCGGCGTCGGCGAGACAAACACCTTCGCATGCATCTGCTCGCACCCACCACCACGGCGCATGCCGCGCACCGGGCAGGCGTCGAGGTAATCCAGGCCCACGGCCAGTTTCAGGTGACGCTCCGGGCGGGCCAGTTCGTTGGTTACGTCGAAGCTATACCAGGCGTCATCCAGCCAGGCTTCAGCCCAGGCGTGACTGGCCAGGTGTTCGCTGTTCTCGCTGTACAAATACCCCGACACATAACGCGAAGGAATGCCCAGGCTGCGGGCGCAGGCGAGGAACGCATGGGTGTGGTCCTGGCAGACCCCGGAACGCCCGGCAAAGGCCTGAGCGGCGCTGGTGTCTACTTCGGTAGAACCCGGCGTGTAGGTCATGTGCTGGTTCAGGCCATGCATCAAATCGATTAGCGCCGTACGATCCCGGCGCTGCTTGCACGCTTTCTCGGCAAACGCGCGCAGCGCTTCGTCGGCTTCGGTCAGGCGCGTGAAGCGCAGGAACGGCAGCGCCGACTGGCTTTCATGCTCGGCTTCGCGCAGTTCGTCGATGTCCACCTGCCCTCGGGCGCCGATGATGATCGCTTCGTGAGGTTCGTCCAGGGTCAGCACATGCAGAATGTTGCCGAACGGATCGAGTTGCGCGCGCACCGGACGTGGCAGGTCGAGCTGCCAGCTGAGCACGTGTTGGCGCTCGCTGTCGTGAGGGGTCAGTCGCAGGTACTGGATGCTCGCCCGCACCTGATCTTCGTAGTGATAGGTGGTCTCGTGGCTAATGGAAAGTCTCATGCAGCCTCCAGGTAGGAACTGTGTATGGCGTTGCCCAACTGGCGCACCAGCGGGATGAACTCGGTCAGCCAGGCGTGCAGGCCTTCGTCGAGAATTTCGTTGATACCGGTGTAGCGCAGGCGTGCGTCCATTTCTGCCGCCAATCGCTGGGCAGGACGGCCGTTGGCCCCCGGCAATTGGGCGAGGATCTGGTCGATTTCTTCGGTGCAGGCGCGCAGGGATCGTGGCACGTCGGCGCGCAGCAGCAACAACTCGGCCACATGCCGGGCGCCAGGGGCGTCGCGATAGATCTCGGTATAGGCCTCGAACGATGACAGGGCCCGCAGCAAGGCGCTCCACTGGTAATAGGCGTGAGCCGTGCCGTCGCTGACCGCTTCGGCCTGATCGCCGGCCATTTCGTAACGGGCGTCGAGCAGGCGCAAGGTGTTGTCAGCCCTTTCGATAAAGGTGCCCAGACGAATGAAACGGAACGCGTCGTTACGCATGATGGTGCCGTAGGACGCACCGCGAAACAGGTGGGAACGTTCCTTGATCCACTCACAGAAACGGCTCATGCCGTAGCGACTCAAGCCCTGTTCGGCGATCCCGCGAATTTCCAGCCAGGTAGCGTTGATGTTTTCCCACATGTCGGCGGTGATTCGCCCACGCACCGCGTGGGCACTGGCTCGCGCGGCACCGAGGCAGCTGTAGATGCTCGCCGGGTTGGCCGCATCCAAGGCGAAAAAATGCAGCAGCCGTTCGGCATGCAGATCGCCGTGACGCTCCAGATAATCGTCCAGCGTGCCGGTGATCAGCAACGGCATGGCGAGTTCGTGCAAGCCATCGCCACGACCGTCCTGAGGCATCAGTGACAGCGAATAACTGATGTCGAGCATCCGTGCGAGGTTTTCGGCCCGCTCCAGGTAACGCGACATCCAATACAGATCCGAGGCAGTTCTACTTAACATGGCAGGCTTCCTTCAATCCTCGACCACCCAGGTGTCCTTGGTTCCGCCGCCCTGGGATGAATTCACCACCAGGGAGCCTTCGCGCAAGGCGACACGGGTCAAACCGCCGGGCACAACCCGGGTTTCGCGGCCAGACAATACAAACGGACGCAGGTCGATATGGCGTGGAGCGATGCCGTTTTCGACAAAGGTCGGACAGGTCGATAAAGACAACGTCGGCTGGGCGATGTACGCGTGGGGCTTGGCTTTGATCCGCTCACGGAAAGATTCGATTTCCGCTGCCGTCGCCGCCGGCCCCACCAGCATTCCGTAACCGCCGGAGCCCTGGGTTTCCTTGACTACCAGCTCTGGAAGATTGGCCAGCACGTGGGACAGTTCCGAGGGATTACGACACTGCCATGTAGGCACGTTCTTCAGGATCGGCTCTTCATCCAGGTAGAAACGAATCATGTCCGTGACGAAGGGATATACCGATTTGTCGTCCGCGACCCCGGTGCCGATGGCATTCGCCAGCACCACATTGCCAGAGCGGTAGGACGACAGCAGACCTGGAACACCAAGCATCGAATCCGGGTTGAACGCCAACGGATCGAGGAAGGCATCGTCGAGGCGCCGGTAGATCACATCGACGGCTTTCGGCCCGTCCGTGGTGCGCATGAACACCTTGTCATCGCGCACGAACAGGTCCGCGCCCTCCACCAGTTCAACGCCCATTTCCCGGGCCAGAAATGCATGCTCGAAAAACGCGCTGTTGAAGCGCCCCGGCGTCAGCACTACCACGCTCGGGTTGTCGATCGGGCTGGAACTTTTCAGGGTGTCGAGCAACAGGTTCGGATAGTGGTCGATCGGTGCGATGCGCTGGGCCGCGAACAACTCGGGGAACAATCGCATCATCATCTTGCGGTCTTCGAGCATGTAGCTCACGCCGCTGGGTGTACGAAGATTGTCTTCGAGCACGTAGTACGTGCCGTCGCCATCGCGCACAAGGTCGACGCCGGAAATGTGCGAATAGATATCGCGGTGCAGATCCAGCCCTTGCATCGCCAACTGGTATTGCTCGTTGGCCAATACTTGCTCGGCCGGGATGATGCCGGCCTTGATGATGCGCTGCTCGTGATAGAGGTCGGCAAGGAACATGTTCAATGCCTTGACCCGCTGAATGCAGCCGCGCTCGACGATCCGCCATTCACTGGCGGGGATACTGCGGGGAATGGTGTCGAAGGGAATCAGGCGTTCTGTCCCCTGCTCATCACCATAGAGCGTGAATGTAATCCCGGCACGATGAAATAACAGATCGGCCTCGCGTCGCCGTTGTGCCAAAAGCTCGTCAGGCGTTTCGGCCAGCCAACGGGCAAACTCCCGATAATGCGGGCGGACCTGGCCGCCGGCGTCGTACATCTCATCAAAATAGGTGCGGATCATGCCGTACTCCTTGTCACTCCGGACATCCAGACCTTCGCAAGGCCCGTGCCATCGGCATAAACGCTTTGATATCAATCAGTTGGATAATGGCGCTGCACGCACCGCACCAATCCTGTGCGGTAAATGCCCCAACCTGATCGCCCCCGCTTCATGGCGAAGCAATGCTGTCGCCTATCTGCAGCATAGTCAGAGTTGATTTCACTGCCCGGGAGGCGATGGGGATAATCCGGGCATTCGCTGGAAAACTTATCGTTCTTCCCTTCTAGCCGCTTGTTCAGGTGGCTTTTTTTTGCGTTTTTGAAACGTTATGAATCAAAAACACGATCAAGAGATCGCAGCCTCGTTTCACTCGACAGCTCCTACAGGAGAACGCATTCCAATGTAGGAGCTGTCGAGTGAAACGAGGCTGCGATCTTTGGCTTATTCAAACCGCGAAAACGAAAACGGCCGACCCAAAGGTCAGCCGTTGCTGAGTGTTGTCACTGTTCATAAGCTTATGCGAGTAGCCCTCGTACCTCCTGCTTGACGCCCCATCCTTCGATGATACCGCCCAGAGGCTCGACCACCGCCTCGAAGTCCTGCTCAAAGTCGCCGATCCCGTCATAGGTGGCGTACATCACTTTGCTCAGTTCCAGATGCCACGCGCCGTCGTCGCGCACGCTGATCTGGGCATTCAAGGATTCACCACAGAAATGACCTGCCGCCCTGCGTGCCCGCTCCTCGTCCGGAAAAATGGCGTAGAACTCGATGGGATGGAATCGTGAAAAGTCGAAACCGCCTTCTTTCATGCGGCGCAGCACGTTGCTGCTGATGTCTTCTTGATAGGCTGTGCTCATGAAACGTCCCCCTCAGACTGATGGATAGACTTTCCGTATTCCCTGCACTTTCAACCGATTGGTGAGAGCGATACGGCAACAGAGGTTGCCGACGGGAAACAAGCATGTAGCTGACAAGACCAGACCTTAGCGAGTCATTCGCTGATCTCGCTTGCAGAGTAGCCCCAAGACAGAGCTGCTGCCAAGGTCTGGTTGTGAATGTGACAAGAGGTGTATCAGATCGGGGTAATACTGATGATTTCAATGCTGTTCTGGGATTTCAGGCTTTTGACGGTCGGATCATCGGTACGACCCTCCAGATCATTGAGATCCAGTTCGGCAGCGACCGGCAGGCACCGGGCGCGAATGAGTTTGGCGGCTTGCTCGCTATTCGGGCATTCCTCGCACTCGAAGAGTTCGTCCACTGTTTCACCGTGATCATCCACGAAAGTGATTTTCCACTTTTGCATCGGTGCCTCCTCGATAAAACCCATGGATGGGCTTACTTCTATCTGGACTTTTACCCTGAGTGATCGTTCAAACGGATTACCGCGTGCTGGCATGAAAAAAAACACAGAAACCTGTGTAGGAGCGAAGCTTGCTCGCGAAGGCGGTGTATCAGTTGATAGGTGTATTGGCTGATGCACCGCGTTCGCGAGCAAGCTTCGCTCCTACAGGGTTATGTATTCATTTTAGTCGTTGCTGGGTTTGTTCACCGCTTGCAGTACGTATTGCGGCAAGGCGAAGGCATTCTATGTCGCGGAATATGACAGGTCGAACGTCACTGATGGTTCGACACAATCCTCTGTGGGAGCTGGCTTGCCTGCGATAGGAGCGCTGCGGTGAATCTGACTGACCGCAGCGCCTGCATCGCGGGCAAGCCACGCTCCCACAGGTTCAGTGTTGCTTGCGGGAAACCGATCAGATCCGCACATCGCCTCGCGGCCCGGCGATGGCCCAGATGATCAGGCCCAAAACCGGCAGCAGGAGGATCAATAGCACCCAGATGATTTTCATCCCGGTCTCGGCGCCACTTTTAAGCACGTTGATGATGGCCCAGATATCCAGGGCAAGAATAATCAGGCCAACCAGGCTGTTGAACGTGGAACCCATGGTGACGCTCCCGAAGAGTGATATGCACTCTTAGGATAGTCGGGCCTTGCGAGGGTTCCGTTTTATTACCTTTCTAGACAGCTTCAGACGTGGATCGCCACTTTCAGGGCTTCCAGCGATGGCGCGGCGACGATGCCGACTTCGGCGCACAATTCCAGTACCCGTGGTACGTCGTTACCGTAGACCAGCACCACTTGCAGTTCGTCGTCGAGCAACTGGCTGAAGTTCATCAGCGTGTACCCGCCGTTTTCCTTGTTCATGCTGCTCATCTGCACCTGAATGCGATTGAGCGCCGTCAGGGCTTCGGTCTTGGCCAGTTGCTTGGGTTTGATGTTGAAATCGACGCCGGGGCCGAACGAAGCGACGATCTGCGCAAACAGGTCCATGTAGGTGTCAGCCTGGAACAGCACGGTTTCCGGCAGGCTGCCGACGACTACCCACTCACCCAACGGGATCGGGAAGGTTTCGTCGTAGTTGATGTCCGGATTGGCCGCCAGAAAAGCCTCGGGATCGGCGTAGGCCTGAGCCGCTTCGTCTGCGACTTTCAGAATTTCGTCATCGCTCATGCACCCGGAGCTGATTTTGCTGATGAGTTCGACGAGTGCGGCTTTCATGAAGTGGATCCTGTAGCGAGGGAGATTTGAGGGCGCGAAGGATAACGCATTCGGAAACGGATTGCGGGACCAGGCATGACCTGTGGCGAGGGGGCTTGCCCCCGTTCGGCTGCGTAGCAGTCGTAAAACCAAAGAACTCGGTCGCCAAATGGGGGCCGCTTCGCGCCCCAACGGGGGCAAGCCCCCTCGCCACAAAAGCCCCCGCTGCCACAGAGGGAATCAGCCAACCAGCTTCTGCAGCTGTGCGGTGGTATCCACCGCGCCCATGGTTTTGGCCGCGTCCAGCGCGGACACACCGTTGGCATCCTTGGCTTTCGGATCGGCGCCTTTGCTGATCAGGTAGTCGACGATTTCAACGCGGTTGAACATCGCCGCCATCATCAGCGCAGTGCGACCGTCGAAGGACGAACCTTCCACTTGCGCGCCACCTTCCACCAACGCCTTGACCACCCCCAGATCACCTTTGAATGCCGCGCCGGCAATCGGGCTTTGGCCGTTGTCATTGCGGATTTCAGGATCGGCCTTGTGCTCGAGCAGGACTTTTACCGTCTCGACATGGCCGTGGTACGCCGCGAGCATCAGCAAGGTATCGCCCTTGTGGTTGCGCAGGTTCGGCGGCAAGCCCTTGGTCAGCAGCGCAGCCATCATGGCTGCATCGCCCTCGCGCGCTTTGTTGAACACCTGTTCGGCAAATTCAGCAGCCTCTTCGGGCGTCATCTGGCGGCTTTTGTCTGACATTGGGGACTCCACATTCGGTCAATCGGAAAAGCCGATAGTTTCCCGAGCGCTCCGGAACCTGTCACTTCTTTTTTCTCATGGATGGCTATAGCCACATTCAATAGCGGTACCTGCCGCCGCAAATATCCGCCAGCACCTCCTCGGTGACTTGCACATAAGTCTGGGTACCCGGCAACCAGGCGTAGATCGGGTCATCGCCGGTTTTGTTCGGGTCGAAGGCTTCGTCCTTGAGTCGGGTCTTCTGGTATTTGAAGGTCCCGGTGGTTTCCATTTTCACTTTCACCCGTAGGAAAAGTGGCACCGCATAGGCAGGCATTTGCTGCTTGGCGAAAGCCAGCAACTCGCTGAAATCCAGGGTCGCCAGGGATTCAGCCGGCGTGATTGCCGCCATCCCGGCACGTCCGTTGGTGTTGTGGATTTCCACGCCATAGGCCACGGCTTCGGCGATCTGCGGGTGTTGCAGGAGGATATTCTCGACCTCGGTGGTCGAGACGTTTTCGCCTTTCCAACGGTAGGTGTCGCCCAAGCGATCGACAAACTGCGCGTGGCCAAAACCGATGTTGCGCAGCAAGTCACCAGTATTGAAGTAACGGTCGCCCTTCTTGAACACGTCGTGGAGCACGACTTTTGCGGTCTTCTGCGGATCGGTGTAGCCGTCCAGCGGCGCCTTATCGTCGATCCTCGCCAGCAGCAAACCCTGCTCGCCCTTGGCCACTTTACGCATGAAACCCTTGGCATCTCGCGTGGGTGCGCCGCTGTCGTGGTCGTACGCCACCAGTTCCCAGGACATCAGGGAAAAACCGATGGTGTTGTCGAAGTTGAGGATATTGGTGAAGCCGATATTGCCGTCGCTGGCGGCGTACAGCTCGCAGATATGGTCAACGGCAAAACGCGTCTTGAACTCGCTCCACGCGCCGGGGCGCAGACCATTGCCGATCATCTTCGTCACGCTGTGCCGACTGTCATCGACGCTGCGCGGTTGATCCACCAGGTAGCGGCACAATTCGCCGACGTAACCGAGGGTGGTCGCCCGGTATTTGCGCACGTCACTCCAGAACTGGCTGGCGCTGAACTTGCGGCGGATGGCAAACCCCGACGCCCCGCTGATTGCCGAACCCCAGCACACGCAGAGCCCGGTGGCGTGGTACAGCGGCAAGGTGCAATAGACGATGTCCTGCGGCTGCATATCCAGAGCAATCAGCCCGAAGCTGGCGGAGCTGCGCATCCAGCGGCCGTGTTTGAACACCCCAGCCTTGGGCAACCCGGTGGTGCCCGAGGTGTAAATGTAGAAACAAGGATCGTCGAGAAAAACCTGCTGGCTGCTGACGGGGTTATCGCTGCACGCTTCGGCGCTGGCCGTCATCAGGTTGATGAAGCCATCGGGCGAATTGCCCGGATGGCGATAAGTGTCTTGATCGGCGACAAACCAGGTGCGCGCCGTATCGATAGACACCCGCTCGCGGACCGCATTGAAGGCCGAAACCAACTCGTCGCCGACCACGATCGCCACCGGCGCCACCAGGTTCAGGCTATGGGCCAGGGTTTCGCGGGTCTGGGAGGTATTGAGCAACGCACTAATCGCACCGACCTTGGCCACCGCCAATATCGTCACCAGCAGTTCCGGACGGTTTTCGATAAAGATCGCCACCACATCGCCCTTGCCGATGCCTTGGCCTATCAAGTGATGGGCGATGCGATTGGCCCACTGATTGACCTGTGCATAAGTGAGTCTCACCTCACCCTGCAGCAAGGCCGGGCCATCGGGGTTGCGTAATGTCGCCTGCTCGAAGCTCCAGCCGAGACCACACGGTTGGGTCGGGTCCTTGACGTTGGCGGCTTTCATGCCCTTCACCACGCGGGGAATGGCTTTGGCAATGGAAGGCAGCTTGCGGAGCATCATGCCCCAGGTGATCGTGTCGTTCAGCGTGCGGCTCATGATGCTCCCGTTCGATCTTCTTATTGTCGGGTGGCGTTGATTGAGGCCGAAAATACGTCAGCGGTTCTTGAGCTGTACACGCAGTTTTTGAAATGTTTTGTATCCGCGACTGCAGCGTTCGGACCAGAGATCGAAAAGCGGAACCCTGGCGTTGTGATTGGTTCAATCGAATCGACCGACCACGCAAAATGCAGGATGCACGATGGCCATTCGTGCAGATTGCACGAGAGCCAAAAACCCATCAAAATATAAGCCATTGATTTATATGTATTTTTAAAAAAAATGGCACTGGCACAATCACTGCAACTACCTCTCCATGTAGCCCTTCAAGCACTCATGGAGCTGATAGACATGAACCTGATCCAGGAAAAGTTTTCGTCGCTATTCTCCAACTTCGAAGTGACCACCCAGCCACGGCCTGACGGCGGCATTCTGCTGACCCTGCGCAGTACCGACGGCAAAGTCTTCAAACGTTCGATTTCCTACCAGCAATTGCATGCCGGCGATCAGCTGTCGTGGGTGATCAGCGCGATACGTCGTGACGTCGCCGAACAGGCCAGCGAACTGCCGCAGATCTCCATGCTGCAAAGCCAGCAACGGTTCGCCTTGCCGACCTATCACTCGGTTTAAACCCTGCGGTTGTATAAATAAACACGCTACAAACAAACAGGCCGTGAGCGCTTTCGCTTCACGGCCTGAATTGTTTCTGAAACTGCGCAAGACCCTGTAGGAGCAGAGCTTGCTCGCGAAAGTGGTGTGTCAGTCAACATTAATATCGCCTGATACACCGCCTTCGCGAGCAAGCTCAGCTCCTACAGGTTATGTGGTGGTTTACAGGGCGGAAGGATTGATCCGCGCAAAGCTGTCGACGGTCACATGCCCTGCCAGTTCCCCGCCCTCACGGGGCCAGTCCGCAAGTTGCCATAACAGCACGTCGAACACAAAACTCACCGCACTGGTGGTGCCTTCGATGTCGGTGAGAATCGCTCTGATCGGCATCGACTCAGTCCTCGAGACGCGGGAAGCGGCTGGCGATGTCATCGCCGGTGAAACTGGCCACCCAGCCTTCGGGGTTGTTGAACAGTCGGATGGCGACGAAATGCGGATGCTCGCCCATGTCAAACCAATGCGGCGTACCGGCCGGCACCGAGATCAGGTCGTTTTTCTCGCAGAGCACGGCGTAGACGTAATCGCCGATGTGCAGGCTGAACAAGCCACGGCCGGTGACGAAAAATCGTACTTCATCTTCAGCAAGGCAGTGTTCATCGAGGAACTTGGCGCGCAACTCGGCTTTTTGCGGATGATCGCTGTTCATGCTGATCACGTCGACAGTGAGATAACCGCGCTCGGTCATCAGCTTGTCGATTTGCTCCTGGTAGGCGGCGATTACTTCTTCCTGGCTGGCGCCTGGCTGGATTTTCGCCGTGGCTTGCCAACGGTCGAAGCGCACGCCCTGCTCGGCCAGGGTCGTGGCAATGTCTTCGAGGTGGGTCAATACTTTGTTCGGCAGGTCGGGGCTGCTGACGTGGTAAACGGACAGGCTGCTCATCGGGGCAACTCCTTAACGGTTCAGCTTCTTATGGTTCAAGAGTGAGCGCATATTCAATTCGCACTCGAACAAAAATTCAAAGGCCTCGATCTGCCGCAGCGCGTCGCTCATGCGCGCGCCCCACCATACAAAAAAGTCCGGTGTCGATGAATTTCCTGGGCGAGGTGTTCACAGGTAAGGCTCATGGCCTGTCCTCTTGCATACGCGTGGCAATGATAACGGCAGCGGCGAAGGCTGCGAGACTGGCGATACTAAAGGTCAATGTGGCGCCGAGGGCATTCCAGCTGTAGCCGGAATACAGCGCGCCCAGTGCGCCGCCGGTGCCAGCCAGCGCGGCATACAACGCCTGGCCCTGCCCTTGCTGACGCGCGCCGAAGCTACGTTGCACGAACTGGATGGCAGCCGCGTGAAAGCTGCCGAAGGTGGCGGCGTGCAGCACTTGGGCAAACAGCAGCACCCAGAGGAATTCGGCAAACGAACCGAGCAACAACCAACGCAGGGCCGCCAGCAGGAAACTCGCCAGCAGCACCCGGCGCACCGAGAAGCGCGCCAGAATCTTGCTCATGGCCAGGAACATTAATACTTCAGCGACCACGCCCAAGGCCCAGAGCATACCAATCAAGCCACGGGTGTAACCCAGTCGCTCAAGGTGCAGGGTCAGAAAGGTGTAATACGGCCCATGACTCATCTGCATCAGCGCCACGCAACCATAGAACGCCAACACCCCGGGGTTGCGCAATTGCTGGAGGAACCCCTCTCCCGCCAACCGTTCACTCTGTACCGGTTGCGCGTTGGGCACCCACAAACTACTGACGACGATCCCGGCCATGATCAGCACCAGCGCCACCGGATAGATGTCCAGGCTAAGCCATTCGAACAACCGGCCGAGGGCGACCACGGTGATGATGAAACCGATGGAGCCCCACAGGCGAATCTGACTGTAGCGAGATGTCTGGCCGTTCAAATGCGCCAGGGTGATGACTTCGAACTGCGGCAGTACCGCGTGCCAGAAGAACGCGTGCAAGGCCATGACCATCGCCAGCCACGCGTAGCTTTTGCTGACGAAAATCAGTGAGAAGGTCAGCAGCGTACAGACCGCGCCGAACCGCACGATGGCCAGACGTCGCCCGGTGTAGTCACCGAGCCAGCCCCAGATGTTCGGCGCCACGCAGCGCATCAGCATCGGGATCGCCACCAGTTCGCCGATGCGCGCACTGGAAAAGCCCAGGTGATCGAAGTACAGCGCCAGGAATGGCGCTGTCGAACCGAGCAAGGCGAAATAGAACAGATAGAAACTGGAAAGCCGCCAGTACGGGAGCGCCGCCACGTTGTCAGACCGCAGCGGCTATAAGGTCAGCCATTAAAGCTGACCCAGCACCGGAGTGCTCACGCGCACATCGGCATTCTGCCCGCGATGACGCAGCAGATGATCCATCAATACGATGGCCATCATCGCCTCGGCGATCGGCGTGGCGCGGATGCCGACGCACGGGTCGTGACGGCCTTTGGTGACAACCTCAACCGGATTGCCATGGATGTCGATGGAGCGGCCCGGCGTGGTGATGCT
Source organism: Pseudomonas sp. JV414 (assembly GCF_032424305.1). Taxonomy (NCBI): domain Bacteria; kingdom Pseudomonadati; phylum Pseudomonadota; class Gammaproteobacteria; order Pseudomonadales; family Pseudomonadaceae; genus Pseudomonas; species Pseudomonas sp. JV414. The sequence goes on along the minus strand of NZ_VYKC01000022.1, from coordinate 198,946 downwards.
CGATGTTGGCTTGAGCGCCAGATGCGCAACAATCGGCTGACCGGACGAGATGCCACCGAGAATGCCGCCTGAGTTATTGCTGAGGAAACCTTCCGGGGTCATTTCATCACGGTGTTCAGTACCGCGCTGGGCGACGCTGGCAAACCCGGCGCCGATTTCCACGCCTTTAACCGCGTTGATGCTCATCAGCGCGTGGGCCAGTTCGGCGTCGAGACGGTCGAAGATCGGCTCACCAAGGCCAGGCATCACGCCTTCGGCGACCACGGTGATCTTCGCGCCGACCGAATCCTGGTCGCGACGCAACTGGTCCATGTAGGCTTCCAGCTCCGGCACTTTGTCCGGGTCGGGGCTGAAGAAAGCGTTTTCTTCCACCGAATCCCAGGTCTTGAACGGAATTTCGATCGGGCCGAGCTGGCTCATGTAGCCACGAATGACGATGCCCTGGGTGGCCAGGTACTTTTTCGCAATCGCCCCTGCCGCCACGCGCATGGCGGTTTCACGGGCCGAACTGCGACCGCCGCCGCGGTAATCGCGCTCGCCGTATTTGTGGTGGTAGGTGTAGTCGGCGTGGGCCGGGCGGAACAGATCCTTGATCGCCGAATAGTCCTTGGACTTCTGGTCGGTGTTGCGGATCAACAGGCCGATGGCGCAACCGGTGGTGCGGCCTTCGAACACGCCGCTGAGGATTTCGACTTCGTCGGCTTCCTGGCGCTGGGTGGTGTGGCGGCTGGTGCCGGGCTTGCGGCGATCCAGGTCGCGCTGCAGATCCTCAAGGGAAATCTCCAGGCCCGGCGGGCAGCCATCGACAATGGCGACCAACGCCGGACCATGGCTTTCGCCCGCGGTGGTGACAGTGAACAGCTTGCCGTAGGTATTGCCGGACATGCGGGACGCTCCGTGAAATCGAAACTAAAATACGTAATGCGCGCCAGTATACGCAGGCTACCCGACTAGTTCATCCTCGAACCTTATGGGTGCCTGCGAGTCCAACCGGCACCGAGTGGATGATGGCGTGATGATGCTGCGAGTTCTAGCCTTGAGCCTTACCTTGTTTACCGGCTTTACACAGGCCACTGTCCTGCAACGCCCGATCACATTGGACACGGGGAGCGGCGAGCTTTTCGGCTCGCTGTTACTGCCCAAGTCCGACACGCCGGTGCCGGTTGTCCTGATCATTTCCGGCTCCGGCCCTACGGATCGTGACGGAAACAACCCCGACGGCGGACGCAACGACAGTCTCAAACGACTGGCGTGGGTGCTGGCCAAACACAACATCGCCAGCGTGCGCTACGACAAGCGCGGCGTGGCGGCGAGCCTGGCTGCGACTCCAGACGAACGCAATCTGTCGGTGGAGGCTTATGTGGCCGACGCCGAAGCCTGGGGCCAGAAGCTCAAAGCCGATCCACGCTTTGGCAAACTGATTTTGCTGGGCCACAGCGAAGGTGCGTTGATCGCCAGCCTGGCGGCGCCAAACGTCGATGCCGCGGCGGTGATTTCCATGTCCGGCAGCGCCCGACCAATCGATCAGGTCCTGCGCCAGCAATTGAGCAATCGCCTGCCACCGCCGTTGATGCTGCGCAGCAATGAGCTGCTCGACAGCCTCAAGGCCGGCCACACCGACGATAACGTGCCACCGCAATTGCAGGTGATTTTCCGCCCCAGCGTGCAGCCGTATCTGATTTCGCTGTTCCGCCAAGATCCGGCGGCGGCCTTCGCCAAACTGAAAATGCCGGCGCTGATCATCCAGGGCAGCAACGACATTCAGGTCGGCGTGGGTGACGCCAAGACACTCAAGGCCGCCAAACCGGACGCTGAACTGGCGCTGATCGAAGGCATGAACCACGTGATGCGCATCGTGCCCAACGACGTGAAGCGGCAATTGGCCTCCTATAAAGATCCGCAATTACCACTGGCAGCCGAACTCGGCGCGCGAATCCTTGGGTTTATTGACGGACTTCGCTCCAGTTAACCGAGGTTTACCCTCCAGTCCTGAAAAAAACGGCCGATAAGCCTTTGTCGCCAGCGCACTGGCTGGCGGCAAGCAGGGCTTGGACAGGATCTCGCCGTTATGACTGATACCCAGACTTCACCCGACACCACCGCTGAAAAAGACGCACCGCCAGCGGTCGAGCTGCCGTGGGCGGACGTCCACGTCGAGCACCACAAGATGCTCCGCCTGGCGCCGCTGCAAACCGACCGCAACACCGGTGGACGGCCATTGCGCTTTGTCGAATTCGGTTACGCCGAACGCAATAGCAAGGAACACAGCCTGATGCGCATGGCTATCAAGCTGCCGGGCCAGCGCGTGCGCAAAGAACAGAACCATCTGGACGTGTGGGTCGATCACACTGCCAAACGCGTGCATTTCGTGCCGGAAAGTGGCTTGCAAATCGAGCCGATGAACCGTGGCATCGGGCGTTATATGGCCGCTCAGGGCATTACGTGGGTGAAGAAGAGATGGCCCGCCTACACCGTCGACGGCACTGACCTGAACAACAAGGATGCGCTGAACGAAGACACTCGTCTGCGCCGCGATCACTTTCTGCGGGTGCACGGTTTTGACGTGGTCTACGCCGACGCCCAGCATTTGAAGGGCAGCGTTAAAGAGGTGTCGGTCGGTGATTTGCTCGGCGACTGGAACAGCGAAAAGCTGCAGCAGGTAGAAATCCTCGAAGCCGCGCAGATGCTCCAGCAAGCCGAGCAGAACCTGGCGGAACAGGAAGTCAAACTGAAGAAGCACGAAGAAAAAGTCAGCAAGTACAAACGCGAAGACGCCGGGCTGCGTTTTACCATTACGTGTCTGGTGGCGTTTGCGGTGTTTCAGGCGGGGTTGTTGATCTGGATTGCTACGCATCGGTAGAGATTTGAGACCGAGGCGCGGCCATCGCGGGCAAGCCTCGCTCCCACAGGTTTTGTATCGTGTCCAAATGATGTGGCACACACAAAACCTGTAGGAGCGTGGCTTGCCCGCGATAGCTTTCTCAGGTCAGACGCGAGAAGCGAACAACGCCTGATGATCGCGGCACTGCTCCGCTGTCAGCATGAACACCCCATGCCCACCACGCTCGAACTCCAGCCAGGCGAAGTCGACTTCCGGGTACAGCGCTTCGACGTGAACCTGGCTGTTACCCACTTCGACAATCAGCAAACCTTTCTCGGTCAGATGTTCCGCCGCTTCGGCGAGCATGCGGCGCACCAGGTTCAAACCGTCGTCGCCACAAGCCAGGCCCAGCTCCGGTTCGTGCTGATACTCGTCCGGCATGTCGGCGAAATCTTCCGCATCAACGTAAGGCGGGTTCGACACGATCAGGTCGAAACGCTGGCCCGGCAAACCATCGAAGCCATCGCCCTGAACCGTGTACACCCGCTCATCGACGCCATGACGCTCGATGTTCTGGTTGGCCACTTCCAACGCTTCGAACGACAGATCGGCCAGTACCACTTCGGCGTTCTGGAACTCGTAAGCACAGGCGATACCGATGCAACCGGAACCGGTGCACAAGTCGAGGATGCGCGCTGGTTCGGCGCCGAGCCACGGTTCGAAACGCTTTTCGATCAACTCGCCAATTGGCGAACGCGGGATCAGCACGCGTTCGTCGACAATGAACGACATACCGCAGAACCAGGCTTCGCCCAGCAGGTAAGCGGTCGGAATGCGCTCTTCGATGCGGCGCTTGAGCAAGCGTTGCAGATTGACCAACTCGTCTTCTTCCAGATTGCAGTCGAGGTAGCTATCGGCGATTTCCCACGGCAAGTGCAGCGCACCCAACACCAGTTGACGGGCTTCGTCCCAGGCGTTGTCGGTCCCATGGCCGAAAAACAGATCCTCCCCATGGAAGCGGCTGACGGCCCAACGGATATGGTCACGCAGGGTACGAAGTCGGGAAGTGATCACGGGGCAAACTCCAGAAAAAACGACTGACGATTCTAACAGCCAAAAGGCGCCGCGACGACGCAGGAAAAACACCGGATCAGATGTAGGACTCTTCTATTTTTTCAGCAGTCTATTGAACAGAACGAGTATCTTGACGAGGCTGCGACCCAACAACGGCGGTGCCTACGATGGTAGCGATTCACAGAAGCGCTCAGCCAGAGGACAATGTCGCAAAAGCCCCACCCGAAGGAGCCCCAGAATGTCCGTTCCAAAAACGATGTTTCAACTCAGCGGCCGTGGTTATGCAGCGGCCAATCTGGGTCATGCGACCCTTGTCATCATCGATGCCCAGAAAGAATACCTCAGCGGCCCCTTGGCACTGAGCGGCATGGATGCTGCCGTCGCGAACATCAAGCAACTGGTAGCCGCTGCCCGTGCAGCCGGTCGGCCGATCGTACACGTGCGCCACCTCGGCACCGTCGGAGGGCTGTTCGACCCGCAAGGCGAGCGCGGTGAGTTCATTCCGGGCCTGGAGCCACAGGGCGACGAAACCATCATCGGCAAATTGCTGCCGAGTGCGTTTCATGGCACCGAACTGCTGGAGCGCTTGCAGAATCTCGGCTCGCTGGACCTTATCGTCTGCGGCTTCATGAGCCACTCCAGCGTCAGCACTACCGTGCGTGCCGCGAAAAACCTGGGCTTTCGTTGCACATTGGTTGAAGACGCCTGCGCGACTCGCGACCTGCCCTACAAGGGTGGCGTCCTGAGCGCCGAGCACGTTCAGCACACCGAAATGGCGATCATGGCGGACAATTTCGCCACCCTCGCCCTGACGCACGAACTGATCTGATCGACCGTCGATGAGCGGTCCATGCCGCCGCTCATCCGCAAAAGCCTCTCATTTGCTGTAATTGCCCTAGCCTCAGGAACATCCCGGTCAACTCCCGGTCGAAGGGCCGATACCCATTGAGGAAGGTCGGAATGAAGTTATCCGATGGTTTTGATGCACGCCGCTTGCGGCCCAAAGGCCAAAGCAACTGGCGTTTTCGCTTCGGCGCAGCGTTCGCTGCCTTACTGGCGACGTGCGGTGTGTTGCTGGCGATGGCCGGCGCGGCCAGCCTGCTGGGCCGGCCACCGGCGCTGGGCGAATTGAATGCCAGCCCGCTGGGCTCGGCGATCATTCTGGCCGTGGGCCTGTTCGTGCTGTACATCGGCGTGTGGCTCTGGCGCCGCTGCCGTCGCCGTTCGCGCCAGTCGCGAGAGCTGAACATGTCTCCACACCTGATGAAAAAACACGACTAAGCCCAAAGCCGGACGTTTTGTCGCGCCCGATTCGTCCCGACTTGGGTAAACTGGCCGCCCTTCGCGGAGGCTGACATGCAAGACGACGATTTTTCCCTGTTCAAAAGCGCGATCCAAGGCGTCAAGCCGATCAAGCACGATCGCGCCGAAACCGGCAAACCCAAGGCCGATCGCGCGCAAATCGCCAAGCTGCGCCAGGCCGCCACTGTGCGCACCGATGCCACCACCGTTGACGGGCTGTCCGATCAGTTCGTCATTGATGTCGGCCCCGAAGATGAGCTGATGTGGGCCCGCGACGGTGTCCAGGAAAGCCAGATGCGCAAGCTGAAGATCGGACAGATTCCGTTCGAAGGCAGCCTCGACCTGCATGGCATGAACGTGGAAAAGGCCCGTGAAACCCTGTGGGCCTTTCTGGCCGAAGCGACCAAATTCGAAATCCGCTGCGTACGTGTCACCCACGGTAAAGCGGTGCGTCTGGACGGCAAGCGGCCGATGATCAAGAGCCATGTCAACACGTGGCTGCGTCAGCATTCACAGGTGCTCGGCTTCACCTCGTGCCAACCGAAACACGGCGGCGCCGGAGCGGTTTATGTGATGCTCAAACGCACCATGATGGAAGGTCGCGACGAGTGATGCTGTCGCTTCACGCTTGCAGCGCCGTGTCCGTCACCGTACCCTTGCCCTTTGCGTAAAATCCCACAGGTAGTTTCATGTCCCTGGAACAGAATTACACCGAGATTCTCGGCCAATTGGGCGAGGACGCCTCCCGCGAGGGCCTGCTCGACACGCCAAAACGTGCCGCCAAAGCCATGCAGTACCTCTGCCGCGGTTATGAACAGACACTGGAAGAGGTCACCAACGGTGCCTTGTTCAGCTCCGACAACAGCGAGATGGTGCTGGTCAAGGACATCGAGCTCTACTCGTTGTGCGAGCACCACATGCTGCCGTTCATCGGCAAGGCCCACGTTGCCTACATCCCGAGCGGCAAGGTTCTGGGGCTGTCGAAAGTCGCGCGTATCGTCGATATGTACGCCCGCCGCCTGCAGATCCAGGAAAACCTCAGCCGCCAGATCGCCGATGCGGTCCAGCAAGTCACCGGTGCGCTGGGCGTTGCGGTGGTGATCGAGGCCAAGCACATGTGCATGATGATGCGCGGTGTGGAGAAACAGAATTCGACGATGATCACCTCGGTGATGCTCGGCGAGTTCCGCGAAAACGCGGCCACCCGCAGCGAGTTTCTCAGCCTGATCAAGTAATTCGCAGCACGAAGAAAACCGGCACTGATCGCCGGTTTTTTTTCGTCTGCGAAAAATCAGGTAAGCTGCGCGCCTTCTGTTTGCCCTGTGAGGCTTATCCCGTGTTCGTTAAAGCGCTTCGTATCGGCCTCGGCCAACTAATCATCTTCATCGACTTCATCACTCGTCCAGGCAAGAAGCAGCGCCCCGCCGCCGCTCAGGCTCAGGTCGAAACGGCCGCCAAAGACCTGACCCTGTATCAGTTCCACGCCTGCCCGTTCTGCGTGAAAACCCGCCGCACCCTGCGTCGCTTGAACGTTCCGGTGGCGTTGCGCGATGCGAAGAACAACGAACAGGATCGCCAGGCTCTGCTGGAGCAAGGCGGCAAGATCAAGGTGCCGTGCCTGCGCATCGAAGAGAATGGCCAGACCACCTGGATGTATGAGTCCAAAGTGATCATTGATTATCTGGATAAGCGGTTTGCTGCTGCCTGATAGTTTTGTGGTGTTCCGACCGGCGCCATCGCGGGCAAGCCCGCTCCCACAAGGATTTGTAGAGTAAATGGGATCTGTGTTTAAAACAGATCCACTGTGGGAGCGGGCTTGCCCGCGATGAAGCCAGACCAGCCACCACAAACTTCAGACAAAAATAAACCGGCCGATTGGCCGGTTTATTTGTTCACACCCTCCCCTCAGGCTGCTTCTGCCGCCTGTGCCTGACGCACCAACGTCGCCAATTGCTCGAGCTGCCCACCCTGCGGCACGTTCCACTGCGCCAGATCGGAAAAGGTTGGTGGTGAATCTGGCCTTGGGGAAAAGTCAGGTGGCAGCTGAGTGAACGCTCTACCCGCGACATGTGTATCGACTGATCTAAAGCTATCGCGGGCAAGCCACGCTCCCACAGGGGAATGCGCTCACCTGTAGGAGCGAGGCTTGCCCGCGAAGGCGTCCTTCCTGGCGATATATCCCTATTGCCAAACTTTTCGTCTACAAAATCAAAAACATTATTTGCTTTATTTGTATACAAAAGCATAATTCGCTTCGTGCGAGTTCCTGACCATCAGGTCAACAAATTCGCAAATGCCTCAAAGGGTCGCTGCCACCCTCATGGGTCCGGCCCTGGAAATAACAATAAAACTCTTGAGGAGTATTCGCTGTGGAAAGCCGCAAATCCGAAGCCCCGACGCTGGAACTCTCACCGCCATTACGCAATGGCTGGCTGGAGCGCATCTTCAAACTCAGCTTGCACGGCACCACGGTGAAGACCGAGCTGATCGCCGGTCTGACAACCTTCATCACCATGGCCTACATCATCTTCGTCAACCCGAACATCATGGCCGATGCCGGCATCAATCACGGTGCGGCGTTCGTCGCCACCTGCATCGCTGCCGCGCTGGGTTGCCTGCTGATGGGGCTATACGCCAACTGGCCGGTCGGCCTGGCGCCGGGTATGGGCCTGAACGCGTTCTTCACCTACACCGTGGTCGGCACCATGGGCTACAACTGGGAAACCGCCCTCGGTGCGGTGTTCGTTTCCGGTGTGTTGTTCATGTTCCTGACCTTTTCCCGGATTCGCGAATGGCTGCTCAATAGCATTCCAGTGAGTTTGCGCTTTGCCATGGGCGCCGGTGTGGGCCTGTTTCTGGGGCTGATCGGCTTGAAAACCGCGGGCATCGTTGTCGATAGCCCGGCCACCCTGATCAAACTCGGCTCCCTGCGCGAGCCTGGCCCGTTGCTGGCGGCCATCTGCTTCCTGATGATTGCCGTGCTCAGCTACCACAAAGTGTTCGGCGCAATCCTCATCAGCATCATCACCGTGACCCTGGCTGGTTGGGGCTTGGGCCTGGTGCATTACGAAGGAATCATGTCTGCCCCGCCGAGCCTGGCACCGACCTGGATGGCCATGGACGTCGCCGGGGTATTCAATGTCAGCATGATCAGCGTGGTACTGGCCTTCCTCTTTGTGCACATGTTTGACACCGCTGGCACCTTGATGGGCGTTGCCCAGCGCGCCGGCCTGGTGAACGCCGACGGCAAGATCGAAAACCTTTCCCGCGCCCTCAAGGCCGACAGTGCTTCCAGTGTGTTCGGTGCGGTGGTCGGTGTTCCGCCAGTCACCAGCTACGTGGAAAGTGCCGCGGGTGTAGCAGCGGGTGGTCGGACTGGTCTTACCGCAGTGACCGTAGGTGTGCTATTTATTGCCGCAATGTTTTTCGCACCGTTGGCTGGCATGATCCCCGCTTATGCAACCGCTGGTGCGCTGATTTATGTGGCAATGCTGATGATGGGCGGCATGGCGCACATCGAATGGGACGAAGCGACCGACAGCATTCCGGCGATCGTTACCGCGATCATGATGCCGCTGACCTTCTCGGTCGCCGACGGCATTGCGCTGGGCTTTATCACTTACGTGACGCTGAAGGCCGGCACCGGTAAGTACAAGGAAATTTCCGTCAGTCTGTGGGTGCTCTGCGCGATCTTCATCGCCAAGTTCATTTTCTTGTAAGCCGTTTACGATTCAAAAGCAGTGTTTCAAAACAGCCTCACCCCGTCGGGTGAGGCTTTTGTGCAAATGGAGGAAAGTGATGAGTCTGGAAACCTGGCTGCTGTTCAGCGGCGCTGCGCTGGTGGTGATCCTGATCCCGGGGCCACTGTCTTTGCTGATGATCAGCAACAGTCTGAATTACGGTTTGCGCCGTTCTTACCCGGCGTTTCTGGGGGGCGTGATTGCGTCGATCTGCCTGCTCAGTGCTTCGGCTTTGGGTCTGGGCGCCTTGTTGCTGGCGTCGGAACAGCTGTTCAGCGCCCTGAAAATCGTCGGTGCGCTGTACCTGTTCTACCTCGCCTGGCAGAGCTGGCAGCAATCGCGTCAGCCATCCCAAGGCGCCGAAGTGCCCCAAGCTGCGCCGGTGCCGCACTTTCGCGCACTGTTCGGGCGCGCGTTCATGCTCGGCGCGAGTAATCCGAAAGACATTTTGTTCTTTGCCGCTTTCCTGCCGCAGTTTTTGAGCGCCGAACAGCCGTTCCTGCCGCAGTTGCTGGTGATGATTGCCACCTGGACCGTGCTGGATTTGCTGTGCAAATTGGCTTATGGCCTCGGAGCCCATGGTGCTGCGCGGTATTTGCGTAGCGGCAATGGGCAGAGCTGGTTTAACCGGGTGAGTGCGGGGTTGTTTAGTGGTGCGGGTGCTGCGTCGTTGTTGAGCCGTTGAGGTAAAGCAAGATCAAAAGATCGCAGCCTTCGGCAGCTCCTAAAGACGCAAAACCCTGTAGGAGCTGCCGAAGCTGCGATCTTTTGACTTTCTATCAGGCAAAAAAAAGCCCGCAGTGTGAGCGGGCGAAAGACCAAAGAAGCTATATGCGCAGCTTTTTTTGAGAAGAAGGGGCTTGGGGCAAAAGTCCTAGCTTCCTCTGTAGGTCGAATAGCTGTACGGCGAAATCAACAACGGCACGTGGTAGTGATCCTGCTCCGCAGAGATGCCGAAACGCAGCACCACCACATCCAGGAACGCAGGCTCAGGCAGCTGAACCCCACGGGCACGGTAGTAATCACCCGCATGAAACTGAAGCTGATAAACCCCGGACCGATAGTCATCGCCTTGCAGCAGCGGCGAATCGACACGGCCATCGCTGTTGGTGAGCGCAGTGGCGACCAATTCCAGCTGCGAACCTTCAACGCGGTACAACTCGACCTTGATCGAGCCGCCCGGGCAACCGTGTGCAGCGTCCAAAACGTGTGTAGTCAAACGTCCCATTGATTCTGCGCGCCTGCCTGCGTGGAGCAGTCAGACCTCGCGCCTCCCGAAGTCAGTTGAAAAGGAGACCGCACCGTTTCGGAGCACGAAAAGCTGCGGCGAGCGACTGATTAAGACACTTTTCATAAAAATTGTACACAATAAAAACGACATTTTTACCGCTACCGCCGTCATTCAACCTTTGGCAGCGAATCTAACGCCGAACCATACGATCAGCGGACCTTCTATCCATTAGCTGACCAGTCAGGCAGGTTTCTTGCAGTACCCTTCAAAGTGGGCAGTCAGTGAAAAATGCAAAAAATCAGGCTTACAAAGTGAATATAAAGTTGTATACAATCACTCCATCGCTGTGACGCCAGCCTGCCCTCTCATCGCCAGGCCGCCACACACACCCTGACTTTGAATAAGTCGACACGAACAAGAAGGAAGACTGCAGTGAGCGCTGACTATCCACGCGACCTGATCGGTTACGGCAGTAACCCTCCTCACCCACACTGGCCGGGCAATGCCCGCATCGCGCTGTCCTTCGTGCTCAACTACGAGGAAGGTGGCGAGCGCAATATCCTGCACGGCGATAAAGAGTCCGAAGCCTTCCTCTCGGAAATGGTCTCGGCGCAGCCGCTGCAAGGCGAGCGCAACATGAGCATGGAATCCCTTTACGAGTATGGCAGCCGTGCCGGCGTCTGGCGGATTCTGAAACTGTTCAAGGAATTCGACATTCCGCTGACCATCTTCGCCGTGGCCATGGCCGCCCAGCGCCACCCGGACGTGATCCGCGCGATGGTCGAGGCCGGCCATGAAATCTGCAGCCACGGCTACCGTTGGATCGACTACCAGTACATGGACGAAGCGCAGGAACGCGAGCACATGCTCGAAGCGATCCGCATCCTCACCGAAATCACCGGCGAGCGCCCACTGGGCTGGTACACCGGCCGCACCGGTCCGAACACCCGTCGACTGGTGATGGAAGAAGGCGGTTTCCTTTACGACTGCGACACCTACGACGACGACCTGCCCTACTGGGAACCGAACAACCCGACTAGCAAGCCGCATTTGGTGATTCCGTACACGCTGGACACCAACGACATGCGCTTCACCCAGGTCCAGGGCTTCAACAAGGGCGACGATTTCTTTGAATACCTGAAAGACGCGTTCGATGTGCTGTACGCCGAAGGTGCCGAAGCACCGAAGATGTTGTCGATCGGCCTGCACTGCCGGCTGATCGGCCGGCCGGCGCGTCTGGCTTCGCTCAAGCGCTTTATCGAATACGCTAAAAGTCATGAACAGGTGTGGTTCAGCCGTCGCGTCGACATCGCCCGTCACTGGCAAGAAACCCACCCGTACACAGGGGCTGCCAAATGAGCACCTTTCAAACCGTCAAACCTTCGACCCTGAGCCGCGACGCTTTCGTCGCTGCTTTCGCCGACATCTACGAACATTCGCCATGGGTGGCCGAAAAGGCCTTCGACCTGGGCCAGGACGCTTCGATCGACGAGATCGAAACCCTGCACCAGCGCATGAGCGACATTTTGTTGAGCGCTGATCACACAAGCCAACTGGCCCTGATCAACGCTCACCCGGACCTGGCCGGCAAAGCAGCCGTCCAGGGCCAACTGACCGCAGCCAGCACTGAAGAACAGTCTGGCGCGGGTATTCACCAATGCTCGAGCGATGAGTTCCAGCGCTTCACCGAGCTGAACGACGCCTACAAAGCCAAGTTCAAGTTTCCCTTCATCATGGCGGTAAAAGGCAGCAACCGGCATCAGATCCTCGCGGCGTTCGAAACGCGCATTCACAACTCGGTCGACACCGAATTCAAATGCGCGCTGGCGGAGATCAACAAGATCGCGTTGTTCCGATTACTGACCCTATAGCAAGCCTGGCCCGAGTGCTCTTAAACGCGAAAAGTACCCAGGGCCTCGCAAGCATCCCAAGCCAACTTATTAAAGGCAGACAAGAAGAATGAAAGCTTACGCCGTACCTTTCGAGAAGTTCGTCAACCTGGCCGACGCCCGCCTGGGCACCAAAATCATCTCGGTCACCGATGACTGGTTCGCAGACGCCAACCGTCTGTTCCAACCGACCCCGGCCGTGTGGAAGGAGGGCGTGTTCGATGACAACGGCAAGTGGATGGACGGCTGGGAGTCGCGCCGCAAGCGCTTCGAAGGCTACGACAGCGCCGTGATCCGCCTGGGCGTACCGGGCTCGATCAAAGGCGTGGACATCGACACTTCATTCTTCACCGGCAACTTCCCGCCGTCGGCGTCCCTGGAAGCCTGCTTCCTGGCCTCGGGCGAGCCCGACGAAAACACCCAGTGGACTGAAGTGCTGTCGGCCGTCGAGCTGCAAGGCAACAGCCACCACTACCACGAAATCAACAACGACCAGGCCTTCAGCCATCTGCGCTTCAACATCTACCCGGATGGCGGCGTGGCCCGTCTGCGTGTGTACGGCATTCCGTTCCGCGACTGGTCGGCCGTCGGCGACAACGAACAAGTCGATCTGGCTGCGGCTCTGAACGGTGGTCGTGCGCTGGCCTGCTCCGACGAACACTTCGGCCGCATGAGCAACATCCTCAACCCGGGCCGTGGCATCAACATGGGCGACGGCTGGGAAACCGCACGTCGTCGTACGCCGGGCAATGACTGGGTGATCGTCGCGCTGGGTCATGCGGGCGAGATCGAGAAAGTCATCGTCGACACGCTGCACTTCAAAGGCAACTACCCGGACACCTGTTCGATCCAGGGTGCATTCGTGAAGGGCGGCACCGACAGCCAGATCGAAACCCAATCGCTGTTCTGGCGCGAATTGCTGCCAAGCCAGAAGCTGGAAATGCACGCTGAACATACCTTTGCCGAGCAGATCAAGGCACTGGGCCCGATCACCCACATCCGCCTGAACGTGTTCCCGGATGGGGGCGTGAGCCGCCTGCGGGTCCTCGGCAAGGTAGCAAAATAAGCGTCGTCCCCAATCGCGGGCAAGCCCGCTCCCACAAGGAATTGTGGCGTTCACAAAACCTGTGGGAGCGGCGGTGCGACGATTCGACTTGCCCGCGATGGCGATAGAACAAACAACACAGAATTCGGAAAAGAAGACCAGCATGCGCACATTGACGATTGAACCGCTGACCAAAGAAGCCTTCGCCCCTTTCGGTGACGTGATTGAAACCGACGGCAGCGATCACTTCATGATCAACAACGGTTCGACCATGCGCTTTCACAAACTGGCGACGGTGGAAACCGCCACGCCAGAGGACAACGCGATCATCAGCATCTTCCGCGCCGACGCGCAGGACATGCCGCTGACCGTCTGCATGCTGGAGCGTCACCCGCTGGGCAGCCAGGCTTTCATTCCGCTGCTCGGCAACCCCTTTCTGATCGTGGTCGCGCCACTTGGCGATGAACCTGTATCAGGCTTGGTCCGCGCCTTCGTCACCAACGGCAGGCAGGGCATTAATTACCATCGCGGCGTTTGGCACCATCCGGTGCTGACGATCGAAAAGCGGGATGACTTCCTGGTGGTTGATCGCAGTGGCACAGGCAATAACTGCGATGAGCATTTTTTCAAAGAGGATGAGCGTTTGATCCTCGCCCCCCACCAATAAGAGAAGGTCTGATCACTCGACAACAGAGTGACAGGCGAGAGGTAAAGACTGTGGAAGCACATCTGTTGGAATGGCTGAACCTGAGCGTGCGCTGGGTTCACATGATTACTGGCGTGGCCTGGATCGGCGCATCGTTCTATTTCGTCTGGCTGGAGAACAACCTCAATCGGGTCAACCCGAAAAGTGGCTTGGCTGGCGATTTGTGGGCGATCCACGGCGGCGGTATCTATCACCTGGAAAAATACAAACTGGCTCCACCGACCATGCCGGACAACCTGCACTGGTTCAAATGGGAGGCCTACTTCACCTGGCTGTCGGGGGTCGCGCTGCTCTGCGTGGTGTTCTACTCCAACCCGACGCTGTACCTGCTCGCACCGGGCAGCAGCCTGACCGGCCCTGAAGGGGTCGCACTGGGCATTGCCTCGTTGTTCGTCGGCTGGTTCGTCTACTCCTTCCTCTGCGACTCGGCCCTGGGCAAACGCCCTGCCCTGCTAGGCTTCATCCTGTTCGTGCTGATCATTGGCGCCGCTTACGGCTTCAGCAAAGTGTTCAGCGGTCGTGGTGCGTACCTGCACGTCGGCGCGATCATCGGCACCATCATGGTCGGCAACGTGTTCCGCATCATCATGCCGGCGCAACGCGCACTGGTTGCCGCGATTGCCGAAAACCGCACGCCGGATCCGGCGCTGCCGGCCAAAGGCTTGCTGCGTTCGCGGCACAACAACTACTTCACCTTGCCGGTGCTGTTCATCATGATCAGCAACCACTTCCCGAGCACTTACGGCAGTCAATACAACTGGCTGATCCTGGCCGGGATCGCGGTGCTGGCGGTGTTGGTGCGTCACTACTTCAACACCCGTCACGACAGCCACAAGTTTGCCTGGACCCTGCCCGCCGCGGCGGTCGGCATGATCTGCCTGGCCTACGTGACCGGGCCGGCGCCGATGTCCAGCGCACCTGAAGTGGCCAAGGCGCCTGGGACCATCGAGTACCAGCCGCTGCCGGAAACCGCCCTTGGCGGTGGTAAGAAACCGGCTGAAGCCGCACCGGCGGCAGCCCCTGAAACGGCACCCGCTCAAGCGTCAAATGCCGGCCCGGACTTTGACAAGGTGCACAACGTGATCCAGGAGCGTTGCACGGTCTGCCATTCGGCCAAACCCACCAGCCCGCTGTTCAGCGCGGCACCGGCCGGCGTGATGTTCGATACCCCCGAGCAGATCAAGCTCCAGGCCCCGCGCATCCAGGCCCAGGCTGTTGCCAGCCAGATCATGCCACTGGGCAACATCACCCAGATGACCCAGCAGGAGCGTGACCTGATCGGTGCGTGGATTGTTCAGGGAGCCCAAACCCAATAAGCAACACAAAAGCCCGTGACAAACGGGCTTTTGTGGCGAGGGGGCTTGCCCCCGTTGGGTCGCGAAGCGGCCCCCGCATTCCTTCAGTCAAACTCTGGTAACCGATTTTACGACTGCTTCGCAGCCGAACGGGGGCAAGCCCCCTCGCCACATTGCGCCTCAAACAATAAAAAAAAGAGGGAGCAACAGATGATTCGTACCCAGACAAGACTGTGGTTCAGCGACGCCAGGCTGACCACCGACAACCGTGCCCCAAACCTGTCCCCGACGCTCTGTTGCGGGGCACTTGAGCCATGGCGCGGGAGTGAGTATTCTCCGCGCCCGCCCGAGTCCGGTCTAAAAAAAAGCGCGAATTTAATTCCTGACCAGAAAGCCAACTTACCCCGGCTCTGGACCGTACCAAGGCATCCCGAAATGACGCTCAATCGACTGTTTTCGAACAGCCGAACGGGCGTTTTTTTCTTTTCGAAAGCCTTGGCTCAGCTCTTGCTAACAGCACTAAAGCTGACCGACTGGATGATTTTTTACAGCAGCAAGAAAAGGCGCCACACCAGAGCGCCGACCTTAGAAAAATAACGTGGAACCACCTACTTTTTGGGAGCAACCGAATGAAACGTACGTGCACCAGCCTGATGCTCGCGGGATCCTTGTTGGCCGGGGGCCAGGCAATGGCCGGCGACTTGCTGCAATGGCAGAACAACAGCCTGACCTACCTTTATGGCAAGGACTTCCAGGTCAACCCGCGCATTCAGCAAACCGTCACCTTCGAGCACGCCGATGCCTGGAAATACGGGGATAACTTCTTCTTCGTCGACAAGATCTTCTACAACGGCGAGAAGGACTTCAACGCCGGCCCGAACACCTACTATGGTGAGTTCCAGCCGCGTATTTCCTTGGGCAAAGTGCTCGACCAGAAGATCGAATTCGGCCCGATCAAAGACGTGCTGCTGGCCATGACGTACGAGTTCGGTGAGGGCGATACCGAGTCCTACCTGATCGGTCCGGGTTTCGACCTGGCGATTCCCGGGTTCGACTACTTCCAGTTGAACTTCTACCAGCGTCACACCGAGGGCAGCCGCCCGGGTGACAACGTCTGGCAGATCACCCCGGTCTGGTCCTACACCATTCCCGTGGGCGATTCGAACATCCTGATCGATGGTTTCATGGACTGGGTGGTCGATAACGACAAGAACAGCAAAGGCACCTACCACGCCAATCTGCACTTCAACCCACAGGTCAAATACGACTTGGGTAAAGCCCTGAACATCGGCGAGAAGCAGTTGTACGTCGGCGTCGAGTACGACTACTGGTCAGACAAGTACGGGATCAAGGACAGCCAGGCCTTCAAGACCGATCAAAGCAACACGAGCTTCCTGGTGAAGTTCCACTTCTAATCGTAAAAGCTTCGCGGGCAAGCCACGCTCCCACAGGTTTTGTGTTGTTCACATCATTGGCGAACGACACAAAACCTGTGGGAGCGTGGCTTGCCCGCGATGGCCGCACCGCAAATCTCAAGCCGGAACCGCAGGCTCCACCAACCCCAGAAACCGGCACAGCTCATCGCGCTTGGCCAACGCATCGCGCCGCCCCAGATCGATCAATTCGCCGCAATACCCCGCCTCGAACAGCAGATAACTCAACACCCCCGCCCCACTGGTCTTGGTCGCCCCCGGTCCGCGCAAAAACAGGCGCAAGGCCGCCGGCAATTCCTGCCGGTGCCGCGCTGCAATTTCATCAATCGGCTGACTCGGCGAAATCACCAGCACCTCCACCGGCGCTGCTCCCAATGCACGACTCGGTGTGCCGTCGGGCAGCAGATGGCTGAACTGATTCAGACGCTGCAGCAACTCGATGTCGCTTTCCAGGCTATCAATGAACGTACTGTTGAGCATGTGCCCGCCGATTTGCGCCAAGGTCGGCTGCTGACCGGTGTAGGCGCGTTGCAGTGGCTGTTGCGGATCGACCCCGCGCGGGTTGCCGCTGACGCCCACCACCAGCACGCGACTGGCGCCCAGGTGCAGGGCCGGGCTGATCGGTGCCGATTGGCGTACCGCGCCGTCGCCGAAATATTCTTCGCCGATTTTCACTGGCGCAAACAGCAACGGAATCGCCGAACTGGCCAGCAAGTGTTCGACGCTCAATTGGGTCGGCACGCCGATTCGCCGATGACGCAACCAGGACTCGATGGTGCCGCCACCCTGATAGAACGTGACGGCCTGACCGGACTCATAGCCAAACGCCGTGACCGCCACCGCCTTCAATTGCTTTTGCGCGATGGCCTCGGCAATCCCGGGCATGTGCAGTTTGTCGTGGAGTAAACCGCGCAGCGGCGAGCTGTTGAGCAGGGCCACTGGCACCTGAGCGCCAATCCCCAGCAAACTGTGACTGACAAACCGGGTGGCTTGATGGATCACCCCCGGCCAGTCGCTGCGCAATACCAGATGGCTGCGAAAACCTTGCCAGAAAGCGGTCAGGCGCTGAATCGCGTCGCGAAAGTCCATTGCCCCACTGGCAAGACTGACCGCGTTGATCGCGCCGGCCGAGGTGCCGACAATCACCGGAAACGGATTCGCCGCCCCCACCGGCAGCAGCTCGGCAATCGCCGCCAGCACGCCCACCTGATAAGCCGCTCGAGCCCCGCCGCCGGAAAGTATCAACCCTGTAACCGGTTCAGCAGAACTCATCGCAACACTCCATGGTGCTTAAAGGGATCGGTGACTCAACCGCGTTTGGCGTACAGCTTCGGTTCGCCCGGTGGACGACTCTTGAAGCGGCGATGTGCCCAGAGGTATTGCTCCGGACATTCACGCAACGCGCTTTCGACCCACTGGTTGATCCGAATACAGTCAGCCTCTTCCGTCTCGCCGGGAAAGCCCTCGAGCGGCGCATGAATCACCAACCGATAACCACTGCCGTCAGCCAGGCGTTGCTGAGTGAACGGCACCACCAGCGCCTTGCCCAGCCGCGCGAACTTGCTGGTGGCAGTGACGGTCGCCGCCTGAATCCCGAACAACGGCACGAAGATACTTTGCTTGGCGCCATAGTCCTGATCCGGTGCGTACCAGATCGCCCGGCCTGCCCGCAGCAGTTTGAGCATGCCACGCACGTCGTCGCGCTCCACCGCCAGCGAGTCGAGGTTGTGCCGCTCACGGCCACGACGCTGGATGTAGTCGAACAGCGGATTCTTGTGTTCGCGGTACATGCCATCGATGGTGTGCTGCTGACCGAGCAGCGCCGCGCCGATCTCAAGCGTAGTGAAATGCACGGCCATCAGAATCACGCCCTTGCCGTCGCGTTGGGCCTGCTTCAAATGCTCCAGGCCTTCGACATGGGCCAGTTTCGCCAGACGCTTGCGCGACCACCACCAGCTCATGGCCATCTCGAAGAAGGCGATGCCGGTGGAGGCGAAGTTTTCCTTGAGCAGGCGCTTGCGTTCGGCAGCGGACTTTTCAGGGAAACACAGCTCAAGATTGCGCTTGGCAATGCGCCGTCGGTCGCCGGCCACCCGATACATTAATGCGCCCAAGACGCGACCGACCGACAGCAATGCCGGATATGGCAACTGCACAATCAGCCACAACAGCCCCAAGCCACACCACAGCGGCCAGAAACGTGGAGAAAGAAATGCTGTTCGAAAACGCGGGCGATCCATTAAAGGTTCCGTCAAGACAGTGGCCGCGCATTCTACATCGTTCGACCCGGCTTGCGGCCCGCGGGCGTTATCGTTATAAGTCTCGGCACTTTTAGTGACAAGTCGTTGTATGCCGACCATGAGCCAAACCGAACCGCTAGACCAAGATCCCGTGTTCCAGTTGAAGGGCAGCATGCTCGCCATTACGGTGCTGGAACTGGCCCGTAACGACCTTGAGAATCTTGATCGACAACTGGCCGCCAAAGTCGCCCAGGCGCCCAACTTCTTCAGCAACGCGCCGTTGGTACTGGCCCTGGACAAACTTCCGGCCAGCGAAGGCTCGGTCGATCTGCCGGGGTTGATGCGCATCTGCCGCCAGCATGGCCTGCGCACCCTGGCGATCCGTGCCAGCCGCATTGAAGACATTGCCGCTGCCATCGCGGTCGATCTGCCGGTGCTGCCGCCGTCCGGCGCCCGTGAGCGACCGCTCGACCCGCACGAAGGCACTGTTGCAAAAAAACCGGAAAAACCACCGGAACCGACCATCAAACCGACCAAAATCATCACTTCGCCAGTACGCGGTGGCCAGCAGATTTATGCCCAGGGTTGCGACTTGGTGGTGATTTCGTCGGTAAGCCCGGGGGCGGAACTTCTCGCCGATGGGAACATCCATGTATACGGCGCGATGCGCGGTCGTGTCTTGGCCGGCGTAAAAGGTGACACGAAAGCCAGGATTTTCTGTCAGCAAATGACCGCTGAACTGGTCTCCATCGCCGGCCACTACAAGGTTTCCGAGGATCTGCGTCGTGATCCATTGTGGGGCGCGGGCGTACAAGTCAGCCTGTCGGGCGACGTGTTGAACATCATTCGGCTTTAACGGATACTGCCGCATTTTCCAAGCATCTCTAAAACGTAGCGAAAACGGCTCAAACGAAGTA
This sequence comes from Pseudomonas sp. JV414, assembly GCF_032424305.1. Lineage (NCBI taxonomy): Bacteria > Pseudomonadati > Pseudomonadota > Gammaproteobacteria > Pseudomonadales > Pseudomonadaceae > Pseudomonas > Pseudomonas sp. JV414. The sequence goes on along the minus strand of NZ_VYKC01000022.1, from coordinate 179,253 downwards.
GGAAAAAGGCTAAAAGCAGTGTTTACCGGGGGTAAGCGCCGCTCAGAACCGGATTCCAGCCAAGGCTGTCCGACTGCAGTAGTTTTTCAAGAGATGTTTTTCAGGGGCTAAACGTCCTTTTTCCTTAGGGGTAAAACACCTTGGCCAAGATTCTCGTGGTTACATCCGGCAAGGGTGGTGTGGGTAAGACCACCACCAGCGCCGCTATCGGTACCGGCCTCGCTCTGCGTGGTCACAAAACAGTTATCGTCGACTTCGACGTCGGCTTGCGTAACCTCGACCTGATCATGGGTTGCGAGCGCCGCGTGGTGTATGACTTCGTCAACGTGGTAAACGGCGAAGCCAACCTGCAACAGGCGCTGATCAAAGACAAGCGTCTGGAAAACCTCTACGTACTGGCCGCCAGTCAGACCCGCGACAAAGACGCGCTGACTGTCGAAGGCGTCGAAAAGGTCCTGATGCAGCTCAAGGAAGACTTCGAATTCGTGGTCTGCGACTCCCCGGCGGGTATCGAGAAAGGCGCCCACCTGGCCATGTACTTCGCTGACGAAGCGATTGTAGTGACCAACCCGGAAGTCTCCTCCGTACGTGACTCGGACCGCATGCTGGGCCTGCTGGCCAGCAAATCCCGTCGCGCCGAAAACGGCGAAGACCCGATCAAGGAACACTTGCTGCTGACTCGCTACAACCCAACACGCGTGAGCAACGGCGAAATGCTCGGCGTCGAAGACGTCAAGGACATCCTCGCAGTAACCCTGCTAGGCGTGATTCCAGAATCGCAAGCCGTCCTCAAAGCCTCCAACCAGGGCGTGCCGGTAATTCTCGACGACCAGAGCGACGCCGGTCAGGCGTACAGCGATGCGGTTGATCGTCTGCTGGGTAAAACCGTGGACCATCGTTTCCTCGATGTCGAGAAGAAGGGATTCTTCGAGCGACTTTTTGGAGGTAGGTAATGAACCTTTTTGACTTCTTTCGTGCCAGTAAAAAGGTCAGTACCGCGTCGGTAGCGAAAGAGCGTCTACAGATCATCGTGGCGCATGAACGCGGCCAGCGCAGTACGCCGGACTACCTGCCAGCCTTGCAGAAGGAACTGGTGGAAGTGATCCGCAAGTACGTCAATATCGGGTCCGATGACGTGCACGTCGCTCTGGAAAACCAGGGCAGTTGCTCGATCCTGGAACTCAATATCACCCTGCCAGATCGCTGAGTCGATCCGGCGGGAGCCACGGCGGCTCAGGCCCTTACACACTCCGTAGGAGCGAAGCTTGCTCGCGAACACAGGCAACTCGGTCTATCTGATAGACCGAGGTGACGCATTCGCGAGCAAGCTTCGCTCCTACAGGGGCGGGGCCTGAGCCGCCGTTGGCGTTTGTTACGAGGCTGTTTTAATGCCGTTGTCCAACATCCGCATCATCCATCAGGACGCCGCCGTACTCGTGGTGGACAAGCCGACCCTGTTGCTCTCCGTCCCTGGCCGGGCTGATGACAACAAGGACTGCCTGATTACGCGCCTGCAAGAAAACGGCTACCCGGAAGCACGAATTGTTCATCGGCTGGACTGGGAAACTTCCGGCATCATTCTGTTGGCCCGTGACCCGGACACTCATCGCGAGCTGTCTCGGCAATTTCACGACCGCGAAACCGAAAAGGCCTACACCGCCCTGTGCTGGGGACAACCGGAACTGGACAGCGGCAGCATCGATCTGCCCCTGCGCTACGACCCGCCGACCAAGCCACGCCACGTGGTGGACCACGAGTTCGGCAAGCATGCCTTGACCTTCTGGCGTGTGCTGGAGCGTTGTGGCGACTGGTGCCGCGTCGAGCTGACGCCGATCACCGGCCGCTCTCACCAGTTGCGCGTGCACATGCTGTCGATAGGTCACCCGCTGTTGGGTGACGGGCTTTACGCCCATGAGCAAGCACTCGCTGCCTGGCCACGTCTGTGCCTGCACGCGAGCATGCTGAGTTTTACTCACCCGCAAAGCGGCGAACGCTTGCGATTCGAGTGCCCTGCGCCCTTCTGAGTAACACGCCGGACAAACATAACGCCCTTCCGTCGAAGGGCGTTTTTATTTGCTATTTGCTAACACAAAACGCCGTTAAGATAACGTGAAGAAATTGTTATGGTTTTGTAAAAAATCGTGAAATGACAGCACTTAGATATCAGGCAGGACGCCCTTGTGTTCAGCAGTAAGACACTTCAACGCGACTACCCCTTCACTTTCAGCCTGTTCAACACCACGCTGCACTTGAGCGAGCCGCCTTGCGTCGAAACACAACGTGCGCTTGAACAGCTGATTAACAAACGCCGCGCTCGCAAACTCTCACGGGCAAGCGCACCACTGGTATCCGGCGATACACCGCTGTTTGCCAAGGTCCAGCCGCTGGACTCCTTCAAGGCCAAAGTCCGGGTAACCCTGGGCAAGCCGCAGCGCAATGGCCGATTCGACTGGCCACTGGAAGAGCTGATCAATACCCATGAAGCGCAACGCCGTGGGGTGCAAATGCCCCCGCTGCAAGGCTTCGGTTATACCCGTGATCGAATGGGCCTGACCCTGGAGTATTTCTTACTCACGCGTCTGCTCGACGACCATGTCAACGGCGTGCAGTGGCTCAGCCAACACCCGGAACACGTCGAAGCCTTCATTCTCGATGCGTTCGAATTGCTGCATTCCTTGGCCCTGAAGAACATCACGCACATGGACTTCTGGGCCGGCAACATCATGATTCCCGAAGCACGCAAACCTCTCAAAGCCATCGATTTTGAAAACTGCTTTTCCGGCATGACTGCTCATTCCAGCGAAACCCTGGGTTTCCAGTTGGGATTCTTTTATCGCCGGGATATCTACAAGTTCATCACCGAAGCCGACTATGACCGCCTGGTGGATGAATACGTCAGACAGCAACCCGACTTCTCGCGGGAAAAATTCAACCCGGTATACCTCGCGAGCAAACATGAACACGTTGGCCGCAAACAGCGTCGCGAAGTGTTCCTCTGCGGCGAACTGATCACCGGCTGACTTTCCAGTAGTCGTTACACACCGGATGGCATTGTGTCTGCAATGCCGTGGGCCAATACGCTAAACTGGCGCCACTGCTGTCTGGAGCTTCTTATGCGCGAAGAGTTGAACCAAGGCCTGATCGACTTCCTCAAGGCCTCCCCTACCCCTTTCCATGCCACCGCCAGCCTTGTTCAGCGTCTGGAAGCGGCCGGCTTTATGCGCCTCGATGAGCGCGAGCCATGGACCACCGAAGCCAATGGTCGTTACTACGTCACCCGTAACGACTCTTCGATCGTCGCGTTCAAAATGGGCCGTCATTCGCCCCTGCACGGTGGCATCCGCCTGGTCGGTGCGCACACCGATAGCCCGTGCCTGCGGGTCAAACCCCAACCGGAACTGCAACGCCAGGGCTTCTGGCAACTGGGCGTCGAAGTGTATGGCGGTGCGCTGCTGGCGCCGTGGTTCGACCGCGATCTGTCTCTGGCCGGCCGCGTGACGTTCCGCCGTGATGGCAAGGTCGAGAGCCAGTTGATCGACTTCAAGGCACCGATTGCGATCATTCCGAACCTGGCCATTCACCTCAACCGCGAAGCCAACATGGGCTGGGCGATCAATGCCCAGACCGAACTGCCGCCGATCCTCGCGCAATTCGCCGGTGACGAACGCGTGGACTTCCGCGCCGTGCTCACCGATCAACTCGCCCGCGAACATGGCCTGAACGCCGACGTGGTGCTCGATTACGAGTTGAGCTTCTACGACACCCAAAGCGCTGCGGTCATTGGCCTGCATGGTGATTTCATTGCGGGTGCGCGCCTCGATAACTTGCTGTCGTGCTACGCCGGCCTGCAAGCTTTGCTGACGACCGAAACCGACGAAACCTGCGTGCTGGTCTGCAACGATCATGAAGAAGTCGGCTCCTGCTCGGCCTGTGGCGCCGACGGTCCAATGCTTGAGCAAACCCTGCGCCGTCTGTTGCCCGAAGGGGATGAATTCGTACGGACCATTCAGAAATCCCTGCTGGTCTCGGCCGATAACGCCCACGGCGTGCACCCGAACTATGCGGACAAGCACGACGCCAACCACGGCCCGAAACTCAACGCCGGCCCGGTGATCAAGGTCAACAGCAACCAGCGCTACGCCACCAACAGCGAAACCGCCGGCTTCTTCCGCCATTTGTGCATGGCCGAAGAAGTACCGGTGCAGAGCTTCGTGGTGCGCAGCGACATGGGCTGCGGTTCGACCATCGGCCCGATCACCGCCAGCCACCTGGGCGTGCGCACCGTGGACATCGGTTTGCCGACGTTCGCGATGCACTCGATCCGCGAGCTGTGCGGCAGCCATGACCTGGCGCACCTGGTCAAAGTGCTGAGCGCGTTCTACGCCTGCCGCGAATTGCCGTAGCCCTCAAAGATCAACTCCTACAGGGTGAACGCGATCCCCTGTAGGAGCTGCCGCAGGCTGCGATCTTTTGATCTTGATTTTCAGCACATTTGAAGCAGCCAAGATCAAAAGATCGCAGCCTGCGGCAGCTCCTACACACATCACCTCCGCTCGTCCGAAAGCCGCCTAGACTTGCAATACCCCTCTCCGACAAGGCTGTCACCATGATCTCGATGTCTTCGTTCCACTCCATGCTGATCCCGATTCTTTCCGGGATGATCATGCTGGCCATCGGCTTCAACTTTCGCGACAAGAACGTTGGTGTGTTCGCGATGTGGGTCGGCATGCTGATGATCCTCGCCACCGTGATCTACAAGATCCTCGCCAAACTCAACGAATAAATCCTCGCGCCTGGCTCGCATTGATTTTGACGGGCTCGTACACTCGGCCGATTCGTTCATCCGAGGTTGACCGTGTTCGCTCGTCTTTTTGCCCTGCCGTGTTTGTTCCTTGTCTGCCTGATGACACTGCTGCCGATGGCACCTGCCCAGGCGGTCAGTTTGCCGGGGCTGCTCAATGGCTCGGCAAAAACCCAGCCGCAAGCACAAGAGCCGCTGGGGCAATCGCTGGACGAAGTCATTAAATCCCTGGAAAACGATCAGCAGCGCACCCAGCTACTGACGGACCTGAAAAAACTTCGCGACGTCACCCAAAAGGCTCAGCCAACCACTGAAGAAGGCGTGCTTGGGCTGATCGGCGGCACTCTGGCCGGTTTCGAAAAGCAATTTTCCGGCGCCGACAGCCCCCTCAATCGCTGGTCCGAAGAAGTCGATCTGGCCAAAGATGAACTGGCGGCGCTGATGCTGCCGGCCAATGAATGGCTGCCGATCATCTTCGCTTTCGCTGTGATCCTGATGGTCTGGAGCCTGCTGGCCGCCGCCCTGATCTGGCTCGGCCACCGGGTGCGCATGCGCTTTGGCCTGACCGAAGAATTACCGCAACACCCCAAGGCGCTGGACATGCTGCGCTTCGCCTTGCGCAAACTCGGGCCGTGGTTGATTGCCTTGGTCATGACGGTTTACATGACCTACGCCCTGCCTTCGTCATTGGGCAAAAGCCTGGCCATGGTGCTGGCCTATGCGCTGGTGGTCGGCACCTGTTTCTCGGCGATCTGCGTGATCGCGTTTTCCGTGCTGGATGGCCCGCATCGCCACCGCGCCTTGTTCATTCTGCGGCATCAGGCTTTCCGCCCGTTGTGGCTGATCGGCAGTTTCGCCGCCTTCGGTGAAGCCCTGAGCGACCCCCGTCTGGTTGAAAGTCTCGGCAGTCACTTGGCCCATACAGCAGCGACGTTCGCCAATGTGCTCGCGGCGATCGCCACTGGTTATTTCGTTCTGCGTTTCCGTCGGCCCATCGCGCACTTGATCCGCAACCAACCGCTGTCCCGGCGCCTGACTCGCCGGGCCTTGAGCGACACGATCGAAATCCTCGGCACCTTTTGGTATCTGCCAGCGCTGGTGCTGGTGGGCATCTCGCTGTTCGCCACCTTCGTCTCTGCCGGTGACACCAGCACGGCCTTGCGTCAATCACTGATCTGCACCGTGCTGCTGGTGTTGTGCATGGTCATCAATGGGTTGGTGCGCCGCCATTCACTGAAACCGCAACGCAGCGTGAAACGCCACGCGCTGTATTCGGATCGCCTGAAAAGCTTTTTCTACACCCTCGCCCATCTGCTGGTGTGGCTGGCATTCATCGAGCTCGGCCTGCGGGTCTGGGGCATGTCGCTGATCCGCTTCACCGAAGGCGAAGGCCATGAAGTCAGCGTCAAACTGTTCAGCCTCGGTGGCACGCTGATTTTTGCCTGGCTGATCTGGATCCTCAGCGACACCGCCGTGCATCACGCCCTCACCCGCTCGCGCAAAGGCCAGGCCAATGCCCGCGCGCAGACGATGATGCCGCTGATCCGCAACGTACTGTTCGTGGCGATTTTCATCATTGCGCTGATCGTCGCCCTGGCGAACATGGGCATGAACGTCACGCCGTTGCTGGCCGGTGCCGGCGTAATCGGTCTGGCCATCGGTTTCGGCGCGCAGTCACTGGTGGCTGACCTGATCACCGGGCTGTTCATCATCATCGAAGACTCCCTGGCCATCGACGACTACGTGGACGTCGGCGGCCACCTGGGCACGGTCGAAGGCCTGACCATCCGCACCGTACGCCTGCGGGACATCGACGGCATCGTCCACACCATTCCGTTCAGCGAAATCAAAAGTATCAAGAACTACTCCCGGGAATTCGGCTACGCGATCTTCCGGGTGGCGGTGCCCTCCAACATGGACATCGACGAGGCGATCAAACTGATGCGCGAAGTCGGCCAGAAAATGCGCACCGACCCGCTGCAACGGCGAAACATCTGGTCGCCGCTGGAGATTCAGGGGGTAGAAAGTTTCGAGTCCGGCAACGCGATTCTTCGCGCACGCTTCAAGACTGCGCCGATCAAACAGTGGGAAGTTTCCCGGGCGTTCAACCTGTCGCTCAAGCGGCATCTGGATGAAGCCGGGCTGGATCTGGCGACGCCGCGCATGAGTGTGCACGTCGCCAAGGAATAGAACTCAAACCACATCCACCCCGACATGAATCGCATCATGTCGCCAAAATTCCAGGTCACAATCGATCAACCGCTGGTGGTGATCGTAATTGACCCGGGCAATCCGCAACCCCGGGCTGCCCACCGACACGCGCAAAGCCGCCGCTGCGTCCACCGACAACGCCGTCGGCACAATCTCGAAGCGCACCCGCCCGTAATGCAAGTCGTAATGCCGGGCATAGAGTTCGGTCATCGACTGATTCAGATCGAAGTCCAGAATCCCCGGGAAATACTGCGGGTTCAGGTAGTGCTCCACATACAACACCAATCTCCCGTCAATCCGTCGCGAGCGGCAGATCTGGATCACGCTCGACAGCGCCGGCAACTGCAACCAGGCACACACCGCCGCCGACGCAGGCTGCAAGCGCGCCGAAATTACCTCGGTGGACGGCACCCGCCCTTGGGCACTGACCATCGCGTGAAAGTGGCTGCGCTGCATCAGGTTATAAGCCAGTCGCGGTGGTGACACGAACCAGCCGCGTCGCTCCTCGCGATAAATCTGGCCCTGGGCCTCCAGCTGCAATAAAGCCTCACGCACGGTGATCCGCGTGGTACCGAACAACTCACTGAGCTTGCGCTCTGCCGGCAACTTGCTCCCGGGCGCCAACAGGCCGTGGTCGAGCTGTTCCTGCAGAACCTGCCCGATGGCTGTCACCGCTTTGGTGGTCTCGATGCGCATCAACGTTACCTATCTGGACTAGACCAGCACTGATTCAGGGCGGAACCGTGATTCAAATCGGTTCCTTCAACTGCCTGCAAGCCTAGGCACTGCACATGACTGACAGATGACAAAGCCGCCGAACGGTTGCGCCAGACACCTGCAATTTTATGGCCAAGTCCCTTTCATATCAGCTCTTTAGCGATGGTCTACGCTTATCTCGCACCCCGCGTATCCGAGCGCAGAAAATTCAGGCCGACCGGTCGTCGACATCAAAATGTCATCCAACCCGCCTAAATTGGCTCAGGTATTGCTGACCTAGACCAACACAACCGCAATCGCAGCGTTGAAAACGCCCAAAGGAGCTTCGGATGAAACAGTTTTTCCTGGCATCACTGTTAGGCTCGACCATTGCCCTGTGCACCTCCGCCATGGCGGCGGATGATCTGAAAACCCTGGAAGCCGCTGCGAAAGCGGAAGGCGCAGTCAACAGCGTCGGCATGCCCGATGACTGGGCCAACTGGAAAGGCACCTGGGAAGACCTGGCCAAGAAATATGGCCTGAAACACATCGACACCGACATGAGCTCGGCCCAGGAAATCGCCAAGTTCGCCGCCGAAAAAGACAACGCCAGCGCCGATATCGGTGACGTCGGTGCCGCCTTCGGTCCGATCGCGGTCAAGCAGGGCGTGGTGCAACCTTATAAGCCAACTACTTGGGAACAGATTCCGGATTGGGCCAAGGACAAGGACGGTAACTGGGCGCTGGCCTACACCGGCACCATCGCGTTTATCGTCAACAAAAAACTGCTGCACGGTTCTGAAGCACCGACCAAATGGGCCGACCTCAAGACTGGCAAGTACAAAGTTTCCATCGGTGATGTAAGCACCGCCGCACAAGCTGCCAACGGCGTACTGGCCGCCGCCCTCGCCAACGGTGGTGACGAGAAAAACATTCAGCCAGCCCTGTTGCTGTTCGCTGACATCGCCAAGCAAGGCCGCCTGTCCATGGCCAACCCGACGATTGCCACGATGGAAAAGGGTGAAATCGAAGTCGGCGTGGTCTGGGACTTCAACGGTCTGAGTTACAAGGCCAAGATGGCGAATCCGGATGACTACGTCGTGCTGATTCCATCCGACGGCTCGGTGATTTCCGGTTACACCACCATCATCAACAAATACGCGAAGAACCCGAACGCCGCCAAGCTGACCCGCGAATACATCTTCAGCGATGCCGGCCAAATCAACCTGGCGAAAGGCAACGCCCGCCCGATCCGCGCCGAGCACATCAAACTGCCGGAAGACGTGAAGGCCAAACTGCTGCCAAATGAGCAGTACAAAAAGGTCACGCCAATCAAAGACGCCGATGCATGGGAAAAGACCTCCAAGTCGCTGCCGCAGAAGTGGCAGGAAGAAGTCATCATCAACATGCCGTAACACCGTAGATCCCCATTCGGGGATCTGATGGAGATTCATTGTAGGAGCGAGGCTTGCCCGCGAAGAGGGACTGACATTCAACATTGATGTTGGCTGACAGTCCGCCTTCGCGAGCAAGCTTCGCTCCTACAGGCTTGACGATATTCACTGTTTTTGCGGAGTCCCAGCCCTATGAAGCACAACGTCATCCTTGTCGTGCTCGACGGCCTCAATTACGAAGTCGCGCGCCACGCCATGGGGCATCTGCAGGCTTACGTTGGCGCAGGACGCGCGGCACTCTACAAGTTGGAGTGCGAACTGCCGGCCCTGTCCCGACCACTTTACGAATGCATCCTGACCGGCGTTACGCCGATCGTCAGCGGTATCGTTCACAACAACGTCTCGCGCCTGTCCAACCAGCGCAGCATCTACCATTACGCCACCGACGCAGGCCTGAAAACCGCGGCCGCGGCCTATCACTGGGTCAGCGAGTTGTATAACCGTTCGCCATTCGTGGCCGCCCGGGATCGTCACACCGACGACCCCAAACTGCCGATCCAGCACGGTCACTTCTACTGGAACGACCACTACCCGGACTCGCACCTGTTCGCCGATGCGGAAAACTTGCGCCTGCGCCACGCGCCGAACTTTTTATTGGTCCACCCCATGAACATCGACGACGCCGGGCACAAGCACGGCCTCGACACCTCGCAGTACCGCAACAGCGCTCGCTCAGCCGACATCATCCTTGCCGATTACCTGCAAGGCTGGCTCGACGCCGATTACCAGGTGCTGGTGACGGCCGACCACGGCATGAACAACGACCGCTCGCACAACGGCCTCCTGCCCGAAGAACGCGAAGTGCCACTGTTCGTCCTCGGCGATGCCTTCAGCTTCAACCAAAACGCCGCACCGAAACAAACCGAAATCTGCGGCACCGTCTGCGAACTGTTGGGCGTGCCCCACGACAAACCTGTGTGCCGGGAGCTGCTCAAGTGAACGCCATGACCCGCGGTAAATGGCTCGCCGTTCTGTGCCTGGTGCCCTTTGCGATTTTCTTCTTCGTGTTCCAGATCGCCCCGCTGCTCTGGATAATGATCAACAGCCTGGAATCGGAAGAGTTCGGCTGGGGCCTTGCCAACTTCAGCAAAATCTTCAACTCAAAGTTCTATTTGCAGGCGATCCAGTACAGCCTCGAGATCAGTTTCTGGTCCAGCGTGTTCGGCATCATCATCGCCATACTCGGCGCCTACTCCCTGCGCCGGGTCGACTCGAAACTGCGCAACTTCGTCAACGCCTTCGCCAACATGACCAGCAACTTCTCCGGCGTACCCCTGGCCTTCGCGTTCATCATTTTGCTGGGGTTCAACGGCAGCATTACCATCATGCTCAAACAAGCCGGGATCATTCAGGACTTCAACCTGTACTCGAAAACCGGGCTGATCATTCTCTACACCTACTTCCAGATTCCCCTGGGCGTGCTGCTGCTCTACCCGGCCTTCGACGCCTTGCGCGAAGACTGGCGTGAATCCGCCGAATTGCTCGGCGCCAATGGCTGGCAGTTCTGGCGGCATATCGGTTTGCCGGTGTTGACCCCGGCGCTGCTCGGCACCTTTGTAATCCTGCTGGCCAACGCCCTCGGCGCGTATGCCACGGTCTACGCCCTGACCACCGGCAACTTCAACGTGTTGCCGATCCGCATCGCGGCGATGGTCTCCGGTGACATTTCCCTCGACCCGAACCTGGCCAGCGCCTTGGCCGTGGTGCTGGTGGCGTTGATGACCGTTGTGACCATCGTGCATCAGTTGCTGTTGAAGAGGAGCTACCATGTCTCGCGCTGAATTGGGGCCTGTCGGTGTCTATCACCGCGTCGTGGTGTATTTGCTGTTTGCCATTCTGTTGTTGCCGCTGATCGGAACGCTGATCTACTCGATCTCCAGCAGTTGGTCCGCGACGATCATGCCCAGCGGTTTTACCTTCAAGTGGTACATCCAGCTGTGGAGTGATCCGCGCTTTCTCAACGCATTCGGTCAATCGTTACTGGTCTGCGTCGGCTCGCTGATTCTGTCGGTGGTGCTGATTCTGCCGCTGCTGTTCGTGGTGCATTACCACTTCCCGAAACTCGACGCATTGATGAACATTCTGATCCTGCTGCCCTTCGCGGTGCCGCCGGTGGTGTCGTCGGTGGGGTTGCTGCAGCTCTACGGTTCGGGGCCGTTCGCGATGGTCGGTACGCCGTGGATTCTGATCGGCTGCTATTTCACCGTGGCGCTGCCGTTCATGTACCGGGCGATTACCAATAACCTGCAAGCGATCAACCTGCGCGACCTGATGGACGCCGCGCAACTGCTCGGCGCCAGCACTTGGCAAGCGGCATTCCTGGTGGTGCTGCCGAACCTGCGCAAAGGTCTGATGGTGGCGTTGCTGCTGTCGTTCTCGTTCCTGTTCGGTGAGTTCGTGTTCGCCAACATCCTCGTCGGCACCCGCTACGAAACTCTGCAGGTCTACCTCAACAATATGCGTAACAGCAGCGGCCACTTCACCAGTGCAGTGGTGATCTCCTACTTCTTCTTTGTGCTGGTTCTGACCTGGGCTGCCAATATCTTGAACAAGGACAAAAGCGAATGAGCTATGTGAGCGTCCAACACCTGCAAAAAAGCTACTCTCAAATAGGGCAGTCTGGCACCACGGTATTCAGCGACATCAACTGCGAAATCAAGAAAGGCGAATTCGTCACCCTTCTCGGCCCGTCCGGTTGCGGCAAGTCCACCCTGCTGCGTTGCATCGCCGGCCTGACCTCGGTGGATGGCGGCAAGATCCTGCTGGAAGGTCAGGACCTCGTTCCGCTGAGCCCGCAAAAACGCGGGATCGGCATGGTGTTCCAGAGTTATGCGCTGTTCCCGAACATGACCGTGGAGCAGAACGTCGCCTTCGGCTTGCGCATGCAGAAGGTCAACGCCGACGACAGCCACAAGCGCGTCGACGAAGTGCTGGCACTGGTGGAGCTCAAGGACTTCGCCGCCCGCTACCCACATCAATTGTCCGGTGGCCAATGCCAGCGTGTCGCCCTGGCCCGCTCGCTGGTGACCCGGCCTCGGTTGTTGTTGCTGGATGAACCGCTATCGGCGTTGGACGCGCGGATTCGCAAGCACCTGCGCGAACAGATCCGTCAGATCCAGCGCGAACTGGGCCTGACCACGATCTTCGTCACCCACGATCAGGAAGAAGCCCTGACCATGTCTGACCGAATCTTCCTGATGAACGAGGGAAAGATCGTACAGAGTGGCGATGCCGAAACCCTTTACACCGCGCCAGTCGATGTTTTTGCCGCAGGCTTCATCGGCAACTACAACCTGCTGGACGCCGACAGCGCGACGAAACTGTTGCAACGACCGATCACCCATCGCCTCGCCATTCGCCCGGAAGCCATCGAGCTAAGCCTCAACGGCGAGCTCGACGCGCAGATTCGCAGCCACAGCCTGTTGGGCAACGTGATTCGCTATCGGGTCGAAGCCCGGGGCGTGGAATTGGTGGTGGATGTGCTCAACCGTTCGGCGGCCGACCTGCATCCCGATGGTCAGCGCCTGGCGCTTTCCATCGATCCGACGGCCCTGTGTGAGGTAGCCTGATGACTTTGCTGATGTTGAAGAGAGAACTGCACTGATGGCCCTGGCAATTTTTGATCTGGACGAAACCCTGATCCACGGCGACTGCGCCACCCTCTGGAGCGAGCAAATGGGCCGCCTGGGCTGGGTCGATCCCGAGTCGTTCATGCGTCAGAACAACGAACTGATGGACGCTTACAGCCACGGCAAGTTGCGCATGGAAGAGTACATGGACTTCAGCCTGGAACCGATGATCGGTCGCACACCGGAGGAGGTCGAGCACTTGGTGGGGCCTTGGGTGGAAGATTTTATCGAGCCGATCATCTTCAGCGACGCCACCAAAGCCATCGCCGCCCATCGCAAGGCCGGCGACCGGATTCTGGTGATCTCGGCCTCGGGAACGCATTTGGTCAAGCCGATTGCCGACCGTTTGGGCATCGATGAGATTCTCGGGATCGAGCTGGAAGTGGCGCACGGGGTGTACAGCGGCAATACCCTTGGCACGTTGACCTATCGCGAGGGCAAGATCACCCGGTTGCTGGAATGGCTGGATGCCGAAGAGGAAAATCTGGAAGGCGCGAGTTTTTATTCCGACTCTCGCAACGATTTGCCGCTGCTGCTGAAGGTGGATTTCCCGCATGTGGTGAACCCCGATCCGGTCCTGCTTGAGCATGCCGAAAAGGCCGGTTGGCCAATCCATATCTGGAAGTAAAAGCAAAAGATCGCAGCCTCGCTTCGCTCGACAGCTCCTACAAATGGATCGCTTACACCTGTAGGAGCCTGTCGAGCGAAGCGAGGCTGCGATCTTTTGGCAGCCAACCTGATTTCAGCTCAGGCTTTCGTCGATCACCAATACCAACTTCCCCGACACCTTATTAGTCGCCAGTTCCGCAAACGCCGCTTCGGCATCCTTGATCGCAAATGTCCTGGCCAGTTGCGGGCTCAAACGCCCTTCGGCAAACAGCGGCCAGACGTGCTGGCCGAGATCACTGAACAAATCGGCCTTGAACTGCTCGTCGCGACTGCGCAGGGTCGACCCCAGCAGTTGCACACGCTTGGCCAATACCTGCGCCAGATCCAGCTGCGCCTCACGACCGCCCATCAAGCCAATCAGCACCCATCGACCATCGCGAGCCAACAGCTTGAGGTTCAACGCCGCATAGTTGCCACCCACCGGGTCGAGGATCACGTCGAACGGCGCAAGATCATTCAAGCTGTCCAGATCGCCATTGCGCACTACGCCACCCTGTGCGCCCAACGCTTCGCTGTACGCCAGACGCTCGGCGGAACCGACGCTGACCCAGCACGGGTTACCAAACGCCTTGCACAGCTGAATGGCAGCTGAACCGATTCCACTCGCTCCGGCGTGCAGGAGAACTTTCTCACCCGGTTTGAGCGCAGCCAGTTGAAACAAATTCAGCCAAACGGTCGCATACACTTCCGGCAATGCTGCCGCCTCGGCCAGGGACAAACCTTCGGGAACTGGCAACACATGCCGTCCGTCGACAACTACCTCTTCGGCCATCCCGCCCCCGGCCAGCAAGGCGCAAACCCGATCGCCGACCTGCCAGGAAGAGCCCGGGCCGACCTCGCTGATCACCCCCGAACACTCAAGACCCAGTACTTGACTGGCCCCCGGCGGTGGCGGATATAGCCCCGCCTTCTGTAACAAATCGGCGCGATTGAGTCCTGCTGCCGCCACCCGGATGCGAACTTGTCCTACATCGCACGTAGGACTCGGCTCTTCAACCCACTCCACTCGCCCCTCAACGCCTTGCAATGCTTTCACAGTGCCTCCATAGTGAGTCTGGACTGAGCCCGAAGCTGTAGCGCCGGGCTTTTTGCATTATGCGACCGGTCCTTGTGGATCCGGCGACTTCAAAGACGGCCTAATATGCGTTATCAATTGTCACCGCGTCGAATCAGCATGAAGCATCTGCTCCCCAGCACCGCCCTCGCTCTTGTCCTTGGTCTCGGTCTTTTGCCGATGTCGAGCAATTCGTTCGCAGCCAACAGCTGGGACAAGCTTCAGCCCGATCGTGACGAAGTAATCGCCAGTCTGAACGTCGTCGAATTGCTCAAGCGTCACCATTACAGCAAACCACCGCTTGACGATGCACGCTCCGTGATCATCTACGACAGCTATATCAAGCTGCTGGATCCATCGCGCAGCTACTTCATGGCCAGCGATATTGCCGAATTCGACAAATGGAAAACCCAGTTTGACGACTTCCTCAAAAGCGGCGACCTGAACGCCGGGTTCACCATCTACAAGCGCTACCTGGACCGCGTCAAGGCGCGTCTGGACTTTGCCCTTGCCGAGCTGAACAAAGGCGTCGACAAGATCGACTTCACCGCCAAGGAAACCTTGCTGGTCGATCGCAAGGATGCCCCTTGGCTCAAGACCACCGCCGAGCTGGACGACCTGTGGCGCAAACGCGTCAAGGACGAAGTGCTGCGGATGAAGATCTCCGGCAAAGAGTCGAAGCAGATTCAGGAAACCCTGACCAAGCGTTACAAGAATCAGTTGTCGCGTCTGGACCAGACCCGCCCGGAAGACATCTTCCAGGCGTACATCAACACCTTCGCCATGTCCTACGACCCGCACACCAACTATCTGTCGCCGGATAACGCGGAAAACTTCGACATCAACATGAGCCTGTCCCTCGAGGGTATCGGTGCCGTGTTGCAGAGCGACAACGATCAAGTGAAAGTCGTGCGCCTGGTGCCTGCCGGCCCAGCCGACAAGACCAAGCAGGTTGCACCGGCCGACAAGATCATCGGCGTGGCCCAGGGCAACAAAGAGATGGTCGACGTGGTCGGCTGGCGCCTGGACGAAGTGGTCAAACTGATTCGTGGTCCGAAAGGCACCGTGGTGCGCCTGGAAGTGATTCCGGCCAGCAATGCGCCGAACGACCAGACCACCAAGATCGTGCCAATCACCCGCGAAGCGGTGAAGCTCGAAGACCAGGCGGTGAAGAAGTCGGTCCTCAACCTCAAGCAGGATGGCAAGGACTACAAGCTCGGCGTCATCGAGATCCCGGCCTTCTACCTGGACTTCAAGGCCTTCCGTGCCGGCGATCCGGACTACAAGAGCACCACACGCGACGTCAAGAAGCTGCTGACCGAGCTGCAGAAAGACAAGGTCGACGGCGTGGTCATCGACCTGCGCAACAACGGCGGCGGTTCCTTGCAGGAAGCCACCGAGCTGACCAGTCTGTTCATCGACAAAGGTCCGACCGTACTGGTGCGTAACGCCGACGGCCGGGTCGATGTGCTGGAAGATGAAAACCCGGGGGCGTTCTACAAAGGCCCGATGGCGTTGCTGGTCAACCGTTTGTCCGCCTCGGCTTCGGAGATTTTCGCCGGCGCCATGCAGGACTACCACCGCGCACTGATCATTGGTGGCCAGACCTTCGGCAAAGGCACCGTACAGACCATTCAGCCGCTCAACCATGGCGAACTGAAACTGACCCTGGCCAAGTTCTACCGGGTTTCCGGTCAGAGCACCCAGCATCAAGGCGTGCTGCCGGACATCGATTACCCGTCGATCATCGACACCAAGGAAATCGGCGAAAGCGCCCTGCCGGAAGCCATGCCGTGGGACACCATTCGTGCGGCCATCAAGCCTGCGCTTGACCCGTTCAAACCGTACATCACGCAGCTCAAGTCCGAGCATGACGTGCGCACGGCCAAAGACGCGGAGTTTGTGTTCATCCGCGACAAACTGGCCCTGGCGCAGAAGTTGATGAGCGAAAAAACCGTCAGCCTCAATGAAGCTGACCGTCGTGCACAACACGCCGATATCGAAGCCAAGCAACTGGCCATGGAAAACATCCGTCGCAAGGCCAAGGGCGAAGAGCCGCTCAAAGAACTGAAGAAAGAAGACGAAGATGCCCTCGCGGCCGAGCCGGACAAGACCAAGCCAGAAGACGATGCTTATCTGAGCGAGACCGGGCGGATTCTGCTGGATTACTTGAAACTCAACACCGCGGTTGCCAAGCACTAAGTTGTTACAAGCAAGATGATGGCAATTTAATGCCGACGCTCCCCGGAGCGTCATCAAACAGTCATCATTCTGTCGTGAAATACAGGACTGGGCGTGCTCTTTAACGAGAGCACGCCCAGTCCTTTTTTTATCGCCAGAGAACGCCATGACCACGACCGAACAGCTGAGTGCCTTGAGCTCGATACTGACTCAAAGCGGTTTGCACAGCCTGTTCCAGCCAATCATTTCTCTCTCCGAACGACGTATCATCGGTTACGAAGCCCTCAGCCGTGGCCCCTCCAACAGTCCGTTGCACTCCCCCATCGCCCTGTTCTCGGTAGCCCGCCAGGCCGGTCGCCTCAGCGAACTGGAGATCGCTTGCCGTCAAAGTGCTTGCCGCCGTTTCAATGAACAGCAACTGCCCGGCAAACTCTTCCTCAATGTGTCCCCGGAATCCCTGCTCGAAGCCGCCCACCAGCCCGGACGCACTTTGCAACTGCTGCAGGATTTCGGCATACCACCGAGCCAGGTGGTGATCGAACTCACCGAACAGACCCCGACCGACGATTTCCAGTTGCTGCAAACCGCCCTGCATCACTATCGGGCGATGGGATTTTCCATTGCACTGGATGATCTGGGTGCGGGTTATTCGAGCTTGCGCCTCTGGTCTGAATTGCGCCCGGATTACGTCAAGATCGATCGGCACTTTATCGATGGCATTCACCAGGACGCGCTCAAGCGTGAATTCGTCGGCTCGATCCTGCAGATCGCCAAGGCTTCACGGGCAAAAGTGATCGCCGAAGGCATCGAATTGCCGGAAGAACTCGCCGTGCTGACCGAAATGGGCGTCGATCTGCTGCAAGGCTATCTGCTCTGCCGGCCCCAGGAGCATCCGCCCCGCGATGCCCGAACCTTGATGCCCAAACCAAACAGCGTCGCCGCGATACTGAACGAGGAAGTCAGTGACCTCAGCGCCCTGCTCAACGACCAGCCGGCGGTGGCCAGCGACACCCCGACCGCCACCGTACTGGAAGCCTTCCGCCGCCAGGCCAACCTGAACTCCCTGGCGGTGCTCGACGAACAGGGTCAGCCCTGCGGCATCGTCCACCGTCATTCGCTCTCGGACGCCCTGCTCAAACCCTTTGCCACCGACCTGTTCGCCCGCAAGCCCATCAGCCGCTTGATGAGCGACGACTTCCTCGCCGTGGAGCTGAGCCAGTCGCTGCAACAGGTCAGCCGCCTCATCACCAGCCGCGCCCGTCAGCGCATCGAAGAAGACTTCATCATCACCCTCAACGGCGGCTATCTGGGGCTGGGCCGAGTGATCGACGTGCTCAAATTGATTACGGAACTGAAAATCCAGCAAGCCCGCTACGCCAACCCGCTGACCCTGCTACCGGGCAACGTACCGATCCAGCAATGCCTGACACGGCTGCTGCAACAGAAACGGGAATCGGTGATCTGCTACGTGGACATCGACAGCTTCAAACCCTTCAACGACATCTACGGCTACGGTCGCGGGGATGAAGTCCTACTGTGCCTGGCGCAATGCCTGAACGACCGCGTCGACCCGTCCCGCGACTTCGTCGGCCATATCGGCGGCGATGACTTCCTGCTGGTCCTCGGCCCGGAAGACTGGCGCAAACGCCTGAATCAACTGCTGGACGACTTCCACAGCCAATGCCGACGCTTTTACCGCAGCGAACACCTGGAAGCCGGCTGCTTCATCGCCCCCAACCGGCAAGGCGTAAGACAGGAATTTCCGTTGTTGTCCCTGTCCATCGGTGTGGTGCATTTGCATCCACAGGCTTGCGGACAACTCGATGCGAGTCAGTTGGCGGAGATGGCCTCGCAGGCCAAACACCACGCGAAGAATGTGCCGGGGTATAGCGTGCATGTGATTGATAGCCTGACGGTGCCCGGGATTACTTGACCAGATCAGCCTCGCTCCCACAGGTTTTGTGTCGTACGCAATATTCACAAACGACACAAAACCTGTGGGAGCGAGGCTTGCCCGCGAAGAGGCCCGCTCAGGCACCACAAATTTCCAGGACTAATCCGTCACTAGACAATGCGGTGGCGGCTGTACGCAGGTGTGGAAGACCAGGACGTTAGGCACCCGCGCACTCGAAAGCGCCCCGCGCACAGCCACCATAAAACACAGACGATAAAACACGCCGAGCTGGTGGCGCTTGCTGCGCCTAACGATAGAAGGGCTTCCACGCCCTGTCACTGAATTTGCAGTGACAACCCCAAGACTATCGATGGAGCGCATCGCGCACCAGTTCATGAAAACCGCTACAACTTGAAGGAAATCTCCAATGGATCTGCCCGGCAATAAACACGCGAAACTTTGCGGGGGATCAATCAGGAAAAAAGTCAGGAAAGGATGATGTGGATGTAGGTCGATTCGCTAATGATCACTCCATTAATCAACAAGCAGGCAAAAACGCAAACGTGGCGGGAGGTTTCCCTCACGCCACGTTCGTTTATCAGACACACAATTGTTTAATCTGCAGAACCGCGAGACGCCAATTCTTTCAATTTGAGTTCGGCCAGCGGATGCCCGGCCTTCGCCGCCATTTCCCACCAGCGAGCCGCTTCAGCCGGATCAGGCGCCTTGCTCGGCGTTCCGGTCAGGCTGATCACGCCAACCTGATAGGCCGCCTTGCCATCCCCCGCCAACGCGGCCAGGCGCAGTAATCGCACACCTTCCTCGCGAGCCCCAAGACCGACGCCGCGAAAGGCCAGAATGTGGCCGTAGAAGCTCTGGGCGCCGACATCACCCAGGTTCGCCATGCGGGCGAACTGGCCCTCGAGCCAGCTCCAGCCTCGCGGCTGGCGCACGAACCACGACCAGTGAAACAACCGGCGGGCCAGCCAGTAACTGGCCCGCGCCTTGAGTCGTAGAAACACTCAGGCTTCCGCCGACTCGGGGTACTCGTATTCAAACACTCGCACCACTTCCGAGGCATGCCAGGACGCGGCAGCCACGCCATCGGACGGGCCGGAAAAGCGCCCGAGACGCTCGACACATTCGAAGAAGCCGGTGCGCGGCAAGCGGCTGGCGCCCTGGCTGATCACCAACGAGCTACGCAACGGCTGCTCGGCTCTGGCATCCAGCGCCGCCAGGTGCTCAAGAGCTGCGGTCAAGGTTTGCATGGCCGGCGTGGGTAGCTGCAAACGCTCCAGCAACGCCCGATAAGTCAAAAGATGGCGCTGACGACGCGCCTGATCCAGCTCCCCCAACAATCCATCCCAATGTTGACGACTGATGCGTACGCTCACGATTCATCCCTCCATCCTGGCACCGTCAATTCCCAGGCGAGGCTGCGGCGAATAGCAGCGTCAGGTTGACGCTCACCGCTTTCGATCAAGGCGAGATATGACGGGCTGATGCCTACCGTGCGGGCCAGCGCCTCAATGGCGATGCCCTTCCCTTCGCGCAAATTGCGTAGTTGATCCAGACCCGGAAGAATCTGGTCTGGTGCCGCCGCGGGAGGCACTGTGGCGTCACGCGGTGGTTGTTGCTTGATGCCTGCTGCTTTCAGTAGAGCCTGATACTGAGCCCATGGCAGAACCGCATATTCGGGTTCGCCTTCGCGTGTAATTATCTGAATATCCATGACTACCCCGTAGGACAACGACACTGAGCGAGTCGGCGCTTTTCCTTAGAAGTGTAATCCTAACAGCGGCCAAGGTCGCGGGGGGGTATGAATATCTGGAGGATTCTGAATTGGCTCAGTTTTTTTTCGGGCCCTGCAGCTGTAATTGTTCGGGGGTATCAGGCAAGCGTTCGACTACCGCGAGCTTCTCCGGCAGCTGACGCTTGCGCCAGGCGCGGAAGGCGTTGAGCTCGTCATCGAGGACTTTCATCAACCAGGCCAGCACGGCGATGTCGTCGAGCATGCCGAACATCGGGATGAAATCCGGGATTGCATCTACGGGGCTCAGGAAATACATCAGGCCGGCCACCACCGAAAGCAGTGCTTTCGGGCTGATGGCCCGGTATTCGCCACGCCAGTAAGCCAGGCAGAGTGCCTGCAACAGGCGCAGATCGTCTTTGAGCTTACCCAGACGATTACCCTGGCTGGCCCCTTTGCTGGCAACCGCGAACAGCAGGGTCGGCAAACGACCACGGGCGAGCAGGCGTCCGGCCAGAGGCAGGAAACGAGCAAAATTCCAGGGCGTTTTCATTTGTTCCTCCCGCTGAAATGTTATCCACACAAATTGTGGATAACCTTGTGAACAGAGCTGCATTTCACCGCTGAAAGCCCCGTTTTATAAGGGCCTGACTCAGATCGGGCGTTTTTTACTCACATAAAAAAACCCCAAGATTTCATTGACTTGGCGTTCTGGCCCGTCTAGCTCGGGCGCCCTCACTGGCTATGACTTCAGCGTACCGTATCCGTTCGCTTTGTTTACCTCCACTGAACGCCAGATGCAACAACGCCCCGCATAAGCGAGGCGTTGTTTTTAGAGCAGACGCGAATTACTTGGCGGCGTCTTGTTTTGCTGGATCCTTGATGGCCAGCAGCTCCAGGTCGAATACCAGCACCGAGTTGGCTGGAATCGCAGGGCTTGGGCTTTGGGCGCCGTAAGCCAGTTCGCTAGGGATGTACAGTTTGTACTTCTCGCCAACGTGCATCAGTTGCAGGCCTTCAACCCAACCCGGAATCACACCGCTGACCGGCAGATCGATCGGGCTGCCGCGCTCGACGGAGCTGTCGAAAACGGTGCCGTTGGTCAATTTACCAGTGTAGTGAACAGTCACTACGTCGGTCGGCTTAGGCTGAGCGCCGTCGGCCTTCTGGACCACTTCATATTGCAGGCCGGAAGCCGTGGTGGTGACACCGGCTTTCTTGCCGTTCTCTTCGAGGAATTTCTTGCCGGCGGCTGCCGACTCTTCGCTCATTTTGGCCAAACGCTCTTCAGCACGCTTTTGCAGTGCTGCGAAGGCTTCAACCAGTTCTTCATCCTTCAGTTTCTGTTCTTTCTTGCCGACGGCATCTTCGATGCCTTGGGCTACAGCTTTGGAATCCAGGTCATCCATGCCTTCCTGAGCCAGGCTTTTGCCCATGTTCAGGCCGATACCGTAGGAAGCTTTTTGCGCCGGGGTTTTCAGCTCTACGCTGGTCTGCGAATCACAACCCGCAAGTACCAGGCCAACCAGGGCCACCGCCGCCGCCAACCGATGCTGTTTCATGCTATTTCCTTGTTCATGCGCCTAAAGGGCAATCGAGTAAAGCCGCGAGCTTATCAGGCCGCCACGACCAATGGCTACCGGCATGAGAGCAGGAAACGTCTGATAAGTTCAGGTGTTTAAACGCATTTCGGCTATAGAACGATGAAGCTTCTGTCATTTGGCTCTTACAGACTCAAGGGCCGGTTCCCACAGCCTCTGGCGTAATGGCCTCTTGCCGCACTTCGTCAGCTGAGGCATAAGAGAAGCTACAAATTGACAAGGATGTTTATCTTGCGCCTCATATTCCGTTTGCTGATGCTGATCGCAGTACTGCTGGGGCTTGGCCTCGCCGTGGTGCTGTACTATGTCGCCAACCCGAAATTGCCAGCCTGGTCACCGGCGCAACAGGTGAATTACCTGGAGCAATGGAGCGCCGCCGACCGCCAGGCTTACTACTTCACGCCTCAGGGTACCCAGGTCAAAGGCTTGCGTTATGACTGGTTCAACGCCCTGGAATTGCCCTTCTCGCAAAAACGATTCGCCGCTCCTGAATACCTCGCACGCTTTGGTTTTCTGATCGACCCAAGCCAGAAAGCCACGCCGAACAACCCTGGTAACCTGCCCGTCGGTTTTGCCCGTCATCAAAACCCCGGCAGCCAGGACGAGTTTCTGGACATCACCTGCGCCGCCTGCCACACCGGCGAATTGCGCTTCAATGGCGAGGCCGTGCGCATCGATGGCGGCTCAGCCCAGCATGTATTGCCGTCCAGCGTTCCTACGCTGCGAGGTGGCAGTTTCGGACAAGCATTGGTCGCCAGTCTGACCTCGACTTACTACAACCCCTGGAAATTCGAACGTTTCGCACGCAACGTTCTGGGGCAGGACTACGAGGCACGGCATCAACAGCTGCGCCAGGATTTCAAAGTATCCCTCGATACCTTCCTGAAGGTGGCCTGGAACGACACCCATCGCGGCCTCTACCCCACCGAAGAAGGTCCCGGCCGCACCGATGCCTTCGGGCGTATTGCCAACGCCAGCTTCGGCGACGCGATTTCACCCGCCAACTACCGCGTGGCCAACGCGCCGGTGGACTACCCGCAACTGTGGGATATGTGGACCTTCGACTGGGTGCAGTGGAACGGTTCGGCGCAGCAACCGATGGCCCGTAATATCGGTGAAGCCTTGGGTGTGGGCGCCACGCTGAATTTCTTCGACAGCAGCGGGCAGCCGCTCAAGGGCGACGACCGCTACCCGTCCAGCGTCCGGGTACGTGATCTGCACCGGATCGAAGAAACCCTGCAACGACTCAAACCGCCCGCCTGGCCGGAAGCCCTGCTGGGCAATATCGACAAGCCCTTGGCTGCAAAAGGCCGCGAACTGTTCGCTGAAAACTGCGCCGGGTGTCATGTCCCCCGCGTCACCCAAAGCGACGGCAGACCCGTGCAACATCTGAAATTGCTGCCTGTGGGGGTGATTGGCACAGACCCCGGCGCCGCCAACAATATTGCTGATCACCGCTTCGACCTGACGGCCTTGCAGTGGGATCCGGCAGAGCTTGCGCAACTGGACGTACAACTGCACCCAACACCCACAGAACCCTTGGATATGAGCCAGTTGTCCGTGGCTAAGGGACTGGCTTACGTCACTGCTTTCATGGGCAATCAGGCCTACCGCGAAGCCAATGTGACACCCGCAGAGCGCCCGAACCTGGACGGATTCGGCCTGCCGATCGGCGTTCAAGAGTTGCGTAGCTATAAAGCCCGACCACTGGCGGGCGTCTGGGCGACGCCGCCGTTTTTGCATAACGGTTCGGTACCGAGCATTTATCAACTGCTCTCGCCACAAAGTGAACGCGCGCCCACGTTCTACAAGGGCACCTTTGAATACGACCCCAAACATTTGGGCTATCGCACCGAAGCCTTCACCAATGGTTTTGTGTTCGACACGCGCATCACCGGTAATCACAACAGCGGCCACGAGTTCCGCGCAGGTGAGCGCGGTAACGGCGTCATTGGTCGTCTGCTGCAACCGGAGGAACGCTGGGCGCTGCTGGAATACCTGAAAGTGTTGGGCGGCCCGATGGAGTCGCAATTGCCAGACCGCCGTCTCAGTCAAAAGGATTGACCCATGCTGATTACTCTCTGGCTGCGCCTGGGCGCCTTCCTCGGCAAAACCCTGCTGTGGTTGCTGGGTCTGGGTCTGCTCGGCTGGGCGCTGCTCATGGCCTGGTCCACCTGGCAACATCGCGGCCCGGTATCGGCTGAAGAATTGATTCCGGACGGCGAAGCGGCAATGACCCAGGACATCATCCAGACGGCCGTGCGTATCGTCGATCAACACCGTGAAAGCACCCGCTACCTGCGCGATGCCCATGCCAAGGCCCATGGCTGCGTGAAGGCCGAGGTTCAGGTGCTGCCGGATCTGGCAACGGAGTTACGTCAAGGCGTGTTCAGCGAACCGGGCAAAACCTGGCAAGCAATGATGCGGCTGTCCAACGGCAATGCGTATCCGCAGTTCGACAGCATCCGCGATGCCCGGGGCATGGCGATCAAACTGTTCGATGTGCCTGGTAAACAGCTGCTGAGTGACCGACAAGGACACAGCGAACAGGATTTCGTGATGTTCAACCATCCGAACTTCTTTGTCAGCGATGTCGCCGAGTATCGTCAGAATGTGGCCGCCCAGGCTGACGGCAAAAAAGCGATGGCGTTCTTCCCAGGCTGGGACCCGCGCACCTGGCAGGTTCGCCATCTGTTTATTGCGCTGGCGACGCTCTCCCCTGCCCCAGCAAGCCCGACGCAGACCACTTACTTTTCGGTTTCGCCATACAAGTTCAGTGACGCCAACGCCAAATTCCGGGTGATGCCAGATCCTGATAGCTGCCCGGTCTACGCGCTGCCCACGCAAAATCAAAACCTGCCGAACTTCCTGCGCAGTGCGCTGAACCAGCAGCTGTCGACTGATCGGGTGCCGGCGTGTTTCGTCTTGCAGATTCAGCGCCAGGATGCGGGCAAGTACATGCCGATCGAAGACACCAGTATCGAGTGGAGCGAAAGTGACGCGCCCTTCGAAACCGTGGCCCGGATCAAACTGCCTGCCCAGGATTTCGACACCCCGGCGCTGAACCTGCAATGCGACAACCTGTCGTTCAACCCATGGTTCGGCCTTGAAGCCCATAGGCCGATTGGCGGGATCAACCGGTTGCGCAAAGCGGTGTACGAGGCCATCAGCGACTACCGACACAGTCGTAACGCCGAACAATAGGCAAGGCAGAAACGAAAAACGAGATCCGAACAGGTCAACGCCTGTCAGTTACGCGCGGAACCTGTGGGAGCGGGCTTGCCCGCGATAGCGACCTCTCTGACACATCAATGGTGAATGTGCTGCAGTCATCGCGGGCAAGCCCGCTCCCACAGGGATTTCGCGTAACTGACTAGTATTACCCGAACAGGTCGATCTTTCAGTGGAAGGCCAGCACAAAGCCAAATCCCAGACAGCAAAAAGCCCGCATTAAGCGGGCTTTCTGTGGTGATCTGGCGTTCAGCGTTCCAGATACCGAATATGGCGCAGCGGACGGGACTCGAACCCGCGACCCCCGGCGTGACAGGCCGGTATTCTAACCGACTGAACTACCGCTGCGCGTAGCGTTGAAAGTAAGTGGTGGGTGATGACGGGATCGAACCGCCGACATTCTGCTTGTAAGGCAGACGCTCTCCCAGCTGAGCTAATCACCCTTTACCTTCGTTGCGGGGCGCATTGTGCCACAGATTTTCATAAAGTGTTGATTTAATTGATAAAAAATCAAAAAAAATCTGAAAACCAGTAAAACGACACACCCTGCAGGAACTACAGTCAAACAACAGACAGAAAAAAACCCGCGTTAGCGGGCTTTTCCGTGGTGACCTGGCGTTCAGCGTTCCAGGTTACCGAATATGGCGCAGCGGACGGGACTCGAACCCGCGACCCCCGGCGTGACAGGCCGGTATTCTAACCGACTGAACTACCGCTGCGCGTAACACTAAAACGAATGGTGGGTGATGACGGGATCGAACCGCCGACATTCTGCTTGTAAGGCAGACGCTCTCCCAGCTGAGCTAATCACCCTTCACTTTCGGTGTGGCGCGCATTCTACGGAGCGACCCAACCTCTGGCAAGCACTTTTTTAATTAATTTTCTCAGGCCTTCCAAAGGCTTAGAGAAGGGTTGGCCTATGGCACCACGAAGACAATAATGCCCCCCTTTGTATAAAGGAGAGACTCACCCCATGTGGTTCAAAAACCTGCTTATCTATCGCCTGACCCAAGATCTGCCTTTTGATGCCGAGGCGTTGGAAACTGCACTGGCCACCAAACTGGCGCGTCCATGTGCAAGCCAGGAGTTGACCACCTACGGTTTCGTCGCGCCATTCGGTAAGGGCGAAGACGCGCCGCTGGTGCACATCAGCGGCGACTTCTTGCTGATCGCTGCTCGTAAGGAAGAACGCATTCTGCCGGGCAGCGTCGTACGTGACGCGGTGAAGGAAAAGGTCGAAGAGATCGAAGCCGAACAAATGCGCAAGGTCTATAAAAAGGAACGCGACCAGATCAAGGATGAAATCATCCAGGCTTTCCTGCCCCGCGCCTTTATCCGTCGCTCGTCGACCTTCGCCGCCATCGCGCCGAAACAGGGCCTGATCCTGGTTAACTCGGCTAGCCCGAAACGTGCCGAAGACCTGCTGTCTACCCTGCGCGAAGTGATCGGCTCGCTGCCAGTACGTCCGCTGACGGTGAAGATGTCGCCAACCGCCACCATGACCGAATGGGTCACCACCCAGAAAGCCGCGGATGATTTCTTCGTGTTGGACGAGTGCGAACTGCGCGACACACACGAAGACGGCGGCATCGTGCGCTGCAAGCGTCAGGACCTGACCAGCGAAGAAATCCAGTTGCACCTGAGCACCGGCAAAGTGGTCACTCAACTGTCGCTGGCCTGGCAGGACAAACTGTCGTTCGTGCTTGACGACAAAATGGTGGTCAAGCGCCTGAAGTTCGAAGACCTGCTGCAGGATCAGGCGGAACAGGACGGTGGCGACGAAGCCCTCGGCCAACTGGATGCCAGCTTTACCCTGATGATGCTGACCTTCGGCGACTTCCTGCCGTCGATGGTTGAAGCGTTGGGTGGTGAAGAGACGCCACAGGGTATCTAACAACAACCGGTTCCCCTTGAAGGAACCGGATCAAATGTGGGAGCTGGCTTGCCTGCGATGGCAGTGTGTCAGACGGCTTAAATGTAGTCTGACACACCGCCATCGCAGGCAAGCCAGCTCCCACATTGATTGGATTTCCAAACAGGGAATCTCACTTATTCAGCAAGGATCAGGCCATGCGCGCACTGGCTGCATTGAGTCGTTTTGTCGGCAACACCTTCGCTTACTGGGTACTGATTTTCGCCGTTGTGGCGTTTCTGCAACCGGCCTGGTTCATCGGTTTGAAAGGCGCCATCGTCCCGCTGCTGGGGCTGGTGATGTTCGGCATGGGTCTGACCCTCAAGCTCGAAGACTTCGCCGAAGTCGCTCGTCATCCATGGCGCGTGGCCCTGGGCGTGGTCGCCCATTTCGTGATCATGCCCGGCGTGGCGTGGTTGCTCTGCCAGGTTTTCCACCTGCCACCGGAAATCGCCGTCGGGGTGATTCTGGTCGGCTGCTGTCCAAGCGGCACCTCGTCGAATGTGATGACCTGGCTGGCGCGCGGGGATCTGGCGTTGTCGGTGGCCATTGCCGCCGTCACCACCCTCCTCGCTCCGCTGCTGACGCCGGCGCTGATCTGGTTGCTGGCCTCGGCCTGGTTGCCGGTGTCATTCATGGAGCTGTTCTGGTCGATCCTGCAAGTCGTGCTGCTGCCGATCGTGCTCGGTGTAGTTGCCCAGCGCTTGCTTGGTGATCGGGTACGTCACGCGGTAGACGTGTTGCCACTGGTGTCGGTGGTGAGCATCGTGATCATCGTCACTGCCGTGGTGGCTGCCAGCCAGGCGAAGATTGCCGAATCCGGCCTGCTGATCATGGCCGTGGTGATGTTGCACAACAGCTTCGGCTACTTGCTGGGTTACTTCACCGGGCGCCTGTTCAACCTGCCACTGGCCCAGCGCAAATCCCTGGCACTGGAAGTCGGCATGCAGAACTCCGGCCTGGGCGCGGCCTTGGCCAGTGCGCACTTCTCGCCGCTGGCGGCGGTGCCAAGCGCGTTGTTCAGCGTCTGGCACAACATTTCCGGGGCGCTGCTCTCGACGTATTTCCGTCGTATGAGCGAGAAAGAAGACCGGCAACTCGCTGCTCAGCAGACAGCGGATTAAGCCGCAAACTTGATCCTCGGATTAATGATGGGCACTCTATTGCACAATGCGGGGACGACCTCGCGGCTCGATCGAGTGATTAATCCGGGGACGACCCCATCCATTGATGGAGGTCTTTGATGTCCTGGATCATTCTGTTTTTCGCTGGCCTGTTCGAAGTCGGCTGGGCCGTCGGCCTGAAATACACCGACGGTTTCAGCCGCCCTCTTCCTACCGCACTGACCATTGCCGCCATGGCGATCAGCCTTGGCCTGCTGGGCCTTGCCATGAAGGAATTGCCGCTGGGCACGGCCTATGCGGTATGGACTGGCGTGGGTGCGGTGGGCACGGTGATCGCCGGGATCATTTTGTTTGGTGAATCCATGGCGTTGTTTAGGCTGGCGAGTGTGGCGTTGATCATTGCCGGGTTGGTTGGGCTCAAGGTTAGCGCTTAGGCCTCTACCGCTTTCGCGAGCAAGCCCGCTCCCACATTTGACCGCATTCCAATGTGGGAGCGGGCTTGCTCGCGAAGAGGTCCGCAAAGTCACCGACTATCTAACGGCCCCACGCAACTCCCCCACCAAACCTTGCAATGTCGCCGGTTCAGCCGCTTCAACGGCCACCGCCGGCCCCGCCACCAAAGTCACCCGCGACCACAGCCGACGAAACACGCCCTTGTCCGGATCACGGCTGAAGAAACTCCCCCACAACCCCTGCAATGCCAGCGGAATCACCGGCACCGGCGTTTCTTCGAGAATCCGCGTCAGCCCGCCCTTGAATTCATTGATCTCGCCATCGGCGGTCAACTTGCCTTCAGGGAAAATGCACACCAGCTCGCCGTCCTTCAGATACTGGGCGATGCGGGTGAAGGCTTTTTCGTAGATCTGAATGTCTTCCTGACGCCCGGCAATCGGAATCGTCCCCGCCGTGCGGAAGATGAAGTTCAGGACCGGCAGGTTGTAGATTTTGTAATACATCACAAAGCGAATCGGCCGACGCACTGCGCCGCCAATCAGCAACGCGTCGACGAACGACACATGGTTGCAAACCAGCAATGCCGCGCCTTCATCGGGAATCAGCTCCAGATTGCGATGCTCGACGCGGTACATGGAATGGCCAAGCAGCCAGATCATGAAGCGCATGCTGAACTCGGGGACGATTTTGAAGATGTAGGTGTTGACGCCGATGTTCAACAGCGACACCACCAGGAACAGCTGCGGGATCGACAACTTGGCGAGGCTCAGCAAGACGATCGACACAATGGCCGAGACCACCATGAACAGGGCGTTAAGGATGTTGTTGGCGGCGATCACCCGGGCACGCTCATTCTCGACGGTGCGCGACTGGATCAGCGCATACAGCGGCACGATGTAGAAACCGCCGAAGATTCCGAGCCCGAGTATGTCGATCAACACCAGCCAGGCGTGACCAAACCCCAGGACTTCGATCCAGCCATGACCGGCAACGCTGTCTGGAATCCCGCCTGAATGCCACCACAGCAGCAAGCCAAACACCGTCAGACCGAATGAGCCAAACGGCACCAGACCGATCTCGACTTTGCGCCCGGAGAGTTTCTCGCAGAGCATCGAACCCAGTGCGATACCGACCGAGAACACCGTAAGAATCAGCGTCACCACGGTCTCGTCACCGTGCATCCATTCCTTGGCATACGCCGGGATTTGCGTCAGATAAATAGCCCCGACAAACCAGAACCATGAGTTACCGACGATCGAGCGCGATACCGCAGGGGTTTGCCCCAGGCCCAGCTTCAAGGTGGCCCAGGATTGGCTGAAGATGTTCCAGTTCAAACGCATTTCCGGCGATGCCGCCGCGGCCCGGGGAATGCTGCGGCTGGCCAGGTAACCGAGTACCGCGATCCCGATGATTGCCGTGGACACGACCGGCGCGTAGTTGCTGGTGGACATCATGATCCCGGCACCAATCGTCCCGGCGAGAATCGCCAGGAAAGTGCCCATTTCCACCAGACCGTTGCCGCCCACCAATTCTTCTTCGCGCAAGGCCTGCGGCAGGATTGAGTACTTCACCGGCCCGAATAGCGCCGAGTGGGTGCCCATGGCAAACAGCGCCACCAGCATCAACGACAGGTGATCGAACATGAAACCGACCGCCCCTACCGCCATGATGACGATTTCCCCGAGCTTGATCAGACGGATCAGTGCGTCCTTGGCGAACTTTTCCCCGAATTGCCCGGCCAAAGCCGAGAACAGGAAAAACGGCAAGATAAACAGCAACGCACACAAGTTGACCCAGATCGAACGGTCACCCTCGATGGTCAACCTGTACAAAATGGCGAGGATCAGCGACTGCTTGAAGATGTTGTCATTGAAGGCCCCGAGGGACTGCGTGACAAAAAACGGCAAGAAGCGGCGAGTTCGAAGCAAGGTGAATTGTGAGGGGTGACTCATCTTCCATGTGTCCCTGATTTTGGCTGGAGAGTGGCGCGGATACTGTTATTGGATGCCGGACATCGATCCAGGCCACAGATTACCTAATCTTTGCCGGTTATTTCTTTAATCCTGCAATGCACGGCGAGACAAACAGCTCACCTCGCCACGCACCCTGCACCGTACGCTTGGCGACTATCAGCCACATCACTGCCAGCATTGCCACCAACAGGCAACCAAAGACACTGAAAAACGTCAGGCTCAAGGTGCTGGCCAGTTTCAGCGTAGCCAGTGAATAGACCCCCAGCGGGAAAGTGAAGCCCCACCAGCCGAGGTTGAACGGGATACCGGCGCGCAAGTAACGCACGGTGATCAACAGCGCAATCAACATCCACCAGAGCCCGAAGCCCCACAGCGTGATGCCGGCCACCAAGCCAAGCCCCGCGGCGATCTCTCCGATGCCCGGCAGACCGTTGGCGGCAAAGATCGCTGGCGCGTCGGCGCCCAACAGCAACATGCCCAGCGCACCGGTGCCAATCGGCCCAAGGGCCAGCCAGCTAGAGGCGGCCATGTTTTCGTGGGGCAATTTATGCAACGCCATGCGCAGCAACAGGATGGTCAGAATGCTGAACGCTACCGGTAGGGAAAAGGCCCAGAGCACGTAGCTGGTCACCAACACCACCAGTTGTGAATGAGCATCGGCCAAGTACGGCGCCAGCAAGCCACCGCTGGCAGCCGCCACTTCCGCTGCCACCACCGGCAACAGCCAGACGGCGGTCATCTGGTCGATGCTGTGCTCTTGACGGGTGAACATCATGTAGGGAATCAGTACGCCGCAAGCCAGCGACATCGCCACGTCGAGCCACCAGAGCACTTCGGCGAGATGAATCACACCATCACCCCAGCGCGGCAAACCGAACAGCAGAAAGCCATTGATGATGGTCGCAAGACCCATGGGAATGGTGCCGAAAAACATCGAAACCGTGGAATGGCCGAAAATCCGCCGCGCCTCGTCGAAGAACATGACCCAACGGGCGGCATACATGGCTGTGAACAAGACAAACAGGACAATATTGAACAGCCACAGGCCTTCGGCAAACGCATGCAGACCGGGATTCGACACCGGCAATTGCGCAAGCGCCAGCGCCAACACACCCGTGCCCATGGTCGCCGCGAACCAGTTGGGAGTGAATTGTCGGATGGCCTCTCGAGGGTGATGCAAGTGACTGAACGGTTTGATACCGGGTTTAACGCTATGGGTGCAGGTCATGGTGAACTCCTGTCCTCTCGTGAGGTGGAGTTCATGGTAGATCCGAATCGAATATCGATATAACGGGTAATATCTCTAACTGTTATCTGTTTTGCAGATAAGTATCAGACGCTACCTTTCCTCTCGATCACTAATATCCTCGCCACACCCAGCGGATGAGCCACATGCTCGGTGCCCACCGAGGCATAAAAGATATCGCCGACTTCGAGTAGCGTTTCCTTTTCCAGGCCTTCTTCGCGATAACGCATCTGCACCCGCCCATCGAGCACCACGAACACTTCCTGGCCATCGTTGATGTGCCATTTATAGGGCTGATCGGTCCAGTGCAAACGGGTGGTGATGCCATTCATGTTGGCGATGTCCAGCGCCGCCCAGGCGCGGTCACCGATGAAGGATTTGCTGCGGATGATCTTCATGGGTCGGTCCGTCGAAATGAATGGCAGTTCAAAGGCTAACGGTCATCGAACATCGACGCCACTGACTTTGACAGTCGGCACACGCATCAACCCGACCAGCGCACCAAGCGACAGAATGATCAGCACCGCGCCATAACCATCGGTGGTTGCCACGAGGCCAAAGGTCCGCGTCAGACCGCCGGCCAGCAACGACGGCAAGCAGAACGCCAGGTAACTGAGCACATAAAACGCCGACATCAAACCCGCCCGCTCATGAGGCAAGGCCAGCGGCACGATGCTTCGCAAGGCCCCCAGGAAACCCGCTCCAAAACCGCCGCCCGCCACCAGGGTACCGAAGAAGAACAACGGCAGGCTGGCGCTATGTACCGCCAGCAGAATCAGCGCAACGCCCGCAGGCAGCAGGCTCGCGCCCAACAGCAAGACTTTGTCGGCCGGCCGATTACGCAAGGTGTAGATCATCAATGCACCGGTCACTGTCAACACGGCCACCGTAGCCCCGCCAATCAGATTCGAGGTGGACCCGGTGGCGGTCCGCACCAGAGACGGTGCCAAAGAAGCGAAAAAACCACCGAGCGCCCACACCGCTAGATCTATCGGCAGCACCCGCCACAGCATACGCCGCGCCTGAATCGGCACATGCAAGGTCGGGTGCAGCGAGGCCCAGGCACCCGATTGCCGTGTGACGCTTTCCGGCAGGCGCCAGACGTACAGCGCTTGCATCACAAACAGCGCGAACAGCACCCAATAGGTCAATTGCAGCGGCAGCGGTGCAAACTCGGCCAACACGCCGCAGCCCATGGCACCCAGCGCCATGCCCAGCAACGGCGCGACGCTGTTGACCATCGGCCCTTGCTGACGGTCGGTGTCCAGCAGCGCCGCACTTAAAACGGCGGTGGCCATGCCCGTGGCAAAACCCTGCAGGACCCGCGCACTGATCAGCCAGGCAACGCTGTCGGCGCTGATAAACAGCAACATCGCCAGCATGTTCAGCAATATGGCGGTAAAAATCACCGGTTTGCGCCCCAGATAATCCGAAAGCGAACCGACCGTGAGCAACGCCGCCAGCAAGCTGAGGGCGTAGACCCCGAAAATCAGGGTCAGGGTCGCTGCCGAGAACTGCAGGTGTTCTTGATACAAGTGATACAACGGCGTTGGCGCGGTGGAAGCGGCGAGAAAACTGAGTAAGGTGATCGCCAGAAACCACAGGCTGGAACGGTTTGACGTTAGACGGGACATAAGCACACTCCGCAAAAGCTAACTTTTTGCTTTTGCGGAGTGTGCTACTGGCAAACGCTTAAAGCAAATTCTTTGTGTTAAGGTCCGCCATATGGCTATTAAAGAAGGTTTACGTCCTGGTGGCCGCAGCGCCAGGGTGCAAGAGTCGATTCATGCGGCAGTTCGCGCGCTCCTCGAAGAACAGGATCGCGCGAGCGTGACCGTGCCGCAAATCGCTGTCCGGGCCGGGGTGACGCCGTCGACCATTTACCGGCGCTGGGGTGATCTGTCGGTGCTACTGGCCGACGTCGCCCTCGCCCGCATGCGCCCCGACGGCGAACCGGCCAACACCGGCAGCCTGCGCGGAGACGTGCGGGCCTGGGCGGAGCAATATCTGGACGAAATGAGTTCCGAGCCCGGGCGCAACATGATGCGTGACGTGCAATCCAGCGCCACGCCGGGCTATTGCGTGACGATCATTGGCGGGCAGTTGCAGACGATTCTGGATCGCTATCCCGAGCAGCCGAAGCCGAGTGTCGATCGACTGATCAATATGGTGGTGGCGCCGACGGTGTTTCGCATCCTGTTTGCGACGCAGGCGCTGGAGGTTGAAGAGTTGCATCGGTTGATTGATATTGCGTTGAGTCAGTGAGACCGCCTTCGCGGGCAAGCCTCGCTCCTACAGGTATTGCGTAACCTTTGCGGGAGCGAGGCTTGCCCGCGAAGAGGCCCGAAAGCACACCAAAAATCCAACTGACTCCCAACCTGCGACACCCCACCACGCCACGACCTTGGTCGACACTGACTAACTCCGGCGGTCATGCGAGACTGTCCTGACCGGGCGGAGTCCCGGATGTCTTTTGTCTGGAGTTCCCATGTCGCTGTCCATCGGGCTGATCGCCACCGTCGCCCTGGCCTATATGGCCATCCTGTTCGCTATCGCCTTTTACGGTGACCGGCGCAGCGCGCCGTTGCCGCCACGGGTGCGTGCCTGGGTGTACAGCCTGTCGCTGGCCGTTTATTGCACCAGTTGGACATTCTTTGGCGCCGTGGGCCAAGCGGCCGAACAACTCTGGTCATTCCTGCCGATCTACCTCGGGCCGATCCTGCTGCTGGTGTGCGCGCCGTGGGTCCTGCAAAAAATGGTGATGATCAGCAAACAAGAGAACATCACCTCCATCGCCGACTTCATCGCCGCCCGCTACGGCAAATCCCAGTCGCTGGCGGTGGTGGTGGCGCTGATCTGCCTGGTCGGCGTGTTGCCCTATATCGCCCTGCAACTCAAGGGCATCGTGCTGGGCGTGAACCTGCTGATCGGCGCCGGCGCTGACGCCATGGGCACACGCGCGCAAGACACGGCGCTGATCGTGTCGCTGGTACTGGCGCTGTTCACCATCGTTTTCGGTACCCGCAACCTCGATGCCACGGAACACCACCGCGGCATGGTGTTGGCGATCGCCTTTGAATCACTGGTCAAACTGTTCGCTTTTCTCGCGGTCGGCGCGTTCGTGACCTACGGCCTGTACGACGGTTTCGACGACCTGTTCGACCAGGCCATGCTCGCCCCGCGCCTCGAAGAGTACTGGAAAGAAACCATCAACTGGCCGTCCATGGTGGTGCAAACCGGCGTGGCGATGATGGCGATCATCTGCCTGCCCCGGCAGTTCCACGTGACCGTGGTGGAAAACATCGACCCTCAGGATCTGCGCCTGGCCAAGTGGGTGTTCCCGGCCTATCTGGCGCTGGCGGCGTTGTTTGTCGTGCCTATCGCGCTGGCCGGTCAGATGTTGCTGCCCAGCTCAGTGCTGCCGGACTCATTCGTCATCAGCCTGCCTCTGGCCGAATCTCACCCTGCCTTGGCGATGCTGGCGTTTATCGGCGGTGCTTCGGCGGCGACCGGTATGGTGATCGTGGCCAGCGTGGCGCTGTCGACCATGCTTTCCAATGACCTGCTGCTGCCATGGTTGCTGCGGCGCAACAACGCCGAGCGGCCGTTCGAAGTGTTCCGCCAGTGGATGCTTTCGGTGCGGCGGGTGAGCATCGTGGTCATTCTGCTGCTGGCCTACGTCAGTTATCGACTGCTGGGCTCCACCGCGAGCCTGGCGACCATCGGCCAGATCGCCTTCGCCGCCGTGACCCAACTGGCCCCGGCCATGCTCGGCGCGCTGTATTGGAAACAGGCTAACCGTCGAGGGGTGTTCGCCGGGCTGGCCGCTGGGACCTTCCTCTGGTTCTACACCCTGGTGTTGCCGATCGCCGCCAAAAGTCTCGGTTTGCCCCTGAGCAGTTTTCCGGGACTGGCCTGGCTGCAAGGCAACCCGTTGAACCTGCCGATCACGCCACTGACTCAAGGCGTGGTGCTGTCCCTGGCGGGCAACTTCACCTTGTTCACCTGGGTCTCGCTATTGTCACGCACACGGGTTTCGGAGCACTGGCAGGCCGGCCGCTTCATCGGCCAGGAGATCAGCGCCCGACCCAACGCCCGCTCGATGCTGGCGGTACAGATCAACGACTTGCAGCAACTGGCCGCCCGTTTTGTCGGCGAGGAGCGGGCTCGTCAGAGTTTCCTCCGTTTCGCCTACCGTCAGGGCAAAGGCTTCAACCCGACCCAGAACGCCGACGGTGAATGGATCGCCCATACCGAACGCTTGCTGGCCGGTGTACTCGGCGCATCTTCGACCCGGGCGGTGGTAAAAGCCGCCATTGAAGGTCGGGAAATGCAACTCGAGGATGTCGTGCGGATCGCCGACGAAACCTCGGAAGTGCTGCAGTTCAACCGTGCCCTGCTGCAAGGCGCCATCGAGAACATCACCCAGGGCATCAGCGTGGTCGACCAGTCGCTGAAACTGGTGGCCTGGAACCGGCGCTACCTTGAATTATTCAACTACCCCGACGGTTTGATCAGCGTTGGCCGGCCGATTGCCGACATCATTCGCTACAACGCCGAGCGCGGTCTGTGCGGGCCCGGCGAAGCGGAAGTGCATGTCGCCCGCCGCTTGCACTGGATGCGCCAGGGCCGCGCCCATACCTCCGAGCGATTGTTCCCCAATGGTCGAGTGATCGAGCTGATCGGTAACCCGATGCCCGGTGGCGGTTTCGTCATGAGCTTCACCGACATCACCGCGTTCCGCGAGGCCGAGCAGGCGCTGACCGAAGCGAACGAGGGCCTTGAGCAACGGGTCACCGAACGGACCCACGAGCTGTCGCAACTCAACGTCGCCCTGACCGAAGCCAAGGGCACCGCCGAATCGGCCAACCAGTCGAAAACCCGTTTCCTGACCGCCGTCAGCCATGACTTGATGCAACCGCTGAATGCTGCGCGGCTGTTCTCTGCTGCCCTCACCCATCAGGAAGACAGTTTATCCAGTGAAGCCCGGAAACTGGTTCATCACCTGGACAGTTCACTGCGCTCGGCCGAGGACCTGATCAGCGACCTGCTGGACATTTCCCGTCTGGAAAACGGCAAGATCAACCCTGACCGCAAGCCCTTCGAACTCAATGATTTATTCCATACGCTGGGCGCCGAATTCAAGGCACTGGCGCAGGAACAGGGGCTGAAATTCCGTGTTCGGGGCAGCGCGTTACGGGTCGACAGTGACATCAAACTGCTGCGACGGATTTTGCAGAACTTCCTGACCAATGCCTTCCGCTACGCCAAAGGCCCGGTGCTGCTCGGCGTTCGGCGGCGCAATGGTGAGCTGTGTCTGGAGGTCTGGGACCGTGGACCGGGCATTCCGGAAGACAAACTGCAGGTGATTTTCGAAGAGTTCAAACGCCTCGACAGCCACCAGACCCGAGCCGAGAAAGGTCTGGGCTTGGGTCTGGCGATTGCAGATGGGCTGTGTCGCGTGTTGGGTCACACCTTGCGCGTGCGTTCCTGGCCGGGTCGCGGCAGCGTGTTCAGTGTCAGCGTGCCGCTGGCTCGGGTACAAACCGCGACGCCGGCCAACGTTGCCGAACTCAATGGCCATATGCTCAGCGGCGCGCAGGTCCTGTGTATTGATAACGAAGACAGCATCCTGATCGGCATGAACAGTTTGCTCACGCGCTGGGGTTGCCAGGTCTGGACCGCGCGCAACCGTGAGGAATGCGCGACGCTGCTCGGTGACGGGATGCGTCCGCAATTGGCGCTGGTGGATTATCACTTGGACGATGGCGAGACCGGGACCGAATTGATGGCGTGGTTGCGCACGCAACTGGGCGAGCCGGTGCCGGGGGTGGTGATCAGTGCAGATGGACGGCCGGAGACGGTGGCCCAAGTGCATGCAGCAGGCCTGGATTACCTGGCCAAACCAGTGAAACCTGCGGCGTTGCGGGCGTTGTTGAGTCGGCATTTGCCGTTGTAGGGTGATGATTGAGGTCTGTGTTGCCTTCGAAAAGATCGCAGCCTTCGGCAGCTCCTACAGGATCGGGTTTCCACACGGTCAATGTAGGAGCTGCCGAAGGCTGCGATCTTTTGCTCTTTATTCGGGGAGCTCGGCCAAGCCATCGACATCCGTCATCGCCCGCTCCAGCAGATCCGCCGGCAAGCTCTTGCTGGCCCGCGCCCCGAGCAACTTGAGCTGCTCGCTGCGACTGACCAGGTTGCCGCGGCCTTCTGTCAGCTTATTGCGTGCAGAGCTGTAGGCCTTATCCAGTTGCTGCAAGCGATTGCCGACCTCGTCCAGATCCTGAATAAACAACACGAACTTGTCGTACAGCCAACCGGCGCGCTCGGCGATTTCCCGGGCGTTCTGGCTCTGGCGCTCCTGCTTCCACAGGCTGTCGATGACCCGCAAAGTGGCCAGCAACGTGGTTGGGCTGACGATCACGATATTGCGGTCGAATGCCTCCTGAAACAGCGTCGGCTCAGCCTGCAACGCCGCAGAAAACGCCGCTTCGATCGGGACGAAAAGCAGAACGAAATCCAGACTGTGCAAGCCGTCGAGCCGTTTGTAATCCTTGCCGGCCAAGCCTTTGACGTGACTGCGCAGGGACAGTACGTGCTGCTTGATGGCGATCTGGCCGATGGCATCGTCCTCGGCCGCCACATATTGCTGATAGGCCGTGAGGCTGACCTTCGAATCGACCACGACCTGCTTGTCGCCGGGCAGGTAAATAATCACATCCGGCTGAAAACGCTCGCCGTCCGGCCCCTTGAGATTGACCTGGGTCTGGTACTCACGCCCCTTCTCCAGCCCCGCGTGCTCAAGCACCCGCTCGAGAATCAGTTCGCCCCAGTTGCCTTGGGTTTTCTGTCCTTTCAAGGCGCGCGTCAGGTTGGTGGCTTCGTCGCTCAGGCGCAGGTTCAGTTGTTGCAGCCGTTCCAGTTCCTTGGCCAGGGAAAAGCGCTCGCGGGCTTCAGCCTGATAGCTTTCCTCGACGCGTTTTTCGAACGACTGGATACGTTCCTTCAACGGATCGAGCAACTGCCCCAAACGTTGCTGGCTGGTTTCGGCAAAACGCTGCTCACGCTCGTCGAAGATCTTGCCCGCCAGCTCGGCGAATTGCGCGCGCAGTTCGTCCCGCGAGCCTTGAAGGTCGTTGAGGCGCTGCTGATGGCTTTCCTGCTGCTCACGCAGCTCGGCATTGAGGGAGGCCGCCTGCGCGTCGAGGCGGCGCAACTCAGCCTCTTTGCCGGCGCGTTCGATGTTCCAGGCGTGGGCCGCGTCGCGGGCATCGTCGCGTTCGATCTGGAGCAGTTCGACTTCACGGCGCACGGCAGCCAAGTCGGCCTGTTTGGCGGAATTGGCCTGGCTCAGGTCAGCGATTTCATCACGGCAGGTGTCAAGCTGAGCATTCAAGCCGTCCTGCGTCAGCTGGGCAATGGCAAGGCGCTCTTCCAGCAGCGCCAGCTCGGCCTGCCCCGCACTCGCCCGACGCTGAAGTTGCCAGGCCAATACCAGTAACGGCAGCCCAGCGCCCGCCAGACCCAGCAATGCGCTGGTCAAGTCCATCGCCATAGCCACTCCTGCCCATTCGATAAAGCGTGAAGGTTAACCAAGGCGTCAGGTCTTGGACAGCTCAGTCTTCGCTCAGGCCGAGTTCCTGTTGCGCGCGTCGGTCGCCCGCACGCGCGGCCTGACGCAACAGCTCCTGGCCAATGCGGCGATCCCGGGCGTTACCGCATTCGCGGCACATCAGCTGACCGAGACGGCTTTGCGCGGCCACGACGCCTTCACGGGCAGGCTGCTTGAGCAAGCGTCCGGCGAAGTGTTTGACGTTGGAGTTTTCGCCCAGGCGCGGGCTGTCGAGTAACCACTCAGCCACGCGCATCGAAAAGCGCTTGGGTGGGGTAACACTGGGGGTTGTTGAGGTAGCAGGGACTGATACTGAGCGAAACTTCATAAAGCACTGTGGGGCAGATCGGAAGGCGCGCCACTCTACTCTTTTTTTCGTACAGGTAAAGTCGAAAAAAGCCTGCACGCCCGTCCTAGAGCAAGCGCTTGGGACAATCCACAGAAGCTGTGGATAACTCAGTGGACAACCGCCTTTGAACTCGCGCAAAGCCGTGTGGGGTGGGGCTCGCAGTCAAACTGACGATTTTTTCACCAGTAAAAAAAAGCGATGTTTTTCATTGACTTAAATTTTCATTACAGGCACCCACTCCCATTGAGGCGAGGATGACAGTGGGATGACAGTTCGCGCAACTTATGTGCACAAGTACCTGCGAGGCGGTTATATCGATGCGCTTTTTTGGCGCGGTTTTTAGGTAAGGCCTGGGGATAAACCCGGGCAACCCGTGCCGCAGGTCGATCCTGACTCGATCGTTCTCTCGGATCAACGGTCGGGTTCTGGGCTATTGCGGGGCACTGGTCTGCTCTTTCGACAGCTCAGTCGAGACTTGCCGACAGGCATTCAGCGCCTTTTTACAAACAGGCTTCCCTTCGGCAGTTCAATCCGTTAGTATCCGCGGCGTTAGTACCAAGCTGAAAGTCAATTCTGGTCGAACAAATCCCCCGGTCAGCCTTCCCTAAGAGAAGCCTCCACCGATAAAACGGGATCGACCACCTCGATGGTTTCCAGGTAAATCTTGCACCAACACAGCCTTTGAATCGAAAGCAAAGGGTGTTGCCAAGCTCACTTACTCTGACCGAACCAGCCTGCAAATTGATCAGGATCTTCACCCCGGGCCCAGAACCTTTGCCCTTGATGTGTTGCCTGCCCTCCTAAGTACCTACCTGCCAGCCCAAGCGCGCCAACTTATCAGCGCTTCAAACTGGCTGCTTTGTTCCAGTCGGGTTCTTCGTTCGACCAATGGTGGTCGTCGTCACTGGAACGTTTTAACTTTGCACGGTTCTTATCCGTGTCGCTTGTAGGAACACCAATTATGTCTACTCAAATCCACACTCAGGATGCCATTCGCACCCTAACCAACGCTTTTGCTCCAATGAACTGCCTGATCATGGCCGCTCGCAAAGGCTGCTTCAGCTTCACTCTGGTCAACGAACACGGCATCGCTCGTCACAGCGAACGCCTGTACCCGGATCAATACTCCAGCGCAGAACCGCTGCAGGCTGTGATCGAGCGTACTCGCCAGGCACTGATTGCCTGAGACGCCAGAAAGGCTGAAAACCTCAGAAGCCCTGCTGAAAAGCGGGGCTTTTTATTGCCCGATATTTCTCATTTCGTGGCCTACGGCTAAGCACCAACCGATATAACGGTTATAACTCGAAGCCAGAAATATTTTAAAAACAGTCCTTTACAGCGAAATAATGACACTACACTTCAACTCAAGCGGCTTGATCCGCTTCCGGCGAGCCTGATTCGATCCATAGCTGCCAAGGCCCTTCAGGTATCGCCGACCACTTCATGTTTCGAGGGCTTTATGGGTATCGCTGCCAGCGAACTGTGTCGTTATGTGATCCGTCCGACATTGATCTACCTCGGACGCCATAGCGCAACTGCCGAATCCCTGCTGCTGGGCATTGCCGCCAGTCAGTCAGCCCTTGGGTCAGCCTTGCATGACCGCCGTGGACACGGCCTGTACCGAATCGCCGAGCCTCGCCACCAAGCCCTATGGGATCACTATTTGGCCCTGGACCCGGATCGGGCGAGCCTGGTCCGCGGCTTGGCCAGCCAACATGCTTTTCTTAGCGGGCCGCACCTGGAATTGACCGTCAACCTGCGTTACGCCACAGCCATCGCCTGGCTGCTGGTAGAAGAACAGAACACTCCCCTCCCCGCCTCCGACGACCTGTTGGGAATGGCCCGAATCTGGCGCCAGACTTTCCAGCCCCAAGGTCGTTTGCGAGATTTCACCTACGCCTGGCAAACCTGTGTTTCATCGTTGAATCAGGTCGCCTGCTGAACCACCCGTTTCCGAAGATCGCACAACTTGTCGCGATTTTGGTCGGATTGTCCTACAAAACCGCTCTAAATCAAGCGTTACAGGCTATAGCGCCCGGACGAAAATGTTGGTAATTTTCGCCCCGGTGATCACCAGGAGTTCTAATAATGAAAAAAGTAATGCTCAAAACCACCCTTAGCCTC
Organism: Pseudomonas sp. JV414; assembly: GCF_032424305.1. Taxonomy (NCBI): domain Bacteria; kingdom Pseudomonadati; phylum Pseudomonadota; class Gammaproteobacteria; order Pseudomonadales; family Pseudomonadaceae; genus Pseudomonas; species Pseudomonas sp. JV414. The sequence goes on along the minus strand of NZ_VYKC01000022.1, from coordinate 137,289 downwards.
GCCGCTGCCTTGGCATCCACCCAGATCTTCGCAAGTGGCTTTGCCCTTAACGAACAAAGCATCAGCGGGATGGGAACTGGTTTTGCCGGGCGATCTTCTTCTGCCGACGACGCATCCACCGTTTTTGGTAACCCTGCCGGCATGTCTCGCCTCAAGCGCGAACAAGTGACCGGTGGTGTTGCATTTATCGACGCGCACGCTGATATCAGTGATGCGAGCTCCAGCCCGAATAGTGGCACCAACAAAGGTGACATGGTCCCTTTCATGGGCGTGCCCATGGGCTACTACGTAAAGCCAATCGATGACCACTGGGCGTTCGGTTTCGGCGTCTACGCTCCATTCGGCCTGGTGACCGACTACGAGAACGGCTTCGCCGGCAAATACTTCGGCAGCAAGAGCGAAGTAAAAATCGTAACCCTGCAGCCAACCGTCAGCTATGCCTTCAACGACAAGGTGTCGATCGGTTTCGGTCCGACCATCAACCGCATTGACGGCACCTTGGAATCGAATCTGTCGCTGAACCCTCGCGCAGCGGACGGCAACGTCAAGATCAAGGGTGACGACACCGCGCTGGGTTACAACATCGGCATCATGGTTCAAGCCACCGACAGCACTCGCGTCGGCCTGACCTACCACTCGAAAGTGAAGTACAAGCTCGAGGGCGACACCAAGGTCAACTACAACCTCCTGGGGGCCCTTGGCCAGAACCCGAGCCAGAAGTACGACGCTTCGCTGGACATCACCACGCCTGAGTCGGTCGACTTCTCGGTTACTCACCAGCTGGACGACAAATGGACTCTCTACGCAGGCAGCACCTGGACTCGCTGGAGCCGCCTGAAAGAAATCTCCGTTGAGAACAGTGGCGTCCCTGCTGCTCTGAACAGTCGGTTTGGCACCATCACTGAAGAACAGAACTGGCATGACACCTGGGCTCACGCCATCGGCGCTTCGTACCAGTTGAACAAACAATGGGTCCTGCGTACCGGTCTGTCCGTCGACCAGGCACCAACCAACAACGAAGACCGTTCCCCACGCATTCCGACTGGCGATCGCAAGATTTTCAGCCTTGGCGCTGGCTGGAGCCCGACCGACGACCTGACCATCGACGTGGCGTACTCGTACCTGCGCGAAGAGTCGGTCAAGGTCAACAACAGCAACGGACGCCAGACCTACAACGCCAAGTATGAAAACTGGGCGAACGGTTTCGGTGTTGGCGCAACCTACCGTTTCTGATGATTCACGGCGAGCTTGACTACCTCGCCACCTGAATTGAAAAAGCCCCGCACTCTTATCCAGAGGCGGGGCTTTTTAGTGCGCGTCGATCAGGGTTTCGAAGCCAGGGCTTTCTCCACCGCCTCGATGAACTCGGGATTATCCGGCTTGGTCAGGCTGGAAAAATTGGCGATCACCTTGCCCTGGCGATCGACCACGTACTTGTAGAAATTCCACTTCGGCGAACTGCTTTGTTCAGCGAGAACCTTGAACAAATGCGTTGCGTCATCGCCGCGGACTTTCTGTGGCTCGGTCATGGTGAAGGTCACGCCGTAGTTCACGTAACAGACCTTGGCAGTCTCTGCGCCATCTTTAGACTCTTGTTTGAAATCATTGGACGGAACACCAACCACCTCAAGCCCTTGATCCTTGTAACGCTGATACAGCGCCTCAAGGCCTTTGAACTGCGGGGCGAAGCCACAGAAGCTCGCGGTATTGACCACCACCAGCGGCTTGCCGACGAATCGCTGGCACAGATCGATGGATTCCTTGGCACGCAGCTTGGGCAATGAGCCTTGTAACAATTCCGGGCATTCTGCCGCCTGGGCCAATCCGGTAAAAACCATCAACAACGCGGGAACTGCAAGCCAGCGCATCAGCATGTCAGTGCATCCTTGAACAATCGTCAGGAAACGAAATTACTCGCCTTCGGCGCTCGCTAGCAAGCACCCATGCCCAACTGCATCAATGCCAGGCCACCCTGACGCCAGCCCCACCACGCCAGAGCCAGCAGCAGTAAGCCGATGGCGATTACAGCCATCCGCGGCCAGAGACTGTTCATGCTGCACTCATCCGGGTTTGCAGACGCGCCACCGGCTGCTCGCGCACCGGCCAGTTCAGGGCTGCGGCCACCAGACTCAAGAGAATCGCCACCTGCCAGATCAAGTCGTAACTCCCGGTTCGGTCATACACCACCCCACCCAACCAGCCGCCGAGGAACGAGCCGAGCTGGTGGAAGAGGAAAACGATCCCACCGAGCATGGACAAATTTCGTACACCGAACAAGGTCGCCACCGTGCCGTTGGTCAAGGGCACCGTCGACAACCAGAGAAAACCCATGGCCATGCCGAACAAATAAGCCGTGACCTGAGTGACCGGTGCCCAGAGGAACAGCACAATCACCACCGCCCGCAACAGATACAGACCGGTGAGCAAACGCGGCTTGGACATCCGCCCGCCAAGCCAGCCAGCCGTATAAGTACCGAAGATATTGAACAACCCGATCAGCGCCAGCACCGTGGTGCCGACAGAGGCTGGCAAGTGTTGGTCCACCAGATAGGCCGGCAAGTGCACGCCGATGAACACCACCTGAAAACCGCAGACAAAAAAGCCGAACGCCAACAGCCAGAATCCTGAATGGGAACAGGCCTCGTGTAATGCTTCAGAGAGGGTTTGCTCGTGCCCGAGGACCGGCAGCGGTTTGTCCTTGAGCATGCTCACCAGTGGCACGATCAGCGCCACCACCAGGCCCAACACCAACAATGCCGCAGACCAGCCAAGCCAGCCGATCAGCCCCAGCGTGCCGGGCAACATGGCGAATTGACCGAAAGAACCGGCGGCGCTGGCGATCCCCATGCCCATGCTGCGTTTTTCCGGCGGCACGGCCCGGCCGACCACGCCGAGGATCACCGAGAACGAGGTGCCGGACAGGCCGATGCCGATCAACAGCCCGGCGCTCAAGGACAAGGTCACCGCAGAATCGGACAATCCCATGAACACCAGACCCAAGGCGTACAGAACACCACCAATCAACACCACCTTCGCGGCGCCAAAGCGGTCGGCAAGGGCACCGGTGAACGGCTGCGCCAGGCCCCAGATCAGGTTCTGCAAAGCGATGGCGAAGGCAAACACTTCGCGGCCCCAGCCGAACTCGGCACTCATGGGCGCCAGAAACAGCCCGAAGCCGTGTCGCACACCCAGGGACAACGCCAGAATCAGCGCACTCCCCAACAGAACCCAACCGCATGTACGCCACATTGATGTCATTCTTGTTCTCCGGTAGCGGGTATATACCCGCTTAAGATCGAACAAACGGGCCTCAAGCCAGTTCGTCCAGCAGTTTCAGCAAGGTTTCACGCTTCTCGGCACCCAGACGGTCGATTAACCGCTGCTGCGCCGCTTCCCAGGCCGGCAACGCCGCTGCCAGACGTTCGCGCCCTGTCTCGGTGAGCAGGACGATGCGATTGCGCATGTCCTCACCCTCAACCAGCGTCACCAGACCTTCGCCTTCCAGCACTCGCAGATTGCGCCCGAGGGTGCTGCGATCCAGGCCCATGGCTTCGGCCAGCGACGAGATGCTCGGCTGATCCAGACGCTGCAGATTGCACAGCAGAGAATACTGGGCAACGTTGATCCCGAAGCCGTCGAGGGCGCCGTCGTAATGCCTGCTGACGCCACGAGCGGCGCGACGCAGGTTGGTACACAAACATTGAGAAGGAAGCATAGTGCGTGTATATACCCGCGGTTAAATGAAAGCAAATTTTTCGACACATATACCCTGTAGGAGCGAGGCTTGCCCGCGAAGGCGGTGTGTCAGTCGATATCAATGTTGACTGTGCCGCCGCCTTCGCGGGCAAGCCTCGCTCCTACAAGATCAATGCAAGCCCCACCAGCACCGCCACCTCCAGCAATTCCAGCAACGCCCCCGCCGTATCGCCCGTTGTCCCGCCCAATCGTCGCACCATCACTTGCCGCAACCAGACAAATAACACCGCCGCCAACACAAGCGCCCATACGCCGCTGAGGCCAGCCATCAGCACACAGGCCACGGCACTGATCGCCAACACCTGCTTTCCGGCCAAACGCGGCAGATGATCGGCCAGCGCCTGCCCCAACCCACCCGGACGCACGTAAGACGTGGTGAGGAATAACCCCAGTAACGCGCTACGACTAATCAGTGGAACGATGATCAGGACCACGCTGTGCTGCTGCTCGATCAACGCCAGCAACGCAGCGAACTTGAGCAGCAACACCAGCACCAGCGTCACCACGGCAATCGGCCCGCTGCGCGGGTCTTTCATGATGGTCAGGGTGCGCTCACGGTCGCCGTAACCCCCGAGCCACGCATCGGCGCTATCGGCCAAGCCATCCAGGTGCAACGCGCCGCTGAGTACGACCCAAACACTCAGCAGCAGCGCGGCATGAAGCAATAATGGCGTGCCCAGCAATAGCCAGTTCAGCCCCCACAGAATCGCGCCGAACAGCAAACCGACCAGCGGATAAAACAGCAATGACCGGCCCAGCTCCTCAGGCGTCGGCATGCCTGGCAGGCGAATCGGCAGGCTGCTCAAAAATTGCAGGGCGATCCAGAACGGCAACATGGTCAGATCGCTTCCCTTAACAAGACGCCGGACTCAACCGACAACGAGAACAGCGCGCCATGGCCAACTTCAACGTTGAGCAACTGTTCACGCGGCAATCCACGCGCTTGAGCCAGCAACAAACGCATGACACCGCCATGGCTGATCAGCAAGATTCGCTCACCCGCATGGACCGCGTGCAGCCGTTCGATGGCCGCCAACACTCGCGCAGAGAAGTCCACCACCGGCTCACCGTCTGGCGGCGTGAACGAATAGGGATCGGCCCAGAACAAACCCAACGCCTCGGCGCTGGTTTCCATCAGCGCCGCCGCGCTCTGCCCTTCCCAGGCGCCGAAGTGCAGCTCTTGCAGATCCTTATCCAGCTGCACCGGCAAACCCAGTTGCGCCCCAAGCTCTTCAGCAAAACGCGCGCAACGCTGCAACGGCGAACTGACCAGTCGATCCCAGGGTCCCTGTTCGATCACCGCGGCGCGCATCTGCTCCCAGCCCTTGCCGGTCAGTGCATCGTCGAGGCTGCCGCGCAAACCGCCGCCGAGCTCGGTTTCGCCATGGCGCAACAGGTCCAGGCGCAAGGTCATGCCGGACGATCCGCCACCGCGGCTTCGGCGAACGTCGCCATTTGCCCGTGCAGGTCGCAGGCCAGACGCAACAATGGCACGGCCAATGCCGCACCACTGCCCTCGCCCAACCGCAGACCGAGGTCCAGCAACGGTTCGGCGTGCAGGGTTTCGAGCACATGGCGATGACCCGGCTCGGCGCCGCGATGACCGAACAGCAACCACTCACGGCAGGCCGGATTCAAACGCACCGCCACCAACGCAGCAACACTGCAAATAAACCCGTCGACCAACACCGCGACACCTTCCTGAGCACAGGCCAGGTACGCGCCGACCAGCGCAGCAATTTCGAAACCGCCGAGGTTGAACAAGGTCTGCAGTGCATCGCCACGCTGAGCGCCGTGCAACGCCAAGGCACGCTCGATGACCTGGGCTTTATGGCTGACACCTGCCGCGTTCAATCCGGTGCCCGGTCCGGCCAGATGCACCACCGGGCAATCGAGCAACGCACACGCCAACGCGCTGGCCGCGGTGGTGTTGCCGATGCCCATTTCGCCACCGATGAACAACTGCGCGCCGGCCGCGATGGCGCGCAGCACACTGTCGCGACCGGCCTGCAAGGCGAGTTCGCCCTGGGCCTGAGTCATTGCCGGCCCCTGGACAAAATTCGCCGTGCCCGGACCGATGTTCAGGTGACGCACACCCGGCAGATTCAACGACGGCGTGACGGTGCCGAGGTCGACCACTTCCAGGGAAGCCCCCAACTGCCGTGCCAACACGCTGATCGCCGCGCCGCCGCTGACAAAGTTGTGCAGCATCTGCCCGGTGACTTCCTGCGGAAACGCCGACACTCCTTCAGCAACCACACCATGGTCACCGGCAAAAATCGCAATCCACAGCTGATCGAGCGTCGGCTTGACCTGCCCCTGCAACCCGGCCAGTTGCACCGCCACCGACTCGAGCTGGCCGAGAGAGCCGGCAGGCTTGGTCAGTTGCTGTTGACGCGCCTGCGCCTGTTCGACCGCTTGCGCGTCGATTGGCTTGCACGGGTTCAGCCACCAGGAGTGAGTCATAACGCAGTTCCTTTCAAAGTCAGGGGCAGGCCGGCGACGGTCAGGACGACTCGCTGACAGCGCTCGGCCAAGGCTTGATGCAGCCAACCGGCTTCATCGACATAGCGGCGAGTCAATTCGCCCAGCGGTACGACACCCATCCCGGTCTCGTTGCTGACAAAAATGATTTCACCCGGCAACGATGCCAGGCAGTCCAGCAGCGCTTCGCGTTCGGCCGACAGGCGCTCGGCGTTGTCGAGCATCAGTAGATTGGTCAACCACAGCGTCAGGCAATCCACCAGCAAGCAACGATCTGCACTGGCGTTTTCGCGCAGCACGCGGGCCAGCTCCAGCGGCTCTTCGATCAACGCCCACTCGGCTGGACGACGGGCGCGGTGATGGGCGACCCGTTCGTTCATTTCACCGTCCAGGGGTTGGCTGGTGGCGATGTAGGTGACCTGGAGTTGACTGTCTGTCGCCAGTTTTTCAGCCAGGCGACTTTTGCCTGAGCGGGCGCCGCCGAGGATCAGTTGCAGCATGGTTTATTCCTTAAAATCTTCGGTGTCGGGACGGCCCTCATCGCGGGCAAGCCCGCTCCCACAAGGATCGAGGCTGTTCACAGATTTTTGGTCCACCCACGAAACCTGTGGGAGCGGGCTTGCCCGCGATGGGGCCTGTGCAGCCACCTCAAAACCCACAGAGCTCACGCAGCAACGAAGTATCCAGATGCTTCTCCACCAGATCCGCCAGCCGTTCGATATCGCGCTCACGCAAGGCGTGGTAATCCACTTCCTGCACATCCTGCAAACCAGCCCAGCGCAACAGCGCACTGCACGCTGTCGGCGACTCGAACAGGCCATGCAGGTACGTGCCGAAAATCTGCCCATCGACACTTTGCGCGCCATCGCAGCGACCATCGTCGAGCTGCACCGCGGCGTTTTCCAGCGCCGGCCCGGTGGTCACGCCGGCATGAATTTCATAGCCGCTGACCTCCGCATCTTCCAGCACCAGATGCCCACGCACATTGCGCAACTGCTTCTCTTCTTCGAGCTGCGTTTCGAACGCCAGCAAGCCCAAACCGGCACTGGAACCCGGCGCGCCTTCAAGGCCCAGCGGGTCGTGCACGTGCTCGCCGAGCATTTGCAGACCGCCGCAGATCCCGAGCACTTTTCCGCCATAGCGCAAGTGCCGCGAGATAGCCGTGTCCCAACCGTTGGCCCGCAAGTACGCGAGGTCACTGCGCACGCTTTTCGAACCGGGAAGAATGATCAGGTCAGCCGGCGGAATCGCCTGACCGGGGCCGATGAATTGCAGGTCCACTTGCGGATGCAGGCGCAGCGGATCGAAATCGGTGTGGTTGCTGATGCGCGGCAGCACCGGCACCACCACGTTGAGCACTTGATCGGTCTTGTCGGTCTGACGCTGATCGAGACCGTCCTCGGCCTCAAGATGCAGGTCCATCACATACGGTAAAACGCCGATCACCGGTTTGCCGGTGCGCGCCTCCAGCCAATCCAGCCCCGGTTGCAGCAAGGCGATGTCGCCGCGAAAACGGTTGATGATGAAGCCTTTGACCCGTGCCTGCTCGCTGGGCGACAGCAGTTCCAGCGTACCGACCAAATGCGCGAAAACTCCGCCGCGATTGATGTCGGCAATCAGCACGACCGGGCAGTCCACCGCCTCGGCAAACCCCATGTTGGCGATGTCGCCGGCGCGCAGGTTGATCTCTGCCGGCGAACCCGCACCTTCGACCATCACCACCGGATACGCCGCGCTCAAACGTTCATGAGAGGCCAGCACCGCCTGCATGGCGATGGCCTTGTAGTCGTGATAAGCGACGGCATTCATGGTGGTGACCGCTCGCCCATGAATGATCACTTGGGCGCCGGTATCGCTATTGGGTTTGAGCAGCACAGGGTTCATGTCGGTGTGCGGTTCGAGATTGGCGGCTTGGGCCTGCACCGCTTGAGCACGGCCAATCTCGCCACCGTCGGCGGTTACCGCGCTATTGAGGGCCATGTTCTGCGGTTTGAACGGCACGACGCTGACGCCCTGGCGCGTGACCCAGCGACACAGCGCCGTCACCAGTGTGCTTTTACCGGCGTCCGATGTCGTGCCTTGCACCATCAACGTAGTCATTGCACTTCCTTAACACAGGCTTCAAGCGCTTGCTCGAGACGCAGCCAATCCGCTTCATCGGCGGGCAAGCCAAACCGTACGCTGCTGGTGTGGGTGAACAACCGCAGCAGAATGCCGCGTCGGGCCATGAATTCATGCAGCGCTTCGGCACGCTCGGTGATCAGCCATTGGAACAATGCGCAGCCGCCCTGAGGCTTGAAACCGTACTGTTCAAGCAGCAACGCCAGACGTTCGCCGGCCTCGTCAGTACGAATGCGCTGTCGCGTATGCCCCTCGGTATCCGTCAAGCACGCCTGACCCAGCACTCGGGTCGGACCGCTGACCGCCCAAGGCCCGACCTGTTCGGCCAGCAGCTTGAGCAACTTGCGCTCGGCCAATACAAAACCCAACCGCACACCGGCCAGACCGAAAAATTTGCCGAAGGAACGCAGCACGATCAAGCCAATCTGATTGGCGAACGGCGCCAGACTCAAATGCGGGGTGTTGTCCATGAACGCCTCGTCCACGACTAGCCAGCCACCGCGCTGGGCCAGCCGCGAATGCCAGTCCAGCAGGCGAGCCGGGGTCAGGCTCAACCCCGTGGGATTGTTCGGATTGACCACCACCAGCACATCGAGGCTGTCGAGAAAGAAATCGACTTCCGACTCAAGCACTTCACGCACGATGTAACCATTGCGACGCCAGGCTTCGGCGTGTTCGGCGTAACACGGCGACAGCACGCCGACTTTGCCGGCCCGGCGCAAACGCGGCAGCAACTGGATCGCCATTTGCGAACCGGCCACCGGCAACACTTGGGCCGCACCGTAATAGTCGCAGGCAGCCTGCTCCAGACCGTCATCAGTTTCCGGCAACCGCGCCCAGGCCCGCAGCGGGATGTCCGGGACCGGGAATGGCCAGGGCGCGAGACCACTGGACAGGTCGAGCCAATCGGCTTCGGCAATGCCGTATTCAAGCGCCGCCTTGCGCAAGCGGCCACCGTGCTCAAGCATAGAATTCAGCCCCTACGCAGAGAATCAGCAGCCATAACCATACCCCGCGCTGGACCAATTGCCAGCCACGGTCGATGGAATCGGCATCCGCCGGCACACCTTCGCCCAATGGCGGACGCTGATGCAGTTCACCGTGATAGATCGCCGCCCCGCCCAACTCGACGCCCAGCGCGCCGGCACCGGCCGCCATCACCGGCCCGGCATTCGGGCTATCCCAGGTCGGGCCCTGGGTACGCCAGCACTTCAACGCCAGTCGGGTTTTGCCCAGCAGCGCGTAGGTCAACGCCACCAAGCGTGCGGGAATGTAGTTCAGAACATCATCGATCTTCGCCGCCGCCCAACCGAAACGTTCGAAGCGTTCGTTGCGATAACCCCACATCGCATCGAGAGTGTTGCTCAGGCGATAAAGCACCACGCCGGGCGCACCCGCCACGGCAAACCAGAACAGCGCGGCGAACACCGCATCGCTGCCGTTCTCCAGCACCGACTCGGTGGCGGCGCGGGCGACTTCGGTTTCATCCAGTTCACTGGTCTGACGGCTGACCAGATAACCAACGCGTTTGCGCGCCTCGATCAGATCATCACTACGCAGGGCCTTGGCCACCGGCTCAACGTGCTCACCAAGGCTGCGCATACCAAGGGCGCAATAGAGCACGAGAATCTCGACGATCCAGCCAACGTAAGGCGCCCAGGAAAGTGCGGTGGCCAGCAAGGTTAGCGGCACGACCGCCATCACCCAGGCCGTAACCCCGTGACTGCGCCAACCGCGGCCGCCGGAGTTGAAACGTTGCTCGATGCGATCGGCAAAACGACCGAACGCCACCAGCGGATGCCAGCGTTTGGGTTCACCCAGCAGCGCATCCAGCGCGACCGCGGCGACACTCAACAACGCCACACTCATTGACTCACTCCCCAATAATTTTCATACAGCAACTCGCTGAGTGGACGCGCCTGCGCCCAGCCTTCGAGTACCAACATCGGCGCCGGATAGAATTCCTTGACCGGCCCCAGGCAAAGAACAGCCAAAGGCTTGGCCCCGGTCGGTAAACCCAGCAAGTCCGCCAGCGCTTGCGGCTCGAACAGCGACACCCAGCCCATGCCCAGGCCTTCGGCGCGGGACGCGAGCCAAAGATTCTGGATGGCGCAGGACAGCGAGGCCATGTCCATTTCCGGCAATGTACGACGGCCGAAGATATGCCGCTCACGATCGTCCATCAGCGCGGCGACCAGCACCTCGGCGCAGTCGTTGATGCCTTCGACCTTGAGCTTCATGAATTCGTCGGAGCGCTCGCCGAGGGCTTCGGCGGTACGGATGCGCTCGTCTTCCACCAGTTGCTGAATCTTGCCGCGCAGTGCCCGGTCGCTGATGCGAATGAAACGCCAGGGCTGCATCAGGCCAACACTCGGGGCCTGATGCGCGGCTTCGAGCAGACGCCTCAGTAACTCGGGTTCGACGGTGCCGCCGCTGAAGTGCCGCATGTCACGGCGTTCGGCGATGGCTCGGTAGACGGCTGCGCGTTCGGCCTGGCTGAATGCGTTGTCCGTCATGGCCTCTTCGCGGGCAAGCCCGCTCCCACAGGGTTTTGGTGATCCAATGTGGGAGCGGCGGTGCGGCGATCCGACTTGCTCGCAAAGGCGGCCTCAAGGTCAGGCACAAACAGCGCCGCAATCGCCGATGGATTGGACGGAAAATAAAAATGCACATAGGACGCCGTCATCCGCCCCTCACGATAAACCGCCTCCGCCCCTCGCCCACCATTCGGGCTCAAACCTCTAGCAATCGGCTCAAGCTCGGTGCTGGTCAACGAGTGGTGATACGTGTGCCCGCGCAGTAAACCTTCCGGCAATTCGACCGCCTGCAAGGCCAACGCGGCAAGGCGCTTCTGCATCACCGCATCACCGGCCAGCAGGCCAACCAGTTCAGCGCGAGTGCCCTCGACATCGGTCAAGGAATCCAGCAGGTACAGCATGCCGCCACACTCGGCCAGCAACGGTTTGCCCGCTGCGTGGTGAGCGCGGATCGCGGTCAGCATCGGCGTGTTTTGTGATAACGCCACATGGTGCAATTCGGGGTAACCGCCCGGCAGATACAGGCTATCTGCTTCTGGCAATTCGGTGTCGCGGATCGGCGAGAAGAAAAACAATTCGGCGCCCATCGCCCGCAGCAGATCCAGGCTCGCGCCGTAGGTAAACGCGAAAGCTTCGTCCCGAGCCACGGCAATCCGCACACCGGCCAGCAACGGTTCGGCGGCGATCATTTCAGGCGCGGCGAATTCCACGGCCGGCGGTAGAGCCACATCGCAACTGCTGGCCAAGGAGTCGGCCGCCGCATCGAGACGCAGGTCGAGATCATTCAGCTCGCTGGCCTGAACCAGGCCCAGATGCCGACTCGGCAATTCGATCCCGGTCTCCCGGGACAACGCGCCGTACCAGCGCAAGCCTTCAGTCAGGCTGCCTTCGAGCAACTGCGCATGGCGCACAGTGCCGACCCGGTTGGCCAGCACACCGGCAAACGGCAAGTCCGGTTGATAACGCGCAAGACCCAGGGCCAGCGCGCCAAACGTCTGCGCCATGGCGGTGCCGTCGATCACGCCGAGCACCGGCACACCGAAGTGCCGCGCCAGGTCGGCGCTGGACGGCGTACCGTCGAATAGCCCCATGACGCCTTCGATGAGGATCAGATCGGCTTCGCCAGCGGCCTCCCACAATAGACGTCGACTTTCCTGCTCGCCGACCATCCACATGTCGAGTTGGTAAACCGGTGCGCCGCTGGCGCGCTCGAGAATCATCGGGTCGAGAAAGTCCGGGCCGCATTTGAACACGCGAACCTTGCGCCCCTGATTGCGATGCAAACGGGCAAGCGCGGCGGTGACGGTGGTCTTGCCCTGACCGGAGGCCGGCGCGGCGATCAGTACCGCCGGGCAATGACGGGGTTGAGTCACAGTTCGACGCCTTTTTGCGCTTTGATTCCAGCCTGGAAGGCGTGCTTGATCATGCCCATTTCAGTGACGGTGTCGGCCAGCTCGATCATCTCTGGTTTGGCGCCACGACCCGTGACCACCACGTGCTGCATCGGTGGACGGGCCTGCAAGTCGCTGAGCACCTGATCGAGATCGAGGTAGCCGTGCTTGAGGGCGATGTTCAGCTCATCGAGCACCACGAGGCCAATGGCCGGATCACGCAGCAATTCGCGGGACACCGCCCACGCGGCTTCAGCGGCGGCGATGTCGCGCTGGCGGTCCTGGGTTTCCCAAGTGAAGCCCTCGCCCATCACATGAAAACGCACCTGCTCCGGGAAGCGCCGGAAGAACAGCTCCTCGCCGGTGCTGGTGCGCCCCTTGATGAACTGCACCACGCCGCACTGCATGCCGTGGCCCATTGACCGCGCAAGCATGCCGAACGCCGAACTGCTCTTGCCTTTACCGTTGCCGGACAGCACCAGCAGCAAACCGCATTCATTCGGGGAGTTGGCGATGCGTTCGTCGATCACCGCTTTTTTGCGCAGCATGCGCGCGAGATGGCGTTCGTCACGATCGGGAGTATCAGTCATGGGGGAGCTCTCCGTTGAGGCTGGATAACGGCGGGCAGGCACAAGAATAGACGGCAAGAAGCCTGGCATCGCCCACCGTGATGCCGTTGGATGAATCAGGCCGGTCTCCGGGCTCATGAGCGGCGTGTTGCCTGACTGCGCGCCTTCCCATGTTGACATCAACACAGTGGCTCAAAGCGCAGTCTTCACTCATTTACCGTTGCGGGGGCAGCGCCGGGATCATGACGCTTCGTCGCTTGACGATAGCCACTCACCGGCTTCCCTGTTTCACTCTGTCGGCCATCGCCACAGAGCACCTGAAACAAGCCGCGAAGGTTAGAGGGTTGGGGGTGGAGCGTCAATTGAAGACAAAGCGTGGGCACTCGATATACTGCCGCCCATCAATTACCTGACACCAATCTTGCACCACACTGTCAGCAGTGATATCAAAGCGCCATAGAACCCAACAACACAATTACAAGGGTAAGCAACATGCAAGGCATGATCATCAGCAATCCGAAGCTGGAATTCCTGCGACCGGTGCTGGAACGCTGGTTTGACTGTATCGACCGCTACAACGCTGTGCGCGGCGATAACGACACACCTTATTGGTACGACGAAAAAGCCAACCTCGGCCTGCTCTCCGCCGCGGCCTGGATGGCAGAAATGGTCACCTTGCAACAAACGACGACGCGCAAGCAGAACGAAGAAGGCGAACGCAACGGCCGCGCCGACCTGTTTATCGCCACTCCCGAAGCCACCGCCGAACAACGCGCCTACCTTCAAGCCACTCAACGCTGGCCGCGGGTCAACAGCCTGAACCTGACTCAGGCACTACAGGACATCACCAGCGAGGCCAAGCGAATCAGCTACGCCAGCGACCTGAAACTCGGTTGCCTGTTCGTTGCGCCGCAAAAAGCTCAGCAGAGCGCTACACCGGAAGAACTGCAGGACATGCTCGACGACTTGCAGAAGGAACCCAGCTGCGCCGTGGCCTGGTATTTCCCTTACGCCTATCGCAAGTTGCGCAATGAAGCCGGCAACTACCATCCAGGGATCGCCGTATTACTCAAGGAAGCCCGCGGCTGACGGGTTGAACCATCAAGCGTCTACGCTTCTCTATGATTACGTCAATGCATTCATAGGGAAGATCAGTAATGCGCAAACCCCAGCTCGTTTTCATCATCGCGCTCGCCGGAGGGCTCGCCGCCTGTGGTGAAACCTCCAGCCTGCAAGTCTCGGATGGCACAGGCCCCTCGCCCAAGCTGCCAGAACCGAATAAAACCCTGATCCCGACGGTGAACATCGCCCCGGCGATCGGCTGGCCTGAAGGTAAGAAACCCGTCGCCGCGGCAGGGACTCAAGTGGCGGCGTTTGCCGAAGGCCTCGATCATCCGCGCTGGCTCTATGTGTTGCCTAACGGCGATGTGTTGGTGGCCGAAACCAACGCGCCGCCCAAACCCGATGATGGACAAGGCATTCGTGGCTGGGTCATGGGCAAAGTCATGGGCCGCGCCGGTGCTGGCGTCCCCAGCCCGAACCGCATCACTCTGCTGCGGGACAAGGACCACGACGGCGTCGCCGAAACCCGCACGGTGTTCCTGGAAAACCTCAATTCGCCCTTCGGCATGACCCTGGTCGGCAATGACCTGTACGTCGCCGACACTGATCGCCTGCTGCGCTTCCACTATGAAAACGGTGAGACCGCGATCAAGTCGCAGCCGATCAAGATAGTCGATTTGCCGGGCGGCACGCTGAATCATCACTGGACCAAAAACGTCATCGCCAGTAAGGATGGCAGCAAGCTGTACGTCACCGTGGGCTCGAACAGCAACGTCGGTGAAAACGGCATGGATCAGGAGGAAGGCCGCGCGGCAATCTGGGAAGTGGATCGCGCCACCGGCAATCACCGGATCTTCGCCTCGGGCATCCGTAATCCAAACGGTCTGGCCTGGGAGCCTCAGAGCGGCGCATTGTGGACCGCCGTCAACGAGCGTGACGAAATCGGCAGCGACCTGGTGCCGGACTACATCACGTCAGTGAAAGACGGCGGGTTCTACGGCTGGCCTTACAGCTATTACGGCCAACACGTCGACATTCGCGTCGAACCGCAAAAACCCGATCTGGTGGCCAAGGCCATTGCGCCAGACTACGCAGTGGGGCCACATACCGCGTCACTGGGCCTGACGTTCGCCGAAGGCGGCAAACTGCCTGCACCGTTCACTCAAGGTGCATTCATCGGCCAGCACGGCTCGTGGAACCGCAAGCCACACAGTGGCTACAAAGTGATTTTCGTGCCGTTCAGCGCCGGCAAACCGACCGGGCAGCCAGTGGATGTGCTCACTGGTTTCCTCAATGATGAGGAAAAAGCCATGGGCCGGCCGGTGGGTGTGGTGATCGATCAGCAGGGAGGTCTGCTGGTGGCGGATGACGTAGGGAACAAGGTGTGGCGCGTGTCCGCGGCCAGGTAAACGTCAAAAGATCGCAGCCTTCGGCAGCTCTTACAGGGTGTACGTCATCCAACGTAGGAGCTGCCGCAGGCTGCGATCTTTTCCGGCAGACGCCTACATCCGCTACGGATTATGTGCCAGGTGCTCGGGCTGCAAGACGCGCTTGGCGCTCAGATAGGCTTTCTGCCAGTAAGCCTTGGACAAGCTGTCCAGCTTGACCGTGCCGCCCGTGGCTGGCGCGTGGACGAAGCGGCCTTCGCCGACGTAGATCCCGGCGTGGCTGACCTGGGAGCCGCCATTGGTGGCGAAGAAAATCAGGTCACCGGTTTGCAGGCCTTCCTTGCCGATATTGGGGGCCTGCATGCCGATCATCTCGCGGGTGGAGCGCGGCAAGGAAATGCCTGCGACATCGCGATACACATAACCGATCAGACCGCTGCAATCGAACCCGGAATCCGGCGTGTTGCCGCCCCAGCGATAAGGCGTTCCCACCAGACCCAGCGCACGAAACAGCACGTCTTCTGCCGCAGGGGAAAAGGCTTGGGAAGGACCAAAAACAATCGGAGCGCGAACCACCGGCGCAGGTGGCGGTGTGCGGCTGGCGCAGGCGCTGAGCAGTGCTGCGAAGAACATGAGTGCGAGGCGGGCCGACATCGTCATAAACAGAACATCCTGATCTGGCTGCGGCTTTTTTCTGCCACAAAGACAGAAAAGAAAACCGCCTGCGCAGAACGCAGGCGGTTTGCCATCAATAATAGATCAGGATTCTAGCGGCTACGCGGCAAACTTCAAGTAAGACTTTAACTTCGCCTTACAAACTGTCCGCTTACTTGCGCGCCGTGACGATAGCCGGGGCCGCAGCAGGCGCCATCGCGAGTGCGCGCTTGGCTTCGATGAAGGTCTTGCTCCAGTAGCTGTCGCCCAGACTATCGATCCGGACACCACCGCTTTTGCGGCTGCTGGAATGGATGAACTGGTTGTCCCCCAAGTAGATCCCGGCGTGACTGACACGACCGCGACGGCCATTGGTGGCGAAGAACAGCAGGTCACCCGGTTTGAGGGCGCTGCGAGCAACCAGAGGAGCATCAACGTTGATCATTTCGCGAGTGGAGCGCGGCAGGTTCATGCCGGCCTCTTCACGAAACAGATAACCGATGAAGCCGCTGCAGTCGAAACCAGCCTCGGAGGTGCCGCCGAAACGGTAACGGGTACCGATCAGGGACATGCCACGTTCGAGGATGCTGTCGGCCAGAACCGGAAGCTGGTACGACTTGCCGCCGGCGAAGTCTGCCAGTTCTTTATCATTGACCAGCTCTTCCTGGAAAAGAACGGAAGAAGATTGCGCGGTAACTGAATTTGAAACCTGCTGTTTTGGCTCTTGCTGGGGCACTGGAGAGTGAGCAGCGCAACCGAACAACAGGGTGACGAGTGCGAGAGGCACGAGGGGTGCGAAGCGCTTTAGCATGGGCACGACCGTGGCTGATAGTTATAAAAGAAGCCGCGACTATGCCCGCTATCAACCTCATTTGCAAATTCAATCGATCTTTATGTGACTTCTCGGTTTCTCGTTTACATCTAAGCGCTTAAGCCCATTTTGAACCTTTGCGCAGCCTGCCCTCTTGCAGGAAAGCGGATTTGTTGACGCCTGGAATATGCCGAAACCCGTGTAAAACCTGGGCTTGATCAGGTTTTTCACCAACCAAGGGTTTCTTTCAAAAACGGGATTGTCAGCTTGCGCTGAGCTTGAAGGGAGGCCTGATCGAGGCGCTCAAGCAACTCGAAAAGCGCACTCATGCTGCGGGTGCCACGGGTCAGAATAAAATGCCCGACCTCGTCGGTCAGGTGCAGGCCACGACGGGATGCGCGCAACTGCAAGGCACGCAATTTGTCTTCGTCAGAGAGTGGGCGCATCTGGAAGATGAGTGCCAGCGTCAGCCGCGACTTGAGATCCGCCAGTTTCACCGGCAGTTCACGCGGAGACGTCGAGGCGGCGATCAACAGACGCCGACCGCTGTCACGCAAGCGATTGAATAGATGGAACAGCGCCTCTTCCCAATCTGCCTTGCCGGCGACTGCCTGCAAATCGTCCAGGCAGACCAGTTCGTATTGTTCGAGGTTATCGAGGATTTCGATGCCGCGGTCCAGCAACTCGGCCAACGGCAAGTACACCGCACGCTCCCCCAGTTGCTCGAAACGCAAACATGCCGCCTGCAACAAATGCGTGCGCCCTACCCCGTCCTTGCCCCAGAGGTAAATCAGGCTTTCCGTCCAGCCGGCGTCGGCTTCGCAGAGCCGCTCGACATAGCCGAGTGCAGCGGCATTGGCGCCTGGGTAGTAATTGATAAAGGTAGCGTCATCACGCAGACGCACACCTAGGGGCAGCTGAATCGGTTTCATGCTGACTGAACAGTTCCAAAGGAACCGTTAGTGGCCTCTGTGTAAAGTTTGCGAAGTTTATACCCGTGAGGCTGACCGCACAATGCGACAGACCACAAGCAAAATCAAAGGTTTGCGTTAACACACTGGTTTTATGACAGATTCTTTGGCGGCGCATGTGACAGCCACGCGAGCGATACGGGCAAACCTGGCACGAAACCAGGCTGCCCGCCATGAGCGATCAAAAACCCTTACAGCGTGGATTCGTCGACACCGCCGTAGATATCCGAATCCTTATACAAATCATGTATATGACGCACCAGGACCATAATCACCGCCGCCACTGGCAACGCCAGCAGCACGCCGGTAAAACCAAACAGCTCGCCGCCAGCCAGGATGGCGAAGATAACCGCCACCGGATGCAGGCCGATCCGGTCGCCCACCAGCAACGGCGTCAGCACCATACCTTCCAGCGCCTGGCCGACCATGAACACCGCGACAATACCGATCATGGGATACAGATCGCCACCGAACTGGAACAGACCGGCAATCAATGCCGCACCAATCCCGATGACGAATCCCATGTACGGCACGATCGCCGCCAGACCAGCAATCAGACCGATCAACAGCCCCAGCTCCAGCCCGACGATCATCAAACCTGCGGCGTAGATCACGCCGAGCGCCAGCATCACCAGCAACTGACCGCGCACGAACGCGCCAAGCACTTCGTGGCATTCTCCCGCCAGAGACATGACGCGCTCTTCACGATCACGTGGCAGCAGGCTACGGATCTTGGCCATCATCAGATCCCAGTCGCGCAGCAGATAAAAACTCACCACCGGAATCAGCACCAGATTAGCCAGCCAGCCGATCAACGCAAGGCCTGAAGCCGTCGCCTGACTCAGCACCACGCCGACCACATCGGTGGTCTGGCCCATGTGCTCGCTGAACGCCGCCTTGAGCTTGTCGAACTTCCAGAAGCCGTCCGACAACCCCATCTTCGATTGCGCCCACGGCACCGCGGTGTGCTGCAACCAGTCGAGCATTTGCGGCGCCAGTTCATATAAACGAAACAGTTGCTTGGCGAGCATCGGCACCAACACCAACAGCAACGCGGTGACGATCAACGTGAACAAGGCGAACACCGCCACCACGCCCCAGGTCCGTGACAGACCGTACTTCTCCAGCCGATCCACCAGCGGGTCGAACAGATAAGCCAGTAACAGTGCCACCAGGAACGGCGTCAGGATCGGGTGCAACAGGTAAACAAACGCGCAAAGCAGGACCACCCCACCGAGCCAGAACCAACGCCGTGTATCGGCCATGTACAACTCCTGCTTCTATATAAAGAAAAACTACCAGCGAAAACGTAACTGCGGCGTCGGTGCCGGGGCCGGCGCTGCGACCGGTGTCGAGCCAGCCGCCACGGGTTGAACAGGCGCAGTGGGGGTCGGCGCCTCACCGGCCGGAATTTCTTGCAACCTGGCCAAAGACAACTGCGCCCGCAGCTGATCGGCGCTGCCGTTGACCCGATAAAGCACGCGGTCGCCGTCGACACTTTGCAGGCGTGCACCCAAAGGCTCCAGCAAACGCCCGAGCGTCGCATAACGCTCCAGACTCATCCCCTGCACTTCCAGCAATTGCTCGCTCGACGCGCCCGGTTTGGCGGCAAAACGCGGCGCCAGGCGTTGACTGACCGCCAGCATCACCGCATCGGCCAGCGCGGCGGTATCCGCGCCCTGCACGCTACCCGCTTCTTTCTGATCGCCCAGCCACAAACGCCACTTGGCTTGCCATTGGCCACCCTCTTCACGGGCATGCACCGCCAGCAAGGCGTCGGCATTGTAGCGGTCGGATGCGCCCCGCAGTGGTGCCGGGTCCGCACTTTCCAGATTCGGCGCTGTGGCGACAATTTGCTCGTTCAGGTCTGCCAGCGGCAAACGCAGCGGCAGCCCACGATGTTGCGCCGCTCGAAGCAGTGGCGTGGCACTGGCCTGGCCATCACCGACCAGGCTCGAACCTTCAGTGGAATCGCTCAACCACCAACCGAGAATCGACGGCCGGTTGCTGCCCCACATGGCCAACCCGGCACGCCGCAACGCCTGTTCGGTGGTGGCCGGATCGAAATCGACTTTCAGCACTTGCGGCGGCCCGGCCTCATAACCGAACTGACTGATGATTTGCTGAGGGTCTTTGCGCACGGTCGCCAGACCCGGGCTCTGCGCCGCCTTGGGGTCGCCGGTCAGGCGCAACACCAACGTATCCAGCGCTCGCTGAGTCGCCTGATCGCGCTCCTCCGGCGTCTGGCTGCTGACGGGTTCGCGCACTTGATAGAGGCCTTTGACGGTTTCGGCATGGCCGGTCAGGCTGACCATGGATAAACAGCCCACGAACAAGAATTTAAGAAAACGCATAAAAAGATTCCTGACGACAAGAGCGGCTGGAACAGACCGCGTGAAGATGATTGAACCAAGGGTCTGTTGACCACACGTTCAAGCAAAACATTCACCCGATCCCGGTAAGTTTTCGCACTGTCATAACGATAGACGGTTAACGTCGATACCTTATACAGCCATCCGGGACGCCACCAACACGGGCAATATCGGTTTTTTTAACGCGATATGCCTCTGCCCGTCGGCACGAGGATGGCCGCTGCCCCTCAAGCCTGATAAAATCGCGCGCCTTCGCAGACCGGCAACAGCCGGGCACCCTGAAATTCGCGGATGGCACTCGCCTTCGTTTGTTTCGGCGGTCCCACTGGACTCGGTCGTTACCCCTGAATCCCCCCTAAAGGCCTGGATCATGAGCAAGCAACCCTCCCTGAGCTACAAGGACGCCGGTGTAGACATCGACGCCGGTGAAGCATTGGTCGAACGCATCAAGAGCGTCGCCAAGCGCACTGCGCGCCCGGAAGTCATGGGCGGCCTGGGCGGTTTCGGCGCCCTCTGCGAGATCCCGGCCGGTTACAAACAACCGGTGCTGGTATCGGGCACTGACGGCGTCGGCACCAAGCTGCGCCTGGCGCTGAACCTGAACAAGCACGACAGCATCGGCATCGACCTGGTGGCCATGTGCGTGAACGACCTGGTGGTCTGCGGCGCCGAGCCGCTGTTCTTCCTCGACTACTACGCCACCGGCAAACTGAACGTCGAAACCGCGACCCAGGTCGTGACCGGCATTGGCGCTGGCTGTGAACTGTCCGGCTGCTCCCTGGTCGGCGGCGAAACCGCTGAAATGCCTGGCATGTACGAAGGCGAAGACTACGACCTGGCCGGCTTCTGCGTCGGTGTCGTGGAAAAGTCCGAAATCATCGACGGTTCCAAAGTCGCTGCCGGCGATGCCCTGCTCGCCCTGCCGTCTTCCGGCCCGCACTCCAACGGCTACTCGCTGATCCGCAAGATCATCGAAGTGTCCGGTGCAGACATCGAAAACATCCAGCTCGACGGCAAACCGCTGACCGACCTGCTGATGGCCCCGACCCGCATCTACGTGAAGCCGCTGCTCAAGCTGATCAAGGACACCGGCGCCGTCAAAGCCATGGCCCACATCACCGGTGGCGGCCTGCTGGACAACATCCCGCGCGTTCTGCCAAAAGGCGCACAAGCGGTGGTTGACGTTGCAAGCTGGACTCGCCCTGCCGTGTTCGACTGGCTGCAAGAGAAAGGCAACGTCGACGAAAACGAAATGCACCGCGTACTGAACTGCGGCGTCGGCATGGTCATCTGCGTTGCTCAAGAGCACGTTGAAACCGCGCTGAACGTACTGCGTGAAGCCGGCGAGCAGCCTTGGGTCATCGGTCAGATCGCCACCGCTGCCGAAGGCGCGGCTCAGGTTGAACTGAAGAACCTCAAGGCTCATTGATGTCCCAGACCTGTGATGTGGTGGTGCTGTTGTCCGGCACCGGCAGTAACTTGCAGGCCTTGATCGACAGCACGCGGACCGGCGACAGCCCGGCCCGCATCGCTGCGGTGATCTCCAACCGCGCCGACGCCTACGGCCTGCAACGCGCCAGGGACGCGGGTATCGACACCCGCACCCTGGATCACAAGGCTTTCGAAGGTCGCGAGGCCTTCGATGCCGCGCTGATCGAACTGATCGACGCCTTCAACCCCAAACTCGTGGTACTGGCCGGTTTCATGCGCATTCTCAGCGCTGACTTCGTGCGCCACTATCAGGGTCGCCTGCTCAATATCCATCCTTCGCTGCTGCCCAAATACAAAGGGTTACACACTCATCAGCGCGCGCTGGAAGCCGGCGACACTGAACACGGCTGTTCCGTGCACTTCGTCACCGAGGAACTCGATGGCGGACCACTGGTCGTACAGGCAGTAATACCGGTAGAGTTGCACGATTCGCCGCAGAGTCTGGCGCAGCGAGTCCATACCCAGGAACACCTGATCTACCCGATGGCCGTACGCTGGTTTGCCGAAGGTCGTTTATCACTCGGTGAACAAGGTGCTTTACTGGACGGACAGTTACTCGCGGCCAGCGGCCACTTGATTCGAACCTAGGAGATTTTATGCGTCGCGCCCTGCTCTTCGCTTGCGCTCTGCTCGCCCTGCCGTTTGCGCAGGCCGCAGACCTTCAACCCTTCTCCGCCAGCTACACCGCCGACTGGAAGCAGCTGCCCATGAGCGGCACCGCCGAACGCAGCCTGACCAAGGGAGCCAACGGCGTCTGGAAACTCAGCTTCAAGGCGTCGATGATGATCGCCAGCCTGACTGAAGAAAGCACCCTGACCCTGGACAAGGACACGCTGCTGCCACAGTCCTACCACTTCGAACGTGGTGGCCTGGGCAAAGCCAAGAAGGCCGATCTGGACTTCGACTGGACCAACAAGATGGTCACCGGCACCGATCGCGGTGACGCCGTCAAGCTTCCGCTCAACCGCGGCATGGTCGACAAGTCCACCTATCAACTGGCGCTGCAGCATGACGTGGCCGCCGGCAAGAAAAGCATGAGCTATCAGGTCGTCGATGACGGCGAAGTCGATACCTATGACTTCCGCGTGCTGGGTTCGGAGAAAGTCGACACCAAGGCTGGCCAGATCGATGCGATCAAGGTCGAGCGCGTGCGCGATCCGACACAAAGCAAGCGCATCACCGTGCTGTGGTTCGCCAAGGATTGGGATTATTTGCTGGTCCGTCTGCAACAGGTCGAAACCGACGGCAAGGAGTACAACATCATGCTCCTCGACGGCACGGTCAACGGCAAGCCGGTCAAAGGCAGCTGATCCGCAACAACATGAAAGCCCCGCAAACGCGGGGCTTTTTTTCGTTTGTCATTTGGCTGGGTGAGAGCGATCAGCGCACGGTAAAGCGTTGCTGGGCCAGCAGGCGATCGCCCTGGAACACCATGAAACGCCATTCACCGGGAACGACTTCGTGGCTTTCGGTGAACTCGTACGCCATCACGTCCTGCGGAGCGCCAGGCACCAGTTTCTGAGTGACTTCCAGCTTGTCGTGACGCACGCCATCCGGAGTACGGATGCCCGGCGTGAAATAGAGCAACGTCAGCGGCTGGTCTTCGGCGACCTTGCCGGCCAACTGGTAACGCATACCGAACTTGGTGCCGAGTTTGGCGGGGACGATTTCGGTTTGCTGTATCTGTTCATTGCTGCGGCGCAAAACTCGCTCGCCCGATTGCAGTTCGGCTTTCGGGCCAGCGAACACGCCATATTCCACCGGGCCTTCGACACGGACTTCGGCACTGGCCAGACCACTGACGAACATCATTGTGGCCAGGGCGGCTAAACGGGTGAGGTGCATGGTGCGCTCCTTGATTGAGATGGCCGGAGCGTATGACACGGACATGACTTATTGATGACAGGTCCGAGTTTGGCGACAGGTTCAACAAATGGGTTGAATGAGCTACCGCTTTCGCCGCGCCGCGAAATCAGCTTTTACCAACGGAACGAGGCAAAATCGCCAAAAAGTTATCCCGTGCAATCTTTCTGGCAACATCCTCCCGTAAGGCATCAAGAAACGGATCGAAGCTGCGCATTTCCTGACCGAGCTTGTTGAAACGTCCCACCACATCGGAACCGAGCATGAAGCGCTCCGGAAAGCGCTCCACCAGCTTCACCCATTCATCCCGAGGCGTGCCCTGCTCATCCAGCAGATAAGGCGTCAGCATGCTCCAGGACAGGTCAATGAACAGATTGGGGTAGGCCTCGAGCATTCGCGACAGCGTTGGCAACAGAAAATCCAGCTGCGTCTGATGCCGATGAATCTCCGCACTGGTGCCTGCATGAGCCCAGATAAACCGGGTGTGCGGATGATTGCGCAGCGGCTCTTCGACTTCTGCCAGGTACAGCGGATTTTTCTCACGCTTGGAGGTGATGTTGGAATGCAGCATCACCGGCAAGTCGTTCTCGGCAGCCAGGTGATAGATGCGGGTCATCGCCTCGTTGTTGGCCCGCGGCGTGTCGCCGGACGTCAGCGCAGTCAGATCGTCGTGACGGGTAAAGACTTCGCCGATGCCCTGCCAAAGCCCGGGATTGAGGTCGAGCATGCGCTGGATGTGTGCCGCGGAGTTTTTGTCATTCGGGTTGAAGCCGGACAGGAAAGGGTGAAAACGCTGGCGCTGCTCGGGCGTCAACTTATTCACCGCCGCCGCGACGATCACATCGGTCGCGCTGTACCAGTAGGCATCGGCGTCATCGCCGGCGTAATAACGTGGGCGCTTGGGTTCGTCTTCGTGCCATTTCTTGGCCACCGGAATGCCGGAAATCATCACATGCTCGATGGCATTGTCGTCCATGGCCGTGAGCAATTTCGACATGCCCGCCGTTTCCTGGAAGAAATCGACGTAATGCAGGTGCGCATCGCTGTAGGCGTATTCGCGAGCGTAGGCATCAACGCTGCACAGCGCCAACAGCCAGGCGAGGCTCAAACGGATCGGGGGCACGGGATTCTCCTGGATATGGGCAACTGCGGTATGAGCACCATAGACCGCCCCGCGCAAACCGGGGTTCAGCCGGCAAGAAAGTGGAACGCGAACTTGAAGGAATGCTCTATAACTTCACGGTCTTTTTGATCGAATGACTTTTCCACTGCCCGCGAGGTTTCCCATGACTGTTACCGTCAATACCATCTCCGCCGAAGGTTTTCGTCACAGCGTCCAGATCGATGACCACGAACTTTTTGCCGATGTGCCGAAAACCTCTGGCGGCGAAGGCACCGCGCCCGAGCCCCATGACTACTTCGATGCAGCCCTCGGTGCCTGTAAGGCCCTGACGCTGAAAATGTATGCCCAGAAAAAAAACATCCCGCTGACGGGTGTCGAGGTTGAGGTCACGCGCGACAACAGTGAAGAGCAGAAAGGCAAATACGCCCTGCACGTCGAACTCACGCTCAAGGGTGTGCTTACCGACGCTCAGCGTGACGAACTGCACCGCGTGGCCGACCGCTGCCCGGTACACAAGCTCATGACCACTTCCGAGATCAGCATCGAAACCCATCTGTCCGAAGGTGCCTTCAGCCAATAGCGGCAAGGGCTGCGCAAGCGGGTTATGCTCCCTGCGTCACCCGCTCAGCCTGGAATGCACCATGAACACTCCGCTCGTGATCCGCCCTCGCGCCGAAGATGTCGAAGGTCAGCCGATTCTTCGCCCGTTGCCGTCAGCCAAATGCCGCAACGTCGGGCCTTTCGTGTTTTTCGACCACATGCTCGAAACCCGTTATCCGGCGGGCAAAGGCATGAACATCCGTCAGCATCCGCACATCGGTCTGTCCACCCTCACCTACCTGTTCGAAGGGCAAATCCAGCACAAGGACAGCCTCGGTTCCGATCAGGTGGTGAATGCCGGCGATGTCAGCTGGATGACCGCGGGTAGCGCAATTGCCCACGTCGAACGCACGCCCGAGCCATTGAAAGACAGCGGCTTTACGATGCACGGCTTACAGATCTGGCTGGCTTCGCCCAAGGATCGTGAACACGGTCCGGGACACTACAGCCACCATCCGGCTGCCACGCTGCCCGTCAGCGATAACCTTGGCGTGAAGATACGGATGATCGCCGGGTCAGGCTTCTGCCTCGAATCGCCGGTCCCAGTGCTTTCTCCTACGCTCTACGCCGAATTGAACCTGCAAACAGCGACCACATTGCTGATTCCCACCGAGCATGAAGAACGGGCACTGTATGTACTGAGCGGTGAGGCGCAACTGGATGGCGAGGCGCTGGAGCCGCATTCGCTGGTGGTATTGCCGGCCGGGGAAGAGATGACACTGTTCGCCGAGAGCGACTGTCATGCCGTGCTGTTTGGCGGCGCGCCGCTGGATGGCCCGCGACGGATCAACTGGAATTTCGTGGCCAGTGATCCAGCATTGATCGATGAAGCACGTCGGCGCTGGGCGGCCGGGGATTGGCCGACTGTGCCGGGGGAAAGTGAGCGGATCGAGTTGCCTTAGGTCCTGAGTCGCCTATCAGATTGCCTTCAAAATAAAAACCATCAAGACAGTTGCTCCCACATTTGATCGAGTCGTCCGCAAAATTTACAGTCGACGCCGATCCACTGTGGGAGCGGGCTTGCTCGCGAAGGGGACGGCACTAACACCACCCCTATCAGGGCTACAAACAGCAATCAGTCCTTGAACACTTCATCCAGCAAGTCATACATCGATGGCGACGGAACGAACCATGATTTGGCTCATGATTAACTCCCGGTAAAAAAGCCCCAGAATGAAAAAACCCGCCGAAGCGGGTTTTTTTACAACGCGGTTAAACCGACAGTTCAACCAACAGCTTGTTCAGACGGCGCACATAAGCCGCCGGGTCTTTCAAGCTGTCGCCGGCCGCCAGGGCCGCCTGATCGAACAGGATGTGCGACAGGTCGCCGAAGCGCTCGTCGCTCTGCTCGTTGTCGAGTTTCTCGATCAGCGGGTGAGCCGGGTTGAATTCGAAGATTGGCTTCGAATCCGGAACCTTCTGACCGCTGGCTTCCAGGATCTGACGCATTTGCAGGCCCAGGTCCTGCTCGCCGATGGCCAGAATCGCCGGGGAATCGGTCAGACGATGGGAAACCCGCACTTCAGCAACGGAGTCGCCCAAAGCGGTCTTGAGACGCTCAACCAGGCCTTCTTTGGACTTGGCGACTTCTTCCGCGGCTTTCTTGTCTTCTTCCGAATCCAGGTTGCCGAGGTCCAGGTCACCGCGTGCCACGTCGACAAAGCTCTTGCCGTCGAAGTCGTTGAGGTAGCTCATCAGCCACTCGTCGATGCGGTCGGTCAGCAGCAGCACTTCGATGCCTTTCTTGCGGAAGACTTCCAGGTGCGGGCTGTTTTTGACTTGCGCGTAGGTTTCACCGGTCAGGTAGTAGATCTTGTCCTGACCTTCCTTGGCGCGGGCCAGGTAGTCGGCCAGACCTACAACCTGCTCGCCGTCATCGCCCTGAGTGGACGCGAAACGCAGCAGGCCGGCAATTTTTTCTTTGTTGGCGAAGTCTTCTGCCGGGCCTTCTTTCATGACCTGACCGAAGTTCTTCCAGAAGCCTTTGTATTGCTCAGGCTCGTTCTTCGCCAGTTTTTCCAGCATGTCCAGAACGCGCTTGGTCAGCGCCGACTTCATCGAATCGATGATCGGGTCTTTCTGCAGGATTTCCCGCGACACGTTCAGCGACAGGTCGTTGGAGTCGACCACGCCTTTGATGAAGCGCAGGTACAGCGGCAGGAACGACTCTGCCTGATCCATGACGAACACACGCTGCACGTACAGCTTCAGGCCTTTCGGCGCCTCCCGCTGGTACAGATCGAATGGAGCACGGGTCGGCACATAAAGCAGCGAGGTGTACTCGAGTTTGCCTTCGACCTTGTTGTGGCTCCAGCTCAGCGGGTTTTCGAAATCGTGAGCGACGTGCTTGTAGAACTCTTGGTATTCCTCGTCTTTTACTTCAGTGCGAGGGCGAGTCCACAGGGCGCTGGCGCGGTTGACGGTTTCCCATTCAACGGCAGGCTTGTCTTCGCCTTCAACGGCTGCCACTTCTTTCGGCAACTCGATCGGCAAGGCGATATGGTCGGAGTACTTCTTGATGATGTTGCGCAGACGCCAGCCATCGGCGAACTCGTCTTCAGCGGACTTCAGGTGCAGGACGATACGAGTACCACGGTCGGCTTTCTCGACGGTGGAGATTTCGAATTCGCCTTCGCCCTTGGACGACCAGTGCACACCTTCGCTGGCAGCGAGGCCGGCACGGCGGCTGAATACGTCAACTTTATCGGCGACGATGAAGGCCGAGTAGAAACCGACACCGAACTGACCGATCAGGTGCGAGTCTTTTTTCTGATCGCCAGACAGGTGTTTCATGAAATCAGCGGTGCCGGACTTGGCGATGGTGCCCAGATGCGTAACCGCATCTTCACGGCTCATGCCGATGCCGTTGTCTTCGAGGGTGACGGTTTTAGCGTCCTTGTCGAAGCTCACACGGATTTTCAGTTCAGCGCCGCCTTCCAGCAATTCAGGCTTGGCCAGTGCTTCAAAGCGTAATTTATCGACAGCGTCAGAGGCGTTCGAGATCAATTCGCGAAGGAAAATTTCCTTGTTGGAATACAGCGAATGGATCATGAGGTGCAGCAGTTGCTTCACCTCGGTCTGGAAGCCCAGGGTTTCCTTTTGAGTTTCCACACTCATGGTCATCAAACTCCAATCAGATGGCAGTGGCCGCGACCTTGAGGGTCGGCGGCGGGTTGTCCTCAGAGTTGGGGGCTGAGATCAGGATTTCAAGGGCTCTTCGATTTTGAAGTGAGCGCGGGCCGTGGCAATGGGCTCGGCTTCGGTGCTTTGCCAAGCGGTAATTGCCACGTTTGCCACCCGGCGCCCCTGTCGGCACACCTGGCATCTGGCCCAGGTATCGCGAAACTGCCCCGCGCGCAGGTAGTCGAGGGAAAAGTCGATAATCTTCGGCACACCAGGCGAGCCGGTGAAGATCAGCAGGTGCAGTGCTGCCGAGAGCTCCATGAACCCAGCAATCACCCCGCCATGAATCGCCGGCAATAAAGGATTACCAATGTTGTCTTTGTTGGCCGGCAGACGAAACAGCAGCTCATCCCCCACCCGTGAACATTCGACGCCGATCAGTCTGGCGTAGGGAATCAGGTCCAGCAGCGAGGCGTAGTCTCCCTGCGCATGGGCCTGTTGAAGTTGTTCCTTGAACGTGTCGGTCATTTCGCAACTCCAGCGACGGCACCGGCAATAGCACCGCCAAAACCTTTGGTGCCTTTGATGCTCTTGCCCATACGCATGAAGGTGCCTACCACATGGGCGATGGGCTGTTCGGGGTCGTCCTGATAGGCAAAACCGCGCGCGAAGATCACGTCGGTGGTCACTCGGTAGCATTGAGCGAAGCCGTATACGTCCTTGTGCGGCTCGGCGGCGTGCATGTAGTCGATGCGCAAGTCGAGCGTCGGACAGACTTCGAATTCGGGCAGCACACAGAGGGTGGCCATGCCGCAGGCAGTGTCCATCAGTGAGGTCAGCGCACCACCATGAATCACCCCGGTTTGCGGATTACCGACGATCTGCGGGCTGTACGGCAAAATCACCGTCAATCCTTCGCTGCTGGCGCTGTGAACACGCATGCCGAGTACCTGACAATGCCGCAATGCCGACAGGAATCGCGTCGCACGCTCAAAAACGGGATTTTCGGCCATTTGATAAAACTCTTCTTAGTGTCTGGTCAAGTAGCGGGCTAGAAGGCAAAAGTTCCGCAGCAAAACAAACTTATATATCTGTATGAATTGAGGAACTTAACCCTATTCGCTGTGCTCGAAAGGCCAGTAGATATTTTCCATAAGGAGAAACACCCCATGCGTAAGACTTTAGCTATTGCCTTGATGTTGACCGCTTCCCTCGGTCTCGCTGCCTGCGATAAAAAATCCGAGGACAAAGCTCAAGATGCCACCAAACATGCCGAGCAAGCTCAGGAAAAAATGGGCGAAGCTCAGGATAAAGTGAACGAGGCTGCAAAAGAAAACGCCGAAGCTGCCAAAGCTCAGGCCGAATCGAACGCAGCAGCGGCAAAAGAAGCAGCTCCAGCTCCAGCTCCAGCTCCAGAAGCCCCTAAAAACTAAAACGTTTTTAGTGTGATAAAAGAAAACCCGCCAAGTGCGGGTTTTCTTTTTATTGGCGATAAGTATTAGAGCAAAATTGTTCTAAAAGTCGGACTAATCATCAGCAACAACGAACACACTACCCCCACAAACCACACCAGGCTGCGCTGCCAGGCCAGATCTACCCAATAGCACAGCAAGTAAATGATGCGCGCGATCACAAAGATGATTGCCAGCGTATCGATCAGCCATCCCGCCGTCTGCGTGGTGTGCGCCATCAACACCCCTACCGCGAACAATAAGAACGCCTCGAAACTGTTCTGGTGGGCCGCCAATGCACGGGCGCCGAAACCGGTTAGTTGGGCCTGCTGCTGGCGCGGCAGGTGATTGTCGTAACCGCCCTGCTCGTTCATGGCCTTGGCCACTGGAATCTTTGCCACGTAAATCAACAATGCGCTGACAAACACACACCAGAACGGAATACTCATCAAGCAGCCTCCTTGTTCGCTTCAGGCAATGGCGCCTCTGTAGGGGTATACACCATTACATCAAGAACGTCGGAGTGAAACTCGCGGCGATACAACACCAGCACGACGCCGGCACTCATCAGCATGAACAACCAGGGGCTGACGAACCACGCCAGCATGGTCATGCCGAAGTAATAGGAACGCAGACCGAAGTTGAACTGGTTGGCCGCCATGGAGATGACACGGGCGGCTCGGGAAGCGAAGGCTTTGCGCTCTTGCTCGGACACATGGCGCTCGCCGATCATCGGTGCAGAGCCCACCAGAATCGCCGCAAAGTTGTACTGACGCATGCACCAACTGAAGGTAAAGAACGCATAGACAAACACCAGCGCCAGGCACAACAACTTGATCTCCGACATCCCTTGGGAAGCCTGTTGCACCATCGGGATATCCGCCAGCAACGACACGGCTCTGTCGGATGCACCCAACACCGTGAGAATACCGGCCAGGATAATCAGCGTACTGGAGGCGAAGAACGAGGCATTGCGTTCCAGGTTACCAATCACGCTGGCATCGGCAATGCGGTTGTCGCGCAACAGCATGCGGCGCATCCAGTCTTCGCGATACAGGTGCAGCACGCTGGCCAGGCACGCGGTGTCGCGGCCCTTCCACGTTGCGTAACGGGTGTAGCCACCCCAGCAGACGGCAAACCAGAGTGCGGCGAGAATGTGGATCAGATTGGCGTGGATGAACGACATGCAATTCCCTGTGAGGCATTAGTTAAATCTGTAGGAGCGAGGCTTGCCCGCGAAGACGGCGTGTCAGTCGATAATTTCTTCGGATCTGACATCGCCTTTGCGGGCAAGCCTCGCTCCTACACAGGTAGTGCTTCGACGTTAGCGCAAGGAAAAAGACACCGCATCCCGCCCATAAAAAAATGCCCCGTATCGATTGATACGGGGCATTTCTATTTTTGCAGGAAGCAGTTCGAGGCCCGCTTGTGGCGGGCCTTAAAGCGACTTAAGCCAACGCTTCTTCGCGCTTGCCCAGCAGACGGTCGCAAACCACGGCAACCACCAGGGTCATGACCGCTGGCACTAGCCACGCCAGACCCTGCTCGCTCAGTGGCAGATGAGTCAGTTGAGTCGGCATCCAGTCAGCCAGACCGGCGCCCTTGAGGGCATCGATCAAACCAAAGATGAACGACACCAGCATCACCGGACCGACAATACGGCCCTGCTCATGCCAGAAATCCTTGCAGAAGCTCAGGGCTACCAGGGCGATGCACGGCGGGTAGATGGCGGTCAGCACCGGGATCGAGAAAGCAATCAGCTTGGTGAGGCCCAGGTTGGACACCAACAAGGAGAACGCAGCCAGGATGATCACCAGCGTCTTGTAGGACAGTGGCAGTACACGGCTGAAGTATTCGGCACAGGCACACGTCAGACCGACCGCTGTTACCAGGCAGGCCAGGGAGATCAACACCGCGAGGAAACCGCTGCCGAGCGAACCGAATGTGTGCTGAACATACGCGTGCAATACCGCCGCGCCGTTGGCAGCACCGGCGGCCACTTCATGGCTGCCCGAACCGAGACGGAACAGACTGACATAAACCAGTGCCAGGCCCACGCCGGCAATCAGACCGGCGATGATCGCGTAACGGGTGATCAACGCTGGCGATTCCACGCCGCGGGAGCGAATCGCATTAACGATGACAATGCCAAATACCAGCGCGCCCAGGGTATCCATGGTCAGGTAACCATTGATGAAGCCTTGGGAGAACGGTGCTGCGACATATTCAGGAGTGGCCACGCCGATTTCACCAGCCGGCAACGCGAACGCGGCGATGCCGAGAGCAGCCAGAGCGATGATCTTCAGCGGTGCAAGGAAACGTCCTACGGTGTCCAGCAGACGGCCCGGATAGAGCGAGATGAAGAACACCAGCAGGAAGTACACCGAGCTGTAGAGAAATAGCGCCAGCGGGCTCTCGCCAGTCAACGGCGCCAGGCCTACTTCAAACGACACGGTCGCGGTGCGCGGCGTCGCGAACAACGGGCCAACAGCGAGGTAGCACGCGGCTGCCAGCAGGCCACCGGCGACTTTACCGATCGGGCTGCTCAAGGCATCCATTGCACCACCGACCTTGGCCAGGGCGACAACGGTGATCACCGGCAGACCGACCGCGGTGATCAGAAAACCCAGCGCCGCCATCCAGACATTAGGCCCGGACTGCAAACCGACGATAGGCGGGAAGATGATGTTGCCAGCCCCGACGAACAGGGCAAACGTCATAAAACCCAGTGCCAGGATGTCCTGGCCTTTCAACACTTTCATTAAGGAAATACCACACTACTGAATCGGAATTTAGAGAGGGATTTCCCTTATGGGTGAGGGAAATGCTGTCGGCCCGTATAGGACTAACCCGTTTAGCGCGTCGCTGCCTTGTGGGCCGCGGACGCAAAAATGGCTGCTAGCCTAACGAATTTGCACGACAAACGCACTGTTACAGGGCGAACTATCCGATACGCGACATTTCAATGTCGCGTTTACATATCTAAATTTCATCGAAAACAGCAAAGATCAAAAGATCGCAGCCTTCGGCAGCTCCTACATGGACTGCATTCCAACTGTAGGAGCTGTCGAAGGCTGCGATCTTTTGATCTTTGGAAACGACAAAGGCCACCCGAAGGTGGCCTTTGTCAGCAGAGTTACAAGCTAAGCGCGAGGCTTACTTGATCGCCCAACCGGTCAGCTCGGACAAAGCCTTGCCGATGTCTGCCAGCGAACGCACGGTTTTAACGCCTGCGTCTTCCAGGGCAGCAAACTTCTCGTCTGCAGTGCCTTTGCCGCCAGAGATGATTGCGCCAGCATGGCCCATGCGCTTGCCCGCAGGGGCAGTCACACCAGCGATGTAGGAAACAACCGGCTTGGTCACGTTTGCCTTGATGTAGGCAGCCGCTTCTTCTTCAGCCGAACCGCCGATCTCACCGATCATTACGATCGCTTCGGTCTTCGGGTCTTCCTGGAACAGCTTCAGGATGTCGATGAAGTTCGAACCCGGGATCGGGTCACCACCGATGCCGACGCAAGTCGACTGACCGAAACCGGCGTCAGTAGTCTGCTTCACAGCTTCGTAGGTCAGGGTGCCGGAACGGGAAACGATACCGACCTTGCCTGGCAAGTGAATGTGACCTGGCATGATGCCGATCTTGCATTCGCCTGGAGTGATCACGCCTGGGCAGTTAGGACCGATCAGGACTACGCCCAGCTCGTCGCACTTGACCTTGGCATCCAGCATGTCCAGGGTAGGAATGCCTTCAGTGATGCAAACGATCAGCTTGATGCCGCCGAAGGCTGCTTCCAGGATGGAGTCCTTGCAGAAAGGAGCTGGAACGTAGATCACGCTGGCGGTGGCGCCAGTGGCAGCTACAGCGTCTTTCACGGTGTTGAACACTGGCAGACCCAGGTGCTCGGTGCCGCCTTTGCCTGGAGTTACACCACCAACCATCTTGGTGCCGTACTCGATGGCTTGCTGGGTGTGGAAACTACCTTGCGAACCGGTAATACCCTGGCAGATAACTTTGGTGTCTTTATTGATCAGGACGCTCATTATTTGCCCTCCGCAGCTTTAACGACTTGTTGAGCAGCGTCGGTCAGGCTGGTAGCAGCGATGATGTTCAAACCGCTTTCTGCCAGTACTTTAGCGCCCAGCTCAGCGTTGTTGCCTTCAAGGCGAACAACAACCGGGATTTTCACGCCGACTTCTTTCACAGCGCCGATGATGCCTTCGGCAATCATGTCGCAACGAACGATGCCGCCGAAGATGTTGACCAATACTGCAGCGACGTTAGTGTCGGACAGGATGATCTTGAACGCTTCGGTTACGCGTTCTTTGGTAGCACCGCCGCCCACGTCGAGGAAGTTGGCTGGTTTGCCGCCATGCAGGTTGACGATGTCCATGGTACCCATGGCCAGGCCAGCACCGTTGACCATGCAACCGATGTTGCCTTCCAGTGCTACGTAGTTCAGTTCGAACTTGGCAGCGTGCGCTTCGCGCGGATCGTCTTGCGACGGATCGTGGAAAGTCTTCAGCTTAGGCTGACGGTACATGGCGTTGGCGTCGATGTTGATCTTGGCGTCGAGGCAATGCAGATCGCCGTCAGCCTTGATCACCAGCGGGTTCACTTCCAGCAGAGCCAGGTCGTGATCCTTGAACAGCTTGGCCAGACCTACGAAGATCTTGGCGAACTGAGCAACTTGCTTGCCTTCCAGGCCCAGCTGGAATGCCAGCTCGCGACCCTGGAATGGCTGAGCGCCAACCAGTGGATCGATAGTGGCCTTGAGGATTTTCTCAGGGGTGTCGTGAGCGATTTTCTCGATGTCCACGCCACCTTCGGTGGAAGCCATGAACACGATGCGACGGCTCGAACGGTCAACGACAGCGCCCAGGTACAGCTCTTTAGCGATATCAGTGCACGATTCAACCAGGATCTTGGTGACTGGCTGACCATTGGCATCAGTCTGGTAAGTCACCAGACGCTTGCCCAACCACTGTTGAGCGAATGCTTTGGCGTCTTCTTTGCTGCGAACCAGCTTTACGCCGCCCGCTTTACCGCGACCACCAGCGTGGACCTGGGCTTTGACAACCCACTCGGTGCCGCCGATTTTGTCGCAAGCTTCTGCTGCTGCTTCCGGGGTGTCTACTGCGTAGCCGGTCGAAACTGGCAGGCCGTACTCAGCGAACAGCTGCTTACCCTGATACTCGTGAAGATTCATGCTTATTACCGTCTTCGTTAGGTACTGCGCATTCGGTGCTGCACTTGTTCAAGTGCCGCACCACCTGTGACTGCTGCTTGCGTAGCTGAGCTACGCAAGACTGCGTCCAGCGGACATTCCGCGGTGAGTCTTGCATGCAAGGCTCACGACGGGCCGTACCGCCGTGGTTTCTTATTGTCTTAACGCTTCTTGCGGTTGGCGATGTGGATGGCGCCGCCATTCACAGCCAAAGCTGCTTCGTGCAAGGCTTCAGACAGGGTCGGATGGGAGAAAACCATCATGCCCAGGTCTTCAGCGCTGGTGCCGAATTCCATACCGATCGCGCCCTGCTGAACCAGTTCTGCAGCGCTCGGGCCAATCACGTGGACGCCCAATACGCGGTCAGTCTTGGCATCAGCAATGACTTTCACGAAACCGCCGGTGTCGTTGGCTGCCATGGCACGGCCACTGGCTGCGAACGGGAAGGTGCCAACGTTAACTTCAACGCCTTCAGCCTTCAAGGTCTGCTCGGTCTTGCCGACCCACGCGATTTCCGGGTGAGTATAAATAACTGACGGGATCAAATCATAGTTCATCTGGGCTTTGTGGCCCTTGATGCGCTCAACGACCATGATGCCCTCTTCCGAGGCTTTGTGTGCCAGCATCATGCCGCGAACCACGTCACCGATGGCGTAAACGCCCGGTACGGTGGTGGCGCAGTGATCGTCAACGTGCACGAAACCGCGCTCGTCCAAGGTCACGCCGCAATCAGCAGCCAGCAGATCAGTGGTCACCGGACGGCGACCAACGGCTACGATCAGCTTGTCGAAAGTGATGTTCTGTTCGCCGTTGGCATCGGTGTAGTTCACAACGACTTCGTCGCCGTTCACTTTGGAACCGGTAACGCGAGCGCCCAGCTTGATGTCCAGACCCTGCTTGGTCAGGGTTTTCAGCGCTTCCTTGGAAACGGCAGCGTCAGCGGCCATCAGGAAGGTGTCCAGCGCTTCGAGAACGGTAACTTCTGCGCCCAGACGGGACCAGACCGAACCCAGTTCCAGACCGATCACGCCAGCGCCAATCACGCCCAGACGTTTTGGAACCGATTGGAATTCCAGCGCACCAGTCGAATCGACGATCACATTCTGGTCGACCGGAGCCGGTGGAATGTCGATCGGACGCGAACCTGGAGCCAGAATCACGTTCTCGGCTTCAATGATTTCTACCGAACCGTCAGGCTTGGTGACTTCGACTTTCTTGCCGGCCAGCAGTTTGCCGTGGCCCTGGATCGAGGTCACACCGTTAGCCTTGAACAGGGTCGCAACACCGGAGGTCAGGCCTTTGACGATGTTGGCTTTACGGCCGACCATTGCTGGCACGTCCATGGTCACGCCAGCGTGGTTGATACCGTGGATCGCGAAGCCGTCTTGGGCTTCGTGGAACTTCCAGGAGCTGTCCAGCAGCGCCTTGGATGGAATGCAGCCGACGTTCAGGCAAGTACCGCCGAGGGCCAGTTTGCCTTCCTTGTCGGTGTATTTCTCGATGCAGGCAGTGGAGAGGCCCAGTTGCGCTGCTTTAATGGCAGCCACGTAGCCGCCAGGGCCCGCGCCAATCACTACCACGTCGAATTTCTGAGTCATGTGTCATTCCTTCTCGAATCAAACCGGACGGCCCCTTTTGGGGACCGTCGTGGGACGAAGCTGGTCATTACAGAAGAGCCGCTCATCGCTGAGCGGCCCGTGCAACGAAATCAGATATCCAGCAGCAAACGAGCCGGGTCTTCCAGCAGGTTCTTGATGGTAACCAGGAAGGTCACAGCTTCTTTGCCGTCGATCAAACGGTGATCGTAGGACAGAGCGAGGTACATCATCGGACGGATAACGACTTGACCGTTGATCGCCATAGGACGCTGCAGAATGTTGTGCATGCCCAGGATGGCCGCTTGCGGCGGGTTGACGATCGGGGTCGACATCATCGAACCGAAAGTACCACCGTTGGTGATGGTGAACGTGCCACCGGTCATTTCGTCCATCGACAGCTTGCCGTCGCGAGCCTTCTTGCCGAAGGTGGCGATGCCGCCTTCGATTTCAGCCAGGCTCATCAGTTCGGCGTTACGCAGAACCGGTACAACCAGGCCGCGGTCGCTGGAAACAGCAACACCGACGTCAGCGTAGCCGTGATAAACGATGTCAGCACCGTCGATCGACGCGTTGACAGCCGGGAAGCGTTTCAGCGCTTCGGTGGCAGCCTTGACGAAGAACGACATGAAGCCCAGGCGCACACCATTATGGCTCTTCTCAAAGAGATCCTTGTACTTCGAACGCAACGCCATGACTTCGGTCATGTCGACTTCGTTGAAAGTGGTCAGCATTGCCATGTTCGATTGAGCTTCAACCAGACGCTTGGCAACGGTGGCCCGCACGCGAGTCATCGGTACGCGCTTCTCGATGCGATCGCCGGCAGCGAACACTGGAGCAGCAGCGGCAGGCGCAGCAGCCTTGGCAGGCGCGGCAGCCGGAGCGGCTTTCTTGGCAGCTACAGCGGCAACAACGTCTTCCTTGGTCACACGACCGCCTTTGCCAGTGCCGGCAACGGAAGCGATGTTGATACCGTTTTCTTCAGCCAGCTTGCGAGCAGCCGGTGCGGCAACAGGATCGTCTTCGCCCGCTTCGGCAGGAGCAGCGGCAGCGGCAGCAGGTGCAGCAGCGGCGGCTGGCGCGGCAGCAGCACTGCCCTCACCGATGGAGCCCAGAACTTCGTCGGACAGAACGGTGTCGCCTTCGTTCTTGACGATAGCGCCCAGCACGCCATCAGCGGTGGCCAACACTTCCAGTACGACTTTGTCAGTTTCGATGTCGACGATCAGTTCGTCACGCTTGACGGCGTCGCCCGGTTTTTTGTGCCAGGTGGCAACGGTGCCATCGGCAACCGATTCCGGGAAAGTGGGGGCTTTGATTTCGATAGCCATTATCTGTGGGTCCTTAAATTCGGTTTCAGGTGCGCGAAGGCGTTAAACAGTAAAGGCGTCTTGCAGCAGTTGTTCCTGCTGCTCAGCGTGCATCGATGCATAACCACAAGCAGGTGCAGCAGAAGCATCACGGCCCGCGTACTCAAGTACGAGAGACTTGTCGTGATTGCCAACGATGCGGCGCATGTGGTGTTGGCTGCAGTACCAGGCACCCTGGTTCATCGGCTCTTCCTGACACCAAACGATATGTTTGAGGTTGGTGTACGGAGCCAGGACTTCGTTCAAGTCGTCCTCAGGGAATGGGTACAGCTGCTCGATACGCACGATGGCGATGTCATCACGACCTTCGGCACGGCGTTTTTCCAGCAGGTCGTAGTAGACCTTGCCGCTACACAGAACAACGCGCTCGACCTTTTTCGGGTCCAGGGCATCGATTTCCGGGATAACGGTCTGGAACGAACCTTCAGCCAGATCTTCCAGGGTCGAGATGGCCAGTTTATGACGCAGCAGCGACTTCGGAGTCAGAACGATCAACGGCTTGCGCAGCGGGCGAATCACCTGACGACGCAGCAAGTGGTAGATCTGAGCCGGCGTAGTCGGAACGGCAACCTGAATATTGTGCTCGGCGCACAGCTGCAGGTAACGCTCCAGACGAGCCGAAGAGTGCTCTGGACCCTGACCTTCATAACCGTGCGGCAGCAGCATGGTCAGACCGCAGAGACGACCCCACTTGTGCTCGCCACTGGTGATGAACTGGTCGATAACCACTTGGGCACCGTTGGCGAAGTCGCCGAACTGGGCTTCCCAGATCACCAGCGCCTCAGGCGTGGTGGTCGAGTAACCGTATTCGAACGCCAGCACGGCTTCTTCGGACAGGAACGAATCGTACAGGTCGAAACGTGGCTGACCCTTGTACAGGTTTTGCAGCGGGACGTAGGTACCCGCGTCTTTCTGGTTGTGCAAGACAGCATGACGGTGCGAGAACGTACCGCGACCGATGTCCTGACCCGTCATGCGAATCGGGTGACCTTCGAACGCCAGGGTCGCGTACGCCATGGTTTCGGCGTAACCCCAGTTGATCGGCAGGCCGCCGGCTTGCATTTTCTGACGGTCTTCGTAGATTTTCGAGACCTGGCGCTGAACCACGAAGCCTTCCGGAATTTCCAGCAGCTTGGCGGACAGTTCCTGCAAGGTTTTCAGATCGAAGCGAGTGTCGTGACGCGCGGTCCAGGCGTGGCCCAGATACGGACGCCAGTCCACGAACAACTCTTTGTTCGGCTCTTTGACCAGACTTTTTACAACATGCAGACCGTTGTCCAGCGCATTGCGGTATTCGTCGACTTTCGCCTGAACACGCTCTGCGTCCAGCACACCGCCCTGGGTCAGACGATCGGCATACAGCTCACGGGTGGTGCGCTGTTTGGTGATCTGCTGATACATGATTGGCTGGGTGCCGCTAGGCTCGTCGGCCTCGTTGTGGCCGCGACGACGGTAGCAGACCAGGTCGATCACCACGTCACGCTTGAACTGCATGCGGTAGTCGATGGCCAGCTGGGTCACGAACAACACGGCTTCCGGATCATCACCATTCACATGGAGGATCGGCGCCTGGATCATCTTCGCAACGTCGGTCGCGTACTCGGTGGAGCGCGAGTCCAGCGGATTGCTGATGGTGAAACCGACCTGGTTGTTGATCACGATGTGCACGGTGCCGCCGGTCTTGAAACCGCGGGTCTGCGACATCTGGAAGGTTTCCATCACCACACCCTGACCGGCGAATGCCGCGTCACCATGGATGGAGATCGGCAGAACCTTCTCGCCGGTAGGGTCGTTACGACGATCCTGACGAGCGCGAACCGAACCCTCGACCACCGGGGAAACGATTTCCAGGTGAGACGGGTTGAACGCCATGGCCAGGTGAACTTCACCGCCAGTGGTCATCACGTTGGACGAGAAGCCCTGGTGATACTTAACGTCACCGGAACCCAGCTCGACCTTCTTCTTGCCTTCGAACTCGTCGAACAGCTCGCGCGGGTTCTTGCCGAAGGTGTTGACCAGCACGTTCAGGCGACCACGGTGGGCCATGCCGATGACGATTTCCTTGGTGCCGTAGGAACCGGAACGCTGGATCAGCTCGTCGAGCATCGGAATCAGGCTCTCGCCGCCTTCCAGACCGAAACGCTTGGTACCCGGGTATTTGGTCCCGAGGTATTTTTCAAGACCTTCGCCGGCGGTGACGCGTTCGAGCAGGTGGCCCTTGATGTCGGCGGAGTACGTCGGACGGCCGCGCACGCTTTCCAGACGCTGCTGGAACCACTGGCGCTGCTCGGAATCGGTGATATGCGTAAATTCAGCGCCGATGGTGCGGCAATATGTCTGCTGCAACGCTTCGTGAATTTCGCGTAGGCTCGCCTCCTCTTTGCCGATGAACAGGTCGCCGGCACGGAAGGTCGTATCAAGATCGGCATTGGTCAAGCCGTAATGATTGATTGACAGGTCTGCAGGTGCAGGACGCTGCCACAGCCCCAGCGGGTCAAGCTGGGCTGCCTGGTGGCCACGCATACGGTAGGCCTGGATCAATCGCAGCACTTCAACTTGCTTCTTCTCGTGCTCACTGCTCACGCTGCCGGCGGAAACCGGTTGGGCGCGGCGCTGGTTCTTTGCCAGCAAGACGAAATGATCGCGAATTGTGGAGTGCGAAACATCGGTGACAGTGTCGCCATCAGCAGGCAACTTCTGGAAGTAGGTGCGCCACTCTTCTGGCACAGCGTTAGGGTCGTGCAGGTAGAGCTCGTAGAGCTCTTCCACATAGGCAGCGTTACTACCGGATAGGTAGGCGCTGTTCCACATGCGCTGCATCACGCTTTCTTGCATGCTTGGTCACCCTCGGTTAGGGGAACACCACCGGCGTCGACACCGAGAAAACTTGCAGAAGTCCGAATGCAGCGACTAAAACAAGCCACTTAGGATCACGCTGATAGTCCGGGTACCAGCCCGGATGCCCCTGCTTGTCTCATTTCTTCAAAATAAGAGCTGCAGCCTTATAAGCTGCTGCTCAGGTTAAAACTACGGCGCCGGTTGAAGCCTGCGCCGTAGCATCTACGGGTATTGCGGTCCTACGGGTACAGCAGCTGAATCACACGCCGCTTGAAAGCAGCATGTTACGAATGTGACCGATGGCCTTAGTCGGGTTCAGGCCTTTCGGACAAACGTTGACGCAGTTCATGATGCCCCGGCAGCGGAATACGCTGAACGGGTCATCCAGCGAAGCCAGACGCTCGGATGTCTTGTTGTCGCGGCTGTCTGCCAGGAAGCGATAGGCTTGCAGCAAAGCAGCCGGACCCAGGAACTTGTCCGGGTTCCACCAGAAGGACGGGCACGAAGTCGAGCAGCAAGCG
Organism: Pseudomonas sp. JV414; assembly: GCF_032424305.1. Lineage (NCBI taxonomy): Bacteria > Pseudomonadati > Pseudomonadota > Gammaproteobacteria > Pseudomonadales > Pseudomonadaceae > Pseudomonas > Pseudomonas sp. JV414. The sequence continues at coordinate 95,976 of NZ_VYKC01000022.1, read as the reverse complement.
CACAGGATGCACTCGTACAGACCGTCGAGCTTTTCACGCTCTTCAGGGGACTGCAGACGCTCGATGGCCGGAGCCGGCGTGTCGTTCTGCAGGTATGGCTTAACCTTTTCGTATTGCTTGTAGAAGATGCTCATATCGACGACCAGGTCACGGATAACCGGCAAACCTGGCAACGGACGAACGATCAGCTTGTTACGTTTTACGACGGCAGACAGCGGCGTGATGCACGCCAGACCGTTTTTGCCGTTGATGTTCATGCCGTCGGAACCGCAAACACCTTCACGGCAAGAGCGACGATAGGAGAAACCTTCGTCCTGCTCTTTGATCAGGGCCAGCACGTCCAGCACCATCAGGTCTTTACCACCGGTATCAACCTGGAATTCCTGCATGAACGGCGCAGCGTCCTGATCAGGGTTGTAACGATAAACACTGACTTGCAACATGGCGGCCACCCTTAATAAGTCCGAATCTTAGGTTCAAAAGTCGGAACAGTCTTCGGCGAGAAGTTCACAGCACGCTTGGTAACGCGCTTGTCACCCGGGAAGTACAGTGTGTGGCACAGCCAGTTTTCGTCGTCACGGTCTTCGAAGTCTTCACGGGCGTGAGCACCGCGGGACTCTTTACGCACTTCTGCAGCGATGGCAGTAGCTTCGGCCACTTCCAGCAGGTTCTGCAGTTCCAGCGCTTCGATACGCGCGGTGTTGAACGCCTGGCTCTTGTCATTGATCTTGACGTTGGCGATACGGCCACGCAGATCAGCCAGCTGAGCAATACCCTTCTGCATGTATTCGCCGGTACGGAACACACCGAAGTAGTTCTGCATGCAGTTTTGCAGTTCGCGACGCAGGGTTGCCACGTCTTCACCTTCGGTACGCTCGTTCAGAGCGGACAGACGTGCCAAGGCCGCGTTGATGTCGGCGTCGGTGGCGTCATCGTATTCGATACCGTCGGTCAGCGCTTTTTCCAGGTGCAGGCCGGCAGCGCGGCCGAAAACCACCAGGTCGAGCAGCGAGTTGCCGCCCAGACGGTTGGCGCCGTGAACCGATACGCACGCCACTTCACCCACTGCGAACAGGCCAGGGATGATTTCGTCGACGCCTTCGTCGTTCTGGGTGATTGCCTGACCATGAATGTTGGTCGGAACGCCGCCCATCATGTAGTGGCAGGTCGGAACAACCGGAACCGGAGCAACAACAGGGTCAACGTGTGCGAAAGTCTTGGACAGTTCGCAGATGCCTGGCAGACGGCTGTGCAGCACTTCCTCGCCCAGGTGGTCGAGTTTGAGCATTACGTGGTCGCCATTCGGACCGCAACCGTTACCGGCAATGATTTCTTTAACCATCGAACGGGCAACAACGTCACGACCGGCAAGGTCTTTGGCGTTCGGAGCATAACGCTCCATGAAACGCTCGCCGTGCTTGTTGATCAGGTAACCACCTTCACCACGGCAACCTTCGGTGACCAGTACACCGGCGCCGGCGATGCCGGTCGGGTGGAACTGCCACATTTCGATGTCTTGTACCGGTACGCCGGCACGCAGCGCCATGCCAACGCCGTCACCGGTGTTGATCAGGGCGTTGGTGGTCGATGCGTAGATACGACCTGCACCGCCGGTGGCCAGTACGGTGGCCTTGGCACGGATGTAGGTGGTTTCACCGGTTTCGATGCAGATGGCAATCACGCCGACGAATGCGCCTTCCTGGTTTTTCACCAGATCAACAGCGTAGTACTCGTTCAGGAACGTGGTGCCAGCTTTCAGGTTGCCCTGATAAAGGGTGTGCAGCAGCGCGTGACCGGTACGGTCGGAAGCGGCGCAGGTACGGGCGGCCTGGCCACCTTTACCGTAATCCTTGGACTGACCACCGAACGGACGCTGATAGATACGACCTTGTTCGGTACGCGAGAACGGCATACCCATGTGGTCCAGCTCGTATACGGCGGCCGGGCCTTCCTGACACATGTACTCGATAGCGTCCTGGTCACCGATGTAGTCGGAACCCTTGACGGTATCGTACATGTGCCAGCGCCAGTCATCGTTCGGATCGGCAGACGCGATGGCGCAGGTGATGCCGCCCTGGGCCGACACGGTGTGCGAACGAGTCGGGAAAACCTTGGTGATCACGGCAGTCTTGTGACCGCCCTGTGCCAGTTGCAGCGCTGCGCGCATGCCGGCACCGCCACCACCAATAATGATGGCGTCGAAAGAAATCGTTGGAATGTTAGCCATGGATCAGATACCCCAGAGAATCTGCACACCCCAGACGAAGTAAGCGAACATCGCAACGCCGCATACTGCCTGGAAAAGGAAACGTACTGCAGTCGCGGACTTGCCCAGCGCCATCGGCGTCAGGTAGTCAGTCGCGATGGTCCACATGCCGACCCAGGCGTGAGCGCCCAGGGCTACAAGGGCCAGCAGACTGAAGATACGCATCCCGTTGTGGGCGAACAGGGCATGCCATTGGTCGTAGCCAATGCCTGGATTCGCAACGAGGTATCCGATCAGGAAGATGAAATAAGCCGCGAGAACGACCGCAGACACACGCTGTGCCATCCAGTCATAGAGGCCCGAACGCGAAAGGTTCGTAACGCTGGTTACCATATCCAAACTCCTGCCAGAACGATCAACACCACGGAAACGGCGATGATAATTTTCGAGCCCAGGCGGCCGCCTTCCAGCGTCTCACCGATGCCCATGTCCATGATCAAATGGCGCACACCGGCTACCAGGTGATACAAAAGAGAGGACAGGAGGCCCCATGCTACGAACTTGGCCAGCGGACTGGTCAAGCATGCCTTCACCTCGGCAAAACCTTCCTCGGAACCCAGAGACTTGCCCAATGCATACAGCATGAAGCCAAGGCCCAGGAAGAGGATGATGCCGGAAACACGGTGAAGAAACGACGTAACGCCGGTGATGGGGAGTTTGATGGTCCTTAGGTCTAGGTTTACAGGTCGTTGGCTTTTCACGGCTTTTTTTTCACACTGAAGAGCCCCTAACAATCAGGGCAAAGTTGTTGGGGAGTGCACTGGTCAGGTAACCACCACCCAGGGATGCGACCCCCAATAAAGCAGGCCCAAAAGCCCCTGGCGGTCGGTGGCCGAGTATAGACAGTTAGGCTACTAATGACAACGCGTTCACCTTCCCCTAATAGCTGATTGCACAAGTGAGATAAAAGGCGTAAATGGCAGTCAATTTCGAGGAAAAAGTCCGGTTAAAGCCTTCTGGAGCAAGACTTTAGGCAAATTGACATTCGAATTTATCTCACTATAGTGGTGCGGGCCCTGCGTGGGGGGTCTGTCTGATGATTTCAAGCATAAATAGGAGGCCACATGGCTGACAAAAAAGCGCAGTTGATCATCGAGGGCGCAGCCCCCGTCGAGCTGCCCATTTTAACCGGCACCGTTGGTCCCGATGTTATCGACGTTCGGGGCCTGACGGCCACGGGCCGTTTCACCTTTGACCCTGGTTTCATGTCGACTGCCTCCTGCGAGTCGAAGATCACCTATATCGACGGCGACAACGGCATTCTGCTGCACCGCGGCTACCCGATCGAACAGCTGGCTGAAAAGTCGGACTACCTGGAAACCTGCTATCTGCTGCTCAACGGCGAGTTGCCGACCGCAGAACAGAAGGCCCAGTTCGTCGGCACCGTGAAGAACCACACCATGGTTCACGAGCAGTTGAAGACCTTCTTCAACGGCTTCCGTCGCGACGCCCACCCGATGGCCGTCATGTGCGGCGTAGTGGGCGCCCTCTCGGCCTTCTACCACGACTCCCTCGACATCAATAACCCGCAGCATCGCGAAATCTCCGCGATCCGCCTGGTTGCCAAGATGCCGACCCTGGCTGCAATGGTTTACAAGTACTCCATGGGCCAACCCATGATGTACCCGCGCAACGACCTGTCGTACGCGGAAAACTTCCTGCACATGATGTTCAACACCCCGTGCGAGATCAAACCGATCAGCCCGGTACTCGCCAAGGCCATGGACCGGATCTTCATCCTCCATGCCGACCACGAGCAAAACGCATCGACTTCTACCGTACGTCTGGCCGGTTCGTCGGGTGCCAACCCGTTCGCCTGTATCGCCGCCGGTATCGCTGCACTGTGGGGCCCTGCCCACGGCGGTGCGAACGAAGCCGTTCTGACCATGCTTGACGAGATTGGCGATGTTTCGAACATCGACAAGTACATCGCCAAGGCCAAGGACAAGAACGATCCGTTCAAATTGATGGGCTTCGGTCACCGGGTTTACAAAAACCGTGACCCGCGCGCTACCGTCATGAAGCAGACCTGTGACGAAGTACTGAAAGAGCTGGGCATCACCAACGATCCGCAACTCGAACTGGCCATGCGCCTGGAAGAGATCGCCCTGACCGATCCGTACTTCATCGAACGCTCGCTGTACCCGAACGTCGACTTCTACTCGGGGATCATCCTCAAGGCGATCGGCATTCCAACCAGCATGTTCACCGTGATCTTCGCCCTGGCGCGGACTGTCGGCTGGATCTCCCACTGGAAAGAAATGCTCTCCAGCCCGTACAAGATCGGCCGCCCGCGCCAGTTGTACACCGGCTATGAGTCGCGTGATATCACCAAGCTGGAAGACCGCGAATAAGACCTGTCTTGCGATAACGTCTTAAGCTGTACCGGAAACGGCCTCTATTTAGATAGGGGCCGTTTTTGTTTGTGCCTGACGTTTGAATGACGCGGCGGCCTGAGGGCCGACCGGGCTCGTTGGTCGGGTACATATCCTTTTCTGCGGTAACGGCTGCTGGCGGTTCCGCTCTTACAGCGGGTCACTTTGGAAAAGCGCTGTCGTACGCCGATCCATTGTGGGAGCTGGCTTGCCTGCGATGGCGACCTGTCAGCCGACCAATCTCTTGCAGATGCACATCATCCCCTGTGGGAGCGAGCCTGCTCGCGAAGCTTTTGATCTTGTCGTTGCCGTTGCTTCGGCTTTTGATTTTGATCGTGATCGTGATCTTGATCTGCCGCCCCTTTCCCAGAGGCCGAACGCAGGTATTGCGTAGGGGGCACCGCGGCAAGGATGCCGCGGTAGCCGCCCCCGGCCATGGATGGCCGATGGCGGCGGCCCCCCGGAGCAATGCCGGAGTGAGGGCATGCCGAGCCTGGGCGAGGCACCGAATGGAGGGGCAAAAGCGCTTTGGTTACTTTCGCGCTTTTCGAAAGTGACTCGCTGTAAAAGCGAAACCAATAGCCGCCGCTACCGAAGAAACGGATATGTACACCATCAAAAATCCCGGTCGGTTATCAGACCGCCATCGCAGGCAAGCCTGCCCCCACATTTGATCGGTGTACATCTGCAAGAAACAGGTCGGCTATCAGGCCGCCTTCGCGGGCAAGCCTCGCTTCTACAAGGGGCGATAACCGCCCAATAAAAAATGCCCCAATCTCTCGACCGGGGCATTTTGTGTAGCTCAGCTTATATATAGAAACTCAAAGCCTTAGTGCGAAACCGCCCCACTCGCCCCCAACCCGGTCTGCGAACGAACAAACTGCGGGAAGAACAGCGCACGCTCGTTCACACCCTCAGCCGACTTGTCAGTGACCGAGAAGAACCAGATCCCGACAAACGCAATGGCCATGGAGAACAGCGCTGGGTATTCATACGGGAAGATCGCCTTCTCGTGACCCAGGATCTGCACCCAAATGGTTGGCCCCAACACCATCAAGCCAACAGCACTGACCAGACCCAGCCAGCCGCCAATCATCGCACCGCGAGTCGTCAGCTTCTTCCAGTACATGGAAAGCAGCAGCACCGGGAAGTTGCAGCTCGCCGCGATGGAGAACGCCAAGCCCACCATGAACGCGATGTTCTGCTTCTCGAACAGAATGCCCAGGCCGATCGCCAGCACCGCCAGAGCGATGGTGGTGATTTTAGAGACGCGGATCTCGTCCTTCTCGTTGGCCTTGCCCTTCTTGATCACACTGGCATACAGGTCATGGGACACCGCCGAAGCACCGGCCAGGGTCAGACCAGCGACTACCGCCAGGATGGTCGCGAACGCCACCGCCGAGATGAAGCCCAGGAAGATACTGCCCCCGACCGCGTTGGCCAGGTGCACCGCCGCCATGTTGTTGCCGCCCAACAGCGCGCCGGCCGCATCTTTGAAGGCTGGGTTGGTGCTGACCAGCAGGATCGCGCCGAAGCCGATGATGAAGGTCAGGATGTAGAAGTAGCCAATGAAGCCGGTTGCATACAACACGCTCTTGCGAGCTTCTTTCGCGTCACTCACGGTGAAGAAGCGCATCAGGATGTGCGGCAGGCCAGCGGTACCGAACATCAGCGCCAGACCAAGGGAGAACGCCGAGACCGGATCTTTCACCAGGCCGCCGGGGCTCATGATTGCCTCACCCTTAGGGTGAACCTTGATCGCCTCGGAGAACAACGCGTTGAAGTCGAAGTTGACGTGCTTCATTACCATCAGCGCCATGAACGAGGCACCGGACAGCAACAGCACCGCCTTGATGATCTGCACCCAGGTAGTCGCCAGCATGCCGCCGAACAGCACGTACAGGCACATCAGGATACCGACCAGGATTACCGCAACGTGATAGTCGAGACCGAACAACAGCTGAATCAGCTTGCCGGCACCGACCATTTGCGCGATCAGGTAGAACGCCACCACCACCAGCGAACCGCAGGCCGACAGCGAGCGGATCTGGGTTTGCCCGAGGCGGTAGGACGCCACGTCGGCAAAGGTGTACTTGCCCAGGTTACGCAGGCGCTCGGCGATCAGGAACAGAATGATCGGCCAGCCCACCAGGAAGCCGATCGAGTAGATCAGGCCGTCGTAGCCAGAGGTGAACACCAGGGCGGAAATACCCAGGAAGGACGCCGCGGACATGTAGTCACCGGCAATCGCCAGACCGTTCTGGAAACCGGTGATCTTGCCGCCCGCCGCATAGTAGTCGGCGGCCGAGTTGTTTTTCTTGGAAGCCCAGTAAGTGATATATAAAGTCGCGCCGACGAACGCCACAAACATCAGGATAGCCGCGACGTTCAGGGGTTGTTTGGTCACTGCACCGGTCAAGGCCTCAGCCGCCCAGGCGCCAGGTGCAAAAGCTGCGATGCTCAATAGAGCCATTAGACGCCGGATCATTGCTGAGCCTCCTTGAGAATCGCATTGTTCAAGTCGTCGAATTCGCCGTTGGCGCGTCGCACGTAGATGCCCGTCAGGATAAAGGCCGAAATGATCAGCCCGACACCGATCGGAATGCCCCAGGTAATTGAGGATTCGGGGCTGATTTTCGCGCCCAGGATATGCGGCCCGTAAGCAATCAAAAGGATGAATCCGGAGTACAGCCCAAGCATGATCGCTGAAAGAATCCAGGCGAATCGTTCTCTCTTGCTGACCAGCTCCTTGAAGCGCGAGCTGTTTTGAATCGAGAGGTAAATGCTGTCGTTCATTGTTTTTATCCTCGCAGCACAGATTTAGTTAGAACGGTATCCACTCTATGCGGCTGCCGGACAGGTTCCAGACGACCTTAGTATTAGAACGACATGACAGAGTCGCCATTTTTCAGCATTCAATAAACACATCAAAAAGCAAAAGGCCCCTTGGCATTAATGCCAAGGGGCCTTGAGAGGTACTGACTAGACGCTTCAGATCAAATCATTTGATCCAGGCGGCAACGCGATCCGGGTGTTTGGCCACCCAATCCTTCGCGGCGGCTTCAGGCTTGGCGCCCTCCTGAATCGCCAACATGACCTCGCCGATTTCGTCTTTCGACGCCCACTGGAAGTTCTTCAGGAACTTCGCAACTTCCGGCGCTTTGGCGTCCAGGCCTTTGCTGCCAATGCTGTTCACGGTTTCAGCCGCACCGTAAACGCCTTTCGGATCTTCCAGGAAACGCAGTTTCCACTTGGCGAACATCCAGTGCGGCACCCAACCGGTGACGGCAATGGATTCGTTTTTCTTCTCGGCACGGGTCAATTCGGCAATCATACCGGCGCCAGAACTGGCCTTGAGGGTGTAGTTGTCCAGGCCGTAATCCTTGATGGCCTGATCGGTCTTGAGCATCACGCCTGAACCGGCGTCGATGCCGACGATACGGTTTTTGAAGCTGTCGTCGGTTTTCAGATCCTCGATAGACTTGGCCTTGACGTACTCCGGTACGATCAGGCCGATTTTCGCGTCCTTGAAGTTCGGGCCGTAATCGACGACCTGATCCTTGTTCTTGGTCCAGTATTCCCCGTGAGTCACGGGCAACCACGCCGACAGCATGGCGTCGAGTTTGCCAGTGGCCACACCCTGCCACATGATCCCGGTGGCAACGGCTTGCAGCTTCACGTCATAACCGAGCTTCTGCCGGATCACCTCGGCAGCCACGTTGGTCGTGGCGACACTGTCCGACCAGCCGTCTACATAACCGATCGTCACTGCCTTGCCTTCAGCGCTGGCCATCGTAGAACTGATCGCCAGCACCAAAGCGGCACCTGCGCCCAAGAGTCGTCGCATCTTCATCGTTACTTCCCCGAAAGTGCTGCGCTCGACGGATGCCGAGCCGCTCAACGTATTGTTATGGTGCACAGCGCCCCCATCACGCCTCACTGCAAACTCGTTCAAACATCAGCGGAGTACTGACGATTGGATGATCAACCTGACGCCCACGACGACCTGCTCTGCCAGCGACCTCAAGGCATCGAGAAACGACATCAGAAGGCCATTAATTGCAACCGTCGCAAATCCATCCGCCACCCCGCCCGAACTTTGCATGTCAAGATTATGCAGGCCACCAAGCGCGGGACAAATACAGGTAACATGCGCAGCTTTGCTCCCAGACGGCCTGACCATGCCCGCGACATCCCGCTTTCCTTTTTTTGCTTATTTATTCGCCTGCCTGCTGGGGATTTTTGCCCTCGGCGGCTTCTGGTATGGACTCGGCAAACCGGTGATCCTGCCAGACGTGGCCAGCGCGACGCACAAGCTGCAATGCGCCTCCTACACCCCGTTCGACAAAGACCAATCGCCGTTCGATGTGCCGTTCAAACTGCGCCCCGAGCGCATGGACGCCGACCTCGCGCTGCTGGCGACCCGGTTCGAATGCATCCGCACTTACTCCATGACCGGCCTCGAGGCGCTGCCCGATCTGGCACGCAAGCACGGCTTGAAGCTGATGATCGGCGCCTGGGTCAACAGCAACCCGGTAGATACCGCCAAGGAAGTCGACCTGCTGATCGCCTCGGCCAATGCCAACGCCGATGTCGTGACCTCGGTGATCGTAGGCAACGAAACCCTGCTGCGCAAGGAAGTCACCGGCGCACAGTTGGCGACACTGATTAACAAAGTCAAAAGCCAGGTCAAGCAACCGGTGACCTACGCCGACGTCTGGGAGTTCTGGCTCAAGCACCCGGAAATCGCTCCGGCTGTGGACTTCCTGACCATCCACTTGCTGCCGTACTGGGAAGACGATCCGTCGAACATCGACGCCGCGCTGCAGCATGTGGCCGAAGTGCGTCAGGTGTTCGGCAACAAATTTGCACCCAAAGACGTGATGATTGGCGAAACCGGCTGGCCGAGCGAAGGCCGTCAGCGCGAAACCGCCCTGCCGAGCCGGGTCAATGAAGCCAAGTTCATTCGCAGCTTTGTGATCATGGCCGAGCAGCAAGGCTGGCATTACAACCTGATCGAAGCCTTCGACCAACCGTGGAAACGCGCCAGTGAAGGTGCGGTTGGCGGTTATTGGGGACTGTTCGACGCCGATCGCCAGGATAAGGGCGTACTCGCCGGGCCGGTCTCGAACGTGCCGTACTGGTCGCAATGGCTGGCGGTGGGTGGCTTGATCTTCATCGGCACGCTGATTCTCGGTGGTCGCGTTCGCAGTACCCGCGCGGCGTTGGTGCTGCCACTGCTCGGCGCGTTGGCGGCCTGTTCGATTGGGGCCTGGGGCGATCTGGCCCGTGTCACCACCCGGTTTGCCAGTGAATGGCTGTGGGTCGCCTTGCTGACGGGGTTGAATTTGTTGGTGCTGGCGCATGCCGCGCTGACCTTGAGCGCCCGCACCGGCTGGCGTGAACGCGCCTTCAATGCATTGGAACGTCGTGCCGGCTGGTGGCTGGCAGCGGCAGGTTTTGCCGCGGCGGTGATGATGCTGGAGCTGGTGTTCGACCCGCGTTATCGCAGCTTCCCGAGTGTCGCGTTCATCCTGCCGGCGCTGGTGTACCTGTGCCGTCCGGTCAGTGTGCCGCGTCGGGAAATTGCCCTGCTGACCTTCATTATCGGCGCCGGCATTGCGCCACAGCTGTATCAAGAAGGTTTGCAGAACCAGCAGGCTTGGGGTTGGGCGCTGGTGAGTGTGCTGATGGTGGCGGCGTTGTGGCGCAGCTTGCGGGCTCGCAAGGGCTGATCAACACAGCAAGATCAAAAGATCGCAGCCTTCGGCAGCTCCTACAGGGAAACGCATATCCCCTGTAGGAGCTGCCGAAGGCTGCGATCTTTTTTATTGAGCGCTGCGAGAAGCCCGGACCAGACGCAAAGCGGCAATCACCACCGCAAACACCGCCAACGTAGTGTTGTACAACGCCAGCGCCGGAAACCCGAACACCAGCGCCAGCACCGCCAGCCACCACCCCGCTCGCCCCGGCAGCACAAAACCAATCACGGCGGCAGCCACTGCTGCCCAGCCCAGCACCTTGAAATGAATCATCAGGCCCAGGTTCGACCGAATCTGGCATTCCCAGCGACTGGCCTCATCAACGCAAATGCCGACCCATTGAGCATCCTCCATGAAGCCATAACGCGCGCCATAACTGGCGGCCAACCACAATGGCAGAAGAACGAGCAACAGGATTACGGGCAGACGGCGGGACATGAAGCACTCCAATAAACGAAATCGGCGGCCAGCTTAATCCCCCGCCCGCCGTAAGCAAGTGACATCAACAGATAACTGTTCATGAAATAGCTGCAAAGTGTATCGTCCAGCTACCGTTGCTCCGAAATCAGGCCTGTTTGGTGCCCATCATGGCACTTTGGCGCAAATCCTGTGGTCATAGCCTGCGAACTTCATCCGGCACCTTCCTCTAAGGGATCTAGTCATGCTCCGTTCCTTGCGCTGCGCCGCCCTGTTTGGCGGCTTGTTTTTAAGTGCGTCCGCACTGGCGGCCGACATTGATGCCGCCAGTTACGGCTACCCCCTGACCAACCCGTTCGAGGCGACCATCGCCACGACACCGCCGGAGTTACGCCCGGAATTGCCGCTGGACGACGACATCAATCAGGAGGATCGCAGCGTCACGTTGCGCCCTGAGCGTGAGTTCAGCCTGCCGGACAACTTCTGGCCGGTAAAGAAGCTCACCTACCGCATCGCCACGCAAGATCAAGCGGCACCGTTGATCTTCCTGATCTCCGGCACGGGTGCACGCTATGACAGCACCCTCAACGAGTACCTGAAAAAGCTCTACTACAAAGCCGGCTATCACGTGGTGCAGCTGTCGTCGCCGACCAGCTTCGACTTCATGACCGCCGCTTCGCGTTTCGCCACCCCCGGCGTGACCAAGGAAGATGCCGAAGACATGTACCGGGTGATGCAGGCCGTGCGGGCGCAAAACCCGAAACTGCCGGTCACCGACTATTTTCTGAGCGGCTACAGCCTCGGCGCTCTGGATGCGGCCTTTGTGGCGCACCTGGATGAAACCCGTCGCAGCTTCAATTTCAAGAAAGTCTTGTTGCTCAACCCGCCGGTCAACCTTTACACCTCGATCACCAACCTGGACAAGCTGGTTCAAACAGAGGTGAAGGGCATCAACAACAGCACCACCTTTTATGAGCTGGTGCTGGACAAACTGACCCGTTACTTCCAGCAGAAGGGCTACATCGACCTCAACGATGCCCTGCTCTATGACTTCCAGCAGTCCAAGCAGCACTTGAGCAACGAACAGATGGCCATGCTGATTGGCACTTCGTTCCGTTTCTCGGCGGCCGACATTGCCTTTACTTCGGACCTGATCAACCGCCGGGGCCTGATCACGCCACCGAAATACCCGATCACCGAAGGCACCACCCTCACGCCGTTCCTCAAACGTGCGCTGCAATGCGACTTCGACTGCTACCTGACCGAACAGGTCATTCCGATGTGGCGCGCCCGCACCGACGGCGGCAGCCTGCTGCAACTGATCGATCAGGTCAGCCTGTATGCACTCAAGGACTACCTGCACGACAGCCCGAAAATCGCCGTCATGCACAACGCCGACGACGTGATCCTCGGCCCGGGCGACCTGGGGTTCCTGCGCAGGACCTTCGGCGACCGTTTGACTGTTTATCCATTGGGCGGCCACTGCGGCAACCTCAACTATCGCGTCAACAGCGACGCCATGCTGGAGTTTTTCCGTGGCTAAATACCCCCTGCTGATCGCAGCGTTACTCTGTGCTGGCGTCGCCAACGCCGACAACAGCAAAGCCAATGCACCTGTGGTGGTCGATAGTGACGGCTTCAAGGAACCGCTGAGCAAACTCAAATTCAACCCGGGGCTGGATCAGCGTGAGTTCGAACGCTCGACGCTCAACGCGCTGAATGTCTACGACCCGCTGGAAGAGTGGAACCGCCGCGTCTACCACTTCAACTACCGTTTCGACCAATGGGTGTTCCTGCCCGTGGTCAACGGCTATCGCTACATCACCCCAAGCTTCCTGCGCACCGGCGTCAGTAACTTCTTCAACAACGTCGGCGATGTACCGAACCTGATGAACAGCCTGCTGCAATTCAAGGGGCAGCGTTCGATGGAAACCACCGCGCGCCTCCTGCTCAACACCACCATCGGTGTCGCCGGCCTGTGGGATCCGGCCTCCTCCATGGGGCTGCCGCGCCAGAGCGAAGACTTCGGCCAGACCCTGGGTTTCTACGGCGTACCGGGCGGCGCCTACTTCGTGCTGCCGATCCTCGGTCCGTCGAACCTGCGTGACACCGCGGGCCTGGCGGTCGATTACACGGCCGAATCGGCAATCAACTTCCTGAACGTTGCCGAGGTCAGCTCCAACCACCCGGAAGTCTTGGCACTGCGCGTCATCGACAAGCGCTATCAGAACAGCTTCCGCTACGGCCAGCTGAACACGCCGTTCGAGTACGAAAAAGTGCGTTACGTGTACACCGAGTCACGCAAGCTGCAGGTCGCCGAGTAATTCCGACGGCAACAAAAAAGGCCATTCGATTTGCGTCGAATGGCCTTTTTTATATTCTTGCCACACCACAATCCACTGTGGGAGCGGGCTTGCTCGCGAAAGCGGTGTGTCAGTCAACATTGATATTGGATGTGCTGGCCTCTTCGCGAGCAAGCCCGCTCCCACAGTTGACCGTGTTGCCAAGCGTCAGCCTTTGACTGTTTTCCAGATTTTGCTCACGAGCATCACCCCAACCAACACCGCCGCACCCGCCACAATCCCGGCCACCGCATTCAGCAACGTCGGTACGATAAACCCAGCCCCACCAGCACCCGCGCTGACACTCTCGATCCAGTGATGAATCACCGGCACGCCGTGGGTCAAAATCCCGCCGCCGACCAAAAACATCGCCGCGGTACCGATCACCGACAGGCTTTTCATCATGTACGGTGCCGCACGCAGAATCCCGCCGCCGATGCTTTTGGCCATCTGGCCGGGCTTCAGGGCCAGCCACTGACCGAGGTCGTCGAGTTTGACGATGCCGGCCACCAGGCCGTAGACGCCGATGGTCATGACGATGGCGATGCCCGAGAGCACGATCACTTGCTGGGTCAGCGAGGCCTCAGCCACGGTGCCCAGGGTGATGGCGATGATTTCCGCCGAGAGGATGAAGTCGGTACGGATCGCACCTTTGATCTTGTCCTTCTCGAACGCCACCAGATCGACCGCCGGGTTGGCCACGGCCTCGACCAGCTCTGCGTGTTCGGCCTGATCTTCAGCTTTGCTGTGCAGGAATTTGTGCGCGAGTTTCTCGAAACCTTCAAAGCACAGGTAAGCGCCACCGACCATCAACAATGGCGTGACCAGCCACGGAATGAACGCACTAATGGCCAACGCCGACGGTACCAGGATCAGCTTGTTGAGGAACGAGCCCTTGGCTACCGCCCATACCACCGGGATTTCCCGCTCGGCACGCACCCCGGAAACCTGCTGGGCGTTGAGCGCCAGATCGTCGCCAAGCACGCCGGCGGTTTTCTTCGCGGCCATTTTGGTCATCAACGCCACATCGTCCAGTACGGTGGCGATGTCGTCGATCAGCACCAGCAAACTGCTTCCTGCCATGAATCAGGTTTCCTTCTTGAATGAATGGTGCGCAGCATAGCGCGACCCGAGGCTACTCGGGGCATTCTTGAGCGCCGCGCGAGGCCGGTGCTACCATGCGCAACCGCCAGAACAGGCAAGGAACTCCTTGGTTTATGAGCACCATCCGCGAGCGCAACAAAGAACTGATCCTGCGTGCCGCCAGTGAAGAATTTGCCGACAAGGGCTTCGCTGCGACCAAAACCAGTGACATCGCGGCCAAGGCCGGGCTGCCCAAGCCTAACGTCTACTACTACTTCAAATCCAAGGAAAATCTCTACCGCGAGGTCCTGGAAAGCATTATCGAGCCGATCCTGCAGGCCTCGACGCCGTTCAACGCCGACGGCGTGCCCAGCGAAGTGCTGAGCGGCTACATTCGCTCGAAAATCCGCATCTCCCGTGACCTGCCCTTCGCCTCCAAGGTGTTCGCCAGCGAAATCATGCACGGCGCCCCGCACCTGAGCCCCGACCTGGTCGAGCAGCTCAACGGCCAGGCCAGGCACAACATCGACTGCATCCAGACCTGGATCGACCGCGGCCAGATCGCCCCGATCGACCCCAACCACCTGATGTTCAGCATCTGGGCCGCAACCCAGACCTACGCCGACTTCGACTGGCAGATCTCTGCGGTTACCGGCAAGGCCAAGCTGGATGAGGTCGACTATGAAGCGGCGGCGCAGACGATTATCCGGTTGGTGCTTAAGGGGTGTGAGTTGGACCGGTAGACCGAGTGACCCCAATCGCGGGCAAGCCCGCTCCCACAGGTTCGGTGGTGTACACAAAATATGTGAACACCCTCAATCCTTGTGGGACCGGTAGACCGCGATGAAGGCGACTCGATCTGAAGTCTTAAAGCCAGATAGCATCCCACAACGGATAGTCGCCAAGCCGCTCTACAAGACCTGCCCGCAATGGATTGGCCACTACATACCGTGCCATTTTCACCAAGTCTTCTTCTCGCCTCAATGCCCGGTCGTGATAGCCCTGCTGCCAAAGTGGTCCATTCCTGTTACTGGAAAGATTCACCTCCCGCGTAATCAGTGACTTGGTTTGACGCATCAGATTACTGAGCGAACACTTCTCCAATTTGACCAGCCAATGGAAGTGATCAGGCATAACGACCCATGCCAGTGAGTTCACTAATCCTGTGTTTTGTGCTTGGCGAAATTGATGAACGACCAATCTTCCCAATGCGAAATCCGCAAATACCGGCTCGCGATCAAGTGTATTGGTAGTCAGTAAGTAGATTCGATTGGGTTCGGCATAGCGCCCCGTTCGTAGGCGATGTGAAGCAGGAAGATCAGGCAATCCGTTGCCCCTTCATGATGGATTCATCAGAAGACTAGACGTCAGCGGCCCATAGATCGCGACAGTCCGTTATCCAGATGTGTCCATGAGGCCGCCATCGCGGGCAAGCCCGCTCCCACAAGGATCGAAGGTATTCAAAAATTTTGTGTCCACCTACAAGGATCGAGGCTGTTCACAAATTTTGTGTTCACCAGCAGGAACCTGTGGGAGCGGGCTTGCCCGCGATGACATTCGATCAGACGCTGAAAATCAACCAGCCACCCCCGCATCCGCCCTCAACCCCTGCGTCTCGATCGCCCTGATCGCACATTGCTCATCAACATCAGACAAATCACCGCTGATGCCCACCGCTCCCAACACACTCCCATCCTGATCCCGAATCAAAACACCGCCCGGTACCGGGACGACGCTGCCCTGCCCCAGGCTATTCAGCGCGGCGAAGAAGGCCGGGCGTTGTTGGGCGTCTTGGGCCAGCAGGCGTGAGCCCTTGCCCAGGGCGATCGCGCCCCAGGCTTTGCCGATGGCGATCTGCGGGCGCAACAGGCTCGCGCCGTCTTCGCGTTGCAGCGTTATCAAGTGCCCGCCGGCGTCCAGCACGGCAACGGTCAAGGGCGCGGCAGAGATTGCACGGCCCGCGGAGATGGCCTGATTGGCCAGGTTGACTGCAACGTTCAAGGTTAAAGCGCTCATGGTGCCGTCCTCATTTTGTTATTGGGAAAGCCGTTGGATTGCTTTCTGTTGCGCAATCCGATGCAACAAATAGAACACAATGAACTATTTTTTGTATACAATAATTATCGAAAAGCGCCACATGCGACGAAAAGCCACAGTCTTTCGGGCTTCCGACGAATGAAACAGCTGCTTGAGAAAATGGATTGACCTGCGCCGTCCGCCGTGAATACACTCTGCGCAAAGCCACTTGTATACAATTACAAAACGTAAGAGGCACCAAAACCATGAGCAAAATGAGAGCAATCGAAGCCGCCGTTCTGGTGATGCGCCGTGAAGGGGTTGATACCGCTTTTGGCATCCCGGGCGCCGCGATCAACCCGCTGTACTCCGCCTTGCAGAAAGTCGGTGGCATCGATCACGTCCTCGCTCGCCACGTTGAAGGCGCCTCGCACATGGCCGAGGGCTACACCCGCACCAAGGCCGGCAACATCGGCGTGTGCATCGGCACCTCCGGCCCGGCCGGCACCGACATGGTCACCGGGCTCTACAGCGCCTCGGCCGACTCGATCCCGATCCTGTGCATCACCGGCCAGGCACCGCGAGCCCGGATGCACAAGGAAGACTTCCAGGCCGTCGATATCACCAGCATAGTCAAGCCGGTCACCAAGTGGTCGACCACCGTTATGGAACCAGGCCAAGTGCCTTACGCGTTCCAGAAAGCCTTCTATGAAATGCGCTCCGGCCGCCCAGGCCCAGTGCTGATTGACCTGCCGTTCGACGTGCAGATGGCTGAAATCGAATTCGACATCGACGCCTATGAGCCGCTGCCGCTGGCCAAGCCGACCGCTAACCGCGTGCAAATCGAGAAGGCCCTGGCCATGCTTGATCAGGCGGAGCGCCCACTGTTGGTGGCCGGTGGCGGCATCATCAATGCCGACGCCAGCGAGTTGCTGGTGGAGTTTGCTGAGCTGACCGGCATTCCAGTGATCCCGACCCTGATGGGCTGGGGCACCATCCCGGACGATCACCCGCTGATGGTTGGCATGGTCGGTCTGCAAACCTCGCACCGTTACGGCAACGCCACGATGTTGAAGTCGGACGTGGTGCTGGGCGTCGGTAACCGTTGGGCTAACCGTCACACCGGTTCGGTCGACGTTTACACCGAAGGCCGCAAGTTCATTCACGTCGACATTGAGCCGACTCAGATCGGCCGCGTGTTCACCCCGGACCTGGGCATCGTGTCCGACGCCGCTGCCGCGTTGACCGTGTTCATCGAAGTCGCTCGCGAGTGGCAAGCCGCCGGCAAGCTGAAAAACCGCAGCGCCTGGCTGCAAGACTGCCAGCAACGCAAAGCCAGCCTGCAGCGCAAGACTCACTTCGACAACGTACCGGTCAAACCGCAACGTGTTTACGAAGAGATGAACCAGGTGTTCGGTAAAGACACCTGCTACGTCAGCACTATCGGTCTGTCGCAGATTGCCGGCGCACAGTTCCTGCACGTCTACAAACCGCGTCACTGGATCAACTGCGGTCAGGCTGGCCCGCTGGGCTGGACCATTCCGGCAGCACTCGGCGTGGTCAAGGCTGATCCGACCCGCAAGGTAGTGGCGCTCTCGGGCGACTACGACTTCCAGTTCATGATCGAAGAACTGGCGGTGGGCGCGCAGTTCAAGCTGCCGTACATCCACGTTGTCGTGAACAACTCGTACCTGGGGCTGATCCGTCAGGCCCAGCGCGGTTTCGAAATGGACTACTGCGTACAGCTGTCCTTCGACAACCTCAACGCTCCGGAACTCAACGGTTACGGTGTCGACCACGTCGCTGTCGCCGAAGGCCTGGGTTGCAAGGCGCTGCGGGTATTCGAACCGGATCAGATCCAGCCTGCCCTGCGCAAGGCTCAGGAACTGATCGAGGAGTTCAAGGTACCGGTGATCGTCGAGATCATTCTGGAGCGCGTGACCAACATTTCCATGGGCACCGAGATCAACGCCGTCAACGAATTCGAAGACCTGGCGCTGGTGGGCAACGATGCGCCAACGGCGATTTCGTTGCTCGATTGATGATCGTTCCCCATGTGGGAGCGGGCTTGCTCGCGAAGGCGGCGGCACAACCAACATTGATGTCGCCTGACACACCGCTTTCGCGAGCAAGCCCGCTCCCACAGGGGACTGCACAAATTTACGGGAGACCACCATGCCGCGTTTCGCAGCCAACCTGTCCATGCTGTTCACCGAGCAGGATTTTCTTGCCCGTTTCGACGCTGCCGCCAAGGCCGGCTTCAGTGGTGTCGAATACCTGTTTCCCTACGACTTCAGCTCCGCCGAAATCAAGGCCAAGCTCGATGCCAATGGCTTGACCCAAGTGCTGTTCAACCTGCCGGCCGGTGACTGGGCCAAGGGCGAGCGCGGTATTGCGTGCTTGCCGGATCGGGTCGAAGAATTCCGCGCCGGTGTCGATCTGGCCATCGCTTACGCGAAAGTGCTGGGCAATACCCAGATCAACTGCCTGGCCGGTATTCGTCCACAAGGTGTCGACGATGCCACCGTGGAAAAGACCTTTGTCGCCAACCTCAAGTACGCGGCCGACAAGCTGCAAGCGGTGGGCATCAAACTGGTGATGGAAGCGATCAACACCCGCGACATCCCAGGCTTCTACCTGAACAACACGGCGCAAGCCCTGTCGATTCGCGAGCAGGTCGGCAGCGCCAACCTGTTCCTGCAATACGACATCTATCACATGCAAATCATGGAGGGCGACCTGGCCCGGACCATGGCTGCGCACTTGGGCGAGATCAACCACATCCAGTTGGCCGACAACCCAGGGCGCAACGAACCGGGCACCGGTGAAATCAATTACCGCTTCCTGTTCGAACACCTGGACCGCATCGGTTATCAAGGTTGGGTTGGCTGTGAATACAAGCCGCTGACCACAACCGAAGCGGGTCTTGGCTGGTTGAAAACCCATAACGCGATTTGACGCAAAACCTGTGGGAGCGGGCTTGCTCGCGAAAGCGGTGTAACAGTCACATAGATGTTGAATGTTATGACCTCTTCGCGAGCAAGCCCGCTCCCACCAAAAGCGCTGCCCTATTTGCTTGAAGCAGCTACAAAAACAAGAGGATTTTCTCATGGCTAAAATCGGATTTATCGGCACCGGCATCATGGGCCACCCAATGGCGTTGAACCTGCAGAAAGCCGGTCACAGCCTGTTCCTGTCGGCGCACCACGACCCAGCCCCTGCCGATCTGGTCGCCGCTGGCGCCATCGCCCTGGCAAACCCGAAAGAAGTGGCCCAGGAAGCCGAATTCATCATCGTCATGGTCCCGGATACCCCGCAGGTCGATGACGTGCTGTTCCGCGCCGACGGCGTTGCAGCGGGCGTGAGCAAGGGCAAAATCGTGATCGACATGAGCTCGATCTCGCCGACCGCCACCAAAGCCTTCGCTGCCAAGATCAACGAGAAAGGCGCTCAATACCTCGACGCGCCGGTTTCCGGCGGTGAAGTCGGTGCCAAGGCTGCGACCTTGAGCATCATGGTCGGTGGCGATGCCGATGCGTTCGAACGCGCCCTGCCGCTGTTCCAGGCCATGGGCAAGAACATCACCCTGGTCGGTGGCAACGGCGACGGTCAAACCGCGAAAGTGGCGAACCAAATCATCGTCGCCCTGAACATCCAGGCTGTGGCCGAAGCGCTGCTGTTCGCCTCGAAAAACGGTGCCGATCCAGCCAAGGTGCGTGAAGCGCTGATGGGCGGTTTCGCATCATCGAAGATCCTTGAGGTTCACGGCGAACGCATGATCAAGGGCACCTTCGATCCGGGTTTCCGCATCAGCCTGCACCAGAAGGATCTGAATCTGGCCCTGGCCGGCGCTCGCGAACTGGGCATCAACCTGCCGAACACCGCCAATACCCAGCAAGTGTTCAGCACCTGCGCGGCTATCGGTGGCAGCAACTGGGACCACTCGGCGCTGATCAAAGGCCTGGAACACATGGCGAACTTCTCGATTCGCGATAAATAACACCGATCTGAAACTGGCTCGGTTCCTGTGGGAGCTGGCTTGCCTGCGATGGCATCGACTCGGTCTACCTGAAAGACCGCGTCGCCTGAATCGCAGGCAAGCCAGCTCCCACAGGACCGCGTCGCAACACCTGCTTTCGCTTTATCCCAATAACAAGAATTCCGGGAGCCCGCCATGTCGGTCGATCCGCAACAACTGCTGCGCGAGCTGTTTGCCACAGCCATCGACGCGGCCCATCCGCAGCAAGTTCTCGAAGCCCATTTGCCCAAAGATCGCAGCGGTCGGGTGATCGTCATCGGCGCCGGTAAAGCCGCAGCCGCCATGGCCCAGGTGGTCGAGCGCTGCTGGCAGGGCGAAGTGTCCGGCCTGGTGGTGACCCGTTACGGCCACGGCGCCCCATGCGAAAAAATCGAAGTGGTCGAAGCCGCTCACCCGGTACCGGATGCTGCCGGTCTGGCTGTCGCGAAACGGGTGCTGGAACTGGTCAGCGACCTGAGCGAAGACGACCGCGTGATCTTCCTGCTGTCTGGCGGTGGCTCTGCCCTGCTCGCCTTGCCTGCCGCCGGCATCACCCTGGCCGACAAGCAATCAATCAACAAAGCCCTGCTCAAATCCGGCGCGACCATCGGCGAGATGAATTGCGTGCGCAAGCACCTCTCGGCGATCAAGGGCGGTCGTCTGGGCAAAGCCTGCTGGCCGGCCACGGTTTATACCTATGCGATTTCCGATGTACCGGGCGACCTCGCCACGGTCATCGCGTCCGGCCCCACCGTGGCCGACCCGAGCACCTCGGCCGAAGCGCTGGCGATCCTCAAACGTTATGGCATCGAAATCCCGGCCTCGGTGCGCAACTGGCTGCAAAGCCCGGAATCGGAAACGGTCAAACCCGGCGATCCGAGCCTGGCCCACAGTCATTTCCAGTTGATCGCCCGCCCACAGCAATCGCTGGAAGCGGCAGCGGTGAAAGCCCGTCAGGCCGGTTTCAGCCCGTTGATTCTCGGCGATCTGGAAGGCGAATCCCGGGACGTGGCGAAGGTCCACGCCGGTATTGCGCGGCAGATCGTCCAGCACGGCCAGCCGCTGGCAGCGCCGTGCGTGATTCTGTCCGGCGGCGAAACCACCGTCACCGTGCGCGGCAATGGCCGTGGCGGGCGCAACGCCGAATTCCTGCTGAGCCTCACCGACAGCCTCAAAGGCCTGCCCGGCGTCTATGCGCTGGCCGGTGACACCGACGGGATCGACGGCTCCGAAGACAACGCCGGCGCCATCATGACCCCCGGCAGTTACGCCCGCGCCGCCGCCCTCGGCCTGAGCGCCAGCGATGAGTTGGACAACAACAATGGCTACGGCTATTTCGCCGCGCTGGATGCGCTGATCGTCACCGAGCCGACCCGCACCAACGTCAACGACTTCCGCGCCATTCTGATTCTCGAGAGCCCTAAACATGACGCCTAATAAGAAGGTCAAAATCCTCGCCACCCTTGGTCCGGCCACCAACGGAATCGACGACATCCGTGAGCTGGTGCAGGCCGGGGTCAATATCTTTCGCCTGAACTTCAGCCACGGCGATCACGCCGACCACGCCCAGCGTTATCAGTGGATTCGTGAAGTCGAGCGCCAGCTGAATTACCCGCTGGGAATTCTGATGGACCTGCAAGGCCCGAAATTGCGGGTCGGCAAATTCGCCCAAGGCAAAGTGCAGCTGTATCGCGGTCAGGCCTTGCGTCTGGACCTGGACCCGACGCCGGGCGATGAGCGCCGGGTCAACCTGCCTCACCCGGAAATCATCGCAGCGCTGGAGCCCGGCATGGACCTGCTGCTGGACGACGGCAAGCTGCGCCTGCGAGTGGTGACCAAATACGCCGACGCCATCGACACCACGGTGCTCAATGGCGGCGAGCTGTCGGATCGCAAAGGCGTCAACGTGCCGCAAGCGGTGCTGGATCTGAGCCCGTTGACTGCCAAGGATCGTCGCGACTTGAGCTTCGGTCTGGAGCTGGGGGTGGATTGGGTTGCGCTGTCGTTCGTGCAACGCCCGGAAGACATTCGCGAAGCTCGCGCACTGATCGGCGACAAGGCGTATTTGATGGCGAAGATCGAGAAGCCATCGGCCGTGACTCAACTGCGGGAAATCGCCGAATTGAGCGATGCGATCATGGTCGCTCGCGGTGACCTGGGCGTGGAAGTTCCGGCCGAAAGCGTGCCGCAGATTCAGAAAAACATCATCAGTACCTGCCGCCAACTCGGCAAACCGGTGGTGGTGGCGACGCAGATGCTGGAGTCGATGCGCTTCTCCCCCGCCCCGACCCGCGCCGAAGTCACTGACGTCGCCAACGCGGTGGCCGAAGGTGCGGATGCGGTGATGTTGTCGGCGGAAACCGCGTCCGGCGAATACCCGCTGGAAGCCGTGCAGATGATGAGCAAGATCATCCGTCAGGTGGAAAACGGCCCGGACTATCAGGCCCAACTGGACGTAAGCCGACCGAAAGCCGAGGCCACGGTGTCGGACGCGATCAGCTGCGCGATTCGCCGTATCAGCAATGTGCTGCCGGTGGCGGTGCTGGTGAACTACAGCGAGTCTGGCACGTCGAGTCTGCGGGCGGCGCGGGAACGGCCGACGGTGCCGATCCTCAACCTGACGCCGAATTTGCAAACAGCGCGGCGTTTGACGGTGGCGTGGGGCGTGCATTCGGTGGTCAACGATCGGCTGCGCCAGGTGGATGAAGTGTGCTCGACGGCGTTGGAGATTGCCCAGGCACAGGGGATGGCTCAGCGGGGGGATACGTTGTTGATCACGGCGGGTGTGCCATTTGGGCAGCCGGGGTCGACCAATTCGTTGCGCATTGAGACATTGATTTAAAGACAGCTTTTGTGGCGAGGAGGCTTGCCCCCGTTCGGCTGCGTAGCAGTCGTAGATTCGGTATGACGGTTTCGATAAAAAACCGCATTCGCTGATTTGGGGCCGCTCCGCAGCCCAACGGGGGCAAGCCCCCTCGCCACATGATTTAGCGTCTGTACCGGCCTCTTCGCGGGCAAGCCTCGCTCCTACAGGGACAGCGCATTCCTGTAGGAGCGAGGCTTGCCCGCGAAGAACGATTACACGGTTCCTCTGACACACAGACCTCATCATGCCCGCCAACCACTTCAACACCCACTGCCCCGACTGGGCCACTGCCCTGCTCAACGGCTTCAGCCAGATTTTTCTCCAGCGCCATCCGCTGTGCGGTTTGCTGTGTCTGTTGGCGATTCTGTTCAGCGCGCCGGCCTTGCTCGGCGGTGCGTTGCTGGGAGGGGTCGCCGGGTTGCTCACCGCGCAACGTCGTGGGTACACCAAGGCTGATCGTCAGGCCGGGCTGTTCAGCTACAACGGTATTCTGCTCGGCCTGCTGCTGAGCCTTTATTTCCCATGGTCAGCGCTGTTGCCACCGCTGATCATTGCCGCTGGGGGCCTGAGCGCGATGCTCACTCAGCAATGGCTCAAGCATTCGCGCGATCATCATTGCCTTCCCGCCTATACCGCGCCCTTCGTCGGGATGAGTTGGTTGTTGCTGTCGTTTGCCGCACCCCAGCAACCCGCCCCGCTGATCGAAATGACCACACTCAACCTGCTCGCCGCGTCATTGAAGGGACTCGGTCAGGTGCTATTTCTCGGTCATCCGCTGGCCGGTGCTCTGATTGCCACGGGTTTGCTGATCGCTGACCGTCGCGCCTTCCTCTGGGCGCTGCTCGGCTCCGTTGCCGGCCTCGGACTCGCCCTACTGCAGCACGAAACATTAACCGCCCTGCAGGGTTTGAGCGGTTACAACGCCGTGCTCGCCGCCCTCGCCTTCAGCCAGAATCGTCGCCAGCCTTGGCTGCCATTGTTGGCAATCCTGCTGGCGGTGTTGCTCACACCGGGGTTCGCCGCACTCGGCCTGGCCACGTTGACCGCGCCTTTCATCCTCGCCTGCTGGCTGATTCGCGCAGGCATTCGGGTGCTGCGTCAGGCCGCCATAGACAGCGCGCCTTGCACTACCGGGGAGAATCACCCTAGGCTGCGCTGATTCTTGGTTCAGGCGTTTTCCATGGACAGCAATAAAAACTGGCGTGAAGACCTTTACGTCATCATCTTCCAATCCGATACCCCGGCCGGTCGCCGCTTCGACAGCATTCTGCTGTTGATCATCCTCGCCAGCCTGGTGATCGTGATTCTGGACAGTATCGACAGCGTTCACCAGAACTACGCCGACATACTGGCGTACATTGAATGGGGCTTCACCGTCGTTTTCGCCATCGAGTACGGCCTGCGCCTGTACTGCTCGCCCAAGCCGTTGCGCTACGCATTCAGCTTCTATGGGCTGGTGGATTTACTGGCGATCGTGCCCGGTATTCTCGCGCTGTATTACAGCGATGCGCAGTACCTGCTGATTATCCGGATCATTCGGATGCTGCGGATTTTCCGCGTGCT
This sequence comes from Pseudomonas sp. JV414, assembly GCF_032424305.1. NCBI lineage: Bacteria > Pseudomonadati > Pseudomonadota > Gammaproteobacteria > Pseudomonadales > Pseudomonadaceae > Pseudomonas > Pseudomonas sp. JV414. The sequence continues at coordinate 71,268 of NZ_VYKC01000022.1, read as the reverse complement.
CAAGCTCAGCCCGTATCTGAAGCAAGCCAACTATTTGATGACGGCGCTGCGCGGCAGCAAGCAGAAAATCGTGGTGTTTCTGCTCAGCGTCAGCACCCTGGTGACGGTGTTCGGCACTCTGATGTACGTGATCGAAGGCCCGGAACACGGCTTCACCAGCATCCCCAAAGGCATCTATTGGGCTATCGTCACGCTGACCACCGTGGGCTTTGGCGACATCGTGCCCAAGACGCCGTTGGGTCAGGTGATTTCGTCGCTGGTGATGATCACCGGTTACTCGATCATCGCCGTCCCGACGGGGATTTTTACCGCGGAACTGGCCAATGCCATGCGCGGTGAACAACTGCAACACGATTGCCCGACCTGCAAGAAAAACAGTCATGAACACGGCGCAGCATTTTGCTCCCGTTGCGGCAATGCCCTGTTCAAAAAACTGGAATAAGCAAAGTGCTTTTTAATCTTTAAAGGACTATGCGAGCCCGGCTATAGTCGCTGGCAAATTGCCAACACTCTCCATAGAACATGTTTGATCAAACAAGGAATGCGCAGTGAAAAAACTCTTTGGCGCCTCACTTCTGGCCGCTGGCCTGGCCTTGGGTAGCGTGGCTCAGGCTGCACCGACCCTGCTTAACGTTTCCTACGACGTGATGCGAGATTTCTACAAGGACTACAACGCTGCCTTCCAGAAACACTGGCAAGCCGAGCACAACGAAAACATCACGCTGCAGATGTCCTTCGGTGGTTCCAGCAAACAGGCGCGTTCGGTAATTGATGGCCTGCCGGCTGATGTCATTACCATGAACATGGCCACCGACATCAACGCCCTCGCGGACAACGGCAAACTGGTTCCGGACAACTGGGTCACGCGCCTGCCAAACAACAGCGCGCCGTTCACCTCGGCCACCGTGTTCATCGTGCGCAAAGGCAACCCGAAAGCCCTGAAAGACTGGCCTGACCTGCTCAAGGACGGCGTGCAAGTGATCGTCCCCAACCCGAAAACCTCGGGCAACGGCCGCTACACCTACCTCTCGGCCTGGGGCTATGTGCTGAAAAATGGCGGTGACGAAAGCACGGCAAAAGCCTTCGTCGGCAAACTGTTCAAACAAGCACCGGTGCTGGATACCGGCGGCCGTGCAGCGACCACCACGTTCATGACGAACCAGATCGGCGACGTGCTGGTGACCTTCGAAAACGAAGCGGAAATGATTGCGCGTGAGTTTGGTCGTGATCAGTTTGAAGTGATCTACCCAAGCGTTTCCGCTGAAGCTGAACCGCCAGTGTCCGTGGTCGACAAAGTGGTCGAGAAGAAAGGCACTCGCGCTGCCGCTGAGGAATATTTGAAGTACCTGTGGTCGCCGCAAGGTCAGGAAATTGCAGCTGCCAACTACCTGCGTCCACGCGATCCGGCGATATTGGCCAAGTACACCGATCGCTTCCCGAAGGTTGATTTCCTCTCGGTGGAGAAGACCTTTGGTGACTGGCGCACGGTGCAGAAGACTCACTTCAATGATGGTGGGGTTTTTGATCAGATTTACAGCGGTCAGTAATTCCTGAGCTGCAATGAAAAAGGCGACCTGCGAAGGTCGCCTTTTTTTGTGAGCGCTGGACTGCGATCTAGCGTAGGAGCTGCCGCAGGCTGCGATCTTTTGATCTTGATCTTCAGTGCTTCGAAAAGGATCAGGATCAAAAGATCGCAGCCTTCGGCAGCTCCTACAGGGGTTGCGTGATGCCATTACATCGTCGGTGTGACACCCTCCTCCTTGGCGAGAGAAAACATAAGCACGCTATCGAACAAGATGTAAGTGTATGTATCATCGGGCGCAACGATCGGGACCGCCGGTGCAAAGGTTCAAATGAACGGCCTCTCTCAATCATGCCTCAGAAGCATGATTACTATCACTCTATTCCCTCTTCCGCCGCTCTAGCCCGCCGATTAGCCTTCCCTGCATTCCTTTCTTGTTCAGCGAGACACGTTATGAACCCAGTGACTCAGGTGCCCCTCGGTGCCGCGACAATGACCCGAGGCATGGTGCTGCTCTTCGCCTTCTGCTGCGGCGCCATCGTGGCCAACATTTACTACGCCCAGCCGATCATCGGCCTGATCGCGCCGGACATCGGCCTGACCGACACCATGGCCAGCCTGATCGTTTCGCTGACGCAGATTGGTTATGCGCTGGGTCTGTTCTTCCTGGTGCCATTGGGTGATCTGCTGGAAAACCGCCGCTTGATGATCATCACCACCGTGGTGGCGATTGCCAGTTTGCTCGGGGCGGCGTTCACCGATCAGCCGAACGTATTTCTGCTGATCTCGTTGCTGGTGGGGTTCAGCTCGGTATCGGTGCAGATCCTGATTCCACTGGCCGCCCACCTGGCGCCGGAAGAATCGCGTGGCCGCGTGGTCGGCGGCATCATGGGTGGTTTGCTGCTGGGGATTCTGCTGGCTCGACCGGTGTCCAGCGTAGTAGCCGACCACTTCGGCTGGCGCGCGATGTTCGTCATCGCCGCAGTATTGATGGCGGCGATCAGCATCGTTCTGGCCCTGACCATCCCCAAGCGCCAACCTGATCACAACGCTTCTTATGGCCAGTTGTTGGGTTCGCTCTGGACGCTGTTGCGTCAGCAGCCGGTGTTGCGTCAACGGGCGTTTTATCAAGCCTGCATGTTCGCCACCTTCAGCCTGTTCTGGACTGCAGTACCGCTGGAACTGTCGCGTAATCATGGCTTGTCGCAAACCCAGATCGCGATCTTCGCCCTGGTCGGCGCCATCGGCGCGATTGCTGCACCCATCGCCGGTCGACTGGCCGATGCCGGCCATACCCGCATCGCCTCGCTGCTGGCCCTGCTATTCGCCAGCCTGAGCTTCCTGCCCGCCTTCATCCACCCGGCCTACAGCGTTATCGGCCTGGCGGTGACGGGGATCGTGCTGGATTTCTGCGTGCAAATGACCATGGTCCTCGGCCAACGAGCGGTCTATACCCTCGACGCTAAAAGCCGCGGCCGTCTGAATGCGCTGTACATGACGAGCATTTTTATCGGCGGTGCGTTTGGTTCTTCGGTGGCCAGCGCGGTGTATGAGCATGGCGGCTGGTTGTGGGTCGTGATTGTGGGTAGTGCGTTTCCGTTGTTGGCGTTGTTGCGGTTTTTGAGTGCTTCGCAGAGGCATTCGTTGGCGACGGCTTAAAGACCTAAAAGCTTCGCGGGCAAGCCTCGCTCCTGCAGGGTTGGTGTAAGACCTGTAGGAGCGAGGCTTGCCCGCGAAGGCGATTCGACTGATACCACTCAGGGCCGAACCAGTTTCTCCATTGCTGCATCCGCGAGAAAGGAGGAGCGGCTTTTGACATTGTGCTCTCGCACATAACGGTCAATGCGCTGGATCACGTAGCCAGGCAGCGTCACGTTGACCTTCTCGGTCTTGCCCAGATACGGCGAGATGTCGAGTTCCAGCATCCCCCAACCCATCTCGGCAAATTCCGGATTCTCGCGGTGCGCCGCCGCTGAGGTCGGCATCGGAATTGACTCCCCGTCTGCCATGATCTCCTGCAGCATGATGTGGGCAATTTCGACCGCCGCGTTGTAAGCATCTTCAAACGTATCCCCGGCCGTAACGGCACCCGGAATATCGGGGATCTGAATACCGATGGCGGTGTTCTCGTCGCCCCACTCGATACAGATTGGGTATTGCATTATGGATCTCCTGCCAAACTGACTTCCGGGTAATAAAGCCCGGCTCGCCTCCTGATGCTTTTAACCGTCCCGACCGGCAAATCCTTCTTCGGATGAGGGACGGGTATCGTGTAAGGGTTGTAACGGTGAGTGAAGATGTGATGACTGCCGGTGACCCGGTCCAGTGCCCAGCCCGCCTCTATCAGTTCCTTGATCAATAACCTGCTCTGCACCACCAGCCTCCTTGCTCCGGCCCAAACAAAAATAACCCTAGAGTTACTTTTACTCAAGCACAAAAATCCGGATCACGACGCTCGGTTGTTTTACAGGGTGTTGATTTGAATTCCTGGCACTGCAGTTGAATCGCTCAATCAAGATCAAAAGATCGCAGGCTTCGCCAGCTCCTACATTAACCGCGTACACCCGCCGTTCATCGTCGTACGCGATCCTGTAGGAGCTGGCGAAGCCTGCGATCTTTTCAGCCCCCAAAAAGCAAAACGGCGATCCTCAGATCGCCGTTTCCATTCACTGCCCGAATTGCCTGCCCAACCCACTCGGCACGCCATGGATATTCGTCTCTTCCCACGGCCCGTTGGGGCTGATCGAGCGGCTCCAGCCGTTGTTCCAGCGGTAGTAGGTGCGTTGGCGGTAGAAGGTGTTGGTCTGATCATCGAGGACGTAAACGCCGAGTTTCGCGTCCCAATGGCTATTGCCCCCCGGTGGCGGGGCAAAGCTGGCGGAGGTGCGTGGCATCGGCTTGGAGGGTTTGACCGGGGTACTCGGTTTGCTCGGTACCGTCGGCGGAGCCGGCTTGGTACTCGGTTGCGAAGGCGGGATTGGCGGCAGCCGTGTGGGCTCGGGCTGCTGGACCGCACAGGCGCTTAACCCCAAAACCATACTGAGGAGAGTGATACGAGCGATGGCGGTCATGGTGGTGCTTCCTGTTATTTATCCGGGCTGTCGATGATCAGTTTTTGTTGCGCAGTGGTGCTGGTGGCCAAGGGTTGGCTGCGACCGATCCATTCGCCGGCAGTCGGTTGGCCGGCGCGGGAGATGCGCGCAACCAGTTGGACTTCAGGGAAGTTCGACAGTTTCAACTGCGGCATCATCGCATCGGCATCACCCAGTTCGACGGTTGCCGGCAAGTCGGCGACGGTCAGACGCTTGGCGGCCAGCGGTGCGGGCGGGCCGGAGATGGCGCGGGCGAAGATAAACACGCTGTCACCCGGCTGGACCTTGGCTTTGAGCTCTGGCGCCAGATCGACATGCACTTTGAGCAGTGCTGCAGCTTTGGCCGCAGGCGCCTGGGCAACCTTGCCACCGCTGGCTTCGAGCTTCTCGGCGGCCCGAGTAATGCCGCCTTGCAGCGCGATGCGGGATTTATCATCCGACGGCAGTTGCGCCAGCAGGCGATTCCAGTAGTCGATGGCGTCCTGGTAACGCTCACTTTCAAAGGCCGCGATGCCCAGCAGACCGAGGCTGGTGACTTCTTTCGGGTCAGCTTTCAGCGCTTCGTCGGTCAGGGCCTGGACCTTATCCGACCACTTCTTGCCGTCGGCGAAATATTGCGCCTGGGCCCATTGCCCGAGCAGTTCCGGCTGACGACCAGCCAGGGCCACGGTGCGTTCGAAGATCTTCGCCGCGTCGCCCGGACGGTCCTGAGCCATGTAGGTGCGGCCGAGGAAGTACAGGCCTTCGGCCGAATCCGGTTGGGCGGCAACCGCACGTTCCAGGCGACGGGTCATCTCTTCCATCGACTGCGGAGCCTGGGCGAATTCGCGGGTCAGCTCGACTTTATCGCTGGCGCCGAAATGCAGGTACAGCCCAAGGCCCAGCACTGGCACCAGAATCGCCGCCAGCAATGGCAATGGCTTGCCCAGACGCGACACTTGCGGCGCCTCGACGCCTTCGGTGTCGGCGAGCAGTTCACGGGCGGCTTCGGCGCGGCCGGTGTCCATTTGTTCGGCGTTGAGCACGCCCTCTTCCTGCTGAGTCTGCAACTCAGCCACGCGCTCCTGATAAAGCGCAACGTTCAATGCCGTGCGGTCCTCCTCAAGCTGAGCGCGGCGACCACGCAGAACGGGGATCAGCAGAAAACTCAGGGCAACCAGGAGCAGCAGGCCTGCAGCGAGCCAGAAATCAATCATTCTTGGTTTTATCCAACAGGTGGTCGAGGCGCTCGCGCTCCTCGGCAGAAAGCGTGTCCGGGCTGTCAGTGCGTTGCACGCGACGACGGCGGACGATCACGGCGATGACCACAAAACCGCCCAGCAGCAGGCCGGCGGGGCCGAACCAGAGCAGTGCGGTTTTGGCGTTGAGAGCAGGTTTGTAGCGGACGAAATCACCGTAGCGGTCGACCATGAAATCGATGATTTGCTGGTTGTCCTTGCCCTCGCCGAGCATGCGGAAAATCTCTTTGCGCAGGTCGGCGGCGATCGGTGCGTTGGAATCGGCGATGTCCTGATTCTGGCACTTGGGGCAACGCAGCTCTTTGGTCAGCTCACGAAAACGCTCACGGTCGCCTTCTTTGGCGAACTCATAGGTGTCGATGGCCGCGTGGGCCACACCAGCCATGCTCAACCCCAGCACGGCGGCGGCAATCCAGCGCTTCATGGTTTGGCCTCATCGACCAGCGCCTGATACTTGGCCGCCAGTTTTTCACGCCAGACTTGTTCGTCAATCACGCCGACGAATTTGTCGCGGATGATACCCTTGGCGTCGATGAAGAAGGTTTCCGGAGCGCCGTATACGCCGAGGTTCAGGCCCAGGGTGCCGGCATCGTCACGGATGTCCAGTTGATACGGGTTGTGGAACTCGGCCAGCCACTTCAAGGCATCGGCGTTGACGTCCTTGTAGTTGACGCCGTAGATCACCACGCCCTGCCCGGCCAGTTTGTTCAGCACCGGGTGCTCGACCCGGCAGGAAATGCACCAGGTGCCCCAGACGTTGACCAATGCCGGTTTACCCAGAAGGTCCGCTTTGGTCAGGGTTTTGTCACCCTGCACCGACGGCAACGAAAACTCCGGGAACGGTTTGTTGATCATTGCCGAAGGCAGCTCGGCCGGGTTCAGGTACAGACCCCGATACAGAAAAACAGCGACCACCAGAAAAATCGCCAGTGGCAACAGCATCAACCAACGTCTCATGCGGTGGCTCCCGTCATGCCGAGCGCTTCACGCACGCGGCTTTTCACCTTGACCCGATAACGGCGATCCAGCGCCGCCAGCAACCCGCCGAGACCGGTGAGCAACCCACCAAACCAGATCCAGCGCACGAACGGTTTGACGTGCACGCGGACCGCCCAGGCGCCCTCGCCCAGCGGTTCGCCCAGTGCGACGTAAAGATCACGGGTGAAACCGGCGTCGATCCCGGCTTCGGTCATCACCGAGTTCTGCACGGTGTACAGGCGTTTTTCCGGGTGCAGCACGCTGATTTCCTTGCCATCGCGGATCACCCGGATGGTGCCCTTGTCGGACGTGAAGTTCGGCCCTTCGAAGTGTTTGGCGCCTTCGAACACAAATTGATAACCGGCCAGGCTCATGGACTCACCCGGCGCCAGGCGCAGATCACGCTCGGCACTGTTCTGGCTCGACAACACGACACCCAGCGCGCACACGGCAATGCCCAAATGCGCGACTTGCATGCCCCAATAGCTGCGGGTCAGGGTTGGCAGACCTTTGATCAGGCCTTTGTGACGGGTCTTGTCGAAGATATCCCGCACACCGGCCAGCAATACCCAGGCAGCCAGCATGAAGGTCGCCAGCACCGCCCAGTTGAAATCGCCGTAAGCGACGCCGGCCACCACGGCCAGCGCAGCGCTGCCAAGCAGCACCGGGGTCAACATGCTTACGAGCCATTTGACCGGGGTGTCTTTCCAGCGCACCAGCATGCCGACCGCCATCACCACCATCAGCAACGCCATCAACGGAATGAACAGCGCGTTGAAGTACGGTGGGCCCACCGACAGCTTGGCGCCGGTCATCGCGTCGAGGATCAATGGATACAAGGTGCCGAGCAGGATCATCGAAGCGGCCACCACCAGCACCAGGTTATTGCCCAGCAGCAGGGTTTCCCGGGACCAGAGGTTGAAGCCGACGTGGCTCTTGACCACCGGAGCGCGCAGAGCGAACAGCGTCAGCGAACCACCGACCACAAACAGCAGGAAGATCAGGATGAACACGCCGCGTTCAGGATCCGACGCAAAGGCGTGAACTGAAGTCAGCACACCGGAACGCACGAGGAAGGTCCCGAGCAAACTCAACGAGAACGCGGCGATAGCCAACAACACCGTCCAGCTCTTGAACACGCCGCGTTTTTCCGTGACCGCCAACGAGTGAATCAGTGCCGTGCCCACCAGCCAAGGCATGAAGGATGCGTTTTCGACCGGATCCCAGAACCACCAACCGCCCCAGCCGAGTTCGTAATAGGCCCACCAGGAGCCCAACGTAATACCGATACCGAGGAAGGCCCAGGCGACGATGGTCCACGGACGCGACCAACGCGCCCACGCCGCATCAAGACGACCGCCCAGCAGTGCGGCGATAGCAAAAGCGAAGGCCACGGAGAAACCGACATAGCCCATGTACAGCATCGGCGGGTGAACGATCAGGCCGATGTCTTGCAGCAGTGGGTTGAGGTCGCGCCCATCCGTCGGCATCTGCGGCAGGATTCGGGCGAACGGATTGGACGTCAGGATCAGGAACAGCAGGAAGCCGGTGCTGATCATGCCCATCACTGCCAATACGCGAGCCAGCATCACTTGCGGCAATTGCCGGGAGAACACCGACACCGCGAAGGTCCAACCGCCGAGGATCAGCGCCCACAGCAGCAACGAACCTTCATGCGCGCCCCAGACGGCGCTGAATTTGTAGTACCACGGCAAGGCGCTGTTGGAGTTGCTGGCCACGTAAGCGACGGAGAAGTCGTCCGCCATGAACGCGTAAGTCAGGCAACCGAACGCGAACAGCAGAAACGCGAACTGCCCCCACGCGGCCGGCTGGGCCAGGCTCATCCACAAACGATCGCCCCGCCAGGCACCGAGCAATGGCACCACGGCCTGCACCAGCGCGAAACACAGCGCGAGGATCATGGCCAGGTGGCCCAGCTCTGGTATAAAAAGCACAGGGATAAAGATTCCGGACGTCATCGATCAACCCTCCTTCGCGGGCGTTGGAGCAGATTGACCGCTGTCTTTCAGAGCCTTGGTCACTTCCGGCGGCATGTACTTTTCATCGTGCTTGGCCAGCACTTCGTCGGCCACCACCACGCCGTCAGCGTTGAGTTTGCCGAGAGCAACGATGCCCTGCCCTTCGCGGAACAGATCCGGCAGGATGCCGCGATAACTGATGGTCACGGATTTGTTGAAGTCGGTGACGATGAATTTCACGTCCAGGGAATCGCCGGAACGTTGCAGCGAACCTTTCTCGACCATGCCGCCCGCACGAATGCGCGTGTCTTGCGGCGCTTCGCCGTTGGCGATCTGGGTCGGGGTGTAAAACAGATTGATGTTCTGCTTCAAGGCGCTCAAGGCCAGGCCGACGGCAGCGCCGACACCGACCAGGATCGCGAAAATGATGATAAGACGCTTTTTACGCAGGGGATTCACTTGCCGTTCTCCCGGCGCAGACGACGCGCCTCTTGTTGCAGATACCGCTTGCGGGCCAGGATCGGCGCCGCCACGTTGAGGGCCAGCACCGCAAGGCTTATGCCATAGGCTGACCAGACATACAGGCCGTGATGGCCCATGGCGAGAAAGTCGCCGAATGAAGCGAAACTCATCGAGCGACCTCCAGACTGTTCTGCACTTCGGTTTTCACCCAGCTCGCCCGGGCTTCGCGCTTGAGCACTTCAAGGCGCATGCGCAGCAACAGCACCGCGCCGAAGAAACAGTAGAAGCCCAGCGCTGTCAGCAGCAGTGGCAGCCACATCTCGGCGGGCATCGCCGGTTTTTCGGTGAGGGTGAAGGTCGCGCCCTGGTGCAGGGTGTTCCACCACTCCACCGAGTATTTGATGATCGGGATGTTGATCACGCCGACGATCGCCAACACCGCACAGGCTTTGGCCGCACTGTCACGATTGCTGATGGCGTTGCCTAGCGCAATAAGACCGAAGTACAGAAACAGCAGAATAAGCATGGACGTAAGTCGCGCATCCCAGACCCACCACGAACCCCAGGTCGGTTTGCCCCAGATCGCGCCGGTGACCAGCGCCACGGCGGTCATCCAGGCACCGATCGGCGCGGCGCATTGCAGGGCGACGTCGGCCAGCTTCATCTTCCAGACCAGCCCGACGATGCCGCACACGGCCAGCATCACGTAGATGGACTGCGCCAACATGGCGGCCGGGACGTGGATATAGATGATCCGAAAGCTGTTGCCTTGCTGGTAGTCCGGCGGCGCGAAGGCCAACCCCCAAACCACACCGATGCTGATCAGCAGCAACGCCGCGACGCTCAGCCATGGCAACAGTTTGCCACTGATACCGTAAAACCATTTGGGTGAGCCGAGCTTATGAAACCAGGTCCAGTTCATTGCTGTTTCCATCACGGTTGCTGTTCGTCATCACGAGCAGCGAAGGGTCTTTACTGATCAAAATTTGATCAGACCTCATTATTCGCCGACGCTGATCTTCAGGCCAGCAGCTATTGCAAAAGGTGTCAGGGTTATCGCCAGGGCGGTCAGGCTACCAAGCCACAAGAGATAACCGGTCGCCGCCATGCCCTGCAATGCCGCCTGCAAGGCGCCACTGCCGAGAATCAACACCGGGATGTACAGCGGCAGAATCAGCAACGCCAGCAACAGGCCGCCGCGCTTCAATCCTACCGTCAACGCCGCGCCCACCGCACCGAGCAGGCTCAGCACCGGTGTACCCAGCAATAAAGAAAGCAGCAACACCGGCAGACAGGCGGCAGGCAAACCGAGCATCAACGCCAGCAAGGGTGCGAGCAAAACCAGCGCCAGGCCGGAAAACGCCCAGTGTGCCAGTACCTTGGCCAAAACCAGAATAGGCAGGGGGTGCGGCGAAAGGACCCACTGCTCAAGCGATCCGTCTTCGAAATCACTGCGGAAGAGCCCGTCCAGCGAGAGCAAGACCGATAAAAGTGCTGCCACCCAGACCAACCCCGGGGACAAGGTTTGCAACAATTGAGGCCCGGCACCGACCGCCAACGGGAACAAAGAGACAACGATGGCGAAGAACACCAGCGGATTCGCCAATTCGGCAGGACGGCGAAACAGCAAACGGGCCTCGCGGGCGACCAACAGGCCGAAAACACTCATACGGCCCAATTCCCCAAATCAATATCGCGATAGCCGGCCGGCATCCTGGTCAGCGTGTGGTGAGTGGTCAGGACCACCATGCCGCCCCGCTCGCAATGCGCAGCCAAGTGTTCTTCAAGTTGCGCCACGCCTTGTTTGTCGAGCGCGGTGAACGGCTCATCGAGGATCCACAGCGGCGGGCTGTCCAGGTATAACCGCGCCAAGGCCACGCGACGTTGCTGGCCGGCCGACAGGGTGTGGCAGGGAACATCCTCGAAACCGCGTAGCCCCACAGCCTCCAGCGCCTGCCAGATCGCCTCATGGGAGGCCGGTTGATGCAACGCGCAGAGCCAACTGAGGTTTTCCTCGGGGGTCAGCAGGTCTTTGATGCCGGCAGCGTGGCCGATCCACAACAGGTTGCGCGCCAGTTCACTGCGCTGCTCATGCAATGGCTGGCCGTTTAGCAATACTTGACCGGCGGTCGGGTGCATCAAACCGCATAACAGACGTAAAAGGCTGGTCTTGCCACTGCCGTTGGGGCCGCTGATCTGCAACATTTCGCCACTGGCCAGTCTCAATTCGAGATTTTCGAAGAGCAGCCGAAGGTCTCGCTCACAGGCAAGGGCAACGGTTTGCAGGACAGGACTGGTCAAGAGATCACGGGCCTTATACGGTTCAAGTCGGCTCTGGTGCGGCCGTTAAAGAGATGCAGCATAGATGCAATGACGGCTTGTTCTAGAGAGCTGCGTCAAACAAATGCAATGTTTTCGCCACTCTGTATACAACGGGGCGGCATTATACATGCCATGCCTTACTCTAAAGAGTGCATTTTCCTCAGGTTGTGACCGCGTATGACAGGCGAAATGAACATCCTCCCGCTACCGCCAACCACTGCGGCGGTCACGCGTCCGCTGGTGATCAACGGCGAGTTGCTCAAGCTGCTGACGCCGATGGAGGGCCTGATCACTGCCGGTCAAACCGCCAAAGCCGAAGTGCTGTCGCTCAAGCAGACGGATCAGACTTTTCAACTGTTGCTCAAGGTCACCCTCGACAGCGGCCGCCAGACCACGGTCCAGGCCACCAGCACCCAGCCGCTGCCCCAAGGCACCAGCCTGGCGATCACCCAGCCATCGGCGGGCAATCTGGCGGTCACGGTGCAACAGGCCATCGCCTCCAGCGTCGCCACCCTCACCCGCATCGACACGGCGCAACTGCCGGTCGGCACCTTGCTGCAAGGCAAAGTGCTGACCTCTCAGGTGATGCCACAGGTGCCGGGCCAGCCGACAGTGTTTCGCTCGATGGTGAGCCTGCTCAACACCGCGCTAAGCGGCAGCACCCTGAGTATCGACAGCCCGACGCCACTGCGCATCGGTACATTGCTGAGCGCCTTGGTGCAGGACACCCAGACCCTGAAATTCGTCCCGTTGAGTAGCCGCCAGGAACAGCTGGCGGTGACGCAACAATTGGTCAGCCAGCAAAGTCGCCAGGGTTCTCTGGATGGCTTGATCAAAGTCCTGCAAAACCTGCCGCCGTCGGATCAAACCTCCAGCGACCTGCGCGCCGCCGTGGACAAATTGCTCGCCGGTCTGCCGGACGTCCAGCAACTGAGCACGCCCAAAGGCCTGGCCCAGGCATTGGCCAACAGCGGCCTGTTCCTCGAAGCGAAACTGTTGACCGGACAAAACCCGACGCTGACGCCTGACATGAAGGGCGACCTGCTCAAGTTGATCGCACAACTGACGCCGGGCCTGCCGGCTAACACCAATCTCAACGCGATCATTGCCGCCAATACCTTGGCCCAGGCGCTGCCGAGTTTCGTGCGCAGCGCCCTCGGCATGCTCGGCCAGGTCAGTGCCAAACCATTGCCGACCAGTTTCCCGCTTCCGGAGCGCTTGCTGCAAAGCCAGGACGGTGAAGGCGATCTGGAACACTTGCTGCGTCTGGCAGCAGCGGCCGTCTCGCGCCTGCAAAGCCATCAACTGTCGAGCCTGGAACAGACCGGCCTCACCGACGACGGTCGCCTGCTCAGCACCTGGCAACTGGAAATCCCCATGCGCAACCTGCAGGACATCGTGCCGTTGCAGGTCAAATTCCAGCGCGAAGAAGCGCCCGAGAAAGAACAACCACACGAACGCCGCGACGAACGCGAACCCAAGCAACAGTTGTGGCGCGTCGAACTGGCGTTCGACATGGAACCGTTAGGACCGTTGCAGATTCAGGCCCAGTTGATCAAAGGCAGCCTCTCCAGTCAGCTATGGGCCGAACGGCCGTACACCGCGAGCCTGATCGAAAGCAATCTGGCCGGGCTGCGCGAACGCCTGCTGGCGTCAGGCCTGAACGTCGGCGATCTGGATTGCCACCTCGGCACACCGCCGCAAGGCCCTCAAACCCGCCTCGAACAACGCTGGGTCGACGAAACCGCATGAACAAATCCACCGCACCGCGCCAAGCCATCGCCCTCAAATACGACGGCAGCCACGCCCCTACCCTCACGGCCAAAGGTGACGAGGAACTGGCCGAAGCCATTCTGCAGATTGCCCGTGATTATGAAGTGCCGATTTACGAAAACGCCGAGCTGGTGAAACTGCTAGCGCGGATGGAATTGGGAGAGAGCATTCCGGAGGAGTTGTATCGCACGATTGCCGAGATCATTGCGTTTGCGTGGAATTTGAAGGGGAAGTTTCCCGAGGGGCGGGATCCAGATGCTGCGATGGTGGAGAAGGACATCACCGAGCGCGGGGATGATTATTGAATCGTTGTTGAATGCAAAAAGATCGCAGCCTCGTTGCACTCGACAGCTCCTACAGGGCGTACACCGTCCCAATGTAGGAGCTGTCGAGTGCAACGAGGCTGCGATCTTTTGATCTTTTCAGTTCTTGTGCAACTTACTCATCAACTCCGCCTCAGCCTGGGTCAACCCGCAAGACTGAGTCAGTTCATCGACGCTGGCCCCCATCCCCACCAGGCGTGCTGCCTGAGCGAATGAAAGACTCGACGGATCACGTTGCTCCAACTGAGCCAGTTTGTCCGGCAACGGGCCGACGACGGCGCGCAGTTCGTGCAGGTCTTCACCCATGCGCACGTTGCCGTTCTGGTAGTCGTCGACGCGTTTGGCCAGGTCCTTGATGCGCTGATCGCGCAGCGCATCGCCCTCGGCCTGTTGCGCGGCGATCTGCCGCTGAGCGCGGATGTACGCCAGGAACATCGCCAGCGTGCCTGCCCAGAAGAGGAACAGGACAATGACAGCCACCTCAAGAATCAATCAGATACTCTCCAGTTCCGACCATTCTTCTTCGCTCATCATCTTGTCCAGTTCGACCAGGATCAGCAGTTCGTTGTTCTTGTTGCACACACCTTGAATGAACTTGGCGGACTCTTCGTTACCGACGTTCGGCGCGGTCTCGATTTCCGACTGACGCAGGTAAACCACTTCAGCCACGCTGTCGACCATGATCCCGACCACTTGCTTGTCGGCTTCGATGATGACGATGCGGGTGTTATCGCTGATCTCGGCATTCATCAGGCCGAAGCGCTGACGGGTGTCGATCACGGTGACCACGTTACCGCGCAGGTTGATGATGCCCAGCACGTAGCTCGGAGCACCCGGGACCGGGGCGATTTCGGTGTAGCGCAGGACTTCCTGAACGCGCATCACGTTGATGCCGTAGGTTTCGTTGTCCAGCTTGAAGGTTACCCATTGCAGGATCGGATCTTCAGAACCTTTTGCATTCGTCGCTTGATTACTCATACCCTGACCCCTCGAAAAACCGCTTCTGGCGGTGTGTGTTCTGTTGGCGGCATTCAACAATGCCGTCGCATATTTGTTATGTCGGCAGCTATGTCGGTTTGTGTAGCGGCTTGATGCCGCCCATGTGCTTTACCCCGCCGCTGGCGATCAACTCGGCCAAGGCGGAAACGTCCAGCAGCGCACACATGTGCTCAATTACCGTGCCGGCGAGCCATGGCCGCTGACCTCGATGGCTTCTCCATTTGATTTCGTTCGGGTCCAGGCGCAACGAGCGGCTGACTTGATGCACCGCCAGCCCCCACTCGTAGCCCTGAACCGAAATAACGTATTGCAGGCCCTGGCGGAAATCATCGCGGTAGCGGTCCGGCATGACCCAGCGCGCGGTATCCAGCACTTTCAGGTTTCCGGCCTGGCTCGGCAGGATCCCGAGGAACCATTCCGGCTGACCGAACAACGGTGTCAGCTCGTGACCGGCCAGAGAATAAATCGAGCCCAGGCACACCAGCGGCACCGCCAGGGTCAACCCGGCGACGTCGAACAACAAGCACTCAAACGGCTCGGCAGCCCACGACGGACGACCGTCGGTTTCCACCGGTGGCGGCGTGTTGCTTGGCGGCAGATGAACTTCGACCAACGGCGGCACCAATGCTTGCAGCAGTGGTGCAATCGTCGACACGGGCGCCAGAATCGGTGCCGGTGCTTCGATAACAACCACCGGTGCTTTCACCACTGGCGCAACGATGGGTGCAGCAGCTACGGCCGGTTTCTGCGCATCACGGGCCTGTTCTTCAAGCACGGCGGCCTGGAACTCATCCAGCGCGGCCTCAACCTCGATAACCTCGATAACCTCGGGCAGCGCCTCGACTTCTGGCAGCAACTCTTCGGTCGCGTCTTGCAGCAAGCTGTCCAGATAAGACTGGAGGGCCAGTTGCGGACGCGAGGTGATCTTCACCGGCCGAGTCATGCGCACACCATCGTAGGAGCTGCCGCAGGCTGCGATCTTTTGATCTTGATCTTTTCAAGGACGCCAAAAAGCAGGATCAAAAGATCGCAGCCTGCGGCAGCTCCTACAGGGATTGAGTTCATCTCACGCCACCTGCGGAACAAGTTGCGCCGCCATCAGATGTTTGAGCAGTGCACGGTAAGCGAGAACGCCACGGCTCTTGCCGTCGAATTGCGAAGGCGTCAGCCCTGCCCGGCTCGCGTCACGCAAGCGGGTATCGATCGGGATGTAGCCTTGCCAGATTTCTTCCGGGTACTTGTCGCGCAGCACGCGAAGGGTGCCGAGGGACGCCTGGGTACGACGGTCGAAAAGGGTCGGCACGATGCTGAACGGCAGCGCCTGTTTGCGCGAGCGGTTGATCATCGCCAGGGTGTTGACCATGCGTTCCAGGCCTTTGACGGCCAGATGCTCGGTCTGCACCGGGATCACCAACTGCTGACTGGCCGCCAAGGCATTGACCATCAACACGCCGAGCAACGGCGGGCTGTCGATCACCGCGTAATCGAAGTCCTGCCAAAGTTGCGCCAGGCTCTTGGCGATCACCAGGCCCAAACCACTCTGGCCCGGCGACTGGCGCTCAAGGGTTGCCAGCGCGGTGCTCGATGGCAACAGGGAAATGCGCTCGTCACTGGTGGGCATCAGCAACTGACCGGGCAAGCCTTGGGGCACAATGCCCTTGTGCAGGAACAGGTCGTAACTGCTGTGTTCCAGGCTGTCGGGGTCGTAACCGAAGTAGCTGGTCATGGAGCCGTGGGGGTCGAGATCGACCACAACCACGCGCTTGCCCGCCTCAGCCAGCAAACCGGCTAAAGCGATGGAGGAAGTGGTTTTACCGACACCACCCTTTTGATTGGCGACTGCCCAGACTCTCATTCGGATTGTTCCTCCCGGTCGAAAAGGTCGACCGAGAAATAGCTCAACGTATTAATGCGGGTGACGGAGAATTGACGGCGCTCTCTCGTCCCGGCGACTTGACCGGGGTAGGTGCAGTTTGTGTGCCAGCCCGCTTCAACGCGGCATCCGGTTGTGCATGAGCCGTTCCGGTACCGGTGAGGCTGCGGCGTACATCGAGATTTCGTGAAACCACCAACACCACCCGACGGTTACGCGCCCGGCCTTCGGCGGTGGCGTTGTTGGCCACCGGCTGGAACTCGCCGTAACCCACCGACGCCAGACGACCGGGATTCACACCCTGCATCGCCAGCATGCGCACAATGCTTGCCGAACGGGCCGAGGACAGCTCCCAGTTGGTCGGGTATTGCGCGGTACGAATCGGCTGATCGTCGGTGAAGCCTTCGACGTGGATCGGGTTGTCGAACGGCCTGAGGATCGCGGCAACCTTGTCGATGATGTTGAACGCGATGTCGCTGGGCATGGCGTCGCCACTGCCGAACAACAGGCTGGAATTGAGTTCGATCTCGACCCACAACTCATTGCCGCGCACGGTCATCTGGTTGGAGCTGATCAAGTCGCCGAACGCCGCGCTGATGTCATCGGCAATACTTTTGAGCGGATCGCTGGCCCCGGCGATACCGGCATCGACCTGCTCGCTGTCCTTGACCAGCGGCTTGGCCGGAGTCACGGTCTTCGGTCGCTCTTCGCCGATAGGAATCGGCTTGAGGGCTCGATCGGAGTCAGTAAATACCCCGATCAACGCCTCGGAAATGATCTTGTACTTGCCTTCGTTGATCGAAGAAATCGAGTACATCACCACGAAGAAAGCGAACAGCAACGTGATGAAGTCGGCGTAGGAAACGAGCCAGCGTTCATGGTTTACGTGTTCTTCAGGTTGCCGACGACGAGCCATGAGGTTATTCCCTTAATCCATGAAGCCCTGAAGCTTCAACTCAATGGAGCGAGGGTTTTCACCTTCGGCGATCGACAAGATCCCTTCCAGCAACATCTCGCGATAACGCGACTGTCGCAACGCGATGGATTTGAGCTTGGCGGCAATCGGCAGCAACATCAGGTTGGCACTGGCCACGCCATAGATGGTGGCGACAAAGGCGACGGCAATACCGCTGCCCAGTTGCGACGGATCGGCCAGGTTGCCCATGACGTGGATCAGGCCCATCACCGCACCGATGATGCCGATGGTCGGCGCGTAGCCACCCATGCTTTCAAAGACTTTGGCGGCTTCGATGTCGCGGCTTTCCTGGGTGTAGAAATCCACTTCCAGAATGCTGCGAATCGCTTCCGGCTCGGCGCCGTCCACCAGCAGTTGCAGACCTTTGCGTGAGTAGCTGTCGGGTTCGGCGTCGGCCACCCCTTCCAGACCGAGCAAACCTTCCTTGCGTGCGGTCAGGCTCCAATTCACTACGCGATCGATGCCGCCGGCCAAGTCCACGCGCGGTGGAAACAGGATCCAGGCGAGAATCTGCATGGCGCGCTTGAAGGCGCTCATCGGCGATTGCAGTAGCGAAGCACCAATGGTCCCACCGAGTACGATCAACGCTGCCGGGCCGTTGGCCAGCGCACCGAGATGACCGCCTTCAAGGTAGTTGCCGCCAATAATGGCGACGAACGCCATGATGATCCCGATAAGGCTTAATACATCCATCAGATACACGCCTCGACCAGGTGACGGCCGATATCGTCCAGGCTGTACACCGCGTCCGCGAGTTCAGCTTTGACGATGGCCATCGGCATGCCGTAGATCACGCAGCTGGCTTCATCCTGAGCCCAGATCGCACTGCCGCCCTGCTTGAGCAGACGTGCGCCTTCGCGACCGTCCGCGCCCATGCCGGTGAGTACCACCGCCAGAACTTTGTCGCCGTAGGATTTGGCTGCGGAACCGAAGGTGATGTCCACGCACGGTTTGTAGTTCAAACGCTCGTCGCCCGGCAGGATTTTCACCGCGCCACGGCCGTCGATCATCATTTGCTTGCCACCCGGAGCCAACAGCGCCAGGCCCGGACGCAGGATGTCGCCATCCTCGGCTTCCTTGACGCTGATGCGGCACAGTTTGTCCAGACGCTCGGCGAAAGCCTTGGTGAAGGCTGCCGGCATGTGCTGGATCAACACGATCGGTGCCGGGAAGTTGCCCGGCAACTGCGTCAGAACCCGTTGCAGGGCAACCGGGCCACCAGTGGACGTACCGATGGCAACCAGTTTGTAGGCTTTGCGTTTCGGCGCTGGCGACGATGGAGTCGCTGCATGGGTGCGAGCCGGAGCCGGAATCGGTGCCGGTGCCGGACGCGCAGGCGCGCTGCTACCGTAGCTGTTGACGCTCGAAGGCGCAGGCGTCGGGGCTGGCGCAGCCACCGGGGCCGGGGCGCTGTAAGTGCTGGCGCGACGATTACTGCGCGAGATGCTGAGAATCTTCTCGCACAGCAGTTGCTTGACCTTCTCCGGGTTACGGGAGATGTCTTCGAAATTCTTCGGCAGGAAGTCCACCGCACCGGCGTCCAGCGCATCGAGGGTGACCCGCGCGCCTTCGTGAGTCAGCGAGGAGAACATCAACACCGGGGTCGGGCAGCGCTGCATGATGTGCCGCACTGCGGTGATGCCATCCATCATCGGCATCTCGTAGTCCATGGTGATCACGTCTGGCTTGAGGGCCAGCGCCTGATCGATCGCCTCTTTGCCGTTGGTCGCCGTACCGACGACCTGGATATTCGAATCCGCTGAAAGAATTTCCGAGACGCGGCGGCGGAAAAACCCCGAATCGTCCACCACCAGGACTTTGACTGCCATAAACACTCCGTTAGACGGGGCGAGGCTCAGTCGCCCCGCTCCCCCAGAATCAAATACGCCGTGCGGCGTAACGCTTGAGCATGCTCGGAACATCGAGAATCAGCGCAATGCGGCCGTCACCGGTGATGGTGGCGCCGGACATGCCGGGGGTTCCCTGGAGCATTTTGCCCAATGGCTTGATGACCACTTCTTCCTGGCCCACCAGTTGGTCGACGACGAAGCCGATCCGCTGAGTGCCCACCGAAAGGATCACCACATGGCCTTCGCGCTGCTCTTCGTGAGCGGCGGAGCTGACCAGCCAGCGCTTGAGGTAGAACAGAGGCAGCGCCTTGTCCCGCACGATCACCACTTCCTGGCCGTCCACCACGTTGGTGCGCGACAGGTCGAGGTGGAAGATCTCGTTGACGTTCACCAGCGGGAACGCGAACGCCTGGTTGCCGAGCATGACCATCAGCGTCGGCATGATCGCCAGGGTCAACGGGACCTTGATGACGATCTTCGAGCCCTTGCCCTTGGTCGAGTAGATATTGATGGTACCGTTGAGCTGGGCGATCTTGGTTTTCACCACGTCCATGCCCACTCCGCGCCCGGAGACGTCGGAAATTTCGGTTTTGGTCGAGAAACCCGGAGCGAAGATCAGGTTGAAGCAATCCGACTCGCTGAGACGGTCCGCCGCATCCTTGTCCATCAGGCCTTTCTTCACGGCGATACCGCGCAGAACATCAGCGTCCATGCCTTTGCCATCATCGGAGATGGACAGCAGGATGTGGTCGCCTTCCTGTTCCGCGGACAGGATCACCTTGCCGCTGCGAGGTTTACCCATCGCTTCGCGCTCAGCTGGCTCTTCGATACCGTGGTCGACCGAGTTGCGCACCAAGTGGACCAGCGGGTCGGCCAGGGCCTCGACGAGGTTCTTGTCGAGGTCGGTTTCTTCGCCGACCAGCTCCAGGTTGATCTCTTTCTTGAGCTGGCGAGCCAGGTCACGAACCAGACGCGGGAAGCGCCCGAAGACTTTCTTGATCGGCTGCATCCGGGTCTTCATGACCGCGGTTTGCAGGTCGGCCGTGACCACGTCGAGGTTCGACACGGCCTTGGACATGGCTTCGTCGCCGCTGTTGAGGCCCAGACGGACCAGGCGATTACGCACCAATACCAGCTCGCCGACCATGTTCATGATTTCGTCGAGACGCGCGGTATCGACCCGCACGGTGGTCTCGGCTTCGCTGGCCGGTTTTTCTGGTGGTGGCGCAGACGGGGCACGGGCCGGGGCCGGTGCAGCAGCGGCGGCCGATTTCGGCACTTCGGCTTTTGGCTCGGGCGCTTTGGTCACAGGTTTCGCAGCTGGTGCCGGCGCCTTGGCGACAGGAGCAGAAACCACTGCGCCAGTGCCAACCTCGGTGAACTTGCCTTTACCATGCAATTCGTCGAGCAGTGATTCGAATTCGTGGTCCGAGATCAGATCGCCGCCGGCCGCTTTAGCGGTTGGCGCAGCCGGAGCTGGTACGGCGGCAATCGCCGACTCCAGCGCATCGACGGCAAAGTTGCCCTTGCCGTGCAGCTGATCGAGCAGTGCTTCGAACTCGTCGTCGGTGATGTCGGAGCTGTCGCCTGCCGCTTTCGGGGCAGCCGGTGCGGCTGGCGCAGCCACCGCATCGACGGCGAACTGGCCTTTGCCGTGCAGTTGATCGAGCAACGACTCGAACTCGGCATCGGTGATTTCATCGCTGGCCGAGGCATCGCTGGTCGGCACTGGCGCAGCCGCTGGAGCCTCGGCTTGAGCCTTGACGGCGTTCAGCGAGTCCAGCAGCTGTTCAAATTCGTTATCCGTGATGTCGCCCGATTCTTCAGCGGCAGGTTCTTCCACTACCTCGGCGACCGGTGCCGATTCATCGGCGGTTTGCGGCTCGGCCAGACGGGCCAACGCTGCAAGCAATTCTGGAGTGGCAGCCGTGATCGGGCCGCGTTCGCGGACTTCGCTGAACATGCTGTTCACCGCGTCCAGTGCTTCGAGAACCACGTCCATCAGTTCCGAGTCGACGCGTCGTTCACCCTTGCGCAGGATGTCGAACACGTTCTCGGCGATGTGACAGCACTCCACCAACTCGTTGAGCTGGAGGAAGCCGGCGCCCCCTTTTACAGTGTGAAAACCGCGAAAAATTGCATTGAGCAAATCCGCATCATCCGGTCGGCTTTCAAGCTCGACCAGCTGTTCGGACAGTTGCTCTAGAATCTCGCCGGCCTCAACCAGGAAATCCTGAAGGATCTCTTCATCGGCGCCGAAGCTCATTAAGGGGGTGCTCCTGAGGTCTAAAAACCTAAAAAACCTAAAATGCTAAAACTCTAAAATCCTAGGCTGGATAACAAATCGTCCACATCGTCCTGACCGGACACAACGTCTTCTCTTTTATCGGCATGAATCTGCGGACCTTCACCCTGAGAGAGATGTTTTTGTGGATCTTTTTCAGCCAGCATCGCATCACGGTCATGTTCGATACCCGCAAAGCGGTCTACCTGGCTGGCCATGAGCACGAGCTTGAGCAGATTGCTTTCAACTTCGGTGACCAACTGGGTCACGCGTTTGATCACCTGACCGGTGAGGTCCTGGTAATCCTGGGCCAGCAGAATGTCGTTGAGATTGCTCGACACGACGCGGTTATCTTCGCTGCTGCGTGTCAGGAAACCGTCGACGCGCCTGGCCAGTTCGCGGAACTCTTCAGCCCCGACTTCGCGACGCATGAACCGTCCCCAATCCGTGCTCAGCGTCTGAGCTTCGTCGCTCAGGCTGTTGATCAGCGGCGTGGCGTTTTCCACCAGATCCATGGTGCGGTTCGCCGCGGCCTCGGTCAGCTTGACCACATAACCCAGGCGCTCGGTGGCATCCGTGATCTGAGACACTTCCTCGGCTTGCGGCATGTGCGGGTCAATCTGGAAATTGACGATCGCGCTATGCAGCTCGCGGGTGAGCTTGCCTACTTCCTGGTACAGGCCGCGGTCACGGGTCTGGTTGAGCTCATGGATCAGTTGCACAGCGTCGCCGAACCTGCCTTTTTCAAGGCTCTCGACCAGTTCGACCGCGTGTTTTTTCAGGGTCGACTCGAAATCGCCCTGTGAAGATTCTTTATGCTCCATAGCTCCCCCGTGGCGCAGTACATCAACCGATGCGTTCGAAAATCTTCTCGATTTTTTCTTTCAACGCCTGGGCTGTGAAGGGTTTGACCACATAGCCATTAACACCGGCCTGGGCCGCTTCGATGATTTGCTCGCGCTTGGCTTCAGCGGTCACCATCAGCACCGGCAGGTGCTTGAGCTTTTCATCGGCGCGCACGTGACGCAGCAGATCGATACCGGTCATGCCAGGCATGTTCCAGTCCGTTACCAGAAAGTCGATGCTCCCACTGTTGAGAACCGGGATGGCAGTGGTGCCATCGTCAGCCTCGACCGTGTTGGTGAACCCAAGGTCACGCAACAGGTTTTTTATGATCCGCCGCATCGTTGAGAAGTCATCAACGATGAGGATTTTCATGTTCTTGTCCAATTCGACCTCCAAGCAGTCTTAAACGCGCCCAGCACCTGGACGCGCCATTTCAATCAATCCGGCAAAGCACTCAATGACTGTCTGGAGCACAACAGATCGAGACCGATGCAGTTCAACACCACACCAGCTCCATTCGCAGTGTCCCCACACTGCCTTCAGCGCGCTCGCCACTCCCCCAAACGCCCCCGCAAACGGGCCGCGCACTGGCTGTGTAACTGGCTGACCCGCGATTCGCTGACCCCCAGGACCTCACCGATTTCCTTGAGATTCAACTCTTCGTCGTAGTACAGCGCCAACACCAGTCGCTCACGCTCCGGCAAATTGGCAATCGCGTCCGCCAGCGCCGCCTGGAAGCGTTCATCTTCCAGATCGCGTGACGGCTCGAGATGAGCACTGGCGCCATCCTCATGCAGCCCTTCGTGTTCGCCGTCCTGCAACAGATCGTCGAAACTGAATAAGCGGCTACCGAGGGTGTCGTTCAAAATCCCGTAATAATCGTCGAGACTCAATTGGAGTTCGGCCGCAACCTCATGATCTTTAGCGTCACGACCGGTTTTAGCTTCAATCGAGCGAATCGCGTCGCTGACCATGCGGGTATTGCGGTGAACCGAACGTGGCGCCCAGTCCCCCTTGCGCACTTCATCGAGCATCGCGCCGCGGATTCGAATGCCCGCGTACGTCTCGAAACTCGCGCCTTTGCTGGCGTCGTATTTGGTTGATACTTCAAGCAGGCCGATCATCCCGGCCTGGATCAGGTCTTCGACCTGGACACTGGCCGGCAAACGCGCCAGCAAGTGGTAGGCAATGCGTTTGACCAGTGGCGCGTAACGCTCGATCAGCTCGTACTGCGCGTCACGTGCCGACTTCTTGTAGAGGTTGTAGCCACTGGCTGTCATAGGACGGGTCCTGCCGTTTGTTGCACGAGGCGTTCGACGAAAAACTCCAGGTGCCCGCGTGGGTTGGCCGGCAGTGGCCAGGTATCGACCTTCTGCGCAATGGCCTTGAACGCCAGGGCGCACTTGGAACGCGGGAAGGCTTCGTAGACGGCACGCTGTTTCTGCACGGCCTTGCGCACGCTTTCGTCGTAAGGCACCGCACCGACATATTGCAAGGCGACGTCGAGGAAACGATCCGTGACCTTGGTCAACTTGGCGAACAGGTTACGGCCTTCCTGCGGGCTTTGCGCCATGTTGGCCAGGACGCGGAAACGATTCATGCCGTAGTCGCGATTCAGCAGTTTGATCAGTGCGTAGGCGTCGGTGATCGAGGTCGGCTCGTCACACACCACCAGCAAGACTTCTTGCGCTGCGCGGACGAAACTGACTACCGAGTCACCAATGCCCGCAGCGGTGTCGATCACCAATACGTCGAGGTTGTCGCCGATGTCGCTGAAGGCCTGGATCAGGCCGGCATGCTGGGCCGGGCTCAGATGAACCATGCTCTGGGTGCCGGATGCGGCCGGGACGATGCGGATACCGCCGGGCCCTTGCAACAGTACGTCGCGCAGCTCACAGCGGCCTTCGATCACGTCGGCCAGGGTACGTTTGGGTGTCAGCCCCAGCAGGACGTCGACGTTCGCCAGCCCCAGATCGGCATCCAGCAGCATGACGCGCCGGCCGAGTTCAGCTAGAGCCAGGGACAAGTTCACTGACACGTTAGTCTTCCCGACGCCACCTTTGCCGCCGGTCACCGCGATCACCTGTACGGGATGCATGCTGCCCATGTTATTTCTTTACCTTGTCTTGCATAGACGGAGGCCACATTACTGGCTGCGCGTTCAGCGACTGAACAATGCATGGCCGACCATCGATGTAGGTACAAAAAATGTTCATTAATACCTCAGCCAACCTGCTTGGTCGGGCTGTGGTAAATATCAGCGAACATATCAGCCATGGCTTCTTCGCTGGGTTCTTCCTGCATTTGCACGCTAACGGCGCGGCTGACCAACTGATGACGACGCGGCAGATGTAAATCATCCGGAATCCGCGGGCCATCGGTCAGGTAAGCCACCGGCAATTCATGACTGATGGCCAGGCTCAACACCTCACCCAAGCTTGCCGTTTCATCCAGTTTAGTCAGGATGCAGCCGGCAAGGCCGCAACGTTTGTAACTGTGGTAAGCGGCGGTTAGAACCTGTTTCTGGCTGGTGGTTGCCAAGACCAGATAATTTTTTGATTTGATGCCGCGTCCGGCCAGGCTTTCGAGCTGCATGCGCAGTGCCGGATCGCTGGCCTGCAGGCCGGCGGTATCGATCAGCACCACGCGTTTGCGCAGCAAGGGCTCCAGCGCCTGCACCAGGGATTGACCTGGGTCGACGTGGGTGACCGACACGTTGAGGATGCGGCCCAGGGTCTTGAGCTGTTCCTGAGCGCCGATGCGGTAGCTGTCCATGCTCACCAGCGCGATGTTCTGCGCGCCGTACTTGAGCACGTAACGGGCCGCCAGCTTGGCCAGCGTGGTGGTCTTGCCCATGCCGGCCGGGCCGACCATGGCAATCACACCGCCCTCTTCCAAGGGCTCGACTTCCGGGGTGGCGATCATCCGCGCCAGGTGCGCGAGCAACATGCGCCAGGCCTGACGGGGTTCTTCAATGTCAGTAATCAGCGCCAGCAGATCGCGCGACAACGGGCCGGACAGGCCGATGCGTTGCAAGCGGCGCCAGAGGTTGGCCTGGGCCGGACGGCTGCCTTGTAGCTGATTCCAGGCCAGCGAGCCAAGTTGCACTTCCATCAGTTCACGCAGGCTGTTGAGCTCGAAACGCATCGAGTCGAACGCACGCGGATCGACGCCGGTCGCTGCGGCAGGCGCAGGTGCCGAGCGCCGAGGCTCGGCCAGTGTCGATTCAATCAGCGGCTCGGCGGCGGTCAACGGCAGGCCGGCGAACAACTGTCGATTGGTGCTCTTGTCGCTCTCGCCATCGCCACGCAGACTCAGTTCGGCCTGGGCGGTGACGATCCGCGACTGGGTCTTGCGCAGCTCGTCCTCGAGTTCCATGTTCGGAACACGCGGGGCCAGCGCCGACAATTTGTAATCCAGGGCAGCCGTCAGCTCGACACCGCCGGCGATCCGGCGATTGCCAATGATGGCGGCATCTGCGCCCAGCTCATCACGAACCAGTTTCATGGCCTGACGCATATCGGCGGCGAAAAAACGCTTAACTTGCATAAACCACTACCTCAGCCGTTGGGCCCTACTGTCGCAACGATGGTCACTTGCTTGTTGTCAGGGATTTCCTGGTAAGCCAACACATGCAAACCCGGGACTGCCAGTCGGCCGAATCGCGAGAGCATCGCGCGAACCGGACCGGCCACCAGCAGAATCACCGGTTGACCTTGCATTTCCTGACGCTGCGCCGCTTCGATCAACGAGCGTTGCAGTTTCTCTGCCATGCTTGGCTCCAGCAGAACGCCCTCTTCCGAGCCTTGTCCTGCCTTCTGAAGACTATTGAGCAATATTTGTTCCAACCTTGGCTCCAAGGTGATCACAGGCAGCTCCGACTCAGTGCCTACAATGCTTTGCACGATTGCACGGGATACGCCGACGCGCACCGCGGCCACCAAAGCGGCAGTATCTTGACTCTTGGCGGCGTTGTTCGCGATGGCTTCGGCGATGCTGCGAATGTCCCGTACCGGCACCTGTTCAGCCAGCAATGCCTGCAAGACCTTGAGCAACTGCGACAGAGAAACCACCCCCGGCACCAGCTCTTCGGCCAGTTTCGGTGAGCTTTTGGCCAGCAATTGCATGAGTTGCTGGACTTCTTCGTGGCCAATCAGCTCGCTGGAGTGTTTGTACAAAATCTGGTTCAAGTGGGTTGCCACTACCGTACTGGCATCGACCACGGTGTAACCGAGGGATTGCGCCTGGGCACGCTGGCTGATTTCGATCCAGACCGCCTCCAGACCAAAAGCCGGATCTTTGGCGGTAATGCCGTTGAGCGTGCCGTAGACCTGCCCCGGGTTGATCGCCAGTTCGCGGTCCGGGTAAATCTCGGCCTCGGCCAGGATCACGCCCATCAGGGTCAGGCGGTAGGCGCTTGGCGCCAGGTCGAGGTTGTCACGGATATGCACAGTCGGCATCAAGAAACCCAGGTCCTGGGAGAGCTTTTTACGCACACCCTTGATCCGTGCCAGCAACTGCCCCCCCTGATTGCGATCCACCAGCGGGATCAGGCGGTAGCCGACTTCCAGGCCGATCATGTCGATCGGGGTCACGTCGTCCCATCCGAGCTCCTTGGTTTCCTGGGCGCGGGCCGGCGATGGCAGCAATTCCTGTTGACGCTTGACCTCTTGCAGGGCCTGAACCTTGACCACGTTCTGCTTCTTCCAGAACAGGTAAGCGCCGCCAGCCGCCAGGGCTGCCATGCTCAGAAAAGAAAAGTGCGGCATGCCCGGCACCAGGCCCATCACCGCCATCAAGCCAGCAGCCACGGCCAGGGCTTTCGGTGAAGCGAACATCTGACGATTGATCTGCTTGCCCATGTCTTCCGAACCGGAAGCACGGGTCACCATAATCGCAGCGGCAGTCGACAACAGCAGTGATGGCAATTGCGCCACCAAACCGTCACCGATGGTCAACAAGGCGTAAACCCGACCGGCATCGCCAAAGGTCATGCCGTGCTGGAAGATACCGACCGCCATGCCGCCGATCAGGTTGATGAACAGAATCAGCAGGCCGGCGATGGCGTCACCGCGAACGAATTTGCTGGCACCGTCCATCGAGCCGTAGAACTCGGCTTCCTGGGCCACTTCCATCCGGCGCAGTTTCGCCTGGTTCTGATCGATCAGGCCGGCGTTCAAGTCGGCATCGATCGCCATCTGTTTGCCGGGCATTGCATCGAGGGTGAAACGCGCGCTCACCTCGGAAATCCGCCCCGCACCCTTGGTCACTACGACGAAGTTGATGATCATCAAAATCGCGAAAACCACGATACCAACCACGTAGTTACCGCCGATCACCACTTCACCGAAGGCCTGGATCACCTTACCGGCAGCGGCATGGCCGTCCTGACCGTGGAGCATCACCACCCGTGTCGAGGCCACGTTCAGCGCCAGTCGCAGCAACGTCGCCACCAGCAGAATGGTCGGGAACACCGCAAAATCCAACGGCCGCAAGGCGTACACGCAGACCAGCAATACGACGATGGACAAGGCAATGTTGAACGTAAAAAACACGTCCAGCAGGAACGGCGGCACCGGCAACATCATCATGGCCAGCATGACCAGCAGCAACAGCGGCACACCCAGATTGCCCCGACTGAGGTCGGCAACGTTTGTGCGTGCAGTGTTGATTAACTGAGAGCGATCCACCGGTTTTCCCCGTTCCTTTAAAGCAAACTTTTGACGCCTGAAACAGGCGCAGGGCGGCTACTGCAAGAAGCCTTCCAACTTTTTGCAGGCCGCCGAAAGAGTTTGAGAAACGCTCTGAAACAGGATCGCCGCGGACGGACTCAGGTTGCAATCCTGATGTCGTTGGCGCTGATTTTTCCGAAGGCGAGCTGATGACCGCGCATGTAAAGCATCCCGCGATTCATCGGTGCGCCGTCGACCTCCACCAGATCCTCATACACATACCCCAACGTCAGGACATGACCGGGCGCCCTCTCCAGCCGCGTATGCCCTTGCATCAAGCCAAGCCCCCAAAAAAAACTGACTACAGGCAGATCGCCGATCACAATTTCCCGCTTACGATCTGACCAGCGAAAATACTGCCCGCAGGTAATAAAAATATCATTGCCTACCACCTCGAACGTGGGCTTCGCATAACGCCGCGCAAGGCTGCCCTCCGTCCATTGATCGAAGTAATTGCCCGCCCAGCTGAAAACTTCGCATAGCCGCTCAAAAGAGTGGATTTTCCCGGCAGCATCACTGAAATAGTTGTACCAAAGATGGTAGGCAAGCCCGCCCAGTTCAGGACGAATAGCATTGATGAAGGAGTCGAGATAGCCAGGAATGGCTGCATTGGCCGCAACCTTGAAAGCCTCAAAGTCCAGTAGCAATTTGAACTTGATCGTGTAACCGATGGCGCCTTCTTCCAGTCGATGCTCAACGTTGCCCGATACGAACTTGAGCCCCATTCCCTCCAGCCGCGTGTACTGATTTTCCATGATGCCGCCCCTGCCGTGATCACCCTGAACAGGGCGAAATAGTCAGGCTTATCAGACACACCATTTTCATCGCCGCCTACTGTCATAACTGATAGGTAAACAAGCAAATAGCGACCACTCATCGGCAAGCCGCCGGCCGACGGCGCAGAATCCCCCTCACTCAGGAATCGCGCCGCAAATCCGGTGGAATCGGCAGATCGTCCTGGAGCGGATCCGGGCGCTTGCCCTTGCCGGCGCGGTACTGGCGGATCTGGTAGACGTAGGCCAGTACCTGGGCGACTGCCAGATAGAGCCCGCCGGGAATTTCCTGCTCCAGCTCCGTGGAGTAGTAGATCGAACGCGCCAGCGCCGGCGATTCGAGCAGCATCACATTGTTGGCCACGGCGATTTCGCGGATCTTCAAGGCGAGGAAGTCGCTCCCCTTGGCCAACAGCACCGGCGCATTGCCTTTATCTGGATCGTACTTGAGGGCCACGGCGTAGTGGGTCGGGTTGGTGATAACCACGTCGGCCTCGGGGATCGCGGCCATCATCCGCCGCTGGGACATCTCGCGCTGCAACTGACGAATGCGCTGTTTGACCTCTGGCCGCCCTTCCTGATCCTTGTGCTCGTCGCGCACCTCCTGCTTGGTCATCAGCAGCTTCTTGTGGCTTTCCCAGAGCTGCACCGGCACATCGACCGCAGCGATGATGATCAGCCCGCAAGCCATCCACAAAGTGCTCCAGCCGACCACTTGCAGGCTGTGAATGATCGCCATGTCCAACGGCTCGTGGGCGATGCGCATCAGATCATCGATGTCCGACGACAAGACCGCCAACGCCACGAACAAGACGATGAAAAACTTCGCCAGGGCCTTGAGCAACTCCACCAGCGCCTTGGCCGAAAACATCCGTTTCAGGCCCGCGCCGGGGTTCATGCGACTGAACTTGGGCGCCATGGAGCCGGCCGCGAACAGCCAGCCACCGAGGGAGATCGGGCCGATCAACGCCGCCAACAGCATAGTGATCATCACCGGCTGAATCGCCAACAAGGCAATCTGTCCCGAGTGCAGCAAGAAGGTACCCATGCTGCGCTGGTCCAGAATCACTTCCCGCGACAGCGTGAAGTTCATCCGCATCAGCTCCATCATGTCCTGCGCCAATGCGCCGCCAAAAATCAGCAGCGCGCCGGCACCGGCGAGCATGACCGCCAAGGTATTGAGCTCCTTGGAGCGCGCAATCTCGCCCTTGTCACGGGAGTCCTTTTTACGTTTCTCCGTGGGGTCTTCTGTTTTGTCCTGACCGCTTTCGCTCTCAGCCATGACTCAGCGCGCCCGTGCGAGTTCGCGTAACAACTGCAAAGCCTCGGAGGCCAGCGGTTGATACTGATTGAGAATGTCCGCCAGGCCGACCCAGACAATGAACAGCCCGAGCACCAGGGTCAGCGGGAAGCCGATCGAGAAGATGTTCAACTGCGGTGCCGCCCGGGTCATCACGCCAAACGCAATGTTGACCACCAGCAACGCCGTGATCGCCGGCAACACCAGTAACAGCGCCGCGCCAAGTACCCAGCCGAGCTTGCCGGCGAGTTCCCAAAAATGATGGACCATCAACCCGCCACCGACCGGCAGCGTGGTGAAGCTCTCGGTGAGGACTTCGAACACCACCAGATGGCCGTTCATCGACAGGAACAGCAGGGTCACCAGCATGGTGAAAAATTGCCCGATCACCGCCACCGACACACCGTTCGTAGGGTCCATCATCGAGGCGAAGCCCATGCCCATCTGGATCGCGACAATTTGCCCGGCGACCACGAAAGCCTGGAAGAACAGCTGCAAGGAAAAGCCCAATATCGCGCCAATGATGATTTGCTCGGCAATCAGCAGCAGTGCGCTCAGGTCCAACGCGTTGACCGGCGGCATCGGCGGCAGGCCGGGAGCGATCACGAAGGTGATCGCCAGGGCGAAGTACAGGCGTACGCGCTGGGGCACCAGGCTCGTACCGAAAATCGGCATGACCATCAGCAACGAACCGATGCGAAACAGCGGCAACATGAACGTCGCCACCCAGGTACTGATCTGGGTATCGGTCAGCTGCAGCAGCGACATGGTTTAGCCGATGACCTGAGGAATACTGCCGTACAACTGCAGGATGTATTCCATAAAGGTCTGCACCATCCACGGGCCGCCAACGATCAGCGTCACCAGCATCACCAGCAGGCGCGGCAGGAAGCTCAGGGTCTGTTCGTTGATCTGGGTGGCTGCCTGGAACATCGCCACCAACAAGCCCACCAGCAAGCTCGGGATTACCAGCACGGCGACCATCATGGTGGTCAGCCACAACGCTTCGCGAAAGATGTCTACGGCAACTTCCGGCGTCATGGTGAAACGCCGCCGAAGCTGCTGGCCAACGTGCCAATGATCAACGCCCAGCCATCCACCAGCACGAACAGCATGATCTTGAACGGCAGGGAAATAATCAGTGGTGAGAGCATCATCATACCCATGGCCATCAGCACACTGGCCACGACCAGGTCGATGATCAGGAACGGAATGAAGATCATGAAGCCGATCTGGAACGCGGTTTTCAGCTCAGAGGTCACGAACGCCGGGACCAGAATCGTCAGCGACGCCTGATCAGGCGAAGCAATGTCAGTGCGCTTGGACAAGCGCATGAACAGCTCCAGATCGCTGCTGCGAGTCTGAGCCAGCATGAAATCCTTGATCGGCACCTGCGCCTTGGTCACGGCATCCTGAGCGCTGAGTTTCTCCGCCAGATATGGCTGCAAGGCATCCTGATTTACGCGATCGAACACCGGCGCCATGATGAACATAGTCAGGAACAGCGCCATGCCGGTGAGGATCTGGTTCGACGGTGTCTGCTGCAAGCCAAGGGCCTGACGCAGGATCGAGAACACGATGATGATCCGGGTGAAACTGGTCATCAGCATGACGAACGCCGGGATGAAACTCAGCGCGGTCATGATCAGCAGGATTTGCAGGCTGACCGAGTATTCCTGAGCGCCTTCGGCGTTAGTGCCCAGAGTGATTGCCGGGATCGATAACGGATCGGCAGCGAACACCAGCGGCGCAGCCAGCATCAGGGCCAGCGTCAAGACGATGCGTAGCGCACCCATTACTTCTTATCCTTCTGATCCTTGCCGAGCATCTTCAACAGATGCTGAGCAAACTCCGGGGTCGCTTTCTCGGTAGTGGCGGGCACTGGCACCGGCTCCTTGAGCACATGCAGCGCAGTGATGGTGCCGGGGCTCAGGCCGAGCAGGATTTGTTCATTGCCGACCTGCACCAGCATCAAACGGTCACGAGGGCCAAGCGCGCGAGAACCGATCAGCTCGATCACTTGCCCCTTGCCCGCCGGCCCGGCCTGCTGGACCCGGCGCAGTAGCCAGGCGAGGAAGAAGATCAACCCCAGCACCAGCACCAAGCCGAATACCAATTGCGCCAATTGCCCGGCCACACCGCTGCTGACAGCCGGCGTGGCGGCCGCAGTAGCGGTCGCTACCGGCTCGGCAGCCAGAACACTGAACGGCAACGCCAGCACAAACCCCAGAACCTTTTTCACTCAGCGCAGCTTCTTGATGCGTTCGCTTGGGCTGATCACGTCGGTCAGGCGGATGCCGAACTTTTCGTTGACCACCACCACTTCACCGTGGGCGATGAGCGTGCCATTGACCAGCACGTCCAGCGGCTCGCCGGCCAGACGATCGAGTTCGATCACCGACCCCTGGTTGAGTTGCAGCAGGTTGCGGATGTTGATATCGGTGCTGCCGACTTCCATGGAAATGGATACCGGAATATCGAGGATCACGTCCAGGTTCGGACCGTCCAGCGTCACCGGATCGTTGCTCTTCGGCACGCTGCCGAACTCTTCCATTGGCAGACGGTTGGACGACGAACCGGTGGCATCGGCGGCCAACAAGGCATCGATATCGTCCTGCCCGGCGTCACCGGTTTCTTCCAGGGCCGCAGCCCATTCATCAGCCAGTGCCTGGTCGTCCTGGGCGTTCATATCGTCGTTCATCATTTGTCCTCGGCGGGCACCTGCTCAATCAAGAGCAGTCAATTGAAAGGGGGTTGGAGCGCCGGTCAGCGGCGCTCGATCGGCTCGATAACCTGCAACGCGAGGTTGCCTTTGTGCGAGCCCATCTTGACCTTGAAGGCCGGCACGCCGTTGGCGCGCATGATCATTTCTTCCGGCATCTCGACCGGGATCACATCCCCGGGCTGCATGTGCAGGATGTCGCGCAGCTTCAACTGGCGGCGGGCTACGGTGGCACCGATCGGTACATCGACGTCCAGCACATCCTGGCGCAAGGCGTTGATCCAGCGCTCGTCCTGATCGTCGAGGTCCGACTGGAAGCCGGCGTCGAGCATTTCGCGTACCGGCTCGATCATCGAGTACGGCATGGTCACGTGCAGGTCGCCGCCACCACCATCGAGTTCGATGTGGAACGTCGACACCACAACCGCTTCGCTCGGGCCGACGATGTTGGCCATGGCCGGGTTCACTTCCGAGTTGATGTACTCGAAGTTCACTTCCATGATCGCCTGCCAGGCTTCCTTCAAATCGACGAAGGCCTGTTCCAGCACCATGCGCACCACACGCAGCTCAGTGGGGGTGAATTCACGCCCTTCGATCTTCGCGTGACGGCCATCGCCGCCGAAGAAGTTGTCCACCAGTTTGAACACCAGTTTGGCGTCGAGGATGAACAGCGCAGTGCCGCGCAGCGGTTTGATCTTGACCAGGTTGAGACTGGTCGGCACGTACAGCGAGTGCACGTATTCGCCGAACTTCATCACCTGCACGCCACCGACGGCAACGTCCGCCGAGCGGCGCAGCATGTTGAACATGCTGATGCGGGTGTAGCGGGCGAAACGCTCGTTGATCATTTCGAGGGTCGGCATGCGTCCGCGGACGATGCGATCCTGGCTGGTAAGGTCGTAGCTTTTGACGGTGCCGGGTTCGGCAGCGTTATCGGTCTGTACCAGACCATCGTCGACGCCATGCAACAGCGCATCGATCTCATCCTGGGACAGCAGGTCCTGCACGGCCATGTCGTGTTCCTACTGCAGTACGAAATTAGTGAAAAGCAACTGTTCGATCACCACTTTGCCAAGCTCTTTCTGCGCCACTTCCTGGACGCTGGCCGTGGCCTTCTGACGCAACATTTCCTGGCCGACCGGACTCGCCAGCGTGGCGAAATCCTGACCGGAAAACAGCATCACCAGGTTATTGCGGATCACCGGCATGTGGACTTTGAGCGCTTCCAGATCGGCCTGATTGCGCCCCTGCAGGGTGATGCTCACCTGCATGTAGCGCTGACGGCCGTTCTGGGTGTAGTTGGCCACGAAGGCCGGTGCCATGGGCTCGAAGATCGCCGGCTGCTTGCCGACCACAGCGGTTTCAGCCGCAGCGGCAGGCTTGCTCTGGGCGCCGTGCATGAAGTACCAGGTCGCCCCCACGGACAAGCCGATCGCCAGCAGCATGGCCACGACGATCACAATGATCAGCTTTATTTTGCCTTTGGTTGCGGGGTCTTTCACTGGTGATGCGTCGCTCTTAGCCATGCCAATAATCCGTCACTATTCGGGTTTTCACAGTCGCACGGCAAGGCAAGAGCAAGTGTTATGCCAGAAGTGTCTGAGGGCAAAATGGATGGCGGCGGGCAGGCACCTAAAATCAAAAGATCGCAGCCTTCGGCAGCTCCTACAGTTGGATGGTGTACACCCTGTAGGAGCTGCCGAAGGCTGCGATCTTTTGAGGGGCGCCCTAATTTATCAGGCGTAATAATCGACGGCGCTGGAGCCAATCACACTGGTACTGGCGGCTACTTCAGCGACAGTCGCAGGGAGTTCTTCATCGACAGAGTCGAGGCGACCGCCACTGGCGTTGCTACGTCCACCCTGCCCCTGTTGAGCCTGTTCCTGACCCTGCCAGCCACGGGACTGATCGGAAACGTTGACGTCGACCTGGCCCATGCCTTGCTGCGCGAACATGTCACGCAGGCGATGCATTTGCCCGTCGAGCGCTTCGCGAACGCTTGGGTGGGCGCTCATGAAGGTCACCTGGGTCTGCTGATCCGGCACCATGTTCACCCGAATATCGAGGCGCCCCAACTCGGCCGGCTGCAACTGAATATCGGCCGCTTTGAGGTTGGCGCTGGACAGGTACATGACCCGGTTGACCACCTCTTCAGTCCAACCGCTCTGATGCATGGCGATCGGCTGGTTCACCGGCAATGCATTGGCAGTCTTCGGCGTTGCCGCCTGGGTCAGTGCCGCCAGACGGTTGGCGAAATCATCGACACGGGTATCACTGCTGGCGGATTTGAGATCCTTGAGACCGTCATCAATCAGGCCACTGAAGGCCTTCTCGCCGCCCTGGCTGGTGCTGTCCTGATCGGCTTGCACATCGAGCATGCTCGCCATGCCCACGGCAAAGCTTTGCGCCGAGGTCGGTTCGCCGTCGGCCTGAGCCTGGGCCGGAGACGCTTTGGGCTGGGCCTGGCTAGAAGCGGAAACGTGACCACCTTGCTCCATGGCCAGACGCACCGCTGGCAGCGCATCGAGTGGATCGGCTTCAGGATCGAAATCGCTGTCGACGGTGGCGGTGCCGGCTTGTGCGGGTGCGGCAACGATGGCAGCGGCAACCGGCGCTTCAACCTGTGGCGCACCGCTCGTCACAACCGGCGCAGGTGCCTGCGCTACCGGCACGGCCACCAATGGTTGAACGGCCTGCATCAAGGCAGGATCGAGGGCCGGATCAAGGCTCGGATCAACCGGTGGAGCATCGGCTACCGGTGTATCGGTCGTCTCCGGCTTGTCATCGCTGGCCGTCGTGTCGTCTGTCGGCGCCGGTTTATCGGCGGGCAAGGAATTGCCGCTATCGGCAACCGCAGGTTCCGGGGCGGCAGCTTTATCGCTGCTGACGTCCGGTTTGCCGGTGCCTTGCGGCGCATTATCAGTCGCCGGCCTGGCCGATTTATCAGCGACCACAACAGGCTTGTTCTGGGCTTGATTGGCATAGACCTCAGCGAAGCTGGACGCCTTGTCCCCGGGCTCAGCCGTTAGCGCCGGCGTATTGGCGGATGCGGCTTGAGTCTTGGCCGTAGCGGCGGCCTGAAGAAGAATATGGGGGGTAACGGGCATAAAACGGTCTCCGCTGCACTGGGATCGTAGGTACAGTTGAGTGAGTTAAATGCAAGGGTCGAGCCAGCTTTGCTCGCTGGCCGCCAAAAGCGCTGGACGGTTGCCTTATTCAGCAAGGGAACGCTGACGTTCCGCTTCGTAGAGTGGTCGGACAATGGCGAACTCACCGTCAATTTCTCCGACCAGCGCCTCAATGCCTTCGAGGCTTTTCTGCTTGGCTCGCTGCTCCAGCTCATGGCACAACTCTGCCAGCCGGGTAGCGCCCATATTGCTGCTGCTGCCTTTGAAGCTGTGCGCGGCGGCGCCCAACTTCTCGGCATCGTCAACTTGGCGCAGCAGACTCAAGCGCTCTTCGGAATCGGCGAGAAAGGTATCGAGCAATTCTGGATACCCGTCTTCCATAACTTCCTGCAACGCGCTCAGCACGTCAAGGTCCAGATGTGTGTCAGCCACTTGTTCACTCCTTGATCAAGAACGCCTGGGATTATGCCAGAGCCTCCCAGAAAAACTCCACACGAGCACTTCGACCATTATCGGACCAGCTCGCATGATCGCTCAACTGGCGGATCAAACTGACGCCACGTCCCGACAGACGGACATCATCGACAGGACGCGCCATCACCCGCGCCACATCGAAACCCTTGCCACTGTCTTCGACCCGGACCGTCAGGCAACCGCCCTCGCCTCTTGGCGACACCTGCAAATGTACCCGCACATAACCGTCGCGCAATTCGTCCAGGCGCGTATTGCGCTGCTGATAATAGCGCGCAAAACCTGAAGCATCGCGTTTCAGACTCGAATCCAGGCCCAGCACGCCATGTTCCAGGGCATTGGAATAAAGCTCTGCCAGCACACTGTAGAGTGCGCCACTCTGAGCGCGCAGGCCATGCACCTCAAGCAGCAACTGCAACAAGTACGGCAGCGGATTGAAGCGCTTGAGGGTGCCGGCGCGAAACTCAAAACTCACCGACCAGTCCAGCGGGCTTGACTGACCGCTGTCGGAGTACACCGGCACCGGCGGACTCAGTTGCGCAGCCTCCAGTAGACGGACCTCGACCATGCTCACGTCATCGCGAGCCTCGCCGCGAAAGTCCCGCAGGGCCTGTTCGATTTCTTCGAACAGCGCATCAGGCTGACGATTGGCTGCAAACACCTGCTCCAATCGCTCTACGCCAAACAATTGTTCATTTTCATCGCAGGTATCGATCACCCCGTCGGACAACAGAAAGACCCGATCCCCGACGGCCATCGGGAACACCTCGGTGCGGTCATCGAAGGTTTGCGGGCTCAGCACCCCCAGCGGCAAGTGCCGTGCCGTCAGCGCGATGCGTTCGCCGCTGGCGGTGCTGTGCAAGTAACCGTCCGGCATCCCACCGTTCCAGACCTCCACCGATCCTCGCTGAAAGCTCAGGCACAGCAGGGTCGCACAGCAGAACATGTCCACCGGCAGAATACGTTTGAGCTTGGCGTTCATCTCGCGCAGGGTTTCGGACAAGCCGTAGCCCTTGGCGGTCATGCCGTAGAAGACTTCAGCCAGAGGCATGGCACCCACAGCGGCCGGCAAACCATGACCGGTGAAATCGCCGAGCAACACGTGCATGTCGCCGGCCGGAGTGAACGCGGCCAGTAACAGATCGCCGTTGAACAGCGCATAGGGTGATTGCAGGTAACGGATGTTCGGTGCATTCAGGCAACCGGAGTGGGCGACCTTGTCGAACACCGCTTTGGCCACCCGTTGTTCGTTGAGCAGGTAATCGTGGTGCCTGGCGATCAGGTCGCGCTGCTCCAGCACCGTGGCTTGCAAACGTCGCAAGCGGTCCATGGCCTTGATCTTGGCGGCGAGGATCACTTGGTTGTAAGGCTTTGCCAGAAAATCGTCGCCCCCGGCTTCCAGACAACGAGCCAAGGCTTCGCTTTCGGTCAGCGACGTCAAAAAGATGATCGGCACCAGCGTTTCGCCGGCTAGCGCCTTGATCTGCTGCGCAGCCTCGAAACCGTCCATCACCGGCATCATGGCGTCCATCAGTACCAGATGCGGTCGCTGCGAGCGGAATGCTTCGACCGCCTCGGCACCGTTGGCGGCCGTCAGCACTTCATGGCCCTGACGCCGGACGATGGTCGACAGCAGCAGGCGATCGGCCGCGCTGTCTTCAGCGATCAGTATCGTCAGCGGTTCAAGCTGCTGCATGATCAACTGATGTCGAACAACTTGTCGAAGTTGGAAATGGCGAGGATTTTCTTCACGTCGGTGCTGCTGTTAACGACGCGAATATCGGAACTGTCGCCACCGGCGTGATCACGCAGTAGAAGCAGCATGCCCAGCGCCGAGCTATCGAGATAAGTGGCTTTCTTCAGGTCCACCACAATGGACTCGGGTTTACTGTTGAGTCGCTCGTAGGACTCGCGAAACTCCTGATGCCGACCGAAATCGAATCGCCCCTCGATCGAAATCGTCAGCTTTTTCCCATCCTGAGATACTTCTGTAACGACTGACATTTCACGGCTTCCTTGTCATTGGCGAACGTACGTGTAGAAGGTTTAGCACCTGATGGAGGCTGGAGCAAGGTCAAAAGATCGCAGCCTTCGGCAGCTCCTACAGGATCGGATTCACATCGGCCCATGTAGGAGCTGCCGCAGGCTGCGATCTTTTAAAACCGACACTCAATACGGATCGTGCCGAGGCAATCGCTGGGACAGTTCATCCAGCAGCTTCTGCTCACGCTTGTCCTCCAGTTGCCGTGCCTCATCCATGTAGCGCTGAACCAGTTTGCGCAAACCTTCGACCCGGGCAAACGCCTGCTGCCAGGCTTCCCGGGACTTGTTCAGATTGTTTTGGTGCCAGTTCAGGCTCTGACGCTGCTGGTCGATGGCCGTGCCCAGTTGCGCGAGAAAGCCCTGATAACCCAGCAACCATTGGCCCGACACGCCGCTACTGCCGCGCACGATCCACTGTTCCTGGTATTCGAGGCGGAAGTTTTCGAGGTCGGCGAGCTTGCTTTCCGCCAGACGAACCTGGCCCTGGAAGTGTCCGAGGCGCATAACCGCGGTTTTTTCGGCCTTTTCGGCCATTTCCACCACGGGTGCGAGGCGTGCTGCGCGGCTCTGGGCCATGGCCGGTTAGCCGCCCGGCGCCGGGGCGAAGACCGAAGCAAGATGGTTTTCGCTGGCGCCCATGCTGATGTTGTCGTTCAAGCCCTGGCGCAGGTACATGGTCATGGCCGGTTGCAGATGGATCGCGGCGTCAGTTTCCCGGTCACCGCCGGGCACATAGGCGCCAACGCTAATCAGGTCGCGGCTCTGCTGATAGCGCGACCAGTATTGCTTGAACGTCTGCGCGTGATTCATGTGCTTGATGCCGACCACCGACGGCATGACCCGACTGATGGACGCTTCGATATCGATGGCCGGGTAATGCCCTTCCTCGGCCAGACGCCGGGACAACACGATGTGCCCGTCGAGCACGCCTCGCGCCGCGTCGGCGATCGGGTCCTGCTGATCGTCGCCTTCGGACAATACGGTATAAAACGCAGTGATCGAACCGCCGCCCTTTTCGGCATTACCGGCGCGCTCCACCAGTTTCGGCAACTTGGCGAACACCGACGGCGGATAGCCCTTGGTCGCTGGCGGTTCGCCGATAGCCAGGGCGATCTCCCGCTGGGCCTGGGCGAAACGGGTCAGGGAATCCATGAGCAACAGGACATTCTTGCCCTTGTCGCGAAAGTACTCGGCGATCCGTGTGCAGTACATGGCCGCGCGCAGACGCATCAGCGGCGCATCGTCCGCCGGCGACGCCACCACCACCGAACGCTTGAGTCCTTCTTCACCGAGGATGTGCTCGATGAATTCTTTAACTTCACGACCCCGCTCACCGATCAGCCCGACGACGATAATGTCGGCTTCGGTAAAACGGGTCATCATGCCCAGCAGCACACTCTTGCCCACGCCGGTACCGGCGAACAGCCCGAGCCGCTGGCCGCGACCAACCGTCAACAAACCGTTGATGCTGCGAATACCGACGTCCAGCGGCTGGCTGATCGGGTCACGCTTGAGCGGGTTGATGGTCGGGCCGTCCATCGGCACCCAATCTTCGGCCTTCATGCCACCTTTGCCGTCGAGCGGACGACCGGCGCCATCGAGCACCCGCCCAAGCATGCTCATGCCCATGGGCAGACGACCGGTATCGGCCAACGGAACCACACGGGCACCGGGAGCGATGCCGGCGACGCTGCCAACCGGCATCAGAAAAACTTTGCTGCCAGAGAATCCCATGACCTCGGCTTCGACTTGCACCGGGTGATAGCTGTCATCGTTGATGACCATGCAGCGGCTGCCCATGGCGGCGCGCAAGCCTTCGGCTTCGAGGGTCAGGCCGACCATGCGCAGCAGGCGACCTTCGAGGATTGGCGCTCCAGCCAGCTCCG
The DNA here is from genome assembly GCF_032424305.1 of Pseudomonas sp. JV414. Classification (NCBI taxonomy): domain Bacteria; kingdom Pseudomonadati; phylum Pseudomonadota; class Gammaproteobacteria; order Pseudomonadales; family Pseudomonadaceae; genus Pseudomonas; species Pseudomonas sp. JV414. Next base: position 30,696 of record NZ_VYKC01000022.1, on the reverse strand, counting down.
TGGCCTCGGCGTAGCTACCCAGGCGCTTGGCGAAGCTGGTGCGATCAAGGCGCATCGGGATCATCCAGTGCCGACTCGACCAGGGTAACCGCAGGCTTTTCGTCGACCGGCAGTTCCAGGCTCAGGTCCGGCGCGGCCGGGTGCAGCGCCTGATCGTGCAATTGATCGAACAGCTTGGCCATGACTTGGGTAATACGGGTTTCGATGGTGGCGTCGATGCGACTGTGTTCAGTCTCGACCCGGCAACCGCCCGGCAACAAGGACTCGTCCTCGACGATGCGCCAGGTTTCTTCATGGCGCTCGCGCAGGGCTTTGACCTGTTCGAAATCCTGCGGGTTGATGTACAGCCGCACATTGCCCACGCCCAGCGGCAAGAGCTTGAGCGCTTCGCGCATGACGTGTTCGATTTGCGTCGAGTCGATGGCCAGTTCGCGCTGAATCACTTGTTTGGTGATGTGCTGCACGAGGTCGACCAGCGACTTTTCGATCTGCGTGTCCTGCTCGGCAATCGGCTCGAACAGGCTGGCCATCAGCTGTTCCAGGCCAGCGATCTTGGCCGTCAGGGCCACTTCGGCTTCCTGACGGACCTTGAGCGTGGTGCTGTGAAAACCTTCTTTTTCCCCAACAGCAAAGCCTTCGTTGTAGGCCTCCTGGCGAATGCTTTCTAGCTCTTCGAGGGTCAGTGGCTGGACTTCTTCCAGCGGCACTTCTTCCATTTCCGGCGGTTCGGGTTCTGGCTCCGGCTCGGGTTCCGGCACAAACGGGTCGAAGCTGGGCAGCGACCAGATGTCGAAACCACTGACATCCTTGGCCCGGATCAGGTCGGTGTTGGACTCATCATGTTTAGACGACATAGTGACCTTAGATCATCTCTTCGCCGCCCTTCCCGCCGAGAACGATTTCTCCGGCTTCGGCCATACGGCGGGCAATGGTGAGGATTTCTTTCTGCGCGGTTTCCACGTCGCTGACGCGCACCGGGCCTTTGGCTTCGAGGTCGTCGCGCAACAGTTCGGCCGCCCGTTTGGACATGTTCTTGAAGATCTTCTCCTTGACGCCTTCGTCCGAACCCTTGAGGGCCAGCACCAGGACGTCCGAGGACACTTCGCGCAACAGCGCCTGAATGCCGCGGTCGTCGACATCGGACAGGTTGTTGAACACGAACATGAGGTCTTCGATCTGACCGGACAGGTCTTCGTCGACTTCGCGGATCGAATCCATCAGCTGACCTTCGATCGAGCTGTCGAGGAAGTTCATGATGTCGGCCGCACGCTTGATGCCACCCAGGGTGGTGCGCGAGGCATTCGAGTTGCCGGAGAACTGCTTCTCGAGAATCTGGTTGAGTTCTTTCAGGGCCGCTGGTTGTACGGTATTCAGCGAGGACACCCGCAGAATGATGTCCAGTCGAACCTTGTGGTCGAAGTTGCCCAGTACTTCACCCGCCTGATCCGGGTCGAGGTACGCGACCACGATTGCCTGGATTTGCGGGTGCTCGTAACGGATCACGTCGGCGACGGCGCGCGGTTCCATCCACTTCAGGCTGTCGAGGCCACTGGTGTTGCCGCCCAGCAGGATCCGGTCGATCAGGCCGTTGGCCTTGTCTTCGCCCAGTGCCTGGGTAAGCATTTTGCGCACGTAGTCATCGGAACCGACGCCCAGGCTGGTCTGGTCGCCGACGATGTCGACGAATTCGCTCATGACCTGTTCGACCTGCTCGCGGTGCACGTTGCCCATCTGGGCCATCGCCACACCCACACGCTGGACCTCTTTGGGCCCCATGTGGCGCAGCACTTGCGCAGCATCGGTGGAACCGAGGGACAGCAGCAGAATCGCGGCTTTGTCGACCTTGGTCAGTTTGGCGGCAACGGCTCGGTTATCACTCATCTGCGTTAATCCACTCTTTCACGACCTGGGCCACGCGACCCGGATCTTCTGCCACCAGACTCTTGATTGCGTTCAACTGTGCGTCATAGCCTTCGCTCGGGCTCGGCAGCAGGATGCTGGTCGGGCCACCGAGGCTGACACGGTCGTTGGCCAGTTCGCCGTCCAGGCCGCCCATGCCACCGAGCTCCATGTCGCTGCCCAGGCCTGCGAGTTGCTTGTCTTTGCCGCCACCGGTGATGTTGTTGAGCACCGGACGCAGCACACCGAACACCAGCACCAGGATGAACAACACACCCAGCACTTGCTTGACGATGTCCCAGAACCACGGCTGGGAATAGAACGGAATCTCGGCAATCACTTCACCGCGCTCGGCAGAGAACGGCATGTTGATCACACTGACGCTGTCGCCACGGCTGGCGTCGAAACCGACGGCGTCCTGCACCAGGCGAGTGAAGCGCGCCAATTCATCGGCGCTCCACGGCGCACGGGTGGTTTCGCCGTTGGCCGCGCTGACCTTGACCTGATCATCCACCACCACCGACACCGACAGGCGATTCAAACGACCCTGCTGTTGTTTGGTGTGGCTGATGGAGCGGTCGAGTTCGAAGTTCTTGGTGGATTGTTGACGCTTGTCCGCCGGGTACGGCGCCAGCATTGGCTGGCCGGTGGCCGGGTCCATGATTTGCTGACCGTTGGCATCGAGCAATGGCTGGCCTGGCTGCACCATGCCGGCCGACGCGGTGGCGCCACCGGTGGTTTGCGGCGCCGAGGCTGGCGATGGCGGCTGGTTGCTCAGGGCACCCGGCACACCTTGCGGGCCATTGCTGGCGGTGCGTTGTTCGTTGACCGACTGCTCGCTGCGCAACGCCGGCTGATCCGGGTTGAACTGCTCGGAGGTCGACTCGACGGCGCTGAAGTCCACATCGGCCGAGACTTCGGCTTTATAGCGATCGTTGCCCAGCACCGGTTGCAGGATATTGTGCACACGCTGAGTCAGCATGCTTTCCATGCGACGGCTGTAATCGAATTGCTTGCCGGCCATGGTCAGTTCGGAGTTTTCCGCCTGATCCGACAGCAGATTGCCCTTCTGGTCGACAACGGTGATCTGCGACTTGCTCAGTTCAGGAACGCTGGTCGCCACCAGATTGATGATAGCGACGACCTGACCCGGCTCCAGCGAGCGACCGGAATAGAGTTCAACCAGAACAGAAGCGCTTGGCTTGCGTTCGTCACGCACGAATACCGAACTTTTCGGAATCGCCAGGTGCACGCGGGCACCCTTGACGTTGTTCAGGCTGGAAATGGTCCGGGCCAGTTCGCCTTCGAGGCCGCGACGATAACGGGTCGCTTCCATGAACTGGCTAGTGCCCAGCCCCTGTTCCTTGTCGAGGATCTCGAAACCGATGTTGCCGTCGCTGGGAGTGACACCAGCGCCCGCGAGCTTGAGTCGCGCACGGGACAAGTCGTCGGCCTTGACCAGCAAGGCACCGGAGTTCGGTTCAACGGTGTAGGGAATGTCGGCCGCGGCCAGGGTTTCCATGACTTGCTTGGCGTCCAGACCGGCAAGGCTGCCGTACAGAGGCCGGTAGTCCGGCTGCTGGGACCACAACACCACGGCAAAACCAATCGCCACACTCGCAGCCAGGCCGACCAACAGGCCCACCTGACGCAACATGGTCATCTCGGAGAGGTTTTCCAGGAAGGACAACCCGAACAGCGGCGGTTTGCCGTCTATTGGAGTGGCCTTGGCCGGAACATTATCGGCGATTGCTTCTGCCATGACTCAATCTCGTCCTTAAACCGGCATCTGCATGATGTCTTGGTAAGCCTGAACCAGCTTGTTACGCACTTGGGTCAGTGCCTGAAAAGACACGCTGGCCTTCTGTGAGGAAATCATCACGTCCGTCAGGTCGACGCCGCTTTTACCGATCTCGAATGCACTGGCCAACTGACTGGACGCCTGCTGGGTGTCGTTCACTTTATTGACGGCCTGACCGAGCATGTCGGAAAAGCTGCTGCCACCCAATTCAGGAACTGCGGCAGTCGATTTCGGCGCAGACATCGCATCCATTTGCATGGAGCGCATGTCCAGCATCAACCGATTGAATTCAATACCTTGGCTCATGGTTTCTCTCTTTGACGAAGCTACGTCTTTGGCTACCCGCAATTTTTTGACACTCACTCGGCGGGTAGTGAGGTGTTAGCAACAAGGGTGCCAGCTCCGTGGCCGATCTGAACAAAAGCCAATTCCGGGCCTTGCTCAACCGTGAACCACATTTGGATCGGTGTTGCTTGCGTCAACTTTCAGGTGGCGAACAAGTACGCTTCCACATCCATGCCAGCGTCGCGCATCTGCGCCAGCTTGTAGCGCAAGGTGCGCGGGCTGATGCCCAGTCGCTCGGCGGCTTCTTTGCGACGGCCGCGCTCAGAGCGCAAGGTATCGATGATCATCTGGAATTCACGGCGCCGCAGGTCATCGCCGAGGGCGCCCGCCGATTCAGCTTCGACTTCTACTGCGCGCACGGACGTCGGCGCCAATGTCGGCAACGGCGCACACGCCACAGGCCCGGCCAGGCAGAAATCCTGCGGCTGGATCAAACCGCCCTGCTGCAGAATCAAGGCACGCTGGATCGCGTTATCCAGTTCTCGCACGTTGCCCGGCCATGGATAACCGATCAGGCACGCCTGTGCTTCGGGCGAGAGCTTCGCCGCGGCATGCTTCATTTTATTGACGTGTTTGGTCAGCAGACGCTCGGCCAGCGGCAGTATGTCGGCGGTGCGCTCGCGCAGCGGACGCCAAGCCAGCGGGAACACCGACAGGCGATAGTAAAGGTCTTCACGAAAACGCCCCGCCGCCACTTCAGCGGCGAGGTCACGGTTGGTGGTGGCGACCACTCGGATGTCCAGCGTGATCGGCTTGCGTGCGCCGACTCGTTCGACTTCACGCTCCTGCAATACCCGCAGTAATTTGGCTTGAAGGCCGAGGGGCATTTCGGAGATTTCATCGAGCAGAATCGTCCCGCCATCGGCCTGCTCGAACTTGCCGGCCTGCGCCGCGATGGCACCGGTGAACGAGCCCTTTTCGTGACCGAACAAGGTGGCTTCGAGCATGTTGTCCGGGATCGCTGCACAGTTGATCGCAATGAACGGCTGACTGGCGCGGCGAGAGTGTTGATGGATGTAACGCGCCAGCACTTCCTTGCCGGTCCCGGACTCACCGGAGATCAACACCGTGGAGTCACTACGCGCCACCCGTGCGGCCAATTCCAGCAATTGCGCACTGGCCGGCTCGAACGCCACAGGCCCCTCGCTCTCGGTCGCACCGAGATTGCCCAGTGCGTGACGCGCCACCAGATCGAGCAAGGCTTTGGGCTCGAACGGCTTGACCAGATAATCGGCTGCGCCCTGACGCATCGCGTCGACCGCTCGCTCGACAGCACCGTGAGCGGTCATCAGCAGCACCGGCAGCTGGGGCTGACGAGCCCGCAGCAATCCCAGCAGCTGATGACCATCCATGCCCGGCATGTTGACGTCACTGAGCACCAGGTTAAACGCCTCGGCACCGACAGCCTCCAACGCCTCTTCCGCCGAACCGACCGCCGTGTAATCGTGCCCGGCAAGCAGCAACGTATCGGTCAACGCCTCCCGAAGCGCGCGGTCATCCTCGACCAGTAAAACCTTGATGGCCATGTCCTTCACTTCGCTCCCTGAGCGCTGGGTTGCTCACCAGAAAAAAGCGGCAAGATCACCTGCGCACAGGTGCCGCGACCCGGCCGCGAACGCAACTGCAATTCTCCCTGATGGGCACGGGCGACGGCCTTGACCACGGTCAGGCCCAGGCCGGTGCCGGTGGTTTTAGTGGTGAAAAACGGCTCACCCAAACGCGCCAGCACCTTCGTGTCGATGCCACTGCCGCTGTCGCTGACACACAAGCGCAGGTTGTTGCCGCGGGTATACAGGTGAACCTTCAAACGGACATCGCCGGCACTCGCCTGAATGGCGTTCTCGATCAGATTGAGGATCGCCCCGACCAGGGTGTCGCGATTGCACAACAACTCACCGGCATGACTGTCGCACTGCCAGCGAATCGGCAGGTCCTGAACGTGGGTCAGCGCTGCCGCTTGCAGCGACTGCATCAGCATCTTGGGGGTGACGCGGTTAGTCAGCGGCAGTTCGCCGCGAGCGAACACCAGCATGTCGCGCACCTGGTGTTCCAGTTCATGCAAACGCTCTTTCAGGCGACCGGCAAAACGCTGTTGCGTGGCGACTGGCAACTCCTGTTCAGCCAAATGACTGGCATAGAGCAGCGCAGCGGACAACGGCGTGCGGATCTGATGAGCCAACGACGCAACCATGCGACCGAGAGACGACAGGCGCTCATGACGAGCCAGTTGATCTTGCAGATGACGGGTTTCAGTCAGGTCGTTGAGCAGCACCAACTGACCGGGTTCGGCATCCAGCGAGCGCGTGGCGATCGACAGACGCCGACCGTCCTTGAGAGAGATTTCGTGACCGTCATCCTCGCGCGGTGCAAAGCATCGAGCAATCACATGACGCCACAGCTCGCCTTCGAGAGGCAGACCGAGCAGTTCAGTCGCGGCGGGATTAGCTTCGCGCACGATGCCTTGGGCGTCGATGACGATGACGCCGCCGGGCAACAGATCGAGGAGGTTTTGCAGACGGTTGGCCAGGCGTTCTTTTTCTGCCAGCTCCTGCATGCGCTGAGCACTGACCACCGCCAGCTCGCCCTTGAGCTCGGTGACCCGGGCTTCGAGCATGCTGTAGGAATCGGTCAATTGGCTCGACATCTGGCTGAACAGCGCAAACGCCTGCTCAAGGCCAAGCCGGCTTGCCTGCTCTACGGACGACGGTTGCCCCGAAGCATCTGGGACAGGAGACATCTGGGCGGCTGGGGGCATCGTGCTCTCTCGCGTGGCTGACCGTCAGTTAAACGGAACGTTGCGAGGGATGTAGCAATACCCGTGCCTAAAAAAAAACGCCTATAAATGAAGGAGTTGAAAAACAGGCGTCAATCATCCGCCTGTTCATCACCGTCACGACGGCTCATGCCGTACTTGCGCATCTTCTCCACCAGCGTGGTACGACGAATCCGCAGCCGTTCTGCCGCGCGCGCCACGATGCCATTGGCATCATCCAGCGCCTGCTGAATCAGCCCTTGTTCCAGACCGCCAAGGTAGTCCTTCAGGTCCAGGCCTTCCGGAGGCAGCAGGGCATTGGCGGTGAAGTCCGGGGTATGACCATTGATGGCCACTCGCTCTTCAAGATCGCTGCGCAGGCTGTCGACCAATTGCTCGTCTTCGTCATCGACGTAGCGGAATTTCTTCGGCAACTCGACCACGCCGATCACGCCGTACGGATGCATGATCGCCATGCGCTCCACCAGGTTGGCAAGCTCGCGAACGTTGCCCGGCCAGCCGTGACGGCACAGCGACATGATCGCCGCCGAATTGAAACGGATCGAACCGCGTTTCTCGTGCTCCATGCGCGAGATCAACTCGTTCATCAGCAGCGGGATGTCTTCGACGCGTTCGCGCAATGGCGCCATCTCGATCGGGAACACGTTCAAGCGATAGTAGAGGTCTTCGCGGAAAGTGCCGATCTCGATCATGCTTTCGAGATTCTTGTGGGTCGCCGCAATGATCCGCACATCGACGCTTTGGGTCTTGTTGCTACCCACGCGCTCGAACGTGCGCTCCTGCAAGACGCGCAGCAGCTTGACCTGCATCGGCAGCGGCATGTCGCCGATTTCGTCGAGGAACAAGGTACCGCCATTGGCCAGCTCGAAACGCCCGGCACGACTGGTGATCGCCCCGGTGAAGGCGCCCTTCTCGTGGCCGAACAATTCGCTTTCCAGCAACTCGGCCGGGATCGCCCCGCAATTGACCGGAACGAACGGCGCGTCACGACGCTTGGAATGGTAGTGCAGATTACGCGCGACCACTTCCTTGCCGGTCCCGGATTCGCCGAGGATCAGCACGCTGGCGTCGGTGTCGGCGACTTGCTGCATCATCTGACGGACGTGCTGAATCGCCCGACTGGTGCCGACGAGGCTGCGGAAAAGATTGGGTTCACGGTGACGACCGCGCTCACGGGCCTGGTCATACATCTCGCGATAGACCTGGGCACGGTGCAGCGAATCGAGCAATTTGCTGTAGCTGGGTGGCATTTCGAGGGTCGAAAGCACTCGGCGACGCTGGTCTTCTGGTAAGTCAATGGAAGAATTATCACCCATTAACAAAACTGGAAGGAACTCATCCCAGGTTGAGAGTGTCTTTAACAGGCCCAAAAGTGCACCAGGAGCATTTACCGTCCCGATGAGGACACAGATTACTTCACGACTTGATGACAGAGAGCCGACCGCCTGCTGCCAGTCATGGCTGCCACAGGGTAAATTTTCTTCGCCAAGAAAATTTAAAATCACCGCCAAATCGCGGCGGCGGACGCTATCGTCATCAATCAGCAGAATTTTGGTTTCACGCCACATGCAATAGCAACTTCCCTAGTCAACTCAATGCCCAAAATGAGGGGCAAGCTAGACGCTTGCAGACACGTTATGCCTGTAGACGCCTGAAATCTGGAACCAGCCACTAGTTAAGTCAAAAAACCGTGCACAGTCAAATTTATGGCGCACTATGTTTGGATTAACTGAGGGGTTAACTAACCAAACAGATGGTAAACCTTTGCCGCGCTCTGTGCTTGGTGGATCTGCGACATCTCGTCGACTATCGCTTGCCTCTCCCCCGTCGCCGCCTCCAGAAGCTGCTTATAGACTCTCAGCAACTCCTCAAGGTTATCGCGCAACGCGACCTCGTCCACCGAAGCTTCACTCAAGACGTCTTCCATGCAGGAACGGCAAGCCAGGTCCAATTCACCGATGGCTTCCCAGTTGCGCTCGGCCAATGCATCGACCAGAGCCTCACGGGTTTGTTCGATTCGCTGCAATACAAGACTCATGGTGATCTCCTTAAAACTGCGGACCTGGCGCGGCGATGGCATCCCAACCGTCTTTGACTGTTCGGAGCAAATCAGAGACTTCGTCGAGAATGGCTGGATCGGTCTTGATATTGGCCTCAGCCAAACGCTTCATCATGTAGCTGTACAGGCTGTCCAGCTCACCGACGGTTTCGACAGAGTTCTCAAGGTCCAGACCTTCACGTAAACCACCAATGATGCCGATGGCCTTGCCGATCAGAACACCTTTGTTCGGAATGTCTTTACGCTCCATTGCGCCTTTGGCCTGGGCGATACGATCCAGGCAGCCTTCCATCAACATCTGCACCAGACGATGCGGGCTGGCTTCGGAAGTTTGCGCCTGGGCGCCAATCTTCTGGTATTGGCGAAGGGCTAACATTGGATTCATGTTGTACCTCATCAAAAATCTGTGGTTCGTATAACCAGTGTATCGACGACGCGTCAAAAAACTTTAGATTCAAAAAACAAAAAGCCCGGAGCGTGAAAACGCTGCCGGGCTTTTGGCGTTATGAGTATTACGAGTTCTTCTGCTGCGCAGCCATGGCCTCAAACATCGAGGTGATGTTGCTGGCTGTCGCTTTCAATTTACCAACGAGTGTATCCATGTCGTTGTACTTTTTGGTCAGTACAGCGGTCAGGGTCTCGACCCGACGGTCCAGGGCTTCTTGGTCGGCGGCCAGCCTGGTCTTGGTGGTATTCAGGTTGGTGTTGCGAGTATCAAGAATACCGCCCGTATCGGTGTATGGCTTGATCACATTATTCATGCGCTCAATCAGACCATTGGTACCGGTAAACAGGGTCTGAACCTCGCCGCCGAGCTTCTTGTCGTTCATCGCCGCGGTGAACTTGGTGGAGTCAAAGTTCAGTGCACCGGTTTTCTGGTCAGTCGTGATCCCCAACTGCGAGAGCACGGTCAGCTTGTCGCCAGCACCGGCCTGGGACAATGGACCCCGTATGGCAGCCAGAAGCGAACGTGGCAACGGGTCGCCGGTCAGCGCAGCAGGGACGGTCGGCTTGCCATCGTCGTCCAGGGACGGCTTGGTCAAGGAAGTCACAGCGTTGGCGACGGCGTTGTACGCGTCGACAAACTTCTGGATCGATGCCTTCAAACCATCGTTGTTGGACGCTACGGTGACGGTAGACTTGCCGGTGGTAACCAGCTTCAAGGTCAGCCCGGAGATCGTTTGATCGAGGGTATTTGACTTGCTGGTCATTGCCAGGCCATCGACTGTGAACTCGGCATCCTGGGCCAAGCCACCGATAGCACCTGAAGAGGTGGCGGTCGGCACGGCGGCCATCGGGGTCGACCCGTCGATTACCAGACCGGCAATACCACTGGCGGAGATGTCGGAGCCGGCACCGGTGGTGGTGGAGCCCAGCACCAGACGCGAACCGAAACTGTCGGTCACGATGTTGGCGCTCAGGCCACTGGCCTGGTATTGGGTGTTGATCGAGTCACGTACCGATTGCAACGTGGCGCCCGCACCTACAGTGACAGGGTAGCTGGTGCCGTTCTGGGTGATGGTCAGCGTGCCCGAAGGGATAGCACTGGTCACACCGCCGGCAAACGCTTCGGAAGCCACTTTCGACGAGGTGGCCAGCTTGGTCACGTCGACGGAATAGGTTCCGGACACAGCCGTGTTGCTGGAGGTAGCCGTCAGTATTTTTACATCGGAGGACGTAGCAGAAAAACCCGTGAACTGTGGGGTTGTCGTGCTGCCCAGATCGGTGAGTGCTTTCTGGAACGTGGCCAACAGCGACTTCAAGGTACCAATCCCGGAAATGCTCGCCCTGTTGGTGGTGGTTCCACGGTCGATCTGGCCTTGCTTGGCTGCTTTGTCAGCGTTCACCAAGGCTTTGACGATAGCACCGGTATCAAGGCCGGAGCCTAAACCCGTGCCCGGTAGAATTGGACTTGCCATGTGAAACTCCCTTCAGTGTGTCGCCGGCCTTTTGACCACTACAACGCCCAAAAGAACATAGCAACAAAATTCGTGCCAGCGTCAGGCTTTAGCGCTGAACAACAAGCTGCTTGCATCATTCAAACTATTAGCCAGTTTCAGGACTTCTTCGTTGGGGATCTGGCGGACCACTTCACCCGACTCACTGGCAATGACTTTCACAACAACCTTGCCTGAAGGCTCATCAATCGAGAACTCCAGGTTACGCTTTACCGACTGAACGAACTTTTCAATTTCCTGGACAGCCATTTTCAGCTTGTCCTGTTCAGATTGTTCGGTCTTGCGCACTTCCTTGACGTCGACCACTTGCGCGGGCTCCGCTCGAGGCTTTTCCGCAGGCTGGTCGGCAACCGTAGTCGCGTGCCTGGCCGCCGGATAAGACAAGTTCAGCTTCACGCTCATATCCATGTCCATTACCTCTAAAAGTAAAAAAGCGAGAGGGTGCGACCAGCGCACACCCCTCGCCAACACTCAATCAGCTATTACTGAAGCAGTTTCAGTACAGCGGATGGCAGTTGGTTGGCCTGAGCCAGAATTGCGGTAGAAGCTTGTTGCAGAGTTTGTTGCTTGGTCAGCTGGGCAGTTTCAGCAGCGAAGTCGGTGTCTTGTACGCGACCACGAGCAGCTTCAGCGTTTTCGTTGATGTTCTGCAGGTTGGAGATGGTGCTGGTCAGACGGTTTTGTGCAGCACCGAGGTCAGCACGGGCGGTGTTGATGGTCTGCAGAGCAGCGTCGATACGGGTCAGGGCAGCGGAGAACGAAGCTTGAGCAGTAGCCGAGTTGTTACCAGTGATCTGCGTGGTAGCCGAGTCAACGGACAGGGTTGCAGCGCCGAAGCTGCTGGACAGGGTCAGAGTGATCTGGTTAGCCGAACCGGTGTTGGAACCGACCTGGAAGGTCATGGTGCCAGCGGTACCGTCCATCAGGTTCTTGCCGTTCAGGTTGGTCGAGTTGGCGATACGCGTCAGCTCGTCCGACATTGCCGCGAATTCTTTGTTCAGAGCGACACGGTCCTGAGTACCGTTTGAGTCGTTTCGAGCTTGTACGGCCAATTCACGCATACGTTGCAGAATGTTGGTCGATTCCTGCATCGCGCCTTCAGCGGTCTGAGCGATCGAGATACCGTCGTTGGCGTTTTTGATCGCCATGTTCTGACCGCGGATTTGCGAGGTCATACGGGTAGTGATCTGCAGGCCGGCGGCGTCGTCTTTGGCGCTGTTGATTTTCAGGCCGGAAGACAGACGGGTCATCGAAGTCGACAGAGCGTCGGAAGAGCGGTTCAGGTTCTTCTGAACGCTCAACGATGTGACGTTGGTGTTTACGGTTAAAGCCATGACGAATTCCTCGTTGGTTGGGTACTGCGGCTTCCGGCCCTGGCAACCGCCGGGTATGGCCTAGAGAACCTTCGTAATAGTTATCGTCGGCAATGCAACTTGCTTTAGGGGATTATCAAAAATATTTGCCATCACGTTGCCACCCCCCGTAAATCAAGGGTTTGGCGGCGCTCCAATAGCGAAAAAATGACGCCAGGGGAATGCCGGTGACAGATTGGCGAGGGCTCGCCTGCACCGGCAGAAGGGAAATTGCTTAAACGGACAGGCTGGCGGTCAGTATCTCGACCAGTTCATATTCCAGATAATCCGCCAAGGCGAGCCAGTTCTGCGCCTCCTGACACGCGAACATTTCGCCGAGCAGAAATGCCCACTGCTGTTGAGACTCGTGCGGCGTCGAATCCAGCCTCGGGTGCAGCGCACCTATCAGCTCGATCATTGCCAGCCCGGCTTCTACATCACGCCCCAGACGGAACAGTGCAGCGCATTGCTGCGCGTCGACGACGAAGGACTCAAACCCGCTCATGACGCAAACTCCGGATGAAAAACCGTGCCGGCGATCATCGCCCCTGCCCGACTACTGTTATAGAAGCGCACCTGAGGATGGCCCGCGATAAAGCGCTCCAGCTCACACAGGTAGCTGCGGAAATTGAGCTGGGTTTTGATCCGCTGGCCATGACCATCGAGCACCCAGTGTTTGGCGGCCCCCAGTTGCGGCCCCAGATCGCCATCGTTCCAACCCGCGTGAGTCTTGTCGCCGGGGAAGGCGAAGTCGGCACCGAACAACGTGATCTGCGCTGCGCCCATTTTTACCGCCAGGTCTGCCGCTGGATGAATCACGCTGCCGCCGACATACAGCTCTCCCCTGGGTAATTGCGCACGCAATTGCTGGTAGATCGGGCTGGCGGAGTAACCGGCATATCGCGGCCCCTGCCAAGCCTCGAGCACCAGCGGATCGAGCATCGGCATGTACACCAGCGTGATGTCGGTCGTGCCTTCAGGCGGCAGGTGCCGGGCCGAGATCCGCTGGTCAATGCTGACCACCACGTCGGGGCGGATGCCGTGCGCGAGCAACGGGCGATAGGCTGTATCGACGCAGATGAACAACGGCCGCTCAGCTTGATTGCGAATCGCGCGCAAAGTGTCGAAATGCTGTTCCAGGCTTGGACCGGTGGCGATGACAAACACCTCCCGACCCGGGCGGGAGCCGAACAACTCGGCCACGTCATGATCGGTCTGCACCCGAGAAAGACTGGCCTGTAAGCACTCTATAATCTCGGGCGACTGCGGGTCGAACTCGCGATTATTGAAGGTCAGGTGAGTTTCGCTGATCAAGCGATCGCGGATCTTCGCATTGAAGTCATCGGCCAGGACCAGTTCCGACGGCAAGGCGAAATACGGCAGCTTTATTTCCGTCAGATCGCCGGCATACAACAGCTCGACTCGCGGATCGCTGAGCCACTGCTGTTGATCGAGCAGTTGCAGCACCAGCGCAAACACCGCGCCGTTGAGGATATGTACGTATAAACGCTCAAGCCCGGCGCGCTGCAGTAGCTCTATCTGCAGATCGCCAAGCCCGGTGCCGTAGGCATGCACCACCGGGCTGTCGATGGGCAGGCTGTCGGCTTGAAGCCTGGCTTCGCGGGTGCAGTCATGACGACTGGTCAGCTGGATGCCATTGATGCTCAACGTCGAGCCCAGGCCTTCGACCAGATCGGCCTGCAACAGGCTCGCGTCTTCAACCAGCAAGCGCACAGCCAACGCCGGCCAGCGTTGCTGGATGACCTCGACGTTGCGCTCAAAGAACTCGCTCATGGAGCCTCGCTTTTCATTCGGGCAAAAAAATAGCGTTCAAGGTTACACCTTGAACGCTTTTTTTTGCCTGGCTTTCTTTGACTAAAGAGCCGAGATTCAAGGGCGATAAATGATCGCCGACCCCCAAGACAAACCAACACCGAAACCACTCAGCGCCACGCGCTTCCACTTCGAGTCCAGCACGTGTTTTTCCAGCAGCAGCGGAATGCTCGACGACACGGTATTACCGGTCTCGACCATGTCCTTGATGAACTTCTCAGGCTCGCCCTCGAAACGCCGCGCCACGGCGTCGACAATTGCCGCGCTGCCCTGGTGAATGCAGAAGGCGTCGATATCGTCAGCCGTCAGGCCGGAGTCGCCCAGCAGCTCGTGCAAATGCGCTGGCACTTTGAGCAGCGCGAAGTTGAAGACCTGACGGCCGTTCATGAAGAACACCCCGTCGGAAACCTTCAGGTGCGGCGCGCCGGAACCGTCAGTGCCGAACTTGGCCTTGCCCAGCTGCCATGGTGCATCTTCGCCCATCCAGGTGGCAGTGGCGGCATCGCCGAAGAGCATGGTGGTGTTGCGGTCTTCCGGGTCGACGATCTTGGAGTACGGATCAGCGGTCACCAGCAAGCCATTCTTCAGGCCAGCAGCTTCCATGAAACCCTTGATGGCGTAGATGCCGTAGACGTAACCGGAGCAGCCCAGGGAAATATCGAACGCAGCCACGGTCGTGGGCAGGCCCAGTTTGTCCTGAACAATGGCGGCGGTGTGCGGCAGACCTTCTTCGTCACCATTCTGGGTAACGACGATCAGCACGTCGATGGCTTCACGCTTCAATTCGGGATTGTTGGCGAACAGCGCGTTGACTGCTTCGACACACAGGTCCGAAGTTTCTTGCCCTGCATCTTTGCGCGGCAGGAAGGCCGAACCGATTTTGCCCAGGATGAATTCTTCATCCTTTTCGAATTTTGCACCTTGTGCGTAATTGTCCACGCCGGCTACAGGAACGTAGCTCGCAATGCTCTTTATGCCAATCATTACGGCTTCCCAATAATAAACAGCCCAATACCACCGCTCGCAAGGATTCGAGGGGCGCCGACAAACAACAAGTAACGTCGCCCTCAACGGGGCGGGAAGAATAAAAGGCCATCACTGGGCTAAAAACAGTCCAGGCGCCATCTTCCCTTTTTATACAATACAGTGAAGATGCGCGTTATGACTCGCAGGTCACGCTATTTTGCCGAATCAGCCCCGCAAGGGGTTATTCGACCAGCGACCAGTCCAGCGGCGTCCCGCGCTTGATGGCTTGGCGGGCGCGGCGGCCCAGAAGGGTTTCAGCGTGTTTGGGGGCCAGCCCCAGGCCAGGACGGATGGCCCGCAGATTGGCGACGGTGAAAGGCTCACCGGCGGCCATGTCCTGAGTGACGTACAGCGAACGGCGGTATACCAGCGACTTGCGCTCGGCCTCGGTCACGCCGTAATGCACCTGGCCCATCGCCTGCCAGGCGCGTTCGGTTTCGATCACCAGGCTGGCGAGTTCGGCTGGTTCCAAGGAGAAACTGGCGTCCACGCCACCGGCGGCACGGTCAAGGGTGAAGTGTTTTTCCACCACCGTCGCCCCCAGCGCTACCGCGGCGACGGACACGCCGACGCCCATCGAATGATCGGACAAACCGACTTCACAGCCAAATAACTCGCGCAGATGAGGGATGGTGCGCACATTACTGTTGGCTGGCGTCGCCGGGTAGGTGCTGGTGCACTTGAGCAACACCAGGTCCTTGCAACCGGCCCCACGGGCGGCGCGCACGGTTTCATCGAGCTCGGCGATGCTGGCCATGCCGGTGGAGATGATCAGCGGCTTGCCGGTGGCGGCGACTCGCCGGATCAACGGCAGATCGGTGTTCTCGAAACTGGCGATCTTGTAGGCCGGCACGTCCAGGCTTTCGAGGAAGTCCACCGCCGTGTCATCGAACGGTGTGGAGAACGCCAGCATGCCCAGCTCTTTGGCCCGGGCGAAGATCGGCGCGTGCCATTCCCACGGCGTATGGGCCTTCTCGTACAGCGCGTATAGCGACGAACCGGCCCACAGGCTGTTGGGGTCCTTGATGAAGAACTCGCCTTCGGACAGGTCCAGGGTCATGGTCTCGGCGGTATAGGTTTGCAGCTTCAAGGCGTGCGCGCCGGCCTTGGCCGCGGCTTCGACGATTTGCAGCGCCATGTCCAGCGACTGGTTATGGTTGCCGCTCATTTCGGCAATGATGAACGGCGGCGCATCGGCACCGATCGAGCGGTTGCCGATCTTGAAGCTGGTCATGGGTGATCCTTTAAAACGCGTGTGAACGAACAAGCACTCTGAGTGAAACCTGCCTCACGGAAAACTTTCAGCGACGCCTGGTTGGCCGGCAGCACCTGAGCGGTGATGGCTTGCAGTGACGGCCAATGAGCCGTGACGAAGGCTTCGCCCCGCGCCAGCAGCGCCCTGCCCCAGCCCAGGCCAAATCGGCCTTCGAACAGATAAATCGAGACTTCGGCCCGAGCATCGTCGAGGTCATAACGCAGCACACCGACCGGGCCATCATCCGCCTCGGCGATCAACAGCAACCGCTGCGGGTTGCTCAGGCTCGCGGCCAGCCAGGCCTGATGCCGTTGCCAGTCGATGACGTGCGTGTCCAGCGACCAGCGCCGTACCGCCTCGGCATTGCGCCCGTCGAACAACAATTGCGCATCGTCCTGAGTGGCCTGACGAACCTGCAACACCGCCCCCGCCAGCGCTGCCGCCACCCGCTGCGCCCCACGGCCATCGACCAATTGCCGCGAACGTTCGGCCAGACTCTGACGAATCCCCTGATTGCCCACGATAAAACCGATGGCCTGGCGCAACTGCTCGACGCTGACCTGCTCGCGATTCCCCATAAACACATGAGCCCCCGAGGCTGCCATGACCTCGCCATTGGCCTGCTGGTTATTCGAGACCGCAATGCAGATCGTCGGCAACCCCATGGCCGCCCGCTCCCAACTGGTACCGCCACCGGCACCGATGAACAGGTCGACCTCGCTCATCAACCGGTAGAAGTCGCAGACAAAACTGTGCAGGCGCCAGTTCGGACGATACTCCGCCAAACTCTGCATCTGCTCCCAGGCAGGATTGTCGGCACCTGCCACGAAATCGATCTCGAGATCATGGAAATCCGCCAACGCCAACATCGCGTGGTGGGTCTGCATGGCCGCATCGAAGCCGCCGAAGTTCACCAGTACTCGCCTGGCTCGAGGCTTGACCTCGATCGCCGGGCAACAGAACTCATCGCGCAGCATCGCAAAACGTGGGCCGAGCAAGGTCTGGCAATCGGGCGTCAGCAGTGAGGCATAAGCCTCTGGCGTGCCCGACAGATTTTGATTGAGCAGCAGATCGACGCTGTATTGCCGAGTGGCCAAATCGTCCACCGCCGCGATTCTTGGAGCCCAGCGGCGCGCGGCGGTCTGCCAGTGATGATCGAGACCATAGTGGTCGGCGATGATCCAGTCGAAAGCCGGATGACTTTCCAAAGCTTGCCCCAGCGCCGCAATATCCGCCTCCCACGGCAGCATCGACTCGATGGCCTGCTGCGGGTCTTCACCGGGGTAGCGCTCCGGCAGCGCGAAGGTCTCGAAGCCGTCGGCCCGCAGCCTGTCCAGCCGATGCCCCGGCAACAGGCGACACGCAAAAGCAACGTGCGCACCCTGCTTGCGCAATACCTTGGCCAGGGTCAGGCAACGGGCGATATGGCCAATGCCGATGAGCGACGACGCGTCGACGCGGATCAGCACTCTCATTGCAACTCACCACCGGCCTTCAAGGCGGCGTAAAGGTATTCGGCACGCGTCCAGTCCTCAAGCGTGTCGATGTCCTGCACCAGGTGCCGCGGCAGAATCACCGGCAGGCTTGCCGGCGAGAACAGTACATCGCCACGCAACCAGGCCTCGCTGCGCCCCCAATAGAACTGACCGGCATCTTGAAAAGCTTCGGGCAAGTCCTGGGAACGGGTCTCGCGAAATTCCGGGTAGAGCGAGGTCAAGGCGCCCTGCTCGTCGAGGGTCAAGGCCCGTTGTACCGGGAAGCCAAAACCGGTGACTGAAAACGCAAAAGACTTGTCCGGATGCTGCACCAGCAATTCATGCCCCTGACGCAGATAATGCGCCTGCAACAGGGGCGCCGTCGCGTAGACGCAGCACGCATAGTCGAACGGCGGCAATTGCTTCAAGGCATGCACGATCACCGCGGCGGTCCCGGTGAAATCGTCGGCAAGCGCCGCAGGCCGCATGAACGGCACTTGAGCCCCACCGGCCCGTGCGACCTCGGCGATCTCTTCATCGTCGGTGCTGACGATCACCTGGTCGAACAGATTCGACTCCAGCGCCGTGCGAATCGAACGGACGATCATCGGCACGCCATCGAATGGCTTGAGGTTCTTGCGCGGGATTCGCTTGCTGCCCCCGCGGGCCGGAATGATCGCAACGCAGCTCAAGAGTCACTACTCCTCAAGGATCAGTCGTCGTAATTGCTCGACCACATAATCCTGTTGTTCATCACTCAGCAGAGGAAACAGCGGCAGGCTGATGGCCTCGGCGTAATAACGTTCGGCCTGGGGGAAATCACCCTCGGCAAAACCCCGGTCGCGATAGTACGGCTGCAAGTGCAGTGGAATATAGTGCAAGTTCACACCGACACCAGCCGCTCGCAAGCCTTCGAACACCTGTCGATGGCTGAGGTTGATCCGCTCCGTCTGCAAGCGCACCACGTACAGATGCCACGCCGACTCGGCCTCCGGCTGCGCGCTGGGCAAGGTCAGCGGCAAGTACGCCAGCAACCGCTCATAACGCGCCGCCAGCTCACGCCGACGTTCGATAAAACCATCGAGCTTGTTCAGCTGTGACAGACCGAGGGCCGCTTGCAAGTCGGTGATCCGGTAATTGAAGCCCAGTTCCACTTGCTGGTAGTACCAGGGGCCGTGACTGGGTTCAGTCATCTGCGCAGGGTCACGGGTCATGCCGTGGCTACGCAGGCGCTGCAAGCGCTCGGCCAGTTCCGGGCGATTGGTCAGCACCATGCCGCCTTCGGCGCTGGTGATGATCTTCACCGGGTGAAAACTGAACACCGTCATTGCCGCGAATTCGCCGCACCCTACCGGTCGCCCGGCATAGGACGCCCCGACCGCATGGGAGGCATCCTCGATCACGGTGAAACCATAGCGCTCGGCCAGCTCGGCGATCATGCGCATATCGCAGCTCTGCCCGGAGAACGCCACCGCCACCAGCACTTTCGGCAGTTTGCCGTCGCGCTCGGCAATCTCAAGCTTCGACGCCAAGGTGTCGGCGTCGAGGTTCCAGGTCAGCGGATCGATGTCGACGAAATCGACCTCGGCGCCGCAGTAGCGACCGCAGTTGGCCGAGGCCAGAAAGGTGTTCGGCGTGGTCCACAATCGATCGCCTGGCCCGAGTCCCGCCGCCAGACACGCGATGTGCAACGCCGCCGTGGCATTGCACACCGCCACCGCGAAATCGGCCTGGCAGCGCTCAGCCATGGCCTGTTCGAAACGTTCGATGGTCGGCCCTTGCGTCAGCCAGTCGGACTGCAACACGGCAACCACCGCGTCGATGTCTTCCTGATCGAGGCTTTGCCGACCGTAGGGAATCATGCCGACAGCTCCGCGTGCAGGTCAGCAATCTGGCCGACCGACAGGAAGTGCGGGTTGGTGTCGGAGCGGTACTCGAAATCTTCGCTCACCGGCCTGCCCTGCTCACCCAGTTTGTCGACGGCAAAATCCACGTCGACGCTGGTGAAACGAATCGACGGCTGAATGGTGTAGTGATCATCGAATTCCAGGGTCATGCGCGCGTCATCCAGCGGCACCATCAGTTCATGAAGCTTTTCCCCTGGACGAATACCGACGTTTTTATGCGGCAAATGCTCAGCCATGCCCTGCGCCAGATCGACGATACGAATCGACGGGATCTTCGGCACAAACACTTCACCGCCGTGCATGCGGGCGAAGCTGTCGAGCACAAACTTCACACCGTGATCGAGGGTGATCCAGAATCGGGTCATGCGCTCATCAGTGATCGGCAACTCTTTGGCGCCCTCGGCAATCAGTTTGCTGAAGAACGGCACCACCGAACCGCGCGAGCCTGCGACGTTGCCGTAGCGCACCACAGCAAAACGGGTCTGCTGTTCGCCAGCAATGTTGTTGGCGGCCACGAACAGTTTGTCCGACAGCAACTTGGTTGCGCCGTACAGGTTGATCGGGCTGGCGGCCTTGTCGGTGGACAGCGCGACGACTTTTTTCACGCCGTTATCGATGGCGGCGGCAATGATGTTTTCCGCGCCGTTGACGTTGGTACGAATGCATTCGGTGGGGTTGTATTCCGCCGCCGGCACTTGTTTCAGGGCTGCGGCATGCACCACGTAATCGATACCGCGCATGGCCTGGCGCAAACGATCGGCATCGCGCACATCACCAATGAAGTAACGCATGCACGGCGCGTTGAACGTCTGCTGCATCTCGTACTGCTTGAGCTCATCGCGGGAAAACACCACCACACGCTTGGGCTGGTATTGCTCCAGCAGCCGGCGGATGAAGTTGCGCCCGAACGAGCCGGTGCCGCCGGAGATGAAAATCGATTTACCGTTGAACATGCCTTGAGTCCTTTTACCTGTCAGCCAGGCTTATGCGAGCAACTGCGCCCAGTTCACACGGGTCGGTTCGCTGAGAGTAAAGCCCTTACCGGTCAAGGCCAGGTTCTGGTTGTAGGCCGAATCGTACGCAAAGCGCGCTTGCCACTTGTCTTGCAGGGCCGCGGCAGTCTGCGGTGCGTCGGGTAGCAGGCCTGGGTGCAACACCTGCGCCTGAGGGCACCAGACAATCAGGTAACCGGCATCGGCGGCTTTCAGGCACAGATCGATATCGCCGAAAGCTTCGTCGAAGTGCTCTTCGTCCAGTCCGCCGACGGCTTCGTAAAGGTCCTTGCGCACCATCATGCAAGCGCCGGACACCGCCGAATAGTTCTGCTCGACCTGGTGACCGTTCATGTAGCCTTTGGCATCCTTGCGCTCATCGATAAACACCGAGCCCACCACACCGTTGAAGCCCAGTACCAGGCCGGCTTGCGTGGTGAATCCACTGATGTCCATCAGCTTGGCACCAACAATCCCGACTTCCGGACGCTGGGCCTGATTGAGCAAACTATCGAGCCAGTTGGAGTTGACCACGACGGCGTCGGCCGACATCAACACCACATAGGCACCCTTGGCTTCGCGCACCGCAAAGTTATGCAGCGCCGAAGCGCTCAGACGCTCGCCGGAACGCAAGACGCGCAGGCGGTCGCCCTTGCCTTCCAGGCTGGCCAACCAGGTCGCCAGTTCTTCGGATTGGCTGTGGTTATCGGCAATCAGAATTTCGTGCTGCTGATAACGGGTGCGTTGCAACACGCTGACCACGGCGCTTTGCAGCGTTTCCAGATTATCCTGGCTGTGCAGGATGATCGACACCTTCGGCCGTTCGGCGTGCTGGTAGTCGATCTGCCAGGTTTGCGCCAGCTCGGAACTGACCTGAGCGCGATAGCCGCGCTCCCTGAGGTGACGGGTCAAAGTCTGACGTTCATGAGGATTTTCCTCGGAGGATGGCGCGCTGCAGATCAGCAGCGGCTCGGCCAGATGCGCCAAGCCACCCAGCCCGCCGTCTTCAATCAGGCGCAGCAGCAAGTCGAATTCCAGTGCAGATGCGTATTCAGTCGAGTAACCACCGGCGTCAGCCAGAACGTCACGCTGAATCAACCAATGCCGGGCCATCAGCGACGGTACGGTTTGCAGCAGATCAAGGTTGACGCCCGGACGGAACACATCGCTCAGGGAGCCGTTTTCCTGACGCTGGATTTCATCCATGGCCACGGCGCGCACGCCTTCTGCGCCCATCAACTCGAGGCTGGCGCGCAGCAGGCCGCTGGCGGTGAATTGATCTCCGGCCTCGGCCAGCACCAGCCAGTCGGCGGTGGACTGGGCGACACTCTGGTTGATACGTTCGATGTAATTGGTCGCGGTCACTTTGACGAAATGCACGGTGTCACGCGGCGAGGTGGTTGCCGGCAAATCGCCGGTGGTGAACACCACCAGTTTGAACGCCTTGCAGTGGCCGTTGACCAGGCTGTCGAAGGTCGCCTGCAACTTGAACATGTCTGCCTCCAGATCCAGCAACAGAATGCCGAATTGCGGGCCGCCATTGTGCTTGGCCAGATGCGTGGAGATAGCTGAACGTTGAGCGGCATCGGGATTGCGCGTTTCGAGCCAGTCGAGCAAACGCCCGGACGGCATCTTCTGAAGCAATGTTCGGTCATCATCCTGCCCACAGACCGAATCCAGACGCTCGACCCATGCTTGAAGCTTGAGCTTCTCGTCCTGTTCCTCAGTGTCTTCGAGTGACTCGATCAAGCGCTTGACCACCGACCGGCTGAACGGGTTAAGACTCAATGCCTCCCACAAGCGAGCGCGAATGGTGCGGTCGTTGTCGTTAGGCTGAATTTGCATCAGCTCGTGTTGCTTGAGCAGGATGCCTTCGAGTTCCTGCAATTGCAGGCGACCGGCCGGCATTGCGTGCAACAGAAACTCAAATTCGGTCAGCAGATCGAACATCGGTTTGTTGTAGAACGGCATTTCGACGAACTGCTCGGGACCGAACATGCGAACCGGCTCACACCCCGCCTCGCCCCAAACCGAATTGAAGATCATGGTGCCTTTAAGCGAGCGACCTTGGATCAGGCAGTCGGCCATGGCGGTAAAACTGTCCAGAGCAATTTGTTTGATCTGTGCCGGATCCTTGTCGCTCAATTGCGTCGGGATCGAAGCCAGGAATTGCGCAAACTGCTCACGGTCGGCGACGGTTTTCGCATCTTTGTACGTCAGTACGGTCAACACGTTGGTGTTGTGCTCCGAACCGCCATAGTTCGCCTCACGCACAGCGAACGGAATCGGCAGGATCCGCGCTTTGGCACACGCCAGCAGGTAGAACGCATGGCCGATTTCCTGCCACTCGAAACTGGTGTCGGGAGGCAGCAGCCTGTACCACTGTTGCAGCAAGTCAGTGCGGGTCACCGCATAGAATGGCGGCAGAAACTGGCCCAGGAATTCCATGACCCGATCTTCAGGCTGCTGCGAGTTGTAATCCTCTTGCACCCGTTGGTCGCGGCGATAGTAGTTCACTTCGGTGGCACGGGCCAGGTACATCATCCCGTAACCATGGCACAAGCCATAGTCGGGGTTGGCATGCAGAAACTCGACCGATGCGATCAGCGCGTCATGAATCAGGAAGTCATCGTCGGCAGCAAAAACCATGTACGGCGTGGTGACCTCTTCAACACCGAATATCAGCTTGGACTGGATGCCCCAGTAGCCGAACTGTGGCAAATGCCGATAGTCGATGGTGTCCCCAACCGCCGCCGCGCCGTCCAGAGCAACGGCTGACGAATCAAGGACCAGAATCTTGCAAGGCAGCGTACTGTAGAACTGCAATGCCCTGCGCAGATACGCCGGACGATTGTGCGTAAGCAGCACCACAGTGAACAGTTCACTCAGGGGCGCCATGTTTTCAGAACCATAAATACCTTGCATATCCTTCCTCACCACAAACCTATTGCCTGATGAATACTTAAATGAAGTTGTCGCTTAACGTACCCGACGCAGATAGCCATCCGGCGCGACGGTGATCAGTAGCTTGCTGTGAATCGCCTGGTCGATCTCGAAATCCCGGTTTTCTTCCAGGTAAGCCCACACGGCGGTTTTCGGGTTGTCACCCTTGCCCCACGGACGGTCCAGGAAGGCATCTTCAGGCATGTCTTCGACCACGGTGTCCATGACCACGCAGTAGCTGCCGACCGAAACCATCGGTGCATACAGACGCAACTCTTCCAGCACGTGTTCATGCGTGTGATTGGAGTCCAGTACCACCAACACTTTTTTGCCCTGAATGCGCTCGCGCACCTGATCGACGATCGCGGCGTCGATGCTCGACCCCTGGATCATCTGGATTCGTTTGCTCATCGGATGGGCTTCGATCGCTTCACGGTTGTGCTGGCGAATATCGATGTCGACACCCAGTACTTCACCATGGCCGATCAGCTCCAGCATCGAGGCGTAGAACACCAGCGACCCGCCGTGGGCGATACCGGTTTCCACGATCACGTCCGGGCGCAAGTCCCAGATAATTTCCTGCATGGCGACCATGTCCTGGGGGAACTGAATAATCGGCCGCCCCATCCAGCTGAAGTTGTAGGTGTACTTGTGTTTGGCCGTGGTGCTTACCCAGCCCAGCGACTCGGTCTGCAGCGCCTTGTCTTGCTTCAGGCCTTCGATGTTGCCTTTTACTTCTTCACGAAACTGCTCATGGGGATTCATTGCAACTCTCCAAAAAATAGGGAAACGGCTTACTTGAACACCCTACCGTCGGGGTAAGGCACCGTGTTGGTCTTGATGATCCTGGCGGGATTGCCCACCACGACCGAATAATCCGGAACATCTTTGGTGACGACGGCACCAGCGCCGATGGTGACCCAACGACCGATACGCAGGCGCGGCAGGATGGTGGCGTTGGTACCGATAAAGGTCCCGTCGCCGATTTCCACGCAACCGGCGATACACACCCCTGGCGCCATGAAAACCGAGTGGCCGATCTGCCCTTCATGCCCCACCACACTGCCGGCGCTGATGCTGGTGTTGTCACCCAGGGTCACTTCGGCCTGCATGAGCACCCCTTCCTGCAGATAACTGCCCTGCCCCATGCGAATCATGGTCAGGTCGATACCCGGGTGAACGAACTGGCCCAGGGTGGCGCCGGCCTCGACCAGTTGGCGGGTGGTCTCGTAACGCAGCCGGGTGCTGCCGGTGATCAGGTTCACGAAGCGCACCTCAGGACCTTTGAGTTCGCTCACACGATCCGAACCGCCGATCACCGGTACCCCATAAAACAGCGTGCCCTGCTTGCTCGGGTCGTTGTCCAGAAATGCGAATTCGACATTCGGCGTGCTGCGCTTCACCGCCTGGAGCATGCGCACCGCTTCCGGGTTGGCCGCGCCCAGCAAATAGACCTTCACAACAGCTGCCTTTTTGCGAGCAGGGTGCGCACAACATCGACCACCCGTTGTTGATCGGCGTCGGTCATGTCGTGGTAACTCGGCAGGTTGAACGCGCGCTCTGGCAAGGCGAAAGCCACCGGCGTGTCGACAACGTATTCGTTGAACATCGGCAACGACGACAATGGCCAGAAGAACACCCGGGCGTCGATATCGGCAGCCTGGAAGGCGGCGATCAACTCGTCGCGGTGAATTCCGGTCTCAGCGTCGAACACCACCGTTGGCATCCAGTAGCCGTTACGCGAGTGCGCAGGCTCAGGGTTCAGGGAAACACCCGGCAGTAGTGTCAGGGCGCGAGCGTAATTGGCGAAGATCTCGCGTTTGCGACAGATGAGCTCATCGATACGCTCGACCTGGGCGCAACCGACGGCAGCCTGCAGGTTGCTCATCTTGTATTTGTAGCCGATGAACTCCGGCCAGAATTGCTTTGTACTTCCAGCGACCCGCCCGTGGTTGGACAAGGTCAGAACTCGCTCGTACAAGGTTTTGTCCGAGGTGACGAAAATCCCGCCCTCACCGGTGGTCATGGTCTTGGTGCCATGAAACGAAAATGCACCAAATGCGCCTAGAGAACCGGCAGCCTTGCCGCGCCACTGCGAGCCGATGGCTTCAGCGGCGTCTTCGATCACCGGGATATTGTGTTCGCGACCGATCGCCAGCAAGGCGTCCATGTCACACAGATTGCCGTAGAGATGCACCGCGAGAATGGCTTTGGTTCGCGGAGTAATTGCACCTCTGACCTGCTCCGGGTCCAGGCACCAGCTATCCGCCAGGACGTCGACAAATACCGGCGTGGCGCCCAGGTAGGTAATGGGAGCCGCCGATGCGATCCAGTTGGTGTTGCCCAGGATCACCTCATCGCCCGCACCGATGTCCAGCGCCGCCATCCCCATGTGCAACGCACCGGTACAGCTGGAGGTCGCGATGGCATACGTTGCGCCAAGATGCTCGGCAAAACCATGCTCGAAGCGTGTCAGATATTCGTAGCAACGGGCGCCCCAACCATTCTGAACGGCGTCCAGGGCATACCGGGCTTCCAGCTCACCGACGCTCGGCTTGGTGTAATGAATTCTGCTCATTGAATGCTCAACTCCGGAACGGCGACCACAAACCGTGCTCCCCACGCGTTGACCGAGGCGAATTGTTGGGTGATTTCAGTCAATAGGTTCCAGGGTAAAACCAGGATGTAGTCGGGTTTTTCAATATCGATGCGGTCGGGCGAAACCACCGGGATTCGGCTACCCGGCAAGTACTTGCCCTGCTTGTGCGGATTGGCGTCGGCGACCCAGGCCAGCAGGTCCGGTTTGACCCCGGCATAGTTGAGCAACGTGTTGCCTTTGGCCGCCGCGCCATAACCAACCACGCGCTTGCCGTCGGCCTTGGCCTGCAACAGAAAGCGCAGCAGTTCGTGCTTGATGCGTTCGGCAGCGGGCGCCAGGGTCGCGTAGTACTCGGGCGTTTTCACCCCCGCTGCAAGTTCGGCCTGCAACTGCTGCTGAACGGCTGGCTGCACCTCACGGCGAACACCGTCGACACGCTGGACGAAGACCCGCAGCGATCCGCCGTGAGTAGTCAGCTGGCTGACATCGAACACCTCCAGGCCATTGCGCTCGCACAAGTTCTGCACGGCGGTCAGGGACAGGTAGGAATAATGCTCGTGATACAGCGTGTCGAACTGCTGCCCGGCCATCAGCGTCAGCAGTTGTGGAAACTCGAACGTCGCCACACCGGTCGGCTTGAGCAAGGAGGCAAAACCACCGAGGAAATCATTGATGTCCGGGACGTGGGCCAACACGTTGTTGGCGGCCATCAGGTCGGCGGCCCAGCCTTGGCTGTTCAGCTGCGAGGCGGTGTCGCGACCGAAGAACAGTTCGCGAATTTCGAGGCCTTTTTCCCGCGCCGCTTTCGCGGTGCTGCGGGTCGGTTCAACGCCCAGGCAAGGGATGCCGCGCCCGGCAACGTACTGCAACAGGTAACCGTCATTGGCGGCGATTTCCACCACACGGCTGTCGGCGGTCAGGCCGAAGCGCTCGACCATTTCTGCCACATAGCGCTCGGCATGGGCCAGCCAGGTGCTGGAGAACGAACTGAAATAGGCGTACTCGGCGTCGAACAGGCTGTCGGCGCGGGTGTAATCCTCTGTTTGCACCAGCCAGCACTGCTGACACACCGCAACTTTCAGTGGCACCCATTGTTCGGCTTGCTCAAGTTGATCGGCGCGCACGTAGGCGTTGGACGGCGGCGAGGTGCCCAGGTCGATCAGCGGCAAAGCCAGAGGAGTACCGCAACCACGGCAATTCATACACGCACTCCAGCGAAGTGTTCATCGAGCAAGGGATGGCTGGAATCCCGCGCCGACAGATTATTGACAGACAACGGCCAGGCGATGGCCAACCGTGGATCGTTCACGCTCAAACCGCCCTCATGCGCAGGCGTGTAATCGGCGCTGTGCAGGTAGAGCAATTCGGCGTCGTCGGTAAGGGTCTGGAAGCCATGGGCGAACCCGGCCGGGATCAGCAGACTGCGACCGTCGCCGGCCCGCAGGTGTTCGGCATGCCAGTGCAGAAAGGTTTCGGAGTCGGGGCGCAAGTCCACCGCCACATCCCAGACCTCGCCGCGCAGGCAGGTAATCAACTTGGCTTCCGGTGCATTGGAATTTTGATAATGCAGACCGCGCACACTGCCCCGTAAACGTGTGCAGGAATGGTTGATCTGACGAATATGAAACGGCTGGCCGAAGGCGCTCAGGCTGCCTTCGCAGAACAGCCGCGCGAAGTGCCCGCGATCATCTTCGACGCGTTTGTGCTGCACGCTGAACAGACCGGCCAGCGGCAAGGCTTTCAATAGAAATTCGCTCACAGCGCGCCTCGGTACAGGTTCAACTGGCCCAGGGTGACTTCACGCATGTCATCGCCGTTCTGCCACGCCAGGTGCCAATCGAGGGTCTGTGTCAGGCACTGCTGCAACGACCAGCGCGGTTGCCAGGCCAACAGTTGACGGGCGCGGCTGCTGTCCAGGCGCAGCAGACCAGCCTCATGCAAATCACTCGGTTCGATGCGCAAGCCGCGCGCTTGTGGCCAGCGGCTGGCGAGCAGCTCGACGACTTCGCCGACGCTGCACATGTCCGCTTCGCTCGGGCCGAAGTTCCATGCGCCGGCGAATCCTGGGCCTTGTTCATAGAGACCGGCGGCCAGTTGCAGATACCCCGCCAAAGGCTCAAGCGCGTGCTGCCACGGGCGCACGGCTTGCGGGTAGCGCAGGGTCACGGGCTCGTCTGCGGACCAGGCCTTGAGCACGTCAGGAATCAAACGCTCCGGCGCGAAGTCGCCACCACCCAACACGTTGCCTGCACGCGCGGTGGCCAACGCCAGACCGTGTTCGGCGTACTTGTCAGCCGGGAAAAACGACGCTGCATAAGACTGCGCCAACAATTCACAGCAAGCCTTGCTGCTGCTGTAAGGATCATGGCCGCCGAGGGCTTCGTCTTCGCGATATGGCCACAGCCATTCCTTGTTCGCATAAACCTTGTCGGTGGTCACCAGCACGCAGGCGCGCACGCCGCCGACCTGGCGGATCGCTTCGAGCAGATTGAGGGTGCCCATGACGTTACTGGAGTAAGTTCCCAGCGGGTCGCGATAGCCTTCACGCACCAGCGGTTGGGCCGCCAGGTGCAGGACGATTTCCGGCTGCACATCGGCGATCAGTTCCAGCAACGCGCCCAGGTCACGCAGGTCGCCGCGCTGATCGTTGATGCCCTCGGCCACCCGCGCCAGTTCGAACAGGCTCGGCTCGGTGGATGGATCGAGCGAAAATCCGCTGACCTCAGCACCGAGGCTTTGCAGCCACAACGTCAGCCAGCTGCCCTTGAAACCGGTGTGGCCGGTCAGTAGAACCCGCTTGCCGCGCCAGAATTCCGGGCTCAGTCCCATTGTTTCCATGGGGCCCCCCCGCTCTGCCACAAAGCCTCAAGGTGATTCTTGTCGCGAAGGGTGTCCATTGGCTGCCAGAAACCGTCGTGCTGGAATGCCATGAGTTCACCGCGCTCGGCAAGACCATCAAGCGGACCGGACTCCCACGAGGTGTCGTCTCCCTCGATCAATGGCAACACCTCAGGTGACAGGACAAAGAATCCGCCATTGATCCATCCACCATCACCACGGGGTTTTTCGGTGAAACCGAGCACGCTGTCGCCGTCGCGATTCAGTGAGCCATATCGACCTGGCGGCTGCACCGCCGTGACTGTTGCCAGCTTTCCGTGTTGAAGATGGAAATCCACTAGCGCACCGATGTTCAGGTCTGACACACCGTCACCGTAGGTAAAACAGAATGCCTGTTCGTCTTCGATGTAACGTCGGGCCCGCCGCAAACGGCCGCCAGTCATGGTTTCTTCGCCGGTGTCGATCAGCGTGACGCGCCATGGCTCACTGTAATTCTGGTGAACGTCCATGCGGTTGTTGCGCATGTCGAAGGTAACGTCAGAGGTGTGCAGGAAGTAGTTGGCGAAGAAGTCCTTGATCGCATACCCCTTGTAGCCAAGGCAGATCACGAAATCATGAATTCCGTGAGCGGAGTACTGTTTCATGATGTGCCAAAGAATTGGCTTACCGCCGATCTCGATCATCGGCTTGGGCTTGAGGTGCGACTCTTCGCTGATCCGCGTACCGAGACCACCCGCCAGAATTACTGCCTTCATCGCTGTCCTCTTGCTCTTCGCGCGGTTTGGCCACCCCCGCAAGGGTCGGCGAACCGTCAGATGCACATCATTTACCCGCAGCCACTGGGGCCTTCACGCCTTTGGGGGTGAAGGTTTTATGGCGATATATGGGGGACTTGCAGGAAGTGAGCCAATTGTTTGGGGTGGGCGACTGATGGGGGTTTGGCGGTTTATTGAGGTGGGAGGTGATTGCTGTGACCGGGGATTGGGGATTGGGGATTGGGGATTGGGGATTGGGGTACATATCCGTTTCTGCGGTCACGGCCGCTGGCGGTTTCGCTCTTACAGCGAGTCCCTTTTCCAAACGCCGAAAAGGAACCAAAAGGCTTTGCCCCTCCATTCGGTGCCTCGCCCAGGCTCGGCATGCCCTCACTCCGGCATTGCTCCGGGGGCCCGCCGCCATCGGCCATCCATGGCCGAGGGCGGCTACCGCGGCATCCTTGCCGCGGTGCCCCCTACGCAACGCCTGCGTTCGGCCTCTGGGAAAGGGGCGGCAGTTCAAGATCAAAAGCCGAAGCAACAGCACGGCAACGGCAAGATCAACAGCTTCGCGAGCAAGCCCGCTCCCACAGTTGGACTGGGTACATCCCCACGGAGCAGGACCGGAGCGAGGGCATGCCGAGCCTGGGCGAGGCACCGAACGACGGGGGCAGAAGCGCTTTGGTTACTTTCGCACTTTTCGAAAGTGACTCGCTGTAAAAGCGAAACCAATAGAAGCCATTACCGCAGAAACGGATATGCACACAGACCAAAATCAGTCCGGCAACCAGCCCCAAAGCCAATGCTGAAGATTATCCCCGCGCAACATGAAATCCCGATGCACCGCTTCCCGCAATTCATCCCCCATGCGATAGCTGGCATCCGG
>NZ_VYKC01000021.1:0-398704 GCF_032424305.1 Pseudomonas sp. JV414 | reverse complement strand
ACCACCACCACCACCACCACCACCACCACCCTGTTCCGGGGGTAGTGCTTCCCTCTGCAACCCCCTCTGTATCACTTTGCCTCCCCCAACCTTACTTGTGGTCAGTCGCGACAATGGGTTTTGGGCGTCTGGGGGATGCTTTGCCACAGTGCTAATCGATGGCAAGAAGGCGGCCCGGGTCAACACTGGTGAGACAGTGAAGTTTGAGCTCAAGCTAGGTCGTCACATCGTGGGCATTGCCGGCGACGTAGGGGGAAGTGGTCTTTATGCGATGCAGATCGGTCAGCCAGTCAAGGAGACAGCCACCGAGCTGCCGCTGGTGAGGTACAGAAGTTCAGAATCTCCGGTACGCAGAACGGTACCGACATTCGTCCGAGCTCCATTTGATCGCCAGAGTGTTGAAACCCACACTATTTTGCGTTTTCACCACTTCGCAATACCGATGGCGCAAATCTGCGCCATCCGCGGTGCGCTCAGTTTTGAGCACATCTATACCTTCGACCTATCCCGTTTCTCAATTGCCAGACGAGCTTTCTCAGGAAGATTGGCGAATCGATCCTGCGTCTTGAGCGGCCTGCTGATTCGCTCCTCGACTATGAAGTTGATCATCTCGAAGAGCACGAGAACGCTGTCATGATCGTCTTCGAGGTTCATTTCCAGCGGATGAACCGCGTTATTACCTGTCACCCTGATTACGTCGAGAGCTTGCTGAACGTGCGAATCAAGTCCGCCTGCGACCAGCTTTTTGATATCGGCGTCGATATTTTCGCCTGATCCTCCCAAATGAACCAACAGTTTTTGAAGACATAGCCTGAGAAGTGCAGCAGCTCCTCTCGGAGAGCGCTCGCATATCTCTCGCGCCTCGTCATAGTCGGCAAGGCATTCTTTCGGCATCGCCTCGTGACCGTAAGGTACAGAGAGTAGATAGGGGTAAATCAGTTGGCCTTGTTCGAGCTCGCCGGCGCTGCGCAGCCAAACGCTGTTTTGGCCGCAGTGATCACACTTACAGTACCAGTACAACGTTGCGAATGTGCTCCCGTATTGTTCGCCGAGGAGTTTGTTCCAAGTCATGGATGTAAGCGTTGCGCACTGGGGATGAAGGCATGTAAATGCCTTGCCTTTGAATGTAGGGGGTTCAAACCTTCCAGACATAAATGCAATCCCTTGATGGCTAAAATGCCCCTGAGTGTAATGTGCAGCGATAGGGTATGCCCATCCAGATACGGCTAAATTTCGCCTTCATCCTTTTCGCTTGATAAGTAACACCCAAAGTGAAACAGTGTTAGGAGAACACCCTAACTGATACAGGCACCTATCATGTTCATCCGTGCATACCTCCGAGCATCAACCGAAGAGCAGGACGCCAGCCGCGCCCGCGAATCACTCGAGCAGTTCGCCGCCGATCACGACAAGGTCATTACCAGCGTGTATCTGGAGAATGCCAGCGGAGCGACCACAGACCGGCCTGAACTGCTGCGTGTGCTCAAGGATGCGCGTAAGGGTGATGTGTTGCTGGTGGAGTCGATAGACCGCCTCTCACGCCTTCCTGTGGAGGACTGGCAGAAGCTCAAAGCTGCGATTGACTCCAAAGGGCTGCGCATCGTTGCGCTCGACCTACCAACGAGCCATCAGGGAATGCAGGACACCAAGGACGACGAGTTCACTGGTCGGATGCTGGGGGCGATCAACTCAATGCTGGTAGAGATGATGGCTGCCATTGCGCGCAAGGACTATGAACAACGCCGCGAGCGCCAGGCTCAAGGAATCGAGAAAGCCAAAGCGGCCGGCAAGTACCAAGGACGGCCGATAGACGAAAGCCTCCACAAACGAATCAAAGAGCTGCTCAGCGCCGGCTTGGGTATCCGAGCGACCGCTCGGCATGCGCAGTGCTCAACTACAACCGTTCTTCGCATCAAGGACCAACTCACCTCAATCTAGAAACCTGTCTCGGGCTAACAAATGCATTCGTTTGGCCTATCTTGGCGCCCTAGAGAAAGTAGGCATATTCTTAGCTCAACGCTTGGCATCGTTGGCCGGGCTTCGGCCTCCAACTCCGTAGGAAAAAAGAATGGAAGCTAACTGGATTTTCGGAATAGGTACCATCGTTGCCACGCTGCTAGGACCGGTTCTCGCCGTGCAAGCCCAGAAGTATCTTGAGCGAGCCACTGCATCAAAAAACCAAAAAAGCTGGATCTTCAGCACATTGATGGCGACTCGAGCAGCTAGGCTGTCACCGGATCATGTACGCGCACTCAATATGATCGATCTGGCATTCAACGGAGGAAGCTCAAGCCGCCGAAAACCAACGGAAACAGACGTGCTGGATACCTGGCGGGATTACCTTGAACATCTTTCGCTAAATGTAAATGAGGAAAACTCAAATCGCTGGGCCGAAAAGCAACAAGAGCTGATGGTTTTGATGCTGAGTGCAATGGCTACAGATTTGAACCTTCGGTATGACCGAGTGCTTTTACGAAATGGGGCATACATTCCAAAGGGGCATACCGACCTTGAGCTTGACCAGCAACAGCTAAGGCACTTCGCGATAAAGGTCCTTTCTGGAGAGCAGCCGATTAGCATGAACGTGACTGACTTCCCTTTCAGCGAGGATATGACTAATTCCCAGCTGAAACTCCAAACCGGCCTATCAGAGATACTGTCCGGCCAAGGTCACCTGAAAATTCGTATCGATCCCTCGACCTCGACAGGCGCAGCAGAGAAGCCCACTGCCTAGGTTGCCGCCGGCCCATACATAAACCTGTTATTAGTTTCATCATCACGGGCCTACATCCGATGACTTAATGATTTTAAGTGAAAAAAAAAGCCCCGCCAGATAGATTCTGAGCGGGGCTTTTTCATCTGCGCTTGCTGTCACCCTGCTGTCACGAACATTTCGTGCTATCAGGGATTTTTCAGAAAACGCCTTATTTAATTGGTGTCCCAGGGCAGGTTCGAACTGCCAACCTTCCCCTTAGGAGGGGGATGCTCTATCCAATTGAGCTACTGAGACACAAGTCGCCCGCAAGAATGCGGAGCGATGGACGGCGTGCATGTTAACGGGCAGGCCCGCTTTTGTCATGTCGTCCGTAGGGCTTTTTAAGTGTAGGCAGACGCCTCGCGGTAGCGTGGCTTTGTTTACCGTGCAAATTGCATCACTGCAAAATGCCATCATTGCAAAATGCAATGCGGGGATTTTGCAAAAATATCTTAATTCGTTGTTTTTAAAGGATTTAATAGCCGTTAAACTTTTGGCATGCGGGCTGCTTCGACTGTTCTCACAGAACACAGGAGGTCAGCCCCATGAACAGCGCTCTGTTAGTCGCGAACGCGGTCGCTTTGGCGGTTCTGTTGGGTTTTCATTTTTTCCCCGAAAACGACGCTGCGATGATTGCTCAACGCATCCCCCATTACCTGCAACTGCAAAAAACATCGCAGTTGGCAGTCATGAGCGATCAACGCGGTTTTGTCAGCCAAGAGGTGAGCCAGGAGACTGTTCAGCTGCGTACACAGTCTTTTGAACGCTTGGTATTTTGAATCCCCCCATCAGGAGCACAGCATGTCCAAATCAGCCGCAGGATTTTTCATCCTCGCTTTACTGAGTGGCATCCTTCATCTGTCACTGGTCCAGGACATGGTCGTCACCCTGCCCCTGATTGCTTGCGGCGTATTCGGTGCACTGTTCGTTCTGGCGTTGATCGCCGGGCGCAAGATCAAGTTTGATCCGGTTTTGCGCTGAGGTTCAGTAGCTTCAGAAGATTGGCGACGGTGCCAGCAAGGTCGCCGGAGTTATCGAGTCGGCGGATCTGCGTATCACCGATTGAATCATCAGCCGTAAACAGCGCATTACGGTGCAGCCTTGCTTCAATTTCTGCCGGGCTCTCACGCCCCCGCCGTAGCAGGCGCTCGCGCAGGGCTTCATCCTTGACCGTCAACAGCACCGGCAATAGCGTGGGATAGCGCTGTTGCGCTTCTGCCAGGTGCGCGCGCGAACCGTTGATCAACACATCGCGACCGTCCGCGAGCCATTGGTCTATGCGCGCAGGAATACCGTAACTCAGCCCATTGGCTTGCCACGACAATGCAAAATCCCCTTTGGCTCTGCGTCGATCGAACTCTTCGCGGGAAACCTCGATGGCGTCTTCACCCACGGACTCCGCCGAGCGCGTGATAACGCGGCGCACGACTTCACAATTGCCTGCGCGCAACGGCTCGCGAGCGGCTTCGATGAGGCTGTCCTTGCCGGATCCCGAAGGCCCCATTAAATAAATCAGCCTGCCATCCATCCTGAAATTATCCCGCGCCACGTGCCCACACTAGTAAATCGGCCATTTGCCACTATCCTGTATAAGGTAAGGAACAAGGATCGAATCCGCATAGCATGCACCTTCAGGCGTCTTCGGGCATCA
Organism: Pseudomonas sp. JV414; assembly: GCF_032424305.1. Lineage (NCBI taxonomy): Bacteria > Pseudomonadati > Pseudomonadota > Gammaproteobacteria > Pseudomonadales > Pseudomonadaceae > Pseudomonas > Pseudomonas sp. JV414. Next base: position 394,298 of record NZ_VYKC01000021.1, on the reverse strand, counting down.
CCTGTCGGGCAAGAGGACGCGGTTCAGCGATACGGACTCATGGATTATTTTCAAACCAGTCCGCATTTCTGATAATAGGTGCTGGCATTAAGCCTTTACCCAGATCAATTTTTGTCACAGAATTGACGCCAATGATCTGGCTAATTTGAGGCATGATGCGCGCCTCTATCAATTCAGGTTGAACATTTGGCCGGAGTGCTTGTCCTATCTGACATCCTGCGGCCTATCCCGAGAACCGCTCCCCTGAACTAACCGGTTAAATATATGCGCCCATTGAAACAGGCAATTTATTCCAGCCGTACGGCTGACAAGTTCGTCGTACGTCTGCCAGACGGAATGCGTGAACGCATTGCCGAGGTGGCTCGCAATCATCATCGCAGCATGAACTCCGAAATCATCGCGCGCCTTGAGCAGAGTCTTATTCAGGAAGGCGCGTTGGGTGAAGAATTGAGCATGCGCCTGGACAGCCCCGAGCTGTCATTGCATGAACGCGAACTGCTTCAACGCTTCCGCCAACTCTCTCACCGTCAGCAAAACGCTCTGGTTTCGCTGATCGCCCATGACGCCGAAATGGCCGCAGACGCTTCCTGATTCATCCCGAAAGCTCAAGCCAGCGTAATAGCTGGCTTTTTTTTGCCTGAAATTTGGCTAAAAAAACCCGCCGATCAGGCGGGTTGTTTTTTGAAGCAGGACGTTAAAGCAGGAAAATCGTCGCCAGCCCGAGGAAGATGAAAAAGCCACCGCTGTCAGTCATGGCAGTGATCATCACACTGGCGCCCATTGCCGGGTCGCGCCCAAGCCTCGCCAGGGTCATTGGAATCAAAACCCCCATCAATGCCGCAAGCAACAGGTTAAGCGTCATGGCGGCGGTCATCACCACGCCCAAGGACCAACTGCCATAAAGCAGATAGGCAACCACACCAATCACGCCGCCCCAGACCAAACCATTGATCAAACCAACCGCCAACTCTTTGCGCATCAGCCGCGACGTATTGCCGGTACTGACCTGGTCCAGCGCCATGGCCCGAACGATCATGGTGATCGTCTGGTTACCCGAGTTGCCACCGATACCGGCAACGATCGGCATCAATGCCGCGAGTGCTACCAGTTTCTCGATAGAGCCCTCAAACAAGCCGATCACCCGGGATGCAATGAACGCGGTGATCAGGTTCACCGCCAGCCAGGCCCAGCGGTTGCGCAGGGATTTCCAGACTGACGCGAAAATATCTTCTTCTTCACGCAGACCCGCCATGTTGAGAACTTCGTTTTCGCTCTCTTCACGAATCAGGTCGACCATTTCATCGATGGTCAAACGACCGATCAGCTTGCCGTTCTTGTCGACCACGGGGGCCGAGATCAAGTCGTAACGTTCGAATGCTTGAGCGGCCTCGTAAGCGTCTTCGTCCGGATGAAAACTCACCGGGTCGCTGGCCATGACTTCCGATACTTGCTTTTCCGGGTCGTTGACCAGCAGACGCTTGATCGGCAACACGCCCTTGAGCACGCCGTCGTAATCGACCACGAACAGTTTGTCGGTGTGGCCCGGCAGCTCCTTGAGACGGCGCAGGTAACGCAAAACCACTTCGAGACTGACATCCTCACGGATGGTCACCATCTCGAAGTCCATCAGCGCACCGACCTGCTCCTCGTCATAGGACAACGCGGAGCGGACGCGCTCGCGCTGTTGGCCATCGAGGGTTTCCATCAGCTCGTGGACGACGTCTCGCGGCAGCTCGGAGGCCAGGTCAGCGAGTTCGTCGGCATCCATGTCCTTGGCCGCTGCCAGGAGCTCGTGATCGTCCATGTCGGCGATCAGGGTTTCACGAACCGAATCGGATACTTCGAGCAGAATGTCGCCGTCGCGATCGGCCTTGACCAATTGCCAGACGGCCAGACGATCATCCAGTGGCAAAGCTTCAAGGATGTAGGCAACGTCGGCGGAGTGCAGATCATCGAGCTTGCGTTGCAACTCGACGAGGTTTTGCCGGTGAACCAGGTTCTCGACCCGGTCGTGATGCGGACCTTCCTGGCGATGAGTCAGGTCTTCGACCACCCGCTGGCGCTGCAGCAGCTCAACGACTTGAGCGAGGCGGTCCTGCAAGCTTTCCTGCGTTTTCTTTACTTCAACTTCAGACATAGGCGAACTCCACTCCCAGCAGCGGGGCACGCCGGAAGGATCAATCAGTCAATTCATGATTGTAGAAACGGGGTACTGAGTAACTACTGGGTAAGTCCATGGAGGTATTCCACAAGCCCCGGCGGGGCTGACGGGCGCAATGATAACACCGCCTGACGGTTTTAAACGTTAAAAAATCGCGGCTGAAACAAGTGCTTGCGAGACAAACTTGAGCGCTGTCCTGATCCATGAAACTGCGACGACTTATCCTGAAAAGAAAACACACCGCCGCCTGAAAATGTAGTGACTACCCTTGATGGAAACCGTCACGGAGGACGTCGAATGCCATCAATTGCTCGTTACTTGCTTGCCGCCCTGCTCTGCCTGCCGCCCCAGACGCTCGCCACGACCGTTCACCGGTGCGAAGCCGCCAATGGGCATATCACCTTCACGACTATGAGTTGTACGGCCGGAGAAAGCCTCTCACTTCAGGACGTACGCACGTTCCTGCCAGGCAGCATGACGCCTCTGATGCCAGAAGCCGAGTTTCGCGAAACACCTGGTACGAAATTCCAAAGGAGAGAGCCGACGATCGTCGGTCAGTCCGAAGGTAAATGTGGAGATCTGCTCAGCGCGAAGGAACGCCGCATAGCGATCATCAATCAGCGGGTCGTTGCCGGTATGAGTCAGCAGGAGGTCGAAAGTGCTCTCGGCAAGCCCGACAAGATCAGCACCCGCAATTCAGCCACAAGCTATCGCTACGACAACAAGCGAGGGCGCAGTGCTCATATCGAGTTCGACGAGAAAGGTTGTACCAAAGGAAAAGCCAAATCGCAGACGGCAAAAAGCCCGCGTTAAACGCGGGCTTTTTGGTGTTTGGTGCACTCGACAGGATTCGAACCTGTGACCGCTCGGTTCGTAGCCGAGTACTCTATCCAGCTGAGCTACGAGTGCATTTGTGTTTTTATACCAGATCACAACTGGTTGAAGCCAAGTTATTCACATTACTGCAAACAACTCTTAAATGGTGCACTCGACAGGATTCGAACCTGTGACCGCTCGGTTCGTAGCCGAGTACTCTATCCAGCTGAGCTACGAGTGCATTTGTTGCCGCGCATTATAGGCCGTTGAATCTTTTTGTAAAGCGCTTTTTTCTAGTAATTTCAACAACTTACCGAAGAAGCCAGATTACAACGTACTACGCAAATAATGGCGGAGAACGGGGGATTCGAACCCCCGACACCCTTTTGAGGTGTACTCCCTTAGCAGGGGAGCGCCTTCGGCCACTCGGCCAGCTCTCCGCAACACGGGGCGTATCTTAACCAACCTTTTCCCCGTTTGCAAACATAAAAAACGATAAAAATTAATGGCTTGGTTCTTCGTCCTTCTCTTTCTTTATACGCAGGTAAATTTCTTCACGGTGCACAGCAACCTCTTTCGGGGCGTTAACACCGATACGCACTTGATTTCCTTTAACGCCGAGCACGGTCACAGTGATTTCGCCATCACCAATAATCAGGCTTTCTGCGCACCGACGAGTCAGAATCAGCATACCTTTCTCCTCACGCATTTCATTTCAGGGACAACAGTCTGCAAAAAAAAGGCATTCGACCTACAACCGGAACGATCGCAGCCCTACATGCCTGAGTATTGACTAGCGCGGGCAAAAGAACAGCTTTGGGCCGCGCCATTCAAAAAAACAAAGGGCGCGGTCAGACCGCGCCCTTCGGGAAACGCATTACTCGCCCTGTCGGGCAGGCGCATCCAGTTCGAAAGCCGTGTGCAGAGCGCGCACAGCCAGTTCCAGGTACTTCTCTTCGATCACCACGGATACTTTGATTTCCGACGTCGAGATCATCTGGATGTTGATGCTCTCTTTCGCCAGCGATTCGAACATACGGCTGGCCACGCCCGCATGGGAGCGCATGCCAACGCCGACGATCGAGACCTTGGCAATCTTGGTATCGCCAATGACTTCACGGGCACCGATCTCGCGAGCAGTGTTTTCCAGCACGGTTTGCGCAGCCTGGAAGTCATTGCGGTGCACGGTGAAGGTGAAGTCGGTGGTGTTATCGTGCGCAACGTTCTGCACGATCATGTCGACTTCGATGTTCGCGGCACTGATCGGGCCGAGAATCTTGAACGCCACGCCCGGGGTGTCTGGCACGCCACGGATGGTCAGCTTGGCTTCATCGCGGTTGAAAGCGATGCCGGAAATGATCGGCTGTTCCATGGTTTCCTCTTCATCAATAGTAATGAGGGTGCCCGGACCCTCCTTGAAGCTGTGCAGTACGCGCAGCGGAACGTTGTACTTGCCGGCGAATTCCACCGCACGGATCTGCAACACCTTGGAACCGAGGCTGGCCATTTCCAGCATCTCTTCAAAGGTGATCTTGTCCAGGCGCTGAGCCACGGACACCACACGCGGGTCGGTGGTGTAGACACCGTCGACGTCGGTGTAGATCTGGCATTCGTCAGCCTTCAGGGCCGCCGCCAGCGCCACGCCGGTGGTGTCGGAACCGCCACGACCGAGGGTGGTGATATTGCCGTGCTCGTCGACACCCTGGAAACCGGCGACAACCACCACACGACCGGCCTTCAGGTCGCCGCGAATCTTCTGGTCATCAATCTGCAAGATACGCGCTTTATTGTGCGCGCTATCCGTCAGAATCCGTACCTGGTTGCCGGTGTACGACACCGCTGGCACGCCACGCTTGATCAGCGCCATGGCCAACAGTGCAATCGTCACCTGCTCACCGGTGGATACGATCACATCCAGTTCGCGAGGAACCGGCTGGCCGTCGCCACTGATTTGCTTGGCCAGATCGATCAGACGGTTGGTTTCGCCGCTCATTGCAGACAGCACAACCACCAGGTCATCGCCCGCCTCGCGGAATTTCTTAACCTTGTCGGCGACCTGCTCGATTCTCTCGACAGTGCCGACTGAGGTGCCTCCAAATTTCTGTACGATCAAAGCCATTTCAAAGCCGCCTCTGCCCATGAAGGGCGCCCAATAATCACTCAAACAGCGTTCTGGCCCGCCACTAGACCGCGGGCCAGGCACACTGCCTTATAAACCCTGCTCTACAAATGGAACAGTCAGGGCCAATGCGGTATCCAGTGCGCCAGCGTCAATACCACCGCCCTGCGCCATGTCTGGACGACCACCGCCCTTCCCGCCCACTGCCGCAGCAGCCTGTTTCATCAAATCACCGGCTTTGAGTTGGCCAGTCAGGTCTTTGGTCACGCCTGCAACCAGAACGACCTTTTCCTCATGGACACTGCCGAGCAGGATCACTGCGCGGCCGAGTTTGTTTTTCAATTGATCGACCAGCGCCAGCAGCGCTTTGCCGTCCTGACCGTCCAGACGCACGGCCAGCACTTTCACGCCTTTGACGTCCAGGGCAGAAGCCGACAGATCGTCGCCCGCCGCGCTGGCTGCCTTGGCCTGCAACTGCTCGAGTTGCTTCTCCAGCAGACGGTTGCGCTCCAGCACAGCCGACAGCTTGTCGATCAGGTTATCGCGGCTGCCCTTGACCAGGTTGGCCGCTTCCTTGAGTTGTTCTTCAGCCGCGTTCAAGTAGGCCAGCGCTGCTGCGCCGGTCACTGCCTCGATACGACGCACACCGGAGGCCACACCGCCTTCGCTGATGATTTTCAGCAGGCCGATGTCGCCGGTACGGTTGGCGTGAATACCGCCACACAGCTCGACGGAGAAATCGCCGCCCATGCTCAGCACGCGAACGCTGTCGCCATACTTCTCGCCGAACAGCGCCATGGCGCCTTTTTGCTTGGCGGTTTCGATGTCGGTTTCTTCAGTTTCAACTTCAGAGTTCTTGCGAATCTCGGTGTTGACGATGTCTTCCAGCGCCTTCAACTGCTCAGGCTTGATTGCTTCGAAGTGGCTGAAGTCAAAGCGTAGACGCTGACTGTCGACCAACGAGCCTTTCTGCTGAACGTGCTCGCCCAGTACCTGACGCAATGCCGCGTGCAGCAAGTGAGTGGCGGAGTGGTTCAGCGAAGTCGCGTGACGCACTTCGGCATCGACATGAGTCTCCACCGGAGCACCTACGATCAGGCTGCCCGATGCCAACACACCGTGATGCAGGAATGCGCCGCCGGTCTTAGTGGTGTCGCGTACGTCAAAGCGCGAAGCACCGGCCTGCAGGAAGCCGCAGTCGCCGATCTGACCGCCCGATTCAGCATAGAACGGGGTCTGATTGAGAACGACCACGCCCTCTTCGCCTTCGCTCAGCACGTCAACCGATTGCCCTTCTTTATAGAGAGCAACGATTTTGGCGGAACCGCTATGAGCGGTGTAACCGGTGAATTCGGTGGCCACATCAACCTTGACCAGGCTGTTGTAATCCATGCCGAAGGAGCTGGCGGAGCGAGCACGGACGCGCTGGGCTTCCATTTCGCGTTCGAAGCCTTCCTCGTCGATGGTCAGGCTGCGCTCGCGAGCGATGTCGCCGGTCAGGTCCATCGGGAAGCCGTAAGTGTCGTAAAGCTTGAACACCACGTCGCCCGGCACCACGTCGCCTTTGAGTTCGGCCAGATCCTGCTCGAGGATCTTCAGGCCCTGCTCCAGGGTCTTGGCGAATTGCTCTTCTTCGGCTTTCAGGACGCGCTCGATGTGCGCCTGTTGGGATTTCAGCTCTGGGAACGCTTCGCCCATCTCGGCGACCAACGCCGCAACGATCTGGTAGAAGAAGCTGCCCTTGGCACCCAGTTTGTTGCCGTGACGGCAAGCGCGACGAATGATCCGGCGCAGCACATAACCGCGACCTTCGTTGGACGGCAGCACGCCGTCGGCAATCAGGAAGCCACACGAACGAATGTGGTCAGCCACGACTTTCAGCGAAGCCTGAGCATCGTTGGTGCAACCGATGGCCTTGGCCGATGCAATCAGCAGGCTCTGGAACAGGTCGATTTCATAGTTCGAGTGAACGTGCTGCAGCACGGCACTGATCCGCTCCAGGCCCATGCCGGTGTCCACCGACGGCGCTGGCAACGGGTGCAACACGCCATCGGCGGTGCGGTTGAACTGCATGAACACGTTGTTCCAGATCTCGATGTAACGGTCGCCGTCTTCTTCCGGCGAGCCCGGTGGGCCACCCCAGATGTCGGCGCCGTGATCATAGAAAATCTCGGTGCAAGGACCGCACGGGCCGGTATCGCCCATGGTCCAGAAGTTGTCGGAAGCGTACGGCGCGCCTTTGTTGTCGCCGATGCGAACCATGCGCTCGGCTGGCACGCCGATGTCTTTGGTCCAGATGTCGTACGCCTCGTCATCGCTGGCGTAGACGGTGACCCAGAGCTTTTCTTTAGGCAGGTTCAGCCACTTCTCGGAGGTCAGGAAGTTCCAGGCGTAGGTGATGGCGTCACGCTTGAAATAATCACCGAAGCTGAAGTTACCCAGCATTTCGAAGAAGGTGTGGTGACGGGCGGTATAACCGACGTTTTCCAGGTCGTTGTGCTTGCCGCCGGCGCGCACGCATTTCTGGCTGCTGACAGCGCGGGTGTACGCGCGCTTTTCCTGGCCCAGAAAGCAGTCCTTGAACTGGTTCATCCCCGCGTTAGTGAACAGCAGGGTTGGGTCGTTGCCCGGAATCAAAGAGCTGGAGGCTACACGGGTGTGGCCTTGCTCTTCGAAGAAGCGAAGGAAGGCTTCACGGATTTCTGCGCTTTTCATTAGGTTCTTCCACGGAGGCTGCGGCCAAAGGCCTGTGCGAAACGTCAACAGACGAAGCGACGGCAAAGGGCCGCATTATATCGGCCCTGCGCGCGGGGTACAGCGTGTTTATACGATAGAAACGGTCAATTGGACCGCTAACGCGATCAGATGCGGGAAAACTCGACGAATGTCGCGACGACTTGCTCGATTTGCGCACGACTGACGTCCATGTGCATGACCATTCGCAGACGACCGGCAGCGCTGAGTTTGATCCCGCGTGTCGCGGCAAAGGCCTTGATCGCTTCAGCCTTGTCGCCCATCTGCACGTAAACCATGTTGGTCTGCACTGGCTCGACCTCATAGCCCGCTGCGCGCAGGCCTTCGGCCAGCATTTGTGCGTTGGCATGGTCATCGGCCAAGCGCTGAATATTATTATCCAGCGCATAAAGCCCTGCCGCGGCGAGAATCCCGGCCTGACGCATGCCGCCACCGACCATCTTGCGCAGACGTCGCGCCTTGGCGATCAACTCGGCCGAGCCGCACAACACCGAACCGATCGGCGCGCCCAGACCTTTGGACAGGCAGACCGAAACCGAATCGAAATGCTGAGTGATCTCCCGGGCATCGACACCCAACTTGACCGCCGCGTTGTAGAGCCGCGCGCCATCCAGATGCAGCGCCAAGCCGTTTTCATAAGTGAAACGGCGTGCCCGGGCCAGATACTCCAGCGGCAGTACCTTGCCCTGCATGGTGTTTTCCAGCGCCAGCAAACGGGTGCGGGCGAAGTGGAAGTCATCCGGCTTGATCGCGGCGGCGACCTGCGCCAGATCCAGCGAACCATCGGCCTGCACTTCCAGCGGCTGCGGCTGGATCGAACCGAGCACTGCCGCGCCGCCCCCTTCGTACTTATAGGTGTGAGCCTGTTGTCCGACAATGTATTCGTCACCGCGATCGCAGTGGGCCATCAGGCCCAGTAAGTTGCTCATGGTACCTGTCGGGACAAATAGCGCCTCGGTAAAACCCAGTCGTTTTGCCAGTTCGGCTTCCAGGCGGTTGACCGTCGGATCTTCGCCATAAACGTCGTCACCGGTGGCAGCATTCGCCATCGCGTCGAGCATCCCTGCGGTCGGTTGGGTGACGGTGTCGCTGCGAAGATCGATAACGCTCATGAATCTGGCCTCGGTAAGCAGGGAAAATCCCTTTCAGGATGGAATTACTGCGGTCATGTCGGCGAATAATCAAGCCTTGAACGAGGAAAAGGCACGTTACTCCTTGAGAAGCACAATCCATGTGGGAGCGGGCTTGCTCGCGAAGGCGGACTGACAGTCAACATTTGCGTTGAATGTTAAACCGCTTTCGCGAGCAAGCCCGCTCCCACAGGTTCTGCATTTTGATTGACCGGTATTGGACATGCACACCCCGAAAATATGTGTTAAAAACGCTTCGCCGCCAAACAATCTGGCGGCAAAACGTTCTCAGGGCGGGGTGTAACTCCCCACCGGCGGTAATTGCGCGCAATGCGCATAGCCCGCGAGCGCTTGGCGACAGGCACGGCAATGGCTGTGATGGCGGCAAGGTCAGCAGACCCGGTGTGATCCCGGGGCCGACGGTCATAGTCCGGATGAAGAGAGAACGGGATTGGCACCAAAGGGTCGTCCGCAGGCATTCGTGCGAGCGTGTGTACCCTTAAATCCCATTCGATTCATAACGCCCTGTTTTTCACACAAACAGGAGTCAGAACATGCAACCCACCGCAATCGATAGCAAAAGCAAAAACCATCAGGGCGAGCGCGTCGCGTTCATCCAGGCCTGCTGGCACAAGGAAATCGTCGATCAGAGCCGTAAAGGCTTCGTCGCCGAAATGATTGCTCAGGGTTATCAGGAGTCGGACATCGATTTCTTCGAAGTCGGCGGCGCCTTTGAGATTCCGCTACACGCCAAACTGCTGGCCAAGTCCGGCCGTTATGCCGGCATCGTCGCAGCAGGCCTGGTGGTCGACGGCGGCATCTATCGCCACGAATTCGTCGCCCAGTCGGTGATCAGCGGCCTGATGCAGGTTCAGCTGGAAACCGAAGTGCCGGTGTTCTCGGTGGTTTTGACCCCGCACCACTTCCATGCTGGCGAAGAACATCAGAAGTTCTTCTTCGAGCATTTCGTGCATAAAGGTCAGGAAGCGGCGAAGACTTGTGCGGATACGCTGCACAAGATGCGTGCGTTGCGTCGCAGCGAGCCCCGCGCGGTAGCTGTCTAAACACAAAACCTGTGGCATGGGTGAGGTCTTTGGCTTCACCCAAATCAACTGTGGGAGCGGGCTTGCTCGCGAAAGCGGTTTAACATTCAACGCATTTGTTGACTGTCAGTCCGATTTCGCGAGCAAGCCCGCTCCCACATTTGTTATGTGTCGTGCTTAAGCGAGGTTTTCGTCGGTGGTCGGCACGATCAGGATGCCGGCGCGCAGGCCGTTCTTGACCCTGGGGTTCGGGAAGATGATACGGGCGCCCTTCTCTTCGATGATCCAGCGGGTATTGGCGATATCCTCGGCCAGCACATACCCCACTTTCAACTCCGAAAAGTTTTCGATATCCGCCGGCAGGTTCAGGCGGAAGCTATCGCTGTGCTTGATGACTTCCCGCGCGACGCTGAACAGCTGCAAGCCATCCAGCCCTTCGTCGGTGATTGGCGGCTCGGTGCCTTCGATGATCTGCTTCAGACGGGTTTCAAGAAGACTGACGTTAACCCCATCGTTCTGCCCGAACGGCCGGGCCTTGCCCAGTTCCAGGGTGAAGGACTCGGCATCGAGCTTGTCGTAGGTGTAGGAGCTGAAGACGATGGAAGGCTTGTTCTGCAACAGCACCGCTTCCATGCCCGCGGCACGCAGGCGAGCCAGTTCCAGGCGTGAATGCTGACGACCTTCTTTCCAGGGGTACAAGGCGAACTGCTCGATTTTCGAGCCACGGATTGCCGTGTGCAGGTCGTAGTGCAGGCGATTGCGGTCCGGCAGGCTGAAGAAAGTCGCCGCCAGCCGCTCCAGCTCACAAGCGCGCAAGGCCTCGGAACCGCTGGTTTGTTCGTGACGACCGTTGAACAGCCGATTGACGTCCTGCTCGATAAAACGTTCGCCGCGGCGGATAGCCTCGGGATTGCCGAACAGAAACAGGATACGTGCGCGCGGCTTCAAGTCACCGCGGGCGATGTCATGCAACAGGCGATCGAGCAGCTCGATCGGCGCTGTTTCGTTACCATGGATGCCGGCCGAGAGCAGCAGGTCCAGGCCGTTGTCGCGAGCTTCAGGTGGCCGGACTTCCAGCGCACCTTCGCTCAACCAGCGCATCCGCACGCCTTCGACAGTCAGTTGAGTCTTCTCCGCCGGTTCGCGGCCGGCGAGGGTCAGTTCAAGCAGTTTGCCGAGGGCGAGCATAGAGCGGTTTCCTTAGTGGTCGTGATTGCAATCCGGGCCGTGCACGTGGTCCTCATCATCACCGACGTCAGCCGGCTCCATCTCCAGTTGCAGACTTACCAGATTAGTCGCCAATGGGCGCAGCAGCAGGTTTGCGTATTCAGCATCACCTTCTTCGACGTCCACGCCGATCAGCAACTGGCCGCGGCCGTCCTGCTGGATCCACAGCTCTTTGCCTTGCCACATGACCGCGACGCGGGTGCAGGAAGTTTCCAGTTGCGTGCCGTCGGTGTCTTCAAGGATCAGCTGCAGGGTATCGCTCATGTTTTACGCTCTCGTCTGGAGATAGCGCGGCGCATTCAATTCATGCGCCGACTTTCAATTGATCTGGAATGGATAAACCGCGCCCAGTTTAAGGATTTGCGTCAGTTCATCCAGTGCCGTCCGGCACTCAAGCAGCAATTGCGGGTCCGCGAGATCGTTTTCGGTCATGCGGTCGCGGTAGTGCTTGTCGACCCATTCGGTCAATGTGCCGTACAACGGTGCCGTCATGATAACCCCTTGGTTGACGGCCGCCAGTTCGGTTTCGTTAAGCGCGACGCGTAACCGCAGGCAAGCCGGGCCACCGCCGTTCTGCATGCTCTGCTTGAGATCGAAAACTTTCACTTCGCGGATCAGGCCGCCAGAGCTGGTCAGGCCTTGCAGGTACTGCCAGACACGCTCGTTGCCACGGCATTCTTCCGGCACGATCAATAGCATGGAGCCGTCAGGACGCGACAGCAGCTGGCTATTGAACAGGTAGGAACGAACAGCGTCTTCCACGGTGACCGCGGAACGCGGTACGCAGATCGACTGAAATTTCCCACCGACTTTTGCGAGTTTGCCGTGCAGTTCAGCGAGCATCTGCTCGGTGTCGAGGAAGGCATCCTCGTGATAGAACAGCACTTCGCCGTTACCCACCGCGATTACGTCGTTGTGGAACACGCCCTGATCGATCACCGAAGGGTTCTGCTGGGCATAGACCACGCCGTCATCGCTCAAACCGTGCAGACGCGCAACGGCCTGGGACGCTTCGAGCGTCTGGCGTGCCGGGTACTTCTGCGGATTCGGGTAACGGGTGTCGAACGCACTGCGACCGAACACGAAAAACTCGACGCCAGCTTCACCGTAGTCACGGCAGAAACGGGTGTGGTTGGCCGCGCCTTCGTCACCGAACTGCGCCACGGCGGGCAAAGCAGCGTGGTGAGCAAAGTGCTTCTGATCGGCGAACATCGCCCCCAGTACGCGGCTGGTGGTCGGGTGTTCGATGCTGCGGTGGTATTTGCAGTTCAGGTTGGCGGCGGTGAAGTGCACGCGACCATCCGCGGTATCGGCACTCGGGCTGACCGTGGCGGCGTTGGCCACCCACATGCTCGACGCCGAGCAACTGGCAACCAGCAGCGGCATGGCATCTCTAGCGGCGCGCTCGATTACCTGAGCATCGGTACCGCTGAAACCCAGGCGGCGCAGTGCGGCTACGTCCGGACGTTCTTGTGGCGCCAAAACGCCTTGCTGAAAGCCCATCTCCATCAGCGCTTTCATCTTCGCCAAGCCTTGCAGCGCGGCTTCCTTCGGGTTCGAAGACTGCTGGCTATTGCTCTGGGACGCGACGTTGCCGTAGGACAGGCCGCCGTAGTTATGGGTCGGCCCCACTAGACCGTCAAAATTGACTTCATAGGATTTCATCAGCGAGGCTCCACGAGAATCTGTTGTTATAGGCATCAGTAACTAACTGTTCAGTGCGACCGAGTCGCGGCCATCGCGGGCAAGCCCGCTCCCACAGGATTAGCGGTGTACACAGATTTTGTGTTCGACGCAGACTCTGTGGGAGCGGGCTTGCCCGCGATTGGGCGTTACGCCATCTTCACGCCAGGCGTCAAAGCAGCAGGCAACACCAAGTTCGGGGTTTCCAGCGAAGCCACCGGGTACGCGCAGTAATCTGCGGCGTAGTAGGCGCTGGCGCGATGGTTACCCGATGCACCGACACCGCCGAATGGCGCGCTGCTCGCAGCACCGGTCAGCTGCTTGTTCCAGTTGACGATACCGGCACGGCTTTCCAGCCAGAACTGCTGGTAACGCGCTTCGGAATCCGACAGCAGACCGGCCGCCAGGCCATAGTCGGTGTCGTTGGCTTCAGCGATCGCCGCTTCAAAATCAGCGTAGCGGATCACTTGCAGCAGCGGACCGAACAGCTCTTCGTCCGGGCGATCGGCAACCGCCGTCACGTCCAGAATGCCAGGGGTCAGCAACGCTGCCTGAGCCTGGGGCTGAGTCATTTCCAAAAGCGTCACTGCGCCGTTGGCCAGCAGATGTTCTTGCGCGTCCATCAGCGCTTTCGCAGCGCCGAGGGAAATCACCGAGCCCATGAACGGCGCTGGTTGCTGATCGAACGCACCGACTTCAATCGTCGAGCTGACCGCTACCAGTCGCGCCAACAGCGTATCGCCCCAGGCGCCTTGCGGCACCAGCAAGCGCCGGGCACAGGTGCAACGCTGACCGGCAGAAATGAATGCCGACTGAATGATGGTGTAAACGGCGGCATCGAGGTCCGCAACCTGATCCACCACCAGCGGGTTGTTGCCGCCCATTTCCAGCGCGAGGATCTTGTCCGGGCGACCGGAAAACTGCTTGTGCAGGTGATTGCCGGTACGACTGGAACCCGTGAAGAACAGACCGTCGATGCCCGGGTTCGCCGCCAGGGCGATACCGGTTTCGCGAGCGCCTTGCAGCAGGTTCAGCACACCGGCCGGCAGACCGGCTTCGATCCAGCACTTGACCGTCAGCTCGGCAACTTTCGGCGTCAGCTCACTCGGTTTGAACAGCACACTGTTACCGGCCAGTAGCGCCGGCACGATGTGACCGTTCGGCAAGTGACCGGGGAAGTTGTAAGGGCCAAACACCGCCACCACACCGTGCGGTTTGTGGCGCAACACCGCAGTGGCGTCGCCCAACGGGCCGCTCTTCTCGCCGGTACGTTCGCGGTAGCTCTGCACCGAGATGGCAATCTTGTTGACCATGCTGGTGACTTCAGTCGCCGCTTCCCACAGGGGTTTACCGGTTTCTTCACCGATGGTGCGAGCCAGCTCGTCAGCGTGATTTTTCAGCGCAGCGGCAAAGGCTTCCAGCACGCTGATGCGTTCTTCCAGGGTACGGCGAGCCCAGCCCGGGAACGCCTGACGTGCAGCTTGCACAGCCGACTCGACCTGACCGGTCGAGGCACCTTCGCCGGCCCACAGCACTTGCTGGGTCACCGGGTTTACCGATTGAAAGGTTTCACCCTGACCAGCCAGCCATTCACCGGCGATGTATAGCGAATTCATTATTTCGACTCCCGAGCAGCAGACAACGGAACGGCGCGCACTTGATCGCCAGCGTTGAGTTGAAGACGTTTGGCGGTCAGCGGATCGACCACCAAAGTGCCGGCGGCGAAGCGTGCTGGCGCGGCAGTGATCCGGCAGTCTTCGCGCTTACGGTTATGAATCAGGAACGGCGTGGCGTCGTCACCCGGGGTGCCGATGGCCAGCACCAGCGCCTGGCTGTCACGCACCGCGCGAATCTTGGCGGTTTCGCATTCCACCGCAGGACCGGCATCGAAAATATCGACGTAGCCTTGGTAGCTGAAACCTTCGCTTTTGAGCATCGACAGCGCCGGCTCGGTGTCCGGGTGAACCTGGCCGATCACGTTGCGCGCATCTGGCGACAGGAAGCAGGTGTACAGCGGGAATTTCGGCATCAGTTCGGCGATGAACGCCTTATTGCCCACGCCAGTGAGGTAATCGGCCTGGCTGAACTCCATCTTGAAGAAGTGCCGACCCAGGCTTTCCCAGAACGGCGAACGCCCGACGTCATCGGACACACCGCGCATTTCGGCAATGATCTTGTTGCCGAACAGTTGCGGGAACTCGGCGATGAACAGCATCCGCGCCTTGGCCAACATGCGGCCGTTGAGGCCAGTGCGGAAATCGGCGTGCAGGAACAACGAGCACAGTTCAGAGTTGCCGGTCAGGTCGTTGGCCAGGAACAACGTCGGAATTTCGCGGTAGATGTTCAGCTCTTGCGAGGCGCTGACGGTCAGGCCTACGCGGAAGTTGTACCAGGGCTCACGCAGCCCAACGGCGCCGGCGATGGCGGAAATGCCCACCACGCGGCCGTTGTCGTCTTCGAGCACGAACAGGTAGTCCGCATCGCCCCGCCCGGCTTCGCCGCGGAAGGTCTTCTCGGCCCAGCCGACCCGATGGGCCAGACGCTCTTCGTTGGCCGGCAAGGTGGTCAGGCCGGTGCCGGTGCTGCGGGCCAGGTCGATCAGAGCGGGTAAATCGCTGCTGCGTACGGGACGAACGATCATGCTATCTCCTCAAACGGGCCGCTTGAGCCACCCGTGAAACTCGCTGCTTTACTAAGCATTCACTCTTTATAGGCATAGCAGCAGGCGTTAAACCGCCACCAGGCGCACGCTGGCACCTTCACCGACGCCCAAGGCTTCGGCCGCTTCAAGATCCAGGGTCACGGGTTTGCCCGGCGCGTAATCGAGCTCAAGCAAAACGGCGCGGTAATCCTGCAACTGGGCGTTGGCCACCAGATATTGACGACCGGCACCTTTGACCGGCTCACCGATTTTCACCGGGACTACACGGCTCTGGGCGATCGAACGGATCCCCGAGACGCGGGCATGCAGGGTCGGGCCACCGTCGAAAATGTCGATGTAGTGATCGGTCTCGAAGCCTTCGCGCATCAGGATGTCGAAAGTGATCTGCGCTCGTGGGTGCACCTGGCCCATCGCCTCTTGAGCGGAGTCCGGCAGCAATGGCACGTAGATCGGGTAATGCGGCATCAGCTCGGCCAGGAACGTGCGGCTTTTCAGGCCACACAGACGCTCGGCAGCGGCGTAGTTGAGGTCGAAGAAGTTGCGACCGATGGCATCCCAGAACGGCGAGTCGCCATTTTCGTCGCTGTAACCAACGATCTCGGTCACCACCGAATCGGCAAAGCGTTCCGGGTGGCTGGCCACGAACAACAGGCGACCACGGGAATTGAGCTCCGCCCAAGGCGAACCCACCAACTCCGGCTTCACGTAGAAACTGGTCAGCAAGCTGTTGCCGGTCAGGTCGTGACACTGGGATAGCACATGGATCTTGTTGTGAATCTTCAGCTCGCGGGAGGCGTGCACGAAAGTTTCGTTACGAAAGCTGTAGAACGGCTCGGAATAACCGGCCGAGGCAACGATGGCCGAACAGCCGACCAGTTTGCCGATGGCCGTGTCTTCAAGGACGAAGAAATAGCTCTCTTCACCGTTGAAGCTGACTTCGGCGGCGAACGAGGCTTCGCTCGCGGCGATCTTGTCGCTCAGGCGTTCAACGTCATCCGGCAAGGAAGTGACACCAATCGGGCTGTCCGCAGCCAGACGCTGTACCTCGCCCAGATCAGCCATTTGCGCGGGGCGCATCACCAGCATGGTGTCACTCCTTTCTCATTTAACACTTTTAGGAAAAATAACCGGGCTGTCATTGAAGACACTCGGACTAATGTGGGAGCGGGCTTGCTCGCGAAAGCGGTGGGTTAGTCGACATCAGCGCTGTCTGACCCACCGCTTTCGCGAGCAAGCCCGCTCCCACATTTAATCCGGTCCGGCATAAAATTGGTTCGACGCCTGAACAGTTCAGGCGTCGAAGGGACTATCAGGCTTGCGTCAGTTTTGCTGCGGCGCGTTCGAAACGGTCCAGACCGGCATCGATATCGGCGTCTTCAACCACCAGGCTTGGCGCGAAACGAATCACGTCCGGGCCGGCTTGCAGAATCATCAAGCCTTCACGCTCGGCGGCGTTGAAGATGTCTTTGGCCTTGCCTTTCCAGGCATCGTTCAACACGCAACCGAGCAACAGGCCCAGACCGCGGACTTCAGTGAAGAGGCCGTACTTCTCGCCGATCTGCTCAAGACGGGTCTTGAACTTGTCGTGCTTGGCATTGACGCCGTTCAGCACTTCAGGCGTGTTGATGACATCGATCACCGCTTCAGCGACAGCGCACGCCAGCGGGTTGCCGCCATACGTGGTGCCGTGGGTGCCGACGACCAGGTGTTTGGCCAGGTCTTCGGTGGTCAGCATCGCTGCGATCGGGAAACCGCCGCCCAGGCTCTTGGCGCTGGTCAGGATGTCCGGGGTCACGCCGTAATGCTGATAGGCGAATAGTTTGCCGCTGCGGCCCATGCCAGTCTGAACTTCGTCGAAAACCAGCAGCGCGTTATGCGCGTCGCACAGTTCACGAGCACCTTGCAGGTAAGACAGCTCGGCCGGCAATACGCCGCCTTCGCCCTGGATCGGCTCCAGAACCACTGCGCAGGTCTTGTCGGAAACAGCGGCTTTCAGCGCGGCCAGATCGTTGTAAGGCACGTGGGTGATGCCAGTGATCTTCGGACCGAAGCCGTCGGAGTATTTCGACTGGCCACCGACGTTCACGGTGAACAGGGTACGGCCGTGGAAGCTGTTGAGCGCGGCAACGATTTCGTACTTCTCGGTACCGAAACGGTCATGGGCCACGCGACGGGCCAGCTTGAAGGCGGCCTCGTTGGCTTCGGCGCCAGAGTTGCAGAAGAACACGCGCTCGGCAAAAGTGGCGTCGACCAGCTTATGGGCCAGGCGCAAGGCCGGCTCATTGGTGAACACGTTGGATACGTGCCACAGCTTGTTCGCTTGCTCGGTCAATGCAGCGACCAGCGCCGGATGCGCATGGCCCAATACGTTAACGGCAATCCCGCCGGCGAAGTCGATCAGCTCGCGGCCAGACTGGTCCCAAACACGGGAACCGGCACCACGCACAGGAATGAAAGCGGCTGGCGCGTAGTTGGGAACCATTACCTGGTCAAAATCGGCGCGTTCTACCGCAGCGTGCTCAACGGACATCGGAGTCTCCTGAAGAGGAACACTCGCCTGAAACTGGCGAGCGATGAGGGGATTGTAAGGACAGTTTTCAGCCCGGCCTTGCCGCCAAGCGACAACTTCTTATAGCGCAAACACAGGTTTGGCCCGGGTTTACGGCAATGCGACAAATAGGGTCGCAAAGGCGCAGTTTAAACTGCCTGCGGGGTTTGCGGCAGGTTGCGAGGATCTTACTCATCCGGATTTTACAGTGGCGGTATATATGTACCGCACGTCGCTGGCGCTCATGGTGTTTTCTGAGGTCTTCCTAACGCCAACGGCAACCTTCATGAGCCTTACTAACGAAAATCCGGACGCTATCCATCTCGATCCGATGCCACCCTTCAACAGGGACACCCATTACCAGCATCTGATAAGCGTCATCCCCCGCTGGCTTACGCAGGCCACCCCGCAAAAGCGCGAAGCCATGAGCAAGGCCAAACCTCGCCTGCCGGCCGGCCTCAACAACGCGCCCCGCAGCCAACACGCCGAGTTACGCACACTCAATGCCTTGCACTGGCAAGCGCAGAACCGCGTCGATCAGTCGCTGGCCAAGGTGAAAAATGCCAAGGACTTTGCCGAACCGTTGCTGGTTGCAGCGCTGAAGGAGCGCTTCGGCCTGGAACTGGACGTCCACCAAACCTTTTTGCGTCTTTATATTCCCGCCCATATCCCATGGCTGGGGCTGAAGTCGGGCGCGGCACGCATCTGGACGGTGTCGCTGTTGGACGCCGCGCTGCACAACTTCGAAAGCAGCGAGACCAGAGACGACGCCTTTGAGCCCGCCTCGACCTACATCAGTGCACCTTCTTCTGCGGGGCATTTCGATGAACTGCCGCACGTCCTGCTAAAAATTCCCATCACGGCATTCACCCAACTGTGCCGGGAACTGGACATTGGCGAGCACTACAAAACGTACCTCGAAGAAAACCTCGGCATCAGCAACCCGGTGGTCGCGGCGACCCTGCAACCCAGAGTCCGCGACAGCCAGAAAGCGGCCCTCAGCGCCGCCCTGCAAATGGCCTACATGCAAAACAAGCTTGGCGGCGATGTCCATCGCCTGATCCTTGGCTTACTCGATGGCCAGCAACATCTACGTCTACGCGGACAGGCATGGGATTGTCATGAACTGACGATCATGAATGTACGGCTGACTGGCATCGTGCTGTTTGCCCCGGATCTGGAACGCGCGCGAGAAGTGGTCCGGGTAGTGGCCTATATCCCCGACGACCCCGAACACCCGATCAAGGAATATGCCTCTACAGGCGCATTCGCCCAGGAGCTGACCCAGCGTTTGCGCAGTCATGACTATCAACAGTTCTTCAGCCGCTTTATCGATCATGAGGCTCGTGGGCATTTCTTCGCTCAGTTAAACGACCGACTTGTTCCCATCACCTGGCAACCGGTTCAACCTGGCGACCCACGCCCCACCTGGAGAGAAAAACCAGACCAGCGCGCCAACCTGCAAATGACGACGACGCCGATCAGAGGCGATCTGTGGGTTCATCTCTATCAGCGCAAACTCGACAAGATCCTCAACGATGCCCGAGTCATTGCGGTATCCACGGCGACGGTCGATCAGAAAGCCCGCTGGGCATTATGGGACTCCTTCACGCAAATCGCCTCGACACTGCTAAACATCGCAGCCTTTGTCGTCCTGCCGTTCGTGCCTTTTCTCGGCGAATTGATGCTGGCTTACATGGCGTACCAGCTACTCGACGAAACCTTCGAAAGCATCGTCGACTGGGCAGAAGGCCTGACAACCAAGGCCTTCGAGCATTTCATGGGGGTCATTGAATCCGCCGTGCAACTGGGCACTTTTGCGGTGGGTGGCGTGATCGCGGCGGGAGAGTTTCGTGCGGTCCTGCCCCGGGAAATTGTTCAGTTCATCGACCGGTTCCATTCGGTCAAAACACCCCAGGGTGAAAGTCGCTATTGGAAGCCAGATCTGAGCACCTATGAACAGCCCGGCACACTTCCTCAGGCTGCCAGACCCGATGAACTCGGGCTGTACCGCCACGACGGCAAAACCCTGTTGTCACTGG
Source organism: Pseudomonas sp. JV414 (assembly GCF_032424305.1). NCBI lineage: Bacteria > Pseudomonadati > Pseudomonadota > Gammaproteobacteria > Pseudomonadales > Pseudomonadaceae > Pseudomonas > Pseudomonas sp. JV414. The sequence goes on along the minus strand of NZ_VYKC01000021.1, from coordinate 374,113 downwards.
ACAATAAACCCTACGCCGTCAGCCAGGACCCCGTGACCGGTGAGCACCGCATCGATCACCCGAGCCGTCCTGAAGCCTATAAACCCGCACTCAAACACAATGGCGCCGGAGCCTGGCAGACCGCACTCGACCAGCCGTTGAGCTGGGATCAAGCCACCGTGCTGCGCCGCCTCGGCCCAGACATGGAACGATTCGCACCCTCGGTGCGTGAACGAATGCTGCAGATCAGCGGCTGCCACGAGAATGCCTTGCGCAAGATGCATGTGAATACCAGCCAGATGCCTGCGCTGCTCGCCGACACACTGAAACGCTTCAAGATCGATCAGGACATCCAGACCTTCATCGAACTGATCGGCAGCGAACAACCGACCGACTACCTGAAAGCCGACCCTATCACGCAACTGGAACTGCTCTGCGACAACGGTTACTGGCCGGCCGAAAAAGGGCTGCGCCTGGTCGACAGCAAAGCACAGACCCTCTGGGAACGCGGTGCCGTCGGCCAACCCATGGTTCAGGTTAATCAGGCGCACCTCAGCAACGGCGACCTGATCCATGCGCTACTGCTGACCCTGGGGGAAAACGAAACCAGAACGCTGATGGGTGAGTCCTTCGGCACGCCGTCCCCCAGTCTCGGTACCCGCGCCCGCACACTGCGCCGGACACTGGTTACGCTCGCCGAGGGCAAGCGAGAAACCCTGTTCGACAATCGATACCGCCGACTCGATCGCGCCACCTCTGGGCTGGCGCAAAAACTCATCGACGCCGAACACGGTTTGCCGAGCAGCGTGGCAGATGCACTGCTGCAAACCGCCAGCGATCAAGAGCTGCAACAACTTGAGCGCGGCACCTTGTCCAAACGCCTCGCACAGCTCACCCGTGAAGCCCGGGAACACGTCAGGATCACACGGGCTTACGAAGGCTTGGAGATCCCCTCAAGCGCCAACAACCCCGACACCGATCGACTGGCCCTGCACACCCTGCAGCGACTGCCTGGCTGGTCGGGACAATTGCGCCTGGAAATCCACGAATACGCCCATGGCGGACGCCTGCTCGACAGTATCGGCAATGCCGATGCGCCCATTCGTAAAGTGCTCGTTCTGAACGCAGATGGCAGCTATCAGGCCTTTGACGATGCAGGCCTTGAGCTCAGCGGCGCGAGCACGTTCTATCTGGATTTATTGCAGGCACTGCCGGACAGCGAGCGCTCGGCGCTAGGCATCCACATTGGCGAAGGTGAAAAACTCAAACGGATGATTCGCACCCATGCTCTGAACCGCAATGAACTGCACTCGGTCCTGGCGCAACACCCAATCCTGAAGCCCATCTACGATCCAACCGTCATGCGCTTGCTCGGCGGCACGGATGGCTACCATCGCGCACCGTTCGGTACGCCGACCTTACAAGCCCGCGCCCATAGGCTATTCCCCCACTTGTCAGCCGAGGAACTGCAAGCCTTTGTCGAACGCCTGCAACGGCACCCGACGGGGCCACGGGCAGAGCTGACCCGACTCATGGCCGAACACGCGCGACTCACCAATGACCTGCACCTCTGGCGTAACGAAATCCCACTGTTCATGCCGGACACCCAAGCCAGAGTCACCCCTGAACAATTCAGCATTCAGCAGCGAAATCGCCGGCACCTGGTAAACGAATTACTCGACTGCTGGCATCAACAAGCCTCACCGCACCTTGGTGAGGATCATGTGGTCGAATTCCGTTTTTCCCAACCGATAGTGGGTGAGCTTCCGATGCTCGGCGAGGGCTTCAGTCACGTGACAAGCCTGTCGCTGGATGGCCATATCGCAACGCGCGGGATGCCTGATTTTTTGCGAGGATTCTCAGACTTGCGTCGCCTGGCCTTGCGCGGTTTCAGGCTGAATCGCCTTCCGCAAGCCATTGTGCAATCGCCGAACCTGACCGAACTGATTCTCAGCGACTGCGCCATTACCCTCACGCCACAGAGCTACACCACCCTGTCAGCGCTGAACAAACTGGTGATTCTGGACCTGTACAAGAACCCGCTGGAGCTGATTCCCAATGTCGAGCACATGCCGCAGCTGCGCTACATCGATGTATCGGAGACCGGTATCTCCAACTTCCCACCCAGTGTGCTGACCCGGCCACACCTTCGAACCGTTCTGCTTAATGATAACCGCATCCAGGAACTGCCCACCGCGCTCTTCGATCTCCCCAACACTGTCAGAGATGGCTTCGACCTGGGCGGTAACCCGCTTTCGGCCGCGACTCGCGAACGCATAAAAAGCCATTTCGGGCGCACGCGCCAGGATTTCGGGGTGTTTGCCGAACAGGCTGATGTCAATCGGGTTCAAGCGCTGTACCCGTCTATGGATCAGGAAGAAGCCAGTGAGTTTATCTATCTGCAGCCCGGTACGCTGGCCGATGGCAGGGTGGAGATCACGCGCCTGGAAACCGAACTCAGCACCCTCAGCAACGACCTGTCAGCCTGGACAGCAGACGTACCGGCGATACACCCGGTGAGCGATGCCCCTTTCACCGCGCAGGAGCTACTCGAAGAACATTCGATCCGGGATGAATTCAAACGGATCGTGGAACGTTGCTGGCGCCGGCAAACCGATCTGGACCACTTCAATCAGCAACTTCGACCCACCTACGAGCTGACCCTGCCCACCATCATTACCGGCAACCTGCCGACGATGCAGGCAGACTTCAGTCATGTCTCGCTGCTGTATCTGCACAGTGATGAACGGCTGACCGGGGTCGGGCGTTTTCTGGAGAGTTTTCCTCGCCTCAAGGGGTTGACCATCCGTAACTACCGACAGCAGACCCTCCCCGAGCCGATTTTCAGAATGGGCGATCTGACCGCATTGTCGATGACCGATTGCCAACTCACCCTGACGGCGCAAAGTGCACTGGAACTGGCACAGATGGAGCGGCTTGACTACCTGGACCTGAGCGACAACCCGCTGGGTGCCACACCCGACGTGAGCCAGATGTCCCGTCTCACGACCCTGTTGCTGAACGACACCGGCATTGCCGAATTGCCGCCAGGCCTGTTGCAACTCAAATTCCTGGACACCGTGGATCTGAGCGCAAACGCGATCACCCACATACCCGCCGATATTCTGGAATTGCCGCTGGAGGTCGGTGAGAGCATCAATCTGAGGGGCAATCCGCTGTCAGAGGAAAGTGTACAAACGCTGATCAGTTATTTCAGGCAGACAGGTGTCGACTTCGGTGTCGATGCAGTCATGGATCAAGCGGAAATGGAGGTGTCGTCGTCCGAAGGCTCTGACGTCGATGAGTGATCGACGTCAGGTTTAACAACGAGGTCATCCGCGCTCTGACGGCACCGACGACAACTCGAACGGGCTGCTGCTGCGCCGCTGGTTGCGATCTTCCCGCGGCGTGGCGCCGAAGAAGTTGCGGTAGGCGCTGGAGAAATGCGGCCCCGAAGAGAAGCCACACGACAGGCCGATCTGGATGATCGACTTGCTGGTTTGCATCAACATCTGCCGGGCCTTGTTCAGGCGCAATTCCAGGTAGTACTGGCTCGGCACACGGTTGAGGTATTGCTTGAAGATCCGCTCCAGCTGCCGACGCGATACGCACACATGCTGAGCGATTTCGTCGGTGGTCAGCGGCTCTTCGATGTTGGCTTCCATCAGCAACACCGCTTGGGTGAGCTTCGGATGGCTGGAGCCCAAGCGGTTCTGCAATGGAATGCGTTGGCGCTCGCCGCCTTCACGGATGCGTTCGACAACCAGTTCTTCTGAAACCGCACCGGCCAGTTCCGCGCCGTGATCACGGGCCAGCACTGCCAGCAGCAAATCGAGCACCGACATGCCGCCGCACGCAGTGAGGCGATCGCGATCCCAGTCAAACAGGTGACTGGTGGCAATCACCTTCGGAAAACGTTCGGTGAAATCGTCCTGCCAGCGCCAATGCACGGCAGCGCGGTAACCGTCGAGCAAACCCAACTGCGCCAAGGGGTAAACACCGGCCGACAAACCGCCGATCACACATCCGGCTCGCACCAGTTGTTTCAGCCCACTGCTGAGTGCTGGCGCAAGTGAAGTCGGCGGCTCATCGGCGAGCAGGAACAGTTTCTGGAAATTTTCGAGCTTGCCGGCCCACGGCTCACCCGGCAATTGCCAGGCGCCTTCGGTCGGCGGTTCGGCCTGCAAGAACGACAGTTCGTAAACAACGTCCGGGTGCACACGCTGGGCAACACGCAAGGCCTCCTCAGCCAGCGTAAGCGTCAGAGCTTTAGTGCTGGGCCAAATCAGGAAACCAATTCGATGGGCAGTCATGGCGGGCAATCCGAAACGAAGAACAGAATGAAGGCATGGGCCAAGGCTAGCCCGTAAATGAACACAAATTTCAAAACCGACAAAAATCAAATGTGGGAGCTGGCTTGCCGCCCCCCCCCTGTAGGAGCTGTCGAGTGAAGCGAGGCTGCGATCTTTTGATCTTGAAAATCAAAGTCAAAAGATCGCAGCCTTCGGCAGCTCCTACAGGGAATCGTAGCCAGCCTTCAGGCTACGAAGCATGCACTATCCCTGTGCACAACGGCAGTCCTGATTATTTCAAGCTGCCGGACAAAAATTGTTGCAAACGCTCAGACTGCGGATTCACCAGCACTTCGCGCGGGTTGCCGCTTTCTTCGACGACGCCTTTGTGCAGGAACACCAACTGGTTCGACACTTCACGGGCAAAGCCCATTTCGTGCGTCACCACCACCATGGTCCGGCCTTCCTGCGCCAGGGCCTGCATGACTTTCAGCACGTCACCGACCAACTCAGGGTCGAGGGCCGAGGTCGGTTCGTCGAACAACATCACCTCAGGCTCCATCGCCAGCGCACGGGCAATCGCCACACGCTGCTGCTCGCCGCCGGACATGTGGCCAGGGTAAGCGTCTTTGCGATGAGCAACGCCGACCTTGTTCAGGTAGTGCTCGGCCTTTTCACGGGCTTCGGCCTTGGACATGCCGAGCACGTGGACCGGCGCTTCCATGATGTTTTCCAGCGCGGTCATGTGCGACCACAGGTTGAAATGCTGGAACACCATCGACAGGCGCGAACGCATGCGTTGCAGCTGTTTCGGGTCGGCGGCTTTCAGCGCGCCGTCCTTGTTGGCGACCAGTTTCAGCTCTTCGTTGTTGAGCAGAATCTTGCCCGCGTGCGGCTGCTCGAGCAGGTTGATGCAGCGCAGGAAAGTACTTTTGCCGGAGCCACTGGAGCCGATGATGCTGATCACATCGCCAGCCGCCGCTTTCAGGGACACACCCTTGAGCACTTCGTGACTGCCATAGCGTTTATGCAGGTCTTGGACTTCAAGTTTGTACATGCGGTCGGTTCTCACAAAAACAGTCAGTCAGTCGTTGAGCAAGCGCCCGTGACGCAGCGCTTCGCGCCCCGCCACCTTGGCCAGCCAGAAACCGGGTTGGGCATAACGCAGCCGTTCAATGGCAAACAGCACCCCGGACGTACCAGCACACACCGTGCTGACCCGATCCGATAACGGATCGATCACTTCAAAAATCTCGTCGCCCGCTTCAACCCACTCACCGGGTTTACGCAGAAAACTCACCACGCCAGGATGCGGAGCGAACAGCAATTCGGTGCCTTCGAACGGCATGCCTTCGCAAGCCTCTTGCGCAGGTTTTGGCCATTCGCCGCTGATCAAACCCTGCTCGGCAAGGAACGCCAGAATGCCTTCGGCGTGAGCCTCTGCCTCTGGGCGACCGGTATCAGATTGGCCACCCAACTCGATGGTCGTCGCCAAGCAGGCCAGTGGAATCTGGGCATCCGGAAACAGACGCGACAGACGCAGCCACGGCAGCGAGCACGCTTCGTCAAAGGAGCTGCCGCCGGAATCTTCCGCCAGCAGCCCAACCTTGACGTTCAAGTGCGCAGCCAGCGAACGCCAGTGCGGCCAGTGTTGCGGCAAGGCGTACATGTGCAGTGCCGCTTCGCAATCGCAATGCAAATCCAGCACCACATCGGCGGTGCAAGCATGGCTGAGCAAAATGCGCTGCATGCCTTGCAACTGACTCGCGGCAGGCGGCAATGCAGCCAGCACATCGCTCATGGTTTCACGGATCAAACGGATATTGGCGTGAGGATCGTCACCCAGATGCCCTTGCAGCTCAGCGGCCACGGGCTCGCTCAGCTCAACGAAATCCCGGTTGAAGTTCTTGCCGCTGCCGGCTTCAAAACGCCCTTGATGGTTACCCTGAAGCAATTGACCGAGGCCCAGTGGATTGGCCACCGGCACCAGTTCGATCACACCGTTCAGCAAGCCTTGGGCTTCGAGTTCGGTCAGGCGCTTTTTCAGCTCCCAGGCCGTGCGCATCCCCGGCAGTTCATCGGCGTGCAGGCTGGCCTGGATGTAGGCCTTGCGCTCGCCAGCACCGAAGCGGAACACCGAAATCCGGCGTTCGCTGCCCAGGTGGCTCCACGGCAATGCATGATCGATGCGTTCCATATCAGTGCTTCCGCGGGGCCAGATAGCCCAGCCAGCGGTGCTCGGCCATTTTGAACAGGCGCACCAGAATGAACGTCAGGCACAGGTAGAACACGCCGGCGGTGATGTAGGCTTCGAACGGCAAGTAGAACTGAGCGTTGACCGTGCGCGCGGCACCGGTGATGTCGATCAGGGTCACGATGGACGCCAGACTGGTGGTCTGCAGCATCATGATCACTTCGTTGCTGTATTGCGGCAATGCCCGGCGCAGGGCCGATGGCAGCAGGATCCGCTTGTACATTTTGAAGCGCGACATGCCCATGGCCTTGGCCGCTTCGATCTCGCCGTTCGGCGTGGCGCGCAGGCTGCCGGCGATGATTTCGGCGGTGTAGGCGCTGGTGTTGATGGCGAAGGCCAGGCACGCACAGAACGTGGCGCTGGACAGCCATGGCCAGAGGAAGCTTTCACGTACTGCTTCGAACTGCGCCAGACCGTAGTAGATCAAAAACAGCTGCACCAGCATCGGCGTGCCGCGGATCACGTAAGTGAACAGCCAGGCACTCATATTGACGACGGCGTTCTTGGAAACGCGCATCAGCCCCAGCGGCAGTGCCGCCAACAGGCCGAAGAACAGCGACAGCGCGAGCAATTTAAGGGTGGTCACCAGGCCGCCGAAGTACAGCGGCAAGGCCTCCCAAATGACGTTGTAGTCGAAGATCATAGATCAGCCGCCCTTACGCCTACCGAGTAGCGCTTCTCAAGGTGACGCAATGCCAGCAACGAGACGCTGGTAATTACCAGGTACATCGCCGCCACTGCGAGGAAGAAGGTGAAAGGCTCGCGGGTAGCGTCTGCCGCCTGCTTGGCCTTGAACATCATGTCTTGCAGACCGACCACCGAAATCAGCGCGGTCGCCTTGGTCAATACCAGCCAGTTGTTGGTGAAACCCGGAATCGCCAGACGAATCATCTGCGGCACCAACACCCGGAAAAACACCTGAAAACTGCTCATGCCGTACGCCATGCCGGCCTCTGCCTGCCCCTTCGGGATTGCCATGAAGGCGCCGCGGAAGGTCTCCGACAGGTACGCACCGAAGATGAAGCCCAGGGTGCCGATACCGGCGGCCAACGGGTTCAGGTCGATGTAGTCGTCATAGCCGAGCATCGGCGCGACGCGGTTGAGCAAGTCCTGGCCGCCGTAGAAAATCAGCAGGATCAGCACCAGATCGGGAATACCGCGTATCACCGTGGAATACAGGTCGCCCAGCCAGGCCAGCCAGCGTATTGGGGACAGACGCAGCGCAACGCCGATCAGACCCAGAACAATGGCCAAGACCATGGACGACAAGGCGAGCTGAAGCGTCAGCCATGCGCCATCGAGGATGACAGCCCCGTAGCCTTTCAACATGATTCAGGTCCTCGAAAGTTGGGATGAAAAAATGGCGCAAACCTCAGAGATCCTGTTGCTTGCGCCATTTCGGACTTGTTGCGGGGACGATTACTTGCCGTAGATATCGAAGGCGAAGTACTTGTCCTGGATTTGCTTGTACTTGCCGTTCTCACGAATGGCAGCGATCGCGGTGTTGATCTTGTCTTTCAGCGCGTCGCCCTTGCGAACCGCGATACCTACGCCGTCGCCGAAGTATTTGACGTCGGTGAAGGCCGGGCCAACGAAGGCGAAACCTTTGCCGGCGTCGGTTTTCAGGAAACCGTCATCCAGCAAGGTCGCGTCTGCCACGGTGCCGTCGAGGCGACCGGCGGCCACGTCGAGGTAGATTTCGTTCTGCGAACCGTAAGGCTTGATCTCTGCACCCAGCGGGGCCAGGACTTCGCGGGCGAAACGCTCGTGGATCGAACCACGTTGCACGCCGATGTTCTTGCCCTTCAACTCAGCCAGGCTGTCGCTGACTGGAGTGCCGGCCTTCATGACCAGGCGAGCCGGGGTGTTGTAGTACTTATTGGTGAAGTCCACGGACTTCTTGCGGTCTTCAGTGATCGACATGGACGACAGGATCGCGTCGATCTTGCGCACTTTGAGTGCCGGGATCAGGCCGTCGAATTCTTGCTCGACCCATACGCACTTGACCTTCATCTCTTCGCACAGGGCGTTGCCGATGTCGTAGTCGAAACCCACGATGCTGCCGTCCGGCGCCTTGGAGGCGAACGGAGGGTAAGCTGCTTCGATACCGATTTTTACGGGCTTGTCATCGGCGAAGGTCGGCAGGGACAGCACGGACAGTGCCAGGGCGCCAAGCAGCACAAGTTTCTTCATCTTGGGACTCCATCGGTAAAGGGCAAAAACGGCAGAGTGAGCGACAGCCCAATATGCGAATGGGTTAAACGGCTGCGTCCTACGAACCGTGCGCTGATTTCAACGCAGGCAACGACGAGCGAGTGATCGGCATTCTAACGACAGGTCCGAAGCCGATATTTCTTCAATGCGACAACAAATTACAGATGCACTGAGAATGCGGGTTAAGCGCGTTGACAGCCTTGCAATTTCATGCAAGAGCAAAAGACAGTGAACCGATCTATATTGCAAATTGCGGGCCTATTATTGGCAAACCCTTCTAATCCGGCAAGCGCAGCGTTGTGTCTTATTTTTCATGCCGGGTTGAGAGGCCCTGAAACAGGGCTTTGCGTTTCCCAATGCCTCGTTGCCGGGCGTGTGGTTACACATTCGGTAACTTGAAGGGTGATGGGTAACAGTGGGAATTGACCTACGGCGGACACCGATAATTATTGGTGGAAGATCAACATCAAAAGATCGCAGCCTTCGGCAGCTCCTACGCCGAACGCATTCCCTGTAGGAGCTGCCGCAGGCTGCGATCTTTTGATCTTCAACAACAAAAAGCCCCACCAGGCTCAACACCTGGTGGGGCTTCGATGACTCAAGAACCGCTGTTAAGCGACGTTCATGGTCTTGTGCGTATCAATCAAATGCTGCACCACACCCGGATCCGCCAGGGTCGAAATATCCCCCAACCCATCGTATTCGGCCGTGGCAATCTTGCGCAGAATCCGGCGCATGATCTTGCCCGAACGGGTTTTCGGCAGTCCCGGCGCCCACTGAATCACATCCGGCGAAGCAATCGGGCCGATCTCTTTACGCACCCAGTTTTTCAACTCCAGGCGCAGCTGCTCGCTCGTCTCTTCGCCAGCGTTCAATGTGACATAGACATAGATGCCCTGCCCCTTGATGTCGTGCGGCACACCGACCACCGCCGCTTCGGCGACTTTCGGGTGAGCGACCATTGCGCTTTCGATCTCGGCAGTACCCATGCGGTGCCCGGAAACGTTGAGCACGTCGTCCACGCGACCGGTGATCCAGTAGTAACCGTCCTCGTCACGACGCGCACCGTCACCGGTGAAGTACATGCCACGGAAGGTCTTGAAGTAGGTATCGACGAAGCGGTCATGGTCGCCGTACAGCGTGCGCGCCTGACCTGGCCACGAATCGAGAATCACCAGGTTACCCTCGGCCACGCCTTCGACGATGTTGCCCAGGTTGTCGACCAACGCTGGCACCACACCGAAGAACGGACGCGCCGCAGAACCAGGTTTCAGCGCGTGAGCGCCCGGCAACGGGCTCATCATGTTGCCGCCGGTTTCGGTCTGCCACCAGGTATCGACGATCGGGCAACGGGACTTGCCCACATTCTTGTAGTACCAGTCCCACGCTTCCGGGTTGATCGGCTCGCCGACCGAACCCAACAGACGCAAGCTGCTGCCATCGGCACCTTCAACGGCGGCGGTGCCCGAGGCCATCATCGCGCGGATCGCGGTTGGCGCCGTGTAGAGGATGTTGACCTGGTGCTTGTCGACGATCTTCGCCACCCGGGTGATGTCCGGATAGTTCGGCACGCCTTCGAACAGCAATGTGGTCGCGCCGTTGGCCAGCGGGCCGTAGACGATGTAACTGTGGCCGGTGACCCAGCCGACGTCGGCGGTGCACCAGTAGATTTCGCCCGGACGGTAGTCGAACACACGCTCGTGGGTCATCGCCGCATACAGCAGGTAACCGCCGGTGGTGTGCTGCACGCCCTTCGGCTTGCCGGTGGAACCGGAGGTATAAAGGATGAACAGCGCTTCTTCAGCGCCCATCTCTTTCGGCGCGCAGACACTGCCCGCCACTTTCATCAGGTCTTCGTACCAGATGTCGCGATGCTGGTTCCACTTGATGTCGCCACCGGTGCGCTTGCACACGATGACTTTCTGAATGCTGCTGGTTTCCGGGTTGGTCAGCGCGTCGTCGACGTTGGTCTTCAGCGGGATTTTCTTGCCGGCACGAATGCCTTCGTCAGCGGTGATCACCACTTTGGATTTGCAGTCGATGATCCGGCCAGCCAGGGCTTCCGGCGAGAAACCACCGAACACTACCGAGTGAATCGCGCCGATCCGGGTGCAGGCCAGCATGGCGACCACGGCTTCGGGGATCATCGGCATATAAATCGTCACCACGTCGCCGCGGTGCACATCTTGGCCACGCAAGGCGTTGGCGAACTTGCAGACTTGTTCGTGCAGCTCGCGGTAGGTGATGTTGCGGCTTTCGGCAGGGTCATCCCCTTCCCAAATAATCGCGATTTGATCGCCGCGCTCGGCCAGATGACGGTCGAGGCAGTTGTAGGAAACGTTCAACGTGCCGTCGGCGAACCATTTGATGTCGACATGGTGATCGTCGAAGGACGTCTGCTTCACCGTGGTGAAAGGCTTGATCCAGTCGAGGCGCTTGGCTTGTTCACGCCAGAAGCCGTCCGGGTTGACGACCGACTGCTGGTACATGGCCTTATAGGTGGCCTCGTCAGTCAGCGTGTTGGCTGCTACCTCGGGACGAACGGGATACAAAGAAGCCGCACTCATCTTTCTTACCTCGGTGGAATAGTTGTTTTTGTATGGCCCCAGTTGTAGCCGGGCGGGGCCTATAGAACCATTCGACGATGGTAGTAACAAGCCCCTACAAAATGTGGCTATACCGCGACGAGGCGCTCAAACCCGGCTATCAGGGCCCTCGTAGGAGCTGTCGAAGGCTGCGATCTTTTGATCTTCAGCTTTTTAAAGTCGAAAGATCGCCATCTTCGGCAGATTCTGCGCAGTGGTTACGGGCGGGTTCTCGGGGGATTGTTACCAAATCTGCCAAAGGTGTTTATCAAAAGCACGGCTATATGCACGCCACCCCCAGGCCTAAAATCGGTTTCGCCAACAAGGCAAACGCGATTAACCCAGTTGCAGCCCCCACGAAGGCAGTTAATCCAAGACTCTTTACTAAAGCGCCACACGCAATCCCAAAAAGATTGCGTGACCCCATTCGACCTTAAGAAAGGTAAATTTCAAATGAAAGCTTTATTGGTTCTGGCCCTCAGCAGTCTGTGCGCAACCGCCATGGCGGACGAGGTCCCGACTGATGTCGCACAGCAACAACCCGCCATTGAGGAATACACCTACTCCACCCACCTGGACATCGCCAAAGTTATATCGATGAGCGAAATCCCGAACGTCTGCGAAGTGGTTCCGGCCAAAATGGAATACGACGACTCCAAAGGTCAGCGGCACATTCTGCGCTACAGCGTCATGGGTAACGGCTGCTCTAACGGCTGATCCGCCCCTCAAGCCCAGCACTCCACGGTTCACGGTCCATGTAGGAGCTGCCGCAGGCTGCGATCTTTTGATCTTTCCCCCAAAGCTCACCTATTAAAGACAGATAAACCGCCAACCCAATAGATCGATAAACAAGATTGCTTTAAGCGTTTATTTGCGCTTTTTAATCAAAATAGTTGGCGTAGGATGAATTCCACACCCAAGGCACAAAACGCCAACAAACCTGGAGCCACCACCATGAAAACCAAACTGATCCTCGCCCTGACCCTTTCCGTCCTGGCCGCTAACACCTTCGCCGCCGATGGCTACGACCGCACTGGCTCGGCTACTTTCACTGAAGCGGCTGTCGCTTCTGATGGTTCTGACCACGTAGGTGCAGCCAAAGTCGCAGCCGACGGTTCTGACTATGTAGGTGCAGCTCGTTTCAGCTGAAAACTGAACGCGACATCACAGCCCGACTTCGGTCGGGCTTAGTTGTGTCTGGAGTGGTCAAAAATCGACCAAAACCACTACATGTAGTAAAAAACGCCGTTTTTGATTGTTTTTTGAACAACCTTTTTCAAAAACATTTTCAGCCAAAAACTGCACACAATCCCGCCCACAAAAACCCCTCCCATCCCCTGAAAGCCCCGCCCCACCTGGCTTGCAACACAACACCAGACCATAACCACGCGAACACCTTGCTCCCACCGTCAAAAACCAGCCAAAACAACCGAAAAAAAAACTTACTCCGCCAAAGCCCTGTAAACCCTCGCTCCAACCTGAAAACGCCCCTCGCCGACCGCTCCGAGTGCCATTTCGCCGCACCACGGGGCCGAAAATTTCCTTATAATGCGGACTTAAACGGGCCTGCAATATTCCCTTACAGGGGTGAAAAGCCAGTCTGAAGCCCACGCAGAAGCGACTCACGTTTTCTGCGCCCATCAGTGGCTTCAGAACACCCGTACAAAATTCTGTTTATTGCCTGCGTTGTACCGCTGCAACAAACGATTTCCTTTAGATCCAACGCGGCCAGAAACGGCTGTGTGAAAAACCAACCTATCAGTTTTCACACGGGCAATCTGGCCCTCACGCAGGAGACGACACGTCATGCTGAGCTGGGACGAATTCGACAAAGAAGACAGCGGCGAGACCGTGGTAAAAGGCGCCAACGCCGGCCACGCGACTGAAGCCAACATGGACCGACTCGACACCGCTGGTGGTGTCGCCGCTCAAGAAGCTCGCGCTGTTACCGCGACCGACTCTGCCGCAATCGCCCGTGCCAAAGCTGCCCTGGACACCCTCGACGTCGCCGAAGGCCTCGCCGAACTCGAAGGCGCCTCCGCCCGCGTTGCTGTCGACGAAAAGCGCATGATCAACTGCCGCGCCGACCTCAACCAACTCGTACCGTTCAAGTACGACTGGGCCTGGCAGAAGTATCTGGACGGTTGCGCAAACCACTGGATGCCGCAAGAAGTCAACATGACCGCCGACATCGCCCTCTGGAAAGACCCGGAAGGCCTGACCGACGACGAGCGCCGCATCGTGATGCGCAACCTCGGCTTCTTCTCCACCGCCGACTCCCTGGTTGCCAACAACCTGGTCCTGGCCGTGTACCGCCTGATCACCAACCCGGAATGCCGCCAGTACATCCTGCGCCAGGCGTTCGAAGAGGCGATCCACACCCACGCCTACCAGTACTGCATCGAATCGTTGGCCATGGATGAAGGCGAAATCTTCAACATGTACCACGAGATCCCATCGGTCGCGAAAAAAGCCACCTGGGGCCTGAAATACACCCGCTCGATCTCCGATCCGAAGTTCGAAACCGGCACCGTCGAAACCGACAAAGAATTGCTGCGCAACCTGATCGCCTACTACTGCGTTCTGGAAGGCATCTTCTTCTACTGCGGCTTCACCCAAATCCTCTCCATGGGCCGCCGCAACAAAATGACCGGCGTCGCCGAGCAGTTCCAATACATCCTGCGCGACGAATCCATGCACCTGAACTTCGGCATCGACGTGATCAACCAGATCAAAATCGAAAACCCGCACCTGTGGGATGCTGAAATGAAGGAAGAAGCTTCGCAGATGATTCTGCAGGGGACTCAGCTGGAGATTGAATACGCACGTGACACCATGCCTCGTGGGGTTTTGGGGATGAATGCGGCGATGATGGAGGATTACCTCAAGTTCATCGCTAACCGTCGTCTGTCGCAGATTGGGCTGAAAGAAGAGTATCCAGGGACGACTAACCCGTTCCCTTGGATGAGCGAGATTATGGACTTGAAGAAAGAGAAGAATTTCTTTGAGACGAGAGTTATTGAGTATCAGACTGGTGGGGCATTGAGCTGGGATTGATTTAAAATAAAAATGGCTGTCATACGACAGCCATTTTTCTATTAAGACCGTATAGAAATTAATCGCTATATCCTTTTTGCCAACATCCGCATCTCAATCCCGCTCAAATCACTCAGAATCCGCGGATCTTGATCAAATCTCTTTCGAATATCATTAACATCCTTCACGCCACTTAAACTATCCGAAATACGGTTAACAATTGAGCGGGGAACCCCCGCATCAACCAATAGTATATCTTGAATTTTATCGCTACCGTACTGTAGGTGAGTAATAGTCAACGCAAGAGACATTTTACCGCCATAAACAAAATTAAAAATTCTCTCAAACGCCATTAAATACTTAGGCAGAGAAAATTCGAAATACCTATAAATCAGTTCCAATACATTTCTAATTTTAGTGTCTTCTTTTACTGCATTATACTCAGCTATCATCACCTTCAAACTAGGCTTATGATAAATTTGAAACTTAACGAATTTAGACAACCTAGCAGTTGTCCAGCTTTCTTTCTTATCAGTATCCGCAAATAACTGATCATGAACCAATTCCATAATCAATGACATTTGCTCTTTATCTGGCAAACTGTGTAGCCCACCCAAACTTCGCCCTATATACCTCTCTCGCCTAAGATACTGAATCAAGGAAATTTGCTTCTCAAACGGTATATATTTATTTTTTTTCAATAGATCGAGCGGTACTCTTTCACTAAAAATCCGCTCCATAATTACATCTCGCTGCAGTTGCCCGTTCCCGTTCAAATCCTCCAATGAGATTTGAATATTATCCTCTGGCGAAATAAAGTCATAGTCGAAGATTGGAAATCTTATTTCATCTATCTCATCTACTGCTACATGCTCCTCCAGAAAAATTGCTCTTCCAACAAAATGATGTCCAAAACGGCCTGACCGTCCAACAATATTTTTAACATCGAACCCGCTAAGTTCAATATCCGCCTTCGTCGTATCGTAAAAAATCACATTCTTAGCAGAAGTATTTACCCCTTCAGTCAACGTAGGGGTACATACAATAACGTCTAACACTCCTGCGTTAAACAGATCTACAATTTCACTTTGAATATACTTAGGAACTCCGGCGTGATGGAACGCAACTCCTTTGCTTAGACAGCTCAGTAACCGCCATTCCTCCGATATATGACGCTTGATATATTCAATCAATTCATCAAGCACTTCACTCTTAACATCTTCAGACCTTTTCCCAGCAATATAATGAGCTCTAGTCTCAGCTGAATCTTTCCTCCCAACGTAAACAATTGATTGTCCGCTTACCGATTGCAAAATCTGCATTAAGCGAGGTTCTTTCCCCTTCAACGACTTTAATTCAGCCCCATCTATACTCACCGACTTATCAGAAAGATAATTTATTACCTTTTTTTGCACGATATCAGTATTGTATTTTTCGAAATGGCCCTTCGTTCTTCGTAAAAACTCCTTACTAAAGCTTTTAAAGTAAGGCCCAATTAAGTAATAATCGCACCGCTCCTTATATGCCTTATACAGACAACTAGCAAACACGGAAGACCTATTGTCAGAGCTATCAACCTTATACACCTCATCAAAAATAAAAAAATCAAAACTTACTTGATGCTCATCCGTATAAACATCAAATTTTTCTGGTGTAAATATATATATTGTAGGTTCAGATGATGGCTCCGAATGAGTAGAGTATATGAGATTGTATCTCTTCAAATTCTCGTCCTGCTTAAAAGCGAAATAAGTTTCGCTCAAAAGAGCATTCGTAGGAACCACCATCATTACACTTTCATAAGAATTATGAGAAATAATTTCCCGCACTATTCTTGACTTGCCGAAAGAAGTAGGAGCGCTTACCACAAGCCGTCGCTTCTCCTTAAATGTATCGTATAAATCCTTTTGCTCTTTCGTTAAAAGAATTTCACTATCAAGAGAATAAAAAGAGCGTTGAGAAACCTCAAACAAACCATTCTCCTCCTGAAATTCAACACCTCTCTCCCTCAACATCTCTTCATACAGAAATACTCGAGAAGAACCAATACACTGCTTAAGCAACTCCACCAAAAATGGATCTTTGGGAACGTTTTCACATGCGTGACATAGATTGCGCAATCCTTCGGAATAATATTCTTTAGTTTGAAGAAGTTTATACGTATCCTCTAAAAAACCTTTAATCTCCTCGCCATTCTTATCAGCTTCAAAAAAATCTTGTGCATTGACTCCTGAAAGACGCGCAAAGGCTCTACCTGCAAGAACATCCGTAATATTCATCGGTATAGCTCCTCCATTTTTTCAAGGCTATCCTTAATTTTAGTAACGTCTTGCAAGGGAAGCAGTATAAAAAATATCTTAATATTATCAGGCACATCAAGAGCTCTTTTATTAATAGTTTTAAATCTATCTTCAAAATGCTTCTTAAAGGCTAATGCAAATTCATCCCCGCACTGCTTATGCTTTACTATATCAATGCAATCGTAGGTTACTAGAGCAGGTATTACGATCTTCGCCTTATCAAGGGAAATACTTCCATCCAAAAACTCAACCAACTGATCAGGCACAACGACATCTTTATTGTATTCAATATTCGGAGCTAATATCGAAAACTCCGCCTTCAGATATGCACCATCAATATGCATTTGAATCTCATCCAACACATCAGAAACGGCACCTGAAAAAGACTTATAAAACTTAACCTCCCCCAACCATATCTCTATACTTCCATCATCAGCAGCTACAAAATGTGCACAGTCGAAACCTTTAATTTGCTCTTTGGTCGAACTCCTCAGCTTAACCTTTGTAACGAATCTTTCATTCTTATAAAACGACTTCAGAATAAGAAACAGTAAAAGCTCTCCATAGTCACCTTTTTTATTTTTCTTCGCCTCAGAGATCCGCTTAAAAGCAGTTCGATACATCTCATCTATGTCATCATCTTTTTTTAATCTTTCATACTCATCAGGAGTCAAAGCGAAGTGTGGTAACGCACCTCTAATAAGCTTCACCAACTCGGCCTCACGATATACCCCATTTTCATAATCCAAATGAAACGGATGTTTATCAAAACCGGTAGAGTCTTCAGCATCGTCAAATCGACATGCTAGCCTAGTGAACCTTTTATATATTTTCTTCACTTAACTTACTCACAGGCTTACAAACGGATCAATTAAGAAATCACGCAGTCTTATTGTAATATTTGACAATATAAGCATGTCCAGCTCGGCAATTTAGAGTCTGGCATGCAGGCTGCGTAGTAACTTTCGGAAGGCTGGTGATTATTAAACCTAAACATCAGTACTCATCCTTTGAGAATTCGGCCGTTGGTCTCTAGTTCATCGACCCCGATTACTCACGTGTCCTTTTTCTCAGGATAGACACGCATGTGGAAACCGGCCAGCATTTTGGCATCATTTTGTTTTCTCTTGACCCGCATCCTTTGGCCCTCTAACCTTTTACTTGGTGCCTAAGAAACACCTCACACAGCGGACTGACCGCACCCGACAGAAGCGGCTTTTTTGTGCCTACGGTTTCCCCGTGCGCCTCAAAAAATCTCTGTTATGCCGGGAGTGGGCGAATACAAGACCCGAAAGGGGAATATGTCCGGCCCTCTGTGTGGGGTTTCTTAACTCCCGGCACCCAGCCCTAAGAAAGCTGACATCACACAGAGGTAAAGGATATGCCTAAAAATCTCTCCTTCTCTCCGAAGGTAATCTGCTTTAGCCGCTTCATTGTCTACGCGCTTCCATCCCCGGAGGCTCGCCATGTCTGATCCCTTCATCCCCACAGTCTTCACACGCCACAACCTTCACCTCCATGCCCTTCTACTGGAAAACCAGCCATGGTTCTGCGCCCGCGATTTGGGTCGCTTAATGGGCTTTCATCTGAATGATCGTGTGGTCAGCAAGCTGGACGAAGATCAGCGGCATACGTTGTTGATTGAGTACCACGGTCAACCGGAGAAACGGCTAATGCTCAGCGAATCCGGTGTGTATGCGTTGCTGGTGTATCACTACGCACCGGGGAATCGGTTGTTGCGTGAGTGGTTGACTCATCAGGTGGTGCCGGCCTTGCGCGATGCTAAGCAGTCGAAAAACGCGGATCGGCCGATGTTGAGTTTGTTGGATTGGCCAGAGATGTCGTTGAGTCTGTTGCATTGGCAGGATGAAGGCTGGATTCGGCTGCGGGATATGCCTTATCTGTTGCTCAATCGCACGCGGCGGCGGGTCCCGGTGGCTAAACCTTGGTGGCGGAAGGTCATGGAGGTGTTTCAGTCTTCGAAGCATTCGGTGGGTTAGAACGTATTTGTAGGATCGCTTTAGCGATGAGTCGGTCTTTTCCGTAGGAATTTTCGTAGGCAATCGTAATGGCCACTCAGTATCGCCCGAGGGTTTTCAACCCTCGGCGATGTGATGAGCATAAAGAAAAAAGCTCAATCAACCTTCAATTGCTTCCAACCGCTGCTTCAGCCTCTCATTCACCAACGCCCCATGCACTCCAGAATGAATTTCGCGATGACAACTTGGGCATACAGCCCCCACATAGCATGGATGATCTAACCCACCATCTGAGAGCCGGTTGACGTGATGTGGCTCTAAGTAGGGTGTGCCATCCTTTTTCATAAAAGGAGCAGGCATCTTACAGCTCTCGCATTCCCCCTGAGCGCGCATCAGTACATAGTGCGAAACCTTTCGGCTGCGCTGATAGATCTTACGCGGAGCGGATTGCCCTAACTCATCACTGCCAGGCTTACATGCAGCCAGCGCAGCCAACCGTGCAGCAGCCAGAGAGTCGGGAAGGTCAGACTTCTCATCTTCTTCAGCCTCAATCATTCCACTAGGAATACCCACAGGGACTAACCGAAAAACAATCGCCGTCCGCGCCTGGCCGCTCACATCCGGCTGGGTCCGGTTAAACATGTCGGCGCACGAAAACTCGCCCTCGTAAGCGTAGCCATTACCTTTGCCGAGGGACTTAAACAAGTGCAGCGCTCGGCCATCCTCGGCATGCTCAGCAATGGCTCGGTTGCCTCGGATCAAAGTCATCGGCCCGCGTTGTCCTTCACCGGTATAAAAGTAGGCGCCGTCTTCCCAATGGTCGGCATACCCGTATTGCTCACCGCTATCGCCCGTGAACAAAAAAATCACAGGGTAGGTAGCAGACGCTGCAATGCCGCTTTGCAGGCTTCCACCGAACGGTCCGTTGATCTCAGTTTTTCGGTCGTAAACAGCTCCCGGCGTGAACTGCAACACCGGCTCGCCGTCCCCACGCGGTAACTCCACAATAGTGAAGCCTCGCTTCTCTAGGTAACTGTTGGTCGGGTGCCCACCGGAGAATTCGCCTACGGCAATGCCGGTAGCCAGAGAGACGATTTTCTTCGCCGGATACAGTTCACCGCCCGCGTGAACGGCGTAACGGTGAGCTAAGTTATTTTCCCAGCCCTGCCACTCGCGCTTACTCCGAAATTTACGATCAAACTCCAGCATTGCTTTGTCTATTCGTTCCTTCGAAACCGATTTGATCGCCACGAGTGCTGCCCTTTATCGACAATTGCTGTAGGAAAATTCCTACCACCGCCAAAGTACCAAAGGGTTTCAATACGTAACAGGGCGAAGAGCCATTATTTCTAAGCGCTATTGCTCAATAGGGCGTGCGCCTTAACTCACTACCCGCTATTAATACGTTCCCACCTCTCACGGACCCGAGCCTGCCATGAAATTCGACCTCGCCTACTGCCTCAGCCTCGACGACAAGCTGTCGATCTATGACGTGCGCGATTTGAATTTCGACGAGACGATGGAGTTCGATTCCGCCAAGGAGCACTTCCAGTGCCCCAACGATGCGTGCCGTTTGGCGTTTGATGCGGCCAACGTGTTGGGGACGTTCAACGCCAAGAACGTGAATTACGTGCGCACGCCGCACTTCAAGAACATCCCCAGCACGCGGCATGTCGAGGGTTGTCCTTATGTCAGTCTGAAGACGCCGGCGTCGGGTCTGGAGGCGGACGGTGCGGAATCGGATGACAGTCGAGAGGAGCATTTCCCGTCGGAGTTGTTGCTGACTCGGCGTGAGTATGTGCGTAAGCCTGTGAGCCCGGCGGTGGCGGCGGATGTTATGCGCGATGCCCCGACACCTACTTCAGCGGCCAGTAACGTTGAGCAACCAAGCCGGGAGTCGGCGCCGGACAAGACCAGTGTCTTCGCCCATCCGGTGGAGTGTTTTGTGTCGAACTTCGAGGACAAGGATCTGCTCAAGCGCATGCCGCTGAAGATTGGCGAACACTCGGCGCCTTATGGGTCGTTCTTCAAGAAGATCGAATACCTGCAGGACAACAAGGGGCTGATTTACTGGGGCAAGATCAAGGAGATCAAGGATTACACCCAGAGCTTTCGCATCGATTTCGAACAGAAGGTCTGGTTCAAACAGCCGGATGAGACGAAGAAGAAACCTCATTCGGTGAACGTTTACCTGAGCAAGAAGCTGATCGACAACTATCGCAAGCGCAAAGCGTTTCTGGAAGAGATCAAGCATGCCGTCGACAGTGAAGCGGAGTTGTATTGCTTCTTTTATGGGGTGACGCCGGAGTTGAAGCAGGTGCCGAGCAAGAAAAACCCCGAGCAGACGTTCGGGGTGTTCAGTGCCAATATTGAGAATCTGGATCACTTCATTATTCGTGAAGCGCCGGGGTTGGCAGACAAGTAAATTCGTCTCAGGGCAGTTGCAGCGCTACGCCGCCGGGGTGTTGTTTTATGAGGTTGTAAGGCAAGACCCCCCAGCCAATGTTTCGGCACACGGCAGCTACGTGAGGGAAGGACGGCTCTAACTTGATACCTTTTTCGGTGAAGTACCAGTCCGGATAGCGCCAAGGGTAGTCGTCGTTGTAGCCGCATTCGTTCTCCCCTTCAGGCGTTGTCGTCATTTCCTTGGGATAGAGCTTAAGCAGTTGCGCCACCAGCCAAGGCGCCAGCTCCTTGGAGCGGTAGTCGAAATAGGCATCGGATGACTCGGATGAAGGTTCATCGTAGTCGTAGGTTTGCTCGAAATGCAGTGGCTTGCCCTGCCCCACCCACAGCACGTCATCAAGCGTCAGGACTTGCCCGGTACGGGTATTGAAATTGAGTGCCTCATTGTACTGATCCGGGTACGCACCACCGCAGTAGTAGTCGAATGAGATAGTTGCGCTCATGACGGAAGACGTCATCCACAACGGCTGAATCCCCTGACTGTAGTAGCCCTGTTTGCCATCGACGTAGCACCCGAAATGCCCCACCACGCCTTGCCACAACCGCGCCATCAAGCGCTGATTTAGACGCTGGCGCGTTTCTGCGGTATACCCCGAAACCACTTCAAACCCTTCCATTTTTGTCTGTGGCTCACCCCACCATTGCAGCGTGTACCCCATGAACGTTTCGGTCCGTCCTTGTTTGAGTTTCAGGCCTTGCAGACGTAGGTATTCGTACGGCGCCTTGTCATGGAGCCTGACGAGATAGGGTAACGTTTCGGCGGACACCGGCGGGAGCTTGGCTTGCTGCAACTCGACCTTGAGGACTTTGCCTTGTGGGCTGGTCCATTCGCCGGACCAACCATCGGGGTTGGGTTGCAAGCGAATTTGCGGGAGACTTTTACCCTCATTGTCAGACTGGCTACCCTCGTCAAGTATCAGGGTATCGCCTTCTTTTTGTCCGCTGAGTACTAGATCACTGCGGTACTTTTGGTAGAAGTAGCGCCCCTCACTACCGTCGGCGCTCACTTCCAGAACAATGGGCGATTTGCCCACGGTTCCGGTGTAAACCAGAGTTCCGTTTTCAGCCCACAGCGCGGTAGAAAAAGTTGAACACGCCAGCACGACAATGCCGGCCAGACGAAACAATCCTTTAAACATCAAATCATCCTGGTATAAACGAGCGCGTGATCGTGGGGGATGACCGGGTGCAGCTTGAAAGTCATACGCACCCAGTCCGCAATACTTGCGTAACCCAGCTTCAGGGCAATTGCAGCGCCACGCCGCCGGGATGTTGCTTGACCACCGCGTATGGCAACACTGACCAGCCCGGATCATCACAATTGCGTTGCACGCGGGCGAAGTACGGTCCCAGGTACAGGCCTTTGGCGGTGAAGTGCCAGTTGGAATAACCCCAAACGCTTTCGTCGGTGTAGTCGCAACTGTCCTCGTCCGTCGGCTTCTGCATTTCGTCGGGGTACAGCGCGGCGAATTGCTTGATCAGCCACGGTACGAACACCTCGCGATGATAGGTGAATCGCGCGTTGCTCTCTTCCTCGGTCAAGGATGTGTCGCCCGCGCCTTCGCGATCGGCATGCACCAGCGGCTTGCTTTTGCCAACCCACAGCACGTCTTCCAGTGACAGGCTATGACCGGTGTGAACGTCGAGGTTGATCGGCGAATTGCCAAAATCCGGGTGAGCGCCGCCACAGTAGTAGCTGGTGGAAATGCTCAGGCTGACCACATCGGGCGATAGGAATTTGGGGACGACACCTTGGTTGAACTCGGAATTTTCACTACCTTGCAGCAAACAGCCGTGATAGCTGATGACATCGCTCCATAGCCGCGCTAACAATTGCTGATTGACCCGCTGCTGGTCGGCTTTCGGGTAGCCGGACTCGATGCTGAACATGGAGAGACTGGACTCGGGCTGCGTCCACCATTGCAGATCGTAACCCATGAAGGACTCTTTCTTGCCCGGTTTGAGCTTCAAGCCTTGCAGGCGAAGATATTCATAAGGATCGCTTTTCGGCAGCGCGGCGATGAAGGGCAAGGCGTCCGTCGCCGGTGCCGGGAGCTTAGCCTCGGTCAACTGCATTTGCAGGATTTTGCCCTTGGGGCTTTTCCATTCGCCTTGCCAGCCGTTGGCCGTTTCTTGCAGCTTGAGGGTAGGCAGGGGTTTGTCGTCGCCGTAGCGGTTGTTGCCTTCGGTTAGCGTCAGGGTCTCTTCTTGCAGCGAACCGCTCAGCTCCAGGTCGCGATGGTACTTCTCATAGAAGTAGCGGCCGGTGACTTCGTCAGGCTGGCCAGTGTTGAGTTCCAGCACGATCGGCATCTTGCCCAAGGTGCCGGTGAAGACTCGATTGTTGTCTTCGGCATCGGCTGTCGAACAGAACGCGAGTAATAACGTGGCGCAGGGTGCGAAGCGCAACAATCCTTTGAACATCAAATCATCCTTGAAAGAAGTAAGCGTCTGCTCACGAAAAAGTGGCGCGGAGTATGGCGAATCTGCGCCTGAGAATCGATATGGCAATGTCCGATCAATTCTGCTCAAGCTGCTGTATCAGTTCTTGAGTTTCATCGATCAACCCCATGCCACATCCGCCCCTACCAACGCTTCGACTCAGGACAAATCATCTAGCAGGCCATCTTCGCGAAGCAAGTCGACGATTACATGTTCATCGACCGCGTAGACACCACGCGAAGCCTTCCAAACCAGTTTTTTCTCCTGCAGGGCTATGAGTGCTTGCTGAACACCTGGGATTTCGACCTTCACATTGCTTGCATCGATGCCGGCTTTTTCCATCGCTTTGGCATATAGCTCCATAGTCGGGGCTTCGAAGGGCGCGTAGCTTTCGCCTTTTGCACTCATGACACGAATAACGGCGGACTGGATGGGGGTCAGGCTATGAATCACCTTTTTGAGATTCGCATTGAGTTCATCTGCTTGCGCTCGGACAAGCACGGCGAAACGCGTCGGGATGGCTTGCGGGTTCAAGGTCAGGTCAAAACGGATTTCGTCGGCAGCCGCGCCCAGTAGTTCAGGACGATATCCGCTTTCCTGGAACAGTTGGAATACCTCAGAAGGATCGAGCGCATGCTCTAGGTCAAGGTTCGCGCAGAACCAGTCAATGAAATCTTTATCCAGTGTGGGAAATTGCACCATGGATGCCCCGAAGAATGCCTGATCCTTGCTGTTACGCAGCATGGCCAGTTTGTCCCGATTTGATCCGGTGCACACGATGCGAAGACCATGATGCTTCGAGCTGTTGAGTTCATCCCTCGCCGCTTTGAGTGCAAAAAGGGCTGCCACACCGTCATCCGTGGTGATCGCGTGTTGAGCTTCGTCGATCATCAGGACAATCATCTGCTTCGACTCATCGGAGAGTGCAATAAGTGCTCTGGTCAGATCGATATCTTTGCCGAGCCCGATTTTGTCCAGGCTGAAACTCAAGCCTCCGACATTTACTTTTTCCATCCCGGAAGCTTTCGCCAGTCGAGTAATGAATCCCTCATTACGACCGACTGCTTCACGGATAGCCTCGACGATGACAACACCGGGATCTTTCGTCAGGTCTTTCCAGAGGTCGGCATACAACACGATTGCTCCCGCAGCTTCCAAGGCAGGTCGCAAATCTTCTCGCGCAAAAGTCGATTTCCCGGTACGCCTTGGTGCTGCCAAGAAAACCCCGGAGCTGGCAGCACTACCCACCGCAACCTGCATTATCAGCTTGGAAAGACGCGCAGCCAGGATTGGACGGTGGTACAGGATTTCGAGCGTCATAGTGGGCCTTGGTAAAATTCTATAGGTAATTATAGAGCGATTATAGGATTGCTACGGCATAGTTCACGCCTGGTTTATAGTGCTTTATAGAGCGATTATAGAGCAATTATAGAAAAGCCCGAAGATCCAACCTCACTTGGCGCACATACTCAGCATCACCAAAACCAGCAAACCAATATAAACCCGCGCATGTATTGGGTCCGGTATCCGCCCGATCCACGGCGTGGCCAGCCGAATCCCCACCAGCGACCCAGCCGTCAGCACCGCAAACGCCAGCACATCCACATAACCGACAAACCACGGCCCCAAATCAAACTCGGCAAACCCCGCCATCGCCATGTAGGTCAGCGTCCCAGCTACCGCAACCGGCAGACTCAACGGATTGGCCATCGACGTAGCCCGAGACATGCTCAGCCCACATCGCCGCAACAACGGCACGGTCATGACGCTGCCGCCCACGCCGAGAAACGTGGCGATGGTGCCGATGCCTACACCGCCGCCCGACACTTCTGCCCTGCCCAATTGCCGTGGGATTACAGCGTCGGACTGTGTGAGAAAACCGCGTCGGAACAGGCAGTCCAGAATCGTCACGCCGAGGTAGGCGATGAAGGCATAGCGAATCAACTCGCCACTCGTCCACATCGCTGCAATAGCTCCGACGATAGCGCCCAGGCCGATGAACCCGCCTAACGGCCACACGTAATGGCGAATGAGATTACCGGCGCGGTGATGTTTTGCGGTGGCTATCAGGGCGTTGACGATCATCACGCAGGTCGAGGTGGCCACGGCGATGTGCATCGCCGATTGGCTGATGGGATCGTCGGCGCCGTGGCTGGCCGTGAGCATGCGGTACAGCAAGGGCACGACGACGAATCCGCCGCCGAAGCCGAACAGCACGGCAGTGACGCCGGTCATGCAGCCGAAAAGTGCCAGCAAGAGGTAGAAGAACATTGCGCGTCGTCCGTTGGTTGAGAGTGGCCGACGATAGAGCGATGGGGCTTGGCCTACTTCAGCAAGTCAGCCAATAATGTTTGCGTTTACGCCAACCGCTGGATGCCGCTCAATGCGCAATGTTTCGATTGATCTGCTGGACGACACGCCACGGCCGGTGGTGGCTATCGGCACGGATTACCCCGACGGTCGTCTGTTGCCGCGCCATACCCATCGGCGGGCGCAGTTGTTGTACGGCGCCACCGGGGTGATGCAGGTGAGTACGCACGACGGCAATTGGGTGGTGCCGCCGCAGCGGGCGGTGTGGATTCCGCCGGGGGTGGCGCATGAGGTGTTGATGCTGGGGGTGAGTACTCGCAGCTTGTACATCGAACCGGGGGCGGTTGATTTGGGCAATCGCTGCCAGGTGCTCAGTGTTTCGCCGTTGATGCGGCATTTGCTGATGGAGGCGGTGGAGGTTGCGCAGGAGTACGACGAGGCCGGGCGCGATGGTGCGCTGATCGACTTGCTGCTGCATGAACTGGCCCGTAGCGCTCATTTGCCGTTGCACATTCCGTTGCCTATGGATTCGCGGCTGCTTGGGTTGTGTCAGATGTTTCTCCAGCATCCGAACGCTCATCAAGCGCCGCAGCAATGGGCTGATCAGTTGCATATCAGTTTGCGTACTTTCAATCGTTTGTTCCGCCAACAGACTGGCCTGAGTTTCAGCCAATGGCGGCAGCGGGCTTGTGTGGTGCTGGCTTTGGCGCGGCTGGCGGTGGGCACGCCGGTGACGCGGATTGCGCTGGATTTTGGCTATGACAGCCCGGCGGCGTTCTCGACCATGTTTCGTCGGGTGCTGGGGCAGGCACCGTCCGTTTGGTTGGATGGGGCGAAATAGCGAGCTCGCGGCAAACGCAGAACCTGTGGGAGCGTGGCTTGCCCGCGAAGAACGATGACGCGTAATACCTGAAAAACCGCGGTGCATTCTTCGCGGGCAAGCCACGCTCCCACAGGTTCTGCGTTTGGCACTTCATTTTCTTTACTGATCGGTCTTAGCCACTGCCTTGTTCTGACAGCAACTCAAAACTCTGCTCCTTCACATCCTGGGAATCCAGACCGATTTGCACCCGGAACTCGCCCGGCTCGGCGACGTGTTCCAACTGGGCGTTGAAGAACTTCAAGTCGTTCTCGTTAATGCTGAAATGGACCGCTTTTTCCTCTCCGGCCTTGAGCATGATTTTTTGAAAGTTCTTCAGTTCTTTGACCGGGCGGCTGACGGAACCAACGACATCGCGGATATACAGCTGAACCACCGTTTCGCCGTCGCGCTGGCCGGTATTTTTCACTATCACGCTAGCGACGAGGTTGTCGGTCTTGCTCAGTGTGGTCGAAGACAGGGCCATGTCGGTCAGGCTGAAATCGGTATAACTCAGCCCATAGCCGAAGGGATAAAGCGGACCGTGGGATTGATCGAAATATTGCGACGTGTAGTTGCGAAGCGCACCCGCTATGTAGGGGCGACCGGTGTTCAAGTGGCTGTAGTAATTCGGGATCTGCCCCACGGAGCGTGGAAAGGTGATGGGTAACTTGCCGGACGGGTTGTAGTCCCCGAACAACACATCGGCAACGGCGTTGCCTCCCTCGGAGCCGCTGTACCAGGTTTCCAGAATCGCATCGGCCTGTTTCTGCTCCTTGCCGATGGACAGTGGTCGGCCGTTCATCAATACCAGTACCAACGGTTTGCCGGTGGCTTTCAGGGCGGTGATCAATTCACTCTGGCGCCCAGGCAGATCGAGGCTGGTTCGACTGGCGGCCTCATGAGACATACTGCGGGGCTCGCCCACCACCGCAATCACGACATCGGCTTGCTGTGCAGCCTTGACCGCTTCGTCAATCATTTCTGCAGCCGGACGAGGGTCGTTCGCGATTTCGGACACGCCCTGGTACTCCAGGTATTTAACAACCTCCTGATCCTCCTCGAGATTGGCGCCCCGGGCATAGATCAGCGAGCCCTGGGTCATCGCGCTTTTCAGGCCGTCGTAGATCGTTACCGATTGCGCGGGCACGCCGCTTGCGGACCAACTGCCCATGATGTCGACGGTACTTTTTGCCAACGGACCTATGAGCGCAATCACGCCCTCTTTTTTGAGCGGCAAAAGACCGTTTTCATTCTTCAGCAGCACCAATGTCTTGCGTGCCACCTCACGGGCCTGGGCTCTGTGCAGACGGTATTCGGCATTGTTGTCAGCGGGGTCTTCACTGGCAACGCCGATGCGCCGGTAAGGGTCTTCGAACAGGCCCATGTCGTACTTGGCCCCCAGCACTTCCCGTACCGCGTTATCGATATTGCTCTGGGAAACAGCGCCAGACTCAAGCAGCCCGGGTAGCTCCGGACCATAGGAGAAGTCGTTCATGCTCATATCAACGCCGGCCTTGATCGCGAGCCTGGCCGCTTCGCGGTGATTCTTCGCAACACCATGCTGAACCAGATCGTTGATCCCGTTATGGTCGCTGATGACCAGCCCCTTGAAGCCCCATGCTTTGCGCAGCAGGTCTTGCATCAACCAGGCATTGGAAGCGGCTGGTACGCCATTTATCGAGTTGAGCGCCACCATCATCGCCCCCGCGCCACCCTCAATGGCCGAACGATAAGGTGGCAGGTAATCCTGGTGCATTCTGGCCAGGCCCATGTCGACGCTGTTGTAGTCGCGCCCACCCTCGACAGCCCCATACAACGCGAAGTGTTTGGCGCTGGCCATGATGCTGTCGGGTGCGTTCGGGCTTGCGCCCTGGTAGGCCTGAACCATCGCTTTGGCAATGCGCGAAACCAGATAGGTGTCTTCGCCGAAACCTTCGGAGGTGCGCCCCCAACGAGGATCCCGGGCGATATCTATCATCGGGGCGAAGGTCATATCGATACCGTCCGCACTGGCTTCTTTTGCCGCTATCCGACCGCTTAACTCGATAGCGCCAATATCCCAGCTGGATGCCAACGCCAGGCCAATGGGGAAAATGGTTCGATGGCCGTGTATCACGTCCCAGCCGAAAAACATCGGTATTTTCAGGCGGCTTTGTTGAGCCGCGTCCTGCATGGGTCGATTTACGTAGCGGCTCACTGAGCCGTAGGTACCACCGATTCGCCCGGCGGCGATCTCTTCGCGTATCTTTTCGGGCGTCATCTTTTCATCAATAGCGATCAGCCGCAGTTGGCCGATTTTTTCCTCCAGAGTCATCTGATTTATCAGGTTGCTGACAAAGGCCTCTTTGCTCAACGATGCCATATCAGCCACGACGGGCAGACTTGTAAAACCAATCAGGGCACATAGCAGACGTAGTCTTTTCATGATTCCCTTCCCTGCATAACGCTGTGACGCACTGCGTCATAAACGCCACCTTTCCCTGTATTGAAAATCAGAAAGCTGACGTTCAATCATTGCTGCTGACGAGAGTTGAAAGCCTTGAGCTTTCAGGGTCCCGCATAGAAACAGCGTAGTCGCTCCCAGGCTCCTGCCTGAGTGAAAGGTGTAATCGATCAAAAAATGAGTTTGATCCGGGATCAAAACAACTGTACAAAAACACAGTACATTTTGAATCAGCACTCTCGAGCCCGGAGAACACCATGGCCACTCTTGCGATGAAAATCACCCTGGAACGTATCGCCCTCTTCCAGTTCACCCCCGCCCACTGCGCCCAGGCCCGAGCGATGCTGGGCTGGAGTGTTGAAGAGCTATCCGAGGAATCCGGGGTTTCGGTTGACGCCATTCAGCGTTTCGAGGCTGAACGCGATGTGCTGGACGTCACCCGGCTGGCGTTGGCGTATCGGTTTGAGTCGCAAGGTCTGGTGTTCTTCCCGGGATTTGCACCGGGTAGAGGGATGAACGTGAGAGGGTCGACACCGGATCCGGTGGGGCGGGCGGATTATGCGATGGTTGAGTGAGTGAAGTTATCGATTGAAGGGTTTGCGCAGGATCACGCAAAAGGAATCATCCTGAGCATGACATACCGGACCAGTGAAACCGCAAACTCACTGGCCCGGTTACATCCCTTTACTGCTGTTTAAATGCCGGATTCTGGCGTTCTAACGAAGCCTGTTCATAGCTGTAAGCCAGCGCCAGCAGTTTAGGTTCACTCCAGCGCGGGCCGTAAAAGAACACGGAGGTGGGCAGGTCGCCATTCATGCCCGACGGGAGTGTGATCGCTGGGTAGCCAGCTGCTGCGGCACTGAATTGCGAGTAGCCGTCGGCATCGGCGACCAAGGCGTCCAGATTGTGCTCGGTCAGTTGCTCATCGATGGCGCCCTTGAAGTCGGCCGTGAACGCCGCGAACAATTCAGTCGCCTGTGCGTGGGTCATGTCCAGTTCGTTGATTTCCTTGAGCATCTGCTGACCGTAACCTTCGGGGCCAGGATTGAGTTCGTTGAAATCAATCAACGCTTGAAGCGTCTGGATCGGCAGCCCGGAGCGGCTGGCCAGGTACTCGGGCAGCTCATGTTTCATGCCTGCCATGAGCGCGTTGAAGTAACCGTCAATGTTCGGCAGCCGAACTTTTAATGGCACCAAAGTAGCGCCTTGCTCTTCCAGCGTGGCCAAGGCCATCAGGAACTGAAAATCGGGACGAAGCACGGTGCCATTCGGCCCCGTGTACTCGACCGGATAACCGATTCGTTTACCCTTCAATGCGTCCGTGGCGAGTAATGCGGTGTAATCGATACCCACCGGGGCGTCGCCGGTTGCGGCGTCCGAGGCATCGACACCTTGCAGGGCGTTGAACATGAGCGCAGCGTCACGAACGGTGCGCGTCATGGTGCCGGGAGTGTCTTGCAGGCGTGTGATCGGGATGATGCCGGAACGGCTGAACAGCCCCAGTGTCGGCTTGACACCCACCACGCCGTTGGCCGAGGCCGGGCAGGTGATCGAGCCATTGGTTTCGGTGGCAATGGCCAGCGGTGCGAACCCGGCGGCTACGCCTGCAGCCGAACCGGAACTGGAACCGCATATTTCGCCGCCCAGTACGTGGGGATTTTTCCCTTGGCCGCCTCGGCCACTCCAGCCATGGGGCAAGCCCATTTGCCGAACGTAAGCCCATTCGCTCATGTTGGTTTTGCCGAGAATGACCGCACCTGCGTCACGAAGCCGCTTGACGACAAACGCATCGTTTGCCGCTGGTTGGCCGATCATGGCCAATGAACCCGCGCTCGTTTGCATCGTGTCTGCGGTATCGACGTTGTCTTTAAGCAGAACCGGAATCCCGTGAAGCGGACCGCGAACTTTTCCGTCCTCACGTTCTTTGTCCAAGGCCGTCGCAATCTCGATGGCCTGGGGATTGAGTTCCATGATCGCGTTGATCGCCGGCCCTTGCTTGTCCAGTGCCTCGATACGCGCCTGCAAGTGCTTCACCAGGGCTACAGAGGTGAGTTCGTTACGCTCCATCTGTGCAGTGAGTTCACTGACACTCGCGTATTCGAGCGCGTTGACCGCGGTTGATGTTGCAGCGATGTCATCCGCATAAGCGATACCCGTGACCGAAATCAGAATGGCCTGGGCCAGCACCGTCATGCGTTTTTTGAAACAGTCTTTCATGTAAAGCGTCCTTGTTATGGCTAATCACGAGTGAGTCATTTCACTCGCCGCACAGCCTACCGAAGCCGCAGGAAACGGCTGTCAGCAACAAGGAACAGGGGCCGTACGAAAGTTCATCCAGACTTGTAGCCGCTATAAGCCACGCGCCCTTTTTCCTTCATCGTACTTTCCAGATCCAGCCACCAGGTGCGCCCACGCTGCGGATCCATCACATTGAACGCCTCGCCCATCTGCGGCGTGGTAATCGATACGCTCCGCTCCCAGGCCAACGCCAAAATACGGTCGAAAGGTTCGTACCAGGCGTGCATCGACAGGTCGAAGGTGCCGTTGTGGATTGGCAGCAACCAGCGTCCTTTAAGGTCTATGTGCGCTTGCAAGGTTTGCTCGGGCTGCATATGAACGTGCGGCCACTCGGCGTTGTAGGCGCCGGTTTCCATGAGCGTGAGGTCGAACGGGCCGTACTGTTCGCCGATGCGTTTGAAGCCGTCGAAGTAGCCGCTGTCACCACTAAAGAAGATCCGCGTGTCGCCATCGATCATCACCCACGACGCCCAAAGGGTGCTGTTGCCGTCGAGCAGGCCACGACCGGAAAAGTGTTGCGAAGGTGTAGCGACGAATTGAAGGCCATCGACCTCGGTGCTCTGCCACCAATCCAGTTGGCGCACTTTGCTGGCCTCGATACCCCATTTGATCAGAGTGTCGCCCACACCCAACGGTGTGAGGAAGTACCGGGTCTTGCCCGCCAGTTTGAGGACGGCCTGATAATCGAGGTGGTCATAGTGATCGTGGGACAGGATCACCGCTTCAATCGGCGGCAGGTCTTCGAGGCTGATCGGCGGCTGATGGAAACGCTTCGGGCCGGCCCATTGCACCGGAGAGGCACGCTCGGCGAAGACCGGGTCGGTGATCCAGAACTTGTCTCGCAGTTTCAGCAGCACGGTGGAATGACCAAGGCGATAGACGCTGTGGTTAGGCGCGGCGATCAACGCAGCCTGGGTCAGGGTTTGCACCGGGACGGGAGCGGACGGACGGGTGTCGCGCGGTTTGTGGAAGATGAAGTTCCACAGGATGCGCAAGGTTTTGCGAAAGCCTTCGCGCGGCACCGGCACATGGTTTCGGTACTGCCCTTGAGCCTGTCGTGAAGCTTCAGGCGTTGAGGCGTTATCCGCTGGAGAAGTTGAAGTGGCCATGACTGAATGACTCCAGAAAAACCGCACGATTGACGATTTTCCGTTTGGGACGATAAATGGCCAAGGCACGCACGCATCAGCCGGAGATTCTATTTTTCGCTGCGCAGGATTAACGAAACATTACACTGCACAGTGTAGTTTCAAGGTTGCATCAAAGCTGATCACAAGTAAACTACCAAGTGTAATTCCCCACATCTTCCTGCCTAAGCGTATTTATGACAGCTCCACAGCGCCTCACTGACCGAAAACGCGAAGCCATCATCCAGGCGGCGATTGCCGAATTCCGTGCCAACGGTTTCGACATCACCAGCATGGACAAGATCGCCGCCACCGCTGGCGTGTCGAAGCGCACCGTGTACAACCACTTCCCGAGCAAGGAAGAGTTGTTCGCCGAAATCCTTAATCAATTATGGGCGCGGGTAACGGCTGAACAGGAAGCGGCCTACCGCCCTGACCTGCCCCTGCGCGATCAGTTGCGCCTGATGTTGCAGGCAAAATTGCAGATGCTGGCCGATGACAATTTTCTCGACCTGGCACGGGTGGCGATTGCCGCCACCATCCATTCTCCCGAGCGTGCGCAAAACATGGTCGCCCGAATGAGTGAACGCGAAGAAGGCCTGACCGTGTGGATTCGCGCTGCCCAGGCCGATGGCCTATTGAAACCGGTCGCACCCGACTTCGCCGCGCAACAGGTCCAGGGATTGCTCAAGTCTTTTGCGTTCTGGCCGCAGATATCCATGGGCCAGCCAGGCTTGTCGCCCGAGATGCAGCACACCGTTGTGGAGTCGGCGCTAGATATGTTCCTGGCGTGTTATGAGCTCTGAATCGAGCCTGCAAAAAATGACAATGTCCGCGGCTTTATCGCTGATTGATCGCTCTGATTAGAAACATCGAAATGTGTTTCAGAATGAAACTGGCGCCGGGGCTATAGTGAGCCTCAGTCCCAGCGGCCATGCAGAGAGCACTATGAGCACCCCGTCCCACGAAATCGAAACCACCGGCCCCGTCGATCACCTGCGCTTTCATCGTCCTCACGCTCATCTGGCACCTACTTTCGGTACCGACCGTTTTGCCCTGCGCGCCGAGGCCTTTGCGCGGTTCTTCGGCACGCCGACGTTTCTTGGCGCCCAGACCCTGATCGTGGTGGTCTGGATTTGCCTGAACTTGTTTGGTGTGACCGATTTCGATGTGTACCCGTTCATCCTGCTCAACCTGGCGTTCAGCCTGCAAGCGGCCTATGCCGCGCCGCTGATTCTGCTGGCCCAGACGCGTCAAGCGGCGCGGGACAAAGCCCAGTCAGACGCCGATGCGCGACATCGTGAAGCCTTGGCCGTGGCCAACAGCGATCGTCAGGCCCAGGCCGCGCGACACACCGCGCAACTGTTGGAGCTGCTGGAGCAAAACACCCGGCTTACCGAAATCACCAAGACCCTGACCGAGCGTATCGAAAGCCTGACGTCGGAAATGCATCAACACTTCGTAGGCAAAGAGCCGCCGAAGGCGTGATCCGACTCAAGGCAACTTCAGCGCCAGCCCCAACTCATCGAACAACGTCACCACCGAGCGCAATGCGCGGCAGTCTGGGCGAGTGAGCAACCACAGTGCGGTGTCGTAACCGTGCAAGGGCTCGGTCAACGGTTGCAGTCCATCACCGATGAGGAAGTCCGGCAATGCCGCGACACCCAGCCCGGCCCGCACCAACTCGGTCACCGACAACATGCTGTTGCAGCGATAGCTCGGTGTCACGCCAGGCAATTGTTGACGTCGCCAGGCGACGGTGGGGTGATCGGGCAGGAAGTCGTCCGGAGCGATCCAGGTCAATGCAGCCTGATCGTGGGAATCAACCGATTGCAGATAGGCCGCGCTGGCACAGACCCGGTAGGAAATATCCGCCAGCCGCCGGCCAACCAAATGCTCGGGCGGTGTGCGGGTCAGCCGCAAGGCGATGTCGGCATCGCGACGGCTGAGGTTGGCGAAATCATTGGAGGTGCAGAGTTCGATGGTCAGCGCGGGGTAAGACGGCATGAACCGCGCCAGTGCCGGCAGCAATAAACTTTGCAGGACTGAATCGGTGCAGGTCAGGCGCACAGTGCCGCTGATGATTTCACCGCCCTGCTCCACGCCAACGCGCGCCGCCTCCAGCGCTTGTTCAGCGCGCTCAGCCTGCTCGGCCAGGGTCTGCGCCAGCGTGGTCGGCAGGTAACCGGCGCGGCTCTTTTCGAACAGCTGCTGGCCCAACGCGGCTTCCAGTCGGCGGACGGCGCGAAACACCGTTGAGACGTCGACTTTCAACAACGCCGAGGCCCGGGCCAGAGAGCCGCCGCGCACCAGGGCGAGGATCAGGGACAGGTCCGGGTAGTCCAATCGATAGTGCGTCGGTGCATTGATCACTTGGAGTAACGCCAATACTGATTGCGTGAACGCCAATCTATAGTGGGTGCCAGGAATCAACAAGCGTCGAGATCACTCATGGAAACCAGCGTCATCCGCATTGCCCTGATCGGCGATCACGACCCACAGGTCACCGCCCACCAAGCCATTCCCGTCGCCCTAGGCATGGCCGCCGAACACTCAGGCAAGGACATACAGTTTCAATGGTTGGCCACCAACAGCATCAACGTGGATACGCCACTGGACGATTTCGATGGCTTCTGGTGCGTGCCCGCCAGCCCATACCGCGACATGGACGGCGCGTTACGGGCGATCCGTTTTGCCCGCGAGCAGCAACGACCTTTCCTCGGCACTTGCGGCGGTTTTCAGCACGCGGTACTCGAATTCGCCCGCAACGTTCTGGGCTGGAACGATGCCGAACACGGCGAGACATCGCCCGATGCGACGCGAGCATTATTCACGCCGCTGACCTGTTCGCTGGTGGAAGCCGTCGACAGCATTCATTTGGTTGAAGGCTCGTTGATTGCCAAGGCGTACGAAAAAGCTGAGATTCGTGAGGGATATCGCTGCCGTTATGGCGTGAATCCTGAGTTTGAACGGGAGCTACTGAAACAGCAGTTGCACGCGGTTGGCCACGATTCGGCGGGGGATCTGCGGGCGGTGGAGCTAAAAGATCATCCATTCTTTGTCGCCACGCTGTTCCAACCGGAACGCGCCGCGCTCAAGGGTATTCTGCCGCCGTTGGTACGCGCGTTGATCGAGGCTTGTGCGAGGCAAAAATCATGATCGCCCAGACACCGGCAACGCCTTACTACGCCGTGATTTTCACCTCGCTGCGCACCGACGGCGATCACGGTTACGAACAGGCCGCCGAACGCATGGTGGAACTGGCCCGGGAGCAACCCGGCTTCCTTGGCATGGAATCGGCCCGGGGTGCGGATGGGCTTGGGATTACGGTGTCCTACTGGGATAGCGAAGCGGCGATCCTGGCCTGGAAACACCATCCCGAGCACAGCGCGATTCGCGAGCGCGGGCGTTCGACCTGGTATTCGGCGTGTCATACGCGGGTATGTAAGGTTGAGCGGGCATATGCGTTCAAACAGTAAATGATGCGGTGTTCTGGAGGCCGTCTTCGCGGGCAAGCCCACTCCCACAGGGGATCTCCTGCGCACACAAGATTTGTGCCCAACAGGGATCAAATGTGGGAGCGGGCTTGCCCGCGAAGAGGCCCGATCTGACACCACAAAACCCTCACCCCCGCACTAAACTCCTCACCGCCGTAATCTGCGGCACTTCCCGCCGATCCATATACACCCGCAACGGTTCGGTGATGTTGATCCGGTCGTCGATGTTTTGGTCCAGCAGCAACTGGACCAGTTCGCGCTTGAGCGTCATGGTCTGCTCGGGGCCGGGTGCCCAGACGAATTCACTGGTGGGGATGATGCCGTCATCAGCCACGTCCATGCCGAACGAGTCTTCGCTGAAGCGCACGATGTACTGGCCGGTCTTGCGATTGAGGCCAACGAAGCCTTTGAGTTGGTCGGCGGCCTGGCAAATGAGCTGGGAAGTGATGCGCATGATAAACCTCACAAAAGGTCGCAAAGGACCGGTGATCGATGGTTTACACGCAGGGCAAGCGAACGGGTTTCCCTCTGCCGGGGAAATTACCGGAACCAAGAGTACTGCAAAGAAGCGCACAAAAGCGCTGAAAAAAAATGCTTTAAATACGTTTATGTCGGTCTGGCGATAGCGCAAGCGGCGCTCAGTTGTTAAAAGATACGTCTTTGAAAACCCATCGCAAAAGGACTTCGACCATGCCTGTCACCTTCACCAAGAGCGCCCTGCTGCTGAGCCTGATGCTCGGCCTCGGCCAGGCACAGGCCGCCAGCGAGCCAAGCCCCACCGCACTGGCGACTCGCCTGGGCATTCCGCACCCGGCAGTGATCGCCCACCGTGGTGCGTCTTTCGATGCACCGGAATCCACCGCTGCGGCCTACAAACTGGCCCGCGATCTGGGTGCCGACTACCTGGAACTGGACCTGCAACGCAGCAAGGATGGCGTGCTGTTCGCGCTGCACGATAACAACCTGCAACGCACCACCGATGTCGCCACTAAATTCCCTGAGCGCAAGGACAGCCTTGCCAACGAGTTCACTATCGCCGAACTCAAAACCCTGGATGCCGGCAGCTGGTTCAACAGCGCTTACCCGGATCGCGCACGCCCGAGCTACGCGGATCTGAAGATCCTGACCCTGGACGAAATCATCGACATTGCCCAGGGCAACCCGCTGCACAAGCCGGGCCTGTACATCGAAACCAAAGAACCGAAGCAGTTTCCCGGCATCGAGCGTGACCTCAAGGATAAATTGCAGGACCGCGGCTGGCTGAGCCCTACCGGCTCAAAACTGGCGAAGAGCAATCTGGCGGTCGGCCAGGGCAAAGGCAAAGTAGTGCTGCAAACCTTCGAGAAGAGCAGCCTCGAGCTGCTCGAGAAGGAAATGCCGCAAGTGCCGAAAATCCTGCTGCTGTGGGTGGGCGAAGGCAGCATCGAGCCGAAATCCAAAGTGACGTTCGCCGAGTCGGGTGACAAGGATAAAGCAACCTACTACGCCAAGCAGGAACCGAAAGACAAAGCCGAGTTCCAGCAATGGGTCGAGTACGCCAAGGCTCAGGGCGCTATCGGTACCGGCCCTTCGGCTGCACTGACCAAGGGTGGCGATCAGAGCTATTCAGACCTGGTGCAACCGTGGATGAACCAGTACACCCACGATCAGGGCCTGCTGGTGCACGTCTACACCATCGACGATGCCGTGGATTACCAGAAAGTGGCGGATGCCGGTATCGATGGCATCTTCACCAACCGCGCCAGCGAATTGCTGAAGTTTTATAAGCGTCCGGCGGCGGCGAGCGTTGCGCAGTTGTTGCAGAACAACGGGTATTGATCGGCACCAGACACGACACCGCGTCGTCTCCATCGCGGGCAAGCCACGCTCCCACAAGGTCCGCGCAAAACCTGTGGGAGCGTGGCTTGCCCGCGATGACATTGGTTCAGGCAAAGGGAATTTAAGGGTGGATTAAGTTACACCGATTAACCTGATCCCACTTAAACAGCTCATCCAAGGAAAGAACTTCATGAAAACTTTAACTGCCCTGTTCACCGCTGCTGCCCTGACCCTCACCGCTGGCCTGGCCCAGGCTGACGTTCGCGTCGACCAGATCCCTGAGTTGGTCAAGAGTGGCAAGATCAAACCTCTGGAAGAAATGAACCAGGCCGCCCTGAAGTTGCACCCGGGCGCCACGATTACCGACACCGACCTGGATAACCACTTCAACGGCTACGAATATGAAGTTGAACTGCGCATGGCTGACGGCACCGAGTGGGATGTGGACTTCGACGCCGCTACCGGCAAGGTTTTGAGCGACAAACAAGACAAGTGATTCATCTGCAAAAAGCCGCACGATCTTCGGGTCGTGCGGCTTTTTTGCGTTCGGCATCAGGCCGTTCGCTGAAGCGACGAACGAAGCCGCGACAATTCGCGCAAGCCCGCTAGAATCCCTCAAAACCATTCGGCATGTTGAAGCAGAGAACCACGGATATGGGGCAAACAGCGGCAGCAGACATCGCCACAATCAGCCGGATCAGCGCGGTGCCGGCAATTCTTCAGGTGATCAGTGAGTTGACCGGTTTGCGGTTCGCAGCGGTGGCCCGTGTTACCGAGGAGGCCTGGACTGCCTGCGCAGTGCTTGATCGACTGGATTTCGGTTTGCAGGTGGGCGATGAGCTGGACCTGGTGTCCGCCCTGTGCAATGAAATCCGCCAGGGCCACCACTCGGTGGTGATCGACAAGGCCAGTGAAGATCCGCTCTACCGCAATCACCACACGCCTCAGGCCCATCCATTCGAAAGCTACATTGCCGTCCCGATATTGCGCACTGACGGGCGCTTTTTCGGCACCCTTTGTGCCCTTGATCCTAACCCTGCGCCACTCAAGTCCAGCACGATCCAGAGCACCATGGAGTCGTTCGCCCGAATGCTCGCGCTGCAGATCGAAGCCGAAGAAAACCTGCAACGGACCGAAGCGGCGCTGATCAAGGAACGCAAAACCACCGAGCTGCCTGAACAATTCATCGCCGTGCTCGGCCATGACCTGCGCAACCCCTTGTTCGCCATCAGCGCCGGCGCCGAAATGCTCCTGCGCAAAGTCTCCGACCCGGCGAATGAGCAACGGGCCCGGCACATCCTCACCAGCGCCCGACGGGCGACCAAACTGGTGGATGATGTGCTGGACTTTGCGCGGGGCTCACTGGGCCGAGGCATTCCCGTAAATATCGAGCCATGTCCGGACCTGGGGGATGCCCTGCGGCATGTGATCTCCGAGATCCAGAGCATTCACCCTAAACGCATCATTCAATCGTCGATTGGCGACCTGAGCAACATCCATTGTGATCGCGAACGGGTTGCGCAATTGCTATCCAATCTGGTGGCGAACGCCGTTATCCACGGAGATCCCAACGGCCCGATCGAGGTCAGTGCGCAGGTCAAGGAAGGACACTTTGTGTTGGGCGTAAAGAATCAGGGGCTGATTGCCGAAGATGCGCTGCCGCATCTGTTCCAGCCCTACTCGAAACCAGCCAGCGCAACACCGCAGACCGGCCTCGGGTTAGGGTTGTACATTGCCAGTCAGATTGCGCAGTCCCATGGGGGGAAGCTGGAGGTCAGCTCGATAGAGCAAAAAGGCACGCTATTCAACTTCAGCTTTCCTGTGCTTGCCGCCATAGAAAACCCTACGCGGCAGGATTGACCTTCAATTTCAGAAAGGGGGAACGAACGCTATTTCCATTGCTACTGATGATCATGTAGTAGGCGTCCACATCACCTAGCGTTATGAAACGCTTCTCGACTTGAAAGAGCACACCATTTGGGATTTCGACTTCAGTGATGGAATGTTCGAACACCTTTATATCGTTCCAAAACACGGTTAGCGAATCACCGTTTTCATAACCCTGATTACCTTCTACTTTCGCCCGCAAACCGATAGGCAAGGAAGGTTCGGTAACTTGCCCGTCGTATCCAACTAACGGGGTCATTCCGTTAATATGCAACTTGCTCAATACCCGATCAATAGACATGACACGCTCCCTGTAGGTTAAGCAGCGCCACTGCGCTGGCAACGCGATCAGACGCTGACACCTCCATTTCGTCTACTGCCAGAACTAACAGGTACCCTCTGAATCAAGGGGTTCGAAACGACGAACCCGACCAACGGTCATGCCTGCTGGCCGGAATCTCATGCCGAAGTACTGACCACGACCCCGCCGTACACGGCCATTTTCACTAGGCGCTCAACCGCGCCGTCACCTCATTCAACTGCCCCGACAAGCCGTGCAGATTGTGGCTGGCCGCTTCGGTGCGCTGCACGTTGTCCAGGTTG
Organism: Pseudomonas sp. JV414; assembly: GCF_032424305.1. Taxonomy (NCBI): domain Bacteria; kingdom Pseudomonadati; phylum Pseudomonadota; class Gammaproteobacteria; order Pseudomonadales; family Pseudomonadaceae; genus Pseudomonas; species Pseudomonas sp. JV414. The sequence goes on along the minus strand of NZ_VYKC01000021.1, from coordinate 333,721 downwards.
GTGCTGGCGATGCTGGTGATTTCGGTGAGGTTGCGCGAGATATCTTCGGCCACCGAGGTCTGCTCTTCGGCGGCGGTGGCGATCTGGCGGTTCATGTCGCGAATGGCTTCCACGGCATGGGTGATGCGCTCGAGCATGGCGCCGGCCTGGGTCACTTGCTCGACACTTTCTTCGCTGCGCGACTGGCCGCTTTCGATTGCCTGGGCCGCGTCCACCGCACCGGTTTGCACGGTTTGAATGATCTGGTTGATCTCGATGATCGACGCCGCCGTGCGCTGGGCCAGGCTGCGTACTTCATCGGCGACCACCGCGAAACCACGCCCGGCCTCACCGGCGCGGGCCGCTTCGATTGCGGCGTTGAGCGCCAGCAGGTTGGTCTGTTCGGCGATGCCGCGAATCACTTCCAGCACTTTACCGATGCGCCCACTGTCGGCTTCCAGACGACGGATGACCGTGGCGGTGTTGGCGATTTCGCCGCGCATTTGGGTGATGGTGTGAATCGTGCCCTGCATGACTTTTTCGCCCTGCTGAGCGGACTGGTCGGCGTCATCGGCCGCACGTGCCGCGTCGGCTGCGTGACGCGCGACTTCTTGCGCGGTGGCGGACATTTCGTTCATCGCCGTGGCCACCTGATCGGTGCGGTTAAATTGCTCGTTGGTGCCGCTGGCCATGAGGCCGGCAATCGAGTTCAGCTCGCCGCTGGCGCTGTCCAGATCCGTCGCGCTGCGCTGCAAACGGCTGAAGGTTTCGGCGAGGAAATCGCGCAAGGTGTTGGCAGCCTTGGCCAGGTTGCCCAACTCGTCCTGACGGGTGCTGGCCACGCGCTCGGCGAAGCGCCCTTGGCTGAGTTGTGCCACATAGTCGATCAGTTTACGGATCGGCTCCACCAGGTTGCGGTTGACCAGCCACAGACTCAACAGGCCAATCAGCAGACCCGACACCAGCATCACCACGAGCCCCAACAACACCGTCTGATCGGCGCTGGCACTGATCAGCTTCGATTGCTCGATGCTCTGCTTGCGCAGTTCGCTGACCAGTTCATTCATCTGCTCGCTGGCGGCACGGTCCACGCCTTTGACCGCGTTGTCGCCGGCCGCAGGGTCGGCACCGGCCGACACGTAGGCATCACGACCCTTCTGATAGGCCGCTCCTAATACACGATGCTCTTCACGCAGACGCTCGATGCGAGTCTTGAGTTGCGGCTCGATGCCCTTCTGCCCGGCCAGTTCACCGAGGATGCCCTGCACGTCGCGCTGGCGGTCCTCGAACTGCTTCCAGTATTTGTCCAGGTTCGCAGGTTCCTTGCCGCGCAGCAGAACGTTCTTCCACTCCTGAACCTGCACCTTGAATTGCAGGTTGGCTTCATCGATCAATTGCGACGTGCGCAACGGACCTTCGATCAGGTTCGCGTAGCTCTGAACGCCGCTGGACAGAAAGTGAAAGCAGGCCAAAGCGATCAGCAACATCGCCAACAGACTGCCGCTCAACAGCGCGAGGATTTGCGCTCTCAGGGATTTTTGCAAAAACATCGAGTGATATCTCATGACAGGGATAAGGCACGCCCAAGTGGGGTGCAAGATGTCCAGACATCCCTGTCAGCGACACTGGTTCACCACCAGAATCGGAAGATCAACATCACCCACATCGGCGGGCCAGAGCCTTTCTTGAGCCCTTCCGACCACCGGTAGGAGGCGGATTTCCGGCGCCATTCAACTGTCACAAAACCTTCAAACTACGTTGCGATGATGGGGCTCAAGTGAACCTGTGAAACCCGCGACAGGCGCCTCCTCCAGCGAGACCTCATGAACCACAGCATCGACCAGCGCCATCGTGATTCCGACCTGTTCGGCCTGCTTTACGGCTTCAGTTTTCGCCCCGGCGAGCGTGGCCGAGAGATTGATTCGGCCAAGGCGCTGCACTGCCTGCAACAACCAGACGACAGCGACGAATTCCTCTGGCTGCACCTGAACCTGGCCCATGCGGCGTGCGAGCGCTGGATGAAAAGCCATCTGGCCTTGCCCGATGAATTTTTCGAAGCGTTGCATGAAGGTTCTCGCTCGACGCGCATCGAGCATGTCGATTCGGCGTTGCTGGCGGTGGTCAACGACGTGGTGTTCAACCTCAGCAGCATGGTCTCTTCGGATGTCTCGACGCTGTGGGTCTGTGCCCGCAGTCGGCTGATCATCAGCGCGCGCCTGCAACCGCTGCACTCGGTGGACAAGTTGCGTTCTTCGGTGAAGGCCGGTGAATGTTTTCGCTCGCCGCTGGAGCTGCTGGTGCATTTGCTGCGCGATCAGGGTGAAGTGCTGACGCAGATCGTGCGCAAGACCAGCCTCAGTGTCGATCAGATCGAAGATGAGTTGCTGTCTTCGCGGCTCTCGAACAACCGCGCTGAGCTGGGCGCCAATCGCCGCGTGCTGGTGCGCCTGCAACGGTTGCTGGCGCTGGAGCCGGGCTCGTTGCTGCGCCTGCTCAATCGCCCGCCGCAATGGTTGCAGAAGGAGGACGTCAAGGAGCTGCGCAAGTCCACCGAGGAGTTTGCGCTGATCATCAACGACCTCACGGCCCTCGGTGAACGGATCAAGCTGTTGCAGGAAGAAATCGCCGCCAACCTCAACGAACAGAGCAACCGCACGCTGTTCACGCTGACCGTGGTCACGGTGCTGGCGCTGCCGATCAACATCATTGCCGGTTTCTTCGGCATGAACGTCGGCGGCGTGCCGCTTTCCGGCGATCCAGAGGGGTTCTGGATTCTAGTGGCGCTGGTCGCAACATTTACCCTGATTGCCGGACGCTGGGCGTTTCGCAAGCGCCAGGATTATTGAATCCTTCGGCCCCACTGATACATTGTGGCGAGGGGGCTTGCCCCCGTTGGGCTGCGCAGCGGCCCCTATCCGGTTTCGTCAGTCAGACCGCATTCTCTGGTTTACGACTGCTTCGCAGCCGAACGGGGCGGTGCGGCGTTCCGACAAGCCCCCTCGCCACAGGTATTGTGAAACCCCAATATCGGATGGACGCCGCCGAATTTCGCCGTGGCCTGGTCTGGGTCTTCAACTTTCTGGGGGTGTTGCTTTCGAGCGGCGCGGTGGCGTTCGGAAGAACAAGGTCGGCTACTTCGACGCCGACACCACTGGCAGGCTCCCATAGGTCATGTGTTGGACAGGATGATTTGCCCCAGCCACTCCATGAACGCCCTGACCCGTAACGGTAAATGCCGTTGCCGGGCATAGAGCAGCGAGACTTCCAGAGCCGGAGCGCTGAGCTGCGGTAATACCGCGACCAGCTCACCACTGAGCAGGTACGGTTTCATGCCTATCATCGGCGCCTGAATCAAACCGAAACCACCCAGACACGCCGATTCATAAGCATCGGTGTTGTTCACCGTCACGCTGCCGGCCATCGACACTCGATGCAGCTTGCCCTCCTCCTCGTACAGAAAACCTTCCGACCGCGCACCCAGTACGCCGACGTAATGGACCAGCCGATGCTGCGCCAAATCCTCGAGCGTTACGGGTATGCCATAGCGCTGCAAATATGCGGGACTGGCGCAGTTGGCCATCGCAAAGTCGCAGAGGTGGCGAGCGACCACCGATTGATCCGGTTGCGTGCCGACCCGCACCACACAATCAAACCCTTCGCTGAGCAAATCGACCCGGCGATCGGTGCTGCTGATCTCCAGTTCCAGATTGGGGTGTTTTGCCATGAATTCCGGCAGACGTGGCATTACCACCCGGCGTGCCAGAATGTTTGGCATGTCGATGCGAATCCGCCCGATGAGTGAAGCTGCGTCCTGGCGAAACAGCCCTTCGATTTCGTCCATGTGCGAAAGCAAATCCTTGCTGCGTTCGTATAGCACTACGCCGTCCTGGGTTGCCTGAACCTTGCGCGTGGTGCGTTGCAGCAGACGTGTGCCCAGCAGCATTTCCAGGGCCTGGACGTGCTCGGACACCGTAGACCTGGGCAGCCCCAGACTTTCACCCGCGAGGGTAAAACTCGACATTTCGCTGACACGGACGAAGGTGCGCAGCAGTTCCAGTTTGTTCATGGGTCGACCTTCTATTGTTCGGATTAACCGACCAGTGATTCCGATTCCAGCCTATTTATCACCCTATGGCGGATAAATAAACTTCCTCCACATCATCACTCACCGCTCTTGAGGAAGTCCCATGAACCGTAAAATCGCACTGATCACCGGCGCCAGCCGCGGCCTTGGCAAAAGCGCTGCCCTGCACCTGGCAACCCAAGGCATCGACATCATCGGTACCTACAACAGCCAGGCCGAGGACGCGCAGGCACTGGTCGCGGAGATTGAAAACCTGGGAGGGCGCGCCGTCATGCTGCAACTCGACGTCGGCCAGAGCGAACGCTTCGCCGACTTCAGCACTCAGGTGGGGGAGATGTTGCGCCAGAACTTCGATCGCCAGCGTTTCGACTTTCTGATCAACAACGCCGGTATCGGCGTGCACGCGAACTTTATCGACACCACGGTGGCGCAATTCGATCTGTTGATGAGCATCCATTTGAAGGGACCGTTTTTCCTCACTCAAAGCCTGCTGCCGTTGATGGCTGACGGTGGGCGCATCGTCAATATTTCCAGCGGTCTGACCCGTTTCAGCTTGCCGGGTTACGGCGCCTACGCGGCGATGAAGGGCGCGATGGAAGTGCTGACGCGTTACCAGGCCAAGGAACTCGGTGCGCGCAACATCGCCGTGAATACGTTGGCGCCGGGTGCCATCGAAACCGATTTCGGCGGTGGGACGGTGCGCGATAACAATGACGTGAACAGCTTCATCGCTGGCAATACAGCGCTGGGGCGCGTGGGTAAGCCGGATGATATCGGGGCCGCGATTGCGCTGCTGCTGGCTCCGGGTGGCCAGTGGATCAACGGGCAGCGCATCGAGGCTTCAGGCGGGATGTTTCTGTAAGGCCAAACCTGTGGCGAGGGAGCCCTCTCATTAGCGAACTGCGCGAGCCATCACCCACCGCTCACGCACCACGTCGTAACCCCAGTGGTATACGTAGGTGTACGGCAGGAAAAACAGCAGTACGCCGATGTCCAGCAAGAACGCCTGCCACAGGCTGACCTGCAACCACCAGGCAATCAACGGCACGCCGAACGCGACCAGACCGCCCTCGAACAACAGCGCATGCACCACGCGGACCCACGCGTTACGCACAATGGCAAAGCGCTTGAGCAACCGGTCGAACAGGCCGTTGAAGACCACGTTCCAGGCCAGGGCAAGGGCTGCAATGGCCATGGTTACCGCGCCCATTTCCAGCATGGGTTTGTCCATGATCCAGGCCAGCAGCGGGGTACAGATCAATATCGCCAGCAGTTCGAAACCGATGGCCTGGAAAATTCGTTCAGAAATGGATTTGTTGGCGCTCATGGCCAGACTCCCTGAGTGACTGTGGTTGCCATGATCTGTCATCACGCCGATACTTCATAACCAATAACCATCGATCAAGGCGATAGTTTATGGCTTCCCACGAAGTGTTGCTGGCGTTTGTCCAGGCGGCGACTCAAGGCTCGTTTTCCGCCGCGGCGCGCAAACTCGGTCGCAGTCAGTCGACCATCAGCGCCGCCGTGGCCAGCCTGGAAATCGATCTGAATCTTGCCCTCTTCGACCGCAGCAGTCGCAAGCCGACCCTGACCCCGGCCGGGCACGTCATGTTGCAGCGGGCCGAGGAGATTCTGGCCGCCACCAGTCGTCTGGAAATGACCGCCAGCCAACTGTCCCAAGGCGTCGAGCCGAAGCTGACCGTGGCGATTTCCGACACTTATCAGTCCGACCGTTTCGAAGCGGCGCTCAGTGCTTTCGAGCAGCGTTATCCAGATCTGGAACTTGAATGCCTGATCGCCGAATGCGATGACCTGGTGGCGCTGGTACAACGCGGCCGAGCGCATGTCGCCTTCGCTGAGATGCAAGACAGCTACCCACCCGACCTGGTCAGTTCGACGGTGGACGAGCGCACGGAAATCGCCCTGTTCGTGTCCCACGCTCACCCGTTGGCGAAGCTGAAGGGAATCGATCAGGACGTGCTGCAACAGCACCGCGAGCTGCGTCTGGCGACAATCGTCAATCCGTATGAAAGCCGGGCGAAGGGGCGCGTCTGGTCGGCACCGAGTTACCTGATGCTGCTGGAAATGGCCCAGGGCGGTTTCGGCTGGGCACCGCTGCCCCGCTGGCTAGTAGGCCGGTTTGGGGCCGGTTCGTTGGTGGAACTGAATGTGCGCGGCTGGCCGAAACCGGTGTGCGTCGATGCGCTGTGGTCGCGCCTGCATCCGCCGGGGCCGGCGGGGAGTTGGTTATTGAGCAAGATGCTGGAGTGAAGGTCCTGCGGCCCTTATCGCGGGCAAGCCTCGCTCCCACAGGACTGAGTCGAATCGCAAAGGTGTGATCGACTCAATCCTGTGGGAGCGGGCTTGCCCGCGATGAGGCCAGTGAAATCAAATCATTCCAACGCCTTGAGCCGTCCCTCAATAAACCGTCGCTCCGGCATTTGCTGCGTCAATTCCAGCGCCCGCTCATACGCCGCCCGCGCCTCTTCCACCCTTCCCAACTGCCGGTAAAACTCCGCCCGCGCCGAGTGCGCCAGGTGGTAATCCAGCAACTCGCCCCGCGCCAGAATCCCTTCGATCAACGTCAGCCCGGCCAACGGACCATCGCGTTTGGCCAGCGCCGCCGCACGGTTGAGTTCGATCACCGGCGACGGCACGGCCCGCAGCAGCACGTCATACAGGCCGACAATCTGCGGCCAATCCGTCTCCCCCGCCGTGGGCGCTTCGGCATGCACTGCGGCAATTGCCGCTTGCAGGCAATAAGGCCCGAAACGCCGCGTCGTCAGCGCCCGCTCAACCAGTGCACAGCCTTCGGCAATCAGTTCGGCGTCCCACAACGAGCGATTCTGCTCGTCCAGCACAATCAACTCGCCGTTCGGTGAAGTCCTGGCCGGGCGCCGGGATTCATGCAACAGCATCAGCGCCAGCAGCCCCATCACCTCAGGTTCGGGTAGCAATTCCATCAACAATCGACCGAGGCGAATCGCTTCACGCGTCAGGTCTTCGCGGGTCAATTCGTTGCCGATAGACGCCGAGTAGCCTTCGTTGAACACCAGGTAAATCACCCGCAACACGCTGTCGAGACGCTCGGGCAGTTCCGTCAGGGTGGGCACTTGGTAAGGGATTTTCGCATCACGAATCTTCGCCTTGGCGCGCACGATGCGTTGGGCGATGGTGGCCGGTGCCGAGAGAAAGGCCCGGGCGATTTCTTCAGTGGTCAGGTCGCAGACTTCGCGCAGGGTCAACGGCACTTGGGCGTCCGCCGCCAGTGCCGGGTGGCAACAGGTAAAAATCAGGCGCAGGCGATCGTCTTCCACATCTTCATCACTCCAGTCAGCCTGCTCCAGCTCTTCCAGTTGAGCGATCAACATCGGCCGGGACGCGTTAAAACGCGCGCGCCGACGCAATACATCGATGGCCTTGAAGCGCCCGGTGGACACCAGCCAGGTGCGCGGATTGTCCGGCACACCGTCGCGCTGCCAGCGCTCGACCGCGACGAAGAACGCCTCGTGCAGCGCTTCTTCGGCGAGGTCAAAATCGCCGAGCAGACGGATCAGGGTCGCCAGAATCCGCCGCGAGTCTTCGCGGTAGACCTGCTCGACTCGCGCCTTGACCGCTGCGCCCGTCATCACTCAGGGATTCAACTGGCGCACAGGGCGTACCTCGACACAGCCGACCCGAGCCGCCGGGATATTGCCGGCGACCTGGATGGCTTCATTGAGATCCTTGGCATCGATCAGGTAGAAGCCGGCCAATTGCTCCTTGGTTTCAGCGAACGGGCCATCGGTGACCGACATTTTGCCGTCGCGCATGCGCACGGTAGTCGCGGTCTGCACCGACTCCAGCGCTTCGGCGGCGATCATCCGGCCGCTGCCCTGGATCGACTCGCTGTAGGCCATGCACTCGGCGTCGTGGGGGCTTTCGGGCAGCGAGTGCAACTCGTGCTCGTTGCTGTAGACCAGGCATAAATACTTCATGGGAACTCTCCATTTCTGAGGCTCTGCCCTAATCGAACGAATCAACTATGGCTGCAGATTGGCGCTTTGGCGCTGCTTCCTGATAAACAAACCGACGATCAGGGTTGCAGGTCAAACAGGGTCGCGCCGCTGGTCATGTCGAACGGTGCCGACCAGTGTTCGTGAACGATCTGCCATAGCCCCGCTTCCTGGCGGTAGCATGCGGTGACGCGCATCCAGCAGGCCTGGGTTTCACCCTTTTCATTGGTGCCGCCGCAATGCGCCAGCCAATGGGCGAAGGCTATCTCCTGGGACGGTTCGATGGTGATTTCATGGAACTCGAAAATATGCGGGCCAGGGCACATCTCCAGGCATTCCTGCCAATGCGCGCGATAGGCCGCCTTGCCCTTGAATTGCAGGGCTTTGACCGCGTCGAAGGAGACAATGTCATCGGCGTACAGAGCCATGACCTTTTCCACGTCCTTGGCGATGACCGCCTGGCGGTAGTTCTCGATCAGGTTATGGATTTGTGTTTGAGCATTCATGATGGTTCTCCGTGAGTTTTAGTGTGAAGACACCCTTAGTCGTCTGGCGATCAATCAAATCGACAGACGAAATAAAAATAGGCGACGAACGCAAACTCGCTAGAATCCGAAGCTCATTTCCGTTGGAAAAAGGACACTCCAGTGACTGCCCGACTCGTGCCTTACGAAAGCCTGAACGCCCTGCAGCGCCAACAGGTCGAGGCGATCGAAATCCACGCCGAACAAATCAAATTCTCCGGCGACATTCATGGTGCGTTGCATACCTTGCTGTCCAAGCCTGGCCCTGGCGTCAAAGGCTTTGCGCTACTGGTGGAGGATGTTCCGGTGGCCTTCCTGCTGCTCAAGCGCCCGCCGGTGCTGCCGGCCTGGGCCGATGAACACAGCGCCACCCTGCACGCCCTGCAAGTCGATCGCCGCGCACAGGGCAAAGGCTATGGCAAAGCCTGCCTGCAAGCCCTGCCCGAGGTTGCGCGCCAGGCCTGGCCGGAAATCAAAGGGCTGGAGTTGTCGGTGGATGCGGACAATGAGTCGGCCATCGCGCTGTATGCCAAATATGGCTTTGTCGACAGCGGCGAAGCGTACAAAGGCCGGATCGGTTATGAGCGGCGCATGGGGTTGGTTTTCTGATTCGTAGAGGGATGAACGATGTTGAATTCAATCGAAGCGCTGGAAGCGATCTACGGCCTGCCCCATGACCGCGCCGTGCGCAAGCAGATCCCGTTTCTGAACGAGGACTATCAGGCGATGGTCCGCGCCTCGCCACTGGTGATTATCAGCTCGGTCGGCCCCGACGGCATGGACGGCTCGCCGCGTGGCGATACGCCGGGTTTCGTGCGGATCGTCGATGAACGCACGCTGGCGATTCCGGATCGACCGGGCAACAACCGCATCGACACGCTGCGCAATGTCGTGCTCGACTCGCGGGTATCGCTGCTGTTCATCATTCCCGGGATTGGCGAGACATTGCGGGTCAATGGCACGGCGCAGATCAGCGCCGAGCCCGAGTTGCTGGAGAGTTTTGCAGTCAACGGCAAACCGGCACGCACGGTGATGCTGGTGACGGTGCAAGCGGCGTATTTCCACTGCTCGAAAGCGATAGTGCGTTCGGATTTGTGGAACCCGCAGAAACACCTCGAACGCTCTGCGCTGCCGACCGCCGGGGCGTTTCACAAGCGCCTGAACGATGGGCAGTTCGATGCCGAGGCGTATGACCGGGAAGCACCGGTGAGAGTACGGGATAGCCTCTACTGACACGACGACTAGCCACTGGGGGAGCGAGTTGTGGCGAGGGGGCTTGCCCCCGTTCGACTGCGCAGCAGTCGTAAAACCAGTCACCGCTTTCTAATTTCAATATCGCGGTGACTGGTTTTAGGGGTGCTTCGCGCCCCAATGGGGGCAAGCCCCCTCGCCACATGAGTCCGCACATTGGATCTGCGATAACCGCCATAACCCTATTAAGTACGGGCGCTGACGGTTTTTTATGGTCACTGGAATTTCATTAAAACCCTGCTGTACTCAGGCAAGGTTCTGGAGATGGTTCTGTAGTCCATCTGCTGGATGCACAACGACAGTGTTATCTCGACAGGGAAATTCGCTATGTCTTTGTTCAAACGCTCGGCTACAGAATTGGTGGGAACGTTCTGGTTGGTGTTAGGGGGGTGCGGCAGTGCGGTCCTGGCGGCGGCGTTTCCAGACGTGGGGATCGGTTTGCTGGGGGTGTCCTTTGCATTCGGTTTGACGGTGCTGACGATGGCCTTCGCCATCGGCCACATTTCGGGCTGTCATCTCAACCCTGCGGTTTCGGTCGGGCTGGTGGTCGGCGGACGATTCCCTGCCAAAGAACTGCCCGCCTACATCATCGCCCAGGTGATTGGCGCGATCATCGCAGCGGCTCTGCTGTACTTCATCGCCAGCGGTAAACCCGGCTTCGAGCTGTCCAGCGGCCTTGCATCCAACGGCTACGGCGAACACTCCCCCGGCGGCTATTCGATGGCGGCGGGTTTTGTCAGTGAACTGGTGATGACCGCCATGTTCATCCTGATCATTCTCGGCGCCACCGACAAACGCGCCCCGGCCGGACTGGCGCCCATCGCCATCGGCCTGGCGCTGACCCTGATCCACCTGATCTCGATTCCGGTCACCAATACCTCGGTGAACCCGGCCCGCAGTACGGGCCCGGCGCTGATTGTCGGCGGTTGGGCGATTCAACAACTGTGGCTGTTCTGGCTCGCGCCGATCCTGGGTGCGGTCATCGGCGGCGTGATGTATCGCTGGCTGGGTAAAGAGGACAGCTAACAAGGGACATAACGCGAAGATCAGCCTTGTCGGTAGGGCAAGGCGGTCTTCGCTTCTTCTGCATACCCCATGACCCCGACCCGCTCACGCTCAAGGAAGTCTTTCACCGCCGACTTCAAACCCGGGTGGCGCAGGTAATGCCAGGAATGGGTGATCACCGGTTCGAACCCGCGAATCAACTTGTGCTCACCCTGCGCGCCAGCATCAAAACGCTGAAAACCATGGGCAATCGCGTAATCCATGCCCTGATAGAAACAGGTCTCGAAATGCAGGCGATCGAACTCTGCCAGGCAGCCCCAGTAACGACCATAAAAGCTGTCGCCTCCGACCAGACTGAAGGCCATGGCCACCGGTCGTGAGCCTTGATTGGCCAGCACCACACGGATCGATTCGGGCATTCGCTCGGCCAACAGACTGAAAAATTCCCGCGTCAGGTACGGCGCTTGCCGACGCACCGCGTAGGTATTGGCGTAGCAGGCATACACAAAGTCCCACTGCGCCTGATCCAGTTGTCGTCCTTCCAGCCATTCGAAGTCGATGCCCTGCCCCGCCACTTGCTCACGTTCCTTGCGCATTTGCTTGCGCTTGCGCGAACTGAGGGCGTCGAGGAAGTCCTGAAAATCCCGATAACCGCGATTCTGCCAATGGTACTGACAGCCAATGCGCTGCAACCAGCCAGGCTGTTCGGCCAATGCCGCGTCGGTGAATGGATCGGTGAAGTTGATATGGGCGCTGGAGAGTCCTTCGATCTCCAGATAACCCGGCAGGCTCTGCAGGAGTTCGAAACCGTCCTCGATCGTCGCCGCCAGCAATCGCGGCCCGCTGACCGGGCTGAACGGCACCGCCGTCAACAGCTTGGGGTAGTAGTCGATGCCGGCACGCTCACAGGCTTCGGCCCAGGCATGGTCGAACACATACTCGCCGTAGGAATGCCATTTGCGGTAACTGGGCAGCGCGGCGATCAGGCGATCGCCTTCAACATGCAGCAAATGCTCGGGCTGCCAGCCGGAATGCGGGCCGAGGCTGCCGCTGTCTTCCAGCGCACTCAGAAAAGCATGGCGCAGAAACGGCTGAGTTTCCGGTACCAGCGCGTCCCAGGTGTGCGGCGCGATTTCGGACAGACGTTCCAGACTTTGCAGCGGCATTAGCATCCCAACCATCATTTTCTACAGATGGGACGAGTATCGCTTATCTGATTGGCTAACCCGAAACAAAAAAAACCCCGCCGAAGCGGGGTTAAACGAGAGGAGCTTTAACGGATGAAGAAAGAGCTCGTACAGCGCTTACTGCGATTTAGAACACGTATTGAGCGCGGACCACGAAGCCGTCACCGCTGTCATCACCGGTACGACGTGCCGGGGTAGTACCGCTGGCAGCCGTGGCATTGGTCACGTTGTCAGTCTTGGCCTTGAGGTAGGCGCCAGTGATTTTCACCGCTTCGTTGGCGTACCAGTTGACGCCCAGGGTGTGCACTTGGGCTTCGGCATCGCCGACATCGCGGGTCAGGCTGGCGGTGGTGATGTTGTCGTCTTCGACGGTCAGGCTGTCGTAACGATAGAACAGCTCCCAGGCGCCGATGGATTTGTTGGCTGGCTTGATCGCGTCGAACTTGCCGACTTTATAGCCACGGGCTTCGCCGGTGAGGGTGTAGGCACCCTGAACGTAGAAACCGTGACCCTTGATGTCTTCAAGGTTGCTGGCATCGGCCTTGGTTTTGCGGGCGACGTATTCACCCTGGATCGAGGCCGGGCCCATGGCGAATGCGGCTTCCAGGCCGTAAGCATCGTCACGGTCATAGGAGCCGGCAGCCGAAGTGGAACTGCCGCCCAGCACCGGACGGTTGCCGTTGGTGCCAGCATCGTTGCCGCCGAGGGTTTCAACGCCGCGCATGCCCATGCGGGTGCGATAACGGGAATCGAAGGCGGTGTCGGAGACATCACGGGAAGCCACGTTCACACCGAAGTGCAGCACGTTGCCGGCGTCATGCATCGGCGCGAATACAAAGCGGCCGTTGACCTGTTTGACGCTGTTGCCATCGGTATCGTCGGTGTCTTTGCTGAACACGCCAGCGGATGCGTAGAACGAATCAGCGAAGGTGCTGGAGGCTTGCAGGCCCAGACCATTCTGGTGGCTGTTCGCCCAATCGACCATGTCGTACGCCATGTTGCGCTCTGGCGCGGTGACCCACTTGGAGCTGGTGGCTTTTTCCAGGCCGAAGTCCGGGTCGAAACGACCGACTTTGATCGAGACCGGTTTGAAGCCGTTGTAGGCCAACGACGCTTCGTCGAAGTAACCGTTGTCGGAATCACCGCTGTTGTGGGAGAAGTCGTAGTTGATGGTGTAAGCCCAATCCGTGTACAGCACACCAGACAATTCCAGGAAGCCACGACGGATGTAGGCCGCGTCAGCGGTATCGCCGTTTCTGGTGTAGACGCCATCGAACTGGCTGTAGTCAGCCTGCAAGCGACCGCCGAGTTTGAAGCTGAATTCTTTATCGGTGGTGGCGACTTCGAGGCCGCCCTTGGTTTTGACTACGATATCGGCGCCGTCAGTGGTGACGGTGCCAGCGAAAGCCTGGGCGGTTACTGCCATGGCCAATGCGCTGGCGGCAAAACCGGCGAAGTGCTTACGGATCATCGAAGAGTTCCCCTAATTGGTGGTCTGTAGCTTGGAAACACGCGGGTCTGGCCCGCTTGTGTTGGGAGGGAATCTTGGAGGCGGGGTATTTCAGCCGGGTTGCTGATAGATAAAGATTTTATGACAGGGGAACTTTTTTACTTCGAATCGAAATAACAGAAAAGCAGCCGCAAGAGATGAGCTACAAGCCGCAAGTTAGAGCGGCTGAAGGGGTGTGTTACGGGCGGGAAAACTACGATTTGTTCTTCAGATGTTCATTGGCAAGCCGTTCGGCCAGCGCATCCAGGTCAGCTACAGGCGGCTCGGGCATCACCTTCAGGGTGGCCTGCATCAACCGCATCTGCCGAATGAACCGTCGGCAATTGGGGCAGAACATCAAATGATGCCGCACCATCAGCCGCTCGCGAAAACTCAACTGGCCATCGAGATAATCGCTGGAGCGCGCCACTTGTTCCTTGCAGGTCAACATTCGCCGGTTTCCTCAAAATGCTCCACGGTCGCAAAGACCTTCAACCGTGCCCGATGCAGCAGCACACGAACATTGGAGAGCGAGAGCTCCAGAAGATTACAGATCTCCTCCAGCTCCAGCCCTTGTCGCTCGCGTAACAGCAACACACTGCTTTGCAGTTCCGACAGGCTGAGCAGTGTGTGCTCCAGACATTCGCGCAGTTCGTTTTCGGTCAATAGAGCCTCTGGCGTGTCCTGATGCCAAGCGTACGGCGCCACCAGCCAATGACCATCAGTCGATGAAAAACGATCGTCATCGAGCGTGCCGTGAGGCGACGGCAGGTCATCGAGCAACACTTCCCGGCGGTTTTGCTTATAACGGCTTTTCGCCGAGTTGGCAGTGATGGTCAGGAGCCAGGTCTTGAGGCTCGAACGCCCCTCAAACCCGCCGAGATTGCGCACCACCGACAGCCAGGCATCCTGGACCACCTCGTCGACGTGTCGGTTGCCGACGATGGCATAAGCCACCGCGCGCATGGCGCTCTGGTAAGTGCTGACCAGTTCCTTGAAAGCCCTCTGTTCGCCCGCCAGCAGGCGTTCGAGCAATAGGGTGTCGTCAGCTGCGGCCATGCAAACCTCGTTTCAGAACCACCGGTATTGTGGCGAGGGGCTTGCCCCAACGTCAGTGTAGGAGCCAGGCTTGCCGGCGAAGGCGCCCTGAAGAACGCCTTCGCCGGTAAGCCTGGCTCCTACGAAAAGCGGGGCAAGCCCCCTCGCCACAATCAGAGCGAACTCAGCGTTTACGCAGAATCACGCTACCGATCGAGTAGCCAGCGCCGAACGAGCTGAGTACAGCCAGCGAACCGCTGACCAGATCGTCCTGATTTTTGTGAAACGAAATCACCGAACCGGCCGAACTGGTGTTGGCATAGGTGTCGAGAATCACCGGCGCTTCTTCTTCGGTGGCTTCGCGGCCCAGCAGCTTCTTGACGATCAGGTGGTTCATGCTGAGGTTGGCCTGGTGCAGCCAGAAGCGCTTCACGTCGCTGACGTTGAGCTGGTTTTCTTCCAGGTGCGTGGCGATCAGCTCGGCGACCATCGGGCAGACATCGCGGAACACCTTGCGGCCTTCCTGGACGAACAGTTTGTCGGGGGCACCGATGCCCTCTTCCGCGGCGCGGTTGAGGAAGCCGAAGTTGTTGCGGATGTTGTTGGAGAACTTGGTCAGCAGTTTGGTGCTGACCACGTCGAACTGGTACTTGGACGTCGCGAGATCCGCACGTTCGATGATTACCGCGGTGGCGGCGTCGCCGAAGATGAAGTGGCTGTCGCGGTCACGGAAATTCAGGTGACCGGTGCAGACTTCCGGGTTGACCATCAGGATCGCCCGGGCCTGGCCCAGTTGCACGCTGTTGGCCGCAGCCTGGATGCCGAAGGTCGCCGAGGAACAGGCGACGTTCATGTCGAAACCGAACCCCTGAATACCCAACGCTTCCTGGACTTCGATGGCGATGGCCGGGTAGGCGCGTTGCAGGTTGGAGCAGGCGACGATCACACCGTCGATGTCAGCGGCGGTCTTGCCGGCGCGCAGCAAGGCTTGCTCGGCCGCACCGATAGCCATCTGGCAAAGCACCGACCACTCGTCATTCGAACGCTCGGGCAAGCGTGGTGCCATGCGTTGCGGGTCGAGGATGCCGTCCTTGTCCATGACAAAGCGGCTTTTGATGCCGGACGCTTTTTCGATGAACGCGGCGCTGGACTCGGTCAATGCCTGGATTTCGCCGCGCGCGATGGCTTCGGCGTTGTCGGCGTTGAACAGCGCGACGTAAGCGTTGAAAGACTGCACCAGCTCTTCATTGGAAATGCTGTTGGCCGGGGTATACAGGCCGGTGCCGCTGATGACGACATTATGCATGGTCGTTTCTCTAATCCGTTCAGGCAGAAAGCGCTGGCACCGACGTACCAACACACAAAGGGTCTATTCCAGGTTCCGGACGCAAACCTGGCATCGCTTTATTCCGATCCGCCCGGCCCGTGAAGGCTCAAAACCGCGGGGCTGGCGTTTATAGGCGCGAAGTTTGCCATAAACGTTGGCTTTTGGCGCCTTTTGCTGGAGCACGCGATGTAATGCAGTACCGGGTAGGAGCTGCCGAAGGCTGCGATCTTTTGATCTTTCTTTGTCGCGACACCAAAAGATCAAAAGATCGCAGCCTTCGGCAGCTCCTACAGTAGACCGCAGGAGATCAAGGAGATCGGGTTTTACGGCTCGACCTGACTCCATTGCTTGTTCAGGCGCTTGTCGGAGATCGGCACCTTGGTCCCCAATTGCTGCGCGAACAGCGAGACCCGGTACTCCTCCAGCCACCAGCGATAGAGTTCGAGCTGCGGATCGCGCTTGCCTTCCTGGGCGTGTTTGTTAGCGCGGGTCTGGTATTGAGCCCAGAGGCCGGACAATTCACCGCTCCAGACTCGGTCCTTCTGCACCTGAGCGCCAAGTTTTTCGAAGCGTTGCTCGACAGCCTTGAGGTAACGCGGCAGCTCCTTGAGCCACGGCATCGGCGTTTCACGCACGAACCCCGGATACACCAGATGGCTGAGCTGCTGCTTGATGTCGTTCAAGGCCACGGCTTGCGCCAGGTCGATCTTGCCCTTGAAGCGTTTTTGCAAGCCGTGCCACAGCTTGAGAATCTCCAGCGTCAGCTTGGCCAACCGTTCGGCGTGCTCGGTCCAGCCACCGCGTTTACGCTCAGCCAGCGACGCCAGTCCGGCGCCATCGCGTGGCAACGGGTCTTCGCCGTCGAGGATGCAGCTGTCGAGACTGGCCAGCAGAATATCTTCCACCAGGCTGTCGACACGCCCCATGTCGCGGTACATCAGGCCCAACTCGGTCAGCCCCGGCAACTTGCCGCGCAGGAACTTCGCCGGTTCCGCCAGTTGCTGCATCAGCAAACGCTGCAAGGCCCGGCGATGCTGGAACTCGGCTTCGGCCGGGGTCGAGAATCGACCTTCCTTGACGGTGCCGCCCTCTTCCACCAGCGCCGGATACACCGTCATCGATAGCCCGGCGATTTTCTGCTGGGTTTTCTCAGCCACGGCGGCAAAGACTTTCGGCTCCACCGGTTGTTGGCTCTTCGCCGTTTGCGGCACCGCCAACGCAGCCTGACTGGCCTCGGCAAAGCGTGCGGTCAGCTCGGCCAAGTCACGACCTTCACCGAGGAACTTGCCCTGACCGTCGACGATTTCCAGGTTCATCCGCAAATGGCTTTCGACCTGCTGCGAAGCTTCGGCCCACGCCTCATCGCTGACCCGCGCGCCGGTCATGCGCAGCAACTCGCGGCCCAGCGCCAAAGGCAGCGAGCCCTCGGCAAACGTGATGCGCTGCAATGCGGCTTTGACGAAGTCCGGCACCGGCACGAAATTCTTGCGCAGGGCCTTGGGCAGGTTGCGCACCAACGCAATGCACTTGGCCTCGATTACGCCCGGCACCAGCCATTCCAGACGTTCCGGCGGTAGCATCGGCAACAGCGGTGCCGGCACGCGCAAGGTCACGCCGTCGCGAGGATGGTTGGGTTCGAAGTGATAACTCAGCGCCAGTTCCAGATCGCCGATGTGCAGGGTGTCCGGATAATGCGCGGCTGTGACTTCACTGGCTTCGCGAGCCAGCACGTCTTCTTCGCGCATGATCAGCAGCTGCGGGTCTTTCTGACTGTTGACCCGGTACCAGCTGTCGAAGGTCGCGGTCTGGTGGATCTCTGCTGGCAGTCGCGCATCGTAGAAGGCGAACAAGGTTTCTTCGTCGGCGAGGATGTCGCGGCGGCGCGCCTTGGCTTCCAGTTCGTCGAGCTGTTCCAGCAGTTGTTGGTTGGCCGTCAGGCACTTGGCTTTGGATTGAATCTCGCCGCGCACCAGGCCTTCGCGAATGAAAAACTCACGAGACACCACCGGGTCGATCGGCCCGTAATGCACCGGTCGGCGACCGACCACGATCAGCCCGAACAGGGTGATTTGCTCGAAGGCCACGACCTGACCACGCTTCTTCTCCCAGTGGGGTTCGAAGTGATTTTTCTTGATCAGGTGCCCGGCCAGCGGCTCGATCCAGTCAGCGTCGATCTTGGCGACCATCCGCGCGTAGAGCTTGGTGGTTTCCACCAGTTCGGCGGTCATCAGCCATTGTGGACGCTTCTTGCCCAGGCCCGACGACGGGTGAATCCAGAAGCGCCGCTGACGGGCACCGAGGTAGTCGCCGTCTTCGGTTTTCTGGCCGATCTGGCTGAGCAATCCGGAGAGCACGGCTTTGTGCAGTTTCGGGTAATCCGCCGGCTCTTTGTTGAGGCTCAACTGCATGTCGCGGCAGATCAGGCTCAACTGACGATGGGAGTCGCGCCACTCACGCAGGCGCAGGTAATTGAGGAAGTTCTTGCGACACCAGTTGCGCAGCGGACTGGCCGTCAGGGCCTGGCGCTGCTCTTCAAAACCACGCCACAGATTAACCAGCCCGGCGAAGTCCGAGTCCACGTCTTTCCACTGGGCGTGAGCCTGATCGGCCGCTTGTTGACGCTCCGGCGGACGTTCGCGCGGGTCCTGAATCGACATGGCGCTGGCGACGATCAGCACTTCCTGCAAGCTGCCAAGTTTCGCCGCTTCCAGCAGCATGCGGCCCATGCGCGGGTCCACCGGCAGCCGCGCCAGTTGGCGACCGAGCGGCGTCAACTGACTGTTGCGGTCCACCGCTGAGAGCTCTTGCAGCAGGTTGAAACCGTCGCTGATGGCTTTGCCATCCGGCGGCTCGATAAACGGGAAATCGGTGATCTCGCCGAGGCGCAGATGAAGCATCTGCAAAATGACTGCTGCGAGGTTGGTACGCAGGATTTCCGGATCGGTGAATTCCGGCCGACCGATGAAATCTTCTTCGCTGTAGAGGCGGATACAAATGCCCGGTTCGACCCGTCCGCAACGACCTTTGCGCTGGTTGGCACTGGCCTGGGAAACCGCTTCGATGGGCAGGCGCTGAACCTTGGCGCGATAGCTGTAACGGCTGATGCGCGCGGTACCGCTGTCGATCACGTAACGAATGCCCGGCACCGTCAGCGAGGTTTCGGCGACGTTGGTCGCCAGTACCACGCGACGCCCGGGGTGCGACTGGAAAATCCGCTGCTGCTCGGCCGGCGACAGCCGTGCGTATAATGGCAGAATCTCGGTGTGTTTGAGCTGGGCCTTGCGCAGCATGTCCGCCGCATCGCGAATCTCGCGCTCGCCGGGCAGGAACACCAACACATCGCCTGGACTCTTGCGCTCGCTGCGTTCGAACGCGGCAATTTCGTCGAGGGTAGCGAGGATCGCCTGATCCACGGTCAGGTCATCCTCGACACGGTTGCCCTCCTCGTCCTGCTCCAGGGTCAGTGGGCGATACCAGGTTTCCACCGGGAAGGTGCGACCGGAGACTTCGACGATTGGCGCATCGTCGAAGTGCTTGGAAAAACGCTCCAGGTCGATGGTCGCCGAGGTGATGATGACTTTCAGGTCCGGACGACGTGGCAGCAGGGTTTTCAGGTAACCGAGCAGGAAGTCGATGTTCAGGCTGCGTTCGTGGGCTTCGTCGACGATGATCGTGTCGTAGCGCTCGAGGTAGCGGTCGTTCTGGGTTTCCGCCAGCAGGATGCCGTCGGTCATCAGCTTGATCAGGGTGTTGGAATCGCTTTGATCCTCGAACCGCACCTGATAACCGACCAGCCCGCCCAACGGCGTCGCCAATTCTTCAGCGACCCGGCTCGCCACGCTGCGCGCGGCGATTCGACGGGGCTGGGTGTGGCCGATCAGACCGTGCTGGCCGCGACCGATTTCCAGGCAGATTTTCGGCAGCTGGGTGGTTTTACCCGACCCGGTTTCGCCGGCAATGATCAGCACCTGATGCTTGAGCAGCGCCTCTTTGATTTCGTCGCGCTTGGCGGCGATCGGCAGGCTGTCGTCGTAACGAATCACCGGCAGGCTGGCGCGCCGCGCCAACACCTGATCACAGGACGCCTGCGTGCGCGTCACCCACTGGGCCAGTTTGGCCTCGTCAGGTTTCTTGCGCAGCTCAAGCAACTGCCGCCGCAGCCGGTGGCGGTCGGCGAGCATGGCGTGATCGAGGTTTTTCAGCAGTTTGTCGATTGAAGGCGATTCGTCAGTCATCAGGTACGCAAAAGTCGTCTAGTGGCGCAGGGGGCGGATTGTCGCAGATTTGCGCTCCCATGTGATCGTTCCCACGCTCCGCGTGGGAATGCCTCCCCGGACGCTCCGCGTCCGCTCTTGGGACGCAGAGCGTCCCTTGCTGCATTCCCACGCGGAGCGTGGGAATGATCAGTGTCCGGTGTGGTGTTGTGGGCTATTCGTTATCAAGGCCTTTGCGGCGATACGGGAACACATCAATCACCTTCCCCGCCCGAATTGCCTCCTGCAAACTCTTCCAGTAATCAGCGTTGTACAACTCCCCATGCAACTGATCGAACAACCGTCGTTGCCCCGAATCGGCAAACAGAAACGGTGGAAATTCCTCGGGGAATACATCCAGTGGCCCGATCGAGTACCACGGTTCGGAGGCCATTTCGTCTTCCGGTGTACGCGGTTGCGGGATGTGGCGGAAGTTGGCTTCGGTCAGGAAGCAGATCTCGTCGTAGTCATAAAACACCACACGACCGTGACGGGTGACGCCAAAGTTTTTCAGCAACATGTCGCCGGGGAAAATGTTCGCCGCCGCCAGTTGCTTGATCGCCAGACCGTAATCCTCCAGCGCCTCGCGAACCTGTGCCTCGTTGGCGTGTTCCAGATAGAGGTTCAACGGTGTCATCCGTCGTTCGGTCCAGCAGTGGCGGATCAGCACCGTGTCACCTTCCAGTGACACCGTGGACGCTGCCACTTCAAGCAATTCCTCCAGGCACGCCGGCTCGAACTTGCTCAACGGGAAACGGAAGTCGGCGAACTCTTGGGTATCGGCCATGCGCCCGACCCGGTCGACACTTTTCACCAGGCGATACTTTTCGATCACCGTGGCGCGATCGACGTTTTTCGACGGAGAGAAGCGGTCCTTGATGATCTTGAAAACGGTGTTGAAGCCCGGCAGGGTAAACACGCTCATGACCATGCCGCGTACACCGGGGGCCATGATGAACTGATCGTCGGTGTTGGCCAGGTGATTGATCAGCGCCCGGTAAAACTCGGACTTGCCATGCTTGTAGAAGCCGATCGAGGTGTACAGCTCGGCGATGTGCTTGCCCGGCAGGATGCGTTTGAGAAAGCCGATGAATTCCGCCGGCACCGGCACATCGACCATGAAGTACGAACGGGTGAAGGAGAAGATGATCGACACCTCCGCCTCGTCAGTGATCAGCGCATCGATCTGGATGCCCCGACCTTCGCGGTGCAGCAGCGGAATCACCAGCGGCCACTGTTCGTCCTGGGTGTAAATGCGCCCCACCAGATAGGCGCCCTTGTTGCGGTAAAGCACCGAGGAAAACAGCTCCACACTCAGTTCCGGATCCTTGCAGACCCAGTCCGGCAGATTCTCACGCAATTGCACTTCGAGGCGACGCAGGTCGCCTGGCAAATCAGCGTAATCCTCACTGAAGCGGTAGTCGGCAAAGATGCTCGTGAGCATGCCCGATAACTGTCCATGCGGCTTGTAGGTGCGGGTTTGCGCGGCCCGGGCGCGGCGCAGGCTCGGCCGCGTGGTGTGGATGAACATGCAGCCATCGCTGATCAGGTCGTGGCTGAACAGCCCGCAGAAAATCGAGTTGTACCAGGTCTCGGACAGTTCATCGTCGAAACGCAGGTCGATCAGGCTGATGTAAGCGCTCTTGACCAACGGCCAGTTGCTGACGTCCATCAGCACATCGGTCTCGAACGACACATGCAAGCGCCCGACCGTTTCGCCGACCTTTTCTTCATAGAGGTTGATTCGCGCCGCCGACGCGACTTGCGTCTCCTGCCATTGAGCCTGCTCGAAGCGGGCTCGGGCGCCGTCGGTGATCTGACGGAAATGCTCGCGGTAATCGTCAAAGCCATCGAGGATCATTCGGGCGATGTCGGCGGCTGGCCATTGCTGCGGCATAGGTAAAACCTCGGCGGCTGTTCTTATCGTTGGAGCCTGAGCTTAGTGGCCCTGCGTGACGCAACGCAACCATTGCCTTGTGCCCTGACTGGCGCGACACTTGCGCGCCAATCAAGGAAGGAAAGTGCTGTGAACCCCGTCGATATCCTGCGTATGTTGTCGCTTGCCGCCATTTGGGGTGCGAGCTTTCTGTTCATGCGCGTTATTGCCCCAGTGATTGGCACAATCCCCACTGCTTTTTTTCGCGTGTCGATTGCCGCCGTCGGGCTGCTGGTGATCCTTGGGCTGATGCGCATCAGCTGGGATTTCAAAGGCAAACTCAAGACGGTGATGCTGCTCGGGCTGATCAACTCCGGGATTCCAGCAACCCTCTACTCTGTGGCCGCCCAAGTGCTACCGGCCGGTTATTCGGCGATTTTCAACGCCACCACGCCTTTGATGGGGGTACTGATCGGCGGCCTGTTTTTCCATGAAAAACTCACCGCCGCCAAGTTGGGCGGAGTATTTCTCGGCCTGTTCGGCGTCGGCATCCTCACCCGTGCGGGTCCGGTGGCGTTCAACATGGAACTGCTGATGGGCGCACTGGCGTGCCTGATGGCCACCACCTGCTATGGCTTTGCCGGGTTCCTCGCCCGACGCTGGCTCGACCATGCCGGCGGCCTCGACAGTCGCCTTTCGGCGCTGGGCAGCATGCTCGGCGCGACGTTGTTGCTGCTGCCGCTGTTTGGCTACAGCGTGATCAGCCAGCCACCGGCGAGCTGGGGCGGCTGGAATGTCTGGTTGTCGTTGCTGGGGTTAGGTTTGGTCTGCACGGCCTTTGCCTACATTATTTACTTCCGTTTGTTGACTTCGGTTGGCCCGGTGAAATCCATGACCGTAACCTTCATGATTCCGCCGTTTGGTGTGTTGTGGGGGGCGCTGTTGCTGGATGAGCCGCTGTCGATGGCGCACCTTTATGGCGGGGTGTTGATTGCGGTGGCGTTGTGGCTGGTGTTGAAGCCAGCGGTGGTGAAGACGGCTGAGGTGGCTGCCAGTTAAACAAGGCCCGGAGCTCATGCCCCGGGCCTTTCGGTTTCAAGCGCTCTTACGGAACACAAACACCAGGCCGACGATGATCAGCAGCATGCCGAGCATGCTCAACGCCGCCAGACGGTTGCCAAAAATCAGGTAGTCCATGACCGCCGTTACCGCCGGCACCAGGTAAAACAGGCTGGTGACATTCACCAGATTGCCTCGTGCAATCAGTCGATACAGCAGCAGCGTCGCCAGCACCGATACCACCAGTCCCATCCACAACACCGGCACGATGAACCCGGTACTGTGTTCGACGTGAAACGGCTGGAACGGCACGAATATCCCGCAGAGCAACAACCCCGCCAGGTACTGCACCGGCAGTGTGCCGAGGGGATTGTCGGTGATGCGTTTCTGCATGATCGAACCGAACGTCATGCTCGCCAGCGCCAACAGACCGAAGAGCATCCCGGCCAACGACATGCCAGCCAGACCGATGCCCTGATAGACCACCATGATCAATCCGGCCAAGCCTAGCGCCAGACCGAACATCCGGCTTATTGATCGATGCCGCTCCATGATCACTACGGTGAGAATCGGTTGAACGCCCATGATGGTTGCCATCACGCCCGGCGTGACTTTCAGGTCCAGGGCCAGCAGATAGAAAATCTGATAAGCGCCCAGCAACACCACACCCGTGGCCATCGCATACAACATCGGCTTGCCGCCCTTGGGCAGTTTCAGCTTGAGCAACGGCATCAATAGCACCAGCCCGCACAAGGCAATGGCGAAGCGAATCAGCAGAAAGGCAAAGGGTGATGCATGGGCCAGGCCCCATTTGGAGAAGATCGCCCCGCTGCTCCACAGCAAAACGAACAGGCTCGTGGACGCCGCCGCGAGCGCGGATTTTTTCGAAAGGACAAACATGAATACCACCTGTAGTCAGGCAAAAAGCCAACTCAGCCGAGGCTGAAATTCAGTAGTTTTTTCAGGCGGGCGCTTTTTCAGACGGGCATGGGAACAGCAGAAAAGCTGATCAGCCCGAAAAGCCAACGCCTGGCGGTGATACGACTGCGCACACCGGCGAGCTACTGACAGGTGGGGGGTAATGACTGATCTGCGCAGGCTGCTGATTCCCGCACGGCACGACGCCAGCGTTGACCGCTGAATCGACTACCGCATTGATGGGGGAAGCTGGCATGGGCTGATCTTTTTTGATGGGTGAAGGGGTGGTTCAGGAAACCACCGAGCGCCGACTATAACCAGCGTGTGACATGGATTGCAATGACTAAGAGTCTGGCACGATCCCTGTGGGAGCGGGCTTGCTCGCGAAGGCGGTGTGTCAGGCGACATCAATGTTTACTGTGCCGCCGTCTTCGCGAGCAAGCCCGCTCCCACAGGGATTGCGCTTAACTGACTGGCATTACCCCCAAGGAGCGGCTTTTCATCCCGTGGCCGGCCCTCAACCAAACAGCCAATACCCCAACAACGTCAACACCACCACCGCCAGCACCGGCCGCAGTACGCGGTAGGCCTTGGGATTGCGACGCTTCCACTGTTTGACCGCACCGCTGAATTTGTCGCTGAAGCACTTGCTCCAGGCATAGACCTGGTTGATCCCGCCAACGCGTTCATCGTCAAGGTTCTGGGGTGCAGTGGCGCGCCCCAGCAAGCCGCTGATCCAGCGGTTGATACGGGTCATGAGGCGGTTGCTCATCGGTCGCTCGATGTCGCAAAACAGGATGACCCGGGGTTGCCCGGTTTCGTTCTTGACCCAGTGCACGTAGGTTTCATCGAACATAACGTCTTCCCCATCACGCCAGGCATAAACCTGACCGTCGACGAAGATGCGGCAATGATCGGAGTTCGGCGTCGACAGCCCCAAGTGATAACGCAAAGAACCGGCGAACGGATCGCGATGCGGGTTGAGGTGACTGCCAGCGGGCAGCAACGCAAACATGGCGCCTTTGACGTTGGGAATACTGCTGACCAACGCCACGGTTTTCGGGCACAAGGTTTCGGCCGATGGCAATGGTTTGTCGTACCACTTGAGGTAGAAACGCTTCCAGCCTTTCTTGAAGAACGAACCGAAACCGGCGTCGTTGTTCTTTTCGGCGGCGCGAATATAGCCCTCGTCAAACAAGTGCATGGCTTCGTCGCGGATAACTTCCCAATTGTCCCTGAGCACATCAAGTTCAGGGAACTTGCTGCGGTCCAGGTAGGGTTTGGAAGGTACACCGGAGAACAGGTACATCAAGGCGTTATAGGGTGCAAACAGAGCCGAGTGGTTGACGAACTGACGCAGGACCGGCAAACGCGCCTTGCCACGCAAGTGCACATAGAGCGTGCTGCCGAGGAACAGCAACAACACCGAAGCCTTCGCGACGAAGGAAAAGCTCATCTACAACTCCTTGATAGTAGGTAACTTTGCACAACGCCATTTACCCGACGTGGCAGTCGGCCATTATCAACATTACCGGCCTCGGGGAAAACCCACCTGACTCAACATTCAGTGTTAAGAATTACGCAATAACCCCTTATTAACACAAGGTTCCTGAACGGGGGCTGACATGAATCGACCCCCTCTCACACCGGATTAAAAAACAAGATCAAAAGATCGCAGGCTGCGCCAGCTCCTACATCGACCGTGTTCCTGTACACATCTGTAGGAGCTGCCGAAGGCTGCGATCTTTTATCTTTATTGCTGAGTTTCCTGCTCGGTAAACAGATCACTGAACAGCATGCTCGACAGGTAGCGTTCGCCCGAGTCGGGCAGGATCACCACGATGGTCTTGCCCTGCATTTCCGGGGTTTCGGCCAGCCGCACAGCCACCGCCATGGCAGCGCCGCACGAGATACCGCTCAAAATCCCTTCTTCCTGCATCAGGCGCAGGGCCATCGCCTTGGACTCATCGTCGCTGACCAGCTCCACCCGATCGACCATCGACAGATCCAGGTTCTTCGGCACAAAACCAGCGCCGATGCCCTGGATTTTGTGAGGGCTCGGTTTGATCTCTTCCCCGGCAATCGTCTGGGTAATCACTGGAGACACCAACGGCTCCACCGCCACCGAGATAATCGGTTTGCCCTGGGTATTCTTGATATACCGCGAAACGCCGGTAATGGTTCCACCTGTCCCGACGCCCGCCACCAGTACGTCGACTGCGCCGTCGGTGTCGTTCCAGATTTCCGGCCCGGTGGTTTTTTCGTGAATGGCCGGGTTGGCCGGGTTTTCGAACTGCGCCGGCATGTAGTAGGTCGATGGATCACTGGCGAGGATTTCGGCGGCCTTCTCGATTGCGCCTTTCATGCCTTTGGCCGGTTCCGTCAACACCAGTTCGGCGCCAAGGGCTTTAAGCACCTTGCGCCGTTCGATGCTCATGGACGCCGGCATGGTCAGCACCAGCCGGTAACCGCGGGCGGCGGCAACGAACGCCAGGCCGATGCCGGTGTTGCCCGAAGTCGGTTCGATGATGGTCATGCCGGGCTTGAGTTTACCGCTGCTTTCGGCCTCCCAGATCATGTTCGCGCCGATCCGGCACTTGACCGAATAACCGGGGTTGCGCCCTTCGATCTTGGCCAGGATGGTGACGCCGCGCGGAGCGATACGGTTGATCTGCACCAGCGGCGTATTGCCAATGGAATGGGCGTTGTCAGCGAAAATACGGCTCATGGCTGGGTCCTTATACCGCGTTGAATTAGCCCTCCAAGGTATGCCTGTTACCCGTGGTCGTCCAGTCAGTCGAACGTCCGGTTACCAGAGCAGTCAATCGCTTTACACCGCAAGAGATTTGCCGCCATGAAGCGTCGATACAGTTGGCCCCTGTGGACCCTCGCCGGCCTCGTTCTACTGCTGGTTGCCCTGCACCTTGCCCTGCCCTACGTGGTGCGCGATTACCTCAACGAAAGATTGGCGAACATGGGTGACTACCGCGGGCAGATTACCGACGTAGACCTGGCCCTGTGGCGAGGCGCCTACAAAATCAATGGACTGAAAATCGTCAAGGTCGACGGGAAGGTTCCGGTGCCTTTCGTCAACGCGCCATTGATCGACCTGTCCGTCAGCTGGCATTCGCTCTGGTATGACCACGCCGTGGTGGCCGAGGCGCAGTTCGACAAACCCGAGGTGAACTTCGTCGATGGTGGTAACAAGAAAAACTCCCAGACCGGTCAGGGCACCGACTGGCGGGCACAATTGGAAAAATTGCTGCCGATAACCCTGAACGAAGTGCGGATCAACGACGGGCGGGTCACCTTTCGAAACTTCAATTCAAAACCGCCCGTGAACATGAATGCCACCCAGGTTAATGCCAGCATTTACAACCTGACCAATGTGGTCGACACCAAAGGCAAACGCGACGCCCGTTTCGACGGCAAGGCGTTGCTGCTGGGGCATGCGCCACTGGAAACCACAGCGACTTTCGATCCGCTGAGCGACTTCCAGGACTTCGAGTTCCGCCTGCGCGCCAAGAACCTTGAACTCAAACGCATGAACGACTTCGCCGCGGCCTACGGCAAGTTCGACTTCAATTCCGGCCATGGCGACCTGGTCATCGAAGCCGAAGCCAACAAGGGTCAACTCACCGGCTACATCAAGCCGCTATTGCGCGACGTTGATGTGTTCGATTGGCAACAGGACGTGGAGAACAAAGACAAAGGGATTTTTCGCTCCATCTGGGAAGCACTCGTCGGTGGCACCGAGAATGTGTTGAAGAATCAGCCGAAAAACCAGTTCGCGACGCGCGTCCAGCTCAGAGGCAGCGTGCATCAGAAAGATATCAGCGCATTCGAGGCTTTTTTGCAGATTTTGCGTAATGGTTTTATCCAGGCGTTCAATGCGCAGTACGAACGACCCAAGCCGGATACGGACTAGGATTTGCGTGTGACGGTGTAACGACCGGTTTCTTCTGCTGCTCGTGCCGGGTTTAATTGCTGTTGCAAAAAATCCCAGCCCAGGCAAGCCAGGGCCAATGACCGCGGCACAGCTTCACGGCCACTGCTGTAGCGACTGATACTGCGGACACTGACACCCAGCGCTTCGGCCGCCTGATTCAGCGGCAACCCGGTGCGAGCACGCCAATCGATGAAAATACGGGTGTTTTCATCGGCCGCATTTTGCGCAAGAGCATCCAGATACAGCGTGTCTGCACCAATCTGGATATCCAGTTCGGGCCACTCCACGCTCCAGCCATCGTCCCCCAAGGCTGCGCCTTCAAAAGCACGGTCCTCCAGCAATGGTTGCAACCCCGGGTACGAACGCAGGTCGCGACTTAAATCGATGCTCAGTTGCTGGCCATCGATAAAGGTCAGCGCCAGGCGGTAATCCGGCAGTACCTGCACAGCCGACAGCCGTGGTCGTTTCATGGGTAACATCGTTTCCAATCCTCCAGCAATTGCACCTGATGGGCCCTGACCCACTCCAGCGCTTCCTTGATAATCAGCGGCGGTGCCTTGCCCATCATCACTTCGACAGTTACCAGGCTGAGCATCACATCCAGCCCGCCACCGGTCAGATGCACATGGGGCGGCGGATGATCCTTCTCGCGCAACTGAATGCGGTACGTATCGCGAAATCGGTATTTAGTAGACATACCCAGCAAGCTATCGCCAAAATGGCGATAGCTCAATACTGGCCAGCAGCCGAGACCAAGTCAAGATGTGACGCCCCATTCAGAGACTGAATAAGCCGTCTGCGTTCACAGTCGACCGGGCAGCGCGTTATAGTCGGGTACTACAATTATTGCGCCCCGCCCTGCCTCGTTCAGGTCGGCGTTACCGTTCGAGGATTAGCAGATGAAGTTCGAAGGCACCCAGGCCTACGTCGCCACCGATGACCTGAAGCTGGCGGTCAACGCCGCCATCACTCTGGAACGGCCACTGCTGGTCAAGGGCGAGCCAGGCACCGGCAAGACCATGCTCGCCGAGCAACTGGCCGAATCCTTCGGCGCCAAGTTGATTACCTGGCACATCAAGTCCACAACCAAGGCCCACCAAGGCCTGTACGAGTACGACGCGGTCAGTCGCCTGCGGGACTCGCAGCTGGGTACGGAGAAGGTCCACGACGTTCGCAACTACCTGAAAAAGGGCAAGCTCTGGGAGGCGTTCGAGTCTGAAGAGCGGGTGATTCTGCTGATCGACGAAATCGACAAGGCCGACATCGAGTTCCCCAACGACTTGCTGCAAGAACTCGACAAGATGGAGTTCTACGTTTACGAGATCGACGAGACCATCAAGGCCAAGAAGCGCCCGATCATCATCATTACCTCCAACAACGAGAAAGAGCTGCCGGACGCCTTCCTGCGCCGCTGCTTCTTCCACTACATCGCCTTCCCGGACCGCGTCACGATGCAACGGATCGTCGACGTGCACTACCCGAACATCAAGAAAGACCTGGTCAGCGAAGCGCTGGACGTGTTCTTCGATGTGCGCAAGGTGCCGGGCCTGAAGAAGAAGCCATCGACCTCGGAATTGGTGGACTGGCTGAAGTTGCTGATGGCCGACAATATCGGTGAAGCGGTGCTGCGCGAGCGCGATCCGACCAAGGCCATTCCGCCACTGGCCGGCGCCTTGGTGAAGAACGAACAAGACGTGCAATTGCTTGAGCGTCTGGCGTTCATGAGCCGTCGCGGCTCTCGCTAAGCCCCGATAGAGAGAGGCGATAGCCATGCTGCTCAACCTGTTCAATGAAATGCGTGCAGCCAAGGTGCCGGTCTCGGTACGTGAGTTGCTGGACCTGATCAACGCTCTGAAACAGCGCGTGACCTTCGCCGACATGGACGAGTTCTATTACTTGTCACGGGCGATTCTGGTGAAGGACGAAAAGCATTTCGACAAGTTCGACCGGGCGTTCGGTGCCTACTTCAACGGCCTGGAAAAGCTCGACGATCACCTCCAGGCGTTGATTCCGGAAGACTGGCTGCGCAAGGAATTCGAGCGTTCCCTGACCGATGAAGAGCGGGCCGCGATCCAGTCCCTCGGCGGCCTGGACAAGCTGATCGAAGAGTTCAAGAAGCGCCTGGAAGAACAGAAAGAACGCCATGCCGGCGGCAACAAGTGGATCGGCACCGGCGGCACCAGCCCGTTCGGCTCCGGTGGCTTCAACCCGGAAGGCATTCGGGTCGGCGATGCCGGTAAGCGTCAAGGCAAAGCGGTCAAAGTCTGGGATCAGCGCGAGTACAAGAACCTCGACGATTCGATCGAACTGGGCACGCGCAACATCAAGGTCGCCCTGCGGCGCCTGCGTAAATTCGCCCGTCAGGGTGCGGCGGAAGAACTGGACATCGACGGCACCATCGACCACACCGCGCGCGATGCCGGGCTGCTGAACATCCAGATGCGTCCGGAGCGCCGCAACACCGTCAAGTTGCTGCTGCTGTTCGACATCGGCGGCTCGATGGACGCCCACGTGAAGATCTGCGAAGAACTGTTCTCGGCCTGCAAGACCGAGTTCAAGCATCTGGAGTACTTCTACTTCCACAACTTCATTTATGAATCGGTGTGGAAGAACAACATGCGCCGCACCTCCGAGCGCACCGCCACCCAGGACCTGCTGCACAAGTACGGCGCCGACTACAAAGTGATCTTCATCGGCGACGCCGCCATGGCGCCCTATGAAATCACCCAGGCCGGTGGCAGCGTCGAGCACTGGAACGAAGAAGCCGGTTATGTGTGGATGCAACGCTTCAAGGAAAAGTACAAGAAGCTCATCTGGATCAACCCGTACCCGAAAGACACCTGGGGCTATACCTCATCAACTAACATCGTGCGGGATTTGATTGATGACCAGATGTTCCCGCTGACGTTGCGGGGGTTGGAGGAAGGGATGCGGTTTTTGTCCAAGTAATCTCTGTTGTCTGGACTGACGCCATCGCGGGCAAGCCCGCTCCCACAAGGATTAGCGTTGTTCACACATTTTGTGAGCACCATCTACCCTGTGGGAGCGGGCTTGCCCGCGATGCTTTAGCGGCCTAAAAACCGGCGCAAATACTCGACGTGTTCGCGATGCGCCACGTCCTGCACCACCGGCTTCAACCGCACCTTCACTCCCGGCAAACACTGCGCCAATCGCGCCAATGCCAACGGCGTCAACGCCCCCAGTCGCGGATAACCGCCTATGGTCTGCCGATCATTGAGCAGCACAATTGGCTGCCCGTCCGGCGGCACCTGGACCGCGCCCAGCGGTATGCCTTCGGAAATCATCGGCTGGCCCTGATACTGCAACGACGTTCCCAACAGGCGAATGCCCATGCGATCGGCGCGGCTGTCGAGGGTCCAGACGCTGTTGAACGCGTCGAACAGACTCTGTCCACTAAACTCGCCGATCTGTGCACCGAGCACCAGGCCCAGCGGCGCATTGAGTTTGAAGTCCGGCACGTGTTCGGGCGCCAACTCCCGCAGCAGTAACAGCGAGCTTCCCGAATAGCTCAACTGCGCATCTTTGGCCAACGCCCGCCCCATGCCATCCAGCCCACCGAGCTCCTCACGGACCACCGTTGCGCTACTGCCCAACACCTTGGGCGCATCAAATCCGCCCGGGGCCGCCAAATAAGCCCGAGCGCCAAGCCGCGGCTGGGTGAATTGCAATTGCTGACCTTTGTTCAGCCTGAAACTGCGCCACGGTGCCAATGCCTCGCCATCCACCTGCGCCCCCAGATCCGCCCCGGCCAACGCCAGCACGCAATCTTCCTGGGCAACGACTGTAAACCCGCCGAGGGTGATTTCGATCACCGATGCATCCAGCCCATTGCCCAGCAGCCAATTGGCCCACGACATCGATCGCCAATCCGCTGCCCCGCCCTGGGTCACGCCCAGATGCCGCACGCCAAATCGCCC
The DNA here is from genome assembly GCF_032424305.1 of Pseudomonas sp. JV414. Lineage (NCBI taxonomy): Bacteria > Pseudomonadati > Pseudomonadota > Gammaproteobacteria > Pseudomonadales > Pseudomonadaceae > Pseudomonas > Pseudomonas sp. JV414. The sequence goes on along the minus strand of NZ_VYKC01000021.1, from coordinate 301,849 downwards.
GGCATCCTGCAACAGGCACAGCGGTGTACTTGCTTCAATCGTCAGTCGGCTCATGCCAGGGCCTCCAACGGTGTGTCATCACCGCCCAGGTTGATGAACTCGGCATGGCTGACCGCTTCGAAGCGCACCGTATCGCCCGGTTGCATCAGGCTGTAGCCGTCGCGCTCGCGGTCGAACAATTTTGCCGGAGTGCGGCCGATCAGGTTCCAGCCGCCGGGGGACACCACCGGATAAGCCGCCGTCTGGCGTTCGGCGATACCGACACTGCCGGCAGCCACTTTTTTGCGCGGAGTGTTCATACGCGGTGCAGCCAATATTTCCTCCACCAATCCCATGAAAGCGAACCCCGGTGCGAAGCCCAACGCGAACACCTGGTACTCGCGCCCGCTGTGGCGGCGGATCACCTCTTCCACCGTTAATCCGCTGCGCTGAGACAGCAAGGTCAGTTCCGGACCAACACTCAGGTCGTACCAGACCGGCAATACATGGCATTTACCCTTGGCCCGAGCGTTGGGCGACAGATCGATCAAGGCTTCAGCGATCAATTCCCGCGCCTGGGCCGGATTCAGTGCCATCAAATCGTAATGCACCATCAACGTCGTGTAGGACGGCACCAGATCGATCAAATGGTTGCCGAATGCCTCCCGCAGACGTTCGCTGGCGGCGAGCATCCACGGCATATTGGCTTCGCTGATTTCATCGAACAGACGCACCATCAGGCAATCCAGCGCCACCACTTCCACCCGTGGCTTCATGATGCACTCTGCTGATTCAAGGCTTCGCGAATACGCTGCACGGCGGCCACCGAACTGGCGTTGTCGCCGTGTACGCACAAGGTATTAGCCTGCAAGTGCAAGGCGCTGCCATCGCTGGCGGTGAGGTTGTCACTGCGAGCAATGATCAGCGCCTGTTCGATGATTTTCTCGGGATCGTGATGCACAGCTCCCGGCAGTTGCCGCGAGACCAGCCTGCCTGCGCTGTCGTAAGCGCGATCGGCGAAGGCTTCGAACCACAACGTCACGCCATATTCATCGCCCAATTGCTGCGCAGCACTGTTATCGCGGGTCGCCATCAGCATCAATGGCAGCGTCCGGTCGTAGGCCGCCACAGCCTGAATCACTGCGCGCAATTGCGCCGGGTTGGCCATCATGTCGTTGTACATCGCGCCGTGGGGTTTGACGTAACTCACCCGCCCGCCCTGAGCCCGGCAAATGCCATCGAGGGCTCCGATCTGGTAATGCAACAGGTCCTGCAGTTCCTGAGCGGTGTAAGCCATGGATCGACGACCGAACCCCACCAGATCCTGATAGGCCGGATGAGCACCAATCTGCACGCCGTGGCTCAAGGCCAGGCTGACGGTCTTGCGCATGATGCTCGGGTCGCCGGCATGGAAGCCGCAGGCGATGTTGGCGCAATCAATGAAGGGCATGACCTCGGCGTCCAGACCCATGGTCCAGTTACCGAAACTCTCGCCGATGTCGCAGTTCAATAGCAGGCGGTTCACGGTGAACACTCCTGTAGGCTTTTATCTTCTTAGCTGAAGGACATATGTCCCTCAGATTATCAGTTACCGGACATCCGGTTATTGAGCGTCGAGTTGCTTGCCACGGGTTTCCGGCAAGCTCAGGGCCGCCAGGATCACTACCCCGTAGGACACCGCCGCGAAGGCGCCGATTCCCACACTCAGTGGCACCTTCTGGCTGAGCAAGCCGATGAACAGCGGGAACAACGCCGCCAATGCCCGACCGATGTTGTAGCAAAAACCCTGGCCCGAACCGCGAATCCGCGTCGGAAACAGCTCGGTCAAAAACGCACCCATGCCGCTGAAGATCCCCGAAGCGAAGAAGCCCAAGGGGAACCCCAGCCACAACATCACGCCGTTGCTGACCGGCAATTGGGTATACAGCAGAACAATGGTGAACGAGCCGACCGCGAACAGAATGAAGTTCTTTTTACGACCGAGGATGTCAGTCAAATACGCGCTGATCACGTATCCGACGTAGGACCCGACGATCACCATGGCCAGATAGCCACCGGTGCCGAGTACGCTCAAGCCCCGTTCGTTTTTCAGAAACGTCGGCAACCAGGAAGTGATCGCGTAATAACCGCCAAGGGCGCCGGTGGTCAGGATCGACGCGCGGATCGTGGTGAAAAGAATGCCCGGGGCGAAGATCTCGTAGAACTTGGCTGGGTTGCCTGGCTCTTGCCTGGCTTTGGCTTCGCGGTAGATTTCCGGGTCTTTCACCAAGCGACGGACGAAGATCACGAAAATCGCCGGCACGATGCCAAGGAGGAAAAGAGCACGCCAGGCGTCTTCCGGCGGCAGTACCGAAAACAGCAGCGCGTACAGAATCGCCGTCATTCCCCACCCAAGCGCCCAGCCCGATTGCACCATGCCGACGGCTTTGCCACGGTCCTTGGCGCGGATCACTTCGCCGATCAGCACCGCGCCGGCCGTCCACTCGCCGCCGAAGCCGAAGCCCATCAATGTGCGCGCAATCAGCAATTGTTCGTAGTTCTGGGCGAAGCCGCAAAGAAAGGTGAAGAAGGCGAACCACAAAACAGTCAGTTGCAGGGTGCGCACCCGGCCGATGCGGTCGGAGAGAATCCCCGCCACCCAGCCACCGATGGCCGAGGCGATCAAGGTGCTGGTGTGAATCAGCCCGGCTTCGCCAGTGGTAATGCCCCACATGGCAATCAGGGTCGGCACCACGAAGCTGAGCATCTGGGTGTCCATGCCGTCCAGGCCATAGCCGATCTTGCAGCTCCAGAACGTACGACGTTCCTGCTTATTGATGTTGTGGTACCAATCGAAGGGTCCCGGGCGAGCCGTGGCTTTGGGAACGAGGGTGTCGGGCGCACTCATGGCAAGTCTCCGTGCAAATTTTATTGGTATTGTTCTGAGCCCCGACGACGCCTATCGTGGGAACCGGATGCGTCGATTTTTGGACGCCTGGCCCTGCGGCGTCCAACTAATAAAAACCCGCCCTAGACATAAGAAAACCTTATCCGACGGGCTAAGCCCCAAGAGCTGATCCCATGAACCTGAAGTTTCTCGAGACCTTTGTCTGGGTCGCCCGACTCAAGAGTTTCCGCCTGACGGCAGACAAACTCTTCACCACCCAGGCGTCGATTTCCAGCCGTATCGCCGTGCTCGAAGGCGAGCTCGGGGTGAAGCTGTTCCTGCGCGATTCTCGCGGTGTGAGCCTGACGCCCGAAGGCCTGAAAGTGCTCGAATACGCCGAGCAGATGATGGACACGATGCAGGCGCTCAAGCAGTCGATCGAGACGCGTTCGAGCAAGGTTGGGCGGGTCCGGATCGGCGTCATGGACACTGTGATCCACACCTGGCTCAGCCCGTTGGTGGCGCAAATGATGGATCACTACCCGCTGGTGGAAATCGAGCTGGTGGCCGATACCGCGCTCAACCTCTGCGACCAGCTGCAAAAAGGCTTTCTCGATCTGATCCTGCAAACCGACCTGCTGCGCCAGGAAAGCGTGCGTAGCCTGGAGCTGGCCAGTCATCCGATGGGCTGGATCGTGGCCAGCAATTCCATCTACAACCGCGAGTATGCAAGTGTCGCCGACCTGGCGCGGGAGCGGATCATCACCTATTCGAAAAACTCCCAGCCACACCAGGAGATACTTGCCCTGATGCAGGCCAACGGGGTCATGGCGCCACGGCTGAACTGTGTGAATTCAGTGTCGGCGATTACCCGATTGCTGAGGGACGGCTTCGGCATTGGCGCACTACCGCCGGTACTGGTGGCCGAAGAATTGGCGCGAGGGGAATTGACCTTGCTGGCCATCGATCAGCGGCCGCCGAATTTGCAGGTGGTGGTGTCGTGGCGGGTTGGCGTGGAGTGGGTCGAAGAAATTGTGGCGTTGTGTCAGCAGGTCGTGGAGCGCTATGCGCATAAAGTGGGCGAGCAGTACATCGTCTTGAGCAAACCTTCGGTTAGCTAGAATGATCGTTCCCACGCTCCGCGTGGGAATGCAGCCCGGGACGCTCCGCGTCCCATCCAAAGCCGAACGCGGAGCGTCCGTTAAGGCATTCCCACGCAGAGCGTGGGAACGATCATCGACTCAAAGACCGCGCACATCCCGATCCTCGATCGGCCGGCTCTGGCGCAGACGCTTGCCGCCCAGCACCACCCAGTCGATCAGTCGGAACAGGCATTCAATGCCGAACGACAGCAGCAACGCGCCGCTCATGCCCCAGATCATCGCTTCCGGCGTCAGCAGGATCTGGTAGCTGTAGCCGTTCCAGGTTTCCTTGCGAATATCCGGGTCGGCGGCCAAGGCCACTTGCAGGACGCGGATGTACCACGGGCCCTGCATGGCCTGGAATTGCTTGTCGAGGGCCAATTGACGGGTGAGCAAGGTGCTCAGGCTGTCGGCATCGCTGCGAAAGATCGGGTCTTCGCTGGCACGGTAATGGGCCACGAGCGCCTGCATGTCACCCTTGAAAAACTGATTGGCAGTGCCCTGGAAACCGCTCAAACCGGTCTGTGCCTCGATCAGATGCGCTTCGATCCGTTTCGCGTAATCACTGATGAAGCCAGGCACCTGGACACCGATCAACAGGCCCGCCGCGAACAACACCAGCCGTAGATAACTGAGCAACATGGGGGGAGAGATCCTTATTCGGTCTTGCCCTGGCTGACGCATTCACCGCGTCGCCAGAGGCTCCATTGGCCCGGTTCGTAGCGGGTCCAGGTTTCGTTTTCGGTCAAGGGTTCGGTGGCGATCACCGTGACCACGTCGTTGGGTGTGGTTTCGGCCTGGAAGTCGACGATCACATCGACGTCCTTCAAACGCGCCGGGCCGAACGGTGCACGGCGGGTGATCTGCGCCAGTTTGCTCGAGCAGTAGCAGAACAGCCAGTCGCCGTCGCTGAGCAAGCAGTTGAATACGCCTTTGCTACGGTACTCGGCGCAGGCGGCCACCAGGTCTGGCAACAGTGCTTCGATCTCTACTGGCTCGGGGAACGCAGCGCGCACCCGGTTGAGCAAATCGCAAAACGCCGCTTCACTGTCGGTATCGCCAACGGGGCGATAAAAACTGGCGGTCGGGTTGAAATCGGCCAACTGGCCGTTGTGGGCGAAACACCAGTTGCGCCCCCACAACTCGCGCACGAACGGGTGGGTGTTGGACAGGCAGACCTTGCCGACGTTGGCTTGGCGGATGTGCCCGATCACCACTTCGCTTTTGATTGGGTAGCGCTGCACCAGATTCGCCACTTCCGACTCGCTGCTCGCCGCCGGGTCCTGGAACAGCCGCAGGCCACGGCCTTCATAAAAAGCGATGCCCCAACCGTCACGGTGCGGCCCGGTGCGGCCGCCGCGCTGCATCAGCCCGGTGAAGCTGAACACGATATCGGTCGGGACATTGGCGCTCATGCCCAATAACTCACACATGCTCGGACTCTCGATTCAGTACAGGGGCACGGTTACAGACGCGGTTCGACCCGCGAACGCTGAGGGTTGCTCGGCACCGGTGGCCGACCGTAACGATCATCGCCGGCACCGCCGAAAGGCTGATCGTCGTCAGGCTCGTCGGCCCGCGCCGCAGCCTTGGCGGCAGCCGCCTGCTCCTTGCGAGCGCTGGAGGCGCGCTCGATGGGAATACGGATCGCCACGAACACCAGATAAATGCCGAAGGCAATCATGCCGTACATGAACAGATCGGAAACCGCGCGCCAGGCGTTGTTGCCAACCTTGAACAGCAAGTCGAGGGCAGTAATGGCGATGGACGGGGCGATCTTTTCTTTCACCGGGTCGATGATGGTCGGGCTGAACAGCAACACCGCCACCAGCAGCCGCAGCGGCTCACGCAGCCAACGCCACATCCAGCGGGTGATGCGCATCCACACCAACAGGCAGCCTAAAGCGGCAAAGGCGTAGAGGCCCCAAGCGATCAGATAGTCGTTCTCGGTCATGGTGTCCATGGCAAGGCAGGCAAAGAGGCGCTTATAGTAACGACTTTTCGCACGTCAGGCTTGTCCCAATACCAGCGAGTTAAGCGCATTCCATGTGGGAGCGGGCTTGCTCGCGAAGAGGGAGTATCACTAGACATTGATGTTGCCTGACACACCGCCTTCGCGAGCAAGCCCGCTCCCACAGGTTGCGAAGCCCCTATTCCGTACATTGTTCGAGAGCCATTCATGCCCCTATCCGCCAACGTCACCAGCGCTCCGATTGCCCACAAGGCCGACGGTTCCGACCCGTATGCCTGGCTGCAGGAGCGCGACACCGACGCGGTGCTCGATTACCTGAAAGCTGAAAACCGCTATCAAGAGGAACAAACCGCCGATCAGGCCGGGCTGCGCGAAACCCTGTTCGAGGAGATCAAGGGACGGATTCTCGAAACCGACCTGTCGCTGCCCTCGCCTTGGGGCCCGTACCTGTATTACACGCGCACCACGGCTGGCGACGAATACGCCCGTCACTACCGCTGCCCGCGTCCAGCCGATGGCAGCCTGCAGATCGACGAAAGCCAGGAACTGCTGCTGCTTGATCCGAATGTGCTGGCCAAAGGTGGCTTCTTTTCCCTGGGCGCGTTCAGCATCAGCCCGGACCACCAGCGTCTGGCCTACAGCATCGACTCCAGCGGCGAAGAGATTTACACGCTGTTCGTGAAGGAATTATCCAGCGGCCGCGTCAGCGAACTGGAATTCCAGGACTGCGACGGCAGCATGACCTGGGCCAACGACAGCCTGACGCTGTTCTTCGGCGAACTCGACGACACCCATCGCCCGCACAAACTGTTCCGCTATCGGCTGGACGGCACCGCGGCCGAAGAAGTGTTCCACGAGCCAGACGGCCGATTCTTCCTGCATTGCTACCGCTCAAGCTCCGAACGGCAACTGCTGTTGTCGCTGGGCAGCAAGACCACCAGCGAAGTCTGGGTGCTCGACGCCTCGCTGCCGCATCAGGCCTTTACCTGCCTGGCGCCGAGAGTCGAAGATCATGAGTACGATGTCGACCACGGCAAACTCGATGGCGAGTGGACGTGGCTGATCCGCACCAACCGCGACGGCATCAACTTCGCCCTGTACCAGGCCGCCGATACCGGCATCGCGCCGATCGAAGCCGACTGGCAGAACCTGATTCCCCACAGCGACACAGTGATGCTCGAAGGCATGAGTCTGAACGCCGAGGCCATGACCCTGAGCCTGCGTGAAGGTGGCCTGCCGATCATCGAAGTCCGCCCACGGGATTTAGTGCCGTATCGCGTGCAATTGCCGGACGCGGCCTACAGCCTGCACGTGCAGAACAGCCTGGAATTTGTCAGCGACCGGATCCGTCTGCGCTATGAAGCCTTGAACCGTCCGGCGCAGATCCGCCAACTGATTCTGACCACCGGCGAGCAGCAAGTCCTCAAGGAAACCCCGGTGCTCGGCCCGTTCGACGCCGATGCGTACGTCAGCCAGCGGCTTTGGGCAACCGCCCCGGACGGTACGCAAGTGCCGATCAGCCTTGTGGTCAAACGCGAATTCCTCGGTAAGCCGACGCCGCTGTATCTGTACGGCTACGGCGCCTACGGCGAAAGCCTCGACCCGTGGTTCTCCCACGCGCGCCTGAGCCTGCTGGATCGCGGCATGGCGTTTGCCATCGCCCATGTACGCGGTGGCGGTGAGCTGGGCGAAGCCTGGTATCGCGCTGGCAAGCAGGAACACAAGCACAACACCTTCAGCGACTTCATCGCGTGCGCCGAACACCTGATCGCCAACGGCTTTACCACCCCATCGCAGCTGGCAATCAGCGGTGGCAGCGCCGGTGGTTTGCTGATCGGCGCGGTACTCAATCAACGGCCAGAGCTGTTCGCTGCGGCGATTGCCGAAGTGCCGTTCGTCGACGTGCTCAACACCATGCTCGACCCGGAACTGCCGCTGACCGTCACGGAATACGACGAGTGGGGCAACCCGCAAGAGCCGGATGTCTATGATCGGATCAAGGCCTACGCCCCTTACGAAAACGTCACCGCGCAAGCCTATCCGGCGACGCTGGTGATCGCCGGCTACAACGACAGTCGCGTGCAGTACTGGGAAGCGGCCAAGTGGGTGGCGAAATTACGCGCGACCAAAACCGATACCAATCCGCTGCTGCTCAAGACTGAACTGGGTGCCGGGCATGGCGGGATGAGCGGTCGTTATCAAGGATTACGTGACGTAGCCCTCGAATACGCATTTGTTTTCAAGGTTTTGGGCATCGCCTGAGGAACTTGGCCCGGCGTACCGGTCTTAACACCCGTACGCCAGGCACCGTCCCCCTGTAGGAGCGAGGCTTGCCCGCGAAGAGGCCATAACATCCAACATCAATGTTGCCTGTCATACCGCCTTCGCGGGCAAGCCTCGCTCCTACAAGGGGACGGTGCCTGGAACAGACACAGACACAAGAAAAAGACCGTGACGACATGTCAGAACCGACCTTACTGAACAACGAAATTCGCGACTGGCTGATGGACTGCGGCCTGTTCGATCAACTGTTGCCGGCAGACTTCGTGGCGGCTTCAGGTTACTTCAGCATCAGCACTATTGCCGAAGGCGAAGAGATTTTCCATGAGGGCGATGCCGGCAGTTTCATGTGCATCATCCACACCGGCCAGGTCGCGGTGCAGAAGACCAACAGCGACGGGCAACGGGTAACCATGGCTACCTTGCGCAGCGGTCGGGCGTTCGGCGAAATGGCCGTGCTCGACGGTGAACGGCGTTCAGCCAGTTGTGTGGCCGCGAGCAATTGCCAGTTGCTCAACCTGGGCAAGGACTCTCTGGAAAAGATGCTCAACGATGCGCCGAAAATCGCCGCCAAGATCATCCGCGCCCTCGCCGTCTCCCTCTCCAAACGCTTACGCATGGCTGATGGCCAACTGCTCTCGCAGCAGATTTAGACACTAACCGCCCGGCGTTTTGATTTTCGTCGTGCTCGGTTCAAGCCCCGGCAAGGTCTGGCCCTTGGGTGGATTGGGCATTTCGATCGGCGGCAACAGCGGTGGCCCGCCACTGCCGGAGCCGGCCTTGGGCACGCTGGTCGGGGTGATCTGCGGATACGGCGTCGGAGTGGCGGTGCCGGGTGAACCGGGCATCGGCGCGGGGCTGGTGGGGATGGTTTGCAGCTCTTGGGCCTGCACTGCAGTTATCGAGAGCGCGGCCAAGGCAATGACCGTTAGAATGGTGCGCTTCATCAATGGCTCCGTTGGCCTTGTGGTCTTTTTGCAGGCTACTCCCAACTGCGCGTGTTTGCCTTCCTCCATCTGTCAATTTCTCCTCAAGAGAGCCCCATGAAACGTTTCGTTCTGCTCGACACCACCCCTATTCCTGAAAACGGCGGTGCCCTGTGCCTGTTCGAATACGGCGAGGACTTCGTCATCAAGATTCAGGGCGGCGATGGCGGGCAGTTGATGAACACCCGCATGCACGGCTCCGAAGATGCCCTGGCCGAAATCCCCTGCCGCAAGGTCGCCGGCCGGCCGAATTCGCGGGTATTGATCGGTGGCCTGGGCATGGGCTTCACCCTCGCCTCGGCGCTCAAGCATTTGGGCAAAACGGCTGAAGTGGTGGTCGCTGAATTGGTACCCGGCGTGGTGGAGTGGAATCGCGGGCCGCTGGGCGAGAAAGCCGGCAATCCGCTGCTCGACCCACGCACCGTGATCCGGATGGAAGACGTGGCTAAGGTGCTGCAAGCCGAGCCGCAAGGTTTCGATGCGATCATGCTCGACGTCGACAACGGCCCCGAAGGCCTGACCCAGAAGGCCAACAGCTGGCTCTACTCCGCCGGTGGCCTGAGCGCCTGCGCCAAGGCCCTGCGGCCAAAAGGCGTGCTGGCGGTGTGGTCGGCCAGCGCCGACCGGCAGTTTTCCGACAAGCTGAAAAAAGCCGGTTTCAAGGCCGAGGAAGTGCAAGTCTTCGCCCATGGCAACAAGGGCACCCGCCACACCATCTGGATTGCCGAAAAGCTCAAGGGCTGAGCTAAACTCACGTCATACCGTCATTAGTCTTTTACAAAGGTGAACCCATGAGTTCGTCCACCCCGACCAATACTTCGAAACTGGACCGCATCCTTGCCGACAACCAGCGCGACAAGGAAATGGGTTACCGCGACAAAGCCCTGAAAATGTATCCGCACGTGTGCGGCCGTTGCGCCCGTGAGTTCTCCGGTAAGCGCCTGAGTGAACTGACCGTGCACCACCGCGACCACAACCACGACAACAACCCTCAGGATGGCTCGAACTGGGAGCTGTTGTGCCTGTATTGCCACGACAACGAACACTCGCGTTATACCGATCAGCAGTATTTCGACGAAGGCTCGCTGAGTACGCCGAAGATTGCCAAGGCGACGCACAACCCGTTTGCGGCGTTGGCGGGGTTGATGAAGAAAGAAGACTGAAGCTCTTCAGCGCCTGCACCGGCCCCATCGCGGGCAAGCCCGCTCCCACAGTGATTGGCGGTGAGCACAGATGTTGTGTACACCGCGGCCCCTGTGGGAGCGGGCTTGCCCGCGATAGCATTTGTCCGGGCACCACCAATCTCAAACTGAACACCCCTCCCCCAATCCCCGTATAATCGCCGTTTTTTCCCCGAAGGCACCCCGCTCGTGGCAGACAAACGGTACAGCTGCATTGGTTTGTATAACCCCAAATCACCGGAGAACGTCGGTTCGGTGATGCGCGCCGCCGGCTGCTATGGCGTGGCGTCGGTGTTTTACACCGGCAAGCGTTATGAACGCGCCGCCGATTTCGTCACCGACACCAAGAGGGTCCACTACGACATTCCGCTGATCGGCATCGACGACCTGAAAAAAATCCTGCCTCTGGGCTGTGTCCCGGTCGCCGTTGAACTGGTCGACGGTGCCCGCTCGCTGCCGGAATACACGCACCCGGATCGCGCCCTCTATATCTTCGGCCCCGAAGACGGCTCGCTGGATAAAGAAATCCGCGACTGGTGCGAAGACGTGGTCTACATCCCGACCACCGGCTGCATGAACCTGGCGGCCACCGTCAATGTTGTGCTGTACGACCGCATGGCCAAGGGCAACAACACCCGCTCGGGTCCGAAATTCCGCTGAATTGCTACATATTCGATGGAACAAGCCGCTCGCCCAGGCAGTCAGCTAAATATCTATTGCTGAAGCAATCCTTCCCTGCCTGGAGACAGATCATGCGCGAGTTCAACCCTGTAGAACGTATCGAAACCACCCCGTTCCAGAGCCCTTCCGAACAGAACGTTCATGGTTGGGAACGCGCCGGCTCCCTGGCGGGTGGCGTGGTCATGCTGAGCAAGGGCCTGCGACGCGGCGGCGTGTTCGGATTGATTGAAATAGCCATCGGTGGCATGGCCCTGGCCCGGGGAATCACTGGGCATTGCTCGGCGAAAAGACTGTTGGAAAAGAACCGTCAGGACATGGAAAACGCACGCGCGCGAATCGAGCGCGCCGGGGATGAGCTGAGCCGCATGAAAGCCAATGCCGAAGCGGCGACCAGCACGGCGACCGTGACGGGTAATGATTCGTTGAACTCGCCGAAGGCTGGGGTTTAACCCTTTTAGATCAAAAGATCGCAGCCTTCGGCAGCTCCTACATTGGGATGGTGTACCACCTGTAGGAGCTGCCGAAGGCTGCGATCCTTTGATTTCTTATTGCAACAACCCGGTATCAAGCACCTTGGAAGACTCGCCAATTACGCTTTCCGCGAGCTGAACGAATGCCCTGGTATCCACACTTTCCAAATGCATCGCCCCACGCAGCACATCATCGAGCGAACGCTTGTTGCGGGTTTTCAGGCGAATCTCGCGATCCAGTTCCTGTAGCAACACCACTGCTTTGGCCACCTGCGCCGGGTTGATCTGCTCACCGCGCAACGTGCTGACCTTCTGGCTGTCCTTGACCAACTTGCTGTGTAGGCTTTCATACCGCTCATCACTCATGCCGCCTGCGCGGCGCACCAGTTCGATGGCGTAATACTCGGCAAACCCTTCGCTGATCCAGTCGCTACGCTGGCTGTCATTGACACGCCCGAACACTTGAGCCAATTCACGCACCAAGGCACTGCTGCCGCTTTCGCTGACCAGCGGCAGACGCGCGTTCAGGTAAATCGATTCATGCGCGGCCGAGTTGCCGCGCCACATTGGGTCGTTGGCGCCGACAATCAGCAACTTGCTGGGATGACGCGGAAAAACTGCCTGCACTTGCGGCCAGACAAAAGTCAGCAGCGTCAGCACATCCATGCGGCGCATGCCCTGCCCCTGCGGCGAGGCCACGGTGACTTCGGTTTCCCCCAGTCGCGTGCGACGGCTGCCGAGGTGGCCAGCGAGCATCCAGCCAGTGGGACGGTCGAACAGGCGCGAGACGTTATCGATCCGGAATTTGTTCTTGCCGATCCGCGGCCAGGCGGTTTCGACGCTTTTCCAACCGGTGGGTAATTCGAATTCAAGGCGTGAAACCAGTTCGATGCCGTCCTGCTGATCGAGTTTGGCCGCAGGCACCAAGTCATCGCCACGCATCAGCGCCCAGTTCGGCGTCATGCGGGTGTCGAAGCGGCCGCTCTTGCGCCCATGGCTGATGCGCACGCGGTAGGTCAGGCTGGCCTTGTCGGCGGTTGGACGCCAAACTCCACGAGCCTGTTTACCCGGTGTGAGCTGCCATTGGCCATCGGCCTTGAAATCACTGTAATGACTGCCATCACCCAAGTCGAAATCCAGACTGCGCACCGCCGAACCTTGGGCCAGGGTCAGGCGCACTTCGGCCTGATCGCTTTGCGGCAACAGGCGCACGTGATAATCCAGATCGACTTTCTTCGCCGCCCACACAGGCAAACTCAGGGCCAAAAGTCCAAAGGCTAACGCCTGGCGCACTCCCACAGCCATACACACTCCTAGCGGCCCCAAATTCTTGTAATCGCTGCCGATTTTTTTTGAGTGCTACGCACTCAAGCGCGAGCAAGCTCCCTCGCCACAAAGCAATGGGAGTCAACCCGCGCGAAAAATCAGATGGTCTTCCCAATCGTCTTCGGCCACGCTGCCCTCGGCGAGCATGCGCCCGGACTGGGAAATGCGTTCGTGATGCACCGCCTCGCGATCACCGCACACCAGGTGATGCCAGAGCGGCAAATCCTTGCCTTCGCTGACCAATCGATAACCGCAGGTCGGCGGCAGCCATTTGAACTCATCGGCCTTGCCCGGCGTGAGCTGGATGCAATCGGGCACAAAGTCGCGGCGGTTGGGGTAATCAGTGCACTGACAGGTTTTGAGGTCCAGCAGTTTGCAGGCGATACGCGTGTAGTAGACGGAGTTATCGTCTTCGTCCTCGAGCTTTTGCAGGCAGCACAGGCCACAGCCGTCGCACAGCGATTCCCATTCCTCTTGATCGAGTTGATCGAGGGTTTTGCGTATCCAGAACGGTTCGACTTTGGCGGCCATGGCTCAAGCATCAACATCAGGTGGTGAAAAGGCCGCCAGTCTAGTGCCAAGGCACCGGCGGGCCAAGCATTGGCGACTGCCGGTAGAACGAGCTTGTCAGTTATCACGCCGCCAAGTAGGGTTTTGCGTCGCCCCTCACTTTCAAACGTAGCAAGGAATCTCTTGATGAGTGCTAACCCACGCGTTGCCGACTACGCCATTCACCCTCAGTTCACCGATCGCTGGTCGCCCCGTGCCTTCACCGGCGAAACCATTGCCGAAGAAACACTGCTGAGCTTCTTCGAAGCCGCACGCTGGGCACCATCGGCGTACAACTCGCAGCCTTGGCGGTTTCTCTATGCGCGTCGCGACACGCCGAACTGGGAGCGTTATCTGGGCCTGTTGAACGAGTTCAACCGCAGCTGGGCGCAGCACGCTTCGGCGCTGGTGATCGTGATTTCGAAAACCACTTTTGCGATACCTGGCGCCACCGAAGAAACACCGGCGCAATCCCACACTTTCGACACCGGTTCGGCCTGGGGCCACCTGGCGCTGCAAGCGAGCATCAGTGGCTGGCACACTCACGGCATGGCTGGTTTCGATCAGGAACTGACCCGCAAAGAGCTGAATATTCCTGAGGGCTATGCGCTGCACGCGGCGGTGGCGATCGGCAAGCTGGGCGACAAGGCGACGCTGGCCGACTACCTGCAAGCTCGCGAAGAGCCAAGCCCGCGTCGCCCGCTGAGCGAGTTGGCGGCGGAAGGTGATTTCACCCTCTAAAAGCAAAAGATCGCAGCCTTCGGCTGCTCCTACAGGTGTTCACAAAACCCTGGAGCTGCCGAAGGCTGCGATCTTTTCAGCTGCGCCTCAATACCCGCGCGAGAAATCCACTTCCCCACGCAACGCTTCGCCCGCCTGATACGCCCGCAGGTTTTCGACGAACAACTTCACCATCATCGGTGGCGAAGTCGGTGCCGAACTGTGGCCGGTCAGCAACAGGCCCCACGCGGTCCAGAACGGATGGCGTTGCGGCAACGGCTCCTGACGGCAGACGTCGATCACGGCCCCAGCCAGATGCCCTTCCTTCAAGGCTTCCACCAGATCCGCATCGACCACCGCGACGCCGCGCCCGACGTTGATGAACAACCCGGTCGGCTTAAACTGTTTGAACAGTGCGGCGTCGTACAGGTCATGAGTATTCGGGGTGTTCGGCAGCAGATTGATCACGTAATCCACTTCGCCAACCAGTCGCGGCAAATCACTCAGCGCACCGACTTCGATAAACGGCGCCTGCTCCCGGGCGGTGCTGGCGATGCCATACAACTCGACGCCAAACGGCAGCAGAAACTGTGCCACCGCCTGACCGATGTCGCCGGTGCCAACGATCAACACCTTGCGTCCGGCCAGGCTTTGACCCTGGCGATTGTCCCATTTGCGCTCGACCTGGCTGACCAGCCGCGGCAGTACTTCGCGCTCGTGGCCGAGCATGTAAGTCAGTACGTATTCGGCCATGACCTGACCGAAAATCCCCACCGCCCGGGTCAGACGATAGTGCCGAGGCAAACCGTCGGCCAGCAACGGCGTGATACCCGCCCAGGTCGATTGCAGCCATTGTGGTTCGTGGCCCTGACGCAACAGCGTCGCCAGCAGGTCCGGCTGACCGAGCCAGACCTGGCACTCGGCGGCCTGACGGGCCAGTTCGGCGGAGTCGCCGCTGGTCAGTACTTCCAGATCAGGCGCTGCCTGACGCAACAGTTGGGCATACACAGGGTGGTCGTGTTCAGCAATCAGAACGCGCATGGTTCAAACCTTTCAAAAACAGTGCAGACGGCCGCCGACGGAGTATCACTCCATCGCCCTGGCCATCGCCAAAATCATTCCAGTGTTTCATAAAGGCTCTGAACAGAGCCTGTCTGCCGATTACATCGGGTCGTTGCGGCGCAGCAATTCTTCCGGCAGATGCTCGATGTATTCGTCTTCGGCCGGCGGCATTTGCAGGTGATAGCCCTGCTTCTCGAGGTTTTCCAGCACGACGACGATGTCTTCACTGGCCAGTTTGCGCTCGGGCGACAGCACCAGATTGAAGGAATGTTTCGGCTTGCCGAAGGCCAGCATCAGCGCTTCCGGCACACGTTCAAGCGCATCGCTTTTGAGCACATAAAGGTACATGCCGCTGCGCTTGGAGCTTTGGTAGATGGAGCAAATACGTTTCAAGGCTGTTCTCCGGCGGTGGCCAGGCTGTCGAGCAGCGCTTGGCCCATCAATTCGCGGCGCCAGCCACGCAGCGAATCAGGCAATTGGTAAGGACCATTGGGGAAGCCGCTCTTGAGCAGCGCTTCCAGGGTTTTCTTGCGCAGCATCAGTTCTGGCGCGATGTTCAGCCGCTCGGCTTCGGCCTGGCCGATGGCGCGCAGCTGTTTGACCAGCGCGGCGGCGTCCACCGGCAACGGCTCCGGCACTGCTGGCGGCCATTGATCAGGCGACACACTGCCAGAGCGCTTGATCAGATCAAGCAGAAATTCGCCGTCCTGACGCACGGTACGCGGGTGCATGTCTTCGATTTTCGCCAGCGCGCCAAGGTTGTCCGGTTGCGTGCGCGCCAATGGCCACAGGGAATGTTCACGGACGATGCGGTTGCGCGGCAGATCACGGGCACGGGCCTCCGTTTCACGCCAGGCGCAAAGTTCACGCAACACGGCAAGTTGGGCGCGGGACAGCTTCCAGGCGAGTTTGGCGTCGCGATAGACCTCATACGGGTCGACCTCGCGACGCAGATTGGCCACCAGCTCGGCACCGTCTTCCAGGACCCAGGCGTATTTGTCGTCCGAAAGCTTCGGACGCAGCTGTACGAAAACTTCCGCCAGGTGCAAGGCATCTTCGGCGGCGTAGCTGATCTGAGTGTCGGACAGTGGACGTTGCAGCCAGTCGGAACGGGTTTCGCCCTTGGGCAGGTCGATGCCGAGCACTTCCTGCACCAGCCGCGAATAGCCCATGGAAAAACCGAGGTTCAGGTAAGCGGCGGCCAGTTGGGTGTCGAACAGCGGCGCCGGCAAGCTGCCGGTCAGGCGCAGTAATACTTCGAGGTCTTCGCTGCACGCATGCACGACCTTGACCACGGCCGGATTTTCCAGCAACGCGGCCAACGGCTGCCAATTGTCGATGGTCAGTGGGTCAATCAGGTAAGCGCGTACGCCATCGCCGATCTGCAGCAGGCCTGCGATCGGGTAAAAGGTGTCGACCCGCATGAATTCGGTGTCGAGGGCAACGAATGGCAACTGCTGCCACTCGGCGCAAAACTGACCGAGGCTATCGTTGTCGCGAATCCAGAGAATATCGATGGCCACACGGCTCTCCCTTGAAGAATGGCGCGCAGTATATATCGCCCCCGGCGATTTCCGCGCATCCACTGAACAAGAGCTTTAGCGAAAATACCTGCTGGACCGCAAGAATAGTCTGACAGAAGGGAGACTAGCCTCCCTTACGCAGCACGTAGACGCGCATCCGCGCACAACCCGGCAGGAAGTCCTGATGGCTGAGCAAGTGGAAACCCGCTTGCCTGAACTCGGCCTCAAGCTCGGCCTTGCTCGCCTGTGGCCGGGCCTGTGCGCCTTCCACAGCCGATCGGTGCAGCTTGAAATGCGCATCAGCCCGCACCGCCACGATCACCGTGTCGCGACTGACCCGATGGAACTCGCCCAGCATGGCCAACCGATGCTCAGGACTGGCGATGTGTTGAAACAGTTGCATGCAAAAAATGCAATCAACCGCGTTCGCCGACAAACCGATGGTGAAGGCTGAACTCTGAAAGGTCTTGATCCGCTCCAGCAGGTGCTGCGGATGGTGGGTGCGGGCGTGATCGAGCATGTCCTGAGACGGATCGGTCGCAAGAATCACCCGATTCGCATGCTCGGCCAGTATCGACCAGAAGCGCCCGACACCGCAGGCTACATCAAGAATCAATCCCGGCTCGCCAGCGACCTGAAGCGCGTTACGCACCAGTTGCTCGTTGCGCCAGAACGTCAAACGCCCCGCCAGGCCACGCGGTCGCGACTGCAGGCAGACGCGGGCGTGTTCCTGATCGTAGCGCCGGGCGAACTCAAGTTCGATGGCGGATGGGGGCAACGCGGACATGTGCAATGGCTCTTGTTGGAATATCGACTGGCGGCAGGTTAACCACTGGCGCGTGAAAAAAAGGTCGACGAGCTCATTCTTTGGCCAGCACACCGTCAATCACCGCGCCGCGGCATCCGGCAAACATGTCCAGCCCCGGGTCGTAGACCTTGCTGTTGACCTCCAGCAGGCCAAGCATGGAATGGAACAGGTTGTCCTGGCTCAAGGGCTTTTCGCGACTCAGTTGCAGGCAATGGGTGTCCACAGAGAACGATTTTTGATAGCTGTCGGAGAACCACGCCAGCATCGCGACATGCTTCTGTTGTTCCGGCGCCAGCATGTAAGGCGTGCCATGAAGGAACAGGTTGTATTCGCCCAGCGATTCGCCGTGGTCCGACAGATAGAGCATGGCGGTATCGACTTTGTCCTGATTACTGCGCAACAGATCGATCAGGGTCGACAGCACATGGTCGGTGTACACCAACGTGTTGTCGTAGCCATTGACGATACTTTCACGGCTGCAATTGTTCAGCGCATTGCTTTCACACACCGGGGTGAAGTGTTCGTACTCTTTCGGGTAGCGCTTGAAATATTCCGGCCCGTGACTGCCCATTTGGTGCAGTACCAGCACGGTGTCTTTATCCAGCGTGTCGATGAAGTGCTGCAAACCTTGCAGGAGAATTTCATCGCGGCACTCGCTATTGGCACACAACACCGGGTCTTTCAGGTTACTCACGTCGTCGACAGTGACTCGATCGCAAGTACCTTTGCAGCCTGACTGGTTATCCCGCCAGATCACCTCGAGACCGGCGTGTTTGAGCACGTCCAGCAGTCCTTCCTCGTTCTTTGCCTTGCTGGCGTTGTAATCCTTGCGACCCATGTTGGAGAACATGCAGGGCACCGACACCGCCGTTTCCGTGCCGCAAGAATGCACATCGGTGAAGGCAATCAGGCCGGCTTCCTTATCCAGTTGGGGGGTGGTGTCGCGGTCATAACCCAGGATGCCGAAGTTCTCGGCCCGGGCACTTTCGCCCACCACCAGTACCGTCAGGGATTTACGGCCGTGGGTCTGCCAGATCGGGTTTTTCTCGGCATCTTCACCGAGTTTGATAAAGGGCTGCCGGGCAGAAACCACTTGCTCGCGCAGATAGCCGAGCGAGGCACCGATGTAGTTGCTTGGCACCACCATCAGGCGCAATTCATGGTGGTTGCGAAACAACGACGACAAGCCTTGATAGTTGACCAGGGCGACACCGCCGATCACCGCCACCGATGCGACACTCACCAGCACTTTACTTAACAACTCACGGTGCCAACGACGGTAATTAACCGGCGTATTCCACAACAACCACGACGGTAAAATTCCGAGAAATATAATATAAACAAACAACTTCACGGACAGTAAGTCACGTACTTCCGTGGCATTGGTTTCTGCGAAGTTACGAAACATACCGGCGTCGATCAACACACCGTATTGGCTCATGAAATAGGCCACGCCGGCACTGACCAAAAAGATCAGCGTCAACACGGGTTTCATCACAGGCCGGAATGCCAGCAACGTCAGCACAATGTTGAAGACCGCCAGGATCATCACCCCGAACGCGACACGCATGGTGATGCCTGGACCGTCTGCCGCGGTGATATCGAAGAGGTGTTGCCAGAGAACTGAATTGAACCCTGCCAATAAAAAGACGCTGGCAATCACCGTCACCCACTCGGGGCGCACCGCTTTGAACTTCAACATGATGATTGGCTGTTCCTGAAAGAAGTGTCCGCGACAAATGTGAAAAATTCATTTACCGCGACAACACAAATCTTAAGCAGCCAACCATCAATTTTTCGTGAAAAATAAGCCAACGATTAGTTGGCTCATGGCATTAGGCCCAAACTTTCAACAGTGGAAACTCGTTTCAAGCCTGATGCAAATACCAGCGCCAGTCCTGCTCACCAACTTCGCCCATGAACTGCCGGTATTCGGCACGTTTTACCGCCAGATACACGCCAAGAAACTCACTACCGAAAGCCTCCCGCGCCCAGTTCGATGCCTCCAGCGCTCGCAACGTGGTCAACCAGTCGGTCGGCAACAATTCAGTGGCCTGGGCGTACCCGTTACCCTCCACCGGAGCGCCCGGGTCAAGCTGCTCACGAATGCCGCGATGAATCCCGGCCAGGATCGCCGCAGCCGCCAGGTACGGGTTGGCGTCGGCACCGCAGATGCGGTGCTCGATATGCCGGGAGAATGCCGGCCCGCCCGGCACTCGCAAACTCACGGTGCGGTTGTCCACGCCCCAGGTGGCCGCCAGTGGTGCGTAGCTGTTGGTCTGGAAACGACGGTACGAGTTGGCGTTCGGACAGAACAGCAGCAATGAATCGAGCAGCGTACTGAGCATGCCACCGACCGCTTGTTTAAGCAGCGGCGTGCCGTCCGGGGCTTCGCTGGCGAACAGGTTATTGCCGTCCTTGTCCGCCAGGCTGACGTGCATGTGCATGCCGGTGCCGGCCAGATCATCGAAAGGCTTGGCCATGAAACAGGCCGCCATCCCATGCTTGTGGGCCACGCCCTTGACCAGCCGTTTGTAGCGCACCGCTTCGTCCATCGCCTGCAAAGCATCGGTGCGGTGTTCGAGGGTGATTTCCACCTGCCCCGGCGCATATTCGGAAATCGCCGTGCGCGCCGGAATGCCCTGCAGCTTGCAGGCGCTGTAGAGGTCTGCCAGAAACGGTTCGATTTGCTCCAGCTCCCGCAAGCCGTAAACCTGCGTGGTGCGTGGCCGCCCGCCATCGACATCCCGCGCCGGCTGCGGCCGACCGTTGCCGTCGCGCTGCTGATCCAGCAAATAGAACTCCAGTTCCGCCGCCATCACCGGGTAATAACCGTCAGCCTGCAAGCCTTCGATGACCTTGGCCAGCAAGTGCCGTGGATCGGCGATGGTCGCGGGCATGCCTTCTTTTGGATGCATGCTGACCTGCACCGCCGCCGTGGGAATCAATCGCCACGGCATACGCTGCAAACTGCCGCTGATCGGGTAGGCCCGACAATCGATATCACCGACGTCCCAGACCAGCCCGGAATTTTCCACGTCATCGCCATTGATGGTCAGTCCCAGAATGGTACTCGGCAGCGGCCGCCCGCTCTCGTACACCGCCAGCAGTTCATCGCGATGCAGCAGCTTGCCCCGTGGCACACCGTTGTTGTCGAGGATGAACAGCTCGAACATCTCGATATCCGGATTGTGTTCCAGGAAGGACAGGGCTTCTTCTTTCGTGGCGAAGGATGTCGTGGCACAGCTCATGGGAATTCTCGTCTATCCGCGTCAGGCAAACGCACAGGCGCCGCCGGTTTGATCCCGACGCACAGCGCGGGACCTGTCAGAACAATCAACGGGACATGCAGGAATCCGGCGGGCGGGCGTGGCGGCAGTGCCACAGTGCCCAGAAGGTCAGTTCAGAAGGGAGTGCAGACAAACTCAATGCGCAGGCAGGTCTATATAGACGACATGGATGAAAGCTTGAAGTGGCCCCAGGCGTCCTCTCGTGTTTGATTCCGATTAGCCAAGCGTCCATGGAAAAAACCGCAGTAAACAGATCAAAGCAGCGTCACACGGGCAGATAAGCCGTTAAATCCAGACTTGATGAACCTTGGTTGCAGACTGGCTAAACAATCCCCCCAAGTCACTAAACCTAATTTCTCGATAGTGCCAGTGACTTTTCAGTTTGCCCCGACAGGCTTGGAGCTGCCTAATCGAAGCCTTGTATATTTGGGGTTCCCTTATGGAAAACGTTCGCACTTCAAGCTCCTATGCCGGATGGCTGATGGTCAGCGTGGTATTGGTGGCACTGAACCTGAGGCCTTCGATGGCCGCTGTCGGACCGTTGTTGTCGGCCATTCGCGCAGATGTTCCATTAAGTTTCAGTACCGCCTCGCTGCTGACCATGCTGCCCGTCATGGCGATGGGCCTGGCGATGTTCCTGGGAATGCGCATCGCGCAACGCGTCGGCGAACATCGCACCATCATCGTGTCGTTGCTGATCATCGGTGTGGCCACGGTCTCCCGGTTGTACCTGGACAGCACGCTTGAGCTGATCCTCAGCGCGGTATTGGCCGGACTGGGGATCGCCCTTATTCAAGCGGTGATGCCGGCGCTGATCAAGTCACGCTTCAGCGACAACGTTTCGCTGTTCATGGGTTTGTATGTCACCTCGATCATGGGCGGAGCGGCGATTGCGGCATCGTTCTCGCCTTTTGTCCTGGCGCAGACCGGTAGTTGGCGGATGGGCCTGGCAATCTGGGCTCTCCTGACGCTGGTGGCCCTGGCCTTCTGGTTTGCCCAGCGCTCGGCAATCGCGCCATTGCCGGCGGCGCCGATGGGGCGCCAGGAGTCCTTCGTCGGTAACTCACGGGCCTGGTTGCTGGCAATTTTCTTCGGCTTGGGCACGGCCTCCTACACCTGTGTGCTGGCTTGGCTTGCTCCGTATTACGTGGAAAAGGGCTGGAGCGAACAAAATGCAGGTTTATTGCTGGGATTTCTGACAGCCATGGAAGTCGTGTCCGGGTTGATCACACCCGCGATTGCCAACCGCAGCCAGGACAAACGTGTGGTGCTGGTCGTTCTGCTGGCCTTGATCATGGCCGGCTTCTGCGGCCTGATCCTCAGTCCGGAACGCTTTAGCCTGCTATGGCCGTGCCTGCTGGGTCTGGGTATTGGCGGTCTGTTCCCGATGAGCCTGATCGTGTCCCTTGATCACTTGTATAACCCGCGCCGTGCCGGCGGCCTGACGGCCTTTGTACAAGGCATCGGTTACCTGATCGCGGGACTCTCACCGCTGATTGCCGGGATGATTCGTGACCAATTGGGTAGCTTCGAATGGGCTTGGTGGTCACTCACGGCAGTTATGGCAGTGATGATCGTGATGGTGCTGCGCTTCAATCCCAAGCAGTACGCGCAGCATATCCAATAGTCTGTTTGTCGTAGGAGCCAGCGGTGCGGCGATCCGACTTGCCGGCGAAGGCGCTCTGAAGGACGCCTTCGCCGGCAAGCCTGGCTCCTACCATGTCCGGTTTACCGATCAAACCCAGGGGAAGGAACGCATGAAACAAGTCGGTTTTGCAGAAGCTCACTGGGGGATGTTGATCTGGGCGATGCTGATCGCCTCCTCGTTCTTTGCGGCGGCAGAGGTTGGTCAATCGATAGACCCGATCCTGTTGACCGGGCTGCGCTTGTTGTTTTCAGCCTTGATATTCTTGCCGCTGCTGTTATTGAAAAACACTTCACCGATCTCGGCCAAAGGCTTGCTGGCCCATGCGGTTCTTGGGCTGCTGCTGGCGACGTATTTTGGTTCGTTGTTTGAAGCGCTGCGTTATACGACGGCGGTCAATACCGCAACGCTGTATACCCTGGTGCCGCTGATGACTTTGTTCTTTGAAGTATTCCTGCTGCCGAGCCCGAGCCTGAAAACCCGCTTGTTGCCGATGTCGATTGCAGCGATCGGTGCCCTGCTGCTGATCCTCAAAGGGGCGGCTCCAGGCGAGTTGCCGGCGCTGTACCCGGTACTGGTCTTCGGCGTCGGCTGCCTGGCGATGGCGCTTTATTCGCCTTTGAGCCAGCGATTCAAGGCCAAGACTTTAAAGGGACGTGACCCGGTGGCGATGACCTTCTGGAACATGCTCTTCGGCTCACTGTTTCTGTTTGTGTTCTGTCTGTTTAACGGCGGTTGGCGCAGCGGCGCGCAGTTGTCGGCGAGCGATATGTTCTGGCTGGTGTACCTGGCGCTGTTTGGCACCCTCGCGACATTCTGGCTGCTGCATCGGGCAATCGGGGTGATTTCACCATCAACGGTGATTTCCTACGTCTACCTGAACACGCTGTTTGTCACATTGTTTCACTGGGTGTGGCTCAGAGAGCAACCGGCGCTGATAGAAGTCACCGGTGCGGTACTGGTGGGTGTCGGTATGCTGGCCCTGGTGATCACCAGCCGCAACGCCAAAACCGTTACGGCTTGAGATCCGTTAAAGAGCGACTGTGGTCAATGGTGCCACCGGGCTCCAGCGCTCCAGTTCGCGTTCAAGGAAATTGGCCACGGCCAGCAGCCGTTCTTCCTGCCAATGCGGACCCACTATCTGAATGCCGATCGGCATCCCGCTGACCGGATCATGCCCGGCGCGAATGACCACCGCCGGTGAACCGGAGAGGCTGAACGGAAACACAAAGGCATAGCGCTCACGATCCTGCAAAGATTCGCCATGAGCGAACGCCACGTCGGGGAATACCGGACAAATGAACAGATCGTGCTGATTGAAGAACTTCGCCAGGTGATAGCGAAACGTATCGATCTGAATCCAGTCGCGCTTCATTTCATCCACGCTCAATTCGACCTCTTCGCTCAAGCGAATCAACTCTGTGGTGGCAGGCGTATAGGTCTGTTTGTCCATGGACTGGAACAGACGCTTCCAGCCACGCCCGGCATCCGCGCCCGTGATGAAAACCCGCCATAGCACATCGCAGGCCTCGTCGAGCATCTGCGGAGCCGTCGGTGTCACTTGCGCCACCACACTGCTCAGGCAACTCTCGACCCGTTGCAGGACTTGCTTCACCGCCGGGCTCACCCGGGTTCTGGTGGACTCCCAAGACAGTGCGACACGCAATTGGGCCAGCGGCTGGCTGTCGGCGAACGGCACATCGACGGTGTCCGGGTCGTGACCGTCAGCGCCGCTGATCAGTTGCCCGAGTAACGCCAGATCATCGACATAACGCCCCATCACGCCAAACGCCGACGTCAGATGAAACAGCCCGGAGCGATCATTGGGAAACTGGCCGGTCAACGGCACACGCCCCTGGGTCAGTTTCATGCCGCAGATACCGTTGAAATGCGCCGGAATCCGTACACTGCCGCAAGCATCCGAGGCCAGCCCGGCCGGCGAGCAACCGGCCGCGATGGCCGCCGCTTCACCGCCACTGCTGCCACCGGCGGAGCGCTGCCCGTCATAAGGATTTAGCGTGCGGCCATACAGCAGGTTGTCGGTTTCAAACGCCATGCACAGCTCGGGAACATTGGTGATCCCAAGGATGATCGCTCCCGCCTGGCGAAGCCGGGCAACGACCGTGGCATCCTCCTGACTGGCTTCGCCAAGCAATTCTTCCAGGCCTCGCGACATCCGGAAGCCACGCACATGGCAGACGTCCTTGATGGTCATGGGGATCCCGTGTAAAGGGCCACGAATCTGTCCAATGCGGGCCATTTCATCGGCCTCCCGGGCCTGTCGACGCAGTTCGTCGACAGACTCCAGTTGAATCAGGGCATTGATCTGCGGATTGCGTTCAGCAATACGCTGCAGGTAGAACTCCAGCAAGTCGACGCTGGTCAGCACACCGCGGCGCAACAGACCGGCCATTTCGCGCAAGGTCAAAGTATCGGGATTGAACATACTCAGGGCTTCCCTTTGTTGCGCAGTAGTTTGTTGGGGATGTGGTACATGTTTCTGACCACCAGAGAAAACGCCTTGACCGCCAGCTTCGGACGCCGGGCAATCGCCTCGAGGGCTTCCTCGGTCATCGTCAGGACATGCCGAAGCGCTTCGGGCGTGATGTTCAGCGGCGGGTAAAACCGCAAAACCGGGTGCTCGGCCTTTTCATTCATGGAATGCCCGGCATGCACTCCACGCTTGCCCAACTCCATGCTCATCAGCGCTTCGTAGACCGAACCACGCAAGCGCAAGCCGGTCATCAGACCGACACCGGGCACCCCCTCGACAATCTGCGGATAACGCTGAGCCAGCCGTTGCAGGCCATGGCGCAGCAAACCGCCATTGATCCGTGATTGCTCGACCAGATTGTGCTGCTCGATGTAATCGATAGCGGCCAGCGCCGAGGCACACGCCACCGGATGCCCGCCATTGGTTCGCTGGTCCGGCTCGATTTCGCTCAGCGGGTATTGCGTGGCCAGTCGCTGGCTGTACATCGCACAGGCAAACGAGGTGTAGCCGCCCGTCAGGCCTTTGGAGAGGATCATGATGTCCGGCACGATGTCGTCGTACTGCACGGCGAACCACTTGCCACAGCGACCGAAACCGGTCTGGATTTCGTCGGCCACCAACAAGGTTTCGGTGGCATCGCACAGGGCGCGGATATTCGCCATATAACCTACGGGCGGAACCTGTAAGTGGGCGCCCCCCAGAATCGGCTCGACATACACCGCACGCACACCCTCGCCAACCGCTCTCTGCAAGGCAGCGAAATCACCGTACGGCACATAAGTCACTTCCGAGGCCTCGGTGCCGTAGCTGCGATGGTGTTGTTTCTGCCCCAGAATGCTCATCGCCGCCAGCGTCTTGCCGTGGTAGGAATCGTTCATTACCACGATTCCGCGCCGGTGCTGCTGCACCTTGAGCACATAACGCATGCTCTGTTCGATGGCTTCGGCACCCGAGACCATGAACTGCACATCCCCCCAATCACCCGGCACCAGATTCCGAAGGCGCTCGGACAGTGCGCCTTGCAGCGGGTGCACCCGCCCCTCTGGAACCCAAGCCATCTGGTTCAACTGGGTCTGCACTTGCTCACGCACCATCGGATTGCGATGGCCGACGATGAACACCCCATAGCTGCATGCGCAGTCGATAAAGCGCTTGCCGGCATGGTCGGTGACATAGATGCCATCGGCCTCCTTTTCGACGCTGGTTTTACCCAGGCGATAGAGCTTTGCCGCCGAGGCACTCCAATGCCGCTGGCAATCATCCAGCAGTTGTTCATGCGATAGGGTTAAGGACATGGCTTAAAGTCTCCTTGAGGATCCGGGATGCGCGCTGGATGTGTTCGGCTCGTGCGGTGATCGGGCAACGCAGAATCAACTCGCGGCCACGGGGTGCACTGACATAGACGCCACGCTGATAAAGCTCCTCGCACAATTCGGCGGGTTTGAGGTCGGCTGGCAGCTGCAGGCTGACCCAGGCACCGCAGGCGACAGCACCGAATGAGGCGAGCGCTTGCGCCAGAATCTGGCCGTTATCGAGGCACTGCCTGGGCAAGTCGTGTGCCTGCACGTAATCCAGTGCCGCCATGGCGGCCACACAGGCCATCGGATTGCCGGCCGTGGTGCTGCCATGTTTCGCCGGGCTGCTGCGACCGTAGACTTGATAGGCCATCTGTTCGCTGCAGGTATAGGTGCCGATAGGAATCGCACTGCCGCCCAGTGGTCCGCCCAACACCACAATGTCCGGAGTGTTGCGATAACGCTGGAAACCGAACAGCGTGCCCAGGCTCCCCAGACAACTTTGCACATCGACCGCGATGACCGGCGCCGACACCTTGGCCGCCGCGGCATACAAGTGATCGAGTAGCACCTGCTCTATCAGGCGCAAGCGACCGTCTTCACCCATCACGGTGCTGGTGTGGCAAACAGCGAAGCAATCGTTCCAGTCCACCTTGTCCAGCTCACGGACATGACGGATCGCCACCAGTTCGAAGCCCAGGAAACGCTGCATTTCCAGATAGTTTTGCGGTGCGCTGAGGCAACGTCCATAACTCAGCGAGCCATAGTCGCCGCCCTGGACAACGACAATGGTGTTGCCCTTGGGCTTGAGGCCTTTGCACAGTTTCAAGGCGCCTTCGAATGCTTCATCGCCGGAGCTGCACACATAAGAGTTCACCAGCGGTTGCGGTAGCAACTCGGCCAAGCGGCGGCACAAAGCGATCAGTGGGTCGGACATCAGCACCCGATTGGACAGGCCCATATTCTGCGCCTGAAGGCTGACCGCCTCGATCACCTCAGGCACCTGAAAGCCAAACCCGCCGGCCAGATCGACGATCTGGCGACCATCGCCGTCGATATACGTCTCGTACTGGCCAGAAATGATCTGTTGGTTATTGGTCTTCATAAATAGGTCTCAGCGGTAGCTCAGGGCGTTGAAGATACGGCGACGTTCGTCAACGATGGCCTCACGGCCGTGCATCACCCGACGGTTGTCGATCATCACCATGTCATGGTCACGCCAGCCGACGGGGTAGGTGTATTGCGCGGAAACCTCAGCGATTTCGTGCAGGAATTCGCTGGGAATGGGCAGCCCGGACGCTGTATCGATCACGGGCACTTCATAGTTGAACGACGGCCCGAGGATGCTGTTGGCAAACGCCGGTCGCTGGCTGAATTCGGAGACCAGAATCGCCGAGGTACTGAAGGCGTAGTGAATTGAATCATCGGCCGGGTTGAAGGAGATTTGCGTCTGCGAATCGTCGCCGACGATCTGCATCAGATCTTCGATCTCGACCGCCGCCGGGTCCGAGAGCGCCGGCGAATAGTGGCAGACCAGCCGACGCCATTTGTCGCCGGCAACAGTGCGGCTGTAGCGAATCGGGTTGTTCTCGAAAAATGTGCGGCAGGCGGGCGACAGTTTCGCCAGCACTTTCTCACCGTCGCACAAGGTGGTTTGCGAGCCCTTGCGCGGCGCTTCCTGGCAATAAAACCAAGTGATGTCCGGCCAGAATGGAGAGTTGCCATTCTCGCAATGCAGACCAATCGCCTGACGACCTGCATCCACCAACTGTGCTGCACCGCCGACCATGACCCGCGCAGGGTCGAGGCTCAGCCGCGAGCTGTTCTGCTTCACATAGGCGCTGAAATCCTCGGCATTGTGAATGCAGTTGCGTAACAGGACGACACCGTAGTGCCCCAGCAACTCGTATAGCTCGGCCTTGCCCAGGCTGGCGAAATGGCGTGGCTCGATAATGGATACGTCGGGACTTTCAGAGTGATAGGCCGGTGTGTTCATCAGATGCACTCCCTTGCAGATTGGCGAAAACAGTAGCGATGTCGGCACGTTTTGGACGGCCGGTGACGGTATAGAGTTGCTCGAGCAATGGATCGTCTTTAGTCAGCAACCACAGGCGGCTCGGGCGCTCGATGTCGGAAAAGCGCCGTGCTGACCAGCTGGCCAGGTCATCGCGATCCGGTGTCGACTCAACACACAACAACGCCACCAGACCATGGGCCTCATCGAAAAACACCGCGGCATCGCGCACACCGGGGTATTCGCGGTATTCCAGCTCGACCTGTTCCGGGCTGACGTTGCGGCCATTGGGCAGGCAGATCACGTTTTTCTTGCGACCGCGAACATAGAGATAACCATCGGCATCCAGCTCCCCCAAATCGCCGGTGTCCATCCAGCCGTCGTCGGACATCGAACAGGCGCTCGGGTCCTTGCCTGAGTAACCACTGAACAACGAGCTGCTCTTGACCTCAATGGTCTGGTCGGTGCCGATGCGCACCTGAACATGCGGCAACGGCCTGCCCACACTACCCAGACGTTGGTGCTGCAAGGTATTCATACTGACGACCGAGGCGTTCTCGGAGAGCCCGTACCCCTGGAACACAGCAATACCCATCTCGGCGAGGGCATGCAGGATATCGATGCTGACGGCCGCGCCGCCGCAGGTGATATGCACCCCCGAATGCAGGTAACGAGACAAGTGCTCGCCTTGCGCGCCGCCTTCGGTCAATTGCTCGTAAAAGCGATTGAGCATCACCGGTGGCACCGTCAATGCCGTTGGTTCGACCCGCAGAATCCACTCGATCAAACGCTGCGGTGATGTCCCAGGCTCGCCCAGCAGCGCCTCGTCTTCTGGCAGGAAATGCACGATCCCACCGGCCAGCAATGGCAAATACGCGGCAGTCACTTGCTCCAGCAGCAGACTCAACGGCACCAGTGACAGGTAGCTGCGATGGGCATCGACCGGCATCCACTGGCGCAGGGAAGTCAACACCGCCCCCACAGCTGCGGTGCTCAGGCGCACCCCCTTGGGCCGGCTGGTAGTCCCGGAGGTATGAATGATTTTGCAGATCCAGTCGCTATCGCCGTCGGGTTCTCGCAACAACGGCTGCTCCAGGGCCGGCTCACTGATACGCCGGAGACGACTGTCGGGAAAATCGAGCATCCAGCGCTCAGCGAGCGTGCGCTCTCCTGCGGCATCCACCAAAAATCCGTCACAACGCTCGGCAAGGTGCTCGGCCTGGGACTGACTGAACGCCAGCGGCAAAGGCAGTGCGGTAATTCCGGCAAACAGACAAGCCAGATCGGCAATCAGCCAGTCACTGCTGTTACGCGTCGCAATCCCCAGCACGACGTGGTCGCCATGAGCCGCCGTGTCGAAACGCCGCTGCAGTTCTGCCGCCAGATTCAGCGCCCGGGATTCCAACTCGCCATAAGTCATGACAGCGGCGTGCTCCAGGCCGGTCGGAGCACAATCGATAGCGCAGACCTTCTGACGATTGACCTGCAACGCAAGCCGTAAATCCGCAATGAAACGGCCGCTCATGGTTGCGCCCTCGCCGGTAAATCGGTCGGCAGTTGGGTGAACAGCGTACCGAGCGTCATGGCTGCAAATCGCGAACGTTTCGGGTCCACTCGGATAAAACCGGTGATCGGTAATTTCGAGTAATAAGTTCCCCAGTTCTTGCCACCATCATCGGCCAGGCGCTGAGGGTCCGCCGTGAGCAGCGGTTCGAAATCGATCTGACAGCTCTCCATCATTTCCCGGACCCGGGGTGTGACGGTGCAAAGCAAATATTGAGCCCCCATGCACCAGGCCAACAGCGGAATCATGTTGACCATGATCATTCCGGCCGTCAGGTGATGAGAAATCAAACTGCCTATTTCGGCAATAACTGATCGATCGATCATTTTTTCAAAACGCTGGGACAAAATCGTTTCTATCGGTTGCGACAGGTATTGCTCCGAGAACAGTGTGCGGTGATCCGCAAAAGTTATCCCGGCGCAAGAAAGAATGCGCTCCTCACTGTCTTGGGTGACCGCAAAATACTGCGGGCTCGGCTCTACGGATGCCTTATAAGAGCTGCGAAATTTTTCTTTCACAACTTCAGTCGCCTGCATCCATAACGGCGTTTGACTTTCCGTGACTCGTACCAACACTTCGCCCTCCTTTCCCGGGTCAGGGATTTCTCTAAAGTGGAACGAGGATATGAGGAAATGTCCGACAGACTATTTAAAAAACCAATTGCTTCCACTAATATATAAATAAACAACCTTGTCACAAAACACGACGTACAGTGACCCGCATGGACTTTCACCGAGATGGATTTTATGCTTAACAGTAATCTGCTAAGAAAACTGGATATGCAGGACCTTATGGTTTTCGTGGCGGTATATGAACAAAGAAGCGTTACTGAGGTCTCCGAAACCCTTTGCGTCAGCCAGTCCACAGTGAGCTATTGCCTGAAAAAGCTGCGCACGAGCTTCGATGACGAACTCTTCATCAATACCCGTAGCGGCATGTGGCCAACACACAAAGCTGCCACAATGTACAGACATGTACTAAAAATCCTGAAAACCATAAACATATGCCATTCTGGAATACCCTCATTCGACCCTGCGCAAAAAGAGATCACTTTTAACATTTGCGCACCCGAATACTTTGAACTTCTGATACTTCCAAATTTATTGAAGCGCTTTATCGGAAGCCGCTTTCCAGTTATTGTAAATATTCAGAAGTTTCACAGAGACATCCCTAATGATGAGCTTATGGATGGGCGTTTCGACTTGGTAATTTGTTTCGGCCCTAACTTTCATCGCGGCGCTAAAAATCTGAAATCACAAGTACTGCTGGAAGACGATCTGGTCTGCGTCGTCGATAAAAACTTCGAGCCTCCAGAGGGCGAGTTCAGCCTGGACACCTTTGTCGCGCGTCAGCATATTTTCCCGACCCCATGGACTTCAGATACCAATATGGTCGATGGCTGGCTCAGCAAATGGGACTACTCTCGCCAAATTATCGCACGGGCCAATAGTTACGTTGCTGCACTGAACATGATTCCCGGAACCGATTTCATTCTCACCCTGCCTCGGCGTATCCAGATGCTGATCAGTAACGACGCCAAATTCAGCCATTGCAAACCTCCGACAGGTTTACCGAACTTCACACTGGAAATGTTGTGGAGCGAGAAACCAGGTCAAAACAGCGCCAACAACTGGTTTCGCGAACAAGTTGTCAGCGTGTGCGCGCAAGACGGCTTACTGTAATAAGACTCATTAACATACAACTTCACTTTACCGGGCCGACCGTAGCCAAGTGTCTGGACGTAACTTCAGCGCTTGGCCGGTGGGGTATTCAGCGTCTGGCAACCCGATGCCGATCACTTTCGAGCAGCCCGCGCTGATCCAGAAAATCCCGGAAAGCCCCTTCAGGCCAGAACGCGCTGGGCGATATGGCCGGCGATTGAATGCGTAGGTCGTGTTACCTACACGTTGTGTCCCACATCTGACAATGAAGCTTCCTACAAACCATTCTCCTGGCACTATCGTTCCGTTATCCTCTTATGGATAGGTTGTGCTCAAAACAGAACAGGGAGTTCATCAGGTGGGGCAGATGCTTAACAGCAATTTACTTAGAAAGCTCGATATGCAGGACCTCATGGTGTTCGTCGCCGTGTATGAACAAAACAGCGTCACTGCCGTCTCCGAAACCCTCGGGGTCAGCCAGTCCACCGTCAGCTATTCGCTGAAAAAGCTGCGCACCGGCTTCAAAGATGATTTGTTCATCAACACCCGATCAGGCATGCGTCCAACCTACAAAGCCACCACCATGCACGAGCATGTGCTGAAGATTCTGGAAGGCATCAACTTCTGCCATTCCGGAGCTCAAGCCTTTGATCCGACTCTAAAAGCCGTCACCTTCAACATTTGCGCGTCGGAATACTTCGAACTGCTGGTACTGCCGCGGCTGTTGAGGAACTTCGACTTCGCCAACTTGCCAGTGATCGTCAATGTGCAAAAACTCGATACCGCCCTACCCGTCGATGAACTGCGCGAGGGCAGTCTCGATCTGGTGATCTGCTTCGGTCACGATTTTCAACACAGCCACACTGACTTCAAATCCCGGAGGCTGGTTGAAGACGAGCTGGTTTACGTCTTCGATAAACGCGCAACCCCGCTGGAATCGCGCCCAAGCTTGCGATCAATCGCTGAACATCGTCACGTGCTCCCTCCACACAGGACCTTCGACACCCACAGGGTCGATCACAAGCGGCAGCTTATCGCGCGATCCAACAGCTACAGGGCAGCCCTCAAGATGATCACCGGCACCGACTTCATCCTGACGCTACCGCGGCGCATTCAAACGCTGCTGGCCAATGACGCCGTGTTCAGTCATTGCGAAGCACCGAATGGCTTGCCAGGATTTACCCTCGACATGCAATGGAGAGAAGCCAACGATCAGGACAGCGCCAATACCTGGCTTCGCGAGCAAGTGGTCAAAGCCTGTGGGGAACAAGGTTTGCTCTGAACCCAAGACCTCGCCTGTCAATGGCCGAAAGCGGTTTTGGTGTAGGACTCACGATCAATATCCAGAATTTCCGCACACAACTGCACTTCTACGTTGGCCGGCCATTCGCACAAGTCCTGCAACACCGCCAACAGGCTTTGCGACAACTGCTTCTTGATCTCCGCCGAACGCCCGCTCAACAGTGCCAGCTTGATATGCACAAAAGCACGCTCGCCCAATGCGGTGCCCACCTTGAAGCTTTCGACCTTCACTGCACGGCTCTTGATATCGAACTCGGCCGCAAACTGACCGGAAGCCATTAACGCATTGTTGAGTCGCATCAACGCCACGTCGGCATTCAGTTCGGGCAAGTTAGCGGTGTATTCCATGTGCAGGTGAGGCATGACAGGGCTCCTGTAGATTGGTAGAAAGTTCGTACATATAACACAGCGCCGTCCTACTCACTGGGACAGCGGAAGGATCGGCCGCTCACTCATGAACGCCTCCAGACGCGAGCGCAGCCAGCGTTCGGCCGGATCGCTGTCGACATGACTGAGCCAGACCATCGACAGGTCCAGAGTCGGCGTCTTGAACGGAAACGGCTCCTTGAACAGTTGGCCGGACGCGGCCATCGCTTCGGCCGTGTAATCCGGCAGGCTGGCGATCAGATCGGTGCCAGCGAGCAAGGCCGGCAACGAGCTGTATTGCGGCACTGAGAGCACCACATGACGAGTACGGCCGATCTCCGCCAGCCATTCATCGGCGTAGCCACTGACATTGGCGGTGTGAGACACCAGCACATGCGGCCGCGAGCAATATTCATCGAGGGTCAGCGGTGTATCTGATGCGTCTGCACGCAAAATACTGGGCTGGATGTGTCGCAGCAATTTGCGCTTGGCGTTGGCTGGCAGGCCGCGGGTCTGGCTAATACCAACGGTGATATCACCGGACGCCAGCAAGTCGGGAATGCGCCAGTAGTCGACATGCTGAACCACGAACACCACCTTCGGCGCTTCCTGACGCAAGGCGCGCAGCAACGGTGGTAACAGGCCGAACTCGACATCGTCCGACAGCCCGATGCGAAACGTCATGGTGCTGCTGAGCGGATCGAAATCGTGAGTCAGGCTCAGGGCCACCGACAGCGAATCCAGCGCCGGTGACAGGTGCTGAATAATTTCCTCGGCTCGCGCCGTGGGTTCCATGCGATGGCCGACCCGAATGAACAGCGGATCATTGAACATCGTCCGCAAGCGGTTCAGCGCCGCACTGATGGTCGGCTGACCGAGGAACAGCTTCTCCGCCACCCGCGTGACGTTGCGTTCGAGCATCAAGGTCTCGAACACCACCATCAGGTTGATGTCGGCCTTGCGCAGTTCGTTGCGATTCATCCCTTGCACCCCGGCCCCCAAGACTTGGGTGACAGTTTAGGGAGATGTCGTAATCGGCGTCTATGCAGGTTGGCAAATGACCTGATCCATAAAAACAGGGAGCCCGAAAAAACGAAGCTGCTCTGACTGAGCAGCTTCACCGCCTGGAGTCTATATCTCCTTGACCGGGGTCTGATCATGAGTCCCTTTGATCAAACTGATGGCATGCACGCAATCAGACTTGTTGACGTAAGCCTCCCCACTGGCAATCGTTTCATGATTCCCCGCCCGCAAACGCCAGCGCCATTGGCCCTTGCCAGTTTGTGCGATACCACGGGTTTGCCTGTAAATCTCAAAATACATTGATCGCTCCTTGCGACTGCTGATTACGACAGATCAGTGACCTGCGAAACCAGAGTAGATGAGGAATTTTTGAGGCAATGTTTTTCAATGTGAGGGGATATTTCGAAGAAAAACCCTTGATTCGCGGGGCGTCCAATAGATACGGGAGGCGGTAATTAAAGAGACTCGGTGGAGTCAGTTTTCCCGTAAATATGCATATTTTTCTTACGCTGTTGGTCTGATTTATCCGACACCAAAAACTTGGGGCAAACGTCGGACGAACGCGAAATGGTCCAAAGGAAAAAGCTGCGCAAACGAAAAAGCCCCGTAGATTTTCATCTACGGGGCTTTTTCTATGTAATGGCGGAGAGATAGGGATTCGAACCCTAGGTACCGGTGAAGGTACAACGGATTTCGAATCCGTCCCATTCGGCCACTCTGGCATCTCTCCAACGGCGCGCATCATAACAACACTTTTGCCGGAAGCGAACCCCCTAAGCGAAATTTTTCCGTGCTATCAGATGCTTGCGTCGATTAAAGCGGTACGCCCAGACGATTGGCGACTTCTTCGTAAGCTTCGATGACGTCACCGAGGCCCTGACGGAAGCGGTCCTTGTCCATTTTCTTGCCGGTGGCCTTGTCCCACAGACGGCAGCCGTCCGGGCTGAACTCGTCGCCCAGGACGATGGAGCCGTCGGAGAAAACGCCGAATTCGAGTTTGAAGTCGACCAGCAGCAGGCCGGCGTCGTCGAACAGTTTGCTCAGTACTTCGTTGACCTTGAGCGACAGTTCTTTCATGCGAACCAGTTGCTCGGCGGTGCCCCAACCGAATGCCACGACGTGGGATTCGTTGATGAACGGGTCGCCCTTGGCGTCGTCCTTCAGGAACAGTTCGAAGGTGTAAGGGTTGAGCTTCATGCCTTCTTCGACACCCAGACGCTTGACCAGGCTGCCGGCGGCGTAGTTACGCACGACGCACTCGACCGGGATCATGTCGAGTTTTTTCACCAGGCATTCGTTGTCGCCCAGCAGTTTGTCGAATTGAGTCGGCACGCCGGCTGCTTCGAGTTTCTGCATGATGAAGGCGTTGAACTTGTTGTTCACCATGCCTTTGCGGTCGAGCTGCTCGATGCGCTTGCCGTCGAACGCCGAAGTGTCGTTGCGAAACAGCAGGATCAAGCGGTCAGCGTCATCGGTCTTGTAAACCGATTTGGCTTTGCCGCGGTAGAGTTCTTCACGTTTTTCCATGATGGGCTCCGCTTGCTAAGTAGGTGGGCTAGGCGATGTGTCGCCAGTCGAGCCCTGAATCTTGATCGGCCAGTTGCAGCCAGTCCGGGTCGCACCCGAGGGTGTCGACAAAACATTGCCGGGCCAGCTGCGGCAGGTTGTTCTTGCTGCTCAGATGGGCCAGGACCAGGTGTTGCAGGCCTTGCCAGCCCAACTCGGCCACCAGGAATGCCGCCTGATGGTTGTTCAAATGTCCCAATTCACCGCCCACCCGCTGCTTGAGAAAGTACGGGTAGTGACCGCGAGCCAGCATGTCACGGCAATGGTTGGACTCGATCATCAATGCATCGAGGTCCCGGTAGCCGTCCAGCACCGTATTGCAATACGAGCCCAGGTCAGTCAACAGGCCGAAACGCCGCTGACCGTCGCTGAAGACATACTGCGTCGGCTCCTGTGCATCATGGGCCACGGCAATGACGCCGATGCTCAGGTTACCGATTTGCAGTTGCTCGCCGCCAGCCAGAAAGCCTGCGGGTTCAATCGGTTTGCGCATCCCGCGCAGAGTCCCGCGACTGAGGTAGACAGGCAGATTGTAACGCCGAGACAGCAAACCCACGCCATGCACGTGGTCGGCATGTTCGTGGGTCACAAGTATCGCGCTCAACTGCGAAGGGTTCACACCCAGTCGCAGCAGGCGTTTTTCGGTTTCTCGCAGGGAGAAACCACAATCCACCAGTACATACGTGTCGTCGCTGGCTATCAGCGTGCCGTTCCCTTGGCTACCGCTGCCGAGAACGGCAAAACGCATGTGATCAGCCCAGGTTGTCCTGAATCACGCTCAACACTTTACGCGCCACGTCTGCTGGCGCCACGGTGTTGATGTTTTTCTCGACGGTGACTTGGACGTTCTCGCCAACCTTGCTCAGGCGAACCTGATAACGCTCGGCGCGGGCTTCAACTTCTTCCTTGTCTGGCTTACTGCCGAACAGGCCGCTGAAGAAACCTGGCTTCTCGTCCTTTTTCTCGGCTTTTTCGGCGAGGTTGATGTAGTACAGGCCCAGGCTGCGGTTGATGTCTTCAACGCGCCATTCGCCCTGTTCCAGCGCACGACCGACACTCGACCAGGCACGATCCAGATCGGAACCGACGTTGAGCACCGGGTTGCCGCTGCCATCTTCGGTCAGGCTGACACGACTTGGCGTATCGAAATCACGCGAAGCCAGCATGGAGACCGAACCGCCCTTTTCCGAGGTGCGGCTCATGCTCGCGAGCATGTCGTCGACCAGTGCTGCGTCCAGGCCGGTGTTGACCGAGCGATTGGTGAAATCCACGTTGGCGGTGCTGCCGGCAGGACGCTCGGCGCTGACCACGTAGACTTCACTGGTGTTGCGCTGCACGCCCGGCTCGATACGCACCCGCACGCGGGTTTCGCTGTTGGCATCGACACCGGCCGCGCTCAGGCGCTTGGCCATTGCTGCGGACAGTTCGTCGGAATGCTGCCAGGTGGTGGTGAATTCGCCGGTTTGCGGGCGCTGTTCGTCCAGACGGAAACCGTTGTCCTGGAAGAACTGCACGGCCACAGGCCAGACTTCGGCCGGCGGGGTCTGAGCCAGGATCGAACGCGAGTCGCCGCTCTTCTGCAGAGAGTAGGCACTGGCGTCAGCCGATGCCGACAGCGGCTGTGGACGAGGCACGATGTATTCGCCCTTGGCGGTGTCGTCGGCCACGTTGCGCGGGATCGGCAACAGCGGATCCAGACGCTTGGCGGTGCTGACCTCTGGTGGCAGTTGCATCGGTGCAGTCTGTTGCGCTTCCAGGTAATCGCTACCACGGTCACGGAAGTAACCTTCCGGGCCCCAGATCCATCCGCAGCCACTGGTGCTGGAGATAATCAAGGCAAGTGCGGAAAGTCCGGCCAATCGCTTCATGCGTAGTACTTCCTCAATTAAACCAGGACGCCGGACTGGCGCATGGCCTGCCGCAGCGGTTCGTGACAGGCAGCACTGAGCCAGGTGAGCGGCAGACGGATACCGTCCGGCATCAAGCCCATTTCATGCAGTGCCCATTTCACGGGGATAGGGTTGGATTCGATAAACAGGGTTTTATTGAGCGGCATCAGCTTTTCGTGGATCGCCCGGGCTTTGACGGCATCACCGGCCATGGCCGCGGCACACAACTCGCTCATGGCGCGCGGTGCGACATTGGCGGTCACCGAAATATTGCCCTTGCCGCCGAGCAGCATCAGCTCGACCGCGGTCGCGTCGTCACCGGAATAAACCAGGAAGTCGCTGCTCACGCCGGCCAGGATGTCCTTGGCGCGCTGCAGGTCACCCGTGGCTTCCTTGATACCGATGATGTTCTTCACGGTCGACAGGCGGATCACCGTCTCGGCCAGCATGTCGCATGCAGTACGACCCGGCACGTTGTAGAGAATCTGCGGGATGTCGACGGCTTCGGCGATTGCCTTGAAGTGCTGGTACAGGCCTTCTTGCGTCGGTTTGTTGTAATAAGGGGTTACCAGCAGGCACGCGTCGGCGCCGGCGTTCTTCGCGTTGGTCGTCAGTTCGATCGCTTCGCGCGTCGAATTGGCGCCCGTACCGGCGATCACCGGAATACGCCCTGCAACCTGGGCAACCACGCGACGAATCACTTCGATGTGCTCGTTCACGTCAAGCGTGGCCGACTCACCTGTAGTGCCGACCGCCACGATGGCGTTGGTGCCCTCTTGCAGGTGGAAGTCCACCAGTTTGCTCAGGCTGTCCCAGTCGAGACGACCCTGTGCATCCATGGGTGTGACCAGTGCCACCATACTGCCCGCAATCATGCAACCGCTCCTGCCGGAAAAAGAGAGCGGTAATGGTACTGGCGCCAAGATGCTTGTACAAGCGAAGTACTGCGCTGCTGCCATTCCCCTTGGCGCTGCTTTTCGCTACCCTTCAGACTTTGATCGGTACTGATAAGCTCGTACGCCGCGTTCCAGCCTCCATTTTCGGCATCACAAGCCCCGATCCAGCGTTGCCACCCCTCGCTCTTGCCATACTGGAGCACGTTGCAACCTTCGGCCGGGTTTTCTGAATTCGCATCCGCTGGCTCGTCCCGGTAAAAAAGCGCATAAAAGTATCGACCGCTCATCGCTTTAGGAATGCTGCATGTCCACCCCCACAGTTCGCGAACAATTCCTTGTCATCAGTGCCCTCGGCGCCAACCCCATGGAGCTGACTAACGTCCTGTGCCGCGCCAGCCATGAAAACCGCTGCGCCGTGGTCACCTCTCGCCTGACGCGCCATGGCGAATGCAGTGCGTTGATCCTTGAAATCTCGGGCAGCTGGGACGCCCTGGCGCGTCTCGAAGGCAGCCTGCCAGTGCTGGCCAAACGGCACGCCTTCACCGTTAACGTGGTCCGCAGCGCTGCCCTGGAGAACCGTCCCCAGGCCCTGCCGTACGTTGCCTATGTCAGCTCGGCCTACCGCCCGGACATCATCAACGAACTGTGCCAGTTCTTCATGGATCACAACGTCGAGCTGGAGAACCTGACCTGCGACACCTATCAGGCCCCACAGACCGGCGGCACCATGCTTAACGCCACGTTCACCGTGACCCTGCCGGCCGGCACCCAGATCAGCTGGTTGCGTGACCAGTTCCTGGATTTCGCCGACGCCATGAACCTGGACGCACTGATTGAACCGTGGCGCCCACAAAACCCAATGTAAGGAAGCTTTCATGGCCGTAGCCATCGACCAACCGGTTGCCGACTTCGAAGCACCCGCCACCAGCGGGCAATCCGTCAGCCTCGCGGGCCTCAAAGGCAAGCAAGTGGTGATTTACTTCTATCCGAAGGACAGCACGCCGGGCTGCACCACCCAGGGTCAGGGTTTTCGTGATCAGCTTGAAGCCTTTAAAGCCGCCAATACCGAAGTTTTCGGCGTGTCTCGCGACAGCCTGAAATCCCATGAGAACTTCAAGGCCAAGCAGGCGTTCACCTTCGAACTGATCAGTGACAAGGAAGAAGCGCTGTGCCAGCTGTTCGACGTGATCAAGCTGAAAAAGCTCTACGGCAAGGAATATATGGGCGTTGATCGCAGCACATTCCTGATCGACAAGAACGGCGTACTGCGTCAGGAATGGCGCGGCGTGAAGGTGCCGGGGCATGTGGATGCGGTTTTGGCTGCTGCTCAGGCGCTGAACAAGGCCTGACACCCAAAAAGATCGCAGCCTTCGGCAGCTCCTACGCCGATCGAGGTGCTCCTGTAGGAGCTGCCGCAGGCTGCGATCTTTTTGCATCTCCACCGATTTAAAGCAGCGGCGCCACCATCGGCTCTTTGCGCGGCCAGGCATCCAGCACAGCTTTGAACAGCGTCGCCAGGGGAATCGCAAAGAACACACCCCAAAAGCCCCACAACCCGCCAAACAACAGCACCGCGCAAATGATCGCCACCGGGTGCAGGTTGACCGCTTCCGAAAACAGCAGCGGCACCAGCACGTTGCCGTCCAGTGTCTGGATGATCCCGTAGACCGCCATCAAATAGATGAACTGATCGCTCCAGCCCCACTGGAACAGCGCAATCAGCAGCACCGGCACGGTCACCACCACAGCCCCGACGTAAGGCACCACCACCGATACACCCACCAGCAACGCCAGCAGCGCCGAATAGTTGAGCCCCAGCGCCACGAAGGCGATGTAGGTCACGCCACCGCAAATGAAGATTTCGATGACTTTACCGCGAATGTAATTGGCGATCTGCCGGTTCATTTCCTGGGCGACCCGGGTGATCAGCGCCCGCTCGCGCGGCAGATAACCGCGTACCCACTGGCCGATCATGTCCCGATCCTTGAGAAAGAAGAACACCAGGATCGGCACCAGCACCAGGTAAATCATGATGTTCACCAGCAGCGGCAGACTCGACAGCGAGAATGTCAGCGCCCACTGGCCGAACTTGCCGATCTCGCCCCGCGCCACTTCGATCGCCTGCAACACTTGCTCATCCGACACCAGGTGCGGATAGCGCTCGGGCAGCAGCAACAGCAGCGACTGCCACTTGGCGAGCATGCCGGGCAATTCGTTGAACAACGTGATCAGTTGGTGCCAGAGCAGTGGCACCACGACGATGATAAAGACCAACAACAACCCCATGAATAACGCGAAAACCAACCCCACCGCCACACCACCCGGCACACGCAGGCGCTCAAGGGTCACCACCAGCCCCTGCATCAGATACGCCAGCACCATACCGGCCAGTACCGGCGCGAGCATTCCACCCAGGGTGAGCACCGCGGTAAATGCCAGAAACAGCAGCACCGCCAGCACCACAGCCTCTTCGTCCGAGAAATAGCGCTGAATCCAGTCGCGTAACACCTTGAACATCAATAATCCTTAGAAACGAACGCAGCAGGTTTCAGGCTTTTTTCAACCAATAGCGGTAAACGCCCGCTTCATCTTCTTCACGAAGCAGGGTATGACCGGCCAATCGGGCAAAGGTGCGAAAGTCGCGCTGGGAACCCGCATCGGTAGCAATCACCTTGAGTACCGCACCGCTGGCTAGTCGGTTGAGTTCCAGTTTGGCTTTGAGCAACGGCAACGGGCAATTCAGACCGCTGGCGTCCAGCTCGGCGTCGTGGGTTACAGCGTCAGTCATCGAATCACTCCGGGGCAGGGGGTTAAGCAGCTTAGAATATCTGGTCCCAAGCGTAGTGTCCGGCTACAGTAAGGTCTTTGTCGACTAAGGCTTTGTGCATGACTTTTTTGCGCCCTACCCTGCTGACGCTCGCTTGCCTGCTCGCCTCACCGGGCTTCGCCGACGACTTGCCGTCACTTGGTGACGCCAGTTCTGCCATCGTCTCGCCGCAACAGGAACACCAACTGGGCCGTGCGTGGCTGGCGCTGTTGCGCAGCCAGGTGTCACAGCTCAACGATCCGCAGCTCAAGGATTACGTCGAATCCAGCGTCTACCGGCTGGTGGAAACCAGCCAGGTCAATGACCGGCGCCTGGAGTTCATCCTGATCAATAGTCCGCAGCTCAACGCTTTTGCCGCACCGGGCGGGATCGTCGGTGTCAACGGTGGCTTGTTCCTCAATGCCCAGACCGAGGGCGAATATGCCTCGGTACTGGCCCACGAACTGGCTCACCTGTCGCAGCGTCACTTCGCCCGCGGGGTCGAAGCGTCGCAACGCATGCAAGTGCCCATGATGGCTGCGCTGCTGGCCGGCATCGTGATTGCCGCGGCCGGTGCAGGCGATGCCGGGATCGCGGCCATTGCCGGTACTCAAGCGGCGGCGATTCAGGAACAACGACGTTTCTCGCGCCAGAACGAACAGGAAGCCGACCGTATCGGCATCATGAATCTGGAAAAGGCCGGTTACGATCCGCGTTCGATGCCGACCATGTTCGAACGACTTATGCGCCAGTACCGCTTCGACGCCAAGCCCCCAGAATTCCTGCTGACTCACCCGGTGACCGAATCGCGGATCGCCGACACTCGCAACCGCGCCGAACAGGCCAAACCGGGCGGTATCGAAGACAGCATGCGTTACCAGCTGATTCGGGCACGCGTGCAGCTGATCTATGAAGAAACCCCAGGCCTGGGCGCCAAACGCTTTCGGGCCCAACTCGATGAAAACCCGAAAAATGACGTCGCGCGCTATGGCCTGGCAATCGCCCAGATCAAGGGCGGCCAGTTGAATGAGGCTCGCGAGAACCTCAAGCTGCTGCTGGCCAAATCGCCGAACGAGATCATCTACAACCTGGCGCAGGTCGATCTGGACATCACCAATAATCGTCTGCCCGATGCTCAATCACGGGTCGACCGGATGCTCACTCAATACCCCGGCAACTACCCGCTGAATCAGGTGCGTGTCGACCTGCTGCTCAAGCAGAATCGAGCGGCAGATGCGGAAAAAGCGCTGGAGAACCTGCTCAAGAGCCGACCTGATGATCCGGACGTCTGGTACATGGTGGCCGAGACTCGCGGCCTGTCGGGTAACATCATCGGCCTGCATCAGGCTCGCGCGGAGTACTTTGCGCTGGTCGGCGACTATCGCCAGGCAATCCAGCAACTGGACTTCGCCAAGCGCAAGGCTGGCAGCAACTTCCCGCTGTCATCGCGGATCGACGCACGGCAACGTGAGTTGATGGAGCAGGAACGGATGGTCAAGGACATGATGGGCTGACGTCTTCAGAAAAAGCTCAGAAACAAAAATCCAGGTACAAAAAAAACCGCCTCTTTCGAGGCGGTTTTTTATTCAGCCGACAACCGGTTTATTCAGCCAGTTTGAAGGTGATGAAGCTGGCGCGACCTTGACGCAGAACCCGCATCGACACCGAGCGATTCTTCGGCAGTGCCTTGGCAATGTCCGTGAACTCCTTGGAGGAGCCGATCGCCTGGTTGTTCAGGTGAGTGATCACATCGCCCGGCTGCAAGCCAATCAGGGCAGCAGGACCGTCCTGGACTTCCTTGATAACCACACCACCCTTGAGGTCGAGGGTTTTCTTCTGCTCTTCGGTCAACTCGGCCACCGAAACACCCAGGCGATTGCTGCTGCGCTCAACGCTGGATTTAGGCAGGGCTTCCAGCTCTTTGCCTTCTTCAGGGATAGCGCCGACGGTCAGCTCGACGTTCTTGCGC
The DNA here is from genome assembly GCF_032424305.1 of Pseudomonas sp. JV414. NCBI lineage: Bacteria > Pseudomonadati > Pseudomonadota > Gammaproteobacteria > Pseudomonadales > Pseudomonadaceae > Pseudomonas > Pseudomonas sp. JV414. Next base: position 258,524 of record NZ_VYKC01000021.1, on the reverse strand, counting down.
TTGCCTTCGCGGATCACTTCAAGATCAGCTTTCGAGCCAGCCTTCAGTGCGCCCACCAGGTGCGGCAGATCGGCGGACATGACGATCGGTTGACCGTTCATGCTGAGGATCACGTCGCCCACTTGCAGGCCACCCTTGGCAGCCGGACCGTCATCCTGGATCTGAGCCACCAGCGCGCCGGCCGGCTTCTCGAGACCGAACGACTCGGCCAGATCCTTGTTCACTTCCTGGATCACTACGCCCAACCAGCCACGACTGACTTTACCGCCGCTTTTCAGCTGATTGGAAACGTCCATCGCCACATCGATAGGGATTGCGAACGACACACCCATGAAGCCGCCGGAGCGGGTATAGATCTGTGAGTTGATGCCGACCACTTCACCGGCCAGGTTGAACAGCGGACCACCGGAGTTGCCCGGGTTGATCGGCACGTCGGTCTGGATGAACGGCACATAGTTTTCGTTCGGCAGGCTACGGCCGATGGCGCTGACGATACCTTGGGTCACCGTGTGATCAAAGCCGAACGGCGAACCGATGGCCACGACCCACTGACCTGCTTTCAGGTCCTGCGACTTGCCAAGCTTCAGAACCGGCAGGTCCTTGCCTTCGATTTTCAGCAAAGCGACGTCAGAGCGCGGATCGGTGCCGATCAGCTTGGCCTTTAACTCACTGCGATCGGCGAGGCGCACGAGAATCTCGTCGGCATCGGCAATCACATGGTTGTTGGTCAGGATGTAGCCGTCGGGCGAGATGATAAAACCCGAGCCTAGGGATTGCGCTTCACGCTGACGATCGCCGCGTGGGGAACGTGGCTGCTGCGGCATGCCCCGCTCAAAGAACTCGCGCAACATCGGCGGCAAGCCTTCAAGGTCAGGCATTTGCTCGTTGGATATCCGGCGGTCCGGCAGCTTCTGGGTGGTACTGATATTCACCACCGCGGGTGAGGCTTGCTCGACCAACTGCGTGAAGTCAGGCAACTCGACCGCTTGTGCAGCGACCGCCTGACCGAGCACCAGCACGGTGGCAAAAATGGAGAGATAAGACTTCAAGCGTGGTATCGACATACGGCTCCCGTTACGACGAGCATGGTTAAGCGATATGGAGCAAGGAACACCGGAAACGATACGCCGGTATTTTTGTTCCGGGAACAACAAACAAGGCCAGAGCCGAGGGGCTCTGACCTATAAAAAATTTTCGGGATATTTGCAAATGAAAATGCTCGGCAAAACATTTCGAGGCACCAATGGCGGGATAGCCATTGTCGACCTCCCGCACCATCCAGACCCCGATAGGTGAGCATGGCTGATCAGCTTACTGCTTGCTGGTAGCCGCGGCATCGTTGCGCATGGACAGCGCAATCCGTTCGGCGGTGCCAATCGGTATTTCACCGACCACAGTCACCATCATCTCGCCTTGCGGTGTAGTCAATCGCCGGGAGACAGCAACGGTTGGCCCCAACTGGGTGCGCGTATCAGTGACTGTTGCGCCATTCAACGGCTCAAGGAACACCGAGAATCGGGCCAGACCGTCGTCGAACATCAGACTGTTGACCTGGGCTTTGGTCTCCGGATCCTTGTGCGAGGTACTGCTGGTCAGCTCGAAACCTGGTGGTAACCAGTCCGAATGCCAGACCTGCGCAGTTTTGACGGCGGAAGCCTTGTCACTGTCGAGGGTAATGGGTTTGCAATCAGAACCTGCCTGCAAATCGCTGTCGGAAGGCACCTCGGCAGTATCCAGTCGGGTGAACTGGAACCGCTCCAGCAGTTGCCCTTTGTCATTGAGCAACAATGACTTCAACGGCAAACCGGTTTCCTTGTCCAGATGCAGCTCAAAACCGTAGCGGTGCTGATCGCGAGGCTTCAACGACACGATCACCGCTGAACGTCCGGCCACACGCGACTTGCCGATGACGGCAAGGTCATACCAATTCTTTAGCTTTTGTGGATCGAGTGCACGAGCGGTGGAGTTGGGTGAGTCCCCCAGCCCTGCTATCAGGGTGCCGCTAACGCATTGAGTATGCCCATCAATGCGCACGACTTCCTGTGCCGAGCCGTCGAGCTGGAGTAAACGCTCGCGGACCTTGCCATCCTGGACGCGATGCCAGATGTTGTGGGTAGAGAAACTACCGTTACGCTCGTAGACGAAAGTACCGTGAAAGCTTTGCGTTTGCTCCGCCTGCCCCAGACGCTTCAGCCAGTCCTGGGCTTCATCGGCGTGGGCTGGAACAACGAACCAGCCACTGAGCAGAAGCGTAAGTAGAGGTATGGCGCGCATGATCCTCCTTAGCGGTTTTCCAGGCTTGCTGCACGAGCGTAAGGCAGAGCGCTCTCAGTACCTTTCAATGCAGCCTGTTGAGCATGTTGGCGCAAGTAACCTGGCAGACGCTGATCGTGCCAGCCTGGCTGACCTTGCAATACGCCGTTGGCCATAGGGCCAGTGGCTTCCGAGCTCTCATTGTAGCCTGCCAATACAGCTGGACCCTTGACCTGAGGAGCGGCCAGACCCGGTTGACTGGATTGCTGGGCCAACTCGACACCGGCGATCTCGTCCTGGTTGTACAGACGAACACCCGCCAGCACGGCAACGGTCACCGAAGCAGCAACTGCCAGACGACCGAGGCTGCGCCATGGACCGCGAGAGGCTTTTGCCGGTACGGCTTCGTCAGCCAGCGCAGCAGAGACTGCCGCAGCGATGTCCAGACGAGGAAGCAACAAATCCTTGTGCATAACTGCCCGAGCGATCTGGTAACGAGCCCAAGTATCGCGGGTTTCAACATCGTCGAAGGCATTCAACACCCGACGCAATTCCAATTCGTCCGCTTCGTTATCCATCACTGCGGACAGCGATTCCTGCAGGGCTTCACGACTCATGGCGTTCCTCTCTTGGCTGTCGCCGCTGTCTCAGTTTTCCTGCAACAACGGCTGCAGGGCTTTATCGATGGCTTCCCGAGCGCGGAAAATCCGGGAGCGCACGGTACCCACCGGACACTGCATGACGCTGGCAATGTCCTCGTAACTCAGACCATCGAATTCACGTAAAGTTAAAGCCGTACGCAAATCTTCTGGCAGTTGCTGAATGGTTCGATGGACGGTGCCTTCGATCTCATCCCGCAGCAATGCACGTTCTGGCGACTCGAGATCCTTGAGGCCATGATCGCCATCGTAGAACTCTGCATCCTCGGAACTGACATCGCTATCCGGCGGCCGACGGCCGCGTGAAACCAGATAGTTTTTCGCCGTGTTGATGGCGATGCGGTAAAGCCACGTATAAAACGCGCTGTCTCCGCGAAAATTACCAAGTGCACGGTATGCCTTGATAAAGGCTTCCTGTGCGACATCCTGGGCTTCATGGGTGTCGTGCACGAACCGCACGATCAACCCGAGAATTTTGTGCTGGTATTTCAGCACTAGCAGATCGAAAGCTCGCTTGTCGCCGCGTTGAACGCGCTCGACCAGCTGCTGATCCTCTTCCTGGGTTAGCATGAACACTCCTCGATAAGCTCGAAGGAGGCTTGCATCACTGAACGACCAGACTTGCAAACATAGACTCGGGCTTTTCGCAAAAGTTCTCCCCCTTCAAGCAAGTTTCCTGCGCACTCTGATTTGGCACGCACGAAAAGCGCAGCGCGGGATAACCCGGCTGCGCGAATAATCTTGTCATCGGATTCGCCAGCTAAGGACCCAACCGCAAGTCCCGCACCGAAGCCGACACTGTCCCTTGTTTCAGGCAACCTTCTATTGATCTTGGGCCTTTGGCAAAAGTTCCATATTTATAGCTGCCCGAAACCGACATTGTGCAACTCTGAAGAGAAAAAGACTGTTAAATCCACGATACAGTCGCCTTGTCGCCGAAGCCCTCAAAAAAACTTCCGACGAAGCGTCCAGCCTTTTCCGTCACAGTAGTTTCACAATGCCATGCTGGCCCGGCTATTGTGCCGATCCCCCCCTCTATATACTAGTGGGCTGTGTGGCTGTCTTGACTCGCCGACCCAGCTGTCTTGCGCCAACCCCGTCCCGGGTCGCTTTGAGCGGAATCCTGAAATGAGCCAACAGTTTCAACACGATGTTCTGGTAATTGGCAGCGGTGCTGCCGGCTTGAGCCTTGCGCTGACCTTACCCGGTCATTTGCGCATCGCCGTATTGAGCAAAGGCGACCTCGCCAATGGCTCAACCTTCTGGGCCCAGGGCGGTGTCGCTGCCGTTCTGGATGACACCGATACTGTCGAATCCCATGTCGATGACACCCTCAACGCCGGTGGTGGCCTGTGCCATGAAGACGCCGTGCGCTTTACCGTCGAGCACAGCAGAGAGGCAATTCAATGGCTGATCGACCAAGGCGTGCCCTTTACCCGCGATGAACAGTCCGGCACCGAAGACGGTGGGTTCGAGTTTCACCTGACCCGCGAAGGCGGCCACAGCCATCGGCGAATCATCCACGCTGCCGATGCGACGGGCGCGGCGATCTTCAGAACCTTGCTCGATCAGGCCAAGCAGCGTCCCAACATCGAACTGCTGGAGCAGCGGGTCGCGGTCGACCTGATCACCGAAAAGCGTCTGGGCCTTGAAGGTGAGCGTTGCCTCGGCGCCTATGTGCTCAACCGCGGCACCGGTGAAGTTGACACCTACGGCGCGCGCTTCGTGATCCTTGCCTCCGGCGGCGCGGCAAAAGTCTACCTCTATACCAGCAACCCAGACGGCGCCTGCGGTGATGGCATCGCCATGGCCTGGCGTTCGGGCTGTCGGGTGGCGAACCTGGAGTTCAACCAGTTCCATCCCACCTGCCTTTATCACCCGCAAGCCAAGAGTTTCCTGATCACCGAAGCCCTGCGCGGCGAAGGTGGCCACCTGAAGCTGCCCAATGGTGAACGCTTCATGCAGCGCTTCGACCCACGGGCCGAGCTGGCACCACGGGACATCGTCGCCCGCGCCATCGACCATGAGATGAAGCGCCTGGGTATCGACTGCGTCTACCTTGACATCAGCCACAAGCCCGAAGATTTCATCAAGACGCACTTCCCGACGGTCTATGAACGCTGCCTGGAATTCTCCATCGACATCACCAAACAACCGATCCCGGTGGTACCGGCGGCGCACTACACCTGCGGCGGCGTAATGGTCGATCAGCGGGGTCGCACCGATGTGCCGGGCCTGTATGCGATTGGTGAAACCAGTTTCACCGGCCTGCATGGCGCCAACCGCATGGCCAGCAACTCGCTGCTGGAATGTTTCGTTTACGCCCGTTCGGCGGCGGCGGACATTCTGGAGCAGTTGCCAGACGTGTCGATTCCGACTGCCCTGCCCGTTTGGGATGCGAGCCAGGTCACCGATTCCGACGAAGACGTGATCATTGCGCACAACTGGGACGAACTGCGGCGATTCATGTGGGACTATGTCGGCATCGTGCGCACCAACAAGCGCCTGCAACGGGCTCAGCACCGGGTGCGTCTGTTGCTGGATGAAATCGATGAGTTCTACAGTAACTACAAGGTCAGCCGGGATTTGATCGAGCTGCGCAACCTGGCGCAAGTAGCCGAACTGATGATCCAGTCAGCCATGGAGCGCAAGGAAAGTCGCGGCCTGCATTACACCCTCGACTACCCGAATATGCTGCCGGTCGCCCTGGACACTATTCTGGTGCCGCCCACCTACGCCGACTGAACTTGAGCCGAACCCGCAGGCGTCGGTGCACATCCGCCGCCTGCGAATCGCGCAGCACACAGATCGCCCTGATCCGTCGCTCATCGCGCAGACGAAAACGCAGTACCACGATCAGCGGCAACGCCAGACTGTCCGGCCGCAGCTGCACGGGCTGCCAGCCCACCGCCTGATTCCACAACTGCCAGCCATCGGCATCGCGACGCAAGCCGCGAAACGCCTGTGGGTGTGTCAGCAGAATCTGTCGCGGCAATGCCCAGATGCCATGAGCCAGACAGCAAAAAGCGCCGAGCAAACTGGCCCAGACCGGTAGGGAAAGTAGAAACAAAGAACCCAACGCGAACAGCTGGGCCAGAAGATAGGCCGCCAGCAACTGCCGTGAGGCATGCCAGCGGCATTCGAACGCGTTACTTGGGCTGGACACGATCCAGGATCATGCGAACCATGCGCTGAAGCTCCGGATCTTCCGATTCGTTGCGCTCCATGAACCAGCCGAACATGTCCTGATCCTCACACGTCAGCAGACGGACGTACAGATCACGATCCACCTGGTTGAGGTGCGGGTAAACCTCTTTCACAAACGGCACCAGCAACACGTCAAGCTCAAGCATGCCGCGGCGGCTGTGCCAGTAGAGGCGATTCAGTTCAACTTGTTCGACCATGGAGCGCTCCTCAAATAGGCGGCAAGTATACAGCCCCAAAGCGAGCCTAACAGTCGGCTTTGGTCGGGACCGACGATCCTTTGTGAACTACCCATTTCAAGGGCGCCCCCTTATGATGTCCCTCGGACTCTTTACCCTGCGATGACCCATGGCCGATTCTGCTTTTTTCTGCACCCTGTCTCACGAAGGCGTTCTCGCGGTACGCGGCGCGGATGCCGGCAAATTCCTGCAAGGCCAATTGACTTGCAACCTTAATTACCTGAGCGACACCCAGGCCAGCCTTGGCGCGCGCTGCACGCAGAAAGGCCGGATGCAGTCGAGTTTCCGCATTCTGCTGGAAGGCGACGGTGTACTCATGGCGATGGCCAGCGAGCTGCTGGAGCCGCAACTGGCGGACCTGAAAAAGTACGCGGTGTTCTCCAAATCGAAACTGACCGATGAAAGTGCCAGCTGGGTTCGCTTTGGCCTTGAGCATGGCGATGCGGCACTGGCCAGCCTGGGCCTGGAGTTACCGGTAGAAACCGACAGCGTCGCGCGCAATGACGGCCTGATCGCCCTTCGCGCCTCGCCGGATCGCGCTGAGCTCTGGGTTCGCGCCGATCAAGCTGACACCCTCAAGGGCAAGCTGTCCGCTCTGTTGGCCGAAGGTGAATTGAATCAATGGCTGTTGGGCCAGATCCGCGCCGGGATCGGTCAGGTCATGCCGAGTACCCGCGAGCTGTTCATCCCGCAGATGCTCAATCTGCAAGCCGTCGGCGGCGTGAGCTTCAAGAAAGGTTGCTACACCGGCCAGGAAATCGTCGCGCGCATGCAATACCTTGGCAAACTCAAGCGCCGTCTGTACCGCCTGCAACTGGAGGCCAGCGAATTACCGGAGCCCGGTACCCAACTGTTCTCCCCAACCCATGGCAGTTCGATCGGTGAAGTGGTGATGGCCGCCCGTACCGAGCAAAACATTGAACTCCTTGCGGTGCTGCAAGCCGAAGCGGCAGAAGATGGCAATCTGCACCTTGGCGCACTTGAAGGTCCGGGCCTGCATCTGCTCGACCTGCCTTACCAACTGGATCGTGATCGCGAAATCCAGCGTTAACAGCAGCACTTGTCGCAATACCCTAGAGAAAAGAAATGATCGAGCTGGCGGATAAGGTCCAACAGGATTTGGTTGAGGCCATCGATAACGATGACCTGGTTCTGCCAACGTTACCCGAAGTGGCCCTGCAGATTCGCAAGGCCGCTGAAGACCCGGAAATCAGTGTCAGCACACTGAGCAAAGTGATTGGCCGCGATACCGCGCTGTCGGCGCGCCTGATCAAAGTGGTCAATAGCCCGTTGCTGCGCGCGACCCAGGAAGTGACTGACCTGCACACGGCCATCACCCGGCTGGGCGTCAATTACAGCAGCAACCTGGCCATTGGCCTGGTGATGGAACAGATCTTCAATGCCCGTTCCGAAGTGGTGGAACAGAAAATGCGCGAGGTCTGGCGCAAAAGCCTGGAAATCGCCGGCGTCAGTTACGCGTTGTGCCGCAGTTATACGCAACTCAAGCCTGATCAGGCGGCGCTCGGCGGGCTCGTGCATCAGATTGGTGTACTGCCGATTCTGACCTACGCCGAAGATCACTATGAATTGCTGTCTGACCCGATCAGCCTCAACCATGTGATCGACCGGATTCACCCGCTGCTCGGCGATAAATTGCTCAGGGTCTGGGAGTTTCCGGAAATGCTGGTGCAATTGCCGGGGCTGTATCTGGATTTCAAGCGGCAATCGGAGCGGGTCGATTATGTCGATCTGGTGCAAGTGGCCAGTCTGTATTGCCACAAGGACACCGATCATCCACTGGCCCGTATCGACCTCTTCAGCGTGCCGGCCTTCAAAAAGTTGGGGATCGATCCGGAGAACAAGGCGATGTGCAAGGATCTGGAGGAGTCGCGGTCGATGTTTTACTGATCACTGTGGCGAGGGGGCTTGCCCCCGTTGGAGCGCGAAGCGCTCCTCAGCGGTCTGTCTGGTAAGTCACCCATAACAGGTTTACGACTGCTGCGCAGCCGAACGGGGGCAAGCCCCCTCGCCACAGGGTTGTGTTCACTCTCCCGCGATAAAACTCACCCGCACCTTCAACCCCGCCTGCTCGCCGTCGTGCAGGCTGATCTGCGCCAGGTGGGCGCGGCAGATCTCGCCGACAATGGCCAAGCCCAGTCCCGATCCAGCCACCTGTTCGTTACGCCGATAAAAACGCTCGAACACCCGATCCCGCTCTTCAAGAGGAATCCCCGGGCCATCGTCTTCGACCTCCAGCACCGCTGGTGCCAAGACCCGCAGGATCACATTGCCGCCCGGCGGCGTGTGAGCCAGCGCGTTGTCCACCAGGTTGCTCAACAGTTCATTCAACAACGTCGGTTCGCCGCGCAGCCACACCGGTTCGTCAGCTTCCAGCGCCAGCGCCACACCACGTGCATGGGCCAGCGGCGCCATGGCCATGCCCAGTTCCCGGGCCAACTGACTGAGGTCGAGCAACTGCGCACCGCCCTCGGCAATTGCCCGGGCGCCATTCTCGACCCGTGCCAGCGAGAGCAATTGATTGGCCAGGTGGGTCAGACGATCTGTGCCCTGGGCCGCAGTTTCCAGGGTGCTGCGCCAGGTTTCGGGTTCGTTCGACCGCAGGCCCAGCTCGAGTCGTGCCTTGAGCGCCGCCAACGGGGTACGCAGTTCATGGGCGGCATCGGCGATGAACTGCGCCTGACGCTCGAACTGCCCGCGCAAGCGCTCGGTAAAGTGATTGAGCGCACGCACCAGCGGCCACAACTCGTGCTGCACTTCCACCAACGGCAAGGGCCGCAAGTCATCGGACTGACGCTCTTCCACCGCCGTGCGCAAGCGCTCCAGCGGACGCAGCGCCGCACTGACCGCAAACCACACCAGCAGCAGCGCACCGATCGCCAGCATGCCCAGTCGCAGCAACGTATCCGCCGCCAGACTGCGCGCCATACTGACCCTCGCCTCATCGGTTTCCGCGACTCGAATTTCCGCCATGCCATTCATGTTCGGTTCACTGACAGGCTTGAGCAGGCTGACTACCCGCACGTTTTGCCCTCGATAAATGGCGTTATAAAAACGCGCCAGCGCCGGGTAGTCATCGGTGCGCGGCGTTCCCGGAGGCGGAGCGGGAAGATTTTCGTAACCGGAAATCAGATTCTGGTGGATATCGTTGACCAGGTAAAAAATTCGCCCGGCACTGTCGTAGGCAAACGTGTCCAGCGCCACGTAAGGCACGTCGGCGCTGAGCGTCCCGTCACGCTGGGAAACCCCCGCGGCGATGGTCCGCGCCGAGGCCAGCAAGGTCCGGTCATAAGCGGTGTCGGCGGCTTCGCGACCGTTCCAGTACGCGCTCAAACCACTGGCGAGCATCAACACCACCAGCAGCAGCGCGAGGTTCCACAGCAACCGCCAGCGCAGGCTGCGGGGCTTATGCATCGCGGCTTTCCAGCAGATAGCCAAGGCCGCGGAAGGTCACGATGGCTACCGGTTGGCCATCGAGTTTCTTGCGCAAGCGGTGAACGTAGATCTCGATGGCATCGGGACTGGCCTCCTCGTCCAGACCGAACACCTGGGCGGCCAGTTGCTCCTTGCTCATCACCCGACCGGGACGGGCGATCAGCGCTTCAAGCACCGCCTGCTCGCGGGAGGTCAGGGTCAGCAATTCTTCGCCGAGGGTGAAGCGCCGGGTGTCCAGATCATAGGCCAGCACGCCACAACGCTGCTGGCGTTCACCGCCGAGCACACTGCGGCGCAGCAAGGCTTTGACCCGGGCTTCGAGTTCTGTCAGCTCGAAGGGTTTGGCCAGGTAATCGTCAGCCCCAAGGTTCAGGCCATGGACCCGATCCTTGACGTCGCTGCGGGCAGTCAGCATCAACACCGGCAGGTTCTTGCCCCGGGCCCGCAGGCGCGCCAGCACTTCGAAACCATCCATGCGCGGCAGGCCGACATCGAGGATCGCCACGGCGTATTCCTCGCTGCTCAAGGCCAGGTCGGCTGCCACACCGTCATGCAGCACATCCACGGTCAGCCCGGTGCTCTTGAGCGCTTGGGCGACACTTTCGGCAAGCTGCAGATGGTCTTCGACGAGCAGAACACGCATGGATCTTTACCTCATTCAGGGATGGTCGACGCCATTCTTTGGCGCGGAGTTTACAGCCGCAACCGTCGCTGTGAAGCCCGAAAACCGTGAAAGTCAGCTGAAAGGTTAGCGAAAGGTTGGCCGGTTAGAGTCCAGCCACGGACAGTTTCGACTGCCGTCGCTACCGCACATAGCGTACGAAAAACGCCTCGAAGCGTTTTCGCCAATAAGAACAATAAACGGAGTACGTCACCATGCTGTCCACGCAGCTTCAGGCTCGCCCGCCTGCTCGTTTTTCCCGCCTCAGCCACACCGCCCTTGCCAGTGCCGCCGCCCTCGCCGGCTTTTCGCCGTTGAGCCAGGCTGCCTTCTTCGAAGACAGTACGGCAACCTTCGAAACCCGCAACATGTATTTCAACCGCGACTTTCGCGACGGCACCAGCGCCCAGCAATCCAAGCGGGACGAATGGGCCCAGGGGTTCATGCTCAATCTGCAATCGGGTTACACCGACGGCACCGTGGGGTTCGGTGTCGATGCACTGGGCATGCTGGGGGTAAAACTCGATTCAAGTCCGGATCGTACCGGCACCGGCCTGTTGCCGACCCATGATGACGGTCGCGCGGCGGATGAGTATTCCAAGCTCGGCCTGACCGGCAAAATGAAAATCTCCGCCACGGAACTGAAAATTGGCAGCCTGATTCCGGAACTGCCGATCCTCAAAGCCAACGACGGGCGCATTCTGCCGCAGACCTTTGAAGGCGGCCTGCTGACCTCCAAAGAGATCAAGAACCTGACCTTCACCGGCGGGCGTCTGGGGAAAGCCAAGGACCGCGACAGCACCGACTTCGAGGACATCGCCCTCAACAACAAGAACAGCCGTTTCGCCGGCACCGTGGCCGGCAAGCACTTTGACTTTGGCGGCGTGGACTATAAGTTCACCGACAAGATCACCGGCAGCTACCACTTCGCCCAACTCGATGAAGTCTATAACCAGCACTTCCTCGGCATGGTGGCCTCGGAAAAATTCGGCCCCGGCACCTTCGGCACTGACTTGCGCCTGGCCATCAGTGATGACGAGGGCGCAGCCCGTGGCGGCCCAATCGACAACAAATCCCTGAACGGCCTGGTGAGCTACGCCTTGAACGGGCATAAACTCAGCGCCGGCTATCAGCACATGTCCGGTGACAGTGCCTTCCCCTATGTCGATGGCAGCGATCCGTACCTGGTCAACTTCGTACAGATCAATGACTTTGCCGGCGCCGAAGAACGTTCCTGGCAGGCACGTTACGACTATGACTTCGCCAAACTCGGCATTCCGGGCCTGAGCTTCATGAGCCGTTATGTGAGCGGTGACAACATCAAGCTCAAGAACGGCGACGAAGGCAAAGAGTGGGAACGCAACACCGAGATCAAATACGTCGTACAAAGCGGCGCCCTGAAAGACGTCGCCGTACGCCTGCGCAATGCCACCTACCGTTCCAACTACTCCGCTCGCGATGCCGATGAAGTGCGTCTGCTGGTGAGCTATAGCGTTGCTCTTTGGTAAACATCACGTTCAATAACAATAATGAATGCCCGTGGAGACTCAAATGAACTTATCACTGCGTAAAGTTGCTCTAGCCGCCAGCTGTGTACTGTTTGCCGGCCAATTGATGGCCGAACCCAAACGCCCGGAATGTATCGCTCCGGCGTCGCCAGGCGGCGGTTTCGACCTGACCTGCAAACTGGCGCAAAGCGCGTTGGTAAACGAAAAACTGCTGACCAAACCGATGCGCGTGACCTACATGCCCGGCGGTGTCGGCGCGGTGGCGTACAACGCGGTGGTTGCTCAGCGTCCGGCCGATGCCGGCACGCTGGTGGCGTGGTCCAGCGGTTCGCTGCTGAACCTGGCGCAAGGCAAGTTCGGTCGTTTCGATGAAACCAACGTTCGTTGGCTCGCCGCCGTCGGCACCAGTTATGGCGCCATCGCGGTGAAAAGCGACTCGCCTTACAAGACCCTGGACGACCTGGTTCAGGCGCTGAAGAAAGATCCAAGCAAAGTAGTGATCGGTTCCGGCGGCACCGTCGGCAGCCAGGACTGGATGCAGACCGCACTGATCGCCAAGGCGGCCGGGATCAACCCGCGCGACCTGCGTTATGTCGCCCTCGAAGGCGGTGGTGAAATTGCCACTGCCCTGCTCGGTGGCCACATCCAGGTCGGCAGCACCGACATCTCCGACTCCATGCCACACATCCAGAGTGGGGACATGCGCCTTCTCGCGGTGTTCTCCGAGAAGCGTCTGGACGAGCCGGAAATGAAAGAGATTCCGACCGCTAAAGAGCAAGGTTACGACATCGTCTGGCCAGTGGTTCGCGGTTTCTACCTTGGGCCAAAAGTCAGCGACGAAGACTACGCCTGGTGGAAAAACGCCTTCGACAAACTGCTGGCCTCCGAGGATTTCGCCAAGCTGCGCGATCAGCGTGAACTGTTCCCGTTCGCCATGACCGGCCCGGAGCTGGACACCTACGTGAAGAAGCAGGTCGCGGACTACAAAGTGCTGGCCAAAGAGTTCGGCCTGATCCAGTGATCGCCTCTGTCTAGTGGCCACGACCCCGGTTCTCGGGGTCGTGGCCCAGGAGTTCCTCATGCTCATACAACGCATTTTTGCTTCGGTGCTGTTGCTGGCCTGTATCAGCCTGATACTGATGGCCTGGCCCTATCAGGCTCCGTTTTCCTATGAACCCATCGGTCCCCGCGCCTTCCCGTTGTTGATGTTGGGCCTGATGGGGCTGGGGCTGGTTTACATGGTGTTTCGCCCGTCGCCGATCATCCACACGACTGACGATCCACCGATGGATCGCGAAACCCTGCACAAGATTGGCCTTTGCGTGCTGTTGCTGCTGATCTTCGCCGGCCTGTTCGAACCCTTGGGCTTCATCCTCAGCAGCATCTTGATCGGCATTCCGATGGCGCGTCTGTACGGCGGACGATGGTTGCCGAGCGCGGTGATCATCAGCCTGATGAGTATCGGCCTGTACCTGCTGTTCGACAAAGTCATGGACGTCCCGCTGCCTTTGGGCCTGCTTGACGTTCTGGAGAACTGATATGGATACGCTTGGTTATTTGAGTCACGGCTTCGGCGTCGCATTAACGCCATACAACCTGGTGACCGCACTCAGTGGCACACTGATCGGCACCGTCGTCGGGCTGTTGCCGGGTCTGGGCCCGATCAACGGCGTGGCGCTGCTGATCCCCATCGCGTTCGCCCTGGGCCTGCCACCGGAGTCGGCATTGATCCTGCTGGCAGCGGTCTATCTGGGTTGTGAGTACGGCGGCCGGATCAGTTCGATCCTGCTGAACATTCCGGGGGAAGCCTCCACCGTGATGACCACCCTCGACGGCTACCCGATGGCGCGTCAAGGCATGGCGGGGGTTGCACTTTCGCTGTCGGCCTGGAGCTCGTTCATCGGCGCCTTCATCGCGACCTGCGGGATGGTGGTGTTTGCACCGATTCTGGCGAAATGGGCGATTGCCTTCGGTCCCGCGGAATACTTCGTGCTGATGGTGTTCGCGATTGTCTGCCTCGGCGGCATGGCCGGCGATCGACCACTGAAGACCTTTATCGCCGCGCTGATCGGCCTGTTCCTGTCGACCGTCGGCATTGATGCCAATAGCGGCGTCTATCGATTCACCGGTGACAACATCCACCTCACTGACGGTATTCAGTTTGTGGTGCTGGTACTGGGTCTGTTCTCCATCAGTGAAATCCTTCTGCTGCTGGAAAAAACCCACCGCGGTCAGGAAGCGTTCAAAGCCACCGGTCGCATGATGTTCAACTTCAAGGAAGCCGCCTCGGTGTTCTGGGTGAACATGCGTTGCGGTGTGCTCGGTTTCATCATGGGCGTGCTGCCCGGTGCCGGCGCGACGCTGGCCAGCGCCGTGGCCTACATGACCGAGAAACGCATTGCCGGCCCTAGCGGCAAATTCGGTCAAGGCGACAAACGTGGTCTCGCCGCCCCGGAAACCGCTATCGGCGCTGAAGCCTGCGGCGCGCTGGTGCCGATGTTGACGCTCGGTGTGCCAGGTTCGGGCACGACGGCGGTGATGATCGGCGCACTGTCGCTGTACAACATCACGCCGGGCCCGCTGCTGTTCCAACAGCAACCGGACATCGTCTGGGGCCTGATTGCTTCGTTGTTCGTCGCCAACATCATGCTGGTGATCCTCAACATTCCGATGATCCGCATCTTCACCCGCATCCTCGCCGTGCCGAACTGGGCGCTGGTGCCGATGATTGCGATCATCACCGCCATCGGCGTCTTTGCGGTACACGCGACCACCTTCGACCTGTTCCTGATGATCGGCATCGGCATCTTCGGCTACATCCTGCGCAAGCTAGACTTCCCGTTGTCGCCAGTGCTGCTGGGCTTCATTCTCGGAGGGTTGATGGAACAGAATCTGCGCCGCGCCCTGTCGATTTCCAACGGCGCGCTGGAAATCCTCTGGTCGAGTCCGATCACTCTCGCCGTCTGGGGGTTGATTGTGATCATGCTGTTGGTGCCGATCCTGCGGATCTGGCGCAAGCGTTCGGTCGCCCGGCGCGTTATTGCCGATGTCTGACAGGACCCCCTTCAAAAGCTGGTGGGGAACACCGCTGGTCGGTCTGCTGGGCGGTTACCTCGCCAGCCAGATCGGCTGGCCACTGCCATGGATGGTCGGCTCGTTGCTGGCGATCATCCTGGTGCGCTGCCTGACTCCCTGGCAATTGGCGGAAATCCCTGGCGGCCGCAAGTGCGGCCAGTGGGTTGTCGGCATCGGCATCGGCCTGCACTTCACCCCGGTGGTGATGGAGCAGGTGCTGAGCCACTTCGGTTTGATCTTCTTCGGTGCGCTGGTTACCAGTCTTTCCGCCGTGGTGGGGGTCTGGTTGATGCGGCGCACCGGGGAAGATCGCGCCACCGCATTCTTTTCCAGCATGCCCGGCGGCTCCGGGGAGATGGTCAACCTCGGCGCCCGCAACGGTGCGGTGCTCAGTCGTGTCGCGGCGGGGCAGAGTTTGCGGGTACTGGTGGTGGTGCTGTGTGTGCCGGCGGCGTTCAAGTATCTGTTGGGCGACGGTGCGCCGGTCTTGCATCCAACGACCGTCAACTGGTGGTGGCTGGCCATTCTGTTCCCGGCGGGCGCCCTTGCCGCCTGGATCTGGGAGCGGCTGCGACAACCCAATCCCTGGCTGTTCGGACCGTTGCTGGTGACTGCGACGGTGAGCATTGCTTGGGACCTGCACATCGGTCTGCCCAACGGCGGCAGTCAGATTGGCCAATGGTTGATTGGCAGCGGGTTGGGGTGTCACTTCAATCGGCAGTTCTTCCGGCGGGCACCGTCGTTCATGGGCCGAACCCTGCTCGGCACAGTGTTGACCATGTTGATCGCAACTTTGGCGGCATTGGGTTTGAGCGCGCTGACCCATCTGGATCTGCGTTCGCTGACGCTGGGCATGATGCCCGGCGGGATTGCCGAGATGAGTTTGACGGCGGAAACCCTGCAATTGTCGGTACCGTTGGTGACGGCGATGCAGGTGATGCGGTTGTTGTTTGTATTGTTTCTGGCGGAACCGTTGTTTCGGTATTGGAACCGGGAGCCGGATTCTCCCTGATAGACCGAGTCGCTTTTATCGCGGGCAAGCCCGCTCCCACAAGGTCCGCGTAGTCCTTGTGGGAGCGGGCTTGCCCGCGATGGGGGCCTCCTGGTCAACACATCAGACCGACGGCAATCGCCACTCGATCGGCATCTCGCCATTCTGCTCCAGAAACTTGTTCGCCCGGCTGAAGTGCCCGCATCCGAGGAAACCGCGATAGGCGGACAGCGGCGACGGGTGGACCGAGGTCAGCACCAGGTGTTTGGTGGCATCGATGAGTTTCTGCTTGCTCTGGGCATGCGCGCCCCACAGCAGGAACACCAGATGTGGCTGGTGCTCGCTGACCACTTCGATAATCCGGTCGGTAAAATATTGCCAGCCCTTGCCCGCATGGGCGTTGGCATTCGCGCGCTCCACGGTCATGGTGGTATTGAGCATCAACACGCCCTGCTCTGCCCAACTCTGCAGGTAGCCATGGTTGGGAATGTCGATGTTCAGGTCGCGCTTCAACTCTTTATAAATGTTCACCAGCGACGGCGGTGCCGGCACGCCTGGTTGCACCGAGAAGCACAACCCATGGGCCTGACCCGGCCCGTGGTAAGGGTCTTGACCTAAAATGACCACTTTGACCTTATCCAGCGGCGTGGAATTGAGCGCGTTGAAGATCATCGGTCCGGGTGGATAGATCTCTTTGCCCGCCGCGCGTTCCTGTTGCAGGAATGTGCGCAACTCTGCCATGTAAGGCTGGTCGAATTCGGCACGCAGTGCCTCCTTCCAGCTCGGTTCGAGTTTGATACGGTCGTCAGCAGTCATGGTTACATCCGGCAAAAACAATGGGGCGAACCCTAGGAAAGCCCATCACGCTTGTCAATTGATCTGACGCAGATCCGGCACTTTCCTATAGAGCGATCATACTGAACGCTCAAATTCCCGATCGAGGTCACGATGAATCTGCACTTCGAAGAACTCACCGGCACCGACGGCGCACGCATCGGCATCGCCAGCCTGGATGCCGAAAAATCCCTCAACGCCCTCTCCTTGCCGATGATCAACGCCCTGCGCGATCAACTGGACGCCTGGGCCAAGGAGCCACAGATCGTTTGCGTGCTGCTGCGCGGCAATGGCGCCAAGGCTTTTTGCGCCGGCGGCGAAGTACGCAGCCTGGTGGAGGCGTGTCGCGACCATCCCGGCGAAGTGCCGCCCTTGGCTGCACACTTCTTTGCGGCAGAATATCGCCTCGACTTCAACCTGCACACCTACCCCAAACCGCTGATCTGCTGGGGGCATGGTTACGTGCTGGGCGGCGGCATGGGGCTGCTGCAAGGGGCGAGCATTCGGATTGTCACGCCGAGCAGCCGGTTGGCGATGCCGGAGATCGGCATCGGCTTGTACCCGGATGTCGGCGCCAGTTGGTTTCTGTCGCGGTTGCCCGGCAAGCTCGGATTGTTTCTCGGCCTGACCGGCGCCCAGATGAACGGTCGTGATGCGATCGATCTGGACCTCGCCGACCGCTTCCTGCGCGATGATCAACAGCATGAGCTGCTCGAAGGTTTGCTGCAATTGAACTGGCAGGAACAGACAGCCATGCAGCTCAACAGCCTGCTCAAGGCCTTGCAGCAGGAAGCGATTGCGCAGATGCCCGAAGCGCAGTGGCTGCCTCGACGCGAGCAGATCGACGAACTGTTGGATGTCAGCGACGTTCGATGCGCCTGGAAGGCCATCAGTGCACTGCGTGATGATTCCGACCCGCTGCTCGCTCGTGCCGCCAAGACCATGACTGAAGGCTCGCCCCTGACCGCTCATCTGGTGTGGGAACAGATCGTTCGCGCCCGGCATCTATCGTTGGCTCAAGTCTTTCAGATGGAATACACCATCAGCCTCAACTGCTGCCGTCATCCAGAGTTCAGCGAAGGCGTGCGAGCGCGGTTGATCGACAAGGACCAGAAACCTCGTTGGCACTGGCCGGACATCAACACTGTGCCGGAGGCGACGGTGGAGGCGCATTTCCATAAGGTCTGGGAAGGCCGGCATCCTCTGGCTGATCTCTCGGAATACTAAAAATCAGGCACAAAAAAAGCGGCGCTTCATGCGCCGATTTTTTATTGAGTGGTTTACCGGTGGTTGCGTCGGCCATCCCGATCGCCATCACGGTGATCGCCCCGACCGCCCCGATTATCCGACCTATTGTGGCCTCGATAGTCATTGTCCCGGCCGCCTCGGTTCCGGCCGTCCCAGCCGCCCCGGTGACGGCCATCCCAGCCGCCACGATCACGACGGTCATGACGATCCCATCCACGATTCTGATAGCCCCGGTAGTCTGCTCGTGGCGCCGGCTGGTAATAGCGCGGTGCCGATTGATAAACCCGCGGCTGGTGGTAATAACGCGGCGTTGGCTGGTAATACCGTGCAGGCGGTGAGTAATACCGGCGCGGGGCCGAGTAGTAACGGCCGTCGGAGTAATAAGACCCGCCACCGGAGTAATACGGCGCTGGGGACGTGTAGACATCGGAACGGTAGTAGCTCGATCCTCCATCGGAATAGGGCACGCACGCACCAAGAGACAATCCCGATAAAACAATCAGCAGAATTTGGCGGAGCTTTTTTTGACAGAGCATGGCGGCCTCCTGGACCGCGGGTGAGCCACACCAGCGACGCTGGCAGGCGACAGTCAATGGTTCGGCGACTGTCGAAATATCAGACAGTGAAATCGGAATCTGGTGCGTCCCTGCAACACGTTGAAACAAGTAGCCGATGAAAGGTTTTTCATCCAGCTCATAAGAAAACGGCGCATCCGTAAGCCGGACGCGCCGTTGTATTCATGAGCTGATCAGCGGTGCCCGCGAGGGTGTCCACCGCGATGATGATGACGGGGACCACTGAAATAATAGTAACGATAACCCCCGTAAAACCGCGGGCCGCCATAGTAGTAAGGTGAGTAGTAATAACCGGGGTAGTAATAAGGTGTCGGATAGAAATCGCCAGAGCCTGCGTAGTAATAACAGCCGGACAGGCCCAAACCGATAAACACACTGAACAGTATGCGACGGAGCATTTTTTGACAGAGCATGAAGGCCTCCTGGAAGACCTGCAACAGCAGTCGACTGACACCTGTTTTGACTTTCAAACCGGTACCGAGTGCCAGACAGCGTCGGCCTTCAGATCAGCGGCCACTGCGTCCATCTACGGTGCATAGACATACGCCAACGCACCATGACAAGGCAGGGCATGCCGCTTGTTTATCCCTCCCCTTTTCCTCGATGCCCAAGCTAGAGGGCTCAAGCCGACTTGGCACGGCTCTCGCTTAACCAAAGGCGTGCAGGAGTCATCACAGGTTCGCGGCACCACAATTTGCAATGGCTGACTAGGGTTCCGGCTCGCTTAGGCGAGTGGCTGGTCCGAGAGTTGGCGACCTCCAGTTGAGGTTACACGGCGGGACAAAAGCCCGGGAGACAAGCCACCGTTCGCGGTGCCGCTGCCTTCCTGTCCGCCCTTGATCAACTGGAGAACCATCCCATGTCCCGACTTCGTTTACCCGCCCTGCTCGCCGCTGCTTTTGCAGCCCTCGTGAGCGTCTCGTCCCAAGCCGCACAGAAAGACCATTTCAGCGTCTGCTGGACTATTTATGCCGGCTGGATGCCCTGGGAATATGCCGGCAGCCAAGGCATCGTCGACAAATGGGCGAAGAAGTACGGCATCAAGATCGATGTGGTGCAGCTCAACGATTACGTCGAATCCATCAACCAATACACCGCCGGCCAGTTTGACGGCTGCACCATGACCAACATGGATGCGCTGACCATTCCGGCTGCCGGTGGCGTCGACAGTACAGCGCTGATCGTCAGCGACTTCTCCAATGGCAACGACGGCATCGTGCTCAAAGGCGAAGGCAAGAAAGTCGCCGACCTCAAGGGCATGGACGTCAATCTGGTGGAGCTCTCGGTGTCCCACTATCTATTGGCCCGGGCACTCGATTCGGTGGACCTCACCGAGAAAGACCTGAAAGTGGTCAACACCTCCGACGCCGACATTTCGGCCGCCTTCAACACCGATCAGGTCAACGCCGTCACCACCTGGAACCCGATGCTCTCGGACATCAAGGCCAAACCCGGCGTGACCGAAGTCTTCAACTCCAGCCAGGTTCCCGGCGAAATCATGGACATGATGGTGGTCAACAGCGCCACCCTCAAAGACAACCCGGCCCTGGGCAAAGCCCTGACCGGCGCCTGGTTTGAAGTGGTGGAATTGATGAACGCGAAAAACGCCGCCAGCAAAGCCGCCCTCGAACACATGGCCAAAGCTTCGGGCACCGACCTGGCGGGTTTCCAGGCACAACTCGACACCACCAAACTGTTCGCCACCCCCCAGGAAGCCTTGGCGTTTTCCACCAGCAAGCAATTGCCGGAAACCATGCGCAAGGTCGCCGAGTTCTCCTTTCAGCACGGCTTGCTGGGTGAAGGCGCCAAGGACACCAGCGCCATCGGCATGGCCTTCGCCAATGGCGTGACCAGCGGCGACAAGACCAACCTCAAGCTGCGCTTCGATCCGAGCTACGTGCAGATGGCTGCCGACTCCACGTTGTAATAACGGAGGACTAGGCCATGCGCCTGATCAATCGCCACCCGGATCGCCCGAGTCGCCTGCTGTTGGTGATCCTGCCGTTCGCCCTGGTGTTGTTCGCCTACTTCATGGGCTCGGCCGATCGGCTGATGGACAACCCCAACGACAAACTGCTGCCCAGTGCCGTGCAGATGACCGACGCAGTGAAACGCCTGGCGTTCACTGCCGACACCCGCACCGGCGACTATTTACTTTGGCAAGACAGCGCCGCCAGCCTGCGACGGCTGGCCATCGGCCTCGGCATCAGTGCATTGGCCGGGCTGTGCCTGGGCATCGCCGCCGGGACCCTGCCGCTGTTCGGCGCACCGTTGTCGCCGGTACTCACCGTGCTGTCGATGGTGCCGCCGCTGGCGATCCTGCCGATTCTGTTCATCGTGTTCGGGCTGGGGGAATTGTCGAAAGTGATGCTGATCGTGATCGGTATCACCCCGTGCCTGGCCCGCGATCTGGAACAGCGCGCCCGGGAAATTCCCGTCGAGTTGCTGATCAAGGCGCAGACGCTTGGCGCTTCGACCTGGACCTTGATGCTGCGGGTGGTGCTGCCGCAATTATTGCCGCGCCTGTTGATATCGCTGCGACTGATGCTGGGTTCGGCGTGGTTGTTCCTGATCGCCGCCGAAGCCATCGCCTCTACCGACGGCCTCGGTTACCGGATTTTTCTGGTGCGCCGCTACCTGGCGATGGACGTGATCCTGCCTTATGTAGTCTGGATCACCCTGCTTGCCTGGCTGATGGATTGGGGTCTGAAACGCCTGACCCAACGGGCGTTCCCTTGGTATGAGGGGGCCCGCGCATGAGCTTTATCACAGTGAAGAATGTCTGGCAGCAATACGCCGATCAGGTGGTGCTCGAAGGGCTGAACCTGAACGTCAACGAAGGTGAGTTCTGCACACTCGTCGGTGCTTCAGGTTGCGGTAAATCGACTTTCCTGCGGCTACTGCTGGGCCAGGAACGCGCCAGTCGCGGCGAGATTCTGCTCGACGGCCAGGCCCTGGAGAGCGAACCGGATGCCAGCCGTGGCGTGGTATTCCAGCGCTACTCGGTGTTCCCGCATTTAAGCGTGCTGGACAACGTCGCCCTCGGCCTCGAACTGCCGCGTTCACCGCTACTTGGGCGCTTGTTCGGCAGCGCTAAAAAAGACGCACGCGAACAAGCCTCAGTGCTGCTGCACAAAGTCGGCCTCGGCCACTCGCTGGACAAGTACCCGGCGCAGCTCTCCGGCGGCATGCAGCAACGACTGGCGATTGCCCAGGCGCTGATCATGAAGCCGCGCGTGTTGCTGCTCGACGAACCGTTCGGAGCCCTCGATCCGGGCATCCGCAAAGACATGCACGGGTTGCTGCTGGAGCTGTGGCGCGAGACGCAGCTAACGGTGTTCATGGTCACCCATGACCTGTCCGAAGGTTTCAGCCTCGGCACCCGTTTACTGGTGTTCGACAAAGTCCGCCTCGACCCGCACGCCCCCGGCGCCTATGGCGCACGCATCACCTACGACATCCCTTTGAACAGCGACCGCCGTGCCAATCGCGCCGCCGTCGACGCCCTGCCTGCTCAGCTGGCAGGTTCGCTTCGCATCGCTTAGAGGAATTTACACATGACTGATTCGACCCAACTGTTCCCGCCCTTCGCCGAAGAAATGCTCCCTGGCGGCGGCCATCGTTCCTTCGTTCTGAAACGCGGCCAGTTACTGCGCCTGACCGACCTGCGCGGCGGTGCCAACGTCAGCCTGACGCTGCTCAATGCGCATGAAAAAACCGAACGCCTGAACCTGCCCGACAGCCTCAAATGCCAACACACCGCCAAGCTCACCACTGGCCATTGCCTGTACTCGGACATGGGCCGCGTATTGGCGGCAATCACTGCCGATACGTGCGGCTGGAGCGACAGTCTCGGCGGCGTGCTGTGCGCTGAAGAGGTCGCGCAAAAGTACGGCGCGGGCCGCTATCAGGAACTGCGTAACGGCTTCTTCCGCAACGGCACCGACAACCTGTTGGTGGAAC
Organism: Pseudomonas sp. JV414; assembly: GCF_032424305.1. Taxonomy (NCBI): domain Bacteria; kingdom Pseudomonadati; phylum Pseudomonadota; class Gammaproteobacteria; order Pseudomonadales; family Pseudomonadaceae; genus Pseudomonas; species Pseudomonas sp. JV414. Next base: position 235,861 of record NZ_VYKC01000021.1, on the reverse strand, counting down.
TGGGCAAGTGGGGTTTGGGCCTGTCCGATCTGTTGATGACCCTCAACCTGTTCAGTCGCGTGAACGTCGATGAGGCCGGGCGTTTCCACTTCGTCGAAGGCCATTCCAAGGCCGGTGACTACATCGAGTTGTACGCGCCGATGGACACCCTGGTGGTGCTGACTACGCTGCAGCACCCGATGGACCCGGCGCCTGAGTACGCACCCAAACCGCTGAAGCTCAGCTGGATGAACGCCGATGCGAGTGTCGCCGAACACTGCCGCACCTCGCGCCCGGAAAACGAGCGCGGCTTCATCAACACCGACCGTCTGTTCGCCTGAGGATCGCTGCCATGTCACTCGCTATCACCACCGCTGCCGTTACTACAAACAGGCAGCCAGAAACCGCGGTGTACCGCGCCGCCATCCCCGCCGGCGAACCCTGGCTGATGGAGGTCAAGGCCGGCCAGACCTTGCGCATCCTCGACCTGGAAGGCAATCAGGCCGTCGACACCTTGTTCTACAGCGTTGCCAACCCGAAGGAGCGCTACGACGTACAACGCACGTTACGTCGGCAGAACAGCGTCTATCTGAGCACCGGCAGCGTGCTCTATTCCAACCTCGGCAAACCGATGCTGACCATCGTCGCCGACACTTGCGGGCGTCACGACACCCTCGGCGGTGCCTGCGCCCAAGAGAGCAACACCGTGCGTTATGCGCTGGAGAAACGCTACATGCACAGCTGCCGCGACAACTACCTGCGCGCCTGCGCCCACGACGGTCGGCTGGGCAAGGGAGACATCGGGCCGAACATCAACTTCTTCATGAACGTGCCGGTGACGGCCGACGGTGGCCTGACCTTCGAAGACGGGATTTCGGCGCCGGGCAAATACGTCGACCTGCGGGCCGAGATGGACGTGATCGTGCTGATCTCCAACTGCCCGCAACTGAACAACCCCTGCAACGCCTACAACCCGACGCCTGCGGAGCTGCTGGTATGGAACTGAAAATTTCGCGCTTGCGGCGGTGGTTGTTTGCCCTCTGCCAGTCCCGCTCCGGCCAGTGCCTAAAAAAGTAAAAACACTACAACCCAAATGTGGGAGCGGGCTTGCTCGCGAAGGGGCCGTCACATCCAGCATTGATGTCGACTGACACTCCGCTTTCGCGAGCAAGCCCGCTCCCACAGGGGGTCAGCGGTGCTTTTTAAGTGAACTGATTCTGCCGCCGAGGACGACCTCGGCGCCTATCGAAAAACTGCGGGACGGCCCGCATCCCAGGTCGAGGCTGATGCGTTATCGCCTCCGGGGGTTATGCCATGTTCGAAAAAGTCCTTATTGCCAACCGCGGCGCCATTGCCTGTCGCATCTTGCGTACCTTGGGTGAATTGCAGGTCAAGGGCGTTGCCGTTTACTCCGAAGCCGATGCCGCCAGCCTGCACATCCTGCAAGCCTTTGAGTCCCACAGCCTCGGCGAAGGCGCTGCCGCAGGCACTTATCTGGCCGTGGATAAAATCCTCGCCATCGCAAAAGCCACCGGCACCACCGCGATCCATCCCGGCTACGGCTTTCTTTCGGAAAACGCTGCATTCGCCCAAGCCTGCGAAACGGCCGACATCGCCTTCATCGGCCCCACACCGGAGCAACTGCGGGTGTTCGGCCTCAAGCACACCGCCCGTGCGCTGGCCAGGCAACACGGCGTGCCAATGCTCGAAGGCACCGAGCTGCTCGATAACCTCGACGCAGCGTTGATCGCAGGCGAACAGGTCGGCTACCCGGTGATGCTCAAAAGCACCGCCGGCGGTGGCGGCATCGGTATGCGCGTGTGTCGCAGCGCCGGCGAATTGAGCGAATCCTTCGAAGCCGTCAAACGCCTTGGGCAGAACAATTTCAGCGACGCCGGCGTGTTCATCGAGAAGTACATCCAGCGCGCCCGGCATCTGGAAGTGCAGGTGTTCGGTGATGGCCAGGGCGAGGTGCTTGCCCTCGGCGTGCGCGACTGTTCGGTGCAGCGACGCAACCAGAAAGTCCTCGAAGAAACCCCGGCGCCGAACCTGCCCGTGGGCATGGCCGAGGAACTCTGTGCAGCGGCAATCAAACTGGCCAAAGCGGTGAATTACCGCAGCGCGGGCACTGTGGAATTCGTCTTCGACAGCGATGCCCAGCGTTTCTATTTTCTTGAAGTGAATACCCGTTTGCAGGTGGAACACGGCGTCACCGAACAAGTGTGGGGCGTCGATCTGGTGCGCTGGATGGTGGAATTGGCGGCCGGTGATTTGCCGCCGCTGCGCGAGTTGAGCCAGGGATTGAAAGCCAACGGTCATGCGATTCAGGCACGACTCTATGCCGAAAATCCGGGTCGGGATTTCCAGCCGAGTCCCGGTCTGCTCACTGCCGTCAATTTCCCGGTTACCGATGGCAAACACCTGCGCATCGACACTTGGGTCGAGGCCGGTTGCGAGATCCCGCCGTACTTCGATCCGATGATCGCCAAGGTCATCAGCTGGGCACCGACTCGCGAAGCAGCGCGCGTCGATCTGCATCAGGCTCTGGGTGACAGCCTGCTGTACGGGGTGGAAACCAACCGCGATTACTTGCGGCAGATTCTGCTCGATACGCCCTTTGCCAGCGGCCAGCCGTGGACCCGTTGCCTGGAAGCCCTGATCTATCAAGCCAACACCTTTGAAGTGCTCAGCGCCGGCACGCAGACCAGCGTTCAGGACTATCCGGGACGCCTCGGTTACTGGGCGGTGGGCGTGCCGCCGTCGGGACCGATGGACAGCCGGGCGCTGCGTCTGGGCAATCGCTTGCTGGGTAACGATGAAGGTGCAGCAGCGCTGGAAATCACCATGAGCGGGCCGCTGCTGCGTTTCAATTGTGAGGCGGTTGTGGCCGTTACGGGTGCAGTGATTCCGTTGATGCTGAACGGTGAAGCGGTGCCGATGAATACCGCGCTGTTGATTCCCGTCGGTGCCACTTTGAATCTCGGCACCATTGGCGGTGCAGGTGCGCGCAGCTATCTGTGCCTGCGCGGCGGCGTGCAAGTGCCGGATTATCTGGGTAGCAAAAGTACCTTCACCCTCGGCCAGTTTGGTGGCCACGCTGGTCGTGCATTGCGCGCTGGGGACGTATTGCATGTTCCGGCCTTGAGCGACCACAGCGCCGGGCAAAACCTGGCGATCCAGCACGTTACCGAGTTGCCCGCCGTGCGGCAGATTCGGGTGATCTACGGCCCTCACGGCGCCCCGGAATATTTCACCGAAAACTACATTGGCACCTTCTTCGCTACACAGTGGGAAGTGCACTTCAACTCAAGCCGCACCGGTGTGCGGTTGATCGGGCCGAAGCCTGAATGGGTGCGGGCCGACGGTGGTGAAGCGGGATTGCATCCGTCGAATATTCATGACAATCCGTACGCGATTGGCGCGGTGGACTTCACTGGTGACATGCCAGTAATCCTCGGTCCCGATGGCCCGAGCCTCGGTGGCTTTGTCTGCCCGGTGACGGTGATCGAGGCGGACCTTTGGCAGTTGGGGCAGCTCAAGGCTGGGGACAAGGTTCAGTTCGTCCCGGTCGATCTCAAGACCGCGCGCAATCTCGCCTTGAAATGGGATTCCTGTGGGAGTGGGCTTGCTCACGAAGAAGTTGATGCGGTGCCTGATCTGGCCCCTTCGCGAGCAAGCCCGCTCCCACAGGGGATTGCGTCGCCTGTGGTGTTGGATATTGGTCAGGGGGATACGCGGCTAGTTGCAAGAATGTCGGGCGACACTCATTTGTTGTTGGAAATCGGTGCCCCCGAACTGGACCTGATCCTGCGCTTTCGCGCTCACGCGTTGATGCAGGCATTGGAAAGCAAACACCTGCACGGTGTGATCGACCTGACGCCGGGCATCCGCTCGCTGCAAGTGCACTACCAACCGGAGCAACTGCCGCTGGCCGATCTGCTGGGCATTGTCACCGGTGAATGGGACTCCGTGTGCGCCGCCAAGGACCTGCAAGTGCCCTCGCGCATCGTCCATCTGCCACTGTCCTGGGATGACCCGGCCTGCCAGTTGGCGATCGAGAAATACATGACCACCGTGCGTAAAGACGCGCCCTGGTGCCCGAGCAATCTGGAGTTCATCCGCCGCATCAACGACCTGCCGAACCTCGACGAAGTGCAGCGCACAGTGTTCGACGCCAGCTATCTGGTGATGGGCCTGGGCGACGTCTACCTCGGCGCACCGGTCGCCACCCCGCTCGATCCTCGGCATCGCCTGGTGACCACCAAGTACAACCCGGCCCGCACCTGGACCGCGGAAAACTCGGTAGGCATCGGCGGCGCCTACATGTGCGTGTACGGCATGGAGGGCCCCGGTGGTTATCAGTTCGTCGGTCGCACGCTGCAGATGTGGAATCGCTACCGCGAAGTCGCCGCGTTCGACGGCAAGCCGTGGCTGCTGCGCTTCTTCGACCAGATCCGGTTCTACCCGGTGAGCGCCGATGAACTGCTGCGCATTCGTCGGGATTTCCCGCTTGGGCGCTTTGATCTGAACATCGAACACAGTCAGCTGAATCTGGCGGATTACCAGGCGTTCTTGGCGAAAGAAGCCCAGGGCATCGCGGCATTTCGGGATCAGCAAAAAAGCGCGTTCAACGCCGAGCGCGAACGCTGGATCGCCAGCGGCCAGGCGCATTTCGACAGCGAAGAGCTGGCCCCGGAAGTGACCGAAGAGGCACCGTTAGCCGACGGTCAGCAGAGCATCGACAGCCACATCGCCGGCAATCTCTGGCAGGTTCAGGTGCAGGCTGGCAGCCGGGTTGCGGCGGGGGATGTGTTGGTGATTCTGGAGTCGATGAAGATGGAAATCCCGCTGCTCGCACCCATGGCGGGCGTGGTGCGCGAGATTCGCGTGCAACCGGGTTCGGCGGTGCGCGCCGGGCAACGTGTGGTGGTGCTGGAACTCGACTCAAGCCATTAAAAAAGGATTAACGCCATGAACATCAACCTGCAACTCGATGCCCTGCGCAACGCTTACCGTGACGGCAGCACTACGCCTCGGCAACTGCTGCTGAGCCTGCGTGAAAAAGCCGCGGCACTGAACCCCGACTATCACCTGTTCATCCATTTGCTCAGCGCCCTGGAACTGGAACCGTACCTCGCCGCACTCGACGATCGTGACCCAGGCAGCCTGCCGCTGTACGGCGTGCCGTTCGCGATCAAGGACAACATCGACCTGGCGGGCATTCCCACCACGGCGGCGTGTCCGGCGTTTGCTTATGTGCCGGAACGCTCGGCAACCATCGTCGAGCGACTGCTGGCGCTGGGTGCGATTCCGTTGGGCAAGACCAATCTCGACCAGTTCGCCACTGGCCTCAATGGCAGCCGCTCGCCGTATGGTGCTTGCCCGAACAGCGTGTTGCCGGAGTATCCGTCGGGAGGTTCCAGCGCCGGGTCTTCACTGGCGGTGGCGCTGGGCGTGGCGAGTTTTTCCCTGGGCACGGACACGGCAGGCTCCGGTCGCGTGCCGGCGGCATTGAACAATCTGGTCGGTTTGAAAGCCAGCAAAGGGCTGTTCTCCACTGCCGGTGTGGTTCCTGCCTGTCGCACGCTCGATTGCGTCACGACCTTCACGTCCACGGCCCGGGAAGCCAGTCAGTTGCTCGCGCTCACCGCTCATCTCGATCCACGGGACGAATACAGCCGCAGTAATCCGCTGTGGAATGACGGCTCGGCCTTCGGCACACCACGCCCATTCCGTTTCGGCGTGCCCCGTGCGCAGGATCTGGCGTTCTTCGGCTGCCCTGAAGGCCCGTTGCTGTTCGGCGACGCCATCGACCAGCTCAAAGCCATGGGCGGGGAAGCGGTCGAACTGGATTTGTCGCCGTTTCTCGAAGCGGCGCGGTTGCTCTACGAAGGGCCGTGGGTGGCGGAGCGTTACAGCGTGGCCGGCGAGTTGATGGAGCAACATCCTCAAGCCGTGCTGCCGGTGATTCGCGCCGTATTGGCCAAGGCCCCAGCGGTGACCGGCGTGCAAACCTTCCGCGCCCAATACCGTCTGCAGGCCTTGAAAGCGCTGTGCGACAAAGCCCTGGAAGGCCTTGATTGCGTGGTCACGCCAACCATCGGCCGCCCGGTGACACAGGCGGAGCTTGCGGCCGAACCGGTGCTGCGCAACTCGGAACTGGGCTACTACACCAACTTCATGAACCTGCTCGATTACGCCGCCGTCGCCGTGCCCAGCGGATTCATGGGCAATGGTTTGCCATGGGGCGTGACGTTGTTCGGCCGGGCGTTTACCGATCAGTATCTGTTGAGCGTGGCGGATGCCCTGCAACGCCAGCAAGGGTTGGCCGCGCCTGCGCCGACGAACATTGCGCGCAATGATCGCGCACGGCTGGTGGTCTGCGGCGCGCACCTGGATGGGCTGGCGCTGAACTGGCAACTCAAGCAGCGTGGAGCCCGTTTGCTCGAAGCCACTCACAGCTCCCCCGACTATCAGCTGTATGCCCTGGCCGGTGGCCCCCCCTATCGCCCAGGCATGGTCCGAGTGAAAGAAGGTGGCGCGGCGATTGCGGTGGAAGTGTGGGAGTTGCCAAGCAGTGAGTTGGGTTCGTTCCTGACCGCCATTCCGGCGCCGCTGGGGTTGGGCAAGGTGCAATTGGCGGATGGGCGCTGGGAGAGCGGGTTTATCTGTGAGCCCTATGGGCTGGAGGGGGCGGTGGATATCAGTCAGTTGGGCGGGTGGCGAGCGTATCTGCAAGATCGGCGTTGATTTCCGGGATCACCGGCTTGCGCAGGAGTGCTTGCCGGCCGATCATGCGCGGTCTCGGGCCAAGCAAACCGGCCGTAATCGAATGCCCCTCATGAAAAAACCTGACCTCTGCCCGGCTTGCGGCGCCTCCAACGACTGCAGCCTGGCTGACCCGCGAACCGTCGATCGTGCCTGCTGGTGCTACGGCGTCAGCATCGATCCGGCGGTGCTCCAGGCGTTGCCCGCCGAGCTGCGCGACAAGTCCTGCCTGTGCCCGGCCTGCGCCCAGGTCGAGGTGCAGTTGCAAGCAGCCGCTGAGCCGATCACGTAAGATGCGCCCCCCCTTTTCCCACCGATCCCTAGCCCATGCGCGTTGACCGTTTCCTCAGCAACCTGCCCCGCTTCAACCGTAAGCAGGTACGCCTGTTGCTGGTGGAAAAACGCGTCAGGGTCGACGGAGAAGTCGTCAGCGACCCTCACGCCGAGGTACTCGAGTTCAGCCGCGTAGAGGTCGACGACGAAGTTCTGCAAGTCGGCAAACCAGCCCGCTACTTCATGCTGTACAAACCACCCGGCTGCGTCAGTGCCACCCGCGACCCGCAACACCCGACGGTGCTCGACCTGATCGATGAACCGGACAAGGATGATTTGCACATCGCCGGTCGCCTGGACTTCAACACCACCGGCCTGATGCTCATCACTAACGATGGCAGCTGGTCGCGACGCCTGACCCAACCTCAGACCAAACTGCCCAAGGTCTACTACGTCGAGACCGAGCAGGACATCACTGCCGAATACGCGATCACCTTCGCCAAAGGGCTGTACTTCGCCTTCGAAGACCTCACCACACAACCTGCTGAACTGGTCGTACTCGGGCCAAAGTCTGCGCGCTTGAGCATCGTCGAGGGCCGCTATCATCAGGTTAAACGGATGTTCGGCCACTTCGACAACAAGGTGGTGCGCCTGCACCGTGAACGCATGGGTCCGCTGGTGCTCGACGACACGTTGAAGCCCGGCGAATACCGGCCGCTGAGCAGCGATGAGATCCGAATGATCTAAGCAGGCGACCGCTCAGCAGAAGCCGGTGAAAATTTTTCGAAAGATACTTGCGCGATGACGTGACCCCTGCTTGAATCAGGACGTCGGCGCGAAACGTGACCGACGAGTCACCAAAACTACTCTAAGAAACTTTTTGCCGGCAGAGAACCCTCAGGTTCCGCCTTCCCCCGGCAAACTGCCCGCTTATAACAATACCCGTCGACCGGCCTGCAATGGATCGACATGGGCCTTCAAAATTCCAGGCGTATGCCTACCTGTCACAAAGCTCGTGCAATCTGATTTGCGCGCATACCCGCTTGCCAGGAGTCTTATGTCATGAGGCCAGAAATCGCTGTGCTGGATATACAGGGTCAGTATCGGGTCTACACGGAGTTCTATCGCGCAGACGCCGCAGAGAAGACCATCATTCTGGTCAACGGCTCGATGTCCACGACTGCGTCGTTTGCACAGACCGTGAAAAACCTTTACCCAGAGTTCAATGTGGTGTGCTACGACCAGCCCTATGCGGGCAAGTCAAAAGCCCACAACCTGCATGAGAAAATGCTCACCAAGGAAATCGAAGGGCAGATTCTTCTGGAGCTGATCGACCACTTCGCCGCCGAGCACGTGCTGTCGTTTTCCTTTGGAGGCGCCGCCACGCTCGTCGCCCTCGCCCAGCGGCCACGGCGCATCGAAAAGGCCGTGATCAGCTCGTTCTCGCCGGTGGTCAACGCGCACATGCTCGACTACCTTGAGCGCGGTGTCGATTATCTCGGCAGCCGGGACGGTAACCGGGTCGGTGACTTGGTGAACAGCACCATCGGCAAACACCTGCCTTCGCTGTTCAAGCGCTTCAACTATCGTCATGTCAGTTCGTTGGCCGAACATGAATACGGGCAGATGCATTTTCACATCAGCGACGTGCTTAACAGCGACCGTCAGTGCTACCTGAACGCGGCGAAGAAAATCAACGTGCCGGTGCTGTTCATGAACGGCGAATGGGACGAGTACACCGCCGCTGCCGATGCCAAGCTGTTCGCCGGCCACGTGCAGCACAGCACCTTCAGCACCCTTCAGGCCACCGGCCACTTTCTCGACATGGAGCACAAAGCCGCCTGCCGAGACAGCCGCAACGCACTGCTGGGCTTCCTGAAACCGGCGCAACACGAAAGCCGACCGCGCTACCAGTACGTCCAGGACCACCATGCATTGGCAATCTGAAACAGAGTCATCGCGAGCAAGCCCCGCCCTGCAGCGTTAAACGCATTCCTGTAGGAGCGAGGCTTGCCCGCGAATGACCGCTACGCGGTCGATGCTTTCGTTTCACCCGTGCTAAAGCCATCACGCGCAAAGAAAAACTTCATTTTCACGCGCACATCTGGTACAAAGTCAGCCGCTCTGAGCGGGTGTCGTATAATGGCATTACTCCAGCTTCCCAAGCTGATAACGAGGGTTCGATTCCCTTCACCCGCTCCAATCGAATTTTTATCTCACGTCAGTTTTTGGCGGGGGATGCAGGAATAAAAAAACCGGCCTCGATGGCCGGTTTTTTTGTGTCTGGGGTTTAGGGGGCTTGCGCCAAACCCTGCCACCTCTCAGATCTTGACGTTGCCCGCCCCGCATACTAGCGAATGCTATACTTCCTACGAATTGCATGAAGCGTACAACGTTCCCCACGGGTACAGATACCGACTGCAAATCTCAGTTAGCGGCTGCAGGACAGAGGAGGTCTACAGCCAACACGAGATGGGAGGTGAGGCATGAATCGGCACTATTACATCAGTGACAATCTCGACGATCTCGAGGCCGTTGAAAATGAACTGGAAGCCAACGGCATCAACACCGAACAAATTCATGTGCTCAGTGAACAAGTGGCTGATGTTGAAGAACATCACCTCCACGAGGTTAACTCGTTAATGAAACAGGATGTTGTTCACTCTGGCGAGATTGGTGCTGTGGTCGGTCTGCCACTCGCGGCGCTGGTCCTTGGCGGCGCCTATTGGCTGGGCTGGACTGAGTCCGCCGCAGGCTGGATGCCTTTTATCTTCCTTGCCATCATTATATTTGGCTTCTGCATCTGGGAAGGCGGCTTTTTTGGTATCCAGGTGCCGAATGCTCACTTCCGCAATTTTAAACAGATGGTAGAAGAGGGAAAACATATCTTCTTCGTGGATGTTGAACCGAATCAGGAACCGATATTGGACCGGGTCATCGAACATCATCCAACACTGACGGTCGCCGGCACGGGAACGGCAGCCCCCCACTGGACAGTGGCCTGGCAGCATAAATGGCATCAGTTCAAGCGAGTGATATCGGGTTAGCCCTGACTCATGGCCACCGGAAGCTGCTTATTGGCCGAAGGAAATGACCCGGCTGAGGAAAACATAGTCTGCCTCGGTGGCCATCAGTCCGACGAGCACCAGTAAACACAAAGGTGGCAACAATATGGCGTAGACCATGGTCAACCGTTCCCAGGCCATGTGCATGAAGATGGAGACAATTAAACCTGCCTTCAACAACATGAAAGTGATAATCAGGGACCACCGAAGGTAGCCATGGAAGTGGAAATAGTCGACAAGGTACGACAGCGTGCTGAGGACGAATAACAGCCCCCAAATCTTAAGGTACAAACTGATTGGATGTTGCTGACCCTGAGCATGTGCCATCACCCGTACTCCTCTACCATAAATAGAAGAAAGCAAAAATAAACACCCACACCAAATCCACGAAGTGCCAGTAGAGCCCGGCTATCTCGACGTTCTGATAGTTTCCGGAGCGCTCATAATCTCCCCGCATTACTTTCAGCGCCACAATGCTGAGGTAGAGGGCGCCGATTGACACATGCAGTCCGTGGAAACCGGTAATCATGAAAAAACTCGCACCAAATTGCGCCGCTCCCATGGGGTTTCCCCAGGGACGCACCCCTTCTGCGATCAGCTTGCTCCATTCAAATGCCTGCATGCCGACGAAGGCCACGCCCAAGGCAGCGGTCGCCAACATCAGGGCAGCGGTTTTCGCGCGATCACGGCGATAGGCGAAATTAACGGCCATGGCCATGGTGCCGCTGCTACTGATCAGCACAAAGGTCATGATGGCGATCAGAATAAGTGGGATTTCCTTACCGGCAATCGTCAATGCGAACACTTCACTGGGGTTCGGCCAGGCAGTGGTGATGGTCATGCGTACCGACATGTAGCCGACTAAAAAACAGGTGAATATAAACGTATCGCTGAGCAGGAATATCCACATCATCGCCTTGCCCCAAGGGACCTGCTTGAAGACCTCTCTATCCGAGGCCCAGTCGCTGGCGATGCCCTGCCATCCCGGAGCAGGCGGTGAGTCTGGTGGATTGGATGAACTGGATTCGCCTGGGGCAAGTGGGTGCGATGCCATGGCTTTTCACCTCAGGCCGCAGAATCTGGCGATGGCTTCATAGGTTTGCGGCGTGCTGGCCAGCAAAGCGAATAGCACGAACCAAAGACCCAGTAAGTAATGCCAATAAATGGTACAGAGCTCTACGCTGACACTGAGTTGCGGCAACGGCACGCGACGCAGGAATTTAGCGACGATTATGCCCCAGGCTATCAGCCCGCCCAGCAGGTGGAGCCCATGCAGGCCGGTCAACAGGTAGAAGAAACTGTTGGCCGGATTGCTGGCGACAAAGTAGCCCCAGGCGACAAACTGCTGCCAGACCCAGAATTGCCCCACCAGAAAGGCAATGGCAAATACGCCCCCCAATGCAAAACCGATGACCGTTGCGTCCAGTCGAGCCTGTCGGGCGGCCATGCGCGACCATTGCAGTGCGATGCAGCTGAATACCAGAAAAGCCGAATTCAGCCATAGCTGCCAGAGATTGGCTAACGGCGCCAAGGGGTCTGTCAGGGGGAGCCAGTCGGCCATTTGTGAACGGGCAATAAAAGCGAACAGGAAGAGAAAGAATAACGAGCTCACCACCACCAGAAACAAGCGCAGGCCCACTCTTGCGATTTGGCCTCTATCGGCACCCTCGGTGGTATCCCCAGGATCGCGACTCCAACTGCCGCCGGGGTCAGCGCCGTCGGCGTTTCTCAATAGCAGCCTTTTCATGTTTTAACGTCCGCTATCTTGGTTCCGGCACTCAGTTGCCGCATCTGCTCCAGCTCCTCGGCGGAGACCGTTTGCGGAACGAAATCCTGCTCTATCCCCGGCACACTGTAGTCATAGGCCCAGCGGTGCACGACCGGCAGCTTCGCTCCCCAGTTTCCGTGTATCGGCGGGGTGTTCGGCGTTTGCCATTCCAGACTGGCCGCACCCCACGGATTACTGCCTGCGGGCTTGCCCTTGAATGCACTCCAGGCCAGATTGAACAGGAACAGCAGTTGGGAAACGCCGACGATCAATGCGATCACCGTAATGAAGGCATTCAACTCTTGCGCCGACTGCGGGATGAACGCGTAGTTTTCATAGGCGTAGTAACGGCGTGGCATGCCCTGGAAACCCAGGTAGTGCATGGGGAAGAAGATGGCGTAGGTGCCCAGAAAGGTAATCCAGAAATGCAGCTTGCCCAGGGTGTCGTTCAACAGGCGCCCGGTGACTTTCGGGTACCAATGATAAATGCCGCCGAACACCACCAATACCGGTGCGACTCCCATGACCATATGAAAATGGGCGACGACGAAATAGGTGTCCGAGAGCGGAATATCGACGATCACATTGCCCAGAAACAATCCGGTCAAACCACCGACCAGGAAGGTGACGATAAAGGCCAGGGCAAACAGCATCGGCACGGTCAGATGGATGTCGCCCCGCCACAGGGTCAGCACCCAGTTGTAGACTTTCAGTGCGGTCGGCACTGCGATGATCAAGGTGGTGACGGCGAAGAAAAAGCCAAAGTACGGGTTCATTCCGCTGACATACATATGGTGTGCCCAGACCACAAAGCTGAGTACGCCAATCGCAATAATGGCCCACACCATCATTCGGTAGCCGAAGATATTTTTACGCGCATGCGTGCTGATCAAGTCGGAGACCAGACCAAACGCAGGCAGAGCCACGATGTAGACCTCCGGGTGGCCGAAGAACCAGAACAGGTGCTGGAATAATATTGGGCTGCCACCCTGGTGATCGATTTGCTGCCCCAGCGAGATCATCGCCGGCATAAAGAAGCTGGTGCCCAACAGCTTGTCAAACAGCATCATGACCGCACTGACGAACAACGCCGGGAAGGCCAGCAAGGCCATGATCGAGGCCATGAAGATGCCCCATACGGAGAGCGGCATGCGAAACAATGTCATGCCGTGCGTGCGCGCCTGCAACACCGTGGTGACGTAGTTCAACCCGCCCATGGTGGCTGCAACAATAAAAATCGCCAGTGAGACGAGCATCAGGACGATGCCCCACTCGACCCCCGGTGTTCCCTGAGAAATGGACTGTGGCGGATAGAGCGTCCAGCCCGAACCGGTGGGGCCGCCGGGGACAAAGAAACTGGAGAGCAACACCACTACCGCTAGCAGGTAGAACCAGTAACTCAGCATGTTGACATAGGGGAAGACCATGTCGCGGGCGCCCACCATCAGCGGGATCAGATAGTTACCGAAGCCACCCAGAAACAACGCCGTCAGCAAGTAAATGACCATGATCATGCCGTGCATGGTCATCGCCTGATAGTAAGCACTGGCGTCCATGAACTCCAAAGTGCCAGGGAAGCCAAGCTGTATGCGCATCAAGCCAGACAACACCACGGCGATAACGCCCACGAATATAGCCGTCAAGGAATATTGAATGGCTATGACCTTGTGGTCCTGACTCCAGATATATTTGGTCAGGAAGCTTTTAGGTTCGTGTAGTGCTTCTGTTTCGGCTTGCTCCGCATAGGCCATCACGTCATCCTCCGGTTCGAAGTTTCGGTGCATTCCTGGCTGCTTTACTACTTCCCTGGCTCCGCCTTGCTCGCATCAGCGTCGGCATTCGCTTTGGATTTGATAAAGGCGATCAGTGCGCTCAACTCCTGATCACTCGGGGTAAAGGCCGGCATGACGGCTGCGTAGCCTTTGACGATTTTGGCGCCGGGATTAAGAATCGAATCCTTTATATAGCCCTCGTCGGCCTTGATACTCGTACCTTCGGCAAGGGTTACGGTCTCGCCATACAGGCCCTGCCAGCTGGGGCCGACACCCTTGCTGCCATCGACGCTGTGGCAGACCAGACAGCCGAGCGACTCGGCCAACCGCTGCCCCTGCGTCGCCAAGTCGTCACCTCTGTCCAGTTTTTCGCTGGCAGAAGATTCTTGCTGCGCGACACCCAGTGATTTGATCAGGGCGACGACAGCACCCAGTTCATCTTCAGTGAGAGTATAGGCCACCATGACTGGCGGGTAGCCCTGTACCAGTCGGGCCTTCGGATCGAGGATCGACTCTTTCAGGTAGGCCTCATCGACCAGCGCACTGGTGCCATCGGCAAACTGTTCAGTGCGGCCGTACAGCCCCTTCCATCCCGGGCCGAGACGGGTACTGCCATCCTGGCTATGGCAGGCACCGCAGCCGTACTGTTCGACCAACAAGCGACCTTTTTCCAGCACGCTGTCCTGACTGGGTTTGGCAGCTGTCGTTAATGTCTGCGCAAAAGTCGGTTGGCTGTTCAGCCATTGATCGAAGGCGCCCTGCTCTTCCACAAACATATGGCCGCGCATGTTGTAATGACCTACACCACAATATTCAGCACAAAGGATTTCATATTTCCCGGTTTTAGTCGGCGTAAACCAAAAATACGACACCATCCCCGGCACCATGTCCATCTTGCTGCGAATTTGCGGGATATAGAAATTGTGCAGTACATCTTTAGAACGCAGTAAAACTTTCACTGGCTGATCGAGCGGAAGGCGAACTTCATTGTTTTTTATAAGTACATCGTCCTGCCCAAGAGGATCTTTGGGATCAAGGCCGAGAGGATTGGTGAAATTAACAAACTTGATATCCGACTTGCCCAGCTTCCCGTCCCGACCGGCAAAACGAAAGGCCCACTGCCACTGCTGGGCGACTACTTCAAGTTCATAAGCATTTTTCGGCACCCGGATGAAGTCATTGTAAACCACCAGGCCTGGCGCCAACATCGCGGCAATCCCTATCGAGGTCACGATAATCAACCATGTTTCCAGTTTTTTACTTTCTGGCTGATAGTGCGCCCTGGCCCCCTCCTTGTGACGATAACGCATGACGGCTATCGCCATAAATACCGTGATAGCGATAAAAAATATTCCGCTAATGATCAGGGTGATGAACAGGGTAGTGTCTATTGACCCCCAGTTGGAGGCTGGCGGTGCCGCATGCCAAGGCGCTAGTATATGGAACAACACTGATGCAATAACGATTAGTATCAAGATAATTGCTATTGCCATTTTCTGTTCATCCTATTCCTGTTGTTCACTGGTTATGCAACAGCATCGCCACTGACGTCCAAGCAGGGCAGACAAGTACCATCCATTCCGGCGGTAAAGTCAGCAAGAAGTATAGTGCATGGACAGATCCAGCGCGTTTTGTGAAAAAACCTGGCGTCCGGATATTCCAATTCGAACATTAAGTTAATCGCTTAAAGCTATTCGCTACATATAACTATGGATATCAGCATTACGTCTCTCGGGACTGAATGGGCGTAGCGAATTGACGCGGGTTATCAAGGCCGGGTTGCCAGCTATACTCAATTCTGATGACGGGATGGCAGAACTGGCCAGAAGCGGATGGCTTGAGAAGAGACAAGAGCTACAGAGTCCAGCAGTCCACGACGGAGGTTTCGTCATGAGTAACCTGACGATCGAAGGCTGGTGCAAACCCAGCGGCGCCCCAAAGTCCACCCCGATGGGTGAGATCAGCTTTGATGTCGATGGCCCCCTCCATCTGCGTCTGGAGCAAGCCGAAGAACGCCTACAGAAGACCCATGAGCCTGAAGCCATGATTGATGTCGACATGAGCTCAATGGATTTGATCCTGCCAGAGGGTTACGACCCCTTGTCCGACTGCCAAATGCGCGTCTACTTGCAGCACGGGCGCGGTCAGTTCCATTTGGTCGGGCATCGGGCGAGCGATGGAAGCTTGATCTATACCAACGCGGTTTTGATTGATCAGCTGATTTAGAAGCTAAAGCATGATTCTCGGCATTGGCTTTTCTTCAGGTTCGATCCCTTTGCCCGCTCCACTCAATTCAGTCTCGCGTCATGATGGTTTGACGGGGATGCAGAAACCAAAAAACCGGTCCGAAGCGGCCTAATGCCGGTAAGTTAAGACGCAGAACCTGTGGGAGCGTGGCTTGCCCGCGAAGAACGATGACGCGTAGTACCTGAAAAACCGCGGTGCATTCTTCGCGGGCAAGCCACGCTCCCACAGGATTTTCGTCGCTCAAATTTCTAAGGGACAAACATGTCCCTTTGTACATCAGCGCGTCGCCACCATGAACAAACGCGGAAACGGCAACAGCACCGAACCATCGCTCAGCGCCGGATAGGCCTGCTCGATCGCCGTCAGATACTGCTTGAGATACTGCACCCGCTCCGCTTCATTCAGCGGCTCAAGGAAAGGCCGTAAACCGCTGCCCTTGAACCACTCGACCACACCCGATGCGCCGTCCGCGAGTGGATGGTGGTAAGTGGTGCGCCATACATCGACCCGGGTGCAATGGGCACGCAGCATCGAGTAGTAACCACCCGCATCCTTCATTTCCGTTCGCAGCCCAGCGACCCCCGCCAGTTTGTCAGCCCAAGAGCCGTTCGCCGCGACTTCGCGCATCAACCTGTGCGACGGTTCGTTGAGGTTGTCGGGCATCTGAATCGCCAGGCTACCGCCAGGCGCAAGCCTGGTCACCAATGACGGCAGCAACCGGGCGTGATCGGGCAGCCACTGCAATACCGCGTTGGCGAAAATCACGTCGAACGGGCCGCTGTCGTTCCAGCTATCGATGTCAGCAGTGTCGAAACGCAAGTGAGGCAAGCGCTTGCGAGCGGCCTCGATCATATCGGGTGAACTGTCCACCCCTCGCACCGTGGCATTGGGAAAGCGCTGCACCAGCAACTCGGTGGAATTACCCGGACCGCAACCGATGTCGATTGCCGATTGGACGTCCATTGCGGGGATGGCGGCCAGCAAGTCACGCGCCGGGCGCGTTCGCTCATCTTCAAAAGCTACGTATTGTTTGGCGGACCAACTCATATCGCTCTCCTGTCGGTGGTTGTAGCCAGAGGCAGACAACCGGTTCGCTACGATACATTGACCGCGTCAGTTAACCCACGCCCCCACCCGCCAATGCCAGCCATCGTTACGTTGCTCCCAGTGCGGATGCACATAACGATACCCCGGCCGTTCCGGGACCCAATGGCCATGAACCGCGACATAACGCCCACCTTCCCAACGCCAGTACCCCCTGGACCAGAGATAACCCGGTCGCCCCGCAGGCTCTACCTCAACAACGCGTTCCGGTGGCGGCTGCGGTGCGATGATTTCAACATATTCACGCTGCACCGGACGCCGGTCATGAACAACCCGTTCCTGCACACAACCCGCAGCGGCCACCGCCACCGCCAGCAACACCATGTAACGTAACAACATGCCGCCTCCTCAGGCTTGAAAGCCAAATCGAGTGAACCAGCAAACAGCCCCCTTTTCCAACCATGCTCCTGCCTGGTTCATTACTCTTTTAACAGGCCTTGTCTGTCTATTGCCTGAACCCGGATCACTTGACGATTGAAAAACACAGGGGATCTGAATGAGCCTTTTCTTATCGCAAAATCATTGAAAGTCATAACCAAAAGGACCGTTCGTCGACCGAAGGGCAAAGCGATTTTGACAGTATAAAAATGGCATCTATAGTCCTATCGCGGCCTGTTGGAAGGAACCCAACCCGTTATCTCAAGGCAAGGAGCAAGGCCAGCTCGTACCCCGTGAATCGAGTGGGTTCCCCAGTAGTGTGTTCGCAACGGCCGCAAGGCAACAAGCGTTGTCGTACCTGGTAGGTAGCCAGGTAATCACTATGTTCAAAGGAGCTTTACTATGTCTCGAGTCACGGATGTACTTGTTTCGATCGACACCGAAACCATTCTGAAAAACTACCCGAACATCAGCAAAAACCCTGCTGCGCCGACGATGATCGACGTCAATCATGTGTACATGGTGACCAATCAGAACAACGTGGTAAGTGGCCAGGCCGGCGGCGAGCTCAACCTGAAAGCCCAGGTAGGCGATCTGATTCGCTGGCGTGAAGCCAGCCTGTCGCTGGGCTTCGAGCAAGCAGTGATTTTCTACAAGTTCGTCGGTAACGCAGGCAACGAGTTGATCTCTACGCCCACGCCACGCAAGGCTACTGCCTCCTTTGCAGTTCCTAACACCAGCAATCCGTCGGTGCCCAGCTGCCAGAAGGTCGATAACCATTACTGGTCTTCGGAAACCCTTGCCTGCGGCAGCGTGACCTATCACTTCCAGTTTCTGATCGTGAATCGCGACTGCCAGATCATCGGCTGCTGCACATGGGATCCGTTCATTACCATCCGTAACTGATGCTGGGCCGGGCCCCTTGGCAACGAGGGGCCTACCGAGCTCGTTGCCGCCTCGGCTGGAACAGGATGTCTCGCTTGAACCGAAGCGGTTACCGTTTTGCGTCAACATCATGAAAGGATCCATGATGACTTCCGAACCGATTACCTCCCCTTCGGCGGACGCCGTGATAGCCAGTAGTGTGCTTCTGATTGTCGATGCCGAATCGTTGCTTTCACGCTATTCGCAACCCAGTCTTGAATCGCAGAACCCGACTGTGATTGAAGATGGCTTCATCTTCCCCGTGACTAGTAGCACGACGACACAAAGTGCTGAAAATGACAGCAAAATAACGCTGACAGCCAGCAACGGAAAGGTCTTCCATGTTCGCGGCAGGACCGTCAGCCTGCTGGCCGAACATACGGTGGTATTTCACGACCTGACGGTGGACGATGCCGGGGTCCTTTCGCCGCCCAAACTGATCGTTCACAGCGACCAGACAGTCCCCACGCCCGACCCCGCCAACCCGACCCAGCCTGGCAGCCACAGCGCCGATGATCATTATTGGGAGTGTTCGCAACTGAGCACGGGCGTAACAGCCTGCGAACTGAACTTCATGCTGATCAACCAGCGCTGTGAAGTGTTGGGGTACTTCAGCTGGAAGACTGAGGTGACGCTGTCGGCGTGAATAGATAGGCACAAAAAAACCAATGCCAGTTCAGGCGCGGAACCTGTGGGAGCGGGCTTGCTCGCGAATGCGGTGTGTCAGGCGACATCAATATTGACTATACCGCCGTCTTCGCGAGCAAGCCCGCTTGTGTCTTGGGGTGCAACGGTAGCAGCGACTCACCGCTATTTACTATCCGCCCCCTTCTCCTGCATCTGCACCGAAGACTTGGTGCCGTCAGTATTGTCTTTAGTCTCGTTATCCGAGTTATCGAAGCAGCCCTGCAATGCAAGCAGGCAGCAGCACAGGTAAAACGTGCGTGCAAGGTTCATGCTGTTCTCCAGTTTCAGGGGCTTGAAGTAGTGACCCATGTCGGTGGAAATGGTTGCGACTTTCTCGGCCCCGAACGATCAGCGCTGACAGAGGGTTCAACGCATCGGTTTTCCGCCCCGCAGGCAATATTCAGCAGAATTTTCGTTATGCCCGTGCTGTCTGAAAATCAGGCTCATCCCTATAAGGAACACGGCAATGAAATTCGCGAAAATTGCACAGAAACTCTCCCTGTGGGCCGGCCTGCCCCGGACATTTCTGGGGGCGATCGCTCTGATTATCCTGTGGGGTTTGAGCGGGCCGATTTTTCATTTCAACGATACCTGGCAACTGATCATCAACACCTCGACCACCATCATCACCTTCCTGATGGTGTTCCTGATCCAGAACACCCAGAACCGCGACACGGACATTTTGCACTTGAAGATCGATGAGTTATTGCGAGTCACGAAAGAAGCGCAGAACGCGATGTTGGGACTCGAATCGCTGGATCTCAAACAGTTGGAAGAATTGAGAAAGAAATATCGCCACCTCGGCGAAGGCGAAACGATTGCCCTGGACGGCACTGTCGTCCCGGAAACAAAGAAACAGGATGAATGAATGTTGATCCATGCCCCGCGGGTGACCGGCGATGTCACCCGCGCCATTGGTGCTAACGACTGGCTTGCAGCTCTCTGGCCATTTGCAGGTGGTTTTGCAGTTTGGGCAACGTTTCTTCGGCGAACGCTTTGATTTGCGGCACGTCCGTGGCCTGTGCTTGTTGTTGAAGCTGGTCGATGGATTCTTGTGTGGTCTTCACCTGGTTGGCGGCGTATGCCTCATCGAAGGACGCGTCGTCCTTCACCTCCGGGATCAGCGTTTTGGCCTTGTCCATCACCTCTTCGCGTGGCGCAACCGGTAAATCGAGTTGCTTGGCAATTTTCGCCAGATGCTGGTTCGCTGTGGTGAGGTCGTTGATCACCACGATGGTGTAATCCTTGACCTGTTTGGACTCGGTTTTCTGGTGCGCCAAGCGACTGGCTTCGATGTCGGCCATGCCTTTGGCCGACGCTTCGTTGATGAATTCGGCAGCTGACTGGGCAAAGGCACTGCTGGCAAACAGCCCCAGTAACGTGACAAAACTGGCATTGCGTAAACGGGTGGCCATCTGGCTCATGTCGCGCCCTCCTTCTTTGAAAATTCAAACGGGAGCTTGCGCCCCCGTCTTTTAATAAAACCACCTTCACTATTACCGGGATTTCTGACCACCTTTGCGGCCCATGCCGCCTTTCGCGGAGTCTTTATCAACGGTCGTCGTGGTGGTTTTCCCACCTTTGCGACCGGCTTCAGACGCCTTCGTTCGATCATGGGCACTACCCGGACTCGGATTTTTTGAAGTAGGCATGGTTTTCATCCTCTTGATGATGAGAGCAGCGAGCGGCGAGCAGCCGCCCGCATAGAATAAGAATTTCCATCGCCAAAAAGGTTTAGAAAAACTGGCAACGCCGCGACGAACGGTGACGGACTTTCAGGCCCCGAGACGCAGGTGATGTTGGCGTTTTGCGGTGTACATCGCCTCATCGGCATGCCTGAACAGCTGGTTTTCTTCAGTGCCATGCTCGGGGTAGCGCGCAACGCCAATGCTCGGCTGAATGTTCAGGTTATGTCCGTCCAGGCGCAGGGGCTGAACCAGTACCTGGCGGATTTTTCCCGCCACATTCTCGGCGTCTTCCGCGGCGTGGATGCTGTGCAACAACACGACAAATTCATCACCGCCGATACGCGCTACGGTGTCGGTTTCGCGCACGCAGCCCTTGAGCCGATTGGCGACCGCTTGCAACAGCATGTCCCCAACTGCATGACCAAGGGTGTCGTTGACTTGCTTGAAGCGGTCGAGATCGACGTAGAGCAACGCCATTCGACCGGAATCTTCCCGGGCCAGCGCCAGTGAGGCCTTGAGGCGTTCGCGCAGCAACTCGCGATTGGGTAGCTGAGTCAGTTGGTCGTACTGGGCCATGCGCTGGAGCCGGGCATGCAATTGCTTGCGCTCGATAGCGGTCGCGACCTGAGCGCAAACATACTGCAGCAGTTCCTTGTCTTGCTCGGTGTAACGCTCGCCGCCCGGTACGCTTTTAACGATCAAGGCGCCAATGGTGCCGTTGTTCTGCGAACTCAATGGCACGCCCAGCCAGCAGGGCGAATCCTGGCCCGCGACAAGCGCCGCAAAACCGGCCGGCGGATCGTCCTGATCCGGGGTCAGCAGAATCGGCAAGCCGCTGCGAATCACTTCGCTGCAAAGACGCCCGGTCACAGTCCCGGGCTCCTCGGGTTGCGGTTCACGGTCGTCGACGTGATAGGGAAAATTAAGCTGCGCGCAGTGTTCGTCATACAGCGCCACAGAGAAATTCAACGCTGGGAGCCATTCGCCGATAATCGAATGGACGCGTTTGAACAGCGCCAGCAGGTCTTCCGCCGCATGGGCCGCCTCGGAGATTGCATACAGCGCCGCTTGCCGGGACTCGGCCTGTTTGCGCTCGGTGATGTCGCGCGCCACGGCAATGCGCAACTGATCGACCTCCGACCAGCGCGCCGACCAGAGAATGTGTACCACCCGGCCGTCCTTGCGCAGGTAGCGATTTTCAAAGTTGAGCTTGGGCTCGCCCCCCATGATCTCCCGCGCGGCGTCGAGGGTGCGCTGTCGGTCGGCGGGGTGTACCAGTTCGATCATCGGCTGGCCGATCAGCTCGTCGGGGGTGTAACCGAAAATGCGCTCGCAGGCCGCGCTGACAAATACGAAGCGGCCTTGTTTGTCCACCGCACAGACGGCGTCCAGCAAGAGGTCGATGTAGCTGGCCAGCGGTGCGGAATTTCTGGTTTCCATGATGCCGAGAGCGTGTCCGGACAATGCAACATTGAACAACCCTCCCTGACCGGTCATACGCCCGAGCGATGACTGTGCAGCTGACGCTTCCTTGCGATCAGCCTCAAGCCTTGTTCGTCACCAGCCCCGGCAGCGCATGCACCAGGGCATTGATGGCAAAACCGATGAACATTACCCCGCACAACCGCGTGATCGCCAGTTCATGGCGCTGATACAGCGTGCGCACCTGACGCGCACCGACGACGCCTATGAGGATAGCGTAGGCCATAAGGCCACCAATGAAGCTGAGGACGATCAACCATGGCAGCATCGACCAATGCAGCAATTCTGCACGGCTGGACAGCAGCGCAGTAAAGGTCGCCACCGCCACCGGGTATGCCTTGGGGTTGGTCAGACCGAACATGATGCCGTGCCAGAACGGCTGCCGCGCCGGCCCCTGAGGCGCCTCGGCACTGCCGCGACGAGCCCGCACCGCGCGCAGACCCAGCCAGAACAAGTAGAGCCCACTGAATACGCCCAGCACATCGAACGCGGTGCTGCCGATTTCCCGCGCACCGACAATCGCGATCAGCGCCGTGCTGCACCAGATCACGTCGCCCAGCAAATGCCCGCACAGAAACCCCGCTCCGGCCCGCCGCCCGCGCGCCGCGCCGATGCCGAACACCGCCAGTACACCCGGCCCCGGCGTGATGCCATAAATGAAGCCCGAGGCGAGAACCGCCATTAGCAGTGATGGAGTCATGGGAATTCCTGTTGAAACGCCGGATGAATGGACGCAAGTCTATCCCAGGACCTCGAGCATCGACTTAACGATCGTCGAAGAACTTCATCCCCGCATACGGCCGTTGCCGACACGCCGCCAGCCGCGACGCCAGATCCCCGACATGCGCCTCTAGCTTGTGCCCGTCCGGATCGAGAAAATAAAACGACGCGCCTTCGCTGCGGTTGTCCCGCCATTCCCGCACGCTAGCGGATCGCAGGCGTTCGACGAACAACGGGAAGTCCGTAGCGCCGATACTGAAGGCGTAATGGGTGTAGTCAGCGGCGGGAGCGGATTCGCGCAACGGATCGAGAGAAAGGCACAGCCATAGACCGGGTAATGAGAGATAGGCGCCGGTGTCCCACGTGGCTTCAAGCTGGAGTTGCAGCAGATCGCGATAGAACGCCACGCTGCGGTTCAGGTCGGTGACGGCGAGGGTCAGGTGATTGAGGCCGGTTAGCATGGGTTTAGTAACCTTGGGGCTGGGTCCGACCGGAGCGTACAACTTAAACGTCCTTGAGCGTATAGCCGCAGGGGGTTTGTTGCTGTGAGTCAGTCTTCGCGAGCAAGCCCGCTCCCACAGGGATTGGCGTCGGACACAGATCCTGTGCCTGACACGGTCAATGTGGGAGCGGGCTTGCCCGCGATGGCGTCCGGTCCAGCACCGCAAATTTCAGAACTTATCGAGCGTGCGCAGCTTCTGCGGCAACCCCCACAGCAACAACGCAGCAGCAATCAGCGCGGCGACGCCGATGACGTACAGGGCCGGGGTGGTGCTGCCGGTCAGGTCCTTGATCCGCCCGACCATGACCGGGCTGACGATCCCGCCGAATTGGCCAAGGGTGTTGATCACCGCGATCCCGCCCGCAGCACCTGCGCCGGCACCGGCCAGTAGTTTTGGCGGGAGGGTCCAGAAGCTCGGGATGGAGGCGATGATCCCGGCACCGAGCAAGCCCAGGGCGACAATCAGGAAGGTCGTGTGGTTAGCGAAGATTCCTGCGCTGAAGAACCCCACCGCGCCTACCGCCACCAGACCTGCAACAAACTTGCGCCGCTCGCCGGTGGCATCGGACAACCGCCCGATCACCACCATGCTGATGGCGCCACAGACATAGGGAATGGCGGTCAGCAAGCCGATCATCACCGGACTCTCGGTGCCGGCACTGCGGATCAGTTGCGGTGCCCAGAAATTCAAGCCGTAGGACGCTACCTGAATCAGAAAGTAAATCAGCCCCAGCATCAGGAAACCCGGAATCCGCAACGCGGCCAGCAAAGAACCGCCGCTCTTGTGCGGTTCGTGGTGAGCGATACGGCTGGCGAGCAGTTTCTTTTCCGACGACGTCAGCCAATGGGCGTCTTCGATGCGGTCCTTGAGCAAGGTCAGCACCAACAAACCGAGGCCGATGCAAGGCACGCCACCGAGCAGAAACAGCCAATGCCAGCCCCGCATATCAAGGACGCCATCCAGGTGTTGCAGCACCAGCCCGGAGAACGGTGCGCCAACCAGCCCGGCAAACGCCGACGCGAGAAACAGCATCGACGTGATGCGCCCGCGATAGTGCTGCGGGAACCACAGCGTCAGGTAATACAGCACGCCCGGCGCGAAACCCGCTTCCATCGCACCAATCACGAAGCGCAAGGCGTAGAACTGCCATTCGCTGTTGACGAAGACCATGGCCGCCGTGGCGACACCCCAGGACATCATGATCCGGGCGATCCAGCGCCGGGCACCGACCTTGTAGAGCATCATGTTGCTCGGCACTTCGAAGATCACGTAACCGACCACAAACAGCCCGGCGCCGAGGCCATAAGCGGTATCGCTCAGGCTCAGGTCGGCCTGCAACTGGAACTTGGCGAAGCTGATGTTGATGCGGTCGAAAAACGCGAACAGGTAGCAAACCATGATCAGTGGCATCAGTCGCCAGGCGACTTTGCGGACCAGGGCTTTTTCGGCGTCGTGGCTAACGGACGGGCTCGCGCCCGCCTCCAGTACATTGAGGCTCATAGTGTTTCTCCAGATGGACTTCACGAGGGAGTCCCGATTGTTTTTGTTGTCTGGTTGAGGTGGTCTTGTGGACGCTTTTTTGTGGGAGCGAGGCTTTTGTGGCGAGGGGGCTTGCCCCCGTTGGACTGCGCAGCAGTCCCATTTTTGGGGCCGCTCCGCGACCCAACGGGGGCAAGCCCCCTCGCCACAAAAGCCCGCTCCCACAGGGTTCGTGGTGGGTTCAGGAGGGTGTCGGGTGCAGGTCGCAATTGCGTCCTGCTTTGGCTAACTGCCCAGGCACTTCATGGCCCAGCAACGCGGGTAACCCTCGGGATAACTTCAGCAACAACGGCAGATCGATGCCGGTGTGAATACCGATTTCATCGCACAGGTTGACCAGGTCTTCAGTGCAGATATTGCCCGAAGCCCCCGGCGCAAACGGGCAACCGCCAAGGCCGCCGAGGGCCGCATCGAAGCGACGGGCTCCGGCCTCGTAAGCGGCCAGGACGTTGCACAGACCGAGGCCGCGAGTGTTGTGAAAATGCAGGGTCAGATCCGCTGGCGAAACCCGCTGCAAGACTCTGCGCACCAGCCGATCGACCTGACGCGGATTGGCCATGCCGGTGGTGTCAGCCAGGGTAATGCCCTGGATCCCGAGCTCCTGATAGGCGTCGACGATCTGCAGCACTCGGTCCTCATCGATCCTGCCTTCGAACGGGCAACCGAAGGTCGTGGCAATGCTGCTGTTGAGCCGCACCTGGGTGCCGCGAACGAATTCGACGATCTCGCCAAACGCCGCCAATGACGCCTCGCAGCGCATCCGCATATTCGCCAGGTTGTGGGTCTGGCTGGCGGACATCACCAGGTTCAGCTCATCGGCCCCCGAGGCCAGCGCTCGTTGTGCGCCTTTGAGGTTGGGGATCAATGCGACATAGATCACGCCTGGCCGTCGGGCGATGCCCTTGAACACTTGCTCGCCATCGCGCAGCGCTGGAATGGCCTTGGGCGAAACGAACGAGCCTGCTTCGATGCGGCTAAACCCCGCCAGCGACAACTGATCGATCAGCGCAATCTTGTCGACGGTTTCGACCCAGGTCGGCTCGATCTGCAAGCCATCACGAGGAGAGACTTCCTGAACGATCAGAGTCTCGGAGTAATCAGTGATCATTGCACCACCCCTTCAGCTTTCAGCCGTTCGATATCCTGGTCAGTCAGGCCCAGCCCCGCGAGGATGCCATCGGTGTGCTGACCCAGACTCGGTCCCGACCAGTTCACGCCACCGGGGGTCTCGGACATTTTCGGTACGATGCCCGGCATCTTCACCGTGGCGCCGCCAGGCAGTTCGGCGCTGAGCAGCATGTCCCGCGCCTGGTAATGTGGATCGGCAACGATATCGGCTACCGAGTAGATGCGACCGGCCGGGACTTCGGCGGCTTCCAGGGCCGACAGCACTTCATCGATGGGCAGGCTGCTGGTCCAGTGAGTGATGGCGGCGTCGAGCACATTACTTTTGGCGGCGCGGCCATCGTTATGCGCAAACTCCGGCGCTTCGGCCAGATCGACCCGACCGATCACCGCCATCAGGCGCTTATAGATCGGGTCACTGTTGCCGGCGATCACCACGTAGGCGCCGTCGGCAGTCAGGTAAGTATTGGATGGCGCGATGCCCGGCAACGCCCCGCCGCTGCGCTCACGAACATGGCCCAGCATGTCGTATTCCGGCACCAGGCTTTCCATCACGTTGAACACGCTTTCGGCCAAAGACACATCGACCACCTGCCCGCCGCCCTGCCCGGTCTTGACTCGCAGCAGCGACATCAGTGCACCGATGACCGCGTGCAGCGAAGCCAGGGAGTCGCCGAGACTCACACCCACTCGGGCCGGCGGTGAACCGGGGGTGCCGGTGGTATAGCGAATCCCGCCCATGGCCTCGCCGATCGCACCGAAACCCGGACGATCACGGTACGGGCCGGTCTGGCCATAACCGGAAATGCGCACCAGCGTCAGGTTGGGATTGAGGGCATGCAACACGTCCCAGCCCAGGCCTAGTTTTTCCAGGGCACCGGGGCGCAGGTTTTCGATCAGCACATCGGCGTCGGTCGCCAGTTGCTTGACCAATTCGATGCCTTCGGCGGATTTCAGATTCAGCGCCAGGGACTTCTTGTTTCGCGATTGCAGGTACCACCACAGCGAAGTGCCTTCGTGCAGCTTGCGCCATTTGCGCAGGGGATCGCCCTGGCCCATGGCTTCGATCTTGATCACTTCGGCGCCGAACTCGGCGAGCATGCGCGCCGCGAATGGCGCGGCGATCAGTGTGCCGATCTCGATCACTTTGATTGCACTCAAGGGGGCAGTCATCGCGGGGTACCTCTTGTTCTTGGAATATGAGCCAAGGCTAGAGGACCGAGGGGCAAGGAATCCAACCTTCAGTTGGCAACGACCGTTCGCGAAATGCGAATGCTCGATGGACGGTTTGCCGCGACCTCAAGTCAGTCTTCGCGAGCAAGCCCGCTCCCACATTTGATTTGTGGAGAGTTGAATATCGCATCCGACACAAATCCCTTGTGGGAGCGGGCTTGCTCGCGAAGAGGCCCGCCAACCCGACAAATAACTATCAGACCACCCCGCGCAACTGCTCAAACAACATCCGGCTCACCGGCGACAGCCTCGCTTCATCACGCACCACCAGAATCAACGCACGATCCGACCAGTCATCCGTCAGCGGCACCGCGTGCAAACCCAACGCCCGGCCGAACAGCTCATAGGCCTTTTGCGGCAGGATGCCGATGCCCATGTTGGCCTGGACCATCCGGCACATGGCATCGAACCCCGGCACATGAATCCGCAGCCTCAGCACCTTGCCAGCCTTGCGCGCGGCCGCATGGGTGCGCATGTTGATGGAACTGGCGGCGTGCAAGCCGACGTAATCGCTGCCCAGCGTGTCGGCAAAAGCCAGGGTCGAACGACTCGCCAATGGATGATCGGCCGGCATCAACACCATCAGTTTGTCCCGGCGATAAAGAACACTGTGCAGGCCTTTGACGTCACTGTCGCTGGAACAAATCCCGAGGTCTGCCACGCCATCGAGCACGCCTTGAATCACCCCACTGCTGGGGCGTTCTTCGAGGTCGGTCTTGACCTGCGGATGGCGCTCGGAAAAATCTCGCAGGTCTTCGGGCAGGAACTGAATGATCGCCGACAGGTTCGCGAGCATCCGCACATAGCCCCGAACACCGTGGCTATGCTCGCCCAGTTCGAGGCCCATTTTCTCGACGTTGAACAACATCTGCCGGGCATGGTGCAGCAGGGTTTCACCGGCCGGCGTCAGCGTCATGCCCTTGGCCTGACGCACGAACAGGCTGATGCCCAGCGCCACCTCCAACTCCATCAAGCGCTTGCTGGCCGCCGACACCGCGATCGCTTCGCGAGCCGCGGCACGGGTCAAGGTGCCCTCTTCATGGACAGCCACGAACAGTTGGAGAGTGATCAGGTCGAGGCGGCGGATCAGGCTTTTTTGCAGCATCAGGCACTCGGCAATGTCGGCTCGGACGAGATCGCAGCATAGCGTTCTTTGCGTCCGAACCGATGCCTTGGTTAAAACGCGCTGCGGAAAATCTCCTCGATCTGCCGCTGATCCGCCTTCCGTGGATTGGTCAGTCCACAGGCGTCTTTCATGGCATTGCTGGCGAGAACCGGGATGTCGGTGAGCTTGGTACCGAGCTCACGTAAACCGGCGGGAATTTCCACGTCCTTGGCCAGGTTGCGAATGGCCGCGATGGCTGCCTGAGCGCCCTCTTCCGGGCTGAACCCGCGAATGTCGGCGCCCATCGCGCGGGCAACATCGGTCAGGCGGTCGGCGCAGACCAGCGCGTTGAAACTTTGCACATGAGGCAGTAGCACCGCATTGCACACACCATGGGGCAAGTCGTAGAACCCGCCCAACTGGTGGGCCATGGCGTGGACATATCCCAAGGACGCATTGTTGAACGCCATACCAGCGAGGAACTGCGCGTAAGCCATGTTTTCCCGCGCGATCATGTCACTGCCGTCGCGTACAGCCAGGCGCAGGTTATTGCTGATCAAGGTGATGGCTTTCAGCGCACAGGCATCGGTAATCGGGTTGGCCGCGGTGGAGACGTAGGCTTCGATGGCGTGGGTCAGTGCGTCCATGCCAGTGGCGGCAGTCAGGCCCTTGGGCATGGCGACCATCAGCGCCGGATCGTTGACTGACAGCAGCGGTGTGACGTTGCGATCGACGATGGCCATTTTCACGTGACGGGACTCGTCGGTGATGATGCAAAAACGGGTCATCTCGCTGGCGGTACCGGCGGTGGTGTTGATCGCGATCAACGGCATTTGCGGTTTGGCCGACTGATCGACACCTTCGTAGTCACGAATCGTCCCACCGTTTGTGGCGCACAACGCGATGCCCTTGGCGCAGTCGTGGGGCGAACCGCCGCCCAGCGACACCACGAAGTCACAGCGACTTTCCTTGAGCAGGCCCAGGCCAAGTTCGACGTTGGCGATGCTCGGATTCGGCTTCGCGCCGTCGAAGATCACCGAGTCGATGTCCTGGATCGCCAGTTTCTCGGCAATCATCTTCGCCACGCCAGCCTTGGCCAATCCGGTGTCGGTGACGATCAGCGCCTTGCGAAAACCATACTTGCGAATGGCGTCCATGGCTTCGTCAAGGCAACCGGTGCCCATGATGTTCACAGCGGGGATGAAAAACGTACTGCTCATGCGCGAGTCTCCTGGCTGAAGCCGAATCAACAGCACCGATCCGGCGGGTGCGCACAGGATCGACTCATTAGTCCTGCGGTAACTTGATCTGGCTCAAGTCCGGGTCGTGATAAAGTCGCCGTCCATCAGACCTTTTGCTTTGAGACAACGAACGCAATGACCGATTTCCAGGATGTCGATGCCCAACTTGAAGACTGGAACGCCTTGCGCACCACCGCCTCTTTCGGTGGCCTGCTGGTGGGTAACGGTGCCAGTCGTGCGGTATGGGACGACTTCGGCTATGACTCGCTGTTTGAAAACGCCCGGACCGTTGAAGAAAAGCCGCTGAGCCAATCCGAACTGAGCGTGTTCGACGCGATGCAGACACGCAGCTTCGAACAAGTGCTTGGGGCGCTGAAAACCACTAGCCGGGTCAACAAGGCATTGGCCGTCAGCTCTGCCGCACCGCGCAATCGCTATTACGCGATCAAGGAAGCGCTGATCAACACCGTGCATGCGGTGCACATCCCTTGGCGATTGGTGGTGCCCTCGACGCTGGCGACGATCAATCAAGAACTGGGCAGCTATCGAACGGTGTTCACCACCAATTACGATTTGCTCAACTACTGGGCGGTCCAGCACCGGCCCGACGCTATTACCGATCTGTTCCAGGGCACCGAGCCACGTTTTGATCTGAGCCTCACCGCGACAGACAAAACCCGGCTGCTGTACCTGCACGGTGGCCTGCATCTGGTGCGCAATCAGGACGGTACGGCGCGTAAATTGATGTCGACCGAAGGTACGTTGCTGGGCAGTTTCGCCATCAACAATACGATCAAGACCCTCGACGATGTACCGCTTTTCGTCACCGAAGGTCCGACCCAGGACAAACTCAAAACCATTCGCAGCTCGGATTACCTGTCGTTTTGCTACGACCAGTTACTGAGCCATGGCGATGGGCTGTGCATCTTCGGGCACGCCCTTGGCGAGCAGGACAGTCACATCATTCATGCATTGCGCCAGGCGAAGCCAAAGACAGCGGCGATCTCGATTTACCCGCGCAGCAAGGCGTTCATCCAGCATCAGAAGCGGCATTACACGAAGGTGTTCGAGGGGACGGGCGTGGAGCTGCGGTTTTTTGATTCGAAGACGCATGCACTTGGTAGTCCCAAGCTGACTGTACCGGTTGAGGTTTAAGTCAAGATCAAAAGATCGCAGCCTTCGGCAGCTCCTACATAGATCGGTGTAGGAGCTGCCGAAGGCTGCGATCTTTTAGAGCAACCTCATTCCTCGCTGCTATGCACCACCACCAGCAACTGCGCCTGAACCTCGCCCACTGACCTGATGCGATGCGGTTTCTGCGCATTGAAGTGCAGCGCATCCCCCCGATTGAGCAGCACGCGCTCGTTCATGAAGTCCACTTCCACCTGCCCCTCGTGGACGAACAGAAACTCTTCCCCCAAGTGTTCCTTGAAGGTTTTGTCGGTGAACTCTGCCGGCGGGTAGATGATGAACGGCAACAGGCTGCGTTCACTGACCTGATGGGCCAGCACCGCATAACCCGGGCTGTGGTCGTTGGCGGCCAGGGACTGGCGTTCGTCGCTGCGCACCAGGCTGTAGCTGTCGAGGCTGACGTTGTCTTCGGAGAACAATTCCTCGACCTTCACGTTCAGCGCCTTGGCCAGTTTCAGGGCGGCGGCGATCGACGGGGTGTTCAACCCGCGCTCGACTTTCGACAAATAGCTCTTGGTCATGCCGGACTTTTCGGCCAAGGCCTCCAGCGTCACGCCGAGCTTTTTTCTAAGTAATTTCAAACGGATAGACATGTGGAGCGATTAATCCATCAAGGAGGCAACGATTTGTCCTTGCCAATGACACAAAGTGTCATATAGCCTCTTTAGTGTCATTTGCATGATCCACCGAAGGACACCGACATGGCCAAGACATTAGCACTGCCCAAAGAGCAACTGGTCAAGCAAGCGCTGACACAGATGCAAAATACCCTGGCGGATAATACGTGGACCGACCGGCAAAAGCTGGCCCTGACCTGCCGCATTCTGTTCGAAAACGGCCACGATTCAGGCCTGGCCGGTCAAATCACCGCTCGTGGACCGCAGGTGGGCACCTATTACACTCAGCAACTGGGCCTGGGTTTCGACGAGATCACGGCAAACAATCTGCTGCTGGTCAACGAAGACCTGGAAGTGCTTGAAGGCCACGGTATGCCCAATCCGGCCAACCGTTTCCACAGCTGGGTGTACCGCGCCCGGCCGGACGTGAACTGCATCATTCACACGCACCCGACTCACGTCGCCGCGCTGTCGATGCTTGAAGTGCCGCTGCAGATTTCGCACATGGACCTCTGCCCGCTCTACGACGACTGTGCGTTTCTCGAAGGCTGGCCGGGTGTACCGGTGGGCAATGAAGAAGGTGAACTGATTGCCGGGGCCTTGGGCGACAAGCGGGCGATTGTGCTTTCCCACCATGGCCAGCTGTCCACCGGCGCGACCATTGAAGAAGCCTGTGTCATTGCGCAATTGATCGAACGCGCGGCGAAGTTGCAGTTGCTGGCCATGGCCGCGGGGGTGATCAAACCGATTCTTCCCCAGCTTGGCCGCGAAGCCCATGACTGGATTTCCAGGCCCAAGCGCCACGCCGCCGCGTTCAACTACTACGCTCGGCAGAACCTGCGTCAACACGCCGATTGCCTGAACTGATCCCACTCATTCTTGAAAGGAGAGACACCATGTCGACCCCAAACATTCACGGCATCATCGGCTACACCATCACCCCCTTCACCGCCAATGGCGAAAGCGTTGATCTCGACGCGCTCGGGCGCTCCATCGACCGCCTGATCGACAGCGGCGTCCACGCCATCGCCCCGTTGGGCAGCACCGGTGAAGGCGCCTACCTGAGCGACGCGGAATGGGATCAGGTCAGCGAATTCAGCCTCCGGCACGTCGCCAAACGCGTCCCGACCATCGTCAGCGTGTCCGACTTGACCACCGCCAAAGCCGTACGCCGCGCGCGTTTCGCTGAAGCTCACGGCGCCGACGTGGTGATGGTGCTGCCGGCGTCCTACTGGAAACTCAGCGAGGCAGAAATCCTCGCCCACTACCGCGCTATCGGCGAGAGCATCGGCGTGCCGATCATGCTCTACAACAATCCGGCCACCAGCGGCACCGACCTGTCGGTGGAGCTGATCCTGCGGATTTTCAACGCCGTCGACAACGTCACCATGGTCAAGGAAAGCACCGGCGATATTCAGCGCATGCACAAACTGCAACTGCTGGGCGAAGGTCAGGTGCCGTTCTATAACGGCTGCAATCCGTTGGCGCTGGAGGCGTTTGCGGCAGGCGCGAAAGGCTGGTGCACGGCGGCGCCGAACCTGATCCCGCAGCTCAATCTCGACTTGTACGAAGCCGTATTGGCCAACGACCTGAGCAAGGCTCGCGAACTGTTCTATCGCCAGTTGCCGCTGCTGGACTTCATCCTCAAGGGCGGTTTGCCGGCGACCATCAAGGCCGGTTTGCGCATGACCGGGCTGGAAGTGGGCGATCCGCGGTTACCGGTGTTTGCGTTGGGTGAAGCGGGTCGCGGTCAGTTGCAGGGATTGTTGAACGCATTGCGCTGATTTTCAGCCACACACAAAACAACTGTGGGAGCGGGCTTGCCCGCGATAGCGATCGTACATCCAACCTCTTCGTTGAATGTTCGGCCGTCATCGCGGGCAAGCCCGCTCCCACAGTTAATCGGCGGTGTGTTTAGAGCACCGGCAAGGTCTTGTCCTTGATCACCGTGGTTGGGCCGTTGGCCTTGACGCTGGCGATGCCTTTATCCCTCGCGGCATCGGATGAGTAGGATTCGCTGCTGCCGATGGTCTCGTGGTTACCGGCCTTCAAATTGAAGTAAGGATGACCGTCCTTGGTGGTTTTTTTCTCGTAGCGTTGGTCCAGCGGACTGTTGGCCTGAACCGAGGCGATACCGCCATCGGCTGCACCGCGAGAGGTATACAGCTCACTGGTCAGAATGGTTTCGGCATTGGCCGCTTTCAATACAAACTTGAACTGACCGTTGCTGGTTTTGCTCACTTCGTACCATCCAGACATGCTTTTTCTCCTTGGCGATTGAGAGGTTTCGCGCTTCAGAGTAAAGACCAAGTCGGGATTTCTGTCGCCTGTACCGGCCCCTTCGCGGGCAAGCCCGCTCCCACATTAGACCGCATCCTTCTGAACAACTCGGTCAACTGTGGGAGCGGGCTTGCCCGCGAAGGGGCCGGTAAGGTCTAAACAAAACCGTCCTACTTCACCACCGCCCGCACCACCGACAACTCAGGTGTCTGCACCCGTCTCTGGCTCAGGTAACGCATGCAACTAACCCGCAAGAACGAGGCGAAATTCACCACTTCGCCGCGGTAGTCCATCACCTCTTCATACAGCTTGGCGATCAACTGATTGGTGGTCATGCCGTCGACCTCGGCGATTTCGCTGAGGATGTCCCAGAACTGATTCTCCAGCCGCAGGGTGGTCACCACCCCGCAGATGCGCAGCGAGCGGGAGCGCGATTCGTAGAGAATCGGATCGGCTTTGACATAGAGCTCGCACATGGACAGGTCCCTCGTTACAGCGTGATTTTGGTACCCAGCAACCCGAGGAAACCGGCCAGCCAGCTCGGGTGTGCCGGCCAGGCCGGTGCAGTGGCCAGATTGCCTTGAACGTGACCTTCCGTCACCGGGATATCGATGAACGTGCCGCCAGCCAGGCGCACTTCTGGAGCGCACGCCGGGTAGGCGCTGCACTCGCGACCTTCAAGAATGCCTGCCGCGGCCAACAGTTGCGCACCGTGACACACCGCGGCGATCGGTTTGCCGGCCTTGTCGAACGCTCGCACCAGGTCCAGGACTTTTTCGTTCAGGCGCAGGTACTCCGGCGCACGACCGCCCGGCACCAGCAGGGCGTCGTAGTCCGTGGCGTCTACCTTGGCGAAATCGAAGTTCAGGGCAAACAGGTGACCGGGTTTTTCGCTGTAGGTCTGGTCGCCTTCGAAGTCATGGATTGCTGTGCGCACGGTCTGGCCAGCAGTTTTGTCCGGGCAAACGGCGTGTACCGTATGGCCGACCATCAGCAACGCCTGGAACGGCAC
Organism: Pseudomonas sp. JV414; assembly: GCF_032424305.1. Taxonomy (NCBI): domain Bacteria; kingdom Pseudomonadati; phylum Pseudomonadota; class Gammaproteobacteria; order Pseudomonadales; family Pseudomonadaceae; genus Pseudomonas; species Pseudomonas sp. JV414. The sequence continues at coordinate 201,160 of NZ_VYKC01000021.1, read as the reverse complement.
CATCACTTCGTAGTCTTCGACGTAATCGCCGACCAGCATCAGAATTTTTTTAGCCGCCATGGGGAGGACTCCTCTGGAAAATGCGTGGGCATGCAGGAGTATTCAAGGTAGTCCTTAATCTGCATGGCAGGTAATAACCGACTACTACGCCGATCACCTGGGGGTAGATCATTTGATTTGCGGATGTGCATGGTCGATGTAGGAGCTGGCGAAGCCTGCGATCTTTTGACTTTGATCCTTGGGGACATTGGGTGAAGCGATTGGGTATGTGGCGCGGCTGATAAAAAGATCGCAGCCTTCGGCAGCTCCTACGTTGGGGGCATTACCCCCAACTGTACGGATAACTCTGCGCCTATCTGTAACAGAGCAGCGCCTGCGGTTTATGGCTAGATAAAGACACTTCCCGCCATCCTGAACTCTGGTCACCATCATGTCCTCGCGCGAAAACACCGGCATGGCCCTCGGCCTGCTTGGCGTCGTTATCTTCAGCCTGACCCTGCCCTTCACACGGATCGTCGTGCAGGAACTCCATCCCCTGCTCAACGGCCTCGGCCGTGCGCTGTTTGCGGCGATTCCGGCAGCGCTGCTGCTGTGGCACCGTGAAAAATGGCCCACCTGGAAGCAGGTCAAAGGCCTGACGCTGGTGATCGCCGGGGTCATCCTTGGTTTCCCGGTGCTGTCGGCCTGGGCCATGCAGACGTTACCCGCCTCCCACGGCGCACTGGTCAACGGCTTGCAACCGCTGTGCGTGGCGCTGTATGCCGCGTGGCTGTCACATGAGCGTCCGTCGAAAGCCTTCTGGGCCTGCGCCGCGTTGGGCAGTGCGTTGGTGCTCGGTTATGCGCTGATCAGCGGCGCGGGCAGCATTCAGGCCGGTGATTTGCTGATGCTCGGCGCGATTGCCGTGGGTGGGTTGGGATATGCCGAAGGTGGCCGGTTGGCCAAGGAGATGGGCGGCTGGCAGGTGATCTGCTGGGCGCTGGTGCTGTCGACGCCGCTGCTGATCGGACCGGTGCTGTACCTGGCGCTGCAACATCAGGGCGAGATTTCAGCCAAAACCTGGTGGGCGTTTGGTTATGTCTCGCTGTTTTCGCAGTTCATCGGGTTCTTTGCCTGGTACGCCGGGCTGGCCATGGGCGGCATTGCCCGGGTCAGCCAGATCCAGTTGCTGCAGATTTTCTTCACGATCGCGTTTTCGGCGTTGTTCTTTGGTGAACATGTCGAGCCAATTACCTGGCTGTTCGCGGCCGGGGTGATCGTGACGGTGATGTTGGGGCGCAAGACGGCGGTGCAACCCCCTGTGGGAGCGGGCTTGCTCGCGAAGGCGTCATCACATTCAACATCTTAGTTAGCTGCCAGTCCGCTTTCGCGAGCAAGCCCGCTCCCACAGGATCAGAGGTAACCGTCAGCCCGCAGCAATGTTTCCAGGCAATGTTCGCTGATGTGGTAGAAATCCTTCAGTTCCTGAATCTTCACCAACAGCTGGGCGGGATCAACCGGCTCGGCGCGTTTGACCGCCAGGATCATCTTGTTCTTGTTGGTGTGGTCCAGAGAGATGAACTCAAAGACCTTGGTCTCGTAACCGCAGGCTTCCAGGAACAACGCACGCAAACTGTCAGTAACCATTTCCGCTTGCTGACCCAGGTGCAGCCCGTATTGCAACATCGGCTTGAGCAGCGCCGGGCTCTGGATCTGCAGGCGGATCTGCTTGTGGCAGCACGGCGAGCACATGATGATCGAAGCGCCAGAACGAATGCCGGTGTGAATCGCGTAGTCGGTGGCGATGTCGCAGGCATGCAACGCGATCATCACGTCCAGTTCACTCGGCGCGACGCTGCGCACGTCACCGCATTTGAACACCAGCCCCGGATGCTCCAGTTTCGCGGCGGCGGTGTTGCACAGGCTGACCATGTCTTCGCGCAACTCGACGCCGGTCACTTCGCCTTGGGCTTTCAAGGTATTGCGCAGGTAGTCGTGGATCGCGAACGTCAGGTAACCCTTGCCCGAGCCGAAATCCGCCACCCGCACGGGTTTGTCCAGCGCCAGCGGCGACGAGGTCAGCGCATGGCTGAAGACTTCGATGAACTTGTTGATCTGCTTCCACTTGCGCGACATCGCCGGGATCAGCTCATGCTGCGCGTTGGTTACGCCGAGGTCTTTGAGAAACGGCCGGCTCAGATCGAGGAAACGGTTCTTCTCGCGGTTGTGCTCGGCGGATGGCACTTCGCGCAATTGCTGAGGTTTGCTCTTGAACAGCGAAGATTTGCCCTTTTTGCTGTATTCGAGCTGGGCTTCATCGGTCAATGACAATAAATGCGCATTTTTGAACGATGCAGGCAACAACGCAGCAATGGTCGCCACGCCTTCGGCAAGCGGCAGGTTCTTGGTGATGTCGCGGGTCTTGTAGCGATAGACGAAGGACAGGCACGACTGATCCTTGACCGTCAGTTGCTTGATGATCAGCCGCTGCAAATCCGCCTCTGTACCAACGTACTTGGCCAGCACCAGTTTGATGAAGGCGTTCTGGTCGAGGCTGGTTTGCAGCAGGTCGATGAACTGGGCGTGATGATCCGGCGCGAGGCTGGCGGGAGTGGCGGTGACAGACATGGGAAAAAACGGCCTCGGGCGGTGCGGATCGGGGAATGGTGGGTATTTTAGGGGGGATGGCCGTTCGGGACACGCAGTTATTTGCCGAACGGTGCAGAATCAAAAGATCGCAGCCTTCGGCAGCTCCTACAGGGAACCGCGATCGGCGTAGGAGCTGTCGAAGGCTGCGATCTTTTTATTTAGCTCAACACCACCAACCGATTCGGCAACTCATTGCGCACATGGGTCACCGGTACATGCACCTTGAGCAACTCGCCGCATGCCTCGATGCACGTCACAAAGCCCTGCAACGTCTGCCCCTGTTTCACCTGCTGCGTAAACGCCGCCACTATCGCGTCCCAGTTCTTGTTGTCCAGCCGTTTGGAAATGCCTTCATCCACCAGAATCTCCACATAGCGCTCGGCCTCGGAGACGAAAATCAGCATGCCGGTGCTGCCCACGGTGTGGTGCAGGTTTTGCTCCAGGAACTGCCGGCGCGCCAGGTTTGACGCGCGCCAGTGACGAACCGAGCGCGGGATCAGGCGCGTGGTGACTTTCGGAATACGGAACACCAGACACAACACGATGAAGCTGAGCCATTGCACCAGCAACAGGCTGTGCATGGTCAGCCAGCCCGTCAGGTAATGCACGATACCCGGCACCACCAGCGCCAGCAGACTGGCCCAGAGCAGCGGGATATAGGCGTAATCGTCGGCGCGGGCCGCAAGCACCGTCACCAGTTCGGCGTCGGTATCGCGCTCGACCCGGGCGATCGCCTCGGCGACTTTGCGTTGTTCGTGTTCAGTCAGTAATGCCATGTTTATGAATGCCTGCTCGCTGTTGTTGTTTTTACCTGCAGTGTGATCACCAGCCGCCCGACGAACCGCCGCCCCCGAAACTGCCCCCGCCGCCGCTGAAGCCCCCACCGCCACCGCCGCCAAAACCTCCGCCGCCGAACCCGCCTCCCGAGCCGCCACGGCCCCCGCCGCTTGGCAGAATACCGAACATCTGCCCGACGAAGATCGTCAGGAAGAACAGCATCAGCAGAAGCACGAACAACCCCGGATGCCGCCCAACGAAATCACTCTCCTGATCACCGTCCGATTCATACACCGTCGACGGCTCGTCCAGCGGATTGCCGCCCAGCACCACCAGCATCGCCGCAACCCCGTCGCTGATGCCTTTACTGAAGTTGCCGGCCTTGAACGCGGGCGTGATCACCTGATGGATGATCACCGAACTCTGCGCATCAGTCAGACGACCTTCCAGGCCATAACCGACTTCGATCCGCAGCTTGCGCTCGTCACGCGCGACGATCAGCAACGCGCCGTTGTTCTTGTCCTTCTGGCCGATGCCCCAGTAGCGTCCCAGCTGATAACCGAAATCCGCGATGTCGGTGCCCTGCAAGTCCGGTAACGTGACCACCACCAATTGCTCGCCGGTGGTTTTTTCATGGGCGTTAAGCTGCTGAACAAGCTGCTCGCGCACCGCAGGCTCGATCATCTGGGCGTTGTCCACCACCCGACCGGTCAATTCCGGGAACTTCAACTCGGCCTGGGCCGTCAGGGCAAACACCCAGAACATCAGCACCAGGCCCACTTTCAACACGCGCATTGGCAACCTCATCCTTGGTGACGCTTCAAGCCCGTTCCGGCGCTTACTGGAACTTCACTTCAGGCGCTTTCTCGGCGCCGGGGCTGGTGGCCTCGAAGGTTTCGCGGATTGGCAGATCGCTATACATCACGGTGTGCCACAGGCGACCGGGAAAGGTGCGGATCTCGGTATTGTATTTCTGCACCGCGAGGATGAAGTCGCGACGCGCCACGGCGATGCGGTTCTCGGTGCCTTCAAGTTGCGATTGCAGCGCCAGGAAGTTCTGGTTGGCCTTGAGGTCCGGGTAGCGCTCGGACACCACCATCAATCGACTCAGCGCGCCGGTCAGCTGATTCTGCGCCTGCTCGTATTGTTTGAGTTTTTCCGGATTGTCCAGCGTGCTGGCATCCACCTGAATCGACGTCGCCTTGGCGCGGGCTTCGATCACCGCGGTCAGGGTGTCTTGCTCATGCTGGGCATAACCCTTGACGGTTTCCACCAGATTGGGAATCAGGTCAGCGCGACGCTGGTACTGGTTCTGCACCTGGCCCCAGGCGCCCTTGGCTTGTTCGTCGAGGGTCGGGATATTGTTGATGCCGCAGCCGGCCAGCAGTGTGGTCAGCAACATCAAGGCTGCAACCTGCAGGCTCGACCGATAATGGTGTCGTACATTCATCTGGTTGATGCTCCCTTGCACATTCCGTTGATGAAACAACCTGCGAACTCTGACCCGGCTCTTGGGGCATAATCTGCGCCGCTACTGGATTGCATCGAGCCAATGGGCTAAAAGATGCCCAGCACTGACACGCTGCGCAAGTGTGTCTGCATTTACCTGAACAACAATAGTCGCTCCCCAAATTTTGGCTGACCGGCGTGTAATCACTGCCGTTTAGGCTTTTGAGAAAACAATTCATGAAGAAGCTGTGTTTGCTGGGCCTGTTCGTCAGCCTGGCCAGTCATACCGTATTGGCCGCCACGACGCCCGCACCTATAGAGAACAAGGATGCCTTCATCAGCCACCTGATGAAGCAAATGACCCTCGATGAAAAGATCGGCCAGTTACGCCTGATCAGCATCGGCCCGGAAATGCCGCGGGAGATGATCCGCAAGGAGATCGCTGCCGGCAATATCGGCGGCACCTTCAACTCGATCACCCGCGCCGAGAACCGCCCGATGCAGGACGCGGCCATGCGCAGCCGGTTGAAGATCCCGATGTTCTTCGCCTATGACGTGATCCACGGCCACCGCACCATTTTCCCGATTCCGCTGGCCTTGGCCTCGAGCTGGGACATGGACGCCATTGGCCGCTCCGGGCGCATCGCCGCCCAGGAAGCGGCGGCTGACAGCCTCGACATCACCTTCGCGCCGATGGTCGATATCTCCCGCGACCCACGCTGGGGCCGCACGTCCGAAGGTTTCGGCGAAGACACCTACCTGGTTTCGCGGATCGCCGGCGTAATGGTCAGGGCGTTCCAGGGCTCAGGCGCGAACGCGGCCGACAGCATCATGGCCAGCGTCAAGCACTTTGCCTTGTACGGCGCGGTCGAGGGCGGTCGCGACTACAACGTCGTCGACATGAGCCCGGTCAAGATGTATCAGGACTACCTGCCACCGTACCGCGCGGCGATTGACGCCGGTGCCGGCGGGGTGATGGTCGCGCTGAACTCGATCAACGGCGTGCCGGCTACCGCCAACACCTGGCTGATGAACGACCTGCTGCGTAAGGAATGGGGTTTCAAGGGCCTGGCAGTCAGCGATCACGGCGCAATTTTCGAGCTGATCAAGCACGGCGTCGCCGCCGACGGTCGCGAAGCCGCGAAACTGGCGATCAAGGCCGGCATCGACATGAGCATGAACGACACCCTCTACGGCAAGGAATTGCCAGGGTTGCTGAAGGCCGGTGAGATCGAACAGAAGGACATCGACAACGCCGTGCGTGAAGTGCTCGCCGCCAAGTACGACATGGGCCTGTTCAAAGACCCGTACCTGCGCATCGGCAAGGCCGAGGATGACCCGGCCGACACCTACGCCGAAAGCCGTCTGCACCGCGCCGAGGCCCGTGATGTCGCGCGCCGCAGCCTGGTGTTGCTGAAGAACCAGGGCGACACCCTGCCGCTGAAGAAAACCGCAAAAATCGCTTTGGTCGGTCCACTGGCCAAGGCGCCGATCGACATGATGGGCAGTTGGGCCGCTGCGGGCCGTCCCGAGCAATCGGTCACTTTGTTCGACGGCATGACCACTGCGCTTGGCAAACAGTCGACGCTGATCTACGCCCGCGGCGCGAACATCACCAGCGACAAGAAAATCCTCGATTACCTCAACTTCCTCAACTTCGATGCGCCGGAAGTGGTGGATGATCCGCGCTCGGCCAATGTGTTGATCGATGAAGCGGTCAAGGCTGCCAAGCAAGCAGATGTGGTGGTGGCGGCGGTGGGCGAATCCCGTGGCATGTCCCACGAATCGTCGAGCCGTACCGACCTGAACATCCCGGCAGCCCAGCGCGAGCTGATCAAGGCGTTGAAAGCCACCGGCAAACCGCTGGTGCTGGTGTTGATGAATGGCCGTCCGCTGTCGATTCTCGAAGAGAAAGAGCAGGCTGACGCGATTCTGGAAACCTGGTTCAGCGGCACCGAAGGCGGCAACGCCATCGCTGACGTGCTGTTCGGCGACTACAACCCATCGGGCAAACTGCCGATCAGCGTTCCGCGCTCGGTGGGTCAGATTCCAACCTACTACAACCACCTGAGCATTGGCCGGCCTTTCACTCCGGGCAAACCGGGCAACTACACCTCGCAATATTTCGAAGACACCACCGGGCCGCTGTTCCCGTTCGGCTTCGGCCTGAGCTACACCCAGTTCAGCCTGACCGACATGGCGCTGTCGTCGACCACACTGAACAAGACCGGCAAGCTCGACGCCAGCGTCGTGGTGAAGAACACCGGCAAGCGTGACGGCGAAACCGTGGTGCAGCTGTACATCCAGGACGTGACCGGTTCGATGATCCGCCCGGTCAAGGAACTGAAGAACTTCCAGAAAGTATTGGTCAAGGCCGGCGAACAGAAAGTCGTGCACTTCACCATCACCGAGGATGACCTGAAGTTCTACAACGCCCAGCTCAAGTACGCCGCGGAACCGGGCAAGTTCAACGTGCAGATCGGCCTGGACTCCCAGGACGTGACGCAGCAGAGCTTTGAGTTGCTGTAATCCCTGACACACCGCAAAACAAATGTGGGAGCGGGCTTGCTCGCGAAGACGGCTTAACATTCAACAAAGATGCTGAATGTCAGACCGCTTTCGCGAGCAAGCCCGCTCCCACATTAGGTCAGGGTGTTTGGAGGAATGTATTCAGCCCCGTCGATCCAGCAGATTCACCACCAGCCGATCCAACCATCCCCATACCCTTTGCTTGACCCGCCGCCACAACGGTCGGCGTTTCCATGCCTCGAGGCTGACTTCCTGGCTCAGGGCAAAGTCATTCTCGAAACTCGCCACCACCGCCCGGGTCAGTCCGGGGTCCAGGGCTTCGAGGTTGGCTTCCAGATTGAAGCGCAGATTCCAGTGATCGAAGTTGCATGAGCCGATGCTCACCCAGTCATCGATCAACACCATTTTCAGGTGCAGGAAACACGGCTGGTATTCGAAGATCTTCACCCCGGCCCTGAGCAATCGCGGGTAGTAGCGATGCCCGGCGTAGCGCACCGAGGGGTGATCGGTGCGCGGCCCGGTCAGCAGCAGACGCACATCAACGCCACGAGCCGCAGCCCGACGCAGTGAGCGGCGGACTTTCCAGGTCGGCAGGAAATACGGCGTGGCCAACCAGATTCGGCGCTGGCCACTGTTCAGTGCGCGAACCAGCGATTGCAAAATATCGCGGTGTTGGCGGGCGTCGGCATAGGCGACCCGGCCCATGCCCTCGCCCATGGCCGGCACTCGCGGCAAGCGCGGCAAACCGAAGTGCGCAGTGGGTTTCCAGGCGCGCCGATGGCGGTTGGCAATCCATTGGCGGTCGAACAGCAACTGCCAGTCGAGCACCAACGGGCCGCCGATTTCCACCATCACTTCGTGCCATTCGCTGGTGTCTTCACCTGGTGTCCAGAACTCATCGGTGACCCCGGTGCCGCCGACTACCGCCAGGCATTGATCCACCAGCAGCAGCTTACGGTGGTCGCGATAGAAATTGCCCACCCAGCGTCGCCAGCTCAGGCGATTGTAGAAACGCAGCTCGACACCGGCGGCCATCAGGCGCTGACGCAAGGTCAGGGTAAAGGCTAGGCTGCCGTAGTCATCGAACAGGCAACGCACCCGCACGCCGCGTTCGGCAGCCTGGACCAGCGCCTGAACCATGGCCTCGGCGCAGGCTCCCGCCTCCACCAGGTACAGTTCCAGTTCGACTTGTTCTTCGGCGCGGGCAATCGCCACCAGCATTCGCGGAAAAAACTGCGGGCCATCGATCAGCAGTTCAAAGCGGTTGCCGTCGCGCCACGGAAAAATTGCGCCGCGCATTTCAGCGCGCCGTGAAAATCAGCACCGCACCCACCGGCACCGACAGACTGATGGCCGACAAACCGGCAACCTTGCGCAAGCTTTCCAGGCCCGGGGCCAGGCCGAAATCTTCAGCGCTGATCACCAACGGCTCGAGGGTCACCACTTGAAAGCGCCGGTCATCAAGACGGGTCGCCAGCAGTTCGGCGTTGTATCGGTGTTGTTTGCCATGCAGGTTGACGGTCAGTGGCAAACGCAACTCGAGTTGCGCACCGGGCGCCAGGTCGTTAATCGGCCGCAGATCGATTTGCGTGGTGATCAACGCTTCGGGAAACGTCTGGATCTCGAACAGCTCCTTGCGCATGCGCTCGTCACGCAGCGGAATGCCGCTGTTGATCGACTCTAGTTCGACTTCTACCTGCGCCAGGCCCTTGGGATCGACCTTGCCGTGCAGCACCAGAAAGCGCTGCACTTCGGAGATGTTGGCGTTTTTAGTGCTAATGAACGACAGCCGCGAAGACTCGCCGTCCAGGTACCAATTGGCCTGGGCCGACACGGTGACACCGGCCAGCAGCAGGAAAGCGAGGGTTTTGCAGACAAAGCGGTTGAACATAGAGACTCGGGGGGTAGATAAACCTGAGCGAACCTTAACTGGCCGTGGGCGCATTGCAAACCGCACAGATCAAAAGATCAAAAGATCGCAGCCTTCGGCAGCTCCTACAGGGTTGCACGCGGTCAATGTAGGAGCTGCCGAAGGCTGCGATCTTTTCAAGGGATCAACCGACATCCCTGCCGTTCGCCAACCCAAACAGCGCTATTGCTGCGCCCCATCCCACCAACCGTCACACGCTTGTTCGCAGCATCATCGACGAACCCACTGGTGGGCAAATACTGCTTCACATAGCTCTGGCAATACTCCACCGGATTGTTCATCACATACCGGCACGAGCAGTATTCCTTGGCGGTATAAGCGCTGATGATATCGGGGAAGGCCCATAGCGCCACACGCTCCTGCCAGATCCAGCCAAGCAAGACGATCAGCAGCACCAGCAACATCGTGCTGAACGGCCGACGGCGAATAAAACTGCGGCGGCTCATGGCTGCACCTGCATGGCAAAGGCCTTGAGCGCGAGGTTGAGCAATTCGTTGTGCCGATAGCTTCCATCGCGATCATCGCCGTAGCGCACGATCACCAGCTTTTCGCTGGGAATCACGTACATCGCCTGGCCCCAATGGCCCAGCGCGGCGAAGGTGTCGCCGGGGGCAGCGGGCCAGGGTTGGGTCGCGCCATCCACCGTGCGATTGAGCCACCAATGTCCGCCGGGCACTACTTCATCCTGGTTGGCTTGATAGCGGGCAAAAGGCTCACGACTGAAGTCGACCCAGTCTTTGGGCATTAATTGCCGCTCACGCCAACGACCGTCGCGCGCCATCAACAGGCCGACCCGCGCCAGATCCCGGGCAGTGAGATAGGCGTAGGACGATGCAACAAACGTCCCCGTGGCATCCGTTTCCCACACCGCACTGCGAATCCCCAAGGGTTCGAACAGCGCGGTCCATGGATAATCCGGATAACGGGCCGGGCCGACGATGGTTTTCAGCGCGGCGGACAGAAGGTTGCTGTCACCACTGGAGTAACGGAATGCCTGGCCGGGTTTGACGTACTCGTCATGGTCGGCGGTGAACGCAGCCATGTCGCGGTGACCACGGGTGTAGAGCATGGCCACCACCGAGGACTTCAATGGGGCGTATTCGTAGTCTTCCTGCCAGTCCAGGCCCGAGGCCCAGTGCAGCAGGTCGGCCATGGTCATGCCGGGGTGTTTTTCCAGCGGAGGATAGAACTTCACCGCCGGGTCCTGCAGTTTGAACAGCCCTTCGCCATAGGCCACCCCGAGCACCGCGCCCATCAGGCTTTTGCTGATCGACCACGTCAGGTGCGGCGTTTGGGCAGTGGTCGGGCCGGCGTAGCGTTCGTAGACGAGTTGACCGTCGCGGATCACCAGCAAGGCATCGGTGCGAATGCCTTGGTGAGTGGCATCGTCGCGGGGTGGGAAGGCGTAGTTTTCCAGGGTTTGAAGTGCCGGCCCGGTGACTTTCGGGCCCGGCGACCATTGCTCGGCCGGCCAGTTTTCAGCGTGGGCCGTGAGGCTGAGCAGCAGCATGACAATCAGGGACAAGCCTTTGAACATGAGGGGCGCTCGGAGGGATGAACCTGCAGAGCCTAGTCGAGCTTGATGACAGTTTTGGAATTTGCGTCGCCAATGAGGCCGCCTTCGCGAGCAAGCCCGCTCCCACAGGGGATTTGTGGTGAGCACAAAATGTGTGAACACCGCAGATCAACTGTGGGAGCGGGCTTGCTCGCGAAGAGGCCCATCAACCCAGCGAAGATCCCGCCAACGCCTTGGCCAACCGCTTCCCCCGCGCCCCTGCCGCCAGATCCATCACGGTCTGATCTCGCTGCCACATCGCCGCCCATTGTGGCGGGCCATCGGCCAGGGCCTGATTCACTTCAGCCTTGAGCCCATCGAACTGCGCAAACAACCCGCCCAGCAACACATGCCCGACCGGATTGTTCGGTGCCTGGCGGCTGACTTCCGCGCACCCGGCCAGCAGCGCCAGCAAACGCAGTTGCAAGGTTTGCGGCCAGTCGCTGTCTTGACCGACGCCGTATAGCCACGCGGTCATGGCGCTCAACACATAGATGTCTTCCAGGGTGCGGAACGGTTTGACGTATGCGTCCCAACCATCCCCAGCGAGCAATTCACACAGCGCGTTGTCGAGAAACAACCGGCCGTGACCTATGTCTGGCATCAGTGGCATCGGCGCGAGCTTTTCCAGGCGCACACCCGGTTCGCCGGGGTAAACCACCGCAAGGTTCAAGCGCGCCGCTTCGCCGGGTTCTTCACTGCGGGCGGCGACCAGCAACCAGTCGGCGGCATCGCCGGCGGTGACGAAATCCTTGCGTCCATTCAGACGCAGATCGCGCAGCCGGGTCTGCATGTCCGCCACCCGCAAACTGCGCTGTTCAGTCGCACATAACGCGCCGAGGCTCAGCGGCGCGCTCGGCCAGAGCATGCGCAACGCCGCCTGATAACCCACCAGAAACGCCAGCCCCGGTGTTGCCATCAGCCGTCCACCGACCACCGCCAATTCGAACGGCGACACCGCGCCCAACTGTTGCAACAAGGTTGCAAAGCCTTCGCCCAGGTCAGGGTCGACGGGCAGGCGATCACGGCGATTCAACAGGGATTGCCAGGGCATAAGAGGCTCCTCAAAGGCTGTCATATAAGCATCACCAAAGCTTCATGGCGATGACACCGGGGCTACATAGCCTGACTTTGCACAACACGGCTGCATAAAGAAAGTCGATCGGCTGCAACCCAAGACGGGTGGCCAGCCCGTACGGAGACTCACAATGACTCAGATCGCCCGCATCAGCGACACCGGCAATGAACGCCGCCTGCAAGCCGAACGCCTGGTGGGCGCCGAGGCGTTGCAGGAAGCCCAGGCCTTGCGCTTCAACGTGTTCAGCGGCGAATTCAACGCCAAACTGAAAGGCGCGGAGCTGGGTCTGGACATGGATGACTATGATGTTCACTGCGCCCACATCGGCGTGCGTGACTTGAACACCGGGCGCCTGGTGGCGACCACCCGTTTGCTCGACCACACAGCGGCCAGCAGCCTGGGCAAGTTCTACAGCGAAGAAGAATTCAGCCTGCATGGCCTGGTCCATCTGAAAGGCCCGATCCTGGAAATCGGTCGCACCTGCGTCGACCCGGCCTACCGCAATGGCGGCACTATCGCCGTGCTCTGGGGTGAACTGGCCGAAGTGCTGAACCAAGGCGGCTACAGCTATTTGATGGGTTGCGCGAGCATTCCAATGCAGGACGGTGGCATTCAGGCCCACGCGATCATGCAGCGCCTGCGCGAGCGTTACCTGTGCACCGAACACCTGCGGGCCGAGCCGAAGAAGCCATTGCCGACGCTGGATATTCCGTCCAACGTCATCGCCGAAATGCCACCACTGCTCAAGGCCTACATGCGCCTGGGCGCGAAAATCTGCGGCGAGCCGTGCTGGGACGAAGACTTCCAGGTCGCCGACGTGTTCATCCTGCTCAAGCGCGACGAGCTCTGCCCGCGTTATGCCAAGCACTTCAAGGCGGCTGTGTAATGAGCCGCTTGCGGGTGTACGCGCGAATTGCGCGAGTGCTTTTAGTGGTGACGCTGGGCTTGAGCATGGCCAGTGTGTTCGGGTTGTTCGAGCGACTGGGGATTGCCCATTCGATGGTCCGTCGTCAGCGCTGGTCGCGGTTTTTCATGGCGCGGCTGAGCAATGCCCTGCCCTTTCGCGTGACCGTTCATGGTGAGCTGCCCAAGCAACCGATGCTCTGGGTCAGCAATCATGTGTCCTGGACCGACATTCCGTTGCTGGGTATGCTCACGCCACTGTCGTTCCTGTCCAAGGCCGAAGTGCGCACCTGGCCGGTGGCGGGCTGGTTGGCGGCCAAGGCTGGCAGCCTGTTCATTCGCCGTGGTTCAGGCGACAGTCAGTTGATCCGCAAACAAATGACCCGTCATCTGGAGCAGGAACATCCGCTGCTGATGTTCCCCGAAGGCACCACCACCGATGGCCGCTCGCTGCGCACGTTTCATGGTCGTTTGCTGTCAGCGGCGATCGATTCCGAAGTGGCGCTGCAACCGGTGGCGATTCGTTATCTGCGCGATGGCGAGCTCGATACCCTGGCACCGTTCATTGGCGATGATGATTTGCTCTCGCACCTGATGCGCTTGTTCGCCAATGATCGAGGTGAGGTGGAAATTCATCTGCTCAAGCCGATCGAGTGCCAGGACCGGGAACGTGCTGCGCTGGCGTTCGAAGCGCAGCAGGCGGTGCAGAAGGCGTTGTTTGGGGCGATTCCGGAAACGCAGCAAATCCCGATGCGCCCGGCTATTGCTGCTTAATCACAAATCCCTGTGGGAGCGGGCTTGCCCGCGATGGCGGCTTAACATTCAACGGTAATGTTGAATGACATACCGCAATCGCGGGCAAGCCCGCTCCCACAGTTATTTATGTAGTTGGATAGTTTTGGGCAAAGTCCTGCAACTCGGGATAGAACAACCGAAAATCCTCGCTCAACGGTTCATACAACCGTCGCAATTCCTGCATCGCCCCGGCCAATTCCTCCGGCCGGGTCAACCTGCGCGAAATCCCACGCAGCACCTGCTCCAGCACCGCGAATTCCCGGTAAGAACCCAACCAGTCATTGGCCACCATGTGCGGCGCAATCATCGCCAGGCGCTCCGGCAACTGCGGCTCGGCGGACAGTACCCGGTAAACGTCAGAAGTGAACTGCACAAGCGGACGGTCGGCGTACAACTCCCAGTCCCGTGCCAGGCAGTGGTCGAAAAACACATCGAGCACGATCCCGGCGTAACGCCTGCGCGTGAGGGAAAACCGCGACAAGGCGATGTCCACCAGCGGATGGCGGTCGGTAAACACGTCGATGCTGCGGTGCAACTGAATGGCCGCTTCGATCTCCGGATCGAACTGCCCTTGCAGCCGTCCTTTGACGAAATCGCCATACAGACTGCCGAGCATTTGACCGGGGCGCTGGCCACCGAGGTGCAGATGTGCGAGATAGTTCATGCGCGCAGCTTAACACTGCGACATCCATATCGTTATAACCCGATATACCGATTCATGCGGTCATCAGACCAAAATCATATTGGTATATCGCGAAGTACCGATTTAAAGTTCGCCTCATCGCGATATAGCGTTTTACTCATCACGAGCCCAAACCATGACCATCGACCTCGACGAAATAATAAAAGCGCTGGCACACCCAGTACGCCGAGACATCCTCATCTGGCTGAAAGACCCCAAAGTCCAGTTCCCGGAACAGCTCCACAACCATGAGTACGGCATTTGCGCCGGACAGATCGATCAACGCTGCGGCCTGTCGCAGTCGACCGTGTCCGCCCATTTGGCGACCTTGCAACGGGCAGGACTGATCAGCAGCCAGAAAGCCGGTCAATGGCACTTCTTCAAACGCAACGAGGACGTGATTCAGGCGTTCCTCGACGCCATCGACAAGGAGCTTCGCGCTCCGACAAGGAACTGACAATGCCCCTCTCGCTACTCATTCTGGCCTTGAGCGCCTTCGCCATCGGCACCACCGAGTTCGTCATCATGGGCCTGTTGCCCGAGGTGGCGGCCGATCTCGGTGTGTCGATCCCCGGCGCCGGCTGGCTGGTGACCGGTTACGCCCTGGGCGTGGCCATCGGTGCACCGTTCATGGCACTGGCCACCGCCAGACTGCCGCGCAAGGCCGCTTTGGTAGCGTTGATGGGCATCTTCATTATCGGCAACCTGCTCTGCGCCCTGGCCAGTGACTACAACGTTTTGATGTTTGCCCGCGTGGTCACCGCGTTGTGTCACGGCGCCTTCTTCGGCATCGGTTCGGTGGTGGCGGCAGGTCTGGTACCGGCCAACAAACGTGCGTCGGCCGTGGCCCTGATGTTCACCGGCCTGACCCTGGCCAATGTCCTCGGCGTGCCGCTGGGTACCGCGCTCGGTCAGGAAGCCGGTTGGCGTTCGACCTTCTGGGCGGTGACGGTGATCGGTGTGATTGCGTTGATCGGCCTGATTCGCTTCCTGCCGGCCAAGCGCGATGAAGAGAAACTCGACATGCGTGCCGAACTGCGCGCCCTCAAAGGCGCTGGGATCTGGCTGTCACTGAGCATGACTGCGCTGTTCGCCGCCTCGGTCTTCACCTTGTTCACTTATGTCGCGCCTCTGTTGGGCGAGGTCACCGGAGTCTCGCCACGTGGCGTGACCTGGACCTTGATGCTCATCGGCTTGGGCTTGACGGTCGGCAACATCATCGGCGGCAAGCTGGCGGACAAAAGCATGGCGGCGACGCTGATCGGTGTGTTCACCACCATGGCAGTCGTGTCCACCGTGCTGACCTGGACCAGCATTGCCGTGATCCCGACCGAGATCACCCTGTTTCTCTGGGCCACCGCGTGCTTCGCCGCCGTACCCGCCCTGCAAGTGAACGTTGTGACCTACGGCAAGGCGGCACCGAACCTGGTGTCGACCCTGAACATCGGCGCTTTCAACGTCGGCAACGCGCTGGGTGCCTGGGTCGGCGGCAGCGTCATCGCCCATGGCTTCGGCCTCACCCGCGTGCCGCTCGCGGCAGCCGCACTGGCGGTACTCGCCCTTCTGGTGACCCTGATTACTTTCCGTCAGAGCGGCAATGCCGAACTGGCCCCCGCTACTAACTGATCTTTAACGAGGGTTTTATTTCATGACGACTATTTTCGATCCGATCAAACTGGGCGACCTCGAGTTGGCCAACCGCATCATCATGGCGCCGCTGACCCGCTGCCGCGCCGACGAAGGCCGTGTGCCGAACGCGCTGATGGCCGAGTACTACGTGCAACGCGCCTCTGCCGGTCTGATCCTCAGCGAAGCGACTTCGGTGACGCCAATCGGCGTGGGCTACCCGGACACTCCCGGTATCTGGTCCAACGACCAGGTGCGCGGCTGGAGCAACGTGACCAAAGCGATCCACGGCGCTGGCGGCAAAATCTTCCTGCAACTGTGGCACGTGGGCCGGATTTCCCACCCCTTGTACCTGAACGGCGAAGCACCGGTCGCGCCGAGTGCCATCCAGCCTAAGGGTCATGTCAGCCTGGTGCGTCCGTTGGCCGATTTCCCAACCCCGCGCGCCCTGGAAACCGCTGAAATCGCCGACATCATCGACGCTTACCGCGTGGGTGCCGAGAACGCCAAGGCTGCCGGTTTCGACGGTGTGGAAATCCACGGCGCCAACGGTTACCTGCTCGACCAGTTCCTGCAAAGCAGCACCAACCAGCGCACCGACAACTATGGCGGCTCCCTGGAAAACCGTGCGCGCCTGTTGCTGGAAGTGACCGATGCCGCCATCGAAATCTGGGGCGCGGGCCGCGTCGGTGTGCACCTGTCACCACGTGCCGATCTCCATGACATGGGCGACGACAACCTGTCCGAGACCTTCACCTACGTCGCTCGCGAACTGGGCAAGCGTGGTATCGCCTTCATCTGCTCGCGCGAGAAAGAAGCTGGCGACAGTCTGGGCCCACAACTGAAGGAAGCCTTCGGCGGCCCGTACATCGCCAACGAACGCTTCACCAAGGACAGCGCCAACGGGTGGCTGGCCAGCGGCAAGGCTGACGCGGTGGCATTCGGTGTGCCGTTCATTGCCAACCCGGATTTGCCAGCACGCTTGAAGGCCGATGCGCCGTTGAATGAAGCACGTCCGGAATTGTTCTATGCGAAGGGTCCGGTGGGTTATATCGATTATCCGGCTCTGTAAATAACTTAAATAACATAAAGCCCTGCCTCGAAAGAGCCAGGGCTTTTTTATTTGCATACACTTAAAGAGTCGCCAACCAAATACAAGACACTTAGTCTTCGCACATCAACGAACACGTTGCACAACCTCCACAACAACCACCTAATTCAAAAGGAAAACATGAGCATGGACGCTACAAATCCGAACACTCTTATTTTTATGCTGCAAATTACAAACTTTACGGATACAACCTTCTGGCTTGATGACATTTCCCCTGAAAATCCGCCCGTGGATCGGCCCGACAAGATCCTCCCTTACGAGACCGTCAACCTGATATTCGAAGGAGATCCTCATCTTAAGCAAGACATCAATATCGATTACGACATCAAGAAACAGATATTCGATACCTACATCAAATATACCAACTATCGACAAACAGCGCTGTTTGAGACGACGCTGAGTTATTGCCACAGGCAAACGGCTGGCCACCGAATCCCGAGAGTTGAATTATTTTGGGAGTATTACGCCACTTCCGTTGGCTCAGAACCTATCAAGTGCCTCTCAAACCTTCATAACAAAAGTGAAACTTATCCTTATAACTATTTTATGGGAGCCATTATAACAATGCCAAGTTGAAGCCATCAGGCGGAACCTAAGCGGAACTTCTTTTGCTTTGAGCCCATGCAACTGCAAGTCCACTCACACAAATAACAGCGATGCCCAGGATGGCAAAACCATCCGGGGCATGGTCAAAGATCAAGTACCCGTATATCCCGGCAAACAGAATCTGCCCATAACTGAACGGCGCCAGCATCGCCGGCGCCGCATGGCGGAAGGCCTGGGTCAGCAACATGTGACCGAGCATGCCGCAAGTGCCCAGGCCAATCATGAACAGGCTATGCAGCAGCGTCGGTGTGCTCCAGAAGAACGGCAACAGTGCAGTCATGATCAGGCTGTTGAGAATGCCGGTGAGAAAGTTGCTGGTGGTCGGGCTGTCGATACCGCTGAGCAGGCGAGTGAGCAATTGATAGAAGCCAAAACACAAGGCCGAGCACAGTGGCAATAAAATCGCCGGGGTGAACAGCGCACCCCCAGGCCGCACGACGATCAACACGCCGACAAATCCACCCAGCACCGCCAGCCACTGATTGCGGGTTACGCGCTCATGCAGCAACGGTACGGACAACGCGGTCACCAATAAAGGAGCAAGAAAAGTGACGGCGGTGGCTTCAGCCAAAGGGATGTAGCGCAGGCCGGAAGTGAAAAACAGGCTGGTGCCGATCAGGCACAGGGCGCGTAATAACTGCAAACCCGGACGCTGGGTGCGCACTACCACCGAGAAACCACTGCGTGGCACGAAAATCACCAGCATCAACAAGGTGTGCACCACGTAGCGTGCCCAAACCACCATCACGATCGGATAGAACCCGGACAGGTACTTGGACAAAGTGTCGTGACTGGCGAACAACAAAACCGCCAGGCAGATCAGCGCGATACCCTTTATCGGCTGCTCGGCGCCCTTGTAGCCCGGGTTGTTAACATTCATTCACACACTCGACACAAAATCCCTACAAAATACGTAGCTCGCTACCTATCAACCTGGCAAACGTACGTATATAAAAGCACCCCATTACAGAAAGGCGAGCGAAGCAGGGACATTTCCCCCCGCTTCAAGTCTTGACACAAACGGATCCAATTACGCATTTTGTTTCAATTGCGCAGGCTTGGACTCAAGCGCAGCATATCCAACCCTGTATCGACGCAACGCTCGGCTTCGGTGTGCAGTTGAAAACTGTCGGGAGCCAATAGCCACTGATACAGGATGCCATCGATATACGCATGCAGGCTGATGGCCGCGCGGGCAGTGTCGAGGTTTTCCGGCAACTGCCCGCGATTCACCGCATTACTCAGGGCCAGAGCAATTCGCACATTGCAATCGAGACTGGCCGTTCGGCGCTGCTGGCGCAGATCGCACATTTCATCGGTGAATTCGCACTTATGAAAAAGAATCTCGTTGATGCGTCGGGTTTTCGGGTCCAGGGCAACTTGATGAAACAAATGAATCAGCAGCTTGCGCATGCAGCCCAGCGGATCGAGTTCATCTTCGCTTTCACTGGCCTTGGCCATTTCATCCAGCGGCTCATGCAAGGTATCGAGCATCGCCTGCACCAGATCCGCCTTGTTACTGAAATGCCAGTAGATGGCCCCGCGAGTCACGCCGGCCAGGGTCGCGATATCCGCCAGCGTCGTGCGTGCCACGCCCCGCTCGTAAAAGGCTTTTTCTGCCGCTTCGAGTATCTGGCTTCGGGTTTCTTGAGCTTCCTCTTTGGTACGACGGACCATGGCAGTAAAACCTCAATCAGGGTGCTTCAGCGATGTCTGAATATCAGCTGAATAAAAGTGGGGCGAGCGCTCTTGGGCGTCTCATCAGGCCTACAATTCCAACCTTTGAACGGCTTTTGTAACCGTGTGGGTACACCGCCAAGGCCTTTACAAACAACCATGAACGTAAGTATATTCCTTAGCAAGCTACTTATCCACCCGGCAAAAATTTTTTAACCTTCCACATTTCTTGTGCGCAATGTGCGCGCCTGACCCGAGGATCTTCATGCAATTCAAGCCAGCTGTTACCGCTCTGGTTACTGCCGTCGCCCTGGCATCGCTGCTCAGCGGATGTAAAAAGGAAGAGGCGGCACCTGCCGCACCAGCCCCTCAGGTCGGCGTCGTAACCCTGCAACCTCAAGCCTTCACCCTGACATCCGAACTTCCGGGGCGCACCAGTGCGTTCCGCATCGCCGAAGTTCGCCCACAGGTCAACGGCATCATTCTCAAGCGACTGTTCAAGGAAGGCGGCGACGTCAAGGCCGGTCAGCAGCTTTATCAGATCGACCCATCGGTCTATGACGCGACCCTGAAAAGCGCCGAAGCCAACCTGCGTTCGACCAAGTCGATCTCCGACCGCTACAAGCAACTGGTCGACGAACAGGCTGTCAGTCGCCAGGAATACGACACCGCGCTGGCCAACCGCCTGCAATCGGAAGCATCCCTGCAGACCGCCCAGATCAACGTGCGCTACACCAAGGTTTACGCACCGATCTCCGGTCGCATCGGCCGTTCGTCTGTGACTGAAGGCGCGCTGGTCAGCAACGGCCAGACCGACGCCATGGCCGTCATTCAGCAACTGGACCCAATCTACGTCGACGTCACTCAGTCTTCGGTGGAGCTGCTTGAGCTGCGCCGCGAACTGGAAAGCGGTCGTCTGCAAAAGGCTGGCGATAATGCCGCCGCGGTCAAGCTGACTCTCGAAGATGGCAGCCAGTACACGCTGGACGGCAAGCTTGAGTTCTCCGAAGTTTCGGTTGACCAGACCACCGGTTCCGTGACCCTGCGTGCCGTGTTCCCGAACCCCGATCACACCCTGCTGCCGGGCATGTTCGTTCACGCCCAGTTGCAGGCCGGTGTGGACAGCGCGGCGATTCTGGCTCCGCAACAAGGCGTGACCCGCGACCTCAAAGGCTCTCCGACCGCACTGGTCGTCGGCCCGGACAACAAGGTCGAACTGCGTCAGCTCAAGGCCAGCCGCACTGTCGGTAACCAATGGCTGATTGAAGACGGTCTGAAGGCAGGCGATCGCGTGATCACCGAAGGGCTGCAATTCGTCAGACCTGGCGTTGAAGTCAAGGCCACTGAAGCCACTAATGTTGGCATAAAGAGCCCGGCCCCCGCACAGGCAGCTAACACAGCTGTCGGCGGCAAAGGGGAGTAAACCATGTCGAAATTTTTTATCGACCGTCCTATTTTCGCCTGGGTGATTGCCCTGGTGATTATGCTGGTCGGGGCTCTATCGATTCTCAAACTGCCGATCAACCAATACCCGAGCATTGCGCCTCCGGCCATTGCCATCTCGGTGACCTACCCGGGCGCGTCTGCACAAACCGTGCAGGACACCGTGGTGCAAGTGATCGAGCAACAGCTCAACGGTATCGATAACCTGCGTTATGTCTCGTCGGAAAGTAACTCTGACGGCAACATGACCATTACCGCGACCTTCGAGCAGGGCACCAACTCCGATACCGCGCAGGTTCAGGTCCAGAACAAGCTGAACCTGGCCACCCCGCTGCTGCCGCAAGAAGTGCAGCAACAGGGCATCCGCGTGACCAAGTCGGTGAAAAACTTCCTGATGGTCATCGGCGTGGTGTCGCGCGACGGCAGCATGACCAAGGACGACCTGTCCAACTACATCGTGTCGAACATGCAAGACCCGATTTCGCGCACCGCCGGTGTCGGTGACTTCCAGGTCTTCGGTGCCCAGTACGCGATGCGGATCTGGCTCGACCCGGCCAAGTTGAACAACTTCAACCTGACCCCGGTGGACGTGAAAACCGCCATTGCAGCGCAGAACGTCCAGGTGTCGTCCGGTCAACTCGGCGGCTTGCCTGCCCTGCCCGGCCAGCAACTGAACGCGACGATCATCGGCAAGACCCGTCTGCAGACCGCCGAGCAGTTCAAGGCGATCCTGTTGAAGGTCAACAAGGACGGCTCGCAAGTGCGTGTCGGCGACGTTGCGGAAGTCGGTCTGGGTGGCGAAAACTACTCGATCAGCGCCCAGTTCAACGGCGCCCCGGCCTCCGGTCTGGCGGTGAAACTGGCCAACGGTGCCAACGCCCTCGACACCGCAAAAGCCCTGCGTAACACCATTGACACCCTCAAGCCCTTCTTCCCGGAAGGGATGGAAGTGGTGTTCCCGTATGACACCACTCCGGTGGTGACCGAGTCGATCAAGGGTGTGGTTGAAACCCTGGTCGAAGCGATCGTGCTGGTGTTCCTGGTGATGTTCCTGTTCCTGCAAAACTTCCGCGCCACCGTCATCACCACGATGACCGTGCCGGTGGTATTGCTGGGTACGTTCGGGATCCTCGCGGCGTTCGGTTTCAGCATCAACACCCTGACCATGTTCGGTATGGTGTTGGCCATTGGCTTGCTGGTGGACGATGCCATTGTCGTGGTGGAAAACGTCGAACGGGTCATGAGCGAAGAAGGTCTGTCACCCAAGGAGGCCACCAAGAAATCCATGGGGCAGATCCAGGGTGCCCTGGTCGGTATTGCGCTGGTTCTGTCGGCGGTACTGCTGCCGATGGCGTTCTTCAGTGGCTCCACCGGTGTGATCTACAAGCAGTTCTCGATCACCATCGTCTCGGCCATGGCCCTGTCGGTACTGGTAGCGTTGATCTTCACCCCGGCGCTCTGCGCGACCATGCTCAAGGCGATTCCGAAAGGTGAGCACGGCACGCCGAAACGCGGCTTCTTCGGCTGGTTCAACCGCAGTTTCGACCGTGGCGTCAAAAGCTACGAGCGCGGCGTGGGCAACATGCTCGCGCACAAGGCTCCGTATCTGCTGGCGTACCTGATCATCGTAGTTGGCATGATCTGGCTGTTCACCCGTATTCCAACGGCGTTCCTCCCGGAAGAAGACCAAGGCGTACTGTTTGCCCAGGTGCAGACACCGGCTGGTTCCAGTTCCCAGCGTACGCAAGTGGTCGTGGACGAAATGCGCGAATTCCTGCTGCGTCCGAGCAAGGAAGGCGGCGAAGGCGACGCGGTGGCCTCGGTGTTTACCGTGACCGGCTTCAACTTCGCCGGTCGGGGTCAGAGTTCGGGTATGGCGTTCATCATGCTCAAACCATGGGAAGAACGTAACGCCGACAACAGCGTGTTCAAACTGGCGGCCCGTGCCCAACAGCACTTCTTTACCTTCCGTGATGCCATGGTATTTGCCTTCGCTCCACCGGCGGTACTGGAACTGGGTAACGCCACCGGTTTCGACGTGTTCCTTCAGGACCGCGCCGGTATCGGTCACGAAAAGCTGATGGAGGCACGTAACCAGTTCCTCGGCATGGCGGCGCAAAGCAAGGTGCTGTCGCAAGTCCGTCCTAACGGCCTGAACGACGAGCCGCAATACCAGCTGGAGATCGACGATGAGAAGGCCAGCGCCCTGGGCGTGACCCTCACCGACATCAACAACACCCTGTCGATTGCTTTGGGCAGTAGCTATGTGAACGACTTCATCGACCGCGGTCGAGTGAAGAAGGTCTACATACAGGGCCTGCCTGGCGCTCGCATGAGCCCCGAAGACCTGAAGAAGTGGTACGTGCGCAACAGCGCCGGCACCATGGTTCCGTTCTCGTCGTTCGCCAAGGGTGAGTGGATCTACGGTTCGCCGAAACTGGCCCGTTACAACGGCGTAGAAGCGATGGAAATCCTCGGTGCCCCGGCGCCAGGTTATTCCACCGGTGAAGCGATGGCCGAAGTCGAAGCCCTGGCCAAGAAACTGCCGGCCGGTGTCGGTATTTCCTGGACGGGCCTGTCGTACGAGGAACGTCTGTCCGGCTCGCAAGCGCCAGCGTTGTACGCCTTGTCGCTGCTGATGGTGTTCCTGTGCCTGGCGGCGTTGTATGAAAGCTGGTCGATCCCGATCGCGGTGATGCTGGTGGTACCGCTGGGGATTATCGGTGCGCTGATGGCGACCAGCCTGCGCGGTCTGTCCAACGACGTGTACTTCCAGGTGGGGCTGTTGACCACCATCGGTCTGGCGGCGAAGAACGCCATTCTGATCGTCGAGTTCGCCAAGGAACTGCATGAGCAAGGACGTAGCCTGCGCGATGCCGCGATCGAAGCCTGCCGGATGCGTCTGCGACCGATCATCATGACCTCGCTCGCCTTCGTGCTCGGTGTGGTTCCACTGGCCATTTCCACGGGCGCAGGTTCGGGTAGCCAGCATGCGATCGGTACCGGGGTGATTGGCGGTATGATCACAGCCACTGTGCTGGCGATCTTCTGGGTCCCATTGTTCTTTGTCACCGTGTCGTCCATGGGTCAGCGCAAAATCGCCGACCAAGATGATGACGCTATTGAACCTTCTAAAGAGGCTGGCTAATGAGCAAGTCGCTACTCTCCATCGCAGTCGCCGCCTTCGTGCTGAGCGGCTGCTCGCTGATACCCGATTATCAGCAGCCAGAAGCACCGGTGGCGGGCCAATACCCGCAAGGCCCGGCGTATTCGCCGGCCCAGGCGCCTAACCAGGCCGCCGCCGAACAGGGCTGGAAGCAGTTTTTCCACGACCCGGCGCTGCAACAGCTGATTCAGACCGCGCTGGAGAACAACCGTGACCTGCGCGTCGCGGCGCTGAACATCGACGCTTATGCGGCTCAATACCGCATCCAGCGTGCCGATCTGTTCCCGGCCGTTTCGGCCACCGGCAGCGGCAGCCGTCAGCGAGTTCCGGCACGGGCCTCGCAAACCGGTGAAGCGGCCATCAGCAGTTCCTACTCGGCCACTGTCGGCATCAGCGCTTATGAACTCGACCTGTTCGGTCGGGTTCGCAGCCTGAGCGAAGAAGCCCTGCAGAAATACTTCGCCACTGAAGAAGCGCGCCGCAGTACGCAGATCAGTCTGGTGGCCAGCGTGGCCAATGCCTACCTGACCTGGCAGGCTGACAAGGAGCTGCTGAAACTCACCCAGGAAACCCTCGGGGCCTTCGAGGAGAGCTACAAGCTCACCTCGCGCAGCAACGAAGTGGGAGTAGCCTCGGCGCTGGATCTGGCCCAGTCGCGTACCTCGGTGGAAAACGCCCGCGCACAACTGGCCAGATACACCCGTCAGGTCGCTCAGGATGAAAACAGCCTGGTGCTGCTGCTCGGCACCGGTATCCCGGCCAATCTGCAAGCGGCCAAGCCACTGTCGGATGACGTGCTGAGCGAAGTGCCGGCCGGCCTGCCGTCGGACTTGCTGCAACGTCGTCCGGACATCCTTCAGGCCGAGTACAACCTGAAGGCTGCCAACGCCAACATCGGTGCGGCACGGGCTGCGTTCTTCCCGAGCATCAGCCTGACCGCCAATGCCGGTTCCCTGAGCCCGGACCTGTCCGGTCTGTTCAAGGGCGGTTCGGGCACCTGGTTGTTCCAGCCGCAAATCAACCTGCCGATCTTCAACGCCGGCAGCCTGCGCGCCAGCCTGGATTACTCCAAAATCCAGAAAGACATCGGCGTGGCGAACTACGAGAAGTCCATTCAAACGGCCTTCCAGGAAGTCGCCGATGGCCTGGCTGCCCGCCAGACCTACACCGAGCAGTTGCAGGCTCAGCGTGACTTCGTCAGCGCCAACCAGGACTACTACCGTCTGGCCGAGCGTCGTTATCGCATTGGTGTCGACAGCAACCTGACCTTCCTCGATGCCCAGCGTCAGCTGTTCAGTGCTCAACAAGCGCTGATCACCGACCGCCTGGCGCAGCTGACCAGCGCGGTCAATCTGTACAAGGCATTGGGTGGTGGCTGGAATGAACAGACGGCGAAGAACGAGCCGTTGAAAGAAGAAGCGCCGAAGATGAAGTTGTTCTGATAGCGCGGTAAACACGAAGCCCACCGATTGGTGGGCTTTTTGTTGGCTGCGGGAAAAGCCAGATCAAAAGATCGCAGCCTTCGGCAGCTCCTACGCAGGTACGCGATTCCATGTAGGAGCTGCCGAAGGCTGCGATCTTTTGATCTTTTGCTGTTCGATAATCGCCCAGAACCCGTCCTCCCCCGATTGAACCATTTAGTCCGTTTACCTCACCATCTGTCATACAAAACCAATAACAACAGGTTCAACACCATGCCCCCGCGCCCTGCCCTGTCCGGCTGACTTCGCCCCGCTTTTCTGAATTCGAATCTTTTGTCTGCAACCCGAACGTTGCGGCATCGCCCTGTTTCACCCCCAGGAATTAGAGAGACCCGAGCCCATGACGCCTTCCACGCAGTATTTCTTACCCAGCCTGATCGCCATCGCACTGGCCGGTGCGGCCCTGCCCGCCATGGCCGAGGAAGCCGGTTTTGTCGAAGGCGCCAAGGTCAACCTGAACCTGCGCAACTTCTACATCAACCGTAACTTCACCAACCCGACCAAGACCCAGGGCAAGGCTGAAGAGTGGACGCAAAGTTTCATCCTCGACGCCAAGTCCGGGTTCACCCAGGGCACCGTCGGGTTCGGCATGGACGTGCTGGGGTTGTATTCGGTCAAGCTCGACGGCGGCAAAGGCACCGGGGGTACGCAGTTGTTGCCGCTGGATCACGATGGTCGCCCGGCGGATAACTTCGGTCGCACCAATGTGGCGTTCAAGGCGAAACTGTCCCAGACCGAAGTGAAGGTCGGTGAATGGATGCCGGTGCTGCCGATCCTGCGTTCGGACGACGGCCGCTCGCTGCCGCAAACCTTCCGTGGCGGCCAGATCACCTCAAAGGAAATCAACGGCCTGACGCTCTACGGCGGCCAGTTCCGCGCCAACAGCCCGCGCGATGACAGCAGCATGAATGACATGTCGATGACCGGCAAAACGGCGTTTACCTCAGACCGCTTCAACTTCCAGGGCGGTGAATATGCCTTCAACGGCAAGCGCACTCAGATCGGCCTGTGGAACGCTGAACTCAAGGACATCTACAGCCAGCAATACGTCAACCTGATCCACACCCAACCGCTGGGCGACTGGACATTCGGCGCCAATTTGGGGTTCTTCTATGGCAAGGATGACGGCAGTGCCCAGGCTGGTGAGCTGGACAACAAGACCTGGTCGGGCCTGTTCTCGGCCAAATATGGCGGCAACACCTTCTACGTCGGCCTGCAAAAACTCACCGGCGACAGCGCCTGGATGCGAGTCAACGGCACCAGCGGTGGCACCCTGGCCAACGACAGCTACAACGCCAGCTATGACAACGCGAAGGAAAAATCCTGGCAACTGCGCCACGACTACAACTTCGCCGCGCTCGGCGTGCCGGGCCTGACGTTAATGAACCGCTACATCAGCGGCGACAACGTACACACCGCAACCACCACCGACGGCAAGGAATGGGGCCGCGAAAGCGAACTGGGCTATACCGTGCAGAGCGGCACGCTCAAAGACCTCAACGTCAAATGGCGCAACTCAACCATCCGACGCGACTTCAGCAACAACGAATTCGACGAGAATCGGTTGATCGTCAGCTATCCGATCAGTTTGTTGTAAACCCAAAAAATGTGGGAGCGGGCTTGCCCGCGATGGCAATCGTTCAATTACATAAATTTTGAATGTACCGCTGCCATCGCGGGCAAGCCCGGCTCCCACAGGAATGTTCGGTGAACACAAAATCAGCGTTCACACCGCCCAACTGTAGGAGCGAGGCTTGCCCGCGAAGGCGTCAGCTCAGGCAACAACTTTCGCGGATTACTCCCGCGATTCAACCCCCAACTCATCCCACACCGATTCAGCCAAGTGGAAGGTCGCGTTGGCCGCCGGGATGCCGCAGTAGATCGCGCTCTGCATGATCACTTCCTTGATCTCGCCGCGGGTCACGCCGTTGTTGGCGGCGGCGCGCAGGTGCAGTTTGAGTTCTTCATTGCGGTTCATGCCGATCAGCATGGCGATGGTGATCAGGCTGCGGGTATGGCGCGGCAGGCCCGGGCGGGTCCAGATATCGCCCCAGGCGTGGCGGGTGATCATCTCCTGGAACTCCGAGTTGAACTCGGTCAGCGCGTTCAGGCTGCGGTCGACATGGGCGTCGCCAAGTACTGCGCGGCGAACATTCAGGCCCTCGTCGTAACGTTGTTTCTCGTCCACAACAATCCCCCTCAATGAGCTGACAAAAATGCCAGTACCCGGTCGCTGAACGCAGCGCCGGCCTGGACGTTGGACAGGTGCGCGGCGTAGAACTCTGCGTACTCAGCGCCACGCACTTGCTCCTGAATGAAATGCCCGCCGGACGGCGGCGTCACCGCATCTTCAGTGCCGGCGATCACCAGCAGCGGCACTTGAATCGAGGACAACTGATCGCGGAAATCGGCATCGCGTACCGCCGCGCAGTTGGCCGCGTAACCTTCAGGCGAAGTCGCTGCGAGCATGTCGGTAATCTGCTTCGCCACTGCCGGATTGGCCTCGGAAAAGTCCGGAGTAAACCAGCGCGCTATCGACGCATCGCGCAGGGCAACCATCGCCGCCGCGCCGTCACGCAGCACGGTTTCGATCCGTGGATTCCACACCGACGGATCGCCGATTTTCGCCGCGGTGTTGCATACGATCAGTTTGTTCAAACGCTGACCGGCATTGATCCCCAGCCACTGGCCGATCAACCCGCCCATGGACAGACCACAGAAATGCGCGCGTTCGATGTGCAGCGCATCCAGCAGCGCCAGCACGTCGCGGCCCAGTTGCTCGATGCTGTACGGTCCCGGCGTCACCAACGACTGGCCGTGACCACGGGTGTCGAAACGCAGCACGCGAAAATGCTCGGTGAACGCCGGGATCTGCGCGTCCCACATGTGCAGGTCGGTACCCAGTGAGTTGGACAGCACCAGCACCGGCGCATCCGCCGGTCCATCGAGTTGCGGCCCTTGAATTTGGTAGTGCAGTTCGCCCTCGGCGAGTTGTACGAATGCCACAGCAGTCTCCTTCAAGAGGTCAACGCAAAATGTTCAGCCACCGCTCGCTCGACCCAGGTATGGGCCTGACCGAGGTAATGGGCAGGGTCCAGCAGACGATCAAGTTCAGCGTCCGACAGCTCGGCAGTCACCTGCGGCTCGTCGCCGAGTACCGCGCGCAGATGACGTTGTTCAGCCACGGCGCGCTTGCAGCATTGCTCCAGCAGATGGTGCGCGGTGTCGCGACCGACCCGTTGCGCCAGCACGATGCTCACGGCTTCGGCCAGCACCAGGCCCTGGGTCAGGTCGAGGTTGCGCGTCATTCGCATCGCGTCCACTTCAAGTCCGTCGGCCACCAACAGCGCTTGCTGCAGGCTACCTGACACCAAACAGCAGATCTCCGGCAGGGTTTCCCACTCGGCATGCCACAGGCCCAGACTGCGTTCGTGTTCCTGCGGCATGGCGCTGAACAGCGTCGAGAGCAACCCCGGCACCCGCGTCGCCGCGCCGATAAGCACCGCTGCGCCCACCGGGTTGCGTTTGTGCGGCATGGTCGAGGAGCCGCCCTTGCCCGGCGCCGACGGCTCAAACACTTCGCCGGCCTCGGTCTGCATCAACAGACTGATATCGCGGCCGAGTTTGCCGAGGCTGCCGGCGATCAATCCAAGCACCGCGCCGAACTCCACCAGACGATCACGCTGGGTGTGCCAGGGTTGCTCCGGCAGTGCCAGCTGCAGCTCTGCGGCCAAGGCTTCGGCAATCGGCATCGCCTGTTCGCCGAGGGCCGCGAGGGTGCCGGAGGCGCCGCCGAATTGCAGCACCAGCAGGCGCGGTTTGAGTTCCAGCAGACGCTGACGGCTGCGCGTCACCGCCCCCAACCAACCGGCGATCTTCATGCCGAGGGTCACCGGCGTCGCGTGCTGCAGCCAGGTGCGGCCGGCCATTGGCGTGGCAACGTAACGCCAGGCCTGAGTCGCTAGGGTTTCCCCCAGTTGCGCCAGATCAGCGTCGATCAATTCCAGCGCGCGGCGCAGTTGCAACACCAGGCCGGTGTCCATCACGTCCTGACTGGTCGCGCCCAGATGCACATAGCGCTCGGCTTCGGCATCGCTCTTGGCGATCTGTTTACCCAGTGCTTTGACCAGTGGAATCGCCGAATTCCCCGCCGTGGCAATGGCCTCGCCGAGCGCGGCGAAGTCGTAATGCTCGGCCCGACATGCCGCTTCGATAGACGCAACAGCCGTCTGCGGAATCAGGCCAACCCGTGCTTCAGCGCGAGCGAGTGCCGCTTCGAAATCAAGCATGGCCTGAAGCCGGCCCTGATCGCAGAACACCTCACGCATGTCGCGTGTCGTGAAGTAGGCATCGAACAATTGATTGCCCGGTCGCTGGTTCATAAACAGTCCTTGCAGGCGAGGGCCGGTCAGGCTCCCGCGTAAAGATCAAAGGTCATTTTGCAGGCGCCAAAAGATCGCAGGCTGCGCCAGCTCCTACAGGAACCGCGTTTGACCACACCCATTCCCGGTAGGAGCTGCCGAAGGCTGCGATCTTTTGATCTTGATCTCAATAATCGAAGAACACCGTCTCCGCATCCGTTCCCTGCAGAATCACGTTCCACTGATATACACCCGAAGTATCCTGCTTCGCCAGCAAGGTACTACGGCGTTCAGCAGGCACGCATTCCAGCAGCGGATCCGCCACGTTAGCCGGGTCGCCGTCGAAATAAATCCGAGTCAACAAGTGCTTCACCAACCCGCGAGCAAACACCAGCACCACCAAATGCGGCGCCTGGGTCGTGCCTTTCAAGCCTTCCACTGTGCCCGGCTTGATCGTGGTAAATCGAAAACGCCCTTCTGCATCCACCGGCACCCGGCCAAAACCTTCGAAGTTCGGGTCCAGGGGTTTGTCTTGATCGTCTTCGGGGTGGTCGTACTTGCCGGCAGCGTTGGCCTGCCACACTTCGAGCATGGCGTCATTGACGAAGTCGCCATTGCCATCGACAACTTGCCCGGTGATCGCCACGCGCTCGCCGAGGGTCTGTGCAACGGTCAGGTCTTCGCGGTTCAGCCAGGTCAGGCCGATGTGGTAATACGGCCCGACGGTGTGGGACGTGGTCGCGTTCAGCGTCATCTTATTTCTCCATCGGCGTGGCGTCGCGGCCGCGCAAAACGATGTCCCAGCGATAACCGAGGGCGTAGGAAGGGATAGTTTTTTCCAGGTCGAAACTGGCGATCAGGCGCTCTTTGGCGCTGGTATCGGGCACGCAGTTGTAGATCGGGTCGTAGGCCAGCAACGGGTCGCCCGGGAAATACATCTGGGTCACCAGACGCGTAAGAATACTCGGCCCGAACAGTGAGAAATGGATGTGCGCCGGGCGCCAGGCATTGTGGTGGTTGCCCCACGGATAGGCGCCGGGCTTGATGGTCTGAAACTGATACCAGCCATCGGCGTCGGTCACGGTGCGACCGGTGCCGGTGAAGTTCGGGTCCAGCGGCGCGTCGTGCAGGTCGCGCGGATGGTTGTAGCGACCGGCGGCGTTGGCCTGCCAGATCTCCACCAGAATCCCCGGCACCGGCAGACCGTTTTCATCCAGCACACGGCCGTGGATGATGATCCGTTCACCCAGTGGCTCCCCCTGATGCTGCGCCGTCAGGTCGTTGTCCTGCTCCTCGATGCGATCGGCGCCAATGGTCGGCCCGGTGATTTCCGACAGCGAATGAGGCAAAAACACCAACGGCTTGGACGGCGAGCGAAGGTTGGTGGATTGATAGGCCGGGTGCAGGTACTCCGGCTGGGTGCCCTCTTGCGGGCGGCGGTAACCAGGCTTGTCAGTCATGAAGCATTCCTCAGTTCTTATTAGTCACTGCTACGCGTCAGACGCGTTCGATCGCCAAGGCCAGACCCTGGCCGACACCGACGCACATGGTCGCCAGACCTTTCTTGCCACCGGTCTTTTCCAGTTGATGCAGCGCGGTCAGTACCAAGCGTGCACCGCTCATGCCCAGCGGATGACCCAAGGCAATGGCGCCACCGTTCGGGTTGACCTGGGCTGCGTCATCCGCCAACCCCAGTTCACGCAGCACGGCCAAGCCCTGGCTGGCGAAGGCTTCGTTGAGTTCGATCACATCGAAATCGCTGACCGCCAGGCCCAGGCGCTCAGTCAATTTGCGCACCGCTGGCACCGGGCCGATGCCCATCACCCTAGGTGCGACCCCGGCACTCGACATGCCCAACACCCGAGCGCGGGCAGTCAGGCCATGTTTCTTCACCGCGTCGCCGGAGGCCAGAATCAGCGCCGCCGCACCATCGTTCACACCGGAAGCGTTGCCAGCGGTAACGGTTTTGTCCGGGCCATTGACCGGTTTGAGTTTGGCCAGGGTTTCCAATGTCGTGTCGGCACGGGGATGCTCGTCTTGTGTAACGACGCTTTCACCCTTCTTGTGGGCAATCCGCACTTCGACGATTTCTTCGGCGAAAAATCCTGCGGCTTGCGCGGCCGCCGTGCGTTGCTGACTGCGCAGGGCGAACGCGTCCTGATCGGCGCGGGAAACCTGGTAATCATCGGCCACGTTATCGGCGGTCTGCGGCATCGCATCGACGCCGTATTGGGCTTTCATCAATGGGTTGATGAAGCGCCAGCCAATGGTGGTGTCTTCCAGTTTCATGTTGCGCGAAAACGCGGCATCGGCCTTGCCCATCACGAAGGGCGCACGGGACATCGACTCGACGCCGCCGGCAATCGCCAGCTCCATCTCACCGCTGGCGATAGCACGGAACGCGGTGCCGATGGCATCCATGCCCGAAGCGCAGAGGCGGTTGAGGGTCACGCCGGGAATGGTTTCCGGCAATCCGGCCAGCAACAGCGCCATACGCGCAACGTTGCGATTGTCTTCGCCGGCCTGGTTAGCACAGCCGAGAAACACCTCGTCCACCGCGTTCCAGTCCACCGAAGGATTGCGTTCCATCAGCGCTTTGATCGGTACGGCGGCCAGGTCATCGGCGCGAACCGCCGACAGGCCACCGCCGAAACGGCCGATGGGGGTGCGAATGGCGTCACAGATATAAACGTCACGCATCAGGCTTCTCCGGGTGCTTGACCGTGGGCCGCAGCGGTGCGGGCTTCCAGATCGCGCAGTGCGGTCAGCTCGACATCGGTTGGCTCGGCGGTGTTTTCCACCTGATCGGCGAAGCGAATCGCCCAACCGGTGGCGGCCATCACTTGCTCGCGGGTCACGCCGGGGTGCAGCGCAGTCACCACGAATTCATGGGTGTCCGCTTCAGGTTCCATGATGCACAGGTCGGTAATAATGCCGACAGGACCGGCGCCCGGCAGGCCGAGACGCTTGCGTGAATCACCGCCCTCGCCATGACCGACCGAAGTGATGAAGTCGAGTTTGTCGACAAAGGAACGCGCCGACTGCTTGAGGATGATCAGCACGCTCTTGGCGGAACCGGCGATCTCCGGCGCGCCACCGGCGCCCGGCAGGCGAACTTTCGGCTGATGGTAATCGCCCACCACCGTGGTGTTGATGTTGCCGAAACGGTCGACTTGCGCGGCGCCGAGAAAACCGACGTCGATGCGCCCGCCCTGCAACCAGTAGCGAAAAATCTCACCGGTCGGGACGACAGTGTCGGCGGTTTCCGCCAGTTCACCGTCACCGATCGACAGCGGCAATACGCTCGGCTTGGCACCGATCGGACCCGATTCATAGATCAGGACTACATCTGGCGAGGAAGTCAGACGCGCCAGGTTGGCGGCTTTCGACGGCAGGCCGATGCCGACGAAACACACCGAACCGTTTTTCAGACGGCGGGCGGCGGCGACGGTCATCATTTCATTGGTGGTGTAAGTCATTACTTGGCCTCCGAAGCAGCGGCCAGCTTGGCCTGGAACTCACTGAAGTCAGCGCAACCGTGGATGTACTCGTTGATCCACGCGGTGAAGGTTTCACGGTCGCGGGCAATCGGGTCCCAAGCCTGGTAGAAACGGTTATCACGCTCGGTGTAACCGTGAGCGTAGGACGGATGCGCACCACCCGGTACATGGCAGACCGCGCTCAAGGCCCAGGTCGGCAGCACGCAAGCGTTCATCGGTGCGTTGAGGTCGTCGACGATTTCTTCAACAGTGACGATGCAACGCTTCGCGGCCAGCGCCGCTTCTTTCTGCACGCCGAGAATGCCCCAGAGCAGCACATTGCCTTTGCGGTCGGCTTTCTGCGCGTGAATCACGGTGATGTCCGGGCGCACCGACGGCACCGCCGCCAGCACTTCGCCGGTGAACGGGCACGTGACGGTTTTGATCAGCGGGTTGACCTTTGGCAGGTCGGAGCCGGCGTAGGCACGCAGCACCGCGAACGGTAAGCCCGAAGCGCCCGCGACGTAGGCATTGGCCAGGTCGGCGTGACTGTGTTCTTCGATTTCCAGCGCATGCGGCCACTGCCTTTCGACCGCGTCACGCAGACGGTGCAGCGAACCCACGCCCGGGTTACCGCCCCAGGAGAAAATCAGCTTGCGAGCACAACCGGCACCGATCAACTGGTCGTAGATCAAGTCAGGCGTCATCCGCACCAGGGTCAGATCTTTCTTGCCCTGACGGATGATTTCGTGACCCGCCGCCGTAGGAATCAGGTGAGTAAAGCCTTCGAGCGCGACGGTATCGCCGTCGTTGACGAACTGCTTTACCGCGTCATGCAGCGAAAGGATTTCAGCCATGGGGCAGGCTCCCGTTTTGTTATGAACCGACAGTGGTAGAAAAAGGCGCGAGGTTCAGCGCCGGAATGACTGAAGAGTAAGCCCCTGGAAAACGCCAAACAATCCGATAATCGACTGAGTGTTCGTTTATCGAACAGATTGTTGTCTCCCTACCGATCCCTAAAAGCATCGCGGGCAAGCCCGCTCCCACAGGTTGATGCGCAATCCTTGTGGGAGCGGGCTTGCCCGCGAAGAGGCCATCAGACTCGCTGAAGAATCTGAAACCCGCCCTCAGGTCGCATCCGCATGACTGACCATGCCCTTGATCACCACCGCCGTGGTCGCCAACGCAGCCGGAATCACCAGCGCCGTCAGCACCTGTTCAAAATTCCAGCCCAGGCCCAGCAACGTTGCGCCCATCCACGCACCGAGGATCGCGCCGAAGCGGCCAATCCCGAGCATCCACGACACACCGGTCGCCCGTCCTTGAGTCGGGTAAAACCGCGCCGCCAGCGACGGCATCGCCGATTGCGCACCGTTGACGCACATCCCGGCCACCAATACCAAGGTCGCTAGCAATGTGATGTTGCCCAGGCTCTGCCCTACCGCGTAGGCAAACACCCCGGCGAATAAGTAGAAAATGCCGATGACCTTGTGCGGATTGAACCGGTCCATCGCCCAGCCCACACCCACTGCGCTCAACACCCCACCGAACTGGAACAGCGCACCGATGAATGCGGCCTGCTCCATGCTCGCGCCGCTGTCGCGCATCAGTGTCGGCAACCAACTGGTCAGCAGGTAAACAATCACCAGGCCCATGAAGTACGTCAGCCACAGCAACAACGTGCCGGTGCTGTAAGTGCCGGAGAAGATCACCGCAAACACATTGCGCGCCTTCACGGTTTTCTGTTCCGGGACGCTGAAGCTCGAAGCCTGAGCCACCACCGTCGGGTCGATCGGCGCCAAGGCCTTGCGCACTTTGTCCGTGCCACGGTTGCGCACCACCAGATAGCGCGCCGATTCCGGCAACCAGAACAGCAAGACGACCGCGAGGATCAGCGGCAGAACCCCGCCGATCATCAACAGACTGTGCCAGCCGAAGGCCGGAATCAGTTTGGCCGAGATGAACCCGCCACCGGCCATGCCAAGGTTGAAGCCGCAGAACATGCTGGTCACCAGCAGGGATTTCTTGCGCTCCGGGGTGTATTCGGACAGCAGCGTGGTGGCGTTCGGCATGCCGGCGCCCAGGCCCAGGCCAGTGAGGAAACGCAGTACCAGCAGTTCATCGACGTTGGTGCTGTAGGCCGACGCCAGGCTGAAAGCGCCGAACACCAACACCGCGCCCACCAGTACGACTTTTCGCCCGAAGCGGTCAGCCAATGGGCCAGACCCCAGCGCACCGAAGACCATGCCGATCAACGCCGCACTCATCACCGGGCCGAGACTGGCGCGATCGATCCCCCAGTCCTGGGACAGTGCCGGCGCAATAAAACCCATGGCCGCAGTGTCGAGGCCATCGAGGAAAACAATCAGGAAACATAAAATCACCACCCGCCATTGGTAGCGCGAAATGGGTTGAGTGTTGATGAAGGACTGCACGTCGAGGCAGTTTCCTACAGCAGACTGAGGCTGGTTCATTATTTTTATTCCACGCAAAGAACGCAGTCGAACAGGTGCCAGCCGGGGCTGACGCTGCCGCGACATTAATGATCCAAGGGAAAGAGCGTCAATTCGATAAACGCGACTCCGTGCGTTTATCGAACAGCTTAGGCAAAGAGTTGCGCGCTCAGATCACGGCTGGCGCTTAGCAGACCGGGCAAGAAACGCTGTTCCAGCTCGCTGCGACTGACCCGGCCGGCGTGGGTACTGACGTTTAACGCCGCCACTACTTGGCCAGAAGCGTCGTACACCGGAACGGCAATCGAGCGCAGACCCTGCTCCAGTTCCTGATCGACGATGCACCAGCCTTGTTGCCGTACCTCTTGCAGGCATTCGAGCAACGCCTCGGGGGTATGCAACGTGCGACTGGTCTTGGCTTGCAGCTCTGCATGGTCGAGGTATTCGCGCAGTGACGTGTCGTCCAGCGCGGCGAGAAGAATCCTGCCCATGGACGTGCAATAGGCCGGCAGTCGCCCGCCCACCGAGAGGTCGACGGAAATCAGCCGCTGGGTGGTTGCCGAGCGCGCGATGTACAAAATGTCATCGCCCTCCAGCGTGGCCATATTGCAAGCCTCATGCAGTTGCTCGCTCATGCGGTCCAGGTACGGCTGGGCAGAAACCGCCAATGGTGTCGACGACAAATAGGCATGCCCCAGGGTCAGTACTTTGGGCAGCAGCGAATAGGTGCGCCCGTCGGTGGTGGCGTAGCCGAGTTTGATCAGGGTATGCAGGCAACGTCGCACAGCGGCGCGGGGAATTTCCGTACGATGGCTGATCTGCGCAATGGTCAGGTGCCGCTTGCGCTCCTGGAACGCTTGCACCACCGCCAAGCCACGGGCCAGGGAGGTCATGAAATCCGGGTCACCGGTCAGGGCCTGGATTCGCTTGGCGGGCGAGGCAACGATCGGCGGTGCCACTGAAGCGAAGGAATTGCGCATTTGATCGTTCATATCAGTTGTTTCCCACACGGATCAGCGACTATTACAAGCGGCTCCCGGTCTGACACACAAGCCACCGGCCACCAAGATTGGGCGATTATCGAACCATGGGCCGATAATCGCAATCAGTGGTTGCTTATGGTGAGCCATACTGCTTTCAGCCCATGCAATACGATTGTTATTTTCGGTCACGATTTAAAGAAACACGGATGTACTAATTCGTTCGGCTTAATGGCGCCAGAAAGTCATCGCTGTAACTGGCATCACCGGCACCGTAGTTACCGGTAAAAGTTTGCGAGTAACAAAACAATCACACACGAGGAACTACTTTTAACTCTCAAGAGATAGTGTTCTTCGGATCGACCGCTATAATACACCTCAGTGGCGACCGGTTTTTTACGTGCCGATTCCGCCAACCGGCAGCGCAATATCCATTGCCGCTGTCCGCAGCAAGCGCCTGACGCTCATTTCATATGTTCCGCCAACGCGCTCGCTGAAACAGGAGACTGATGCTACGTCAGCTGTTTTTCTCTGGTGCCGTGGCCGCCTGCAACAAGGACGTATTGATTGCTCCGAGGGAACGATGCCGTGTCAGGCATTGTCCCTTCAATGAGCGTGGTCAATAAATCGATGCAGCGCGTTTCACCAGAATTAATCCCAACTCAATCAGGTAGCACTGTGACGAAAGACGAACTGCGCGCGGAACTTGAGCGCCAGGAACAACGTTACAAGGAAGTTTACGGCGGGGAAGTCACCACCTACGCCGCTCAGCCCGAACCCGAACGCAAACCCTGGCGTAAACGCGCCACCGTTCAGGACCAGGCCTTCTCCCAGGAATTGCAGAAGATGGAAAAGGAACTCAAAGCCGAAGAGCCATGACCGCCTCGGCTTGAATCCTTTCAAGAGCCTGCGTCTGCACCCGTTAAAAGCGGGTTGTATGGATGATGCTTTTCGCGCCCGCTACAAGCGGGCAGCGGTCCCCCTCATCCATTGAATGAGGCAAATGGCTCCTGTCTGGCCCTCTTCTCAGATATTTCACACAAGCGTTCAAGCCTCTCGCCCCGACGGGAGAAACCCCTGTGGCTGCGGCCTTTCCAAGTAAATTCAACGACTTGTAAAACCCTGAAAAAACCCGGGGCCTGGGGGATTGCCACCAATTAATTCGTTGAAGAATGTTACCGATGAGCAGCAAGTGCATCGATTAGCAGTCTTTTCTGGCATAATCGCGCCCCCTTACGACCGGGTCAGAAAACCTTCATGATCGATTTATTCAGCGGACTGGATGCTTGGGTGCTTGTGAGCCTCTTGCTCGCCCTGGCCTTTGTCCTCGCCTTCGAGTTCATCAACGGCTTTCATGACACCGCAAACGCGGTGGCCACTGTTATCTACACCAAAGCCATGCCGCCTCATCTGGCGGTGTTCTTTTCCGGTGTGTTCAACTTCCTCGGCGTGCTGCTGGGCGGTGTGGGCGTGGCGTATGCCATCGTCCATTTGCTGCCGGTAGAACTGCTGATCAATGTGAACACCGGTCACGGACTGGCCATGGTGTTCTCGTTGCTCGCCGCCGCCATCACCTGGAACCTGGGCACCTGGTACTTCGGTATCCCCGCCTCCAGCTCTCATACGCTGATCGGTTCGATCCTCGGTGTCGGCCTGGCCAACGCCCTGATCAACGATATTCCGTTGGCCGATGGCGTGAACTGGCAGAAGGCGATTGATATCGGTGCGTCCCTGGTGTTCTCGCCAATGGCCGGTTTCCTGATCGCAGCCCTGGTGCTGATCGGTCTTAAATGGTGGCGCCCGCTGTCCAAGATGCACAAGACACCGGAACAGCGCCGCAAGATCGACGACAAGAAACACCCGCCGTTCTGGAACCGTCTGGTGCTGGTGATTTCCGCGATGGCTGTCAGCTTCGTGCACGGCTCGAACGATGGCCAGAAAGGTATCGGCCTGATCATGCTGGTGCTGATCGGTATCGTGCCGGCGCAGTTCGTTCTCGACCTGAACAGCACCACCTACCAGATCGAACGAACTCGCGATGCGACCCTGCACCTGAGCCAGTTCTACGAGCGCAACCGCGAATCCCTGGGCGAGTTCCTGGCACTGGGTAAAAGCGTGAAAGGCGATTTGCCGGAGAAATTCCGTTGCAACCCGCAACAGACCGAACCGACCATTTCAGCTTTGCTCAGCACCCTTAAAGGTGTAGCCGACTACCATTCGCTGCCGTCGGAAAGTCGTATCGAAGTACGTCGCTACCTGCTCTGCCTGGACGACACCGCGAAGAAAGTCGCCAAGCTGCCAGGCCTCGCTGCCCGTGAAAAGGCTGATCTGGACAAGCTGCGCAAAGACCTGACCACCACCACCGAATACGCCCCGTTCTGGGTGATTCTGGCGGTCGCACTGGCCCTCGGCCTGGGCACCATGGTCGGCTGGAAACGCGTGGTACTGACCATTGGCGAGAAAATCGGCAAGCAAGGCATGACCTACGCTCAAGGCATGTCGGCGCAGATCACCACCGCGTGCATGATCGGCGCGGCGAACATCTTCAGCCTGCCGGTTTCCACCACCCACGTCCTGTCTTCAGGCGTGGCCGGCACCATGGTCGCGAACAAAAGCGGCCTGCAAGGCGGCACCGTCAGAACCATCCTGCTGGCCTGGGTCCTGACCCTGCCCGCCACCGTGGCCCTGTCGGCCGGCCTGTTCTGGCTGGCGTCCAAGGCACTGGGTAGCTGATACACCGCTACCAAAAAAGGCGCGTTCCGTGAGGTTCGCGCCTTTTTTATTGCTGCAATTTTCGCGTACACCACCGATCCACTGTGGGAGCGGGCTTGCTCGCGAAGGCGGCTTAGCAGCCAACATAGATGTTGAATGTCATGGCCTCTTCGCGAGCAAGCCCGCTCCCACAGTAGTTCTATGTACACCCCGATAGAAATTCGCAGACAAAAAAAAGGGCGACCGAAGTCGCCCAAAATGCCTTGCGTGCTCATTGCTCCAGAAAGACCTACGGTTTGCGCTTATGCGAATCCTTCCAGATAAAAAATCCAAACCCTGCAAAAAACAGAACCATGAGGCCGACTGTCAGCACTCCGGCGATCACCACGTTGTCGAAAAACATGACTAGCCTCCTGCACTTGCCCTGTTGCGATGGGGCTAAGTTAACCAATCGGGCAGGAGAGAAAATTGACCGGGATCAATGCCGCCCTAGACGGGCGTAAAAGGAAGGGAAATAACTGACCTGCATCAACCGATGCAGGGTCTTTCAACGCTTTTTCGGTTTGTTCTTCGGCTTTTTCTTCGCTTTGCCCAACGGCATCGCCTGCTCGAACGCCTGGCGCACTTCGTTCAGGCGCTTTTCATTAAGGTCATGAACCCGCTTGGCGCGTTCGGAGTTGAGGTCGATCAGCTTGTCATCTTGGCTCATGGCGTTCAGTGCATCGCTTGGAAATGAATTCAACTGCCGGTCAAAGGCGACAGGATTACGCCAATAATGCGGTCTGGCGCGGGCGCTGACCAGTGATCCGACACTTCAGATTTCAATATCGACCCACAATCCCTGACGTGGTTGATCCTCCATCAACGGCACCACCGGTACGGTGTTGTCGGCATTGAGCTCATTACCGGGAATCGCCAGGTGTTCTTCAGGATCCTCATCGGCCTCACGGCGGCGGCGCTCCTGCTCTTGTTTGCGACGCTGTTCCTCGCGCAGCTGCAGGCCCGCCTCTTCCGGGTCGCGCTTTTGCAGGTCGATGGTGCTTTCGTTGGAGCTTTCCTGCACCGGCACCACAGGCGGAATATCCGGGCGCTGGCGAATCGGATCCTGCTGTGAAGTGATTGGTACGGCGCTCAAGGGGAGCATCGGTGGCAGCATATTATTAGTCTCCTGTCAGCAGGCTGTCGGCTGCGGGAATGGCGACTTGAGCCATCGGTCGCAAACTTGTGATCCACTTGGCACCGTAGGAGCTGGCGCAGCCTGCGATCTTTTGATCTTCATCTCCCGAAAAGTTCGCATCCACCATCAGCCCACGCATGTAATCCTTTGGCCCTGAAGGCTCATTCCGTTAAGATAGCCCGCTTTTTCAAGGTGGGAGTCAGGCAGCATGGCGCAGCAGTATCAACCGGGGCAACGCTGGATCAGTGACAGCGAAGCCGAGCTGGGTTTGGGCACCGTTCTGGCACAGGACGGCCGCTTGTTGACCGTGCTCTATCCGGCCACTGGCGAGACTCGCCAGTACGCGCTACGGAATGCGCCCCTCACCCGCGTGCGGTTTTCGCCGGGTGACAGCATCACTCACTTCGAAGGCTGGAAACTGACCGTACAAGAAGTCGACGATGTCGATGGCCTGCTGGTCTACCACGGCCTCAACGCGCAGAACGAAGTGGTCACCCTGCCGGAAACCCAACTGTCGAACTTCATTCAGTTCCGTCTGGCCAGCGACCGCTTGTTCGCCGGACAGATCGACCCGCTCGCCTGGTTCTCCCTGCGCTACAACACCCTGGAACACACCAGCCGCCAGTTGCAGTCCGCGCTTTGGGGCTTGGGTGGCGTGCGCGCGCAACCGATCGCGCACCAGTTGCATATCGCCCGTGAAGTCGCCGACCGTATTGCGCCGCGGGTTTTGCTGGCCGACGAAGTGGGCTTGGGCAAGACCATCGAAGCCGGTCTGGTGATCCATCGCCAACTACTCTCGGGCCGCGCCAATCGCGTGTTGATCCTGGTGCCGGAAAACCTCCAGCACCAATGGCTGGTCGAGATGCGCCGCCGCTTCAACCTGCAAGTCGCGCTGTTCGACGAAGAACGCTTCATCGAAAGCGATGCCGCCAACCCGTTCGAAGACACCCAGCTTGCATTGGTTGCGCTCGAATGGCTGGTGGACGACGAGAAGGCCCAGGACGCATTGTTCGCCGCCGGCTGGGATTTGCTGGTGGTCGATGAAGCGCACCACCTGGTGTGGCACGAAGACCAGGTCAGCCCTCAGTACTCGCTGGTGGAGCAACTGGCTGAAGTCATTCCCGGCGTCTTGCTGCTGACCGCGACCCCGGAACAACTGGGTCAGGACAGCCACTTCGCCCGTCTGCGCCTGCTCGACCCGAACCGTTTCCATGACCTGCACGCCTTCCGCGCCGAGAGCGAAAACTATCGCCCGGTGGCCGAAGCCGTTCAGGAGCTGCTGGACAAAGGGCGCCTGTCGCCTGAAGCGCACAAAACCATCCACGGTTTCCTCGGCAACGAAGGCGAAGCCCTGCTGACCGCCGTCAACGATGGCGACACCGAAGCTAGCGCCCGTCTGGTCCGCGAATTGCTGGACCGCCACGGCACCGGCCGCGTGCTGTTCCGTAATACCCGCGCTGCCGTGCAGGGTTTCCCGGAGCGCAAACTGCACCCGTACCCGCTGCCGTGCCCGGCCGAATACCTCGAACTGCCATTGGGCGATCACGCCGAGTTGTACCCGGAAGTCAGCTTCCAGGCCCAGCCGGACGCCAACGAAGAAGAGCGCTGGTGGAAATTCGACCCGCGTGTCGAGTGGGTGATCGACACCCTGAAAATGCTCAAGCGCACCAAAGTGCTGGTGATCTGCGCCCACGCCGAAACCGCCATGGACCTGGAAGACGCCTTGCGCGTACGTTCCGGCATTCCGGCTACGGTCTTCCACGAGGGCATGAACATCCTCGAGCGTGACCGCGCCGCCGCCTACTTCGCCGACGAAGAGTTCGGCGCTCAGGTGCTGATCTGCTCGGAAATCGGCAGTGAAGGTCGCAACTTCCAGTTCTCGCACCACTTGGTGCTGTTCGACCTGCCGTCGCACCCGGACCTGCTGGAGCAGCGTATCGGTCGTCTCGACCGGATCGGTCAGAAGCACATCATCGAACTGCACGTGCCGTACCTGGAAACCAGCCCGCAAGAACGGCTGTACCAGTGGTACCACGAAGCGCTGAACGCATTTCTCAACACCTGCCCGACCGGCAACGCCTTGCAGCATCAGTTCGGCCCGCGCCTGCTGCCGCTGCTGGAAACCGCCGACGATGGCGAGTGGCAAGCGCTGATCGACGAAGCCCGCGCCGAACGTGAGCGTCTGGAAGCCGAACTGCACACCGGTCGCGACCGCTTGCTGGAGCTCAATTCCGGTGGCGCTGGCGAAGGTGATGCGCTGGTCGAGGACATCCTCGAGCAGGACGATCAGTTCGCCCTGCCGATCTACATGGAAACCCTGTTCGACGCCTTCGGCATCGACAGCGAAGACCATTCGGAAAATGCGCTGATCCTCAAGCCAAGCGAAAAAATGCTCGACGCCAGCTTCCCGCTGGGCGACGACGAAGGCGTGACCATCACCTACGACCGCAACCAGGCACTGTCTCGCGAAGACATGCAGTTCATCACTTGGGAACACCCGATGGTTCAGGGCGGCATGGACTTGGTCCTGTCCGGCTCGATGGGCAACACCGCCGTGGCGCTGATCAAGAACAAGGCGCTGAAACCAGGCACCGTGTTGCTGGAACTGCTCTATGTCAGCGAAGTGGTTGCCCCGCGCTCGCTGCAACTGGGCCGCTACCTGCCGCCGGCCGCCCTGCGCTGCCTGCTCGACGCCAACGGCAACGACCTGTCGACCCGAGTGTCTTTCGAAACCCTGAACGATCAACTGGAAAGCGTGCCCCGCGCCAGCGCCAACAAGTTCATCCAGGCCCAGCGCGACCAGCTGACGCCACGGATCAACGCCGGCGAAGAGAAAATCACCCCGCGTCACGCCGAGCGCGTGGCCGAGGCGCAACGTCGCCTGGCCGCCGATACCGACGAAGAACTGGCACGCCTGACCGCGTTGCAAGCGGTCAACCCGACCGTGCGCGACAGCGAACTGGTTGCCTTGCGCAAGCAACGTGAGCAAGGCCTGGCCATGCTCGACAAAGCCGCGCTGCGACTGGAAGCGATTCGGGTGTTGGTGGCGGGCTAACACCCCTCCTCCTCCACCGTTATAAAAAAAGGCCCGCAGTGATGCGGGCCTTTTTTTGTCTGCTTGATTGTTGCGGTGTTCTTGAGGGCCTCATCGCGGGCAAGCCCGCTCCCACAGGGCTTCGGGTGAATACAAGTTTTGTGAACAAACGAGATCACTGTGGGAGCGGGCTTGCCCGCGATGGCGGTTAAGCAGTCGCCGCAGAACCCACAGGCTCAACCACCGCCACTAACCCTTCTTTCATCCGCTTGGCGTCGCGCACAAAACACCGCGAGGCCAAAAACAGAAACACCATGGTGAAAAACAACGCCACCGGAATCAGATACATCGCGTCATGCAAACCGACAGCCTTGAACGCTTCAGTCATCTGCTCAGCGCCAGCCGATAGCATGGCCGTGTGCGCGAAGTGATCCGACAAACCGCCCACCACCACCGGCCCCAATCCGCCACCCAGCAGATACAACCCGGCAAAGAACAGCGCCATCGCCGTAGCCCGCAGGCGCGGTTCGACCACGTCCTGAATCGCCGTGTACACGCAGGTATAGAAGTTGTAGGCGAACAACCAACCCAGGCTGAACACCGCGACAAACACCCCGATCTCGATCCGTCCGGCATGCAGCGCCCAAGCCGTGCATACCGTCGAAATGATCAGGCTGAACGCCGCGAACAGCAGCCGCCCATTGGCCACGCGCTGGTGAATCTTGTCGGCAATCCAGCCGCCGAGCGTCAGGCCGAACAACCCGGTCACCCCGACGATCACCCCGGTCGCCACCGCCGCGTCCTGTAACGGCATCAGGAAATAACGCTGCAGCATTGGCACCAGAAACGAGTTGCAGGCATAGGTCGCGAAGTTGAAGCACAGCCCCGCCATTACCAGCCACAGGAAAGTCGGCACCGCCAGCACTCGACGGATCGGCCGGTCCACGCGTTCCTGAGACACTTGCACGCTTTCCGCCGCGCCGCGTTTCGGCTCTTTAATGAAGAACATGAAGACCGCCAGGATCAGCCCCGGCACCGCCGCGATAAAGAACGGCGCGCGCCAGCTGTCGAACGCCTTGACCATCCAGCCGATGGTGAAGAACGCCAGCAGCAACCCCAACGGCAAACCAAGCATGAAAATGCCCATGGCCCGCGCCCGACGATGAGCCGGGAACAAATCGCCGATCAGCGAGTTGGCGGCCGGCGCGTAGCTGGCTTCACCGATGCCGATGCCCATGCGCACGATCAGGAAACTCCAGAAACTGCCCACCAGCCCGTTGACCGCAGTCAGCCCGCTCCATGTCGCCAGGCCCCAGCCCATCAACTTGCTGCGCGAA
Source organism: Pseudomonas sp. JV414 (assembly GCF_032424305.1). Classification (NCBI taxonomy): domain Bacteria; kingdom Pseudomonadati; phylum Pseudomonadota; class Gammaproteobacteria; order Pseudomonadales; family Pseudomonadaceae; genus Pseudomonas; species Pseudomonas sp. JV414. The sequence goes on along the minus strand of NZ_VYKC01000021.1, from coordinate 156,191 downwards.
CCGGTATCGGCCAATCGCCCCAGGGGCAGGCCGGCAATGGCGTAAACGATGGTGAATGCAGTCCCGATGATCCCCAGTTGAAAGTCACTGAGGTGCCATTCCATGCGGATCGGCTCGATGATGATCGCCGGGATGGTGCGGTCGAAGAAGTTGAACAGGTTGGCCAGGAACAGCAGGAACAGAATGCGCCAGGCATTCGCCGCTTGGGTCGAGTTCTGCATGGGTCCGTCTCTTTATTGTTATTGGGGCTTCACTGCCAACGCATTCGAGCCCGGAACCGTCAATCTAGTCAGGCTCATCAGCGCTGTCTGTAATTATTCGTAATGCTGATACCCATCCATCGCAGCCAAATGCGGCCCATGCAACAATTCATTTCCAATTGTTCTAAATGCCATTCCAAAAACATTGGCATTAATGTGCCACCACCTCTTGCGCTGCGTGCAAGGCCTCTATACTGCAAGCATTCGCCAGCGCGCATGGCGCAGGCCAGGATGATTCAGAGATGGGGCATGCTATGGAGTGGCTTGGTTTGCATTTCATGACCGGGCTACCGGAGAGCGGGCAGGTCATACTCGATTGCACCCATAACCCTTTTCTGGTGTTGCTGGCCTATCTGGTCGCCTGCACAGCCGGCTTCGCCACGCTGGACATGACCGAACGGGTCGGGCATGTGGAGAAATCCGCCTCTCAACGGCTTTGGCGCTGGGTCGGTGCCGGGTGTCTGGCGGGCGGTATCTGGGCCATGCATTTCATCAGCATGCTGGCGTTCCAGGCGCCGATCGAAATCCAGTACCACCTGCCCACTACCCTGCTCTCGCTGTTATTCGCCCTGACCGCCTCATGGTTGGCCATGTACACACTCAGCCATCCTCAGCTGAATTTCTGGCAATACCTGCGGGCCGCGGTATGGATCGGCCTGGGCATCGCAACCATGCATTACGTGGGCATGGCCGCCCTGCGATCGAATGCGATGGCCTACTACCAACCCGTTCTGTTCGTGCTTTCCATTGTGATCGCCATCGGTGCCAGCCTGGCCGCCCTGTTGATTTCCAGTCACCTGCGCGACGGCGCCGGCGTGCTTCATCAATTGCTCAAATGCACCGCCAGCCTGGTGCTCGGGGCCGGCATCGTCAGCATGCATTTCACCGGCATGGCGGCGTTCAACCTGGTGCTGCCCGCTGGCAGCCTTCAACCGCTGCCCAGCGACAACAATCACCTGCAACTGGGGCTGACGGTGGCAGTGATGACGCTGCTGATCATCGGCAGCAGCATCAGCGCTGCACTGGCGGACAAGAAGCTGCAACACAAGGAGCATGACCTGCAGCGGGTCAACGCCCTGCTCAGTCAACTGGATCAGGCACGTATGTCGCTGCAACAGGTGGCGCATTACGACCCCTTGACCAACCTGATCAACCGCCGGGGCTTCAACCAGATCTTCGCCGAGAAACTCATCGAGAAAACCAACGAAGGCGGCATGCTGGCGGTGATGTTCCTGGACATCGACCACTTCAAGCGGATCAATGACAGCCTCGGTCATGACGCCGGCGACGAATTGCTCAAAGTCCTGGCCGGCCATATCAAAGCCGCGGTGCGCAGCCATGAAGACGTGGTGGCGCGCTTTGGAGGCGACGAATTCTGCATCCTCATCACCCTGTACGACCGTGAAGAAGCGCGGCAAATGGCCCAACGCATCATGCTGAAAATGAAGGAGCCCATCGAGTTGTCCGGACGGCGCATGGTCATGACCACCAGCATCGGCATCAGCCTGTTTCCAGAAGATGGCAAGACCTGTGAAGAACTGCTGAAAAACGCCGACCTGGCGCTGTACCAGTCCAAGGATTGCGGTCGTAACGCTCTGCATTTTTTCAGTTCAAACCTGAAAACCCGCGCCACTCTGGAGTTACAACTCGAAGAGGAACTGCGTCACGCCCTGCGCGAAAACATCGGGTTGATGCTGTATTACCAGCCGATCTATGACCTGAGAATCGGCCAGGTCACCAAACTTGAAGCGCTGATTCGCTGGCAGCACCCGGTTCACGGATTGCTCACGCCGGATCGGTTCATCGCCATTGCCGAAGCCAATGGCCTGATCGCCGAACTGGACAACTGGGTGCTGCGCAAGGCCTGCGAGGACTTGGGCGAGCTGTCCCGACACGATTGCGAAGAACTCAAAATCGCGGTGAATTGCTCGCCCCTGAACCTGGCGCGAGAAGAACTGGCCAATGAAATCGAACACGCCCTGCACGCCTTCGGGGTGGCACCACATCGACTGGAACTGGAAGTCACCGAGAATGCGCTGATGGGCAATATCACCAATACCCTGGTGTTGCTGCGGCAGATTCGCGCCCTCGGGGTCTCGTTGTCGATCGATGACTTTGGCACCGGTTATTCATCCCTGGCCTACCTCAGGCGCCTGCCATTAAACACGTTGAAGATCGACCGCTCGTTCATTCAGGACATCCCCAAGGCCACCCAGGACATGGAAATCGTCCAGGCCATTATCGTCATGGCCCATACCCTGCATTTGCAGGTCGTTACCGAAGGCGTCGAAACTTTCGAGCAGTACGATTTTCTCGAACGCCATGGCTGCGATTTCGTTCAGGGCTACCTGCTCAGCCGCCCGGTGCCGCTGGCCGAGTTGCGTCCGGTGCTGGCCGAAATCAATCAGCGCAAGCACATGCACACCGTCAATCCTTTGAGTCTGGCTCGCGGTATAGCTGCACTAGCGTCGACGGATCCTTTTCCAGGAACCCCTGCCCCCCATGGAGGCGCATCAGTTGTGCGGCCAATCCGCTGATCGGTGTGGCCGAGCCTTGTTCACGGGAGAATTTTACGGCGCTGTCGAGGTCCTTGAGCAGCGTTCGCACGTGCCATTTCACCGGCTCGAAACGGCTTTCGGCCATTTGCGGCGCGAGAATCTGCAACGGTTTTGAATCGGCGAAACCACCGGCCAGCGCTTCGGCGATCAGGCGTGCGTCGACCCCGGAACGCTCGGCCAGGGCCACCACTTCGGCAATGACCAAGGCATTGCAGGCCACGATCATCTGATTACAGGCCTTGGTCACCTGCCCCGCACCGACGGCGCCCATGTGGGTCACACGCTGGCCAAGGGTCAACAACACCGGCCGCACGCGCGCAAGGTCTGCCGCTTCGCCACCGACCATGATCGCCAGGCTGCCCGCCTCGGCGCCGACCACCCCGCCGGACACTGGCGCATCGAGCCAACTCATGCCGGTTTTACTCGCCAATGCGCTTGCCATTTCTCGCGTCGCGGTGGGTTCCAGGCTGGAAAAATCCACCAGCAACTGTCCGCTTTTCGCACGCTCGGCAACGCCCGCCGGGCCAAACACCACCTCACGTACAACAGCAGTGTCGGCCAGACACAGCATCACCAGGTCGGCGTGCTGACACAGTTCGGCCGGTGTCGCCACTTGCCGCGCGCCGGCCTCGACCAGCGCTGCGCACTTGGCCGGGTTGCGGTTGCACACCGTCAGCGGATAACCCGCCGCCAACAGGCGTCGGCACATCGGCAAGCCCATCAGACCGATTCCGGCAAACCCCAGCGCAGGTAACGTTGCCATCATTTAGCCTCTTTTTGATTAAAGATCGTCGAATATTGGCCGATTCATCATGAATAAGGAAAGGATTCCCCCGAGCGATGTTCAGGCCCAGGCCCTGACTCTTGGGCCACATTCGCGCTGCAAAAAAAGACGCGAGATCCCATTCCGTGATGACTCGATGACACTTGTCGCCGAGCCGACCAGTCCAGGTATATGGCGCACAATGACTTCTAAAAATAATCCGGCCACCGCGGTATCCGACCTGACCTTGAGCCCCGCGGCGAACAGCCCCTCATCGTCGAAGCCATTGACCCCGTCGCGTCCGCTGGCGACTCAGCAATACCTGTACTTCACCGAAACCAATACCGACCGTATCCTCGACAACCTCGACGGCCTGCGCGACCTGGTGTTCCCGCGCCCGCCGCACCTGGAAGGTGACAACGAACAGCACAGCGATCAGGAATTCCCGTCGGTGTGCCTGATCGGCCTGGGCCGCTGTGGTTCGAACATCGCGCTGGACGTGGCGGAGCTGGTGTACAACGCCCGCAAGTTCTACCTCAACGAATTCAACAACGAAGACCGCCTGTCGCCGGACAAACGCTACGCCGAAAAGGGCTACAGCCCGGCGCAGTGGATTCGCAATAACCTGCGCCTGGGGACGAACAAGGCCAGCAAACCGGTGTTTCTGGTCGAGCCGCTGGTGATGCTCGGCGACCTGGACAAGGACATCGCCGGTCGCATCCGTTTCTCGCGCAAGGGCGAAAAAAGCGGCTTTTTGCGCGACTACAGCAAAATGAAAATCATGGACTTGTCGGAAGTCCACGCCGGTGGCGCCGGTAACGCGCCGATCCTCGGCCAATACCTGGCCAAGATCATCCTGAACAAGGACACCCAGCGGTTTTCCAGCCCTGACTGGAAGATGATTCACTCGTACCTGATCGACAGCTGCGGGATCAAGGCCAACCAGTCGCGCCTGTATTTCTCGATCTTCAGCGCCGGCGGCGGTACCGGTTCGGGCATGGCCTCTGAGTTCGGCCTGGCCCAGCAGCACTCATACATGAACAAGACGTTCGACACCAAGCCTGTGGACGAGCACGACAGCAAGAGCGGTCATTCCTTCGTCTTCGAGCCGATCTTCACCAGCGGTATTTGCGTACTGCCGAACATTTCCGATCACCGCAGCGAAATGTCCGAGGCGCTGCACATCAACGCCGGTCGCCTGCTGTGCAAATACCTGTCGGAAGAGTGGGACTTCTCCTACAACTTCGCCAACGAAGACAGCAGTGAAGCCAGCGTCATGGGTCGTATCCGCCCATGGAACGCGATGATGCTGATTTCCAACGACATCATGCGTTATGCCGAAGAAAGCGATGACGGCAACATCCAGAACATTGATGTCAATGCCATGGAAAAGCACGCCAACCAGTACATCTCACAGCAGATCTTCAACATTCTGACAGCGCAGGCGGTCACCACCGACTACGACCAGAACTATTTCCGTCGTGCCGGCATCGACATCGGCGAAACCATTCGCCTGGACGCCAACGACCTGTTCATGAGCCTGGCCGGCCCGGTGGCAATTGCCTACGCCGAGTCCGTGGTGCCGGAAACTCCGCCGCCGAGCAGCGACAAGTTCAAAGTGTTCGAGAAAGAGCCGCAGCGCCTGAACATCGACGACCTGTTCTTCCGCTCCATCGACCTGCCGCACTTCAACAAGGTCACCCAGGCGATCGAAGGCATCAGCCTGTTGCCGATCGAGTCCAAGCGCTATCGCGCCTCGCTTGAGCAGTACAAGAACTCGGGTTACGACGCGGCCGCGTTGCACGACCTGCACTTCTTCAAGAATTGCTCGTCGGTGGTATCGATTGTTTCGCTGCCCAAAGACTACAAGCTGTCCTACATGGACCTGAACCGGCTCAAGACTCACCTTAACAGCCTGTTCCCCAACACCACGCTCAAGCGTTATGCACTGGTGATCGGCGCCTCGGCCAACCTGTCGCTGACCACTTTGATCGCCAAGAGCCCTTGCCTGTCGGACGACTTCCTGACGCTGATCGTGGCCTTCATCAAGCGCTGCTTCGCGAAAAACCCGTACCGCTTCGACGAGACGCTGGATAACTCGATCCTGGACTTCATCATCAATGAAGACTTCGACGAAGACCGCATCGACGAGCTGCTCAACGAATTCGAAAACCCGGCGAAAATCCTCGATACCAACTGGTACGCGATCAAACCGATGTATGAGAAAAAGTACCGCGAGCTGATCAACGACAAGGACAAGTTCGTCTCGATCAATGACATTCGTTTGTCCCGGGATTGCGTGAAGAAGGCGATCAAGTATCTGCGCGAGATTTACCGTCACCGGATTGGCAAGACCAAGGTTATTTCACTTAATAACCATACGGGCAAGACCGCTTAAACCGCGGCGCCGCCATTCGCGAGCAAGCCCGCTCCCACATTTGATCGCATTCCTTCTGGAGGAACCCGGTTAAATGTGGGAGCGGGCTTGCTCGCGAAAGCGGTCTGATACTCACCGCATCAGCCACCGATTTACCAACATCCAGAAACAATTAAGCAGCCAATCGGCTGCTCAATAAACTGTTCCCGTTACGTTTACGTCACCCTCGCCAAGACCCTTCTGTGGCCTTTCTCTACGGCAACATGCCATCACGCTACTCGGCTACACACTTTTCACCGGCAAAGATGCGCACCAATTAAGTGCATAGACTCAGCTCGTCGCCCTTTCCTGGATCAGAATCCACGGCGAAACCACCACGGCCCAAAGCTCCGGATCGCGCTCGAAAAGATCCAGCGCCCGCGTTTCAGACAGCTTGGCGACCTTGTCGGCGGCCAGCCAGGCAGCGACTTTCTCGCCTTCATCGGTTGCCACTGCTTCTGCTGCAGCGATCAAATCCAGGCCTGGATCGACCCACAATAGGGCACCCTTGGCGAAGAACGGCTCCAACTCTTTCCAGGTAATAGATGCGGTCTCACCAAGCAGCTTGGCATAGAGGGTGCTAGGTTCTTGAGTCATGGGCTTCTGTCCGCAAAGAAAATCGACGTGAATGATAACGTCGGTATTGCGCCAGAAAAACCCGGATGCAATTGCATTACCGATTGAAAAAAGCAGGAAAGCCAGGGAATGCTGCTGAACTCAAGTATTAGCCAGCTAACATCCCGCCGTGATTCTGTCTTTTTCTTTCAATAAAGCGACACCCTCAGGTTTTGCCCCCTGGCGCCAGCTTCCCAGGCTAACAATCGGCGCTCTACACTGTACCGGTACAGTTGCCGGGGGCATTTTCCGGAGGATATCAACGATATCTGACCCGGTTCTGCTGCTACGGCGCCAGGACTATAAAAACTACAACAGTAAGAGTGGAGCACTATGACTAAGGCTACTAAGCAGATTTCAAAACTGTTTGCCGCTATGGTTCTGGCCGGGGTTGCCAGCCATTCGTTCGCCGCTGACACCATCAAGATCGGCATCGCCGGCCCTAAAACCGGCCCTGTAGCCCAATACGGCGACATGCAGTTCAGTGGCTCCAAAATGGCCATCGAACAAATCAACGCCAAGGGTGGCGTCGACGGCAAGAAACTCGAAGCCGTTGAATACGACGATGCCTGCGATCCAAAACAAGCGGTTGCTGTCGCGAACAAAGTCGTCAACGACGGCGTCAAGTTCGTGGTTGGTCACCTGTGCTCCAGCTCCACTCAACCGGCGTCCGACATCTACGAAGACGAAGGCGTGATCATGATCACTCCGGCTGCCACCAGCCCGGACATCACCACTCGCGGCTACAAAATGATCTTCCGGACCATCGGTCTGGACAGCGCCCAGGGCCCTGCCGCCGGTAACTACATCGCCGATCACGTCAAACCGAAAATCGTTGCTGTTCTGCACGACAAACAGCAATACGGTGAAGGCATCGCCAGCGCCGTGAAGAAAACCCTGGAAGCCAAAGGCGTCAAGGTTGCCGTGTTCGAAGGCATCAACGCTGGCGACAAAGACTTCTCTTCGATGGTCTCCAAGCTCAAGCAAGCCAACGTCGACTTCGTCTACTACGGCGGCTACCACCCGGAACTGGGTCTGCTTCTGCGTCAATCCCAGGAAAAAGGCCTGAAAGCCAAGTTCATGGGTCCGGAAGGCGTGGGTAACGACTCCATTTCGCAGATCGCCAAGGAAGCTTCCGAAGGCCTGCTGGTGACCCTGCCGAAATCCTTCGACCAGGATCCGGCCAACATCGCCCTGGCTGACGCGTTCAAAGCCAAGAAAGAAGACCCGAGCGGTCCGTTCGTGTTCCCGGCCTACTCGGCTGTGCAAGTCATCGCCGAAGGCATCAAGGCCGCCAAGAGCGAAGACACCACCAAAGTGGCTGAAGCTATCCACAAGGGCACGTTCAAAACCCCGACCGGCGACCTGTCTTTCGACGACAAGGGCGATCTGAAGGACTTCAAATTCGTGGTTTACCAGTGGCACTTCGGCAAACCTAAAACTGAAGTTTCGCCTCAGTAAGGCCTTGGCCTGACTGACTGCCAATAAAGCCCACGGCGTGCCGTGGGCTTTGTTTTACGAACGTAATTGGGCCGCGCTGGCGTGATCCGCCAGTCTCCCCACCTGAAAATCTCAAAACCGTCATCAGCGGTTCGCTGGCAAACCTCGAATTCGAAGTGGATGCAGATCCACGGGGCTCGAGCGGGAAAATGACTCCACCAGTGAAATGCGTATCAGGTTTTTAGGAGCGCTGTAATGCCTGACATCTATCACTTTTTCCAACAGCTGGTTAACGGTCTGACCGTTGGCAGCACGTATGCCCTGATCGCCATCGGCTATACGATGGTTTACGGCATCATTGGAATGATCAACTTCGCCCACGGCGAGGTGTACATGATCGGCTCTTACGTGGCGTTCATCGCCATCGCCGGGCTGGCCATGATGGGGCTCGACAGTGTCCCGCTCTTGATGACCGCGGCTTTCATCGCGACCATCGTCGTTACCAGTGCCTACGGTTACAGCATCGAACGGATCGCCTATCGCCCCCTGCGCGGCAGCAACCGTCTGATCCCGCTGATCTCCGCCATCGGCATGTCGATCTTCCTGCAGAACACGGTTCTGCTGGCGCAAGACTCCAAGGACAAATCCATCTCCAACCTGATCCCTGGCAACTTCGCCATCGGGCCAGGTGGCGCACATGAAGTGCTGATTTCCTACATGCAAATCGTGGTGTTCGTGGTGACCCTGGTCGCCATGCTCGGCCTGACGCTGTTCATCTCCCGTTCTCGCCTGGGTCGCGCCTGCCGCGCCTGTGCCGAAGACATCAAGATGGCCAACCTCTTGGGTATCAACACCAACAACATCATCGCCCTGACCTTCGTCATCGGTGCGGCACTGGCGGCCATCGCGGCTGTGCTGCTGAGCATGCAATACGGCGTGATCAACCCGAACGCCGGTTTCCTGGTCGGCCTCAAGGCCTTCACCGCCGCAGTATTGGGCGGTATCGGCAGCATCCCCGGCGCAATGCTCGGCGGGCTGGTGCTTGGGGTGGCGGAAGCCTTTGGTGCCGATATTTTCGGCGACCAGTACAAGGACGTCGTGGCGTTCGGTCTATTGGTTCTGGTGTTGTTGTTCCGGCCAACCGGCCTGTTGGGCCGTCCGGAGGTTGAGAAAGTATGACTAGGAATCTTAAACAGGCGTTGTTCAGCGCCTTGCTGGTGTGGGCTGTTGCCTACCCGGTACTCGGTCTGAAACTGACCATTGTCGGCATCAACCTCGAAGTCCATGGCACCAGCACTGCAACGCTGATCACCATTGCCGTGTGCTCGGTGCTGATGTTCTTGCGGGTGCTGTTCGACCAGCAGATCAGCTCGGCCTGGAAAGCCTCGCCCAACCTGCCGGTGATGCCGGCCAAGGCCAGTCACTTCCTGACCCTGCCGACGACTCAACGCTGGATCATCATCGCGTTAGTCGTGGGTGCACTGGTCTGGCCGTTCTTCGGCTCCCGCGGGGCGGTGGACATCGCCACCCTGGTGCTGATCTACGTGATGCTCGGCCTGGGCCTGAACATCGTGGTCGGCCTGGCTGGTCTGCTCGACCTCGGTTATGTCGGCTTCTACGCCGTGGGCGCCTACAGCTACGCGCTGCTGTCGCACTACTATGGCCTGAGCTTCTGGATCTGCCTGCCGATTGCCGGGATGATGGCGGCCACGTTTGGCTTCCTGCTCGGTTTCCCGGTGCTGCGTTTGCGCGGTGACTACCTGGCAATCGTGACCTTGGGTTTCGGTGAAATCATCCGTCTGTTCCTGCGTAACCTGACCGACCTCACCGGCGGCCCGAACGGCATCAGCAACATTCCCAAGCCAACGCTTTTCGGGCTGACCTTCGATAGAACTGCCGCAGATGGACTGCAGACCTTCCACGAGTACTTCGGCCTGACCTACAACCCGGTAAACAAGGTGATCTTCCTTTACCTGATCGCGGTGTTGTTGTCGCTGTTCGCCCTGTTCGTCATCAACCGTCTGCTGCGCATGCCCCTGGGCCGTGCCTGGGAAGCGCTGCGTGAAGACGAAATCGCCTGCCGTGCGCTGGGGCTCAATCCTACGGTCATCAAGCTGTCGGCCTTCACCCTCGGTGCTGCGTTCGCCGGTTTCGCCGGTAGCTTCTTCGCCGCGCGCCAAGGCCTGGTGACACCGGAGTCCTTCACCTTCATCGAGTCGGCGACCATCCTCGCCATCGTGGTGCTGGGCGGCATGGGCTCGCAACTGGGCGTCGTACTCGCCGCCACGGTGATGATCCTGTTGCCGGAAATGATGCGTGAGTTCAGTGAATACCGCATGTTGATGTTCGGCGCCTTGATGGTGCTGATGATGATCTGGCGTCCTCAAGGTCTGCTGCCGATGCAACGCCCCGAACTTAAATTAAGAGCGGAGCCGCGCAAATGAGCCGTGAGATCCTTAAAGTAGACAACTTGAGCATGCGCTTCGGCGGCTTGCTGGCGGTCAACGGCGTAGCCCTGAGCGTGAAAGAAAAACAGGTGGTGGCATTGATCGGCCCCAACGGCGCCGGCAAGACCACCGTGTTCAACTGCCTGACCGGTTTCTACAAACCGAGCGGCGGCAGCATCCTGCTCGACGGCGAGCCAATCGAAGGCCTGCCCGGCCACAAGATCGCCCTCAAAGGTGTGGTGCGGACCTTCCAGAACGTACGGCTGTTCAAGGACATGACCGCGGTCGAGAACCTCTTGATCGCCCAACACCGTCACCTGAACACCAACTTCCTGGCCGGTCTGTTCAAGACACCGGGCTTTCGCAAAAGCGAACGTGAAGCCATGGAGTTCGCCGAGTACTGGCTGGACAAGGTCAACCTCAAGGCGTTCGCCAACCGTCCGGCCGGCACCCTGGCCTACGGTCAGCAACGTCGTCTGGAAATCGCTCGCTGCATGATGACCCGTCCGCGGATCCTCATGCTCGACGAACCGGCCGCCGGCCTGAACCCGAAGGAAACCGAAGACCTCAAAGCGCTAATCAGCATGTTGCGTGAAGAGCACAACGTCACCGTGCTGTTGATCGAACACGACATGAAACTGGTCATGAGCATTTCCGACCACATCGTCGTGATCAACCAGGGCACGCCCCTGGCCGATGGCACGCCGGAACAGATCCGCGACAATCCTGAAGTGATCAAAGCCTACCTGGGGGAAGCGTAAATGCTGCAGTTCGAAAACGTTTCCACCTTCTACGGCAAGATCCAGGCGCTGCACAGCGTCAACGTCGAAGTCCGCCAGGGCGAGATCGTGACCCTGATCGGCGCCAACGGTGCCGGCAAGTCGACCCTGCTGATGACCCTCTGCGGTTCGCCGCAAGCCCACAGCGGCAGCATCCGCTACATGGGCGAAGAGCTCGTCGGCCAGGACTCGTCGCACATCATGCGTAAAAGCATCGCCGTGGTCCCGGAAGGTCGTCGGGTGTTTGCCCGTCTGACCGTGGAAGAGAACCTCGCCATGGGCGGATTCTTCACCGACAAGGGCGATTATCAGGAACAGATGGACAAGGTCCTCGGACTTTTCCCACGCCTGAAAGAACGTTTCGCCCAACGCGGCGGCACCATGTCTGGCGGCGAACAGCAAATGCTCGCCATCGGCCGTGCGCTGATGAGCAAGCCCAAGCTGTTGCTGCTCGACGAGCCATCGCTGGGCCTGGCACCGATCATCATCCAGCAGATCTTCGACATCATCGAACAACTGCGCAAGGACGGTGTAACGGTGTTTTTGGTGGAGCAGAACGCCAACCAGGCACTGAAAATCGCTGACCGTGCCTACGTGCTGGAAAACGGCCGGGTGGTGATGACAGGGACAGGTGAAGCGCTGTTGACCGACCCGAAAGTGCGCGAAGCGTATCTTGGTGGTTGAGCCTTGGCGGTAAACAAAAAAACGGCCTTCGCGGCCGTTTTTTTATGCCTGACACAAACCTCACAACAATGAAGATCTCCGTAGGAGCTGCCGAAGGCTGCGATCTTTTGATCCTGATCTTCAGTGTTTCAGAAAAGATCAAAGTCAAAAGATCGCAGCCTTCGGCAGCTCCTACGGGGGTCTGCGTGTTTTTTGAGTTTTTTTCGTTGGGGCTGTAACGCATCGCCCTGTCGTTTCTCTAGAGCAGTAAGCAAGCACAAACGCTTGCCAATCCAAGCTCAATTTCGGAGAAACATCATGACTGCTACCACCCGCACCCTGTCCGCCACCGCCCTGGTTCTGGCCCTCGGTTCTGCCTTGAGCATTGCCGCTGTCTCCACTGCCCATGCCGCTGACGACAACATGGAAAAATGCTTCGGCGTGGCCATGAAAGGCAAGAACGATTGCGCCGCAGGCGCTGGCACCACTTGCGCCGGCACTGCAAAAACCGATTACCAGGCCAATGCCTGGAAACTCGTCCCTAAGGGCACCTGCACCACCACGATGAGCCAAACCTCGCCAACCGGTTTTGGCCAACTGGAAGCCTACAAAGCCAAGTCGTAATCAGCACCCAGCCTGAGTGTCGACCATGAACTATTTATCTTCCGGGCTCCCGCCCCGCTCCGGGCTGGGGCTCAAGACCGGGCACTTTGGTGAAGTGCTCGGTGCACAACCGGACATCGGTTTCTTCGAAGTCCACGCCGAAAACTACATGGTGGCCGGCGGCCCGTTTCATCATTTTCTGGGGTTGATTCGCGAGCATTATCCGCTGTCGCTACACGGCGTTGGCCTGTCCATTGGTGCCGAAGGTCCGCTGGATGGCCAGCACCTGCAAAGGCTTGCCGCGCTGATCGAACGCTATCAACCCCAATCCTTTTCCGAACACCTGGCCTGGTCCAGCCATGGTCCGGTGTTTCTCAATGACCTGCTGCCCCTGGCCTACGATGCGCCGACGCTGAACCGCGTCTGCGAGCACATCGATCAGGTGCAAAGCACCCTCAAACGCCCGATGCTGCTGGAGAATCCGGCGACGTATCTGGCGTTCCAGCGCTCGACAATCGATGAAGCCGACTTCATCAGCGAAGTCATTCGCCGCACTGGCTGCGGCCTGCTACTGGACGTCAACAACGTCTACGTCTCCTGCATCAATCACCAAAGGGATCCGCTGGCCTACATCGACGCGCTGCCGCTGCAGGCGGTGGGAGAGATTCATCTGGCCGGGTTTGCCGAAGACACCGACAGCCTCGGCGATCGTCTGCTCATCGACGATCACGGTGCGCCCATCGATAACGCGGTGTGGACGCTGTACAAGCGAGTACTGGAACGAATCGGCCCGATCGCCACGTTGATCGAGCGCGACAACCAGTTACCGGCCTTCAGCGTGCTGCATGCCGAAGCCCGTCAGGCCGATGAGTTGCTGCATTGCGCGGGGGGCCGGCCATGAGCACTCAAGCCGCTTTTGCCGCCGCCCTGCTCGATCCGCAACGGTCCTGCCCCGAGGGTTTGTTCAGCGCCAATGGCGCCGATCCCGCCAGCCGTTTCGCGGTGTATCGCAACAATGTGCAGAGCTCGCTGATCAACGCCCTGGCCGACAGTTACCCGGTGGTTTCGCAGTTGGTGGGCGATGAATTCTTTCGGGCGATGGCGGGGCTGTATGTGCAGCGTTGCCCGCCGCAAGGCCCACTCATCAACGACTACGGCAAGAACCTCGCCGAGTTCATCGACAGCTTTGAGCCAGCAGCCTGCGTGCCGTATCTGGCCGACGTGGCACGATTGGAGCGGTTACGCGTTCAGGCCTATCACGCCGCCGATGCGCAGCCCCTGAGCCATGAGCAGATCGCTGCCGCGCTGTCGGACCCGCAGGCGTTGAGCGAGCTGACGGTCGGATTTCATCCCTCCCTGAATCTGCTGACTTCAGCCTTTGCCGTGGTTGCAATCTGGGCCGCGCATCAACAGGACGCGACGCTGGCCGGGATCGACCTCGACCACGGGCAAAACGCACTGGTGTTGCGCAATGGCCTGGAGGTTGAGGTTTTCGCCATCGACCACGGCACCAGCATCTTCATTCAGCACCTGCAAAACGGCCAATCCCTGACCCAAGCGTTAGAGACAGCGCCGGCCTTCGACCTCAGCCAAACCCTGGCGCTGCTGATCAGCCACAACGTCATTACTCATTTACACCAGAAGGTATCGCCATGAACACCCACCAGAACCCCATCGCCCGCGCCATCGCGCTGCTGGAAAAAATCCCCCACAGCCTGATCGCCTTTATCGCGCGTTTTTCCATTGCCGCGGTGTTCTGGAAGTCCGGGCAAACCAAGGTGGAAGGCCTGGTCATCGACTTGATCGACGGCACCTTTGAACTCGGCGTACCAAGGCTGGCGGACTCGACTATTCCGTTGTTCCAGAGCGAATATCACCTGCCGCTACTCTCCCCGGAACTGGCGGCGCACCTGGCAGCCTTCGCCGAGCATTTCTTTCCGGTGCTGATTCTGATCGGCTTCGCCACACGTTTTTCGGCTTTGGCACTGCTGGGTATGACGCTGACTATTCAGCTGTTCGTGTACCCCGATGCCTATCCAACCCACGGCACCTGGGTTGCGGTGTTGCTGTACTTGATGGCGACCGGGCCGGGCAAGTTGTCGATCGATCATCTGATTGCCAAGCGTTACGCCCGCTAAACTTCGGATAGATATCCCCTGTAGGAGCTGCCGAAGGCTGCGATCTTTTGATCTTGATTTTCAGCGACTCCGAGAAGAACAAAATCAAAAGATCGCAGCCTTCGGCAGCTCCTACGCAGATCGTCATTAGTCGATCCAATTGCATCCATCGCCGTTACCGCTACAGCCGATCCAATTACACAAATTCCAGTCACCGTCGAAGCCGATCCAACGCCTCACCACTGCGCTTGAACCAACCCATCAAATAATCCGCCAGCACTTGGGTACGTTTCGGCAAACCACCTTGATACGGGTGCACCAGGTACATCGGCATGCTGCGAGTCTGATAATCGCGCAGGAGCCAGCGCAAACGCCCGTCAGCCAATTCCTCTTGCAGCAAGTACGACGGCAAACGCGCAATGCCCGCGCCGGTCAGTGCGGCTTTTTTCAGCAGGTTGTAATGGTTGCTGGCGAACGGCCCCGACACTCGCACCCGCAGTAACTCGTGCTGCTGGTGATAGAGCCATTCTTCGCGACCGCTGTAATGACTGTTGAGCAGGCAGCGGTGTTCAGCCAGCGCCTGAGGCGTCAGTGGTTCACCGAATCGCTCAAGGTACGCAGGGCTGGCGCAGGTCATCTCGTGCCAGGCCAGTAGCGGTCGGGCAACCAGGCGTTCGTCGTTGGCCACTTCCGAGCGGATCGCCAGGTCGAAACCGTCCCGGGACAGGTCACGGTAATTATTGTTGAGCTCCAGCTCGATCTGCACCTCGGGGTACTGCCGGGAAAACTCCAGCAGCGCGCCGTCAAAGAAGGTTTCCCCCAGTGAAACCGGAACCGTCATCCGCACCGGGCCGGCCATGTCGTCTTTCAACCGCGCCAAGGCCTGACGCGCTCGCTCGACTTGAACCACCAGCGCCTGGGCTTGCGGCAACAGCGCCGCGCCCGCCGCCGTCAGGCTCAAGCGGCGAGTGGTGCGTTGCAGCAACACCACGGAAAACCGCGTTTCCAGCAGGCTGATGCGCTTGGAGAGTTGCCCTTTGCTGCAACCCAATTGCTGGGCGGCCAGGGTGAAACTACCCGCCTCGATCAACACCGCGAACGCCGCCAGATCGTCCATTTCGCTCATCGGATTGTTTCCATTTGAAAACCAAAGGTTGCCTATTAGCCCGCTTATCAATGGAAAAAACCACTCTAAACTTATATTTAAATCCAACCCATTCAGGTACAGCACGATGAAAATTCTTTTGATTGGCGCCTCTGGCACCGTCGGTTCGGCGATTGACCATGAACTGTCCCAGCGCCACGAAATCATCCGTATCGGCCGTAAAAGCGGTGAGTTCCAGGTCGACATCAGTGACAGCGCCTCGATCCGCAAATTGTTCCAACAGACCGGCAACTTTGATGCCCTGATCTGCGCCGCTGGCAGCGTCAACTTCGTGCCGCTGGCGACCATGACCGAACAAGATTTCGAGCTCGGCTTGCGGGACAAGCTGATGGGCCAGGTCAACCTGCTGCTGATCGGCCGGGAATTCGCCAATGACGGTGCATCATTCACCTTCACCACCGGCATCCTCAGCCACGATCCGATTCGTACCGGCAGCTCAGCCTCCATGGTCAACGGCGCCCTGGACAGCTTCGTCCGTGCAGCGGCGATCGAACTGCCGCGCGGCCTGCGCATCAACTCGGTCAGCCCGAACGTGCTGGTCGAAGCCATGGGTAGCTACGCCCCGTACTTCCGTGGTTTCAAACCGGTGCCCGCCGCCGAAGTGGCGCTGGCCTACGCCAAAAGCGTAGAAGGCTTACAGACCGGCCAGACTTACCGCGTCGGCTAAACCGCCAGAATCAAAAGATCGCAGGCTTCGCCAGCTCCTACAAAAGGCTCGGCGTACCCCCTGTAGGAGCTGCCGCAGCCTGCGATCTTTTGATCTTGCTTTGCAGGGTTGTGATGAGCGGTCAGGCTAAGTAACGTGGCGACACTTGTCAGGAGACTCAAAGATGCGTGTTGCCCGTTCCTTAGTGCTTGTTGCCCTGCTTCCGCTGTTCGCCGCCTGCCAGTTGCTTGATGGGCCGCGCGAAAGTGCTTCCCATGTGGGCCAGACCCGCATGCAGGGCCAGTTGACGGCGGCCGACGGCAAGTTGCTGTTCCAGCCGTGCAATGAGCAGCGCAGTTATGTGGTCAATGACACCGGCGGCACCAGCGTCCTGCAAGAGGCCGCGACCCTGGCCGATGATCAGGGCAAGTTGTTTGCTGACGTGCGTGGCCGGATCGTTGCCAGTGGTGCCGATAGCCGGCTCGATCTGGGGCAGCTATACCGCGTCGAGCGTTCGGGCACGGCGTGCGACGATCCCAATTTCAAACAGCTGACTCTGCGCGCCGCCGGCCATGGCCCTGAATGGAACGTCAAAGTCAGCGGCAAAGGCATGGTCATCGACCGCGCCGGCCAGCCGCCCTTGGCCCTGCCGTACGTTGAAGAGCAACTGGGCGATGGCCGTTTCAACCTGAGCACCGAAGCCAACAATCAGCGCATCGAGCTCTGGGTCGCGCCGCAACGCTGCGTCGACAGCAGCACCGGCAGCGTGCAGCACATGAGCGCCGAACTGCGCATCGATGGCCAAGTGCAACGCGGCTGTGGGTATTTCGGCGGATCGCGTAACGACTGATCGTTTTTGCCTCACGGGAATCATCCTTTGAGGCTTATAATCGCGGGCTTCAAACGCCTTGGCGCAGTTGTGCGCCCCGCGAACCGGATCCCGTCATGTTACGAATCACCGAACTCAAGCTGCCGATCGACCATCCCGAAGAAGACCTGCGCCCTGCCATCGTGCAGCGCCTGGGCATCGCCAGTGATGACCTGCTCGATTTCACCTTGTTCAAGCGCAGCTACGATGCGCGCAAAAAGTCCTCCGAACTGTGCTTCATCTACACCATCGACCTCAACGTTCGCGATGAGGCGTCGGTGCTGCACACATTCGCCGATGACCGTAACGTCAGCGTGGCGCCGGATGTCAGCTACAAAGAGGTCGGCCAGGCGCCGGCCGACCTGAGCCAGCGCCCGATCGTGGTCGGGTTCGGCCCCTGCGGGATTTTCGCCGGGCTGCTGCTGGCGCAGATGGGCTTCAAGCCGATCATCCTCGAACGTGGCACCGAAGTGCGTCAGCGCACCAAGGACACTTGGGGCCTGTGGCGCAAAAGCGTGCTCAACCCCGAGTCCAACGTGCAATTCGGTGAAGGCGGCGCGGGGACGTTCTCCGACGGCAAGCTTTACAGCCAGATCAAAGACCCGAAATTCATCGGTCGCAAAGTCTTGCACGAGTTCGTCAAGGCCGGCGCGCCGGAAGAAATCCTCTACGTCAGCAAACCGCACATCGGTACGTTCCGTCTGACCGGTGTAGTGGAAAACATGCGTGAGCAGATTCGCGCCATGGGCGGCGAAGTGCGCTTCCAGCAGCGTGTCACCGATGTGTTGATCGAGGACGGCCAACTGGTCGGCGTCGAGCTCAATGGCGGTGAGCAGATCCATTCGAAACACGTGATTCTGGCCCTCGGCCACAGTGCCCGGGACACCTTCCGCATGCTTCACGGCCGTGGTGTGTTCATGGAAGCCAAGCCGTTCTCGGTGGGTTTCCGCATCGAGCACCCGCAATCGCTGATCGACCGCGCGCGCCTGGGCAAATACGCCGGGCACCCGAAACTCGGCGCTGCCGACTACAAACTGGTGCACCACGCCAGCAACGGTCGTTCGGTCTACAGCTTCTGCATGTGCCCGGGCGGCACCGTGGTGGCAGCGACCTCCGAGCCGAACCGCGTGGTCACCAACGGCATGAGCCAGTACTCGCGTAACGAGCGCAACGCCAACTCCGGGATCGTCGTCGGGATCACCCCGGAAGTCGATTATCCAGGTGGCCCACTGGCTGGCATCGAGTTGCAGGAACGCCTGGAATCCCACGCTTTTGTGTTGGGCGGCAGCAATTACGAAGCACCGGCGCAACTGGTTGGCGACTTCATTGCCGGCAAACCGTCGACCGAGTTGGGCAGCGTCGAACCGTCCTACAAGCCGGGTGTTGCCTTGGGCGATTTGGCCCTGGCTTTGCCGGCGTTCGCCATCGAAGCCATTCGCGAAGCCTTGCCGGCGTTCGAGAAGCAGATTCGTGGCTACTCGCTGCACGACGCCGTGTTGACCGGGATCGAGACGCGCACCTCGTCGCCACTGCGGATTACCCGTAACGAGTCGATGCAAAGCCTGAACGTGAAGGGCTTGTTCCCGGCGGGTGAAGGCGCGGGTTATGCGGGCGGGATTCTGTCAGCGGGTGTCGACGGGATTCGGATTGCCGAAGCAGTGGCCCGAGACATCCTCGGCCTCGAAGCCTGATACACAAATACCGAAACAACACATTACCTGTGGGAGCGGGCTTGCCCGCGATAGCGGTGGATCAGTCAACATCTTTGTTGAATTTGAATCCGCCATCGCGGGCAAGCCCGGCTCCCACAAGGGTCTTCAGCGTCTGAAACATCTCAGATATTGGCGCGCAACACGCTGGCCGGCAGCGGCTCGCCGCGCTCGACACTCGCCGCCACGGCATCCATCAAACCACTCAACTCATACCCCTGGGCCTTGAGCCAGGCCTGATCGTAATAGGTGGTGGCATAGCGCTCGCCGCCATCGCACAGAATCGCCACGATAGACCCCGACTCCCCTGCCGCCACCATCTGCTGGGCCGCCATCAAGGCGCCGATCAGGTTGGTCCCGCTCGATCCGCCAACCCGTCGCCCCAAACGCTGCGCCAGGTAATGCATGGCCGCCAGCGACAACGCGTCCGGCACTTTGACCATCGCATCGATCACCTTGGGCAGGAACGACGCTTCCACTCGCGGCCGGCCAATCCCTTCAATCCGTGACCCGCAATCCAGGCGCAGGCTGGCATCGCCGGTCTGGTAATAATCGAAGAACACCGAACGCTCGGCATCGGCGCACAGCACGCGGGTGCAGTGCTGGCGATAGCGCACGTAACGGCCGAGTGTTGCGGTGGTGCCGCCAGTGCCGGGGCTGGAAATCAGCCAGCTCGGTTCCGGGTGCTGCTCGAAGCGCATCTGCTGGAAGATCGATTCGGCGATGTTGTTGTTCGCCCGCCAGTCGGTGGCGCGTTCAGCGTAGGTGAACTGATCGATGAAGTGCCCGTCGTGTTCGCGAGCCAGGCGTTCGGACTCGGCGTAGATCTGGGTCGGATCGTCCACCAGATGACTCTGGCCACCGTAGAACGCGATTTGCGCGATCTTCTCTTTGGAGGTGGTCGCCGGCATCACCGCAATGAATGGCAAGCCCAGCATTCGAGCGAAGTACGCCTCGGAAATCGCCGTCGAACCGCTGGAGGCTTCGATCACCGGCGCACCGGGTTTGAGCCAGCCGTTACACAGGGCGTAGAGGAACAACGAGCGCGCCAGCCGATGTTTCAGGCTGCCGGTGGGATGACTCGACTCATCCTTGAAATACAACTCGATGCCCGGCAACCCCGGCAGCGGCAAGGGGATCAGGTGGGTATCGGCGCTGCGCTGGAAGTCGGCTTCGATGATCCGGATGGCTTCGCGGGCCCACTGTCGGTTGTCGCTCATGATGGTTTTCTCGTTGAATCAGGCAAAGAGTCGGCCTTGTCGCAAGGCTCAGCCCACAAGCTTAGGAAAGAACCTACATCATGCACAGATACAGCTGAGGTCCAATACGTCCGGCAACTGCTAGGCTCAGGCCTTTGCTGACCGTCCGCGTTGTAACGGCATATAACAAAAAAGAATATAACTTTTGTTTTAACAACTAACGGTACGGGTTAGGGTGTGCCACCTTTTGAATTCATCGATGGAGAGCGACCTTGCCTCTGCGTAGCACGTTCACGCGTTTCTTTCAGTTGGAAGCTGCCAGCGGTCTGTTATTGATCGCCGCGGCCGCTCTCGCCCTGATCATCAACAATTCATCGCTGTCGTGGCTCTATAGCGGGCTGCTGGACACCCCCGTGGTGGCTCAGATCGGCGCGCTGAAAATCGCCAAGCCGCTGCTGCTGTGGATCAACGACGGCCTGATGGCCCTGTTCTTCCTGTTGATCGGCCTGGAAGTGAAGCGCGAAGTCCTCGACGGCCAGCTGTCGAAACCATCGCAAATCGTGTTGCCCGGCGCGGCGGCGATTGGCGGCATGGTGGTGCCGGCGCTGATCTACTGGTTCCTCAACCGCGACAACCCGTCCGCCCTGAGTGGTTGGGCGATCCCAACGGCCACCGACATTGCCTTCGCCCTCGGCGTACTGGCCCTGCTGGGCAAACGCGTGCCGGTGTCGCTGAAACTGTTCCTGATGACCCTGGCGATCATCGACGACCTGGGCGCGATTATCATCATCGCGATCTTCTATTCCGGCGCGCTGTCGACCTTGTCCCTGGCACTGGCTGCGGCCTGCATCGCGGCCTTGATCGGGATGAATCGACTCGGCGTGGTCAAGCTCGGGCCGTACATGATCATCGGGCTGATCCTCTGGGTCTGCGTGCTCAAGAGCGGCGTACACGCCACGCTGGCCGGCGTGACCCTGGCCTTCTGCATTCCCCTGCGCACGAAAAACGCTGAGCCTTCGCCGCTGCTGACCCTGGAACATGCCCTGCATCCGTGGGTGGCCTACGGCATCCTGCCGCTGTTCGCCTTCGCCAACGCCGGCCTGTCACTGAGCGGCGTGACCGTCGAAAGCTTCACCCACGACGTGCCGATGGGCATCGCCGTCGGCCTGCTGCTGGGCAAGATGGTCGGCGTGTTCGGCCTGACCTGGCTGGCGGTGAAAATCGGCATCGCCGCCCTGCCCCAAGGCGCCAACTGGGGCCAGGTGCTGGGTGTGGCGATCCTCTGCGGCATCGGTTTCACCATGAGCCTGTTTGTCGGCTCCCTGGCCTTCGTGCCTGGCGCCAGCGAATACGCCGGGATGGATCGAATGGGGATTCTGACCGGTTCGATTCTGGCGGCATTGATCGGTTATGCGGTGACGGCGGCGGCGAGTCGCAAGAGCACTACACCTGTTTTCCTGAGCGAAAAAGAACACTCTTAACGACATTCAGGATTCGTCCTACAGCCACGATTAGCCACGTTCGTTAACGTCGCGCAGCCCCTCTTCCGGGGTTGCCGATGGACGAGCGAAAGGACAATCAGTGGCTGGCAACAAGGACATCCCGCGGGTTCAAAACCCACCCTCAGGCGACGGGCATCACGTCACCCACCGCTACATGACTGCCACTGAATTGGCCGAGCGGGACGCCAGGCAAAATGCCTACGACGCCATGTTCGCCAGGCAGCAGGCCTTCGAAGACAGCCTTCAGGTCGCGGCAGAAAAGGACGACGTTGTCCGCGCGGGATGCGTGTTCGCCAAGTCCTGCAAGCTGCCCGATGCAATCATCGACTATACGAATCCCTCCGGCGTTGTTCCGACAGACAGCCTGAAAGACTACGGCGAACTGGTTCTGCTCGGCGCTCGCGAGGCCGATGAAAGCGGTGACATCCCGCTGAAGAAAATCAGTGGCACTGCGATTCCGGTGGGTTTCGGCAGCTTCGCCTTGGCCGGCTCAGCGTTCGCCGCACTGCCCGCTGTCGCCGCCAGCACCGCTGCCGCCACGCTGACGGGGCTGGTTGCACTGGTCATCCCGTCGAGCCTCGGCGACAGCTCGCTCTATACCGAAGATCAACTGCGATCCCTCAAACAGGCGCGCACTCGCGTTCGCCTGCGAGTCGAGCAACAGACTGACGGCAGTCTCAAGGGATACGGTTTCTACACCGGCAAAAACCGTGACTGGGAAATGGTCGATGTCGTGCAATTCACCTTGCGTGGCAGTCAGCAGGTGGCTGATCTTGGGGATGGTGTTGAACTGATCTGGACACCGGCCGAGGACGGTTCAAACATCCTTGGTATCCCCGCGCTGGAAGCCGCACCGCAAGCACCGCACATCTGGGTTTATCCGCCGACGAAGGCGGCTGACAACATCATCGTGAATCCGGTGTACCCGCCTGAGTACAAGGATTTCATTCTGGTGTTTCCGGCGGATTCGGGGGTGGTGCCGGTTTATATTGTGGTGAGTATTGCGGACCACAAATATCATCCGGCGCCAAAGGGGCTTACCGCTTTTCCTGATGCCACACCGGCAAAACAGAAGACACGGGTCAAAGGTAGAGGCACCCGAATGCGCTGGAGAACTGCTGAAGGGCGAATTCTAGAATGGGATTATCAGCATGGAGCAGTAGAAATGTACGACAAACGAGGTCGCCATCTTGGTGAGTTTGATGCTGAAACAGGTAATCAAAATAAGCCGGCAGATCCGAAAAGAAGGATAGAACCGTGAACCACGTAATTTATGCTTTTGATAAAGAAACAGAAGCGCTGGTATTCGAAGTGCCCGTCCCCGCAGACAACATTGAACAGCTGAGGGAGATAATGAGTTGGACTGAAGCTGAAGAAGAAATCTATGGCTATGATCTTGATTCCCAGCAGATAACAAAACTGGAAACGTTAGTCGGTCGATCATTCTACGATCCACAATACGATTTTCAGCTCGGTTGCTATGCAAGCAATTAAACGCTCTGGTTCAACCCCACAGCCAAAAAGAAAACCCCGACCAGTCACCTGATCGGGGTTTTGTTTTACCCGTTCCCGCTTAGTGCGTAACGCGGCTAGTCCCATCAACAGTAGCAATCCGCACACGCTCACCAACACGGAACACTTCGTTTTCCTGAACCTGTTGTACGTAGGCGCGCATGCTGCCATCGTCTTCGCGCACGGTGATTTCAACACCTTGTGTACGGGTCAGGCCTTCTTCGGCAGCCGAGCCCATCAGGCCGCCGGCGACAGCGCCGATGACCGCTGCGACGATGCTGCCGCGACCGCCACCGATGGCGCTACCGCCGACACCACCCACGACTGCACCGGCGGCGCTGCCGATCGGGGTTTTAGTGCCTTCGATTTTCACCGGACGCAGGGCTTCGATGGTACCCATGCGAATCGTCTGCACGCGACGCGCTTCGTCACGGGAGTAGGAGTCACCGGTCAAGCTCGATTGGCAGCCAGTGAGCAACATCGCCATCGTGGAAAAGGAAGCAACCAGCAGAACAGACTTACGCATAGCATCAAACTCCATAGGACAGGTATCCATTAAACTCCGCAGCTTGACGCCTGTCACGACTTCACCCGGATAAAATTGGTTTCATTCAGGCCCGATACAGGCGCTTTTTCGAACTCAGCACACAGTAGCGTCAAATTACAAAATCTGCGCCGCTGACCCAAGGATTTTCATGGATTACTTCATCATTGTTGTCACGACCGTCGCCGGCTTGTACTTCCATTGGTGGTTGTACGTGCGGATCAAACGCTGGATGGACCGTGATCTGGCGTTGTCACTGGCGGGTAAAGACGATCAGAAAAGAGCCTTCATGCTTCAGCAACTGGCGAACGCTCAAGCGCAGAAGATCAAGCGGCGGGACCTGCCTCAGTGGCTGGAGGCCGCTGCGGCAGGGTATCCCGATCGGTAGATTGTTTACGGCGCCAGGCGTTCACGAACCCAGTCGGTGCCTTGCAAGCGGTAGTTGAGGCGATCGTGCAGACGGCTCGGACGGCCCTGCCAGAATTCGATGCGCTCGGGTAGCAAGCGATAACCGCCCCAGTGCTCGGGGCAGTGAGGCTGGGTGTCACTGAAACGTTGCTCGGTGTTCTTGAGCAACGCTTCCAGTTCGCCGCGATCGGCGATCACCCGGCTCTGGGGCGAGGCCCAGGCACCGAGACGGCTGCCCAGAGGACGAACCTGATAATAAGCGTCGGACTCTTCAGGCGTGACCTTCACCACCCGCCCTTCGATGCGCACTTGGCGCTCCAGGGCTGGCCAAAAGAACGTCATGGCCGCAAATGGATTGACTGCCAGTTGCTGACCCTTGTCGCTTTCGTAGTTGGTGAAGAAGGTGAAGCCCTGCTCGTCCAAACCTTTGAGCAGCAGGATGCGGCAATGCGGCCGACCGTCCTGATCGACGGTGGCCAGCGTCATGGCATTCGCCTCCACCGGTACCTGCTCGGTTTTCACCGCGTCGGCAAACCACTGATGGAACAGCGCGAACGGCTCGGCCGGAGCTTGCGCCTCGGTCAGGCCATCTCGGGTGTAGTCGCGACGCATATCTGCCAAGGGCCGGGTCATGGCGCATTCCTTTTGGTTAACGAATCACTTCTTTGTGTCATCGGCGACAGCGACTTTCTTGGTGTCGACAGCGGCTTTGGCGGGCGCAGTCTTTTTCACCACGGCTTTTTTGGCTGGAGCCTTGGCAGCCGCTTTCTTGGCCGGTGCCTTTTTCGTCGCCGGCACAGCCGCTTTCTTCGCAGCAGGCGCCGGGGTCACAGGCTTGGCCACTGGCTTGATGTCTTGCGCAGCGATCATAGTTTTCACCGGTGCAGGAGCCGGCATGTTGTACTTGCTCAGCAACGCGACCATGGTGTTTGCCGGCGTCACCAACAGCTCGACGCGACGGTTCAAGGCACGACCTTCGGAACTGTCGTTGGCGGCACGCGGAGCCTCACCACCCATGCCGCGCAGCATCAGGCGATCACGCTGCAGACCGCTGAGACGGAAGATCGCCGCCACCGACTGGGCGCGCTCCTGGCTCAGCTTCACATTGGCCGGTGCGGCGCCCGACGTATCACTGTGACCGAGTACCAGCACGGCGGTCTTTGGATCGACTTCGAGGATTTTCGCAACACGGGTGAACGGGCCGAGGGTTACCGGCAGCAGCATGGCCGGACGGTCAGGGTTGAACGAGCCTTCTACCGGTGCCGTGACGACCAGCACGTTTTCGCGGCGCTCAAGTTTCAGGTTGCTGTCCTTGATCGCTTCGCGCAGGCGCGGTTCGTAGTCGTCGAGCCAAGCCTGGGTGACTTTCGGATCGGGCATCGGCACGGCCTTGGCGGTGCTCTGCTCCTTACCGCCGAACGGCCACCACCAATTGCCACCGGCATCGGCTTCAGCCTTGGCCACAGCGGCCGGTTTGGCTTCAGATTTAACCTCAGGCTTCACTTCGGGCTTGGCGACCTTGGCGGCGCCATCATCGGAACCGAACGGCCAGTACCAAGGGGATGCACTGTCAGCCTTGGCGACAGGGGCTGTTGCAGCAGGTTTCAGCGGGGCCGGGGCCGGCTCTTTGGTCGCAACCTTGTCGGAAGAACCGAACGGCCACCAGCTGCCGCCGTCTGCGTCATTTTGTGGAGTTTGTGCGCAACCGGTGATAGCGAAGCACAGGGCCAGGGCGAGAGTTTTATTGGATGACATTGGATATCCACAAAATGAAGTAATGAAAAATCAGACCGGGTTAGCCCGGATAAACAGCGCTTTGAAACCACAAAGGCTTTCGGGTTCCGGCCCTGGCCCCCTTAAGCGTGATTTACAGACAAGTGGCCAGTACTCGCACAAGCTTTTGCGCTCGTGGATCCATCAAGACGTACGGCCCCAGGGTATTTGTCACAAAGCCGAAGGCCACATCGTATTCCGGGTCAGCAAAACCGGTGGAACCGCCGGCGCCCGGGTGACCGAACGCCCGTGGGCCGAGGCCATAGGTGGCGTTGGGTACGTCCGGTTGATCGAGCATGCAACCCAGGCCGAAGCGGGTCCGGGTCAATAAAGTCTTGTCTTCGCCGATGCTGTGTTCGCGGGTCAGCTCGTCGAGCATTTCGCTTTCCAGCAAGCTGCCGTCGAGCAGACCGGCGTAGAACCCGGCCAGGCTGCGGGCATTGCCATGACCATTGGCGGCCGGCTGCTGCATACGTCGCCATTCCAGTTTGTTGGTACTGGTCATTATAGACGGCGGGTTGGTGAAGGCCCGGGTGCTCATGGCCGTCGGTTCGCGCATGGTCACTTGCAGCAAGCGCTGGGCCGCGGCATCGCCGAGGTTGCCCTTGCCACGGGCGATGTGCGCCACGCGATGGAACTCTTTGTCGGCGAGGCCGACGTGGAAGTCCAGCCCCAAAGGCTTCGCGACCCGTGCCACGATGGATTCGCCCGGCCCACGACCGTCGGCGCGACGCAGCAACTCACCGACCAGCCAACCATAGGTGATCGCCGCATAACCGTGACCTTCACCCGGCGTCCACCATGGCGCTTCGGCGGCCAGGGCATCGACCATGGTCTGCCAGTCGTAAAGTGCTTCAGGGGCCAGCAACTCGCGCAGCGCAGGCAGGCCGGCTTGATGGCAGAGCAAGTGGCGCAGGGTCACGGTTTCTTTGCCGGCGGCAGCGAACTCGGGCCAGTAACGGGCGACCGGGGCATCCAGTTGCAGTTTGCCTTCGGCCACCAGTTGCAGCGCGGTCACGGCGGTGAAGGTCTTGGTGCAAGAAAACAGATTGGCAATGGTGTCGCTGTGCCAGGCTTCG
This sequence comes from Pseudomonas sp. JV414, assembly GCF_032424305.1. Lineage (NCBI taxonomy): Bacteria > Pseudomonadati > Pseudomonadota > Gammaproteobacteria > Pseudomonadales > Pseudomonadaceae > Pseudomonas > Pseudomonas sp. JV414. Next base: position 129,125 of record NZ_VYKC01000021.1, on the reverse strand, counting down.
GTACCGTCCTTGTCAGCGGTACCGCCCCAGAGGTCGAGAACGGTTTCCCCGCCAATGCGGATGCACAATGCCGCGCCACGCTCCTGAGGATCGTCGAAAAGTGCCGCAAACGCTTCGCGCACCGCTTCGAACTTAAGCTCGTAATGACCCTGAATCTGCACCCGCAACTCTCCCGGATAAACGCTCTACAAAGTGGCCCGCATTGTTCCAGCCCTTGAGGGTTTTGGGAACAGGGTCGGGCCGGGCGGTCAATTCAAGATCAAGATCAAAAGATCGCAGCCTGCGGCAGCTCCTACAGTGAGGTTGAGTACACCCTGTAGGAGCTGCCGAAGGCTGCGATCTTGGCGATCTCAGGGATTAATGGCCATTAGCGGAATGTCCGCCCGCATGGCCAGCGCCCTCCCCTGGGCCTTTGCCTGCCTCACCTTTCCTGCCGCCCTCGGCATCGTGACTAGCTTTTTCCGCCTCGGCCCTAGCCTTCTCGGCCTCTTTGCCAAGTTGATCGACGGTCAACAAGTTGCTTTTGCGCACACTGTCGACAAAGCCCTGAAACGGCAGATCAGTAATACCCACCAACCCGAAGTGACCGTTCTCGCCGTCCAGCAGGCGACCCGTCACCGGTTGATCTAGGTACTGGAACCAGTGCACCCCGACAATCGACGGTTCGCTCATCGCTTGTTTGAGGAAGTTGGCGTAGGCAGGGCCGCGGTCTTCTTCTTTCGCCAGTTCTGTTACGCCACCCCAGAACGGGCCGCGATCCTTTGATCCGAAATTGAATTCGGTGATCAGCACCGGCTTATCCAGGCTGCGCAGTCTGGCGAAGTCGTAACCGTCCTGGGGTTGCAGGGTGTACATATTGAAGCTCAACACGTCGCAGTATTGCGCGCAGGACTCGACGGCTTCAGGGGTGCTGACAGCAAAGCGGCCACCCAACAACAACTGGTTCGGCGCATGCCATTTGAGCGAGTCGGAAACGGTTTTGAAGTAGGTGTCGGCGAACACTTTCTGGAAGTATTTGAAGTCGGCTTCGATTTCCGGGTATTCGGCGCTCGGCTGCGGTGGCACGAAACCCGGGTCTTCCATCAATTCCCAGGCCGGCAAATCAATGCCCCAGGCTTTGGAAAGACCCGCCTGGTTGCGGTACTTGTCGCGCAGCTGTTTGAGGAAGGCACGTTTGGCCGGCACATCGGTGGTCATTTTCAAAGTGCCGTAGGCCAGCGCGTAACGGGCCTTCGGGTCATCGCCGGGACCGGCCCAGGCCAGTTCATTGTCGGCGAAGTAACCGATCAGCCACGGATCGTCTCGATGGTCGCGGGCGGCGATGGCCACGGCGCGTTCGGTGGCCATGGCGAAACGCGGATCGAACGGGTCAGGCATGCCGCCCCACCAATCGGTGCCGGTGCTGATGCTGGCGTAATCGCCGACGATCGACAGCGGCAAGGTGTACGGCACTCGGTCAGCGTTGCCAAACACCGGTGCGCTCCAGTTGCCGAGCGTATTGAAACCCCAGGCTTGCAGGCGATCGAGGGTATGACTGGCCCAGCGTTGTTCGTCGAAAACCACTTTGCAGGGTTCGGTGGTCGCTTGCTCGGCGGCTTTTTCGACTGACGCTTCAACGGCGCCGGTCTTGGCCGCGTCGGCAACCCCGGCCGCGGATTCGGTCGCCGCAGGAGGGGCTGATTGCTCGGCGATCTTATCAGCCGTCGCCTCGACCGCATCGGCCTTGGCCGCTTCGGCAACACCAGCCTTGGTGTCGCTGCCCGGTGCGCAAGGTTTGCCATACAGACGCTGCAGGTTGGCGCCATAGAAATCGTACCAGCGACCGGCGTTGTAGGCTCGGCCCTGATCAACGCCATTGCCGCCACGGTTGTCGCCTTCGCCATAATAGCTGGCAAGGGGCTCGTCGGGTTTGGGCAGGGATTCGAACATCCACTCGCGACCGGCGACGTAGGTCTGGTTGACGCTTGGGTTCACGCTGTTGACGCCGAGGGAATAGAACGGATGCCCTTCCGGCGTCACCAGATACCAGCGGCCGTCACGCTTTTCAGTGCGGAAAAAGCCGCTGGCCTTGAACGCCGGGCCTTTGGTCCAGCCGCCGAACTTGTCCAGGGACTGCTTCTCGCGCTCGGCCAGCCAGGTTTTCAATTGTTGCTGTTCTTTGGCCGCGGCGGATTTCAATTGCTCGTCGCTGTTGACCTTCTCCGGCCACTTGGCCCTGGTCGATTGGCCGTAGGCGTCTACCAGACCGCCATAAGCGGCCTTGGTGACAGCCTCGCCGTCCTGCACGCCGAAACGTTCGAGCAGGATGCTTTGGGCGACTTTCGGCTGATCCATCGACAAAGTCACTGACACCACTTGGCTGCGGTCCAGCTCACCGGCGCTGCTGGCCAGCAATACACGCTGGCCTTCAAAGTTGATCGGCATCGGCGGGCCGGCTTTCATCCCCTGTCTCAGCGGCGAACTGGCAACCAAAGGCACCAGCAGGGTTTGCGCAGGGCCGGCCGGCAGATCGACACGGCTGACCAGGGTCTTGCCATCATTGCTCTGGATTTTCACGTACAGGGTCACGGCCCAGTTCATCGCGCTCTGGATCCGCAGGCTCATGACACCCGACTGCGACCAGTCCCAGGCACCGATCTGCGGCGTCAGGCGCAAGGTCGGCTGAGCGACCGGATTGAAGGTCACGCGGCGCAGCACTTCACCTTCGGCCGTTTGCTCCGCGTTCGATTGCGGCAGGCTGGCGTCCTGGGTCGCCACCTGGACCACGTCGGCGGGACGCACAAAGTTGAACAACGTTTGCTGGCCGGCAGGGGCCGCCAGCAAAGGGGCTGCGAACATCAAGGCAAAAACAGCAGGCAACGAACGGCGAATCATAGGAACGTGGATCTCCCAAGCGACCATCAATGGGCCAGTGGAAAAGCGGTGGCAGTGAGGTAGACAACGCGGTGGGCCTATTTGCCCACCGGCGTATCAGGAAATTTCACGACGGAATGGCGGCAATGCATTGAGAATAGCTTTGCCGTAACGCTGCGTAACCAGGCGACGGTCGAGCAAGGTGATGGTGCCGCGGTCTTCTTCGGTCCGAAGCAAGCGACCGCAGGCCTGGACCAGCTTCAGCGAGGCGTCCGGCACGGAGATTTCCATGAACGGATTGCCACCGCGGGCCTCGATCCATTCCGCCAGTGCCGCTTCGACAGGATCGTCGGGCACCGAGAACGGAATCTTGGCGATCACCACGTGCTCGCAGTAGGCACCGGGCAAATCCACGCCTTCGGCGAAACTCGCCAGACCGAACAACACGCTGGAATCCCCGCCATCAACCCGCGCCTTGTGCTTGTTCAGGGTTTCCTGCTTCGACAGGTTGCCTTGAATGAACACTTGCTTGCGCCAGTCGCGATCCAGACCGTCGAACACGTCCTGCATCTGCTTGCGTGAGGAGAACAGCACCAGGGTGCCACGGGAGCCTTCTACCAGTTGCGGCAAGTCGCGGATGATCGCCGCGGTGTGAGCCGGCGCGTCACGCGGGTCGGCTTTCAGGTCCGGCACCCGCAGCACGCCGGCGTCGGCGTGATGGAACGGGCTCGGGACCACCGCGGTGACGGCTGTTTTAGGCAGGCCGGCACGCATGCGGAAGCGGTCGAAAGTGCCGAGCGCGGTCAGGGTCGCCGAGGTCACCAGCGCCCCGTAAGCCACGTTCCACAGGTTGCGCCGGAGCATGTCCGCCGCGAGGATCGGGCTGGCATTGACCTCGATGTCGAACAGCGAACCGCTTTCGGCCAGGGTCAGCCAACGGGCCATGGGCGGATTGTCTTCCGGGTCTTCGACGGTGAAGGCGGTCCACAACTCCCAGTTGCCCGAAGATCGGGACAACAGGCTGCCGAACAGCGGATACCACTCTTCGGCCTGGTTACTGGCGATGCCGATGTTGACCTCGCCATCCATGCCTTCCTTGAGCAGTTCGGTGAGCCGGGTGAACAGGTCGGTCAGGCGGGCAAAGCCCTTCTTCAGCTCGATACCCATTTCGCGCATGTGCTCGGGAATCACCCCGCCGACGAAACGGTGACGTGGCCGCTCGCGACCTTCGACGTCTTCGCCGGGTTTGAAGTCGGCGGCTTGCTCGCAGGCAGTGAACATGAACTGCTGCTGGGTTTTGATCTCCCGGGCCAGCTCCGGCACCTGCTCGATCAACTTGCCCAGATCGCCCGGCAGCGGGTGCTGGGCCAGCAGTTTGGTGAGGTTCTTGGCGGTGGTTTCCAGCCAGTCGGCGGTGGAACGCAGACGCGTGTAGTGAGCGAAGTGACCGATAGCCTTGTCCGGCAGGTGATGGCCTTCGTCGAATACGTAGATGGTGTCACGCGGGTCCGGCAGCACGGCACCGCCGCCCAGGGCCAGGTCGGCCAGGACCATGTCGTGGTTGGTGACGATCACGTCGACTTTGCCCATGCCTTCGCGGGCCTTGTAGAAGGCGCACTGGCCGAAGTTCGGGCAATGACGGTTGGTGCACTGGCTGTGATCGGTGGTCAGGCGCGCCCAGTCAGCGTCTTCCAGCGCCGTCGACCAACTGTCGCGGTCGCCGTCCCACTTATTGCCGGCGAGCTTCTCGATCATGCTGGTGAACAGCTTCTGGCTGGCCTCATCGACCTCGATCTTGAAGCCTTCTTCTTCGAACAGCTGCGCGGTGGCGGTCTGCGCGTGACCTTCCTGGAGCAACATGTCGAGCTTGGACAGGCACATGTAGCGCCCGCGGCCCTTGGCCAGGGCGAAGCTGAAATTCAGCCCGCTGTTGCGCATCAGGTCGGGCAAATCCTTGTAGACGATCTGCTCTTGCAGGGCCACGGTGGCCGTGGCAATCACCAGACGCTTGCCGGCAGCCTTCGCGGTCGGGATGGCCGCCAGGCTGTAGGCCACGGTTTTGCCGGTACCGGTGCCCGCTTCCACCGCGACAATCGCGGGGTCGCCACTGCGCCGGCCTTCGTCGTCGGTGTCGATGGCACCGAGGACCTTGGCAATTTCGGCGATCATCAGGCGTTGGCCGTAGCGCGGCTTGAGGCTCTTGGCTTCGAGAAAACGCGAATAGGCGCCCTGGATCGTGGTTTTGAGTTCGGTGCTGATCATCAAAAAAGGCTGGATAAATTTTCAGTGGTTCGGATCGGCCGCTATCATACCCCGCTAATCAATCCCGCGCAGAACGGAGTACCTCAATGACACCTTTTGGCATCGTTTATACCCTGCATGTCCTGGCCGCCCTGGTGTGGGTCGGCGGCATGTTTTTCGCCTGGATGGTCTTGCGCCCCGCGGCGATGAAGGCGCTGGAAGGCCCTGCCCGGTTGAAGCTGTGGGTGGAAGTGTTTCAAGGTTTTTTCCGCTGGGTCTGGGTCGCGGTGGTGCTTTTACCGATCAGTGGCGTGGGCATGATTCATCTGCAGTTCGCCGGATTTGAAGCGGCGCCGCGGTATGTGCAGGTGATGATGGGATTGTATGTGGTGATGACGGCGCTGTTTATCCGGATTCAGGCGTTGCTGCTGCCGGAATTGCGCACGACGGTGACGGCTCAGGATTGGCCGGCGGGGGCGGCGGTGTTGGGTAAGATTCGTCGGTTGGTGGGGATTAACCTGATAGTCGGGTTGGTGCTGGTGGCGATTGCGGCGGCTCGGCCGATGTTTTGAGGAATATGTAGTTTGGGGGAGCTTTTGTGGCGAGGGGGCTTGTCGGAACGCCGCATCGCCCCGTTCGGCTGCGAAGCAGTCGTAAACCAGTCACCGCGTTCATTCTGAAAGAATGGGGTGGCTGGTTTTGGGGCCGCTTCGCGACCCAACGGGGGCAAGCCCCCTCGCCACAGGTGGGAACGATCGCTTGAGGACTTACAACCGCTGAATGCTCACCGAACCCTCCACCCCCGCAGGCCCTGGCTGGCCATCGGCACCGGGACGACCACTCTTGCCGCCATCGGCTTTATAGACGACGCAGCCCTTGGCTTTGCCACCCGCTCCCGGTTTTCCACCAGGCCCTGCCGCGCCACCAACCCCGCCTGCAACCTCGACCTTGATCTGCTCCGTCGGGTAATCACGCGGCACTTCCAGCCGAACCAGCGCCCCAGGTGCGCCCGGCTGGCCGTCGCTGCCATTACTGCCATCGGCGCCGCGACCGGCCTGACCCCAGGTGCAACCCGGTGCTTGACCATTAGCCCCATCGAGGCCGACAAAACCTGGAGCGCCCGCACCACCGCGAGCGTCTACTGACAATTGCGGCGCGTTCAACGCTTTGATCTGCAAATCCAGATTGCGCCCGGAGCGAGCGGCCTTGAGGTATGTCCCCGGCGCGCCCCGCGCAGTGATCTGGCTGCCTTCGGCCAACTCGGCACGGCTGACCTTCAACGCCAGAGCCTGCTCGCTCGGCACAATGGCGATCCGCGCGTCGCGTCCCAGATGCAGCTCGCCGACCGTCACTTCGGTCACGTTCGAGGGAATCAGCAAGGTGCCGTAATCGGCGACTTCCAGCCGTTCCAGTTGCAAGGTACTGGCCGTGTTGGGCAAGCGCATCAGCGAGTTGGTTTCGACGCTCACCACCTGCGCGCAGGCCAATGGGCTGATAAGTGCAGCGAGCAGACAGAATTTACGCATGGGAGGCCTTCGAAGCGGCCGGGGCCGGAATGGTTTGCAGGTGGAAAACGCCGAAAAAGACGATCTTCAGGCGATCACGCCAAGGGTGGGTTCGACCTTTGAGGCTGCGATTGCAGAACACCAGCTCCAGAAGATGGAGCCCTGCCAAACCACTGCCTGCAAAATTGATCAGCAGGTGAAACGGATGAATAAATGGTATGAGCAGATTGACCAGCGCCACCAGCCAGAACAGCAGGGTCAACAACTTCCCCAGCCCCCAAAACACCTTCATACGCCCCCCCGTTGAGAATTATTCTTTGCACGCACAGTAACGGCTTACGCGCGAGATAAGCCAGAGGGCAACAAAAAATTCTTCCCGAAGGTCGCGGATTGGCCGTCGGACCCACCTTGATCGTGGTCCGACGGCTCTATCACGCGGCTTATAGCCACAGAGCTTAAAGTCACAGAGCTTAGCGATTGATGTGCAATTCCACGCGACGGTTCTGCGCGCGGCCTTCTTCCGTGTCGTTATCAGCCACCGGCTGGCTTTCGCCCCGGCCTTCGCTGGTGAGTTTGTCCGGCGCCAGCCCCTGGCTCAACAGGTAGGCCGCCACGCTGCTGGCACGACGTTCGGACAGTTTCTGGTTATAGGCGTCCGAACCCTGGCTGTCGGTATGACCGATGACTTTAACGCTCACCACATCGGCGTTCTGCAATTTGGCCATCAGCGAATCCAGCTCACTGCGCGCTTCGGGCATCAGGTCGGATTGGTTGTAAGCGAACAGCACGTTACCGTTCAGGGTGATGACTTCGGATACAGGTGTTTCAACAGGTTTCACGCTGGCCGGGTATTGCGGCAGCGGGCAACCGTGATGTTCGACAGGGGTATCGGCAGGTGTATCGGGGCAGCGGTCACGTCGATCGAAGACACCATCATCGTCTTCATCGCCATCCTGGGCATAACAGATCAGGCCACCGGTCAAGATCCCTAGCGCCCCTCCACCCGCTGCCCAGGCACTACTTTCTATTGCACCCAAACCACCGCCAACCAGTCCGCCTATGACGCTGCAGATCGGCCAGGTACGTTGATTGAGGGGGGCGGTGCCATCGCTGTGAGTCGCACAACCGGTCAGAAGACTGCCAAGCAGCAGAACCGGCAAGACGGTCCTTGTAAGAACGCTCATTGTGAATGCTCCTGTGTCACCGGCCCATACCGGTCACACAGGAGTAAAGACCCGCATCCGCGACTGTACAAGCCACGGAATGCGAGAGACCTAGCGGTTGATTTTGATTTCCGTGCGCCGGTTCATCGCACGGCCGTCAGCGGTTTTGTTATCGGCCACCGGCTGGCTTTCACCGGCACCGGTCACAGACACGAAACTGCTGCGTGGCACGCCTTGGGAAATCAGGTATTCCACCACTGAATGGGCGCGTCTATCCGACAGTTTCTGGTTGTAGGCATCACTGCCGACACTGTCGGTATGCCCGGTCACGGTCAGTTGGGCGCTGGAGGATTCCTGTTTCAGGCGCGTGGCAATGGTGTTGAGTACGTCTTTATCGGCAGGGGTGAGCTTGGCCGAGTCGAACTGGAAGTGCACATCACGGATAACGATGACTTCTTCCTTGACCACCGCCACCTCTTCGACCACCGGCGCAGGCGCAGGTGGAGGGCAGCCGTTGGCATCGACCTGCACGCCTTTAGGTGTACCCGGGCACTTGTCGCGGCTGTCCAGCACACCATCGCCGTCTTCATCGCCATCGCCGTGCACCCAGCACCAGGCTGCTGCCGTGCCGCCGACCAGCAGCGCGCCATACCCCGCCCATGCCGAGCTTTCGGTCGCGCCGAGCCCTGCGCCGATAACACCGCCGACACCCGCACAGGTCGGCCAGTCGGTTTTCTGCAAACCTGCGCAACCAGTCAACACACTGGTTAGCAGAACCAAGGGTAATGCTGTCCGAATTATGCTCATCTAGTTCTTCTCCTGAGGGATCGGCTTAAAACCGATTCTAGGGAGTAAAGACCCGACTTTTAATCTCCGCCAGCAATACGCCATTGCTGCTTTGCCCCATGTTCACGGAAGATCGGCGCTTTTTGGCTAAACCCTCGAGACGGGACACTAGGCCCGGACGTTGGGGCAGGCTAGTCTTGGCGTTCTGATTGAGGATCTTCGATGATTGCAGGTATTTCTTCGCGCACGCCCCAACAGGCGTTGGCCGCTTTGCTTGATCGTTACGCCCCGGCGCGTCTGTTGCTGATTGGCGCCAGCGAATTCCCCGCGCTTGAGGCATTCAAGCTCGCGCACCCGGACAGCATCGTCGCCTTTGCTGCGCCAGGGCCACTGCCCGCCGAACAGGCAGCACAACGGTTTGATCTGGCGCTGGTGGTCGATTGTCTTGAACACTTGCCCAAGCGCGACGGCCTGAATCTGCTCGGCGGGATACGCAACCTCAATGCCAGTCGCATTGCGGTGCTGGCCGACTTGCCGGCCTGCGGTTGGCAGGAGACGGACTTTTTCTCCCTGGCGCTGCAAGCCAGCGAACGCTTCCAGCGCGATGATCAAGTACTGACCCTGTTTACCTACGATCTGCTTGACTATAAACAGGTGCCCGACTGGCTGAACTCACGCTTCTGGGCCAATCCGGAAAACTTCGGGAAATATTGGTGGTAACCCAATGAGTACATCCATTTGCCCTTGCGGCAGCGGCACACTCCTCGATGCCTGCTGTGGCCATTACCACGCCGGCCACCCCGCCCCCAGCGCCGAAGTCTTGATGCGTTCGCGCTACAGCGCCTATGTACTGGGGCTGATCGACTATCTGGTGGCGACCACCCTGCCCGCGCAACAGGCCGGCCTGGACCGCCAGTCAATCAGCGACTGGAGCGCCCAAAGCACCTGGCTGGGCCTGGAGGTGGAAAGCGCCGAGGTCTTCGGCGGTCAGCCGGAGCATGCTTTCGTCACCTTCACCGCTCGTTGGCACGACAGCAGCGGCGAACACAGCCACCGCGAACGTTCGTCATTCGTACAGAACGCCGGCCACTGGTATTTCATCGACCCCACCGTGTTACTCAAGGCCGGGCGTAACGATGCGTGCCCATGCGCCAGCGGGCAGAAGTTCAAGAAGTGTTGCGCGGGGTATTTCGGCGCTTGAGGTGATCCCTGTAGCAGCTGTCGACGGCCGAACGCAGCCTCGCAGGCTCGACAGCTGCTACAAAGAGAGAAACACGACCATGAATACTCGGCGGCGCGCATTACAGCTGCTCACCCTGCTCCTGTTTCTGGGGCTCGGCGGCTGTGCGTCGTGGTTCGACTTCGACAACGAACTGCCAGAGCCAGAAGTACATCTGGTCAAGGTCGAAGTGGTCCGGGCCAAACTACTGGAGCAGAAATTCCTGCTGCATTTTCGCGTCGACAATCCCAACGACCAAGACCTGACGGTGCGTGCCCTGGAATATCGCATTCACCTCGGGGACATCCTGCTGACCGAAGGCGAGCACGAACATTGGTTCACGATCGGCCCCAAGCGCAGCGCCTATTTCAAGGTACCGATCCGCACCAACCTGTGGCCGAAAGTCCGGGACCTGGTGAAGTTGCTGAAAAAACCCGACCAACCCATTCCCTATCGTCTGGAAGGTGAACTGGAAACCGGTTTATTCATCGCGCACTACGTGCACCTGGCGCGTAATGGCGTGATAATCGCCGCCGATTTAATTCCGGAGTGACCCCGATGACCCAGCAACCTCATGTCCATGGCCCTGACTGCAACCACGATCATGACCATCACGACCATCACGACCACCATGATCACGACCATGGCCATGTCCACGGCCCGAACTGCGGCCACGCCCACCAGGAACCGGTGCGCAACGCCCTGAAAGATGTCGGCCGTAACGACCCTTGCCCTTGCGGCAATGGCAAGAAATTCAAGAAGTGCCACGGCGCTTGATGCTTCGGGCGGATATCTTCTTTTTCGCCTGTTGAATCGCTATCGCGAGCAGGCTCGCTCCCACAGGGACCTTTTGTGAACCACAAAACTGTGGGCACCGTCGATCCACTGTGGGAGCGGGCTTGCCCGCGATGACGGCGGCACATTCAATACAACTGTTTCAGTTAGATCCTCATCGCGGGCAAGCCCGCTCCCACAGGTTTTTTAGTCAGCCTGCAGAATTTCTCCGGTACTGACGACCGTCGCATATTCCCCATGCAAATTACCCAGCGACATCGCATGCACTTCCTCGGCTGAATGGGCGTTACCGAAAAAATCCGCCTTGTCGAAGGTAAAGCACGCATCCTCGGCAACCCAGGTTTCAAACCCCAGATTCCCCGCCGTTCGCGCCGTGGACTCGACCGAGTTGTGGGTCGCCACGCCAACGATGATCAACTGATCGATCCCCGCCTCGCACAAACGTGCTTCCAGCCCCGTCGAACAAAAGGCATCCGGCACCTGTTTCTGAATCAGCCACTCACCCATCGATGGTTGAAAACGCTCCTGAAATTCCACCCCCGACTGCTGTGGCCAGAACACTGAATCCTCTGAGCGGGACAGGTGCTGCACATGAATCACCGGCCGCCCGGTTCGGCGCCAATATCCCAGCAATTCCAGGATGCGCTCTTCGGCCTGTGGATTGTTTCGGCGGCCCAACTTGGGATGCAGGATGCCTTTTTGTTGATCGATGATGATCAGCGCCGCGTTTGTCTTGAGCTCCATGCTGACTTTTCTCCTGCTGGGGCATTGAATTCCCCGCACTTCAGCATCACCTCTTGCTACTGGCAAGCCATCAAACGCAAACAGGACGACCTGATGCCGACGGTCGCTGTCCGTACCTGACGATGTCTCTTGATTTGGAGTACTTCATGATCGACTTGTATTACTGGACCACCCCCAACGGCCACAAGATTTCGATATTCCTGGAAGAAGCCGGCCTGCCGTACAACGTTTATCCGATTAACATCAGCCAGAACGACCAGTTCAAACCCGAGTTCCTGAAGATCTCGCCGAACAACAAAATCCCGGCCATCGTCGATCATGAGCCAGTCGATGGCGGTAAACCGTTGGCACTGTTCGAGTCGGGGGCGATTCTGCTGTACTTGGCGGAGAAAACCGGCAAGTTCCTGCCCAAAGACCTGCGCGGTCGCCAACAAGCGCTGCAATGGCTGTTCTGGCAGATGGGAGGCCTGGGGCCGATGGCCGGGCAAAATCATCACTTCAGCCAATTCGCACCGGAAAAAATCCCCTACGCGATCAAGCGCTACATCGACGAAACCGCCCGCCTGTATGGCGTGCTCGACAAGCAACTGGCCAACAATGAATTTGTTGCCGGCAGCGAATACAGCATTGCCGACATGGCGATCTACCCGTGGGTCGTTTCTCACAAATGGCAGAGCCAGAACCTGGAAGACTTCCCCAACGTGCTGCGCTGGTTCAACCACATCCAGAACCGCCCGGCGACGCTGAAGGCGTATGCGTTGGTGGCCAAGGTTAATCCGCCGAAATCCTGAGGCACCGCACTCTGATCGTTCCCATGCTCCGCGTGGGAATGCCTCAACGGACGCTCCGCGTTCGGCTCTGGATGTGACGCAGAGCGTCACGGGCTGCATTCCCACGCAGAGCGTGGGAACGATCACCAGCCAGAACCTGGAAGACTTCCCTAACGTGCTGCGCTGGTTCAACCACATCCAGAACCGCCCGGCGACGATGAAGGCGTATGCGTTGGTGGCCAAGATTAATCCGCCGAAATCCTGAGGCACCGCACTCTGATCGTTCCCATGCTCCGCGTGGGAATACCTCAACGGACGCTCCGCGTTCGGCTCTGGATGTGACGCAGAGCGTCACGGGCTGCATTCCCACGCAGAGCGTGGGAACGATCACCATAAAGAAATAAACCGCCGCCGCTTGCGCGGCTTCCTCCTGCTCACTAACGTAGCGCCTTTATTGCGTCACTACCCCCGCAGGAGCTTTGCCATGGCCTCGCCAGCCCTCACACATTTTCTTCCCCGGTTCGGCGTTGCCGCAGCAGTGGCCGGTGTTTTAAGCCTGACTGGTTGTCAGACCTGGAACACTCAAGACACCCTCCTGCCAGCCTCGGGCGTGCAACCGCTCAAAGGCCTGGCGCAGAACGTTTCGATTCGACGCAATGCCATGGGCATGCCGCTGATCGAGAGCAACAGCTTCCACGATGCGCTGTTCACCCTCGGCTACGTGCACGCCAGCGACCGCATCAGCCAAATGGTCACTCTGCGTTTGCTGGCGCAGGGTCGTCTGGCGGAGATGTCCGGTTCAGACTTGCTCGACGCCGACCGCTACATGCGTGCAGTCAATCTGAAGAAAAGCGCGGGTGAGCTGTACAAGGCCTCTTCGCCGCGCCTCAAGCGCTTCTTCGAAGTCTATGCCCGTGGGGTCAACGCCTACCTGTTCCGCTACCGCGACAAACTGCCTGCGGACCTAGCAGCCACTGGCTACAAACCGGAATACTGGAAACCGGAAGATTCGGCGCTGATTTTCTGCCTGCTGAATTTCAGTCAATCGGCGAACCTGCCGGAAGAAATTTCCTCATTGATGCTGGCCCAGACGGTCAGTACCGACAAGCTGGCGTGGCTTGCGCCGTCCGCCCCTGACGAAAAACTGCCGGTCGCTGAAGCCGAAAAACTTCAGGGCATCAAACTCAACGGGCAAATCCCGGGGCTGAGCGAAATCAGCAAAGCCACCGGTCAACTGTCCGACTTGAACCTGCTGGGCGCCACGTCTTCGAACAACTGGGCGATCGCCCCGCAACGCAGCCGCAGCGGCAAAAGCCTGTTGGCCAGCGACAGCCATGGGCCGCTGGGCGTGCCGTCGCTGTTCAGTTACGTACAGATTCGCGCGCCGAAATACCAGGCATCCGGCGTGACCATTGCCGGGTTACCCATGGTGCTCGGTGGTTTCAACGGCAAAGTGGCGTGGAGCATGACCACGGTCATGGGCGACAACCAGGACCTGTTCCTGGAAAAAATCAAACGCCAGGGCAATGGCCTTTCCTACGAAGTCAGCGGCAAATGGCAGCCGGCGATCGTGCGTAACGAAACCTACTTCGTCAAAGGCCAGAAGCCGATTCGCGAAGCGGTGTACGAAACCCGCCACGGGCCGTTGCTCAACAGCGCCCAAGGCACCGCGTTGGCGAATGGTTTCGGCCTGGCTTTGCAGACGCCGAACTTCACCGACGACAAAACCCTGGACGCCTTTTTCGACCTGTCCCGAGCGCAGAGCGTCGAGAAGGCCTCGGACGCCAGCCGTGAAATACGCGCCATCGCCCTGAATCTGGTGTTTGCCGATGCCAGCAACATTGGCTGGCAAGTCACCGGTCGCTACCCGAACCGTCGCGAAGGTGAAGGCTTGCTGCCGTCGCCGGGCTGGGAAGGTCGTTACGACTGGGACGGTTACGCCGACCCGATGCTCCATCCGTATGACCAAGACCCGACTCAGGGCTGGCTCGGCACCGCCAACCAACGGGTCATTCCCCATGGCTATGGCATGCAACTGTCCAATTCCTGGTCAGCGCCGGAGCGCGGCGAGCGCATGGCCGAACTGGCGGGCGTAGGCAAGCACGACACTCGTAGCGTGATCGCCATGCAATACGACCAGACCACCACCTTCGCTGCCAAGCTGAAGAAAATGTTTGAAGCGCCGGGCATGGCTCAGCCACTCAAACAGGCCATCGAAGCGCTGCCGGTTGCCGATCGCGGCAAGGCTCGTGAGGTTTACACGCGCTTGATGGCTTTCGACGGCAAACTCAGCCCGACCTCCGCCGACGCGGCGATTTACGAGCTGTTCCTGCAGGAAAGCACTAAACAGATTTTCCTCGACGAACTGGGCCCGGAAAGCAGCCCGGCGTGGAAGGCCTTTATCGCCAACGGCAAGTTGTCTTACGCGGCTCAGGCCGACCATCTGCTGAGCCGTGAGGACAGTCCGTTCTGGGACGATCTGCGCACCCCGCAGAAAGAAGACAAACCCGCAATCCTCGCCCGTAGCCTGGCGGCCGCGATCAGCGCGGGTGACAGCCAGTTGGGTGGTGATCACAAAGCCTGGCAGTGGGGCAAACTGCATCGCTACGAGTGGAAGAACGTCAGTGGCCAGACCGTGCGCGGTCTGCTGCCAGCCGGCGGCGACCACACCACGCTCAACACCGCCGCGTTCACCTGGGGTCAGGACTTCAACACCACGCTGGCGCCGGCCATGCGCTTTATCGTCGATTTCGGCCAGGCCGAACCGCTGATGGGCCAGAACGGTACCGGCCAGTCCGGCAACCCGGCCAGCCCGCACTATCTCGACAGCGTCGATCCATGGCTCAAGGGGCAATACATGAGCCTGCCGATGCAGCCGCAGAACTTTGACAAGGTGTATGGCAAGACGCGGTTGACGCTGACGCCAGGCAAGTAAGTCAAAAGACAAGATCGCAGCCTGCGGCAGCTCCTACAAAAGCTGCCGCAGGCTGCGATCTTTTGATTTTTACCACCCATAAAAATAAATAGAACTTCTCGTCTCGCGCAAACCTCCTAGCTAACAGGCCTCTCCATTTGGGTAACAATATGGACCTTGTTATCGCTCGTCCTGAAGGTTTGTACTGCCCGCCCGGGGATTTCTATATTGACCCATGGCAGCCGGTCGAACGCTCGCTGATCACCCATGCCCACAGCGACCATGCTCGCCGTGGCAATCAACATTATCTGGCGGCGGCACCGGGTGCAGGCATTCTGCGCGCGCGTCTGGGCCAGGACATCAACCTGCAAACCTTGCCCTATGGCGAGCAGTTGCTGCACCACGGCGTAAAACTGAGTTTTCACCCTGCGGGTCATGTACTCGGCTCGGCCCAGGTACGGTTGGAATACGGCGGTGAGGTCTGGGTCGCCTCGGGGGATTACAAGACCGAACCCGACGGCACCTGTGCGCCATTCGAACCGGTGCGTTGCCACACGTTCATCACGGAATCGACATTCGGTTTGCCGATTTACCGCTGGCAACCCCAGACGCAGATCTTTGCCGAGATCAATCAGTGGTGGCAGACCAACGCCGCAGCCGACAAAACCAGCGTGCTGCTCTGCTATTCCTTCGGCAAGGCTCAGCGGATTCTCCACGGCATCGATGCCAGTCTCGGTCCCATTCTGGTCCATGGCGCGGTTGAACCCATCAATCGGATTTATCGCGAGAGCGGCATTTATTTACCGCCAACGATCTATTCCGGCGAAGTAAAAAAACATGACCCGATGATGCGCAAGGCCTTGGTCCTCGCACCACCTCCGGCTGGCGCCAGCCCTTGGATCCGGCGTTTCGGTGACTACAGCGATGGCTTCGCCAGCGGTTGGATGCGCTTGCGCGGGACACGGCGGCGGCGCGGCGTGGACCGCGGTTTCGTGCTGTCCGACCACGCCGACTGGCCCGGCCTGCTCTGGGCCATCGAACAAACCGGAGCCGAACGCGTGATCGTCACCCATGGTTCGATTGGAGTGCTGGTGCGCCATCTGCGCGAACTAGGCCTCGATGCCATGAGTTTCAGCACCGAGTACGGCGATGATGAAGACACCCCTGTCCTCGAACCCGAGAGCGCTGAGGTGCTGGCATGAAAGCCTTCGCCGACTTGTATGCCGAACTCGATGCCACCACCTCGAGCAACGCCAAACTGACGGCGATGCAGAACTATTTCGCCCAAGCCGCGCCTGAAGATGCCGCCTGGGCGGTGTACTTTCTGTCCGGTGGACGACCTCGGCAATTGGTGCCGGTACGAATGCTGCGGGAAATGGCCACAGCGTTTTCCGGGCTCTCGCCCTGGTTGTTCGAGGAAAGTTATCAGGCCGTCGGTGATCTGGCGGAAACCATTTCGCTGGTGCTGCCCGAAACGCTCCACACCTCTACCGACGGGCTGGCGGTGTGGATAGAAGACAAACTGCTGCCACTGCGTAACGCCCCCCCGCAGACCCTCGCCGAATGCTTGCCGGCCCTGTGGGCGCAACTGGATCGCCAAAGCCTGATGCTGTGCATCAAATTGATCACCGGCAGTTTCCGTGTCGGGGTTTCCAAATTGCTGGTCACCCGCGCCCTGGCGGCGATGGCCGGGCTCGACAGCAAACGCGTGGCCCAGCGACTGGTGGGTTACACCGATCTGTCTAACCGCCCAAGCGCCGCCAGTTACCTGAAGCTGATCGCCCCCGAATCACCCAATGAGCATGCCCAACGGGGTGGCCAGCCGTACCCTTTTTTCCTCGCCCATGCGTTGTCGCACCCGGTCGAGCGGTTCGAAACCCTGCTCGGACCGGCCAGCCAGTGGCAAGTGGAATGGAAGTGGGACGGCATCCGCGCTCAAGTGGTCAAGCGCGATGGGCGCTTGTGGATCTGGTCGCGAGGTGAAGAACTGGTGACCGAACGCTTCCCCGAACTGGAGAGCCTGGTCCATGGCTTACCCGATGGCACGGTGATCGACGGTGAAATCGTCGCCTGGAAAGCTGCACAATCGGGTACCGAGGACACCTTCGACGCGCAATCGCTATCGCCCCCTTCCGTGCAGCCTTTCGCCCTGTTGCAACAGCGGATCGGCCGTAAAATGCTGAGCAAAAAAATCCTCGATGAGGTACCCGTGGTCATCCAGGCCTACGACTTACTGGAATGGCAGGGAGAGGATTGGCGTAACCAGACTCAAGCCACGCGCCGCACTCAGCTGGAACAACTCATCCTCACCTGCGCAAACCCGGTGTTACTGAGCTCGCCCGTGCTGACCGGTGAAGACTGGTTCGACCTCGCCCGTCAACGAGAAGCCTCCCGCAGACTGGGCGTCGAAGGCATGATGCTCAAGGCCCACGATGCACTGTATGGCGTCGGGCGGACCAAGGACATGGGGGTGTGGTGGAAATGGAAAGTCGACCCGTTCAGCGTCGATGCGGTGCTGATCTATGCCCAGCAGGGTCATGGCCGCCGGGCCAGTCTCTACACCGATTACACCTTCGCTGTGTGGGATGGCCCACCCTCTGCCCGCGAGCGAACGCTGGTGCCTTTCGCCAAGGCTTACTCCGGGTTGACCGACGAAGAAATGCGTCAGGTCGACAGCATCGTGCGCAAGACCACGGTGGAAAAGTTCGGACCGGTGAGCAGTGTGAAACCGACGTTGGTGTTTGAACTGGGATTCGAGGGCATTGCCCTGTCGAAACGGCACAAGAGCGGGATTGCGGTGCGGTTTCCGAGGATGCTGCGCTGGCGGCAGGATAAGTCGGTGGAGGACGCTGACAGCTTGGCAACGTTGCAGGATTTGCTCGCCTGACCTGATTTCTGTGGGCTGATCTTTTGCAGCGGCTGCGAAACCTGCTCTGTAGGAGCGAGGCTTGCCCGCGAAGGCGTCTTCAGGTACGCCAAAAGCTTCGCGGGCAAGCCTCGCTCCTACAGCACCACCCTGGCGCAGGGATTTGGCGATGCCCGTTTTCGTGCACAGATCGCGCTTTGCCACTTCTTGTATTACCTTTTAAACGCTTGTTCGGGACTCTGGTTCGGAAATTGCTACTTTGAATAGGTCTTACGCTTTCCAGTAACAGTACTTCTGCGCCACAAGCGCTCATATTGGTTCTTAGGGATTGAATAATGAAAAAAGCATTGCTGACCCTTTCTGCACTGGCGTTGTGCATGGCTGCCGGCTCCGCGCTGGCCAAGGAATACAAAGAATTGCGTTTTGGCGTTGACCCTTCTTACGCGCCGTTCGAGTCCAAAGCAGCCGACGGCAGCCTGGTAGGCTTCGACATCGATCTGGGCAATGCGATCTGCGCCGAGCTGAAGGTCAAGTGCAAATGGGTCGAAAGCGATTTCGACGGCATGATTCCGGGCCTCAAGGCCAATAAATTCGACGGTGTGATCTCTTCGATGACCGTCACCCCGGCCCGCGAAAAAGTCATCGACTTCTCCGACGAGCTGTTCTCCGGCCCAACCGCTTATGTATTCAAGAAAGGTTCCGGGCTGAGCGAAGACGTTGCTTCGCTGAAGGGCAAGACCGTCGGCTATGAGCAAGGCACCATCCAGGAAGCCTACGCCAAGGCGGTGCTGGACAAGGCTGGCGTGAAAACCCAGGCCTATCAGAACCAGGATCAGGTGTATTCGGACCTGATGTCCGGTCGCCTCGACGCAGCAATCCAGGACATGCTGCAAGCCGAACTGGGCTTCTTGAAGTCTCCAAAAGGCGAAGGCTACGAAGTCAGCAAGCCGGTCGACAGCGAATTGCTGCCGTCGAAAACAGCTATCGGTATCTCTAAAGGTAACAAAGACCTCAAAGACCTTTTGAATAAAGGTATCAAAGCGTTACACGACGATGGCACCTACGCCACCATTCAGAAGAAACACTTTGGCGATCTGAATCTGTACAGCGGCAAATAATGCCCGGCGCCCATCTCGCGATGGGCGCTTTTTTTACCCGATCAGGTTGCTGATTTATGTTCGAAAACCTATTACAAGACTTGGGGCTTTCTGCCTTCAGCCTCAAGGGCTTCGGTCCGTTGCTGATGGAAGGCACCTGGATGACCATCAAATTATCGGTGTTGTCACTTTTGTTGGCCGTATTGCTCGGTCTGCTCGGTGCCAGTGCCAAGCTGTCAAAAGTCAAACTGGTGCGTGTACCGGCCCAGCTCTACACCACGCTGATTCGTGGGGTGCCCGACCTGGTGCTGATGCTGCTGATCTTCTACAGCCTGCAAACCTGGCTGACCTCGTTTACCGACTTCATGGAATGGGAATACATCGAGATCAACCCGTTCAGCGCCGGGGTCATCACCCTGGGCTTCATTTATGGCGCGTACTTCACCGAAACGTTTCGCGGGGCGATCCTCGCCGTGCCACGGGGCCAGGTTGAAGCCGCCACCGCCTACGGCCTCAAACGCGGCCAGCGTTTTCGTTTCGTGGTGTTTCCGCAAATGATGCGCTTCGCCTTGCCAGGCATCGGCAACAACTGGATGGTGATGCTCAAGGCCACCGCGCTGGTTTCGATCATCGGCCTCGCCGATTTGGTCAAAGCCGCACAGGACGCCGGTAAAAGCACTTATCAACTGTTCTACTTCCTGGTGCTTGCCGCATTAATTTACCTGGTGATCACCAGTGCCTCCAACGTCGTCCTGCGCTGGCTCGAACGCCGCTACGCCGCCGGTTCCCGGGAGGCCGTACGATGATCGAACTCTTGCAGGAATACTGGAGACCCTTCCTTTATACCGACGGCTATAACATCACTGGCCTGGCCATGACCATGTGGCTGCTCAGTGCATCGATCTTCATCGGTTTTGTAGTGTCGATCCCGCTGTCCATCGCCAGGGTTTCGTCTAAGGTCTATATCCGCTGGCCAGTGCAGTTTTACGTCTATCTGTTCCGGGGGACGCCGCTGTATATCCAGCTGCTGATTTGCTACACCGGCATCTACAGCCTGGCCGCCGTGCGTGCCCAGCCAGTCCTCGATGCGTTCTTTCGCGATGCGATGAACTGCACGATCCTGGCCTTCGCCCTGAACACCTGCGCCTACACCACGGAGATCTTCGCCGGGGCGATTCGCAGCCTGCCTCACGGAGAAATCGAAGCGGCCAAGGCCTACGGCCTGTCAGGCTGGAAGCTCTACGCCTACGTGATCATGCCGTCAGCACTGCGTCGCTCGTTGCCTTATTACAGCAACGAAGTGATTCTGATGCTGCACTCGACCACCGTGGCGTTCACCGCGACTGTCCCGGATGTCTTGAAAGTTGCTCGCGATGCGAACTCTGCGACTTTTCTGACATTCCAGTCGTTCGGCATCGCCGCGCTGATCTACCTGACCGTTACCTTTGCGCTGGTCGGCCTGTTTCGCCTCGCCGAACGCCGATGGCTGGCCTTCCTCGGGCCGACTCACTAGGACAACTCGTACATGCGCCACCAGATTCATGACCTGCTGGCCCCGCTGCCGGGGACCGTGCGACAGATTCACAGCTTCCACTTCGGCCCGCAGTCGGCCAAAGGCAAGATTTACATCCAGTCCTCCCTGCATGCCGATGAATTGCCCGGCATGTTGGTGGCCTGGCACCTCAAGCAACGTCTGGCGGAGCTGGAAGCCGCCGGCCGGCTGCGCAGCGAAATCGTGCTGGTGCCCGTGGCCAACCCGGTCGGCCTGGAACAAGTGTTGATGGACGTTCCACTGGGCCGCTACGAGCTGGAAAGCGGGCAGAACTTCAATCGCTGGTTTGTCGATTTGAGTGAAGAAGTCGGCAACGAGATAGAAGGCCTGCTCGGCGACGATCCGCAACGTAACCTCGAACTGATCCGCGACAGCCTGCGCAAGGCGTTGGCGCGGCAGACCGCAGGCACTCAACTGCAATCCCAGCGCCTGACCCTGCAACGGCTGGCCTGCGATGCGGACATGGTGCTGGACCTGCATTGTGATTTCGAAGCCGTGGCGCACCTCTACACCACGCCCGAGGCCTGGCCGCAGGTCGAGCCGCTGGCGCGCTACATCGGTTCCGAAGCCAGCCTGCTGGCCACTGACTCGGGTGGCCAGTCGTTCGATGAATGCTTCACTCTGCTCTGGTGGCAGCTGAAAGAGCGCTTCGGCGAGCAGTTCGAGATTCCGCTGGGCAGTTTTTCAGTTACCGTCGAATTGCGCGGCCAAGGTGACGTCAATCACCCGCTGGCAAGCCTCGACTGTCGGGCGCTGATCGATTATCTGATTCATTTCGGCGCGATTGCCGGTGAACCGGCGCCATTACCCGAACTGCCCTACCCGGCCACACCGCTGGCCGGCGTCGAACCGGTGGCGACACCCGTGGGCGGACTGCTGGTGTTCACGGCCCTGCCCGGGGAATACCTGGAGGCCGGGCAACTGATCGCCGAAGTGATCGACCCGATCAATGATCGCGTCACCCCTGTTCATTGCTCCGTCGCCGGGCTGATGTACGCCCGTTCGCTGCGGCGCATGGCCACTGCCGGCATGGTAATCGCCCACGTCGCGGGCACCGAAGCCTATCGCAGCGGCTACCTACTTTCGCCTTGAGGATGCATGCCCCATGTACAAATTGACCATTGAAGGCCTGCATAAAAGCTATGGCGATCATCAGGTGCTCAAAGGTGTTTCGCTCAAGGCCAAAACCGGCGACGTCATCAGCCTGATCGGCGCCAGCGGCTCAGGCAAAAGCACCTTTTTGCGCTGCATCAACTTTCTCGAACAACCCAACGACGGCGCCATGACCATGGACGGCCAGAACATCCGCATGATCAAGGATCGCCACGGCATGCACGTGGCCGATGCAGATGAACTGCAGCGGATCCGCACCCGCCTGGCCATGGTGTTCCAGCACTTCAACCTGTGGAGCCACATGACGGTGCTGGAGAACATCACCATGGCACCGCGCCGGGTACTCGGTTGCAGCAAGCAAGAAGCCGAAGACCGTGCCCGACGTTACCTCGACAAGGTTGGCCTGGCGGCGCGCGTGGCGGATCAATACCCGGCGTTCCTTTCAGGCGGCCAGCAACAACGGGTAGCCATTGCCCGCGCACTGGCCATGGAACCGGAAGTCATGCTGTTCGACGAACCGACCTCGGCGCTCGACCCGGAACTGGTCGGCGAAGTGCTCAAGGTGATCCAGGGCCTGGCCGAAGAAGGCCGGACCATGATCATGGTCACCCACGAAATGAGCTTCGCCCGCAAGGTCTCGAGCCAGGTGCTGTTCCTGCACCAGGGTCTGGTGGAAGAAGAAGGCGCGCCGGAAGATGTGCTGGGTAATCCGAAGAGTGAGCGGTTGAAGCAGTTCCTCAGCGGCAACCTCAAGTAACCCACCGTCCTGTAGGAGCGAGGCTTGCCCGCGAAGAACGATAACGCGGTCATCATATAGACCGAGTTGCCTTCATCGCGGGCAAGCCTCGCTCCTACAAAAGCGGATTTCGCTAACAGATATCAGGCCACTGGCGCGGGTGGTGGTTCATCCGGAAGAGTCGGTTCTCCGGGTTCTGTCGGCTGTTCGTTGGGGGTATCGGGATCAGGCTGGCCGGGGATGCCCCCTGCCATGCTGACTGGCGGATGTGCCAACAAGGACCAGGCCAGCATGCCAACCTGATTGGGCTCAAGCCTTGCCAGTTCGGCACTTATTCGCGGATCGATCTTCATGAAGCACTCCTGAGCGATGGCCCGATCCGCCTTGCGCGAATCGGAGCAGTACATTCCATAGAGTGTACGCCCGCTCAGGAATTCCAACGGTTTGTCAGACGGCTGACTCAGGTACGCGGCAGGGTCACGCCACGCTGGCCCTGGTACTTGCCGCCACGGTCCTTGTAGGAGACTTCGCACTCTTCGTCCGACTCAAGGAACAACATCTGCGCCACGCCTTCGTTCGCGTAGATTTTCGCCGGCAGATTGGTGGTGTTGGAGAACTCCAGGGTCACGTGACCTTCCCACTCAGGCTCAAGCGGCGTGACATTGACGATGATGCCGCAACGCGCATAGGTGCTTTTACCCAGGCAAATGGTCAATACGTTACGCGGGATGCGGAAGTATTCGACGGTGCTGGCCAGAGCGAAGGAGTTCGGCGGAATGATGCACACGTCGCTGTGGATGTCGACGAAGCTGCCAGCATCGAAGTTTTTCGGGTCGACGATCGCCGAATTGATGTTGGTAAACACCTTGAAGTGATTGGTGCAACGCACATCGTAGCCGTAGCTGGACACGCCGTAGGAGATCACACGGCTATCGTCGCTGCCGCGCACCTGGCGCTCGACGAAGGGCTCGATCATGCCGTGCTCTTGCGCCATGCGGCGAATCCACTTGTCCGATTTGATGCTCATGGCGGGTGTCCTGAATAGCGAGGTGGAAAAATTCTGTCCGGCATCTTACCGGGCAGGCGCTCCGGGTTCAAAGTCCGGGAAACAATTCTCGACGATCCCCCGTGAATTCAGGGCCTTCACCGCTATTCGATACACCGTCAGTCATGAAAACAGAGAAACCTTCGCAAGAACCATTGGCACGTTCCGGAAAAAGGGTTAAGGTGGCGCCACTGTGCTGCTTGTGTCACTGAGAATCTCTACACGATATGTTGAATTTCGATCCAACCATCTACAAGAATTTTTCCTGCTCTTTGCACTCAGTCTCGGCCAGGGTTCTTCCTGCGTCGCAGTTATCTTTGTTCAAGGAGTTACACCATGTCTAATCGCCAAACCGGTACCGTTAAGTGGTTCAACGATGAAAAAGGCTTCGGCTTCATCACTCCACAATCCGGTGACGACCTGTTCGTTCACTTCAAAGCTATCCAATCCGACGGCTTCAAAAGCCTGAAAGAAGGCCAACAGGTTTCTTTCATCGCTACCCGCGGTCAGAAAGGCATGCAAGCTGAAGAAGTTCAAGTTATCTAACTTGTAACTGCTTTAGTAAAAAGCCCCGCCCTCAAAAGCGGGGCTTTTTTGTGCCTGAGTGTTTTGTGTGACAAAAAAGATCGCAGCCTTCGGCAGCTCCTACAGGGCATACATCAATCCTCTGTAGGAGCTGCCGAAGGCTGCGATCTTTTGATCTTTCAGTGTTACCAGGCCACGCCAAACCCAGCGGTGTAACGAGTCTTGCTCAGATCAGCCTCATCGCTGCCACTGATGATATCTCTCTCGGCCTTCAGGTTCAGCGACGCCCAATCGGTGACTTTGTAGCGCAGGCCGACCTCGGCATCGAGTGCGTAATCCGCCACGCCCGACAGCGGCTTGCCGACCTCACCATTGGTGAAGAATTCGACCTTCTTGCCAACCAGATAACGGTTGTAGTCCCACTTCATCGCCAGGGAGTAGAAGTTCTCCTTACGACCGTTGGAATACTCATAATCCGTGTTATTCAGCAGCGAGCCCAAGGAGAAGGCGCCCAATTCGTTATCCCAGAACTGATAACCGGGGCCGGTACCGATGGTGCGCTGACGGGCGAGCTCTTCGACCTTGTCGCGTTTATAGACCGCGCGCCCTTGCCAGAACCACTTCTCGGTGAGGAATCGGTCGAGAGAATATTCGGCACGCCAGTTATCAGTGGTGACAACGTCATCCTGGAACTCGCGGTTGTACTCACCTTCCGCCGTATGACGCCACCGACCATGACGCGCGGTGGTTTTGAAACCAACGTCATAATCATCAGTATCTTTTTCGGCCCGCTGATAATCCAGCGCCATGTCGACATTACCTTTCCACACCAAATCCTCAACTACCGGCTTGGGCTTGAGCATCTGCTGGATACTGGCCAGCTCCACGGTCTTGGGGCCATCGCCGTTGGCCAAGGTGACCTTGCCATCCTCTGCCGCGTGCAGGGATTTGGCCTTCTCACCGGTATAGGCATCCTGTTTGACCAACAGTTGCTGATCGCTTTCCAGGGTTTTGACCTGTTTCCAGTCGATCGGGACCGTGCCCGCATACTCGGTCTGAATCAGCAGCTTGCCACCATCAAAGACGGTGATTTTGCCGCTCAACTTGTCACCGTTCTTCAACCAGACGGTATCGGCAAGCAAGGGAGTGGAAGCACTGGCGACAGCGAGGCACAGCAAGGTTCTGGACAACATAAGCGAATCGAAGGCTCAACTTTGCGAAAAAAAGTCGGCATTATCCTCATGAATAAGGCCCTGACAAGGACTGACCCGACTTTTTCTATTGAGTTCATTTCTCAATGGGCGATCCTGGATTTACTCTACAGACGGTCAATTGCGCATTCTTTCAGGAAACCCGGGACGTGACCGACTCAAACGCAGAAACCGAAAGCGCGGCGCAAATCCGACGCACGGCGCTCTACCTGACCCTGGCGCAAGTGCCCGAGGGCAAAGTCGTGAGTTATGGCCAGCTCGCCGAGCTGGCCGGACTGGGTCGTGCTGCCCGCTGGGTCGGGCGAACACTGAGCCAATTGCCCGGCGACACCAAATTACCCTGGCACCGCGTGCTGGGTGCCGGCGGCCGGATCAGCCTGCCCGTGGGCAGCCCTTCGGGGGATGAACAACGGGCCCGATTGCGCATGGAAGGCATCAGTATCCTGAACAATCGTGTTGATATTCAGCGCCATGGCTGGCGCCCGGTAGAGCACAGCGGTTAGAGTGCGCGCTTTGTTTCCGTAACTCTTGAGGCAGACTCCAGCCCATGCCCCGTAAAACCTGGCGCGCCGCGCTCGCCGCCTATGCCAGCCCCTCGACACTCGTACTGTTGCTGCTTGGTTTCGCCGCCGGCTTGCCTTACATGCTGGTGTTTTCGACGCTTTCCGTCTGGCTGCGCGAGGCCGGCGTTGCCCGCGAAACCATCGGCTATGCAAGCCTGATCGGCCTGGCCTACGCCTTTAAATGGGTCTGGTCCCCGCTGCTCGACCAATGGCGCCTGCCGCTGCTCGGCAAGCTCGGTCGACGACGCTCCTGGCTGGTACTGGCCCAGGCACTGGTGATCCTTGGCCTGATCGGCATGGGATTTTGCGACCCGCAAAAGCACCTGTCTTGGCTGATCGCCATCGCCGTGGTCGTCGCCTTTGCCTCGGCGACGCAAGACATCGCCGTCGACGCTTATCGCCTGGAAATCGCCGATGAAACCCGCCAAGCCGCGCTGGCAGCCAGCTACATGGCCGGTTATCGGGTCGCGGCCCTGCTGGCGACGGCAGGCGCACTGTTCTTCGCCGAAGGCTTCGGCTCCACTGGCTTCAACTACAAGCATGCGGCGTGGACCGGTACCTACGTGCTGTTCGGCGTCTTGATGGTCCCGGCGCTGCTGACCACCCTGTTCATGCGCGAACCGCCGGTGCCTCTACGTACTCAATTGCAGGCCGGACGCTACAGCTTCGTGCACCAACTGGCGTCGGTGTTCGTGCTGATCGTACTGCTGGTGTCCGTACCGGCCTTGTTCACCCAGCTCTACAACACCGACTTCGCCAGCGTACTGTTCGAAGGCGCCAGCGTGCTCGACCTGCTGCTCGAAGACCGCGCGTTCCTGCGGGCGATCCTCTATATCACGCTTACCGGCCTGTGCTTGTCGGCCATGGGCCGCCGTGGCTTGGCCCCAGTGCTGACCCCGGTCAATGACTTTATCCTGCGTTACCGCTGGCAAGCCCTGTTGCTGCTTGGGCTGATCGCCACCTATCGGATGTCCGATACGGTCATGGGCGTGATGGCCAATGTGTTTTACATCGACCAAGGGTTCACCAAGGATCAGATTGCCAGCGTCAGCAAGATTTTCGGGCTGATCATGACGCTGGTCGGCGCCGGCATGGGCGGCCTGCTAATCGTGCGCTTCGGCATCCTGCCTATCCTGTTCATCGGCGGCGTTACCTCAGCCGGCACCAACCTGCTGTTCTTGATGCTTGCGGATATGGGTGCCGACCTGCAGATGTTGATCGCCACCATCTCACTGGATAATTTCAGCTCGGGCCTGGCGACTTCAGCATTTGTCGCTTACCTGTCGAGCCTGACCAACCTCAAATTCTCCGCCACACAATACGCCCTGCTCAGCTCGATCATGCTCTTGCTGCCCCGCCTGATCGGCGGCTATTCAGGGGTCATGGTGGAGAAATTCGGTTATCACAACTTCTTCCTGATCACCGCCCTGCTGGGCGTTCCGACCCTGCTGTTGATCGCGCTGCACTGGTTCCAGGAAAACCGCCGCGCCGGTCCGACACCGACGCCGGAACCGGTTCCGACCCAGGTCGCGGAAGAATCGTAGGCTCTTTACGCAGGAAACATCGCAGAGGGCGGGCAGATTATCGCCCTCTGCGACACAGCCGGCCGCACTCCTGTACGCCAGCAGATCTCGCCCGTACAATGTTCCGTCATTTCTCGTCATCAGCAACCGACAACGGCCAACCATGCGCACCAGTCAATTTTTGCTCGCCACACAGAAAGAAACGCCTTCCGACGCGGTCGTCATCAGCCATCAGCTGATGCTGCGCGCCGGCATGATCCGCAAACTCGCCTCGGGCCTGTACACCTGGCTGCCCATGGGCTTGCGAGTGATGCGCAAGGTTGAAGCCATCGTGCGTGAAGAAATGAACGCCGCCGGCTCTCTCGAAGTGTTGATGCCGAGCACTCAACCGGCTGAGCTGTGGCAGGAATCCGGTCGCTGGGAAGAATACGGCCCTGAACTGCTGCGCTTCAAGGATCGCCACGGTCGCGATTTCTGTGCCGGCCCGACTCACGAAGAAGTCATCACCGACCTGATGCGCAACGAGCTGAGCAGCTACAAACAGCTGCCGATCAACCTGTATCAGATCCAGACCAAATTCCGTGACGAAATCCGCCCACGCTTCGGTTTGATGCGCGGCCGCGAATTCATCATGAAGGACGCCTATTCGTTCCACGCTGATCAGCCTTCGCTGCAGATCACCTACGATCGCATGCACCAGGCGTACTGCAACGTGTTCACCCGCCTGGGCCTGAAATTCCGTCCGGTTGAAGCCGACAACGGCTCGATCGGTGGTGCCGGCTCCCACGAGTTCCACGTACTGGCCGAATCCGGCGAAGACGATATCGTCTTCAGCAACGGTTCCGACTACGCAGCCAACATCGAGAAGGCCGAAGCCGTACCGCGCGAAACCTCTCGTGCCGCGCCTACCGAAGAGTTGCGTCTGGTCGACACGCCGAACGCCAAGACCATCGCGCAACTGGTCGAAGGCTTCAATCTGCCGATCGAAAAGACCATCAAGACCTTGGTGGTGCACGCTGAAGAGCAAGGCAAACTGATTGCCCTGATCATTCGTGGCGACCACGAGCTGAACGAAATCAAGGCCGCCAACCAGCCTGGCGTTGCCAGCCCGCTGGTCATGGCCTCCGAAGCTGAACTGCGCGACGCCATTGGTGCCGGCGCCGGTTCCCTTGGCCCGTTGAACCTGCCGCTGCCGATCATCATCGACCGTTCCGTCGAGCTGATGAGCGACTTCGGCATCGGTGCCAACATCGACGACAAGCACTACTTCGGCGTGAACTGGGAGCGTGATCTGCCGGTTCCGACCGTTGCCGATCTGCGCAATGTCGTGGCCGGTGATCCGAGCCCTGACGGCAAAGGCACCCTGGAAATCAAGCGCGGTATCGAAGTCGGGCACATCTTCCAGCTGGGCAACAAGTACAGCAAAGCGATGAAGTGCGAAGTGCTGGGCGAGAACGGCAAGCCGGTCACCCTGGAAATGGGCTGCTATGGCATTGGCGTATCCCGCGTGGTGGCTGCCGCCATCGAGCAGGGCAACGACGAGAACGGGATTATCTGGAGCGATGCTCTGGCCCCGTTCCAGATTGCTCTGGTACCGCTGCGCTACGAAACCGAACAGGTTCGCGAAGCCACCGACAAGCTCTACGCAGAACTGACTGCCGCCGGCTTCGAAGTGCTGCTGGACGACCGCGACAAGAAAACCAGCCCGGGCATCAAGTTCGCGGACATGGAGCTGATCGGCATTCCACACCGGATCGTGGTCAGTGACCGCGGCCTCGCCGACGGCAATCTGGAATACAAGAGCCGCACAGAGGCCGAGGCGCAAGCGCTGCCGGTCGCTGACGTGCTGTCTTTCCTCCAGGCCCGTATCCGCCGCTGACACCAGATAGAGACGTCATGTTCAAGCGAAACACCTTAGGCCTCGGTGGCGCCGCCCTGTGCGGCGCCCTGCTGGTCAGCGGCTGTGCCAATCAGATGTCACAACGTAGCGAGCACGAGGAACGGGTCGAGCGCAAATTGCTCGATCATAGCCTGCAGATCGATGTCGGCGAGCCCAAGGTGCTTGAGCTGCCGCAACGTCGGGTGAAAATCCACGAGCAAAAAACTTTCGAAGTCACCGAGTTCGAAGTCACGCGTCACTACGATCGCTACACGCCTTACCAACCCTGGAGGGAGGTCTACGAGATCCCGCTGGGCGCGGTGGCCGTGGTGGCCGGTGTCGGTGCGAACGTGGTCAACGTGTTCGCCCTCGGCAATCTGCCGGACACCGTGACGAAGGACTGGCTCAGCTATGGTTTCGCCGGGCTCAACCCGTTCATGAACGCGCAGTCCCATGGTCGGGCGCAACAGAACCTGGCGGGTATCGACGAAGTCCAGCGCGACAAGCGCACGGAATACTCGAGCCTGCCGTGGAGCGAGCGCCCGGTGCAGGTCAAGGCTGGCAAGAACACCTTCGAACTGACCACTGACCGTAACGGCGTGTTGCGCCTGAACCTGCTGGACAGCCCGTTCGCTGAACATGACCTCAATCATCTGGGCAAGCTGCAGATCAGTGTCGAGGACAACAAGGACGATGTGCACACCGACTCGTCCCTGATGATCAGCGGCAACTTGCGCGGCAAGCTGCTCGAAGCGCATGGGCTGATTTACGACGACCTCGAAGACGACGAAGTGAGCCAGTGGGTACACCGGGTCAAACGTCTGTCGGAACTGGGTCTGGAAGAAGAAGCGAGCGAGCTGGAACAGAGCCTGATCGAACTGACCCGCAACGATCCCGAGCTGCAGACCGAATTCCTCAAGTCGCTGACCAAGGATGCCGGGCGACTGGTGGCGGATCCGGGACCGAATTAAACGCTTAAAAGCATCGCGGGCAAGCCCGCTCCCACAAGGACGATGCAGTACCTGTGGGAGCGGGCTTGCTCGCGAAAGCGGTGGGTCAGGCAACATCAATGTTTACTGTGCCGCCGTCTTCGCGAGCAAGCCCGCTCCCACATGGATTGCGCTTAACTGACTGGCATTAGGGCTTGCCCGCGATGACGCCATTACATTCACTGCAAAACTACCGCTCAAACAACTCCATCTGCTCAAACCCGCCCCGCAAATCCTCCAGCCTCACCCCAACCCCCAACAACCGCACCGGTTTTCCACCACGGTTAAAGGCTTGGGTCAGCAGCAACTGATAACTCCCCAGATCCCGCCCTGCCCCGGCCTGCTCCAAAGTCGTCTGGGTAAAATCATGAAATTTCACTTTGACGAACGGCTTGCCCGGGCGATAGCTGCTGTCGATCCGTGCCATGCGGTCATTCAGGGATTCCAGCAACTCGGGCAATTTGTCCAGGCAACTCACCAGATCCGGCAGGTCCACGTCGTAAGTGTTTTCGACGCTGATCGACTGCCGGCGACTGTCGTTGTGCACCAACCGCTCATCGATCCCACGGGCCAGGCTCCAGAGTCGCTCGCCAAAGCTGCCGAATTCGCGCACCAGTGCCAACTTGTCCCACTCACGTAAATGCGAGCAATCGACGATGCCGAGCCTGCCGAGTTTGTCGGCGGTCACTTTGCCAACCCCGTGCAGCTTGCTCACCAGCAAACCACTGACGAAGTCTTCCACCTGATCCGGTGTGATTACGAACAGGCCGTTAGGCTTCTTCCAGTCGCTGGCGATTTTGGCGAGAAACTTGTTCGGCGCCACGCCGGCCGACACGGTGATATGCAACTGATTGGAGACCCGGCGGCGAATGTCCTGGGCGATTCGCGTGGCGCTGCCGCCAAAATGCGCGCTGTCCGACACGTCAAGGTAGGCCTCATCCAGGGAAAGCGGCTCGATCAGATCGGTGTAATCGCGAAAGATCGTATGAATTTCCTTCGACGCCTCTCTATAGGCATCCATGCGCGGCTTGACGATGGTCAGGTCTGGACAGAGCTTCAAGGCATGCCCGGAAGACATGGCCGAGCGTACGCCATAAGCCCGCGCTTCATAGTTACAGGTGGCAATCACCCCACGCCGATCCGCCGAGCCGCCCACCGCCAATGGCTTACCAGCCAGGCGCGGGTCGTCACGCATCTCGATGGCGGCGTAGAAACAGTCACAATCGACGTGGATGATTTTTCGCTGCGTCATATAAAAGCAGTGTTCATGGCGAAGAAATGAGGTGCTGGTGAGTCATACCGGCAGTATCTCACTGGCACCTGTATATAGCACCAGTACTCTGAATGTTCTTTTTCCTTTGTAGGAAAAGCACCGGATGAATTTATTTTCTCAATCGAAAGACCCCACTCGATAGAGCCACAAGCCTTGCCCTGCCTGCGTTTCAGGCCGGTCAGCCGTTGCTTTTTTCACCTAAGCGCTTGAACGGGAACAGGTTTTACCGAGATTGAAGGTTGACAGCCCTGCGATCCTCTGTAGAATGCCGACACACAGACGCGGGATGGAGCAGTCTGGTAGCTCGTCGGGCTCATAACCCGAAGGTCGTCGGTTCAAATCCGGCTCCCGCAACCAAACATCAAAAAAGGCTACTCGAAAGAGTGGCCTTTTTTGTGCGCGCCTGTTTTATAAAAATCAGCCGTCTATGCCTTATGGCACAGAAACAAGAAATCGTTCTGATTCCGAAACTTAGGTCTCCCCTGCGACCATTCACCGTCGTTTTACACTTATTTGAGCCATACTGGGATTAACGGTTGACACTCCGGCGTTCGCCTGTAGAATGCCGCCACACAGACGCGGGATGGAGCAGTCTGGTAGCTCGTCGGGCTCATAACCCGAAGGTCGTCGGTTCAAATCCGGCTCCCGCAACCAAACATCAAAAAAGGCTACTCGAAAGAGTGGCCTTTTTTGTATCTGTTGAAAAAGTCCTTTCGCAACAATGACCTGTCACTATGCAGTGAGCCGTTCGGGGTCGTCAGACTGTGCGTTCAGAGCAGACTGAACCGCAGATGAAACCTTCTACGACTGATGACGCGCCATCTCCCCTATCCGGTGAGAGGCGTTAATATTTGTGATTATTTTTTTCTACAGGGATTGGTAACTTGGCTGGATACCTCCATCCTGTCGCGCACAATCCAAGAGGTGATTGATGCGCGCCAACTCGTCTGATTCACAAGACACCGTCACTGCGACACAACCGATCAAAGCCGAGCGTCTGCGCTTGCTGGATCGAATCAGCAAATATCGTCAGCCCATCGGGCTGGCAGTCACTTTGCTGTTGTTCGCCATCGCGCTGATTGCCTGTCGTCACCTGCTGAGCGAACTCGATCTGTACGCGCTGCACGACTCGATTCTGGAAGTACCGAAACCGGCCTTGCTGGGTGCACTCGGCGCGACCGTCATCGGCTTCATTATTCTGCTGGGTTACGAATGGTCGGCCAGCCGTTATGCCGGCGTGACGCTGGCGCCGCGAATACTGGCATTGGGCGGCTTCACCGCGTTTGCCATTGGCAACGCCATCGGCCTTTCGCTGTTATCGGGTGGCTCGGTTCGCTACCGTTTATATGCACGTCATGGTGTGGGGGCTTCGGAAGTCGCGCACATGACCTTGTTTGCCAGTCTCTCGCTCGGCTGCGCCCTCCCGCCCCTGGCCGCCCTCGCCACCCTCAGCAACCTGCCCGCCGCCTCCGCAGCCCTGGGTTTCTCCGAGACGTTGCTGGGTGCGATTGCAGTGGCCGTGCTGCTGCTCTCCACCGTACTGGCCATCGGCATCTATCGCCGTCGCTTGCCAGAACAGCCTTACCCGGACAACCTGCTGGTCAAGGTCGGCCGCCGCACCTTGCGCCTGCCGGGTCGCCGCCTGACGTTCCTGCAATTGGTCATCACCGCTCTAGACGTAGCCGCCGCCGCGACCGTGCTCTATCTGTTGCTGCCAGAAGCACCGCCCTTTGGTGCGTTCCTGCTGGTCTATCTATTGGCCCTGGCCGCTGGCGTGCTCAGCCATGTACCGGGCGGCGTCGGGGTATTCGAAGCGATTCTGCTGGCGGCCTTCGCCGACAAGCTCGGTGCTGCGCCATTGGCTGCCGCGCTACTGCTCTACCGTCTGATCTACGTGGTGTTGCCGCTGCTGGTGGCTTGCGTATTGCTGCTGATCAACGAAGGCCAACGCCTGTTTCAATCGCGCCAGTCCTTGCGTGCAGCATCTGGCTTGGCCGCGCCGATTCTGGCGGTGCTGGTGTTCCTGTCCGGCGTGGTGCTGCTGTTTTCCGGCGTGACGCCAGAGATCGATACCCGCCTTGAACACATCGGTTTTCTGATTCCGCATCGATTGGTCGACGCCTCACACTTCGGCGCCAGCCTGGTGGGTGTGCTCTGCCTGCTGCTGGCTCAGGGGCTGCGTCGACGCCTGTCAGCCGCGTGGATGTTGACCACCATTCTGTTGTTGGTCGGCGCCCTGCTCTCTCTGCTTAAAGGCTTCGACTGGGAAGAGGCTTGCCTGATGACCCTGACGGCGAGTTTGCTGGGGGTTTTCCGGCGCTCGTTCTATCGCCCCAGCCGCCTGACCGAAGTGCCGTTTTCGCCGCTGTACCTGGTGGCCAGCCTCTGCGTTCTCGGCGCGTCGATCTGGTTGCTGCTGTTCGCCTATCAGGACGTTCCCTACAGCCATCAACTCTGGTGGCAGTTCACCCTCGACGCCGATGCCCCGCGTGGCCTGCGCTCGCTGCTCGGCGCCGCGGTTCTGCTGGTGGTGGTGTCCCTGACTTGGCTGCTGCGCACCGCACGCCCGGTGATCCAACTGCCAACGCCCGATGAGCTGGACCGCGCGGTAAAGATTCTCATGGCCTCGTCCCAACCGGATGGCGGCCTGGCCCTGACCGGTGACAAGGCGCTGCTGTTTCACCCCAACGACGAGGCGTTTCTGATGTACGCCCGCCGTGGTCGCAGCCTGGTAGCGTTGTACGACCCGATCGGCCCGAGCCAGCAACGGGCGGAAATGATCTGGCAGTTCCGCGACCTCTGCGATATCCATCATGCCCGCCCCGTGTTCTATCAAGTACGCGCCGAGAATCTGCCGTACTACATGGACATCGGCCTGACCGCGATCAAGCTCGGCGAAGAAGCCCGGGTCGATCTGCACCGCTTTGATCTCGAAGCCAAGGGCAAAGAGATGAAGGACCTGCGCTACACCTGGAACCGCGGCACCCGAGATGGCCTGTCGTTGGAAATCCATGAGCCGGGGCAAGCGCCGATGGATGAGCTCAAGGTGATTTCGGACGCTTGGCTGACCGGCAAGAATGTGCGCGAGAAAGGCTTCTCGCTCGGGCGTTTCAGTGATGACTATCTCAAGCACTTCCGTGTCGCGGTGATTCGTTTCGAAGGGCGCCCGGTGGCGTTCGCCAACCTGCTCGAGACCTACGGCCATGACCTGGCCAGCCTCGACCTGATGCGCGCACACCCCGATGCGCCCAAGCTGACCATGGAGTTCATGATGGTCGGCCTGATTCAACATTATAAAAATCATGGATACGCGCGCTTCAGCCTGGGCATGGTGCCGTTGTCGGGGTTGCAACCCCGGCGCGGCGCACCACTGACCCAGCGCTTGGGCTCGATGGTATTCCGCCGTGGTGAGCAGCTGTACAACTTCCAAGGTTTGCGCCGCTTCAAAGACAAGTTCCAGCCCGACTGGGAACCCCGTTATATGGCCGTGCCCGCCGGACTCGATCCGCTGGTGGCCCTGGCCGACACTGCCGCCCTGATTGCGGGTGGCTTGACTGGATTGGTGAAACGCTGATGATTCAACGCTCCCTGCGGTACGTACTGGCCACACTGGTAGTGCTGGCCCTGATGGTCGGTGGCGGTTACTGGTACCTGAAACGCCCGGCACCGGAACCGACCCTCGAACGGCTGACGCCGGCCGATGGCGCCGCGATGACCCGCGTCATCCCCGGCACCACGCCGAAGGCTCAGGTGCTGGTGGCGGTCAATGACGACCAGAAACTCAATGACAAGCAATTGACCACCCTGAGCCGCAGCGCCTCGGCGCAGATCGTCCAGGTGATCCTGCCCAAGGACTGCCTGCTGCAAAGCCGCGCCCTGCAAGCGGGTCTGCGCGAACTGAAAGGCCCGGCCACTCTGGTCAGCGGCATCGGCCCTGGCGCCGTGCTCGCGTGGCGCTGGTTGTCGGAGCAGAAGGACGACAAGGCCCAGGCCATTTCAGTTGATCTGGCCCTGGAAAAGCCCGGCGCCTGCACTCACCTGCTGCCAAAAAGCGCCGCCCACGGCCACTGGCTCGTGGCATGGAACGACAACCCGGACGACGCCAGTGCCGGTTTCGTACGTGATCAGCCCAATGCCGAAACCAGCATCAGCGACTACGACATCAACCTGCCGCAAGTGCTGAACAACGAACTGCGCAAAATCCTCGTTGGCGGCGATAAAGCCGCTGGTGGCCTGCAGATCCCGGTGGTCGAAGTCCCGGCCGGCCAGGCCAAGGACACCGTCACCCTGTTCCTTTCCGGCGACGGCGGCTGGCGCGACCTGGACCGCGACGTGGCCGGCGAGATGGCGAAGATCGGCTACCCGGTAGTCGGCATCGACACCCTGCGCTACTACTGGCAGCACAAGAGCCCGGAACAAAGCGCTCTGGACCTGACCGAACTGATGCAGCACTACCGGCAGAAATGGGGCACCAAGCGCTTCATCCTGACCGGCTACTCATTCGGCGCGGACGTATTGCCTGCCATCTACAACCGCCTGCCGGAAGCCGAACAGCAGCGCGTCGACGCAATCATCCTGCTGGCCTTCGCCCGCACCGGCAGCTTCGAAATCGAAGTCGAAGGCTGGCTCGGCAACGCCGGCAAAGAAGCCGCCACCGGCCCGGAAATGGCCAAGCTGCCGCCGGCAAAAGTGGTGTGCATCTACGGCGAAGAAGAAGTCGACGAGAGCGGCTGCACCGACAAGACCGCCGTGGGCGAAGCGATGAAACTGCCTGGCGGCCATCACTTTGACGAGAACTACCCGGCGTTGGCCAAGCGGTTGGTGGATGTGATCGAGAAGCGTCAAGCAAAGGAGACGGCGGCTCAGGAGTGATCTGAGCCGCGCTCACAAAAAAGCCCCCGCAGCCTTATGGTTGCGGGGGCTTTTTCATTTGGACAAAGATCATCTAGACGCCGCAAATTCCTGTGGGAGCGGGCTTGCCCGCGATGGCGGTATGTCTGCCACATCAATGCTGAATCTGCCGCCGTCATCGCGGGCAAGCCCGCTCCCACAGGGTTCTCCGTTGGATTGAGATGTAACTCTGTCCTTTGTCCTAGGACAAAGGACACTCGCTAACCCAGGCCAAATGGACAATCAATTCGATTTATCGCTGGGAAGACAACTTCTCAGGCACTCCTTAGATCTGTGAAATCGTTTGTTTAATTCCGGCACGGCGATTTCGGATGACTCTCACAAACCTTGTAGGCAAACTCCGAATCTCGTGTTTGGGCACTTTGCCGCCTTGTTGCGTTTTTCTTCGACGGGATACTCTCCGGACGTCGCTGACCATTCAGTGATCGGGCTTGGTAACCCGGTGGAATAAGGCGCAACAGCGCACCCGACACGATTGCAGGCGTTTTTTGGCCTGCGATCCTGTGTTATGGCAGCTGTGCGTGGGACGCTTTCGAGCGTGCCGGTTTCCTTGATTCCCCGGTTTACCAACCTGCGCTCAGCTGCCACCCATTCGCTTGGTATCGGATGCGGCAGCTTCTTAAATCAAGGAAGTTGACCATGAACAATCAATCAGAACTAAAAACCATCGGCCTCACCCCACTCATCTACTGCTCGGATCAGGCGTTATTCAACGTCCGCGCCGGCGTCCCCATCGTTGATGCCTTGTCACAAGCCTCCGACCTGCTGTTCCTCGCCAAATCATTTACCGAGGATGCAGCCTACATAAAAGACACCGACCGCCACGCCTGGGCCGCGCATTATTTGACGGCTATGTCCAAGGCAGTGATTGATGATGTGGTGAAGGTGCTGACACCGCGACCTGCCCGGACAAAGACCGAATCTGAAGAAGAGCTGCCTGAAAACCAGTAAAGGCACCAGCAGACACTCAAATACCTGTGGTAGCGGGCTTGCCCGCGATGGCGGCAGCAGATCCAACATTGATGTGCCAGACATACCGCTATCGCGGGCAAGCCCGCTCCCACAGGGTTCTTCGTTGGATTGGGATCAAATCCCGGTCAATAAAAAGCCCCCGAAACCTTACGGCAACGGGGGCTTTTTCATGTGGCTTACATCTCGACTTGCGTACCCAACTCAATCACCCGGTTTAGCGGCAGATTGAAGAACCGCAGGTTGCCGTTGGCATTCTTCAACATGAAGGCGAACAACAACTCGCGCCAACGGGCCATACCTTCGAGTTTGGAGGCGATGACCGTCTCGCGACTGAGGAAGTAGGTCGTGCGCATCGGGCTGAAATTCAGGTCATCCAGATGGCACAGTTTCAAGGCCTCAGGGACGTCCGGCTCGTCGGTGAAGCCGAAATGCAGGATCACCCGGAAGAACCCTTCGCCGTAGGAATCGACATCGAAACGCCGTTGTGGCGGGACGCGCGGGATGTCTTCGTACACCACCGTCAGCAGCACCACTTGCTCGTGCAGCACCTGGTTATGCAGCAGGTTGTGCAACAGCGCGTGAGGCACGGCATCCGGGCGAGCAGTCAGAAACACGGCGGTGCCCTGGACTCGATGCGGCGGTTGCACGCGGATACTGCTGATGAAGATCGGCAGCGGTAACCCGCCTTCGTCCAGTCGCTCCACCAGCAGTTGCTTGCCGCGTTTCCAGGTGGTCATCAACACGAACAGCGCGATACCGGCAATTACCGGGAACGCACCGCCCTGAATGATTTTCGGCACGTTGGCAGCGAAGTAAAGACCGTCCACCAACAGGAAACCCAGCAACACCGGCACCGCAAGGATCGGTGGCCACTTCCACAGCAGCAACATCACCGCCGATACCAGGATGGTGGTCATCAGCATGGTCCCGGTCACCGCCACGCCGTAGGCCGAAGCCAATGCGCCGGAGGACTCAAAGCCTATTACCAGCAAAATCACGCCAACCATCAGGGCCCAGTTCACCGCGCCGATATAAATCTGGCCTTGCTCGGCACTGGACGTGTGCTGGATGTGCATGCGCGGGATGTAGCCGAGCTGGATCGCCTGACGGGTCAGCGAGAACGCACCGGAGATGACCGCTTGCGAGGCAATCACCGTGGCCATCGTCGACAATCCCACCAATGGAATCAACGCCCAGCTTGGCGCCAGCAGATAGAACGGGTTACGGGCGGCTTCCGGATCACCAAGCAGCAACGCGCCCTGCCCGAAGTAGTTCAGCACCAAAGCTGGCAGCACCAGAATGAACCAGGCCCGGGCGATCGGCTTGCGACCGAAGTGGCCCATGTCGGCGTACAGCGCCTCGGCGCCGGTCAATGCCAGCACCACGGCACCAAGAATCGTGACCCCCATGCCCGGGTGGACCATGAAGAAACGCACGCCCCACACCGGGTTCATCGCCTGCAACACTTCTGGATGCTGACTGATGCCATACACGCCCAGCGCGCCCAGCACCAGAAACCAGGTGACCATGATCGGCCCGAACAGAATGCCGATTCGCGCTGTGCCGTGACGCTGAATCAGGAACAACGCCACCAGCACGATCAACGACAGTGGCACCACCCAATGGTCGATGCCGTCGAATGCCAGCCCCAGGCCTTCAATCGCCGAGAGCACAGAAATCGCCGGCGTGATCATGCTGTCGCCGTAGAACAGCGCCGCGCCGATCAGCCCGCAGACCACCAGCAAGGTACGCAACTTCGCATGCCCCGCCGCTGCCCGCCGAGCCAGCGCGGTCAAGGCCATGATCCCGCCCTCGCCCTGGTTGTCGGCACGCAGCACGAACATCATGTATTTGATTGAGACGACCCAGATCAGCGACCAGAAGATCAGCGCCAGAATGCCCAGCACGCCGTCATGGTTGACCGGCACGCCATAGCCACCGGAAAACACTTCTTTGAGGGTGTACAGCGGGCTCGTGCCGATATCGCCATAAACCACCCCGACCGCCGCGACCAGCATGCCGATCGGCTTCGCCGCCGAATGCTCGGCACCCGCAGCCTGACTACTTGCCTGACCCATCCACCACTCCTGTTACCAGACCCGGGCTTCTTGAAAGAAGCACTATGTTTTGCCGTGCAGCATGCGCTGTTTTACTTATTGTTACAGACGTTTTATTGACTGTAGAAAATCGGTAATGCCTAACGGCGCGAAGCATAGCGCAGCACTCGTCGTATTTCCCTGCATAAAGCTGGTCAAGTGAGCCTCTCATCGCTAGAATTGCGCACTTTTTGACCAGAGGCGCAACATAGCGCCCGTCTGTCGCCTTGCCGTCTTCGGCTGGAGGCGTCCCAAAATACCGAGGTTAGACATGTCCACCACTCCTGCGCCGGCCAATCCAAAGGTTGGCTTCGTATCCCTGGGTTGCCCGAAAGCACTGGTCGACTCCGAGCGCATCCTTACCCAGCTGCGCATGGAAGGCTATGACGTTGTGTCCACTTATCAGGACGCCGACGTCGTGGTGGTCAACACCTGCGGCTTCATCGACTCGGCCAAGGCTGAGTCCCTGGAAGTGATCGGCGAAGCCATCAAGGAAAACGGCAAGGTCATCGTGACCGGCTGCATGGGCGTCGAAGAAGGCAACATCCGCAACGTGCACCCAAGTGTATTGGCCGTGACCGGTCCGCAGCAGTACGAGCAAGTGGTCAACGCCGTGCACGCCGTTGTGCCGCCGCGTCAGGATCACAACCCGTTGATCGACCTGGTGCCGCCGCAAGGGATCAAATTGACCCCGCGTCACTACGCCTACCTGAAGATTTCCGAAGGCTGCAACCACAGCTGCAGCTTCTGCATCATCCCGTCGATGCGCGGCAAACTGGTTAGCCGCCCGGTCGGTGACGTGCTTGATGAGGCCCAGCGCCTGGTCAAGGCCGGCGTCAAAGAGCTGTTGGTGATCTCCCAGGACACCAGCGCTTACGGCGTCGACGTGAAGTACCGCACCGGGTTCTGGAACGGCGCGCCGGTGAAAACCCGCATGACCGAACTCTGCGAAGCCCTGAGCACTCTCGGTGTCTGGGTGCGTCTGCACTACGTTTACCCGTACCCGCACGTCGACGAGCTGATCCCGCTGATGGCCGCCGGGAAAATCCTGCCGTACCTGGACATCCCGTTCCAGCACGCCAGCCCGAAAGTCCTGAAAGCCATGAAACGCCCGGCCTTCGAAGACAAGACCCTGGCGCGGATCAAGAACTGGCGCGAAATCTGCCCGGACCTGATCATCCGTTCGACCTTCATCGTCGGCTTCCCTGGCGAAACCGAAGAAGACTTCCAGTACCTGCTGAACTGGCTGACCGAAGCGCAGCTGGACCGCGTTGGCTGCTTCCAGTACTCGCCGGTCGAAGGCGCACCGGCCAACCTGCTGGACGCGGCCATCGTGCCGGACGACGTCAAGCAAGACCGTTGGGACCGCTTCATGGCGCACCAACAGGCCATCAGCTCGGCACGCCTGCAAATGCGCATCGGCCGTGAAATCGAAGTGCTGGTCGATGAAGTCGACGAGCAAGGCGCGGTCGGCCGTTGCTTCTTCGATGCCCCGGAAATCGACGGCAACGTGTTCATCGACAACGGCAGCAACTTGAAGCCAGGCGACAAAGTCTGGTGCAAAGTGACCGACGCCGACGAATACGACCTGTGGGCTGAACAGATCTAAACGCAAAAAACACAAAAGCCCCGCTCTCTTGACGAGATGCGGGGCTTTTTAACGTCTATCGTTTTGTAAGAGAAAGAACTCGCGTCATCCACGGAACAGAGGCAAGCGAGCATGCGCCAACACTCAATCATTCACACACCCAAACAAAGCGACTACGAAGAACTCACCCGTGTGTGGGAAGCCTCGGTACGCGCCACGCATGACTTTCTGCCCGACAGCTACATCGACCTGCTGAGGAACCTGGTGCTGACCCGCTACCTCGACGCGGTGATGCTGATCTGCACCAAAGACTCGCGCCAACGCATCACCGGGTTCGCCGGCGTGGCGGCGGGCAAGATCGAAATGCTCTTCATCGACCCGGCGCATCGCGGCAAGGGCCTGGGCAAGCAATTGCTGCGCTATGCCATGGAACACCTGAACGCCGATGAGCTGGACGTCAATGAGCAGAACCCGCAGGCCTTGGGGTTTTACTTCAAACAGGGCTTTGAGGTGATCGGTCGCTCGGAAGTCGATGGCATGGGGCAGCCCTATCCATTGCTGCACATGCGTTTGCGCCAGTCTCAACAACTGACGCGTAATGGTTAAATGGCTGACCCAACATAGAACAATGTGGGAGCTGGCTTGCCTGCGATGCAGACGACGCGGTCTGTCTGTCAGGTCGCAGCGATGCCATCGCAGGCAAGCCAGCTCCCACAAAAAAGCCGCACGGCGCAAATGGAGCCGGGATTAACCGGCGCCAGGCAGGTACAATGCCCACCCCTTTTTTGTTACGGCCCTGTCATGACTGACCCGATTCGTCTCTCCAAACGCCTCATCGAACTCGTCGGCTGTTCCCGTCGGGAGGCTGAGCTGTTCATCGAGGGCGGCTGGGTCACCGTGGACGGCGAAGTCATCGACGAGCCGCAGTTCAAGGTCGACAACCAAAAAGTCGAGCTCGACCCCGAAGCCAAGGCCACTGCGCCGGAGCCGGTGACCATTCTGTTCAACGTCCCTGCGGGCATGGACGCGGACACAGCCATGGCGACCATCAGCGCCGAGACCCTGAGCGAAGAACACCGCTACGGCAAACGCCCGCTCAAGGGCCACTTCCTGCGCCTGACCGCCAGCACCGACCTGCAGGCCAATGCCAGCGGTCTGCTGGTGTTCACCCAGGACTGGAAGATCCTGCGCAAACTCACCGCAGACTCCGCCAAGATCGAGCAAGAGTATGTGGTGGAAGTTGAAGGCGACATGGTGGCTCACGGCCTCAACCGCCTGAACCACGGCTTGACCTACAAGGGCAAGGAACTGCCGCCGGTCAAAGCCAGCTGGCAGAACGAAAACCGCCTGCGTTTTGCGATGAAAAACCCACAACCGGGCGTGATCGCCCTGTTTTGCCAGGCCGTGGGCCTGAAGGTCGTCGCCATCCGCCGCATCCGCATCGGCGGCGTGTCCATCGGCAAAGTGCCGTTGGGGCAATGGCGCTACCTGTCCGGCAAAGAGAAGTTCTAAGACTTTTCACGCCGCCATACATTTCGGCGCCGCTGTTTATGCGGCGCCCACTGCTGAATATCAGGATTGCACACCATGATTCATAACGACGTACTGCGCAGCGTGCGCTACATGCTCGACATCAGCGACAAGAAAGTCATCGAGATCATCAAGCTCGGCGGCATGGACGTGTCCCTGGAAGACTTGCTGACCTACCTCGACAAGAAAGAGGAAGACGAGGAAGGCTTCGTACGTTGCCCGGACGAGGTCATGGCGCATTTCCTCGATGGCCTGGTGATCTTCAAGCGCGGCAAGGACGAAAGCCGTCCGCCGCAGCCGATCGAAGTGCCGGTGACCAACAACATCATCCTGAAGAAGCTGCGTGTGGCCTTCGAACTGAAGGAAGACGACATGCACGCCATCCTCAAGGCCGCCGAGTTCCCGGTGTCCAAGCCTGAGCTGAGCGCGCTGTTCCGCAAGTTCGGTCACACCAACTACCGCACCTGCGGCGACCAACTGCTGCGCAACTTCCTCAAGGGCCTGACCCTGCGCGTTCGCCCGCAGTAAGTCGCCCACGAACGCCGCGGTCCCTGTAGGAGCGAGGCTTGCCCGCGAAGGCGGTCTTCAAAACGCCTTCGCCAGCAAGCTGTGCTCCTACGGGGACGGTGGCAGTTCAAGCCTGTATAGACCCTCATTCCTCGCAAAAATAGTGGCTCCGCTTCTGGCGGCTGACGACTAGGGTGTATTGACCCTCAGCTCTCAGGATTCGCCATGCATCCCTACTTTTCCCTGCAAGGCCGCACCGCTCTGGTGACCGGCGGCACCCGCGGTATCGGCAAAATGATCGCCAAGGCTTATGTCGAGGCTGGCGCCACTGTGTACGTGTGTGCCCGCGATGCCGACGCCTGCCAGCAAACTGCCTTTGAGCTGAGTGCCTTCGGGATTTGTCACGCGGTAGCTGCCAACCTGGCCCATGAAGAAGGCGTCCAGCAATTGGCTGCGCACATGAGTGAACAGATCGGTCAGCTGGATATTCTAGTGAACAACGCCGGTACCACATGGGGCGCGCCGCTGGAGAGTTACCCGGTCAAGGGTTGGGAAAAAGTCATGCAGCTCAACGTGACCTCGGTGTTCAACTGCATTCAGCAGTTCTTGCCGCTGCTGCGCAAGGCTGGTTCGGCGGCGAATCCGGCACGGATCATCAACATCGGTTCGGTGGCCGGGATTTCTTCCTTTGGCGAACAGGCGTATGCCTACGGCCCGAGCAAGGCTGCCCTGCATCAACTGTCGCGGATTCTGG
Source organism: Pseudomonas sp. JV414 (assembly GCF_032424305.1). Classification (NCBI taxonomy): domain Bacteria; kingdom Pseudomonadati; phylum Pseudomonadota; class Gammaproteobacteria; order Pseudomonadales; family Pseudomonadaceae; genus Pseudomonas; species Pseudomonas sp. JV414. The sequence goes on along the minus strand of NZ_VYKC01000021.1, from coordinate 85,405 downwards.
CGCGGGAGTTGGTGAGCCAGCACATCAACGTCAACGTGATTGCACCGGGGCGTTTCCCGAGCAAGATGACTCAGCACATCGGGAATGATGAACAGGCGTTGGCGGAAGATACGGCGTTGATTCCGATGAAGCGCTGGGGGCGTGAGGAAGAGATGGCTGCCTTGGCGATCAGTCTGGCGAGTACGGCCGGGGCGTATATGACTGGGAATATTATTCCTTTGGATGGCGGATTCAGTCTCTGAGATTGGTGGTGCGGCCATCGCGGGCAAGCCACGCTCCCACAGGTTTTATGCCGTACACAACATCTGTGTTCGCTCGAGAACCCTGTGGGAGCGTGGCTTGCCCGCGATGAGGCCGGCTCTGCCACCACCAGACTTGAGGCCTGCCGGGTTATCATGCCCGCCTCAACTCCGCCTCGACCCCAAACCATGACCTACAGCGTTTCCCCCATCGGCTTCGTGCGCTCCTGTTTCAAGGAGAAGTTCGCCATTCCGCGCCAGCCGCAACTGGCCCCGGCCGCTCGAGGCGTGCTGGAGCTGGTGGCGCCGTTCGATCAGGGTGATGCGGTGCAGGGACTGGAGCAGGTCAGCCATGTCTGGCTGTTGTTCCTGTTCCATCAGGCCCTGGAAGAAAAGCCACGCCTGAAAGTCCGCCCTCCGCGCCTGGGTGGCAACAAATCCATGGGCGTATTTGCCACTCGGGCGACGCACCGGCCCAATGGTATCGGTCAATCGGTGGTCAAACTGGATAAGGTCGAAGCCAATCGACTGTGGATCTCCGGCATCGACCTACTCGACGGTACGCCGATTCTCGACATCAAACCTTACGTGCCCTACGCCGACATTATCGACACGGCGTCCAACAGCATCGCCAGCGCCCCGCCATCGCTGATTCCCGTGCAGTGGACAGACTCAGCGCTGCAACAGGCTCATGGCCACGCTCAGCGGCTTGATGAGCCCTTGGTCGAACTGATCGAGCAATGCCTGGCACAAGACCCACGCCCGGCGTACCAGATTCCTGCACCGGAAAGGGAATACGGCGCGCAGTTCTGGGATGTGGATGTGCGCTGGCATTACCCCACGCCTGACCTAATCCGCGTCCTCGAAGTCATTCCCGTGCGTCGGGCATAAAAAAGCCCCCATTGCCTGCACAGGCAATGGGGGCTGATCGTTCCCACGCTCCGCGTGGGAACGCATCCAGTGACGCTCTGCGTCACCCAAACAACGTCTTACTTCTCGACGAACGCACGCTCGATCAGGTAATCACCCGGCTCGCGCATCCGCGGCGAAACTTTCAGGCCGAAGCTGTTCAACACTTCGCTGGTCTCGTCGAGCATGCTCGGGCTGCCGCACAGCATGGCGCGGTCGTCCTGCGGGTTGATCGGTGGCAGACCGATGTCGCTGAACAGCTTGCCGCTGCGCATCAGGTCGGTCAGGCGGCCTTCGTTTTCGAACGGTTCGCGGGTCACGGTCGGGTAGTAGATCAACTTGTCACGCAGCGACTCGCCGAAGAACTCGTTCTGCGGCAAGTGCTCGGTGATGAACTCGCGGTAAGCGACTTCATTGACGTAACGCACGCCGTGGCACAGGATCACTTTTTCGAAACGCTCGTAGGTTTCCGGGTCCTGGATGACGCTCATGAATGGCGCCAGACCGGTACCGGTGCTGAGCAGGTACAAATGTTTGCCAGGCTTCAAGTCATCCAGCACCAGCGTGCCGGTAGGCTTTTTGCTGATGATGATCTCGTCGCCTTCCTTCAGATGCTGCAGCTGGGAAGTCAGCGGGCCATCAGGCACCTTGATGCTGAAGAACTCGAGATGCTCTTCCCAGTTCGGGCTGGCAATCGAGTAAGCACGCATAAGCGGGCGGCCGTTGGGCTGTTGCAGGCCGATCATCACGAACTGACCGTTCTCGAAGCGCAGGCCCGGATCGCGGGTGCACTTGAAGCTGAACAGAGTGTCGTTCCAGTGGTGAACACTGAGGACACGCTCGTGGTTCATGTTGCTCATGTACGTGGGACTCCTGGAGATTTGCCTGCGCCGATGATGTGCGCAATTGCAGCGCATTCTAATGGCAGCGACAATATCTGTTAACTGGATTATTAAGATAAGGGTTATCGGTTATATCGATATGCGATTTACTCTCCGTCAACTTCAAGTATTCGTCGCCGTCGCCCAGCAGGAAAGCGTATCCCGTGCTGCCCTGACGCTCAACCTCTCGCAATCGGCGGCGAGCACCTCGATCACCGAGCTAGAGCGTCAGTGCAGCTGTCAGCTGTTCGATCGCGCCGGCAAACGGCTGAGCCTCAACGCCCTCGGCAAACAGCTGTTGCCGCAAGCGGTGGCCCTGCTCGACCAGGCCAAGGAGATCGAAGACTTGCTCAATGGCAAGTCCGGTTTCGGCTCTTTGGCGGTCGGCGCGACCCTGACCATCGGCAATTACCTCGCCACCCTGCTGATCGGCAGCTTCATGCAGCGCCATCCGGAAAGCCAGGTGAAGCTGCATGTGCAGAACACTGCCAACATCGTGCAACAGGTCGCGCACTATGAAATTGATCTGGGTCTGATCGAAGGCGACTGCAGCCACCCGGACATCGAAGTGCAGAGTTGGGTCGAAGATGAGCTGGTGGTGTTCTGTGCGCCTCAGCATCCGCTGGCCAAACGTGGCATCGCGACCATGGAGGAGCTGAGTCATGAGGCGTGGATTCTCCGCGAACAAGGCTCTGGCACACGGCTGACGTTCGACCAGGCCATGCGACACCATCGCAGTGCGCTGAACATTCGCCTGGAGCTGGAACACACCGAAGCGATCAAGCGCGCGGTGGAATCAGGTTTGGGGATTGGGTGCATTTCGCGCTTGGCGCTGCGCGATGCGTTCCGCCGCGGCAGTCTGGTACCCGTGGAAACACCGGATCTGGATCTGGCGCGGCAGTTCTATTTCATCTGGCACAAACAGAAATATCAGACGTCGGCGATGCGCGAATTCCTCGAACTGTGCCGCGCGTTCACCGCAGGGGTTCAGCGCAGCGACGAGATCGTCCTGCCCACCATCGCTTAAAGCAGAATCACCGCCCACACCAGCGCGATCATGCTCAACGCCACGAATTGAGCGGCGCTGCCCATGTCCTTGGCATTCTTGGACAGTGGGTGCAATTCAAGGGAAATGCGGTCGATGGCCGCTTCCACCGCCGAATTGAGCAACTCGACGATCAACGCCAACAGGCAAACCGCAATCAGCAGTGCCTGCTCGACGCGGCTGACGTTCAGGAAGAACGACAGCGGAATCAGAATGGCGTTGAGCAACACCAGTTGCCGGAAGGCCGCTTCGCCGGTGAAGGCCGCGCGCAAGCCGTCCAGGGAGTAGCCGGAGGCGTTGAGGATGCGTTTGAGGCCGGTCTGGCCTTTGAAAGGTGACATAAAGTAGGCAACTGACCAAAAAGGAGTGGGAAAACTAGTTGAAGCAAAGTCAAAAAAGCGTGAACACGTAGCTCCTTAGTTGCTCGAAATTGACTCAAGTTGTTGCAAGAGCAGCGCTGCCTGAGTCCGGGTCCGCACATTCAGCTTACGGAAAATGGCCGTGACGTGGGCCTTGATCGTCGCTTCGGAAACACTCAACTCGTAAGCAATCTGCTTGTTCAGCAAACCTTCACAGACCATGGTCAACACCCGGAACTGCTGGGGTGTCAGGCTGGCAAGGCCTTCGCTGGCAGCCTTGGCTTCGGCGGAAACGCTGACCGCTTCAAAGGCCTGGGGCGGCCAGAAAACGTCGCCATCCAGCACCGCGCGTACGGCTTTCTGAATGACGCTCAAATCACTGGACTTGGGAATGAAACCGCTGGCGCCGAATTCACGGGATTTCACCATGATCGACGCTTCTTCCTGAGCCGACACCATCACCACCGGAATCTGCGGGTACTGCCCACGCAACAACACCAACCCGGAAAAACCGTAAGCCCCTGGCATGTTCAGGTCCAGCAATACCAGATCCCAATCGGCCTTTTCGTCCAGACGGGTTTCCAGCTCGGCAATGCTTGCCACTTCCACCAGACGGACATCCGGGCCCAGGCCCAGGGTCAACGCTTGATGCAGGGCGCTACGAAAAAGAGGGTGGTCATCGGCAATCAGGATTTCGTATGTGGCCATTTTTCAAATGATCCTGTTTTTTTATGGGACGCCTGATGCATTTCAGGCCTCGCCAGAACAACTCGAGGTGCAGCCACGCAGCAGCACCAACAGGGCACGTTCAACGCCAATTACGTAAAAAAGCAGCGTTTCAAACCTTGGCCGCGCCCTAATCGGCGCCAAGCATGCCCAGCGAAGCCGGGGTGGTCAAGTTGCGTGGCCCCGCCAGCGAGCCTGGTTCTTTGCAGTATGGGTGATGCTCAGCAGATGACGGGCGCCGCGTGCTCTACAAAGGGCATCAGCTCGGCGTGGGCCGGTGTTGCAACATTCATATCCAGCTGATGTTTAGCGTCCAGGTAATGCTGGCTGAACACATCAAAATAAGCGTCCAGCGCCGAGGCAGCGTCTGTATCACCGGCAAGATCGAGGCACAGCGCCGCCACTTCGGCCGTGCACAGGTGCTCGCTACGAGTGGACCTGCGCAATCGGTACCGTGAAAGCTTCTCAGGAAGCAGGCTCAGAATCGGCAACGCATCAAAATAGGGGCTTTTACGGAAAATCTTCCGGGCTTCGGTCCAGGTGGCGTCCAGCAGAATGAACAGTGGGCGCTTGGTGCTATCGACCTCGACGCTGTGGGTCACTCGCTCGGGCTCGACGTATTCGCCCGGAAACACCAGATAGGGTTGCCATTGTGGGTCGGCCAACAGCGCCAGCAGTTGTTCATCGACTTCCGTGCGCGACCAGATGAATGCATGGTTGTCGCGCACCACATCGGCAATCAGCCAACCGGTGTTACTTGGTTTGAACACTTCTTTGTTGGTCATGATCAGGCACACGCCGCTACGGGCGTCGACTTGCGGGCGCCAGGCGCATAGGCAGTGGCTCTCGATCACACGGCAGGCACGGCAACGGGTTGCTCGCCAGCCACGGGCCTGAATCGGCTTGATGCCCTCTTCTTCTCGCTGATCGCGCAAGCGGGCTACCGCGTTGGGAGCGTGGTTCATCGTGGGCAACACCGGCAGACAGGAAAACTCGACACAAACGGCACTCGGCAAGGCAATAAAGGCCAGCAGTTTACCAGAGCGCCCGGCGCAAGCCTGTACCGTCCAGGCGCGCTCCCCTATAATTCGCCGCCACTGAACGCACAGTCACGTGACGGGTCGAACCACCAGTCACTGAACCAGGAGAGTTTCATGCTGCGCCTTATCGTTCCCACCGCTGCCATTCTGCTGGCGTCGTCCTTCAACGCTCAGGCTGCGTCCTTGAGTGAGCAGAATCTGAACAGAGAGCTGCGAAACGTCGCCGTACAAAGCAGTGTCGGCACGCCACGGGCGATCAACGAAGACATTCAGGATCAGGGTTATACCGTCGAAGGTAATCAACTGATCAACCACCTGAGTGTTCAGAGCAGCCACGCCGACAAGATGCGCGCCGATCCGAAAGCCGTGTACTTCCAGCTGGGTGCCTCCGTCTGCAGAAACGAGGGGTTCCGCAAGCTGATGGCCAAGGGCGCGATCATGCGTTACGACTTCACCGAAGTGAAATCCAATCGCCCGGTCGGCTCCGCAAGCTTCCAGGAATCGGATTGCCCGAAAGCCACACCGACCAAGAAAAAGTAATCAACGGGATTTGGCGCGCCGCTGTTCATCCTCGGCGCGCAGTTCTGCCAACAGCGCCTGCAAGTAGCGCGAACGTCGCTCCCCGCCCTCCAGACGCCGGCAGCACTCCTCTTCGAGACTCAAATGATTAGTCTCGGCTGATAATTTCAGCAATCGATACAGTTGCGCATCGATTTCCAGAGTGACTCTGGGCATGGTTTCCCGCCTCCTTGCACGCATTGATCGTCGTTGATCACGCGATAAATCCCTGAATTGCTTGAACGTTGCGTCCTGCCATTGATGCAAAGTTGTCGTGTCACGCCTGTAACTTAGTAAATCAGAGCGCAGGACATACGGCTTGCGTTCAGACGAGCGGTGAAAGCACCTTGCAAATGGTCAATAAGCGGTTGCCAGGAAAGACTTTGCGGCGCAATGATCAGGCAGCGCAAATCGTTGCGAGGGTCTAAATTCATAGTGTTCACGTTGTTTTTTTCAGGGCAGAAAAGGGGCTGCCCATTGCGTGCCTTATTGTGCGAACGTTTCTTTCATTCAAGGATAAGCAGAGCCCGTATGGATGGCTCGATTGCAAACGAGTCAGGTGGAGCGCCCAGGCATGGGCTTGGGCAGACAGCGACACAAGGGGTGTCGCGGCGCCGACATTGTTTTGTCGGGCCAAGGGTTCTGTGCAGAAGGAGAAGTTGAATGCCTTACCAACCGAATGACCTCCTGAGCCGTCATTTTCAAGAAAGCGGCCACGACCTCACCAGCAAGGTCGAAGAACAACTCAACCTGGTTTCACCCAACAGCCCCAACATCCCGATTTACCGCGACATGATCCTGACTGTGCTGCGCATGGCCCAGGAAGATCACAACCGCTGGAATGCCAAGATCACCCTGCAAGCCCTGCGCGAACTCGAACATGCCTTCCGTGTGCTGGAGCAATTCAAGGGACGACGCAAAGTCACTGTTTTCGGCTCGGCCCGCACGCCGATAGAACACCCACTGTATGGTTTGGCCCGAGAGCTTGGCGCCGCTTTGGCGCGCTCGGACATGATGGTCATCACCGGTGCCGGCGGTGGCATCATGGCGGCGGCCCACGAAGGTGCCGGCCTGGAACACAGCTTGGGATTCAACATCACCCTGCCCTTCGAGCAGCATGCGAATCCCACGGTCAATGGCACCGGGAATCTACTGCCCTTCCACTTTTTCTTTACCCGCAAGCTGTTCTTCGTCAAGGAAGCCGATGCGCTGGTCCTGTGCCCGGGCGGTTTCGGTACGCTGGATGAAGCGCTGGAAGTGCTGACCCTGATCCAGACTGGCAAAAGCCCATTGGTGCCTGTGGTGCTACTGGATGCGCCGGGCGGCAAGTTCTGGCAAGGCGCGCTGGACTTCATTCATCATCAACTGGAGGAAAATCGCTACATCCTGCCAACCGACATGAAGCTGTTGAGTCTGGTCTACAGTGCCGAAGAGGCAGTGGAGCAGATCAATCAGTTCTACAGCAACTTCCACTCCAGCCGCTGGCTCAAGCATCAGTTCGTGATTCGCATGAACCACAAACTCAGCGACCGGGCGCTCGAACACATGCAGGAGGCATTTGCCGACCTGTGCCTGAGCGACCATTTCCATCAGCACGCCTACAGCGGTGAGGAGCACGACGAAGCACAGTTCAGCCATCTGGCGCGACTGGCCTTCACCTTCAACGCCCGTGATCATGGCCGTCTGCGGGAGCTAGTGGATTACATCAATCTGCCGGAAAACTGGGCCCAGTCCAAACCCCAGGCGCAACAACGCACACGGGAACCGTCCAAGGTAACGTGAGGCAAAAAAAAACGGCCCGCTATCGAAATAGCGAGCCGTTCATTCAATCGTCCATCCCTCGGCCGCTGAACAAGCGGCTGATCATTTCCATGGAATACCCCCGATAACTCAGGAACCTGCCCTGTTTGGCACGCTCCCGGGCATCTATCGGTAGGTGCCCAGCAAATTTGCGCCGCCAGGTGTCTTCCAGTTGTTCCTGCCAGTTGATACCGCTCTCGCGTAACGCCAGTTCGATGTCGGTACGTTGCAGGCCGCGCTGGCTCAACTCTTCGCGAATTCGCAAAGGGCCATAACCGGAACGGGCACGGTAGGAAACGAAGCTCTCGAGGTAACGGGATTCGGACAACAGGCCCTCTTCCGTCAAGCGGTCGAGTGCTGTGTCGATCATTTCAGGGAGGGCGCCGCGCTGACGCAGTTTACGCGTCAGCTCGACTCGACCGTGCTCGCGTCGCGCGAGCAGGTCCATTGCGGTTCGCCGCACCGCGACGAGTGTATCGAGTACGGCGGTCATCGGATCAATCAGATATCAGCGTCAGCCAGGTCATCAGCCGTCTCTTTGACTGGCGATGCTTTGACGTCCGGCGCTGGAGTCAACAGCTTGTCGCGCAGTTGCTTCTCAAGTTTCGCGGCGATCTCCGGGTTGTCCGCCAGGAACTTGGCCGAGTTGGCCTTGCCCTGACCGATCTTGGTGCCTTCGTAGGCATACCATGCACCGGATTTCTCGACGAAACCGTGCAGAACACCCAAGTCGATCATCTCACCGTTGAGGTAGATGCCCTTGCCGTAAAGAATCTGGAACTCGGCCTGACGGAACGGCGAAGCCACCTTGTTCTTCACAACCTTGACGCGGGTTTCACTACCGACGACTTCATCACCTTCTTTCACCGCGCCAGTACGGCGGATGTCCAGACGAACCGATGCGTAGAACTTCAGCGCGTTACCACCGGTGGTGGTTTCCGGGCTGCCGAACATCACGCCGATTTTCATACGGATCTGGTTGATGAAGATCACCAGACAGTTGGCGTTCTTGATATTACCGGTGATTTTACGCAGCGCCTGGGACATCAGACGGGCTTGCAGGCCCACGTGCATGTCACCCATTTCGCCTTCGATTTCAGCCTTTGGCACCAGAGCGGCCACGGAGTCGACGATGATCACGTCTACCGCGTTGGAACGCACCAGCATGTCGGTGATTTCCAGGGCCTGCTCGCCGGTGTCCGGCTGGGAAACCAGCAGGTCATCGACGTTGACGCCCAGTTTGCCGGCGTACTCAGGGTCGAGGGCGTGTTCGGCGTCGACGAATGCGCAGGTCGCGCCGGCTTTTTGAGCCTGGGCGATCACCGACAGTGTCAGGGTGGTTTTACCGGAGGATTCAGGACCGTAGATCTCAACGATACGGCCTTTTGGCAGACCGCCAATGCCGAGCGCGATGTCCAGACCCAAGGAGCCAGTGGAAATAGCCGGGATCGCCTGACGGTCCTGATCGCCCATACGCATTACGGCACCCTTGCCGAATTGACGTTCGATCTGACCCAGGGCCGCAGCCAAGGCTTTCTTCTTGTTGTCGTCCATTAAAGTCCTCACGTAATCAATAAGGCCTGACGGCCAACACCTGTATAAGTAGCCAGTATTATTCCACAGCGTTTCAGGATCGCCTACCCCTGATTTGAGATTTCTCCTGCGGCATGCCGCAGCAGCCCCTCTAGCGCGGCCTTCACCGTTTGTCGGCGGACCTCGTCACGGTTACCGGGAAAGTACTGCACCTCGCTGAACACCTGTTCACCGACGCCCCAGGCCAGCCACACCGTGCCCACGGGCTTGCTCGGCGAACCGCCGTCCGGCCCTGCCACACCGCTGACCGCCACGGCAAAACGCGCTCGGCTTTTTTCCTGTGCGCCGCGGACCATGGCCTCGACTACCTCGCGACTGACCGCCCCGACGGTTGGAAACAACTCGGCCGGGACATCCAGTTGCTGGGTTTTCTGGCGGTTGGAGTACGTGACATAACCGGCCTCGAACCAGGCTGAACTCCCCGGAATGCGGGTGATCGCCTCGGCAATCCCGCCACCGGTACAGGATTCGGCGGTGGTGACGTGGGCATTGAGAACCTGCAAGCGTCTGCCAAGTTCAGCGGCCAGCTGAGTGATATCTTTCACGACTCTCTCCTGATCGAGCGGAATGAGGCCTACCGTACACGAGCCGATCACGCTTGCAAGGTTCAGGATCGATCAAAATGTTAGCGAGCGAGGGCTCTGACATAGGCCTGACACGCCTGCAGGGCAATCAGTCCGCTATCGCCTGCGCTGGTGATGGCGATAATTCGTTGAGCATGCGCCGGGTCAAGTCGGGCTCGCGAGGCGCCATGATCCACCCCGCCGGTGCCGGAGGCGGCTGGCACTGCACAGGCCGAGGCAGCGTCATTGGCATCGAGGAGAACTGACAAGCGCACATCAGCAGTGGCAAGACGATCGCGCAGGCGACCTTGATCACGTTCGGCATCGCTAAGCGCTCGATAATGGGTTTGTTCACTGGCCGACAGCCGCTGCTCCAGAGTCAGACGCTTGTCCTGCTCGACCTGTTGCTGGGTGGCAGCGGCCAGAGTCAGTTGATTAAGGGTCTCGGCGTGCAGCCTGGCCTGCTCGGACAGTTGCCGGCCGTAGCGCCAATCCTGAAACTGCCAGGCCAACGCCGCCGAACAACCGACCAGCACCAGCAGACCGATCTGTCGCCAGCCGATCAGACCGAAGGCTGGCATAACACCGCCCTCGCTCGAGCCCAGATTTCCAGACGATCCTGCAACCCGTTCAGCCCGCCGTTGATACGGCGAGTGATGCTGTTGAACTGATCGCGGTCGGCCAATTCATTCAAGCCATTCTGCTCCCAGAACCATGCTGCCGATTCGGCGGCCCATTGGGGTTGTTCCAGCAGTTCAGGCAGAGACAGCAGTCGTTCATCGCCAAATAGGCCGAGGCTGCATTGACGGTAGTTGTTGCGGCCGGTGATCTGGATCAGGCCACGTCCACGGTATTTTTGACCGTCACCGTCGGGTTCTGGAGTGTTGCCCAAACGGGTGGCCAGGTTGCCGGTGTCGTATTTGCTCAGGTATTGAGTGCTGCCCAATTCACGTACGTACTGCAACTGCCCCGATTCGTGACCGACTTGCGCGAGGAAGGCGGCGATACGTTTGGGGGTGTTGATGTTGCGTTGGGTCATGGCTGTGTTTAGGGCGGAAATGAAAACGCCCGCTTGGGTGCGGGCGTTGGGCATAACGATCTTTAGTTGTTGCTGCGTAACGGTCATAGAGTACCAATCAGATAATCCGTTTAAGAAAACCGAAAACACTTTGCTCTGCTTCCTTCCTCACCAGCAGCGATTCCAGCGGGAAAGGCTCACCTCCCGATGAAACCCAGTCCAGATAATCAAGCCAGTCTCGATTACCCGAATCTTGAGGAATAAAAGCTGAGTCAGAAAGACGAAGTACGCCATTGACGGTTAGTTGATAGTTCATCGTGTTCGATTCCTATAGTTCAGCGTCAGCTGTCCATTCAAGCTGTAACGTTTGACCCGGCACGCTTCCGACGGCGGTAACTGTTGCAAACGATATGCTTCGATTCGTCAGGCTTTGAAGGGTCGTCCCTGTACAGGCCCTGCCCAGCGTCAGGTTCCAGACCTGATTGCTGTTATCTCCAGGACAAAACGCCAACACAGTTGGCTGAGCCCTTTTCTGTACCAGGAAGCCAATCGTCATTCCATATTGACCGGTATTCCCTGCCGGGATCTGAGTAAAGGTCGACAAGCACGTACTTGAACCATTACCTGCTTGCACCGGGAGCCAGGTATTAAAAGACTTTTCGTAATACCGCTGACAATTGATCAGCTCTTGGGCCGCAGTGCGATATTCAAACGGCGTCGCAATTGGCCCTTCTTCAAGCTGAACCTGCGCCAGATCAACCGTTTGCAATACGTTCAGCGGCAAGTCGAAGGCCAAGCGCAAACAGTCACTGTTGGTGTTACCCAACATTTTTCCAGCGAGCGAGGGAACCTGGAAGGTCGTGGTATACAGCGCCCATGAAGTTGTCAGCAGAAAATCACCGACGTTTTTTTCAACGGATTCCGAACCGCTCGGTCCGAAGTACTGGGTAATGCTTACCTTCAATGGACGTGCCGCATCGGATTTCGCCCAGAAGGACACGGTGGCGGTTTTTCCGGCCAAGGTTCTGACCGATTCGATATTCTGGGAAATCTTGTGAATAGTAGCGCCGGTGCCGGCAGTCACTTGTTGCCACCGAAGAAAGTATCGTGGTTCATCCGGCACTTCGGTTTGCCCTAATACAAAACCCTGTCGGGAAATATTGACCCCGGCATTTCCGTTCCAGTCGCAACGGAATCGATCAGCCACGTACCCTCCCGTGTTAGGCGCAAGATTCGTAGCTCCGCGCTGCCAAATATCAAAACCACCGTTAATCAGCAGGTTTTTACGATAGACCTGAACCGGAAAATGTTGCAGAGGATCAGGTTTTGAAAGTTGCCTGATCGCCCTCGACAGTTGATCATTCTGATCTTCTGTCGGGGTTAAACCCGCTTCGCTAATCGCGTTCAAAATTTCTTGCGTAACAGCATTCCCCCAACTCGCGGGAATTAAGGAACCGGGGGTACCGATGATCGGATTTTCGTCCGCAAACTGTCCGTTAACCAACCCGGCGCTGGGTACGCTCTTTGGATAATCCATTTGTCTTGATTCCTGTATTACCTGAAAAAACCCAGCGCACGCATATCGAAACGCTCAGAAAAAACCGCGTTGGCAGATGTATGACCGGTAGTGATATTCAGGTCGTGTCAAAGATATCCAGCCAGCCAAAGTGGTGCGCTGGGTCGACGCTCGCTGAAAGGAAAGAATGACCCTTGCGGCCAATCCCGAAGTGCACGGCGATAGGCCTGCAATTCGGCGTATTGATCGGTGGTCAATGTTGTACCGCCACCGTCCTCCAGTTCGTCCCTGTCGCGAGCGACCATACTGTCAGTGGCCGATAACTGGCTATCACGCCAAAGACGCTCGGCCTTCGCGACTTCCTCCGGCGCAAGAGGTGGTGTATCCGTAAGAACGGGATAGCCGTTATCGGCTCGCACCGAAATCATTTTCGGGGTTACAGCCAACTGTTGGAGTAACGAAATCCAATAAGCCTGGGGGATTTCTATGACATCGGAAGGGATATCCGACGCATTGATTCCAGGAACATAAACACCACAGGTACTTGCGCTAAACAAAACATTGAACGCGTTCATTCAATAGCCCTTTGCAAAATAATTCACGCTCCATCCCGCCTGCACCTGACCGGAAAAACTCCGGACTTTCAGGCGGCAGCCCTGTTTGGTCCCGGTGCCCCCGACCAGGATGACCATCGCCCCGTCGCCACCCACATGGGTGGCGACGAGCGAAGAAAAAGACGTCGGGAACGAGATCGGGAAAGTGATATAGACATCGCCATTGGCATCCGTGGTGCCAACGCCCCATTGTTCAATGTTGCCACTGGGATACTTCTGGTAACCGACGTTGCCGTAGACGCCGGAGAAGGACGAAGCGTACTTGTCGCTGACCGAGCCCCCATACAGGCGCCACTCGCTACCCAGTTTGATGAAGTGCGCGGAATCACCAAGGCCGAGCTTGACCGGCCCGAATGTGCCGTTACAGGTCTCGATGAGTTCGACACCAGCCGGGTTGATGGTCAGCACGCCGTTTCCGGCGTTGATGACATGGATCGTACTGGCATGGGCAAGTCCATTGATGGACGGCAACGTCGCCGTGATCGGCGTGGCGCTGGCAAAACTCGCCACCCCGCCCACGTTGGCTGCGGTCAGCGCAGCGCTCGCGGGAAAGACGTTGAAGCCTGAAAACTGCAGACCGCTGCGGGTCACAAATTCAGTGGTGGCGACCGACTGATCGCTGTCGAACTGTGGCGCGGTCACAAACAGCTTGTTACTGCGCAACGCCGTCAACAGTTGATCGTTACTAGCCTCTGACGGTTTGATGCCAGCAGCCTCGATGACTTTCAACAACTCCAGAGTGACACCGTTACCCCAGCTGGCTGGGATCAAAGAACCCGGAGTCCCCGCAATCAGGTTTTCATCGACAAACTTGCCGTCCACCAGACCGGCGCTGGGGACGCTATTGGGATAATCCACGGTATATCCTTCCGTTGGTATTTTGCAGGCAGCCGTGTGCTGGCGGCACAAGACTGCACTTCCAGTTATTAATAAGTTTCAGGATTTATACGGCTACGACGCTGACAGGTGAAGCTGGCCAGTCAATGATCAGTGGGAAGTCCGGTTGCTGTTCAATGTTTATCAACTTGAGCGTATACCGTTTCCACTCTTGCAGAACGGCCAGTTGAACATTGGTGGCCTCACCCAGTTCATAGGCGTATTGCAGCGGTGCGACGCGAATAACCATCTCACGCAGACGATTGTCTCGCTCGGCGCCGGCTTGAGCGGTTTTGCCTGTTCGTTCGGCAGCCAAGTCCAGTGCCCAGTCATCATTCAGCCAAACATAGTATTCGCCGGGGCGAGGCTTGACAGTCAGGAAATCAGGCAACGGACCCAACTCGTACCAGAATTGAAGTCCACCTGTGTCTTTGCGATACACCGGGCGGTTGCGCAAATCGATCAGTTGCGAAGCGGCACCGTTACGCCAGACCCATACATAACCGGTTTCAGCGGGTGGCAGAACTTCCGGCAACTCGATCGCATTGCCCGGCAATACAACGCCCATACCAGGAATGACCGGCAACCCGACGGGACCGGTTAACTCTTGAGAACTTTCATTTAAATAGTAATAAGCCATATGCACCTCAAATGAGTTTCAATCGACCTGGATAAGCAATGTTCCTGGGGCGAGTCATCCCCCAGTAAGTACTGCCCAGATTCTCGGTCATGGTGGCTGATACGTAGTAACAGAGACCGGTAAAGGTTGTTGGGTCAGCCCCTACTGTCGCGATGTTGGCAATACCCTGAACCGCTGGAGCGGCGCCGTTATCACCCGTGATGTTGGTACCCGTCTGCCAGGTGCCGGCTGCGCGCGCAGTATCGACACCGCGTTGTTCATCAAGGACGCGGACAAATTCACCCCGGACTTCCGGGGCGCGGAACGTCTTGATCCCATCGCCACTGCTCCAACCTCCGGCGCGGTCAACTTCTGCACGCAACATTCCGGACTGAACGGCGTGATCCCAAAGCCAGGGCCATTCGGAGCGAAGAAATTCTCTGCCGTTCAACGCGCCATAACCACCCGGACTGAACGCGGTTGTCGTCTCAAGAACAATCCTTCCCAAGGGTGTTGCATCGAAGCGCCCGACGGGCCACCAATTGCTCGCTCCATCGCTTCGTAAGTGCCACCAATCACCCGCCCCCATCAAAACCAGAAACGGGTATCCGTTTGGCGACAAGTGAGTGTGGAACTTGATTCGATCATTACCTGAGGCCTGTACTACCAAGCGGTTAACACTGTTGTCGGTCCGTCGAACAACGACATCCCGAACACCTGACAACGAACTTGCTGCCGGCAGGGTAATAATCGTCTCCGTCGCACTGGCGCTAATCAGTACCAGCCCCAACTCTTCTGGCATCAACGCCTTTGATGTCGATACTTCTGTCACCCGCGAAGACATGGGACTGGCCAAATTCAGTAGCGTCTTCAAGGCCGCTAGCAATTGATCGTTAACATTCTCGGATGGCGTCATTCCGGCCGCTGTAATAACGGCCAGAAGCTCTTCGGTCACACTGTTTCCCCATACTGCCGGGATCAACGATCCCGGCGTCCCGGCCACCGGGTTTTCATCGACGAACCGGCTATTGACCAGACCGACGCTGGGTACACTTTTTGGATAATCCATATTCCAATCCTTTACCTGGAACATTCATTGAAGATGCCGACAGAGCGCTCGAATCAAGCGCATCCAGTGGCATCCGTTCAATCAGCCAACCAGGCAGGCTTTTTCGGTCGAGAACGTTTGGAGGGAAACTTCTTCGCCTGAGGCCACTTGCGCAACGCCTGCAGATAAACAAGAAGCTCTTGATATTCATTGTCGGAAAGCGTGGTGGTCTTCATCAGTTCCACTTCATCCCGGTGTCGGTCGCGTAGCCAGACCACTCGGTCAAATGCTTGATCGCGCCACGTCTTTGCTTCTTGCAAAAGTTCTTCATCCGACAAGGGGGCAAGTTCAACCAGAACCGGCAAGCCTCCATCATCATGAGCTCTCGCGGTTCCCGCTTTTGGATTGGCGATCACCGCGTCATAACGCTCGTCGTCAATTTCAACGGCATCTTCAGGAAGGCTTGTGTGATAACTCGTCAGGTAAGTATTGCCGGTAGTGCGGCTATAAAATCTCTTCATCTCAGTTACCCACGCTCAAGACACTGACCCAGCCAGTGCCGCCGGAATTACTCATGACCTGAACTTGACTGGCGTCGAGGTAAGTCACCAAGGGCGGTGTGGTGATATCGAGGAACGGCGCATTACCTGATGACGAATAACCGGCCCAGGCGCCACGACATTGATTTTTAAAGGCCAGCGGCCACGGTTTGGATACATAACCGTTATTGACGGTGATAGGGACCACTACCCACTGAATCATGAAACCACCCAGCCAGCTCGGAAACGCGATGTAGCCGTTATCCGCAAAGCTGTAAGAAACCCCGAACGTCAGTTTTTTCGGGGTAACAATCGTGGTGTCATCAACAGCGGCATTGACTTGGGTCTGAGTCGAAATACGCGCCCAGCCGAACACCGACTCGGTGGCCTGAAGCAACTTTTTCTCTATCGCTTGAAAGACACGGATGGGCGTCATCAATTTGTTGGCACTTACACCGGATTCGGCCTCTTCTTTGCTCGCCAGAGAATCGCTTTTGTTCTTCTCGACAATCGCTGAAATCGCCGCTTTCAGCTGAGCGCTATCGCTTTCTTCCGGGACAATGCCCGCGCCGATAATCGCATTCACAATTTCATCCGTGACGCTGTTGCCCCACCTCGCTGGAATCAACGATCCCGGCGTCCCGGTCAGCGGGTTCTCATCCACAAACTTCCCATTCACCAACCCGGCGCTGGGTACGCTTTTCGGATAATCCATCCCTCTACTCCCTAGTCATAATTGATGTGCACCTTGGTATGCGCCGGTGCGCTGCGGTGGATCAGGCATTCCAGTGCCGAGCCCGGGTTCACGCCGAAGCGTTCGCCCCAGTAACTGGCGCCAAAACGCCGGCCCAGCAGCAATCGCCCACCGGTATTGAGCGTCCACATGAACTGCGCTTCCCAGGTGCCCCAATGCGCCGCACCGAAACGCGAACGTCCCATGCGCGGGGCTTCCAGTTCGGTGATGGTGGCGTTCGGGTAGCCCTGGCTTTTGGCGATTTCGAGGTAGTAGCCGACGGCCTGACTACCGACTGCGAGCAGGCGGCGACGTACCGCGAGGCGGCGGTCATCGAACAGTGGCGTAGCGCCGAGGCACGGGTCGGGCAGGTTCATCACCCGCTCCCAGTCCGGCACCAGTTCACTGACGCCGGCCGGGTCCATTTCGTTGAGCAGGTCGGCGGCGCGGGCGTCGAGGCGGGCCAGTTCCTGTGCGACGCCTTCGAGGACTTCTTCGAGTTCCGGTACCCGTTCAGGGTCCCAGGCCGGGCCGGTGGGCAGCAGGCTGCGCAGTTGGGCATGGTATTGCTCGGCAGTTCTTATGCCCCCCATACGCAACCTCCGAAGGTCAGCAGCTCATTGCGCTCGGTTTCGACATCTGCGACAGGCGAGGTGAGTACGTGGTCGTTTTCGCCGCTGGTGCTGCTGATCGCTTCACGGATGTGACTGATCAACAACTTCTGGCCGAGGTCGGCTTCACGGTTATGCAGGTCTCGCAACTGCGCTTCAACGGCGGCGCGTATGGCGGTGGTGTCGGGGGTCAGCGTCAAGTGATAGACCACCGGCACCTGAACCGGCCGCTGCACATGCACCTCGGCGGTGACCGGGCGCAGAGGCTCGATATAGGCCTGAACTTCGGCCAGTTGTTCGTCGTTCGGCACCGGTTGCGGGTCGTCGTCACGCATGATGAACAGGCTGACCGTGCCCGGCCCCAACAACCCGCCACGACACCAGGCGCGAGTCACTCCCGAGCATTCGAGTGCCCAGGTTTCATAGTCTTGCGCCGAACCGCCGTGAGGGATGATGCGGTAGGAGCGGATCACCCGCGAACGTAGCGACTCCAGGCTTTCCCGCGCCACTCCTCCGCTGAGACCTGGCGCCAGCACGCTGAAACTATTGCCGACGATACCCGCAATCGGTTGCACCGGAATCAGCGTCATACCGGTCTCGGCATTGCCCAGGCTGCCGGCCTCGAGCGCGGCGATGGTGGTGCTGTTGAACCCGTTGCTGGTGGTGCGTGCGGCGGTCACTTTGTAGGTGCGACCGTCGCTCGATTGCAGCAGGGTGTCGACATCCAGCACGGCACCGGCGCTGGCGGTAAAGCTGACGCTGCCGCTGGCCGCTTGGGCGGGTTTGCGTGGCTGGTTCAAACGCAGTGCGGCGATCCGTTCCAGGGTCGATTCATCAGCCTTGTCCGGGAGGATCTGCTCGGCGATCCAGTCCAGGTAGCCATACAGGCCATAGGCGGCGCCACCGAGGGTGCGGGCCAGCACTTGCGCATCGGACTGGCGCAGCGAATCACTGGCCAGGTCGCTTTGGGTGCGCTTGATCAGCACCGGCAGCGAAGGGGTTTCAAACGGCATAGATCACCTGCCAACTGTTATCAGGGTTGATGTCCAGGCGCTCGCCATCGGCCAGGGTCAGGACCGTGCGCAGGTTCAGGCGCTGGGCGTCGAGACGTTCGCTAATGATGTCGATGGCGCTGCAATGACCGTCGTCGATCAGCCATTGCAGGGCTTCGCGGGCATAGAATTCGGCGTCCATCTGGGTTTGTCGGGTCAACTTGACCCGGAGCAGCAGCCACAGCCGCGAGCCGATGCGGTCATCGGCGACGGTGGGAAACGTGTCGCCCCACCAGCCGAAACGTTCTTCGTCATCGAGGGCATCGTCATCGGCGGCGCGGCGCCAGGTGAACAGGCTGATCAGCACTGAGCGGGTCAGTGCGGCATGCAGGTTTTGGCTGATGAACATCATTGCCCTCCTGCCGGTACGCCGGTCTGGCCATTGCCTGCTTGAACGCCGACATGCACGTGTTTGATCTGGCTGATGCCGCCGGCAATCTGATCGCCTTGGGAGACGATCTTGCCGGTCTGGGTCAGGGTCGGTGTGTCGATGTTCACGACGCTGCTGGCGCGGATGTTCAGGGTGGCGGTTTCGATGTCGATGATCCGCCCGCGCTTGAAGTGAATTTTGTCGCCTTCGTCGGTGTAGATCGCCACTTCGCCAGCGGCCAGGGACTGGAGGCGATAGCGACGGTCGGCGACCACCAGCACAATGGCGTGGGAGCGGTCACCGCCAAGAAAGGTGGCGATACCTTCGGCGCCGGCCAGTGGGTTGCTGGTGAAACCGTAGGGTTCGAAGTGCTCCATGTCGTCGTTCACTTCGCCAGCGGTGAGGCGCATTTGCAGCGATTGAAGCTTGGTGGCCGAGTTGGCGAGCACGACAGTGCCGCGCGCCAGGAGGCGTGTCAGTAGGCTCATTCGGGTTCCTTCAATGATCAGGTCGGACGCGGTCGAGTGTGGGAGCGGGCTTGCTCGCGAAAGCGGTGGGTCAGTCGACTTCAGTGTTGAATGATCAACCGCATTCGCGAGCAAGCCCGCTCCCACAGGGTTCGGTGTAAGGCTCAGGCCTTTTTGGGAGGCTCGGGATTGGCGTCAAAGGTATGCGGCGGTGCGACTTGCAGGGTGGTGACCGAACCTTGCGCCGACAGCGAGTAGGTCACCTTCGAGATCAGCATGTCGTCATCAAACCCCAGCACCGGATCCTTGACCCTGACCTGCGTGTTATGACGCCACAGATCGCCGTTCGATTGCCGCCAGCCCTGCACCTGATAGGTGGTGGCTTTGGCCTTGCCCACGCGGGTGGCGCTTTCCCAGTTGGCTCGTTGCAAGGCGAGATCGGGATTGATCTGCATGCCTTCGTTGATCACCGTGACCCGCCGACGTTTGTAGCTCAGGTCGGCGGACACTGATTCAACCTCGCTGACCGCTGCCCCGCTCTTCTTGTCCGTGCCCTTGTGCTGGCCGATCACCCGGTATTCGGAGAACACCTGGCTGTAATCCATCGGCGCGTTGGCCGACAGAATATTCTTGCCCAACTCCAGCGCATCGCTGGCCCGGCCACCACTGCCAGGCCGGGCCAGCACCAGCCGGCCCTGGGCATCATCGGTAGAAAACACCCGGAACAATGTCAGCAAGCGGTCGATGGATTGAAACACCGTTTCCCCCGGCACAATGGTGTGGCTGCTGAGCCGGGCGGTCTCGGGAATTTCGCTGACCACAAAGACCTTGTAGGTGATCGCCAGCGCTTCGACGATGCTCAACAGCGATTGCTCATGCCACTGATTCGGGCGGTTGGTCGCGGCGCAATCCACCAGATCCTGGGTGCAGGAACTGCCTTCGATGTTCAGGCTGATCTGCCGCCCGTCGTAACTGATCGGGGCCTTGAACACATACCCGGTCAGCACCAGATCCTGGCCGATGCGCACTTCACAGGCGTCACCGGGCTGGATCCGTTTGTCCACGGTCTGCCCCGGCCATTGCCAGGTGATGTTGAGTTTAAAGGTGCGGAACTGGCGCTCCAGATCCGCCGTGATTTCCACGCTTTTCCAGCCACCGTATTCCAGCCCGCCGACGGTCAGGGTGACCCGGTTATCCATGTCGTTCATGGTTCACTTCCCGGAAACTTTCACATCGTTCGGTGGCAGGAACCCCGGATGGGCAACACCGTTGCGTTGAGTCACCTCCGTGACCCGCGTCGCGTCGGCGAATTGCCGATAGGCCACGACGACGGCAGGCAAGCTCTCCTGAAAGGATTTACTGACCAGCCGCACGCCGGACGACGCCACCGCTTTGAGGTGCGCATTCAAGTTCTGCTTCAGATCGTTGATGGCCTGATAGTGCGCGGGGCTGGCCTTGTTCAGT
Source organism: Pseudomonas sp. JV414 (assembly GCF_032424305.1). Taxonomy (NCBI): domain Bacteria; kingdom Pseudomonadati; phylum Pseudomonadota; class Gammaproteobacteria; order Pseudomonadales; family Pseudomonadaceae; genus Pseudomonas; species Pseudomonas sp. JV414. The sequence goes on along the minus strand of NZ_VYKC01000021.1, from coordinate 64,765 downwards.
GCCAGTTGGATCGCTTCGTTCAACTCCTTTTGCAACAACTGCAAATCTTCGGTGACCGGCACTTCCTGACGGGTGACCGGCTGCAGCGTCTGATGATCCAGCGACGGCTGCGAGGTCAGTTTCACCGGCGTCGACGCCACTGGCATCGAGGCGACCCATTGCGCCACTTTGACCAGCAACGTGTCCTGCACCAGATCGGCCATGGCTTGCGCCGCGGCGGTGGTGTCCTTGCCAGTGGTGAGCTTCGGCGCATCGGCCTTGCGGATGGCTTCGAGCTGTTGGGACACGTCGGCAATCACGCCACGATAACCCTCCTTCGCGGAGTCCTTGAGCGATTTGATATCGCCGAGCAATCCCTTGAATTCCGCCGCCACTTCCTTGGGCAATTCCTTGACCGCCTTGACCAGCTCCGTGATCTGCCGGTACTCCTCGATCAACGGTTTGAGCTGTTCCTTGATAACGTCATACACCTCGGTCAGGCTGTTGCGCAGATTGTTGATACCTATCCGCGCTGCCTGGATCCGGATCATGACCTCTTCGAACCGCGCCACCGCCGAGCCCAGCAGCGTGTCCGCCGACAACAGCAGCACCTTTTGCGTGCTCACCGTGGCCGTCGGAAACTGCAGCGGCTGATCGGGATAGAACTTCAGGGCAAAGGTCACCAGCCCGCCGTCCTGGCGGGTCTGGGTCATGTCGCATTCACCGACCTTGACTTGCATCCGCCCCAACCACGGGTGGACCAGTTCACCATTGCCCTGCTCCAACGCCTTGAGCAGTTTGTCGCGCTGCTCCAGGCAATCGGCGCCGACGATGAAGGCCGTCAGATCGTGGATCTTCGCCTGCTGCCCAAGGCCCTCGAAAAACGGCTGGTCACGTTGTGGATACTCGTGCAACTGGCCCTTGTGGCCGACCGGGGTTTTCGCCTGATCGACCCAAAAACCGACACCGCGAAAGGATGCCGGCAACAATCGGTCACGCCAGTTCATTGGAACCTCCCAGAGACAGCGAGCGATAGCCGATGCGCGAATTGAGCGACAGCCCCGGTTGATTGGTTTGCGGTTGATCGGTACGCAGCCCGGCCGGCGCGTTTTCGAAGCGCACGGTCAGGCCGCCTTCGAGTTGCGTGCGGTTGTTGGCGGCGGTTTGCTGGATCAGGGTGCTGGAGTTTTGTGTCAGAGAACCGGGCTGCATCGGCGACTTGATCGGCAAACTGCCGGGAGCCGTCAGCGCGCTCGAGGCTGGCTCGGACGCGTCACCAAAGAAGGCCGCTGCTGGCGCAAATTCACCCTTGCCTTCGGCATTGGTTTTCTTTTGCACCTCGGTGAAGCCTTCGACCTTGCCGGTAATTTGGGCGATAAAGCCACCAAAGCTACCGCCGAGCATCTCCTGGATCGGCGCCAGAATGGCCCGGAGTTTTTCCGCTTTTTCACTGAAAAACTGAACCACAGATGCCCACGTTTCGCTCAATGCATCCAAGGGCGACCAAGTGAACAGGCCGCCGAGATAGGAAAAGAATTCCTGAGCCCCAAGCTTGATTGACTCCCAGTAGCCCGAAAATATGGCAGGCACCTGATCCCATGCAGCGGCAATCGCATCCAGCGGCACCCAGTCGAACAGGCTGCGCAGTTTCTCCTTTACCGGCACGGTCAGTGCCATGAGCAGATCCCAGATGGCGGCAAACAAACCGACAACGGCCCCCCAGTTGTTCAGGATCATTCCGTAAGGCGTCCAGGCAAACCACGCCTTGAGGAAATCGAATCCTGCGCTCACGACTGCTTTCACTCGATCAAAAATATCCGAGAAAACTCCGCTGATCGGCGCCCAGTAACTGACAACCTTTTGCCAGAGCCCGGCGAAAAACGTCGAAATCGGTTCCCAGTTGGCAATGATCAAACCGGCAGCTACGGCAATGCCCATGGCAATCAGCATGATCGGATTGGTCTTGAGCACCATGTTCATCAGCTCGAACACTTGCGTCGCGCCGGTCACGGCCGTTTGCATCGCCGAGAACGCGATGGCACCTGCCGCCAGCCCTTCGACCAGCTTCGGGTTGTCATCGAGCAGACTGCCAAAACCAACCAGCAAAGGTTGAAGACCTGCCGTTACCGTAGCGACGGCAGGCTGCAGGGCCGTGTTGGCCGCGACCGACACCTGCTCCATCGATCGACTGAACACATTCATGTTTTGCGTGGCGCTTGCCGGCGCCTTCGGCAAATCAACGCCTTCGGCCGATTCGCTGACCTCAGTCAATTTGCCTTTGAACGCGTCGGACGCCTTGATCGCATCCATGAACGGCGTAATCACGCTACCGCCCTTGAACAAACCGCTGATGTCCAGTTTGCCGAGGCCGGTCTGCTCCAGGTTTTTCTTGAAGCTCTCGACTTTTGCCCGCAGGGCGCCGAGTTTGGGTGACAGTTCGTCAATGCCCGTGAGCAGCACCGACGTTTTCTCTTTCGTTTCTGTGTCTGCCATCACTGCACCTGCTGCATCGCATTGATCCGTTGCGCGTGCTCCAACGATTCGCGGAGCACATCCAGTGGCCTGGCCATCATCTGTTCGGGGTCAACCTTCCAGAACCAGGCCAGGTCATAGGCGACTGCGATCAGGTCGGTGATGGCTCCGACGCCGCACTCATGAAAAAACTCGCGACGGCCCAACTCAGCGCGTTGAGGTCCGCCAGATCCAGCTGGTTGACCGACGACGGCGGGATGCCGGCGCACACGGCGATGTATTTGGCCGCGACGTCCATGTCGAGGCTGACCTCTTCGCTCTTGTCGATCTTGTACGGCAGCGCCTTGATCGCCCGAACTTCCTGCACCGTCGGACGGCGCAGGTTGAGTTCGGTCAAGGGCTCGCCGTGGGCTTCGATCGCAACGTGAAGCTTCACGGCGTTGCTCATTGCCAGGTCCCCTTGATGCCTTCGAATTTCAGTTCGATGGTGGCGTCGTCGCCTTTGGAGACAGGCTCTTCAACCAGGTAGGCGCCGGCCAGTACGTAGACTTTGCCGTTGCTGAATTCGCAGGTGACGGTCATGTCGGTGCCTGCGATCAGTTGCTTGAGCGGGAAGTCCGCGGTGTGCAGCGCCGTCACTTTGAACGATGGCGCGATGTCGGTTTCCTTGTAGAAGCCCGGCACGACGGTTTCCCGTTTAACGGCCATCAATGGTGCTTCGCAGCCGCCATTGATGGTCAGTTGAGCGCCGTCCACTTTGACGTAGCAGGTGCCCGCAATCAGTTGACCCATGGTGTTTCTCCCTTCAAATAAAAAGCCCACGCGAGGTGGGCTGAAATCACACAGTCAAAGGCAGCGATCAGGCTGCGTCGTCGTACTGCAGACGGAACTGGTTGAGCAGCGCGAACACGCGCAGGCCGTTGATGTAATCCGGCGGGAACAGCACGTTGACCCGGCTCGGGTCCTGAACATCGCGCTCGACGATCAGGTGTTCGGCGAACAGTTCGGCGTTTTCCACGTGGCCTTCCAGTTCGAGCTTGGCGTACTGGGCGATCAGCTCACCGCGAAGGGTGCTCGGGGTGACGATGGGCTGGCCGGCGCCGAAACGCGTGCCGTCGGAGGCCAATTTGTGGCGACCGTATTTGCTGGTGATCACGCTTTGCAGACGACGCACGATGAACGCCGACTGGTGCATGGTTTCGCTGTCCAGGTAGGAATTGTCTGCCTGGCCATAGGCGTTCTTCTGATAGGTGGTGATCGAACGCTGAATGCGTACGTAGCCGCCTTCGTAGTACGCGGTGGCGATGCCGTAGTTGAGCAACGACTGACGCTCGGTCAGGGTGAAACGCTCGCTCGCCGGTGCCGGATCGAGACCTGGCAGGCTGCCGCTTTGGGTCGGACGACTGGCGTCGGCAGAGATGAACACCGAGGTGCGCGCAGCCAGTGCAGCAGCCTGTACCCAGAACGGTTGCGGTACGCCCGGCTCCAGCGCCTGGATAGTCATATGCTGGTCGTTACGCGCCTGACCGGCCGCCACCAGAGTACCGATGGTGCCGCGCTTGGCGCTGTAGACGTGACCGAACAATTGCTTGGCCCAGGACCAACGACCGGTGCTGTCATCCATGACGGCTTGCCAGGTGTTGAGGGTCGACAGATCCGACCACGGCACGCAGATGAACTCGAACGGTTCATCGCCCAGCGCCGCCACGGCGGCCACTTGATCCGGCACACCGGTGCCGCCGGTCATGGCAGTGATTGCCAAGGTCAGGCCTGCCGGCGTTTCTTCGCCGTTGCTCTTGCCCAGGCGATTGAATTGCAGGCTGATGTCGTTGCCGCTGTCGCCAGTCCATTTGGCGCTCAGGGTGACGATACCGTCGACCGCTGCAGCGCTAACCGGCAGATCGGCAGAGGCATTGATTTTCAGCGCCAGGGCCGTGGCCGCTTGCGCCGCAGTGGCACCGTTGACGATGGCCGCCTGAACACGAACGCCGCCGACGTACAGGTTGAGCACGCCGCTTTGAGTCGCCGCACCAGTCAGGGTCAGCACGCCTTTGGCAATGCTGCCTTCAGTGTTGTGCAGCGGCAGGCACCAGATCTCGCCGATCGGGTCGGTCTTGCGCCAGGTTTCGTACATCGAGGCGAGCATCGAGCCTTGGCCGCCAATGCTTTTGGCCAGCGCCACGCTGGATACCAGCACCAGTTTGCCTACATCGGCCGGTGCGATGTTGTCGTTGACCTGAGCGACGATCAGGCGGCGCATGGCCGACGACGCGCTATTGGCGGCCGAGTTGTCCATTTCGGCGTAGAACAGCGGAACACGAATGTCTGCGGGGATGTTGCTGAATCCGATCGCCATTATTTGGCTCCCTGTGGTTTCGCCGCTTTCACGGCTTTGGTAGTGATATCGCCATCGGCCAGACGTCGACGCCACCAGGCGTTGTCCGGCACTTCACGGCCCTCGAGGGGCAACAGATCGCCCGCTTCCGGGTCCGGCACGACACGGCCGGGGGCCGGTAGCACGGTGATGCGTTTGCTCATGGGGTTACGTCTCCAGAGAAAGTCAGTTCCAGGCGCCCGTCGGGGCCTGGGCGTTTCAGATTGGGGTCCGCCGGATCGATCGCATCGACCCGCACGGTGACCCCGGTAAAGGACGACAAACCGTCCAGTTCACGCTCGTGCCAGCTCTCCGCCGGTTGACCTGGCAGATTGCGGCCGAGCTGGAATTCGGCAAAAAAGCGCAGGCGATACAACACGCGGCTGCTGTTGATGGAAACCAGTTCGCCGCCGTCGTACTCGATGGCGTCGTAGTCGCTGCCGGGCTTGAAACCCACCAGAGCGCGCCAGAGTTCGGCGCGCAGGTCATGCAACAGATCCAGCGCTTTTGTAGCGTCCGTGGTGTCGAGTACCAGGGTTACTTCGAAGCGGTCGCGGATGGGTTGCAGCATCAGGTTTTGCGCGAGGCTCTTGCTCGCCAGATCGGCAATCGGCACCACATAGGCGCAGGGGGTTTGCAGCGGGGTGTTGGCTTGCAGCGTGGCGAGGTCGATGCCGGCGGCCACGCGATTGGCCAGGGTTGGGCATTGCTCACGCAACTGCGTGAGGATCGGCGTGATCTTCATATTTTTTCACCGGGCAATAAAAAACCCGCGGCGGCGGGTTTGAGTGAACGGTACTGGCTGTGGGAAACCCGCGTCCTTGCGAGCCAGTGCGGCATGCACTGTGGATGACACTCCTTCAGGTTGGGGTCTCAATGATCCTGAGACGTATCGCGCGGTGGCACTTCGCAAACGCCAATCCGCTTAGCCGCCCAGCGCTCATAAAGCCCAATGGCCACGTCCGCACCGGCCATCGCCGTCAGGCAGCCAAAGGCACCGGCGGCCCAGATCGACACGCCAGCCGCGTACAGCAGCATGATTGCCGAGACGCCGCAGATCATGCAGGCCCCGGAGCGCAGCGCCAGGCGCCGCAGCAGCGACCAGCCACGGGCGCCCTCCTTGTCAGCTCGCCACATTTCGCCGGACACCCCGCCCACCAGGGCGAGAACGATGACCAGCCAGATCGGCATGTCCAGCAACGCTTGTTGCTCGTTTGTCATGTCACGCCTCCTGGGGTGATTGATGAGTGATGTGTGTTGAGTTCAAACGATGTCTCTTGAGGTAGGCATTCCAAAAAGCCCGGTGCCGGGGCCTAATGCTGTTCATTCAGGCGCGCTCTTGGATCGTGCGTACCTTTGTGGCGAGGGAGCTTGCTCCCTCGCCACAGGTTTCTCTGATTCAAGACTCTTTTCAGTGAACAGCATTAGGCGCCTGGGCCGGGCTTTTGAGTAATACGGTCCTGGTTTAGATGCAGACGTTGTGGAATGCATCAACCGTGCTTATGGAACTTCAGGCCAAGTGACGGTCAGCGGGTAGCCCGGTTGTTTGTTGACGTTGCTCATATCGATGAAGAACTGCTTGTACGCCAGCAACCCGGCTTCATCAGCTGGAGTGGCCAGACCCAGCTCAACCTTGTACGCCAGCGCGGTAGAAGCCAGGGTGGCATTGGCTCGTTCAATACGTGGCATTCTTGCGCTGCGCAGTTGGATAGCAAGCGCGGACTGCTGGCCCCACGGATCGCTGTCGGTAAACGTCCAGACGCCGTTTGTGTTCACCGCGTTCCAGGAATAATCGATCTTGGGCAATGCGGTGACATCCACCCAGACTTGATCGGACGGAAACTCTTCGGTGATCGGGTTGTTGGTTTCGAAGATGTTGTCGACCTTGCCATCAACGACACGTACGTACTTTTTCATAGTCATTTCCTTTTTGATTGCCGGCATCCCGGCATTTCGGTTCCTGCCCAGGTAGGCATTCCAAAAAGCCCGGTATTGGCCGGGCTTTTCAGTAATGCGGTCCTTCGCCTTCCTTTGATCCTGTGCACAAAAAAGGAAGCTGACCTTTCGGCGCTACTGGCGCGGTACGAGTCCATTCAAATTGTTTTTCCGACCGCGGTCCCTGCCCGCCGGATAACTGCTTCTGGTGCTTTACGCTGCACACCCGGGTCAGTTGCCAACCCTCTGAACCGTTGAGGCCGGTTCATCGCTGCCTTTGTTGCGGAACTAAAGAGCTTCGTTTCGAGCCACTTTGTTGAGCGGCTTGAGACAAAGAATATGCATGGATGCATATACAGTCAATGCATAAATGCATTTATTTATGCATTACAAATGCACTGGCGCATTAAAGCCCCGCAGACAAAGGCGTTGGCGGTTTTCGGCAGGCGAAAAAAAACCCGCCGGGTAGCGGGTTTTATCTGACAGCGATGAGGTTAACGGGCGTACATGCCCCACCAGAAGACGTGACCAAGGATGACAATCTGCTCTTCCTGGATCTCCTGGAAGCTGTAGTCCTCGTCCGGATGCTCATCGCGATTGAAGCTGCGCAGGCGAATCCCTGTCGGCAGGCGATAAAGCTGTTTCACCCGCAACTGGCCGTTGTGGTTGATGGCGTACAAGTCACCGTCAACGATGTCGCCAATCCCGCATTTGCCGGCATTCACCCCGACCGTGGCGCCATCGCGCAGCACCGGCAACATGCTGTTGCCGCGCACGGTCACGCATTTGGCCTGATCGAACTGCACGCCGTTGTGGCGCAAGCTACGCTTGCCGAAGCGCAGGCTAGAGCGCTCGCTCTCTTCGATGACGAATCTTCCTGATCCAGCAGCCAATTCAACCTCGCGAAGAAAGGGGACCGACACCTCGTCGTCATCGACTGGCGTATCGTCGTCCCACAGGCTTATGTCCTTGAGTTCCGAATGCGATTCATCGCGCCCAGCGTTGGCAGCAGGCGCGACATCTGCGCGGCCACGCAACTGATCGGTGCTCACGGCGAAGTATTCGGCAATCTTCGAAATATGTTTATCCGAAGGATCGACGATCTTCCCGCTGAGGATCCGCGAGAGAGTGGATTGAGGCACGCCGGTGCGACGGTGAAGCTCCGTGGGGGAGATCCCGTGCTGATCGAGCAGCGCTCTTAAGACGGTAGAAACATTGCGTTTTTGCATAACGCGCATAGTGCTTGATCTTTTTTCGGAAGACAAATGCTGATTTGCATAGATCGTGCATAGTCAGCATAAAGGTACCGGGAGGCTTTCATGCCTGCGTCAGGTAGACCGCCCATGGTAATCTTGCGCCCATCGCGGAAAAGCCGGGCCGATGCCCCTCCTTTGCCCTACACCTTTCAACGAGTTTTCCTGAATTTCCGATGAATAAAGCCCTCTCCGATCTGTCCTCCCACACCCCGATGATGCAGCAGTACTGGCGCCTGAAGAACCAGCACCCTGACCAGCTGATGTTCTACCGCATGGGCGACTTCTACGAGATCTTCTATGAAGACGCGAAGAAGGCCGCCAAGTTGCTGGACATCACCCTGACAGCTCGTGGGCAATCGGCGGGTCAGGCGATTCCGATGTGTGGGATTCCTTACCACGCCGCGGAAGGTTACCTGGCGAAACTGGTGAAGCTCGGCGAGTCGGTGGTGATTTGTGAACAGGTTGGCGACCCGGCCACCAGCAAAGGCCCGGTGGATCGTCAGGTGGTGCGGATCATCACCCCCGGCACAGTCAGCGATGAAGCGCTGCTGGATGAACGTCGGGATAACCTGATCGCAGCGGTGCTGGGTGACGAGCGTCTGTTCGGTCTGGCGGTGCTGGACATTACCAGCGGCAACTTCACCGTGCTGGAGATCAAGGGCTGGGAAAACCTGCTGGCGGAACTGGAGCGGGTCAATCCGGTAGAGCTGATGATCCCGGACGACTGGCCGAAAGACCTGCCGGCGGAAAAACGTCGTGGGGTTCGTCGCCGTGCGCCGTGGGATTTCGAACGTGATTCGGCGCTGAAAAGTCTTTGCCAGCAGTTTTCCACCCAGGACCTGAAAGGTTTCGGCTGCGAGAACTTGACCCTGGCGATCGGCGCCGCCGGTTGCCTGCTCAGCTACGCCAAGGAAACCCAGCGCACCGCCCTGCCGCACTTGCGCAGCCTGCATCATGAACGCCTGGACGACACTGTAGTGTTGGACGGCGCGAGCCGTCGCAACCTGGAACTGGACACCAACCTGGCCGGCGGTCGCGACAACACTTTGCAATCGGTGGTCGATCGCTGCCAGACCGCCATGGGCAGCCGCTTGCTGACTCGCTGGCTGAACCGCCCACTGCGGGACTTGACCGTATTGCTGGCGCGTCAGAGCTCGATCACTTGCCTGCTCGACGGTTACCGCTTCGAAAAACTGCAACCGCAGCTCAAGGAAATCGGTGACATCGAGCGGATTCTGGCGCGAATTGGCCTGCGCAATGCCCGACCTCGTGACTTGGCGCGTCTGCGCGATGCCCTCGGTGCACTGCCAGCGTTGCAGGTAGCGATGGCCGAGCTTGAAGCCCCGCACATCATTCAATTGGCGACGACCACCAGCACCTATCCGGAACTGGCGGCGCTGCTGGAAAAAGCCATCATCGACAACCCGCCCGCGGTCATCCGTGACGGCGGCGTGTTGAAAACCGGTTACGACAGCGAACTCGACGAACTGCAATCGCTCAGCGAAAACGCCGGGCAGTTTTTGATCGATCTCGAAGCGCGTGAGAAAGCCCGTACCGGCCTATCACACCTGAAGGTCGGCTACAACCGGATTCATGGATACTTTATCGAGTTGCCGAGCAAGCAGGCCGAATCGGCGCCTGCGGACTATATTCGCCGGCAGACCCTCAAAGGTGCCGAGCGCTTCATCACGCCGGAACTGAAGGCGTTCGAAGACAAGGCGCTGTCCGCCAAGAGCCGCGCCCTGGCTCGCGAGAAGATGCTCTACGAAGCGCTGCTCGAAGACCTGATCGCCCAGTTGCCGCCCCTGCAAGACACGGCCGCTGCCTTGGCCGAGCTGGACGTGCTGAGCAACCTCGCCGAGCGTGCACTGAATCTGGACCTGAACTGCCCGCGTTTCGTCAGCGAGCCGTGCATGCGCATCAGCCAGGGTCGTCACCCGGTGGTCGAGCAAGTACTCACCACGCCGTTCGTGGCCAACGACCTGAGCCTCGACGACAACACCCGCATGCTGGTGATCACCGGTCCGAACATGGGCGGTAAATCCACCTACATGCGTCAGACCGCATTGATCGTGCTGCTGGCGCATATCGGCAGTTTCGTGCCGGCAGCCAGTTGCGAATTGTCCTTGGTAGATCGGATCTTCACCCGAATCGGTTCCAGCGATGACTTGGCGGGCGGTCGTTCGACCTTCATGGTTGAAATGAGCGAAACCGCGAACATCCTGCACAACGCCACCGAGCGCAGTCTGGTGCTGATGGACGAAGTCGGTCGCGGCACCAGCACCTTTGACGGTCTGTCCCTGGCCTGGGCCGCGGCTGAGCGTTTGGCGCACCTGCGGGCCTACACACTGTTCGCTACCCACTATTTCGAGCTGACAGTGCTGCCGGAAGCCCAGCCGCTGGTGGCCAACGTGCACCTCAACGCTACTGAGCACAACGAACGCATCGTGTTCCTGCACCACGTGCTGCCTGGGCCTGCCAGCCAGAGCTACGGCTTGGCGGTTGCGCAGTTGGCCGGTGTGCCGAGCGAAGTGATCGTGCGGGCTCGCGAACATCTGAGCCGGCTGGAATCCACTGCGCTGCCTCATGAGGTTCCGAAGCCGATCAAAGGCAAACCGGTTACGCCGCAGCAGAGCGACATGTTCGCCAGCCTGCCGCATCCGGTACTGGATGAACTGGCCAAACTTGATCTGGACGACATGTCACCGCGTCGTGCGCTCGAAATGCTCTATACACTAAAGACACGGATCTAACGCACTTGCCTGCAAGCTGTTAGAATCTCGCGCGGTTTGGGATGCTGCAGGCCAATAGCCTGACCTGCAGACTATCGCTCCCAAACCTGGCGACCCCAACGTGAAGGGGCTCCGCTGCCGCCGCCTGAGGAGAAAATTAGAAATGACCTTCGTCGTCACCGACAACTGCATCAAGTGCAAGTACACCGACTGCGTAGAAGTCTGTCCGGTGGACTGCTTTTACGAAGGCCCGAACTTCCTGGTGATTCACCCGGATGAGTGCATCGACTGCGCACTGTGCGAACCAGAATGCCCTGCCGTGGCCATCTTCTCCGAAGATGAAGTTCCGGAAGAGATGCAGCAATTCATTCAGCTGAACGTTGAGCTGGCGGAAATCTGGCCCAACATCACCGAGAAGAAAGAATCGTTGCCCGATGCCGAAGAGTGGGATGGCGTCAAAGGCAAGATCAAAGACCTCGAACGCTGATTACCCCGTGTTCTCGAAAAGGCCCCTTGTGGGCCTTTTTGCTTTTCTGCAGGCAAAAAAAGGGGCGGTATGACCCGCCCACATTTTTTCCCTATTCCTTGTGTTCCTTTTCATCGTCCTGATGAACCGCTTCCTGCGATGTCCGTTCCCCTCTTCCTTGAAGGGCGTGCCTATCCGTCGACACAGTTCAGATACTAGAGAATTCCCCACCAAGAGCAATCGGCCTCTGTCGCTGAAATTGCCTGTCACACGTCGTTAACATTAAAAAATAATCATATAAATCAATAAGATAATCAGACGCTACAAGTTAAATAGACAACTGCCAGGGTGTAAAAATAACGAACACTTACGAAAGAGTAAGCAAAGACTTACAACACGAGACTACAAACCTGAGATGGTGCAAAAAACAATGCACCTCTCATATTCCCGGCAACAAAAAGCCCCAAACCAGTCGGGGCTTTTTGTACCGGTTGAACGAGTTGCTTATTGGAACAGCGACTCGCTCGACAGGCCGTTTTTCTCGAGAATCTCCCGAAGACGCTTGAGGCCTTCAACCTGGATTTGCCTGACCCGCTCTCGGGTCAGGCCGATTTCCAGGCCTACGTCTTCAAGTGTGCTGCTCTCGTGACCTCGCAAGCCGAAGCGGCGTACGACCACCTCGCGTTGTTTGTCGGTCAGCTCCGAGAGCCACTGATCGATGCTCTGTGACAGGTCGTCGTCCTGCAACAGTTCGCATGGATCGGTCGGGCGGTCGTCGGTAAGGGTGTCCAGCAGGGTTTTATCCGAATCCGGACCCAGCGAGACGTCGACCGAAGAAACCCGCTCGTTCAGGCCGAGCATGCGCTTGACCTCGCCTACCGGTTTCTCCAGCAGGTTGGCGATTTCTTCGGGTGAGGGTTCGTGATCGAGCTTTTGAGTCAGCTCCCGTGCAGCCCGCAAGTACACGTTGAGCTCTTTGACCACATGGATCGGCAACCGGATGGTCCGGGTCTGATTCATGATCGCGCGCTCGATGGTCTGACGAATCCACCAGGTCGCGTAGGTCGAAAAGCGGAAGCCACGTTCAGGATCAAACTTTTCTACTGCCCGGATCAGGCCGAGGTTGCCCTCTTCGATCAGGTCCAGCAGCGACAGCCCACGATTGACGTAACGCCGGGCGATTTTCACCACCAGCCGCAGGTTGCTTTCAATCATGCGCTTGCGTCCGGCCGGATCGCCACTTTGCGACAAGCGCGCAAAATGAACTTCTTCTTCCGGGGAGAGCAATGGGGAAAAGCCGATTTCGTTGAGGTACAGCTGCGTGGCATCGAGTGCCCGTGTGTAGTCGATGTACTTGTGTTGCTTAAGCGAAGCGGAGTGTTTGGATTTTGCACGAACGGAAGGTGGTGCATCCCCTTCATCATTCGACATCGAATCCGTGGCGATGCCGGTCTCCATCAGGAGAACCTCATCGTCAATGTCAAACTCCGGCACTTCTTTACTGAGAGCCATTGTTATAGTCCTTTGGTGAGTTCGACCTCAAGCTCAAGCGGCGCCTTGATCCTTGGCAACGCTGGAGCCTGTTCCCTCTACGTGACGGAACAGGCTGGCTAACAAATCAACGACGTGGCAGGAATTGCAGCGGATCTACAGGTTTACCTTGTCGGCGAATCTCAAAATGCAGTTTCACCCGGTCTGTACCCGTTGACCCCATTTCGGCAATTGTCTGTCCGACTTTGACCTGCTGCCCCTCCCGAACCAACAGCCTGCGGTTATGTCCGTAGGCACTGACGTAGGTATCGCTGTGTTTGATGATGACTAATTCGCCGTAGCCCCTTAAGCCACTCCCGGCGTATACCACCGTCCCATCAGACGCAGCTAAAACAGGCTGTCCCAAATCTCCGGCGATATCAATTCCTTTATTCAAACTACCGTTTGAAGAGAATTTACCAATCAGAATGCCATTAGAAGGCCACCCCCAGCCCGTCGGGGCCGGGCCGGCAGGAGACTGTGGCGCGGGTGCCGGCTTGTTGGCGACGGACGGTGCAAGCACTGTGGTGCTGGTCGTCGCGCCATTTGCCTGGCGCCGAATCACCGTGGTTTTACTCGACGACGAAGGCGAGGAACTCGACGAACTCACTACCGCCGTCGGCGTTGAACCGCTGCGACCGTCGAAGCGAATCGTCTGACCCGGATGGATCGTGTAAGGCGTAGGAATGTTGTTACGTGCCGCGAGGGCTTTGTAGTCCCAACCGTAGCGAAAAGCGATGGAGAACAAGGTGTCCTTGGGGCGGACAACGTACTGTCCGGTGGTCACGGCCGGACGCTGAGCGACCGCGTTGTTGCGATCGACGACGCTCGCACTACCTGATTTGGTGCTGGAACAACCAACCAGCAAGGTACTCAAGACAAGGCCAGTCACCAGACGCTGAAAGCTCGTTATACCCATTCGCTGCGCAATGACTGTGAGACTCACCCGCCGCTCCCTTTGTGGTGGCTGAAAATATGGATTGCCGTGCTTCGGCACGAAATGTCGCAAGTATAACGGGCCGAACAAGCTTTACCTTTAATGAAGCGGATTCGCTTCGCGCACACGTTTGCTGTCTGACGATGAATTCCGTTTAACCAATCGGTGCCGCTGTAAGACCCGGGCAATCGAAGAGAATTCAGCGTGCTTAAACAAATGCTCAGGCCAACGGCCCGTTGAGCAATGGCACAAAGCGCACAGCCCCCAGAACACGCCTGGAAAAGCCCTGTTCTTCACGGATGATCAACATCAATTGTTGAACTTCACCAGAGCCGACCGGAATCACCAGTCGCCCGCCCGGTGCCAACTGATCGAGCAGTGCCTGAGGCACGTCGGTGGCCACGGCGGTGACGATGATGCCGTTGTAAGGCGCCAGCGCCGGCCAGCCTTCCCAGCCATCGCCCCAGCGAAATACCACGTTGCGCAGGTTCAGCTCCACCAGGCGCTCCTTGGCGCGGTCTTGCAGAACCTTGATGCGCTCCACGGAAAAAACCCGCTCGACCAATTGCGACAGCACTGCCGTCTGGTAACCAGAACCGGTGCCGATTTCCATCACCTTGTCCAACGGACCGGCTTCCAGCAGCAGCTCGCTCATGCGAGCCACCATATAAGGCTGGGAAATGGTCTGGTTATGCCCGATCGGCAGCGCCGTATCTTCATAGGCGCGATGAGACAGTGCCTCATCGACGAACAAATGACGCGGGGTGCGGCGGATGACTTCCAGCACCTTGGCGTTGGATATTCCCTCTTCATAGAGGCGCTGAATCAGGCGCTCACGGGTTCGTTGAGAGGTCATCCCGATACCGCGATGCAGAATATGGTCTTGTTCACGAGCCATTAACGCAGACCCTCCAGCCAGCCATCGAGACTTCTGAAGGCATCATTAAAGGTGCGATCCAGTTGCAGTGGCGTGATTGAAACATAGCCTTGCATCACCGCATGGAAATCGGTACCCGGGCCGCCATCTTCTGCGTCCCCCGCCGCGGCGATCCAGTAACCGGATTTACCGCGCGGGTCGACCACTTTCATCGGTGCCGCGGCGCGGGCGCGATGGCCAAGGCGAGTCAGCTGAATACCGCGGATGTGCTCCAGCGGCAAGTTGGGAATGTTCACGTTCAGTACCGTGCGCGGTGGCAGTTCAAGGTCCGCGTGAGCCTCTACCAGTTTGCGCGCAAAATAAGCGGCTGTGGGAAGGTTCTCTACTTGCCGTGAGACGAACGAAAAGGCAAACGAAGGACGCCCAAGGAAACGTCCCTCGAGGGCCGCCGCCACGGTGCCGGAATACAGCACGTCATCCCCCAGGTTGGCCCCCAGGTTGATACCGGAAACTACCATGTCCGGCTCAAGCTCCAGCAAGCCGTTAAGGCCCAGGTGCACGCAGTCGGTGGGTGTGCCGTTGAGGCTGATAAAGCCATTGGCCAGGGTTTGCGGGTGCAACGGACGGTCGAGCGTCAGCGAACTGCTGGCGCCGCTTTTGTCCTGGTCCGGGGCGATAACCACACATTCGGTGTAATCCGCCAGCGCAGCATAAAGCGCGGCAAGACCGGGTGCGGTTACCCCATCGTCGTTAGAAATCAGAATACGCATGGGCTGTCCGTCTGCCCCACCGGCACCAGATCGACGAGTTCACGCACCAAAACGGTGGCGAAGCATCCGGCCGGCAGGACGAATTCCAGTTGCAGAATGTCAGGCTCGGGATAATGCCACGTCAACCCGCCAATGGGCAGCCGCAGGATGCGACGTTCGTGGCTCATTCCCGCGTTAATCAACCAATCGCGCAGATCCGCTTCGCGCGCGGCGATTGCCTGTTCCAGTTCATGGACAGCGCCTGACGTCGGCGAGTCACCTTCGCCCCACTGCGGGCCGGTGGGGTGCAGGTCGAGAATCGCCAGACGCGGATCGCTGCATTCGGCTTCACCTGCCGGGAAAAAACTGCGGCTGTCGGTGAACGCCAGCAGATCGCCTACCTGAGCGCGCTGCCAGGTGCCATCGGCGACACGCGCCGCCAACACTTGATTGAACAGAAAACTACGGGCGGTGGAGAGTAGCCGCGAACGCACATTGCGTTGTTCTGGCAGGGCCTTACGCGCCGCCCAGGCACGGGCGTCGACCACGTTGCCGCCGTCAAAGCCGAAACGCTGGGCGCCGAAATAATTGGGAATACCTTGCTTGGCGATCAGTTGCAGACGCTCTTCGATCGCCGCCTTGTCACCGGCGAACTGGGTCAAGCGCAAGGTGAAGCCGTTGGCCGAATGGGCACCGCGTTGCAGTTTGCGTTTATGCCGACCGGTCTTGAGGATTTTCAGCGTGTCATTTTCCGCCGCCGACAGATCAGGATCAGCCTTGCCCGGCAGTTGCACGCTAAACCACTGGCGAGTCAGCGCCTGACGGTCCTTGAGGCCGGCATAGCTGACGGTGCGCAACGGCACACCCGCCGCCTTGGCAATGCGCCGTGCCGCTTCTTCGGTATTCAGGCCGCGCTTTTCCACCCAGATCCACAGGTGTTCGCCATCACCACTGAGGGGGATATCAAGCACTTCATCGACCTGAAAATCTTCTGCTGTGGCTTTCAGTACAGCAGTACCGAGAGACTCACCATAGGCCCGCGGGCCGAGCAATTGCAGTTCGTTCATGCGCGCAGCAACAGGGCAACGGAGTGCACGGCAATGCCTTCTTCGCGACCGACAAAGCCAAGCTTTTCGGTGGTGGTAGCTTTCACGTTCACTTGATCCAACTCAACTTGAAGATCCGCGGCAATCAGCGCGCGCATCGATTCGATATGCGGGGCCATTTTCGGGGCCTGGGCAACAATGGTGTTATCGACGTTGCCGACTTTCCAGCCCTTGGCATGGATCAGTGCGACGACGTGACGCAACAGCACACGGCTGTCGGCGCCCTTGAATTGCGGGTCGGTGTCCGGGAAGTGCTTGCCGATATCACCCAGCGCGGCAGCGCCGAGCAAGGCGTCGCTCAAGGCGTGCAGCAGGACATCACCGTCGGAATGGGCGAGCAGCCCGAAGCTGTGTGCAATCCGCACGCCGCCCAGAGTGATGAAATCGCCTTCAGCGAAACGGTGCACATCGTAGCCGTGGCCAATACGCATAAAAAAACGCCCCGATTTTTGTCAGGGCGTGATTCTACCTGCTTTGTCAGACATTAGGCGCCTAGAGCACGCGCATGATGTTGCAGGTGGTCGTCAATGAAGCTGGCGATGAAGAAATAACTGTGGTCGTAGCCCGGTTGCAGACGCAACGTCAGCGGATGACCTGCCAGTTTGGCAGCCTGTTGCAAAGCTTCAGGCTTGAGCTGGGTGGCCAGGAAATCATCGCGATCACCCTGATCGACCAGTAGCGGCAGCTTCTCTTCAGCCTCGGCGATCAATGCACAGGCATCCCATTCGCGCCACTTCGAACGGTCTTCTCCCAAGTAACGGGAAAAGGCTTTCTGGCCCCAAGGGCAATCAATCGGATTGTTGATCGGCGAGAACGCCGATACCGACAGATAACGCCCTGGATTGCGCAACGCACAGACCAACGCGCCGTGGCCACCCATGGAGTGACCGCTGATGCCACGCTTTTCCGATGTCGGGAAATGCGCTTCGACCAATGCCGGCAATTCCTGCACGACATAGTCATGCATTCGATAATGCCGTGACCAGGGTTCCTGAGTGGCATTCAGATAAAAGCCGGCACCGAGGCCGAAGTCCCAGGCGCTATCCGGATCACCCGGCACATCAGGACCGCGAGGACTGGTGTCCGGTGCGACGATGATCAGCCCCAGCTCGGCGGCCATGCGCATGGCGCCGGCCTTTTGCATGAAGTTCTCGTCGGTGCAAGTCAGGCCGGACAACCAGTACAGCACCGGCAGCTTCCCACCCTGCTCCGCTTGCGGTGGCAGGTACACGGCAAACACCATGTCGCAACCGAGCACGTCGGAGCGGTGCCGATAGCGCTTGTGCCAGCCGCCGAAGCTTTTCTGACAGGAGATATTTTCCAGGCTCATGACCGACCTCAGAAATGGATGACGGTACGGATGCTTTTGCCTTCATGCATCAGGTCAAACGCCTTGTTGATATCTTCCAGGCCCATCGTGTGGGTGATGAAGGTATCCAGTGGAATCTCGCCGGTCTGGGCCATTTCGACATAGCTTGGCAACTCGGTACGCCCACGCACCCCACCGAACGCCGAACCGCGCCAGACGCGACCGGTCACCAATTGAAACGGACGGGTTGAGATTTCCTGACCGGCGCCAGCCACGCCGATGATCACCGACTCACCCCAACCTTTGTGGCAGCACTCAAGTGCGGCACGCATCAGCTGGACGTTGCCGATGCACTCGAAGGAAAAGTCGACGCCGCCATCAGTCATGTCGACGATCACTTCCTGAATCGGACGATCGAAGTCTTTCGGGTTTACACAATCGGTAGCGCCCAATTGCTTGGCGATCTCGAACTTGGCTGGGTTGATATCGATGGCGATGATCCGCGCTGCCTTGGCTTTGACCGCGCCAATCACCGCCGACAGACCGATGCCGCCCAGGCCGAAAATGGCGACGGTGTCACCTGGTTTGACCTTGGCAGTGTTGATTACCGCGCCGATGCCAGTAGTGACGCCACAACCCAGCAGGCAGACTTTTTCCAAGGGTGCTTCTTTAGGAATTTTGGCAACGGAGATTTCCGGCAGCACGGTGTACTCGGAAAAAGTCGAGGTACCCATGTAGTGGAAAATCGTTTCGCCCTTGTAGGAAAAACGCGAAGTGCCATCCGGCATCAGGCCTTTACCTTGAGTCGCGCGAATCGCCTGGCAGAGGTTGGTTTTGCCCGACAGACAGAATTTGCACTTGCCGCATTCCGGGGTGTACAGCGGGATCACATGATCGCCGACGGCGACCGAGGTCACGCCCTCGCCGATCGCTTCGACCACCGCACCACCTTCGTGACCCAGGATCGACGGGAAGATACCTTCCGGGTCAGCGCCCGAGAGGGTGTAGGCATCGGTATGGCAGACACCGGAGGCGACTACACGCAGCAGGACTTCACCCGCCTTGGGCATGGCGACATCGACTTCAACGATCTCGAGGGGTTTCTTGGCCTCGAAGGCAACGGCGGCGCGCGACTTGATCATGCTGTCTCTCCAGTGAATAAAAACAAGACAAGGAGTGTAATACAGCGGCTTACGATGAATAATCAGGACAAAAGCAAAACATTATTGCCATACAGGGATAATCCTGATGTCCGAAAACCGCTGGGAAGGCATCGATGAGTTCGTCGCCGTGGCCGAGTGCAGCCAATTCACCGCTGCGGCTGAACGCCTTGGGGTGTCTTCCTCTCATATCAGTCGCCAAATCGTACGGCTGGAAGAGCGTCTGCAAACCCGTTTGCTCTATCGCAGCACCCGCCGGGTCACGCTGACCGAGGCCGGGCAAACTTTTTTGCAGCATTGCCAGCGTTTGCAGGACGGTCGCGAAGAAGCCTTGCGCGCTGTCGGCGACCTGACCAGCGAACCCAAGGGCATGCTGCGCATGACCTGTGCCGTGGCCTACGGCGAACGATTCATCGTGCCACTGGTGACTCGCTTCATGGGACTGTATCCGCAACTGCGCGTCGACATCGAACTGAGCAACCGCCCGCTCGACCTTGTGCATGAAGGGTTGGACCTGGCCATCCGCCTCGGTCGTCTACAAGATTCAAGATTGGTCGCCACACGCCTGGCACCACGGCGCATGTACTTGTGCGCCTCGCCCTCCTACCTGGAAAGGTATGGTCGCCCACACAGCTTGTCGGAACTGAGTCGGCATAACTGCCTCATCGGCAGTTCGGATATCTGGCAACTGGAACAGAACGGGCGGGAATTTTCCCAGCGCGTACAGGGAAACTGGCGCTGCAACAGTGGGCAGGCGGTGCTGGATGCCGCGCTGCAAGGGGTTGGGTTGTGTCAGTTACCGGATTACTACGTGCTGGAATACCTGAAAAACGGCGAATTGATTTCGCTGCTGGAAGCCCATCAACCGCCAAACACAGCGGTTTGGGCGCTTTATCCGCAGCAACGGCATCTGTCGCCGAAGGTGCGCAAGTTGGTGGATTACTTGAAGGAAGGGTTGGCCGAGCGGCCGGAGTATCGGGCTTGATATCAAAAGATCGCAGCCTGCGGCAGCTCCTACGGGTGTACACATAACCTTGAGCTGCCGCAGGCTGCGATCTTTTAGTGGCGGTTAGCCCAACGCTGGCGCAACCACTCCAGATCTTCAGGGCGAGTGACTTTGATGTTATCGGATCGCCCCTCAATCAAGCGCGGCGCCTGGCCTGACCATTCCATGGCCGAGGCTTCATCGGTGACGACAACGTCCGCCACCAGACTGTCCGCCAACGCCCGATGCAATGCGCCAAGGCGAAACATCTGCGGCGTATAGGCCTGCCAGATCACGCTGCGATCCACCGTTTCCAGCACGCGCCCATGCTGGTCGACCCGCTTGAGGGTATCGCGCGCAGGC
The DNA here is from genome assembly GCF_032424305.1 of Pseudomonas sp. JV414. Lineage (NCBI taxonomy): Bacteria > Pseudomonadati > Pseudomonadota > Gammaproteobacteria > Pseudomonadales > Pseudomonadaceae > Pseudomonas > Pseudomonas sp. JV414. The sequence continues at coordinate 44,535 of NZ_VYKC01000021.1, read as the reverse complement.
ACCGCCAACAGACCGCCCACCGGATCGTCGGCCAGCTCACTGAGCAATTTATCGAGATCATCCCGTGCCAGATTCGGACGTGCGGCATCGTGAACCAATACCCAATCCTCATCGTCAGCGCCTTGGGCATGCAGATGCAGCAAGGCATTGAGCACCGACCCGGAGCGTTCGGCGCCACCTTCAACCCGCTGAATACGCGGATCGGCAGCACATGCCAGGTTTGGCCAGTAAGGATCGTCGATTGCAAGACTGACCACCAACCCCTTCAGGGCAGGATGATCGAGGAAACAGCCGAGGCTGTGTTCGAGAATAGTGCGCCCGCCCAGTTGCAAGTATTGCTTGGGACGGTCCGCGGCCATACGGGCACCGACGCCCGCGGCAGGAATCACGGCCCAGAAGGCCGGTAACGAATTAATCATTGGGCCAACTGGTAAAGAGTTTCACCGTCCTTGACCATGCCCAACTCATGACGAGCCCGTTCTTCAACGGTCTCCATGCCCTTTTTCAATTCGCTGACTTCCGCGTCCATCACCCGATTGCGCTCCAGCAACGCCTCGTTCTCGGCGTGTTGATCCGCAATCTGCTGCTTCAGCTCGGCCACTTGCGCCAGACTGCCATTACCCACCCACAGGCGGTACTGCAGGCCGGCCAGCAGCAAGAGCAAGACGAGGAACAACCAATTGGGACTGCGCATCGAATATCAGGTATCCAGTGAAAAAAGACAGCCATGCCAAAACTTTGAAGCTTCTGATAGCACGAAGCCTGGAAGAACCAGGCTTGTGCTCTTAAGGCATCAGATTAGTGGCAAATCCATCGCTGCTGCGATTTTTCCGACACAATCCGGTGTCTTTTTACCAATTAACGATTAACCGCGGAATTCGCTGCGACCGTTGTACTTGGCTTTGCCATTCAACTGCTCTTCGATACGCAGCAGTTGGTTGTACTTGGAAACACGGTCGGAACGGCACAGGGAGCCGGTCTTGATCTGGCCAGCCGCAGTGCCCACAGCCAGGTCGGCAATGGTCGAATCTTCGGTTTCGCCGGAGCGGTGCGAGATCACGGCGGTGTAACCAGCGGCCTTGGCCATCTGGATCGCTTCCAGGGTTTCGGTCAGGGTGCCGATCTGGTTGAACTTGATCAGGATCGAGTTGGCGATCTTTTTATCGATGCCTTCTTTCAGGATCTTGGTGTTGGTCACGAACAGGTCGTCGCCCACCAGCTGAGTCTTCTCGCCGATTTTGTCGGTGAGGATTTTCCAGCCAGCCCAGTCGGATTCGTCCAGACCGTCTTCGATGGAGATGATCGGGTAACGCTCGGTCAGACCTTTCAGGTAATCGGCGAAACCTTCAGCGGTGAACACCTGGCCTTCGCCGGACAGGTTGTACTTGCCGTCTTCGTAGAATTCGCTGGCGGCGCAGTCCAGAGCCAGGGTCACGTCGGTGCCCAGCTTGTAACCGGCATTGGCCACGGCTTCGGAGATCACTTTCAAAGCGTCTTCGTTGGAAGCCAGGTTCGGTGCGAAACCACCTTCGTCACCGACCGCAGTGCTCAGGCCACGAGCCTTCAGTACAGCTTTAAGGTGATGGAAAATCTCGGTGCCCATGCGCAGACCTTCCGAGAAAGACTTGGCGCCAACTGGCTGAACCATGAATTCCTGGATGTCGACGTTGTTATCGGCGTGCTCGCCCCCGTTGATGATGTTCATCATCGGAACCGGCATCGAGTAAACACCCGGGGTGCCGTTCAGGTTAGCGATGTGTGCGTACAGCGGCAGGTCCTGGTCCTGTGCTGCTGCCTTGGCCGCGGCCAGGGAAACGGCGAGGATCGCGTTGGCGCCCAGGGTCGCTTTGTTTTCGGTGCCGTCCAGCTTGATCATCGCGTGATCCAGCGCTTTCTGGTCGCTTGGGTCTGCACCCAGCAACAGATCGCGGATCGGACCGTTGATGTTGGCGACGGCTTTCAGAACGCCTTTGCCCAGGTAACGGCTCTTGTCGCCATCACGCAGCTCGAGTGCTTCACGCGAGCCAGTGGAAGCACCGGATGGCGCGCAAGCGCTGCCGATGATGCCGTTATCGAGAAGCACGTCTGCTTCCACAGTGGGATTGCCACGGGAGTCGAGAACTTCACGACCTTTGATGTCGACGATTTTTGCCATTGTTGTAAACACTCCAAAGTTGACGAAAACGACGCAGCTGAAGGAAATCTTTTATCGTCGGCAAGCAACAGGCAACGGCAGGCTTGCGGACGATAAGGCTCAAGCCCGAGGGCCTGAGCATTAAATCGTGCGGTACTTTACCGGAGAAATGAGGTTTACGCGGTTTCTACCGTCGGAAAACTCTTCACCAGTTCGTCCAGTGCTTTGAGTTGAGCCAGGAAGGGTTCCAGTTTGTCCAGACGCAAGGCGCAAGGGCCGTCGCATTTGGCGTTATCCGGATCCGGGTGCGCTTCGAGGAACAGACCGGCCAGCGACTGGCTCATGCCGGCCTTGGCCAGGTCGGTGACCTGGGCACGACGACCGCCTGCGGAGTCGGAGCGACCGCCGGGCATTTGCAGCGCGTGGGTCACATCGAAGAACACTGGGTATTCGAACTGCTTCATGATGCCGAAGCCAAGCATGTCGACCACCAGGTTGTTGTAGCCGAAGCTCGAACCACGCTCGCAGAGGATCAACTGATCGTTACCGGCTTCTACGCATTTGTTCAGGATGTGTTTCATTTCCTGAGGCGCGAGGAACTGGGCTTTCTTGATGTTGATCACCGCACCGGTCTTGGCCATCGCGACCACGAGGTCGGTCTGGCGCGACAGGAAGGCCGGCAGCTGGATGATGTCGCAGACTTCAGCGACGACCGCGGCCTGATCAGGCTCGTGGACGTCAGTGATGACCGGCACGCCGAAGGCTTGCTTGATGTCCTGGAAAATCCGCATGCCCTCTTCCAGGCCGGGGCCACGGTAAGAGGTCACAGAAGAACGGTTCGCCTTGTCGAAACTGGCCTTGAACACGTAAGGGATACCGAGTTTCTCAGTGACCTTTACGTACTCTTCGCAGACCTGCATCGCCATGTCGCGGCTTTCCAGCACGTTCATGCCACCGAACAGCACCATTGGCTTGTCGTTGGCAATCTCGATGTTGCCTACGCGGATGATCTTCTGCGCCATCAGGTTTATGCCTTCTTCTGGTGTTGGGTCAAAGCGGCTTTAACGAAGCCGCTGAACAACGGGTGACCGTCACGTGGCGTCGAGGTGAACTCAGGGTGGAACTGGCAAGCGACGAACCATGGATGATCCGGTGCTTCGACCACTTCAACCAGCGCGCCATCACCGGAACGACCGGAGATTTTCAGACCGGCCTCGATGATTTGCGGCAGCAGGTTGTTGTTCACTTCGTAGCGATGACGGTGACGCTCGACGATCACGTCCTTGGCGTAGCAATCGTGCACCAGGGAACCTGGCTCAAGCAGGCAATCCTGAGCGCCAAGGCGCATGGTGCCGCCCAGATCAGAGGTTTCGGTGCGGGTTTCGACTGCGCCGGTGGCATCTTCCCACTCGGTGATCAGACCCACGACCGGGTGACCGCTGGTGCGATCGAACTCGGTGGAGTTGGCGTCTTTCCAGCCCATGACGTTACGCGCGAACTCGATAACGGCCACTTGCATGCCCAGGCAGATACCCAGGTATGGAACCTTGTTTTCGCGAGCGTATTGAACGGCAGTGATCTTGCCTTCAACGCCACGCAGACCGAAGCCGCCCGGTACCAGAATCGCGTCGACGCCTTCCAGCAGTGCGGTACCCTGGTTTTCGATGTCTTCGGAATCGATGTAGCGCAGGTTGACCTTGGTGCGGTTGCTGATGCCGGCGTGACTCATCGCTTCGATCAGCGACTTGTAGGCGTCCAGCAGTTCCATGTACTTGCCGACCATCGCGATGGTGACTTCGTGTTCCGGGTTCAGCTTGGCATCGACCACCGCTTCCCACTCGGACAGATCGGCGCTGTCGCATTGCAGGCCGAAACGCTCGACGACGAAATCATCCAGGCCCTGGGAGTGCAGAATGCCCGGGATCTTGTAGATGGTGTCGGCGTCTTCCAGCGCGATCACCGCACGTTCTTCAACGTTGGTGAACTGGGCGATCTTGCGACGCGAAGAGATGTCGATCGGGTGATCGGAGCGGCATACCAGAACATCAGGTTGCAGGCCGATGGAACGCAGTTCCTTGACCGAGTGCTGAGTTGGCTTGGTTTTGGTTTCGCCGGCGGTGGCGATGTACGGCACCAGTGTCAGGTGCATCAGCATCGCGCGCTTGGCGCCGACTTCGAAACGCAATTGACGGATCGCTTCGAGGAACGGTTGCGATTCGATGTCACCCACGGTGCCACCGATCTCGACCATGGCCACGTCGGCATCGCCGGCGCCCTTGATGATCCGGCGCTTGATTTCGTCGGTGATGTGCGGGATCACCTGAATGGTTGCGCCCAGGTAATCACCACGGCGCTCTTTGCGCAGGACGTGTTCGTAGACACGGCCGGTGGTGAAGTTGTTGTTCTGGGTCATGGTCGTGCGGATGAACCGCTCGTAGTGGCCCAGGTCCAGGTCGGTCTCGGCGCCGTCGTGGGTGACGAACACTTCACCGTGCTGGAACGGGCTCATGGTGCCCGGGTCAACGTTGATGTACGGGTCCAGCTTCAGCATGGTGACCTTAAGTCCCCGCGCCTCCAGGATGGCCGCCAATGAAGCCGAGGCAATGCCTTTCCCCAATGAAGAAACAACACCGCCCGTGACGAATATGTAGCGCGTCATGAAAAACCCTAGAAGTCTGCGTTAAAGCGGTCCGAGCCGCCGGGGAAAGCGAAGGAAGGCCGAAGCCCCCGATCACCTGCATTAATCACAGTGCACCTTTCAAAAAAACCGCCGCGTTGGGACAGACCGGTAGATGAAACACCGGTAGGTTGCTCGCTACACATTTTTTGGAATCGCCCAGCAAAGACTGCTTGGTAATCGGCAACTCCTGCGATTCAGGCGAATCCACAGAAGTTGTATCAAGAAGGGAGCGTAGTCTACCGGAAAGCCCCTTTCAGCTCAAACCTTGATCTTCGACCTGTGGCTGCCAATGCAAATACCAGCCACCTTGCTCACCACCATTTAGCCCCTGCAGGTTCGCCACCGCCAGCAATTGCTGGCCTCTGTAGACCAGCGGCAATCTGCCACGGGCGAAGCCCGGCACACCGCTTTCGTTGAGCAAACGCTTCAAGTCACGGTGGCCGCGATCGGGCAAATTCATGACCTCACCGCCTTCACGATAGCGGATTTGCAGCGGGCCATCGGGGGGCTGACCGGTGAATGTGAGTACGCCATTATCCGACAACGCCAGCGATACCGAGGGATCAGCCCAAGATACCGGCGATGGCGGAGTGCGCAGCCAGCCACCCGACAACCACCAGAGACGTCCACCCGCGCGATGCAATTCACCCGACGCCAGTCGCCAGACCGGACGCGCATCGCCGGTCGCATCGCGCAAATTCTCCCAACCCGACCAATGGTCACTGTCCGGCAAAGTTGTCAGCGGTTTGAGCCAGTGACTTAGCGCGTTGCGCTGGCGCGCATCAGACAGTTTTTCCAGTGGTGCCAGCTCCAGCGACGGCAAACCCAGCCAATCGAAATCGCTGACCGTGGTGGCGTGGGCCAGATCGATTTTCGCCAATTCGTCGAGCAGTCCCTGCGCTTCGCTCAGATGCGCGGCACTGCGAGCCATGGTCGCCACCGCTTGCGGCCAGCGCGCGGTCAACACGGGGAACACCTGATGACGCAGATAATTGCGCGAGAACTGGCGGTCCTGGTTCGACGGATCCTCGATCCAGCTCAACTGATATTCAGTCGCGTAGGCCTCAAGCTCGGCACGAGTGACATCAAGCAAGGGTCGCAGCAGATGCCCCCGGCCCAAAGGACGCTCACTCGGCATCCCCGACAACCCTCTCACCCCTGCTCCACGCATCAGCCGAAACAACAGGGTTTCCGCCTGATCGTCACGGTGTTGGCCAGTGAGCAGCACTTCACCAGCATGAGTCGCCGCGATGAAGGCGCCATAACGCGCATCCCGCGCCGCACGCTCAAGGCTGGCGCCGGGTTCAACCTGAACACGCACGACCTCTAACGGCACTCCCAACGCATCACAGACCGACTGACAATGTTCCGGCCACGCATCAGCCGCAGCCTGGAGGCCGTGGTGGACATGGATGGCGGTCAGCATCGGCAGGGATTGGGTTTTCGCAAGGTGCGCGAGAAGGTGCAGCAGGACGGTGGAGTCGAGACCACCGGAGAACGCGATGCGCCAGGTTGTGGCGGTGCGCCAAGGGGCTAGATTCAGCAGGAGCCTGGTAGGCAGATCGATCTTGGATGAGCTCATAGTGTTCACTTCGCCCAAATCAAATGTGGGAGCGAGCTTGCTCGCGATTGAGGTGTAACAGCCAACCTATTTGTTGAATGTTAAGCCGCCATCGCGAGCAAGCTCGCTCCCACATGGGTATAGCGAGGTCAGATCAGAGACCGTAGCTCATCAGTCGATCGTAACGGCGCTTGAGCAGCGCTTCGTTATCGAACTTCTTCAACATCGCCAGTTGCGAGCTCAGTTCGGCGCGGATCGAGGCAGCCGCAGCGGCCGGATCACGATGAGCGCCGCCCAATGGCTCGCCGATCACTTTATCGACAATGCCCAGGCCCTTCAGACGTTCGGCAGTGATGCCCATGGCTTCAGCAGCATCCGGGGCTTTCTCGGAAGTTTTCCACAGAATCGAGGCGCAACCTTCCGGCGAAATCACCGCGTAGGTCGAGTACTGCAGCATGTTCAACTGATCGCAGACACCGATCGCCAGTGCACCACCGGAACCACCCTCACCGATCACAGTGGCGATGATTGGGGTTTTCAGGCGAGCCATGACGCGCAGGTTCCAGGCAATCGCTTCGCTCTGGTTGCGCTCTTCGGCGTCGATACCCGGGTAAGCACCCGGGGTGTCGATGAAGGTCAGGATCGGCATTTTGAAACGCTCGGCCATTTCCATCAGACGGCACGCCTTGCGGTAGCCTTCCGGACGTGGCATGCCGAAGTTGCGACGAACCTTCTCGCGCACTTCGCGGCCTTTCTGGTGACCGATGATCATCACCGGCTGGTCGTCCAGACGGGCAATGCCGCCAACGATCGCAGCGTCATCGGAGAAGTGACGGTCGCCGTGCAGTTCGTCGAACTCGGTGAAGATGTGTTCGATGTAGTCCAGGGTATACGGACGTTTCGGGTGACGCGCCAGACGGGCGATCTGCCAGCTGGTCAGCTTGCCGAAGATGTCTTCGGTCAGCGTGCTGCTCTTGTCCTGCAGGCGGGAGATCTCATCGCCGATATTCAGCGAATTGTCATTACCGACCAAGCGCAACTCTTCGATCTTGGCTTGCAGGTCGGCGATCGGCTGTTCGAAATCTAGAAAATTCGGGTTCATAGGCGTCCGTCTTGGGTCGACCTCCAAGAGAACTTGGGCCGGCCGGTTGTCTATTCGCGCCCTACCTTAAGGGACAGGCGCGTTCAGGTCGAGATTAAAAATTCGGGTCAAGATCAGGTGCTTCAAACACACCTGACCGTCAACGGTATTGGAGGAAGACGTTGTCTCGCCCGAACTGGTCACGCAGGGCTTGAATCAAGGCATCTGCCGGATCGATCCGCCAAGTCTCGCCGAACTGCAACAAGGCCTTCGCGTCGGGACTGGTGTACTCCATCGTGATCGGGCACGCGCCGCGGTGGCGCTTGAACAGCTCACCCAGCCAGCGTAGCTGATCGCCCTTCAAATCCTTGGTATGCAATTTCAGGCGCAGGCTTTCGGCGAGGTTGGTGCGCGCGTCTTCCATGCTCATCACCCGCTTGACCCGCAACCGCAGGCCGCCAGAGAAGTCGTCGTTGCTGACTTCGCCTTCGACCACCACCATCGCGTCGGTCTGCAACAGCGACTGCGCGGAATGGAAAGCGTCGGCGAACAGCGAGGCTTCGATCCGGCCGGAGCGGTCGTCGAGGGTGATAAAACCCATCTTGTCGCCCTTTTTGTTCTTCATCACTCGCAGGGCGATGATCATGCCCGCGACCGTCTGCGTATCGCGAGCCGGCTTCAGGTCGATGATGCGCTGACGGGCGAAACGACGGATCTCGCCTTCGTATTCGTCGATCGGGTGACCGGTCAGGTACAGGCCCAGGGTGTCTTTCTCCCCTTTCAGGCGCTCCTTGAGGGTCAGTTCCTTGGCCTTGCGATGATTGGCGTAGACGTCGGCGTCTTCCTCGACGAACAGGCCGCCAAACAGATCGGCGTGGCCACTGTCGTGGGTGCGAGCGGTTTGTTCGGCAGCCTTGATCGCCCCTTCCATCGCGTTCAACAAGACCGCGCGGTTCTGGTCGATGCTGGCTTGATAGGCTTTTGGTTCGTCATGGAAATACGGGCCCAGACGATCCAGCGCGCCGCTGCGGATCAAACCATCCAGGGTGCGCTTGTTGATCCGTTTGAGATCGACACGGGCGCAGAAATCGAACAGATCCTTGAACGGTCCGTCCTGACGCGCCTCGGTGATCGCTTCCACCGGCCCTTCGCCCACACCCTTGATTGCGCCGAGGCCATAAATAATGCGGCCTTCGTCATTCACCGTGAACTTGAACTCCGAAGTATTCACATCCGGCGCGTCGAGACGCAGCTTCATGGTGCGAATTTCTTCGATCAAGGTCACGACCTTGTCGGTGTTGTGCATATCCGCCGACAGTACCGCAGCCATGAACGGCGCCGGGTAGTGGGTTTTCAGCCACGCGGTCTGGTACGACACCAGGCCATACGCGGCGGAGTGGGATTTGTTGAAGCCATAACCGGCGAACTTTTCTACCAGGTCAAAGATGTTACCGGCCAGGTCGGCGTCGATATTGTTGGTGGCACAACCTTCAATGAAACCGCCACGTTGCTTGGCCATTTCTTCGGGTTTTTTCTTACCCATGGCTCGACGCAGCATGTCTGCACCGCCAAGGGTATAACCGGCCATGACCTGGGCAATCTGCATCACCTGTTCTTGATACAGGATGATGCCGTAAGTCGGCGCCAGGACTGGCTTGAGGCCTTCGTACTGGTAATCCGAGTGCGGGTACGCGAGTTCCGCGCGACCGTGCTTACGGTTGATGAAGTCGTCAACCATGCCTGATTGCAACGGGCCCGGACGGAACAGGGCCACCAGTGCGATCAAGTCTTCCAGGCAGTCGGGCTTGAGCTTTTTGATCAGCTCTTTCATGCCGCGCGACTCGAGCTGGAACACCGCAGTGGTTTCAGCTTTTTGCAGCAGCGTGTAGGTCGGTTTGTCGTCCAGTGGAATGAACGCGATGTCCAGCGGTGGCTCGTTGACCTTGGCGCGATCGCGGTTGATGGTTTTCAGGGCCCAGTCGATGACCGTCAGGGTCCGCAGCCCCAGGAAGTCGAACTTCACCAGACCGGCCGCCTCGACGTCATCCTTGTCGAACTGGGTTACCAGGCCATCGCCCGCTTCGTCGCAATAAATCGGCGAGAAGTCGGTCAGCTTGGTCGGCGCGATTACCACACCACCAGCATGCTTGCCGACGTTACGCACAACGCCTTCGAGCTTGCGCGCCATCTCCCAGATTTCCGCAGCCTCTTCATCGACCTTGATGAAGTCGCGCAGGATTTCTTCCTGCTCGTAGGCTTTTTCCAGAGTCATGCCGACTTCGAACGGAATCATCTTCGACAGACGATCCGCCAAGCCGTAGGACTTGCCCTGCACCCGCGCCACGTCGCGGACCACCGCTTTCGCCGCCATGGAACCGAAAGTGATGATCTGGCTAACCGCGTTACGGCCGTATTTCTCGGCAACGTAATCGATCACCCGGTCACGGCCGTCCATGCAGAAGTCGACGTCGAAGTCGGGCATGGATACCCGTTCCGGGTTCAGGAACCGTTCGAACAGCAGGTCATATTCCAGCGGGTCGAGGTCGGTGATCTTCTGCACATAGGCCACCAGCGACCCGGCACCCGACCCACGACCCGGACCTACCGGTACGCCGTTGCTCTTGGCCCACTGGATAAAGTCCATCACGATCAGGAAGTAACCGGGGAAGCCCATCTGGATGATGATATCCAGTTCGAAATTCAGCCGGTCGACGTAGACCTGGCGCTTGGCTTCATAGTCTTCGGTGGTGTCCTTGGGCAGCAGAACGGTGAGGCGCTCTTCCAGACCGTCGAAGGAAACCTTGCGGAAATACTCGTCGATGGTCATGCCATCGGGAATCGGGAAGTTGGGCAGGAAGTGCTTGCCCAGTTTCACGTCGATGTTGCAGCGCTTGGCGATCTCGACGGTGTTTTCCAGCGCCTCGGGCAAGTCGCTGAACAACTCGGCCATTTCCTCGGCGCTTTTGAGGTATTGCTGATCGCTGTAATTCTTCGAACGCCGCGGATCGTCGAGGGCGCGACCCTCACCGATGCAAACGCGGGTTTCGTGGGCTTCGAAGTCTTCCTGCTTGATGAAGCGCACGTCGTTGGTCGCCACCAGCGGCGCGCCGATTTTCGCCGCCAGGGCCACGGCGCCGTGCAGTTGTTCTTCGTCATTGGGACGGCTGGTGCGCTGGACTTCCAGATAGAAACGATCCGGGAATACCGCCATCCACTCGCGAGCCAGGGTTTCAGCTTCGTCCGGGTTGCCGCTGAGCATGGCCAGACCGATCTCGCCCTCTTTGGCCGCCGACAGCATGATCAAGCCTTCGCTGGCTTCGGCCACCCACTCACGCTCGATGATGATCGAGCCATTGCGCTGGCCGTCGATGAAGCCGCGGGAGATCAGTTCGGTGAGGTTGCGATAGCCCACGGCGTTCATCGCCAGCAGGCTGATCCGACTCAAGGCGTTGTCCGGATCCTTGTTCGACAGCCACAGGTCGGCGCCGCAGATCGGCTTGATCCCCGCGCCCATGGCAGCTTTATAGAATTTGACCAGGGAACACATGTTGTTCTGGTCGGTGACCGCCACGGCAGGCATGTTCATGCCGACCAGGGTCTTGACCAGCGGTTTGATCCGCACCAGACCGTCGACCAGGGAATATTCAGTGTGCAGGCGTAGATGAACGAATGAAGCCGGCATAGTGATCCTGTCTAGAAACTAGAAACGTAAAGACAACAAGGCCCGGATTGTACCGGGCCTTGAGTAAAACATCAGCCTGCGACTAACTACCAATCAGGTTTTCCCGTGCCTCATACGCCAAGCGTACCGGGGCGAACGAGCGGCGATGAATTGGGGTCGGCCCCAAGCGGGCCAACGCTTCCAGATGAACGGGCGTCGGGTAGCCTTTATGGCCTCCGATCCCGTAACCCGGATAAATCAATTCGAACGCGGCCATTTCTCGATCACGGCTGACCTTGGCCAGAATCGATGCCGCGGCAATGGCGGGCACCTTGCCGTCGCCCTGAATTACCGCTTCGGCGCGCATAGAGAGTTTCGGGCAACGGTTGCCGTCGATCATCGCCAGTTTCGGCTGAATGTGCAGCCCCTCGACGGCACGCTGCATGGCCAGCATGGTGGCGTGAAGGATGTTCAGTTCGTCGATTTCTTCTACTTCAGCGCGAGCGACATACCAGCTCAGGGCCTTTTCGCAGATTTCGTCATAAAGCGCATCACGGCGAGCTTCGGTGAGTTTCTTCGAGTCGTTGAGGCCCAGGATGGGGCGGCTCGGATCAAGGATCACCGCCGCCGTCACCACCGCACCACACAGCGGGCCGCGACCGACTTCATCGACACCCGCCACCAGATCTTCAAGCTCATCGACTAGCATAAAATCCAGGCCCAGCTGCTTGCTTGCTTTGCTCATTATGCTCTGCCAATCAGGTTCAGTACCGCGTCCGCTGCCTGATTGGAGGCGTCCAAGCGCAGGGTTCGGTGGATTTCGTCAAAGCCTCGGGTCTGTTCCTGGCCACCTTCGATCAGTGGCGACAGGGTCTGGGCCAAGGCCTCTACCGTCGCATCGTCCTGCAACAACTCCGGCACCAGCAGGCGCTGGGCCAGCAAATTCGGCAAGGAGACGTAGGGACTTTTCACCATCCGTTTGAGAATCCAGAACGTCAGCGGTGCCAAGCGATAAGCGACCACCATCGGCCGCTTGTACAACAATGCTTCCAACGTAGCTGTGCCCGAAGCGATCAACACCGCGTCGCAAGCAGCCAGGGCCAGATGGGATTTGCCGTCGAGCAAGGTCAGCGGCAGATCGCGACCGGCCAGCAGCTCTTCAAGCTGGGCCCGGCGCTGCGGGCTCGCGCATGGCATGACGAACCGTACGCCCGGACGCATGGCCCGCAAGCGCTGGGCGGTGTCGAGGAACAGCGCACCAAGGCGCCCGACCTCACCGCCACGGCTGCCCGGCATCAGGGCGACCAGCGGCCCGTCCGGCAAGCCAAGTTCGGCCCGCGCTGCGGCGCGATCAGCCTCAAGCGGAATCGCATCGGCCAGGGAATGCCCGACAAACCGCACCGGCACGCCCTTCTCTTCATAAAATTTAGCTTCGAACGGAAACAGCGTCAGCATCAGGTCGCAACCTTCGCGAATCTTCAGCACCCGCTTCTGCCGCCAGGCCCAGACCGACGGGCTGACGTAATGCACGGTCTTGATCCCGGCCTGACGCAGCTTGAGTTCGATATTGAGATTGAAGTCCGGGGCATCGATACCGATGAACACGTCCGGCTTCTCGGCGATCAGGTCCGCGATCAGTTTCTTGCGACGCGCCAACAGCTCGCGCAAACGGCCCAGCACTTCCACCAAGCCCATGACAGAAAGGCGTTCCATCGGGAAATACGACGTCAGGCCTTGAGCCTGCATCAGCGGACCGCCGACACCGATGAACTCGACTGCCGGATGCTGAGCTTTGAGCGAACGCATGAGGCCCGCACCCAGAATGTCACCGGAAGCCTCTCCCGCCACCAGCGCAATACGCAAATTGGCCATGGTTAACGGGTGATGCCGCGGGTCGAAGACTGGATGGAGTCACGGAATACCGCGACTTCCGGGAACTGAAGCGAGGGTTCGGCCAGCTCGGCAAGCGCCTGTTCGACTGTCAGGCCCTGGCGGTAAACCACCTTATAGGCACGACGTAGCGCGTGGATCGCATCTTCGCTGAAACCGCGACGACGCAGGCCTTCGAAGTTCATGCTGCGGGCTTCGGCGGGGTTGCCGAATACCGTGACGTAGGCTGGAACGTCCTTGCCAATGGCAGTACCCATGCCGGAGAAACTATGGGCGCCAATGTGGCAATACTGGTGAACCAGAGTAAAACCGGACAGGATCGCCCAGTCTTCAACGTGCACATGGCCCGCCAACGCGGTGTTGTTGACCAGAATGCAGTGGTTGCCGATAACGCTGTCATGACCGATGTGGGCATAGGCCATGATCAGGTTGTGATCGCCCAGGGTCGTTTCCGAACGATCCTGAATGGTCCCGCGGTGAATCGTCACGCCTTCACGGATGATGTTGTGGTCACCGATGACCAGACGGGTTTCTTCGCCCTTGTATTTCAAATCGGGCGTGTCCTCGCCTACCGAAGAAAACTGGTAGATGCGGTTGTGCTTACCGATTCGGGTCGGGCCCTTGAGAATCACATGCGGCCCGATCACTGTCCCCTCGCCGATTTCCACACCTGCGCCGATGATCGACCAAGGGCCGACTTCGACGTCGTCGGCCAGAATGGCCGTCGGATCGATGATTGCGCGAGGGTCAATCAAACTCATAGTTTGCGTTCCGCGCAGATGATTTCAGCGGAGCAGACTGGTTTGCCATCGACCGAAGCCTGGCACTCGAACTTCCAGATCTGACGCTTGCAGCTCAGGAATTTGGCTTCCAGGATCAACTGATCGCCCGGCAGCACAGGCTGGCGGAAACGCAGCTTGTCGGAGCCGACGAAGTAATAAAGCGTGCCGTCGGCAGGCTTCACGTCAAGCATTTTGAAACCAAGGATCCCGGCAGCCTGAGCCATCGCTTCAATGATCAGTACGCCCGGCATGATTGGATGCGCAGGGAAGTGACCATTGAAGAACGGTTCGTTGATGCTGACATTCTTGTAGGCGCGAATGCGCTTGCCTTCCACATCCAGATCCACGACCCGGTCCACCAGCAGGAACGGGTAACGGTGAGGCAGGTATTCGCGAATCTCGTTGATGTCCATCATTTCGGGGGGAAGCCTATGTAAAGATTGGGAGCGCGCGACTGACGCGCACTCCTCTAGCAAATCAAGGGAGGCAGTCTAGCGGCTGTGCACACTTGATATGGAAATGGTATCAGCCATCTGATGAAGCATTACCGCCAGGGGTCACGTCCCCTACACGCTTTTCCAGCTGTCGCAGACGTCGCGCGATGTCATCGAGCTGACGGATACGTGCCGCGCTTTTGCGCCATTCGGCTGCCGGTTGCATCGCCGTACCGGAAGAATAGGAACCCGGCTCGGTAATCGAGTGGGTCACCATGGTCATCCCGGTCAGGAAAACGTTGTCGCAAATCTCGATATGCCCCACCAGCCCTACGCCACCGGCGAGCATGCAATGCTTGCCGATTTTGGTGCTGCCGGAGATCCCCACACACGCGGCCATGGCGGTGTGGTCACCGACCTGGACGTTGTGAGCGATCTGAATCTGGTTGTCGAGCTTCACACCATTGCCGATAACGGTATCGGCCAGTGCGCCGCGATCGATAGCGGTATTTACGCCTATTTCCACGTCATCGCCGATCGAAACACCGCCGACCTGGGCGATTTTCTGCCAGACACCTTTCTCGTTGGCAAAACCGAAGCCTTCACCGCCGAGCACGGCACCGGATTGAATCACTACCCGTTTGCCAATGCGCACGTCGTGATACAGCGTGACCCGCGGGGCCAACCAGCCGCCCTCGCCGATTTCGCAGCGCGCACCGATGAAGCAATGAGCCCCAACAGTCACACCTGCGCCAATACGCGCTGCACTTTCGATCACCGCAAAAGCACCGATGCTCGCCGCGGGGTCGACCACTGCATCCGCTGCCACCACCGCTGTCGGGTGAATACCGACAGGCGCCTTGGGCTTTGGATCGAACAGGTGGGAAACGCGCGCGTAGGCCAGATACGGATCCGGCACCACCAATGCATCACCGGCAAAACCTTCAGCGTCAGCGGCCTTCAGCAATACAGCCGCGGCCCGACTGTCAGCCAGGTATTTACGGTATTGAGGATTTGCCAGAAAGCTCAACTGAGCTGGGCCAGCCTCTTGCAAAGTGGCTAGCCCAGTAATTTCTTTCTTCGGGTCGCCACGCAAGGTGGCGCCGAGGAACTCGGCCAACTGGCCGAGCTTTATAGTCGCTGTCATGGGTTACTTCAGCTGATTCATGCGCTCGATAACCTGGCGAGTGATGTCGTACTGAGGTTTGACATCAATCACTGCGCCACGCTCGAAGACCAGGTCAAAAGCACCTTTCTTGATGACTTCTTCCACAGCGCTGTCCAGTTTCGGCTTGAGCTGTTTCAGCATTTCACGATCGGCAACGGCTTTGGCTTCGTTCAGTTCCTTGGACTGGAACTGGAAATCACGGGCCTTTTGCTTGAACTCGAGCTCCAGACGTTCGCGCTCGCCTTGCTGCATCTTGTCGCCACCGGCCATCAGACGGTCCTGGATACCCTTGGCACTGCTTTCCAGGCTCTTGAGCTTGGTCAGTTGCGGGCCGAATTTTTTCTCGGCATCCACGGCGTATTTTTTCGCCGCGTCGGATTCCAGCAGGGCCATCTGATAGTTCAGAACGGCGATTTTCATGTCGGCAAAAGCCGGTCCTGCAACCAGTACGGTCGCCAGGAGAACCAATTGAGTCAACTTACGCACGATGCACTCCTACAAAATCCATTGTCGTTATCTTGGGTCAGACGCTTAGAACGTCTGGCCGAGGGAGAATTGGAACACTTGAGTCTCAGCGTCATCCGGTTTCTTGATCGGCATGGCCAACGCGAAGCTCAAAGGACCCAGTGCGGTAACCCAGGTCACGCCGACACCGACGGAGCTGGCCATGTTGCTCAGGCTGATGTCGTTGCACTGCGTATTGGACTTCGAACCGTCAGCGTTCCTGGTCTCTTTGCACGTCGAGTCGAACACGTTACCCACGTCCCAGAATACCGAGGTGCGAAGGGAACGCTGATCCTTGACGAACGGCAGAGGGAACAGAACCTCAACACCGCCCTGGATCAGGACATTACCACCGAATGGCAGTGGATCCTGGTCCGGGTCGACCGACGTCCCCGGGTTTTTACCGGTACTTGGTGTACTGCGAGGCCCCAGAGTACTGTCCTTGAAGCCACGCACCGAGTTGAAACCACCGGCGTAATAGTTTTCATAGAACGGCAAGCCATCGGTCGAACCGTAACCATCGCCATAGCCCAGCTCGGTGTGCAGACGCATGGTGTAGTTTTCGGACAATGGCTGGAACAACTGGCCACGGTAATCGAGCTTGAAGAACGACAAGTCGCTGCCAGGGGTGGTGGTTTCCAGAGTCAGGCTCTGAGAACGACCACGGGTCGCCAGCACGCCTTTGTTCAAAGTGGACTCGGACCAACCGGCCGAAGCCTTGAAGTTCAGGTAGCTGTCGCCCTCGCGGTTAACGAAGTCGAAAATCTCGTCAACGGTATACTGGCCGGTCTTGATATCGTCCTGTTGCGCGGTCAGGCCGAAGGTCAGGCGCGAAGTCTCGCTGATCGGGTAGCCGACGCTCACGCCCGCACCCAGGCTGTCTACGGCATAGCTGGCCACGTCGACATCGAGGTCGTCATAGTCTGTGGTGCGATAGAAAGCGTTGTAACCCAAGCTCACACCATCAGCAGTCCAGTAGGGGTCGACATAACCGAAGTTATAGCGGCTCTGGTATTCACTGCGAGTCAAACCGATGCTGACCTTGTTACCGGTACCCAGGAAGTTGTTCTGGGTGATCGAACCACCGAGAATCAGACCGGCGCTCTGGGCGAAACCGACACTGGCGGTAATCGAACCGGAAGCCTGCTCTTCAACGCTGTAGTTCACATCAACCTGGTCGTCTACGCCCGGCACGGCCGGCGTTTCGACGTTGACTTCCTTGAAGAAGCCCAGACGCTCCAGACGGGTTTTGGATTGGTCGATCAGGTAAGTCGAAGCCCAACCGCCTTCCATCTGACGCATTTCACGGCGCAGCACTTCGTCTTCGGACTTGGTGTTGCCACGGAAGTTGATACGGTTCACGTATGCACGCTTGCCCGGATCGACAGCGAACGTGATGTCGACCGTGTGGTCGTCATCGTGAGGCTGAGGCACGCCGTTGACGTTGGCGAAGGTATAACCCTCGTTACCCAGGCGACGGGTGATCAGTTCGGACGTGGTGGTCATCAGCTTGCGCGAGAACACCTGGCCTTTCTGAACCAGCAGCAGGGACTTGACCTGGTCTTCAGGGACTTTCAGATCGCCACTGAGCTTGACGTCACGAACGGTGTACTTGTCGCCTTCGTTGACGTTGACGGTGATGTAGACGTGTTTTTTGTCCGGGGTGATGGACACCTGGGTCGAAGCGATATCCATATTGATATAGCCGCGATCCAGATAGTAGGAACGCAGACGCTCCAGGTCACCGGAGAGTTTTTCACGAGCGTACTTGTCATCGTTCTTGAAGAATGACAGCCAGTTGCTGGTCTTGAGCTCGAACAGGTCGATCAGGTCTTCATCAGGAAAAACCGTGTTACCCACCACGTTGATGTGCTGGATAGCTGCAACGGTGCCTTCGTTGATGTTGACCTTCAGGCCCACGCGGTTACGCGGCTGCGGCACCACTTCGGTATCGACGGTGGCCGAGTAACGGCCCTGAGCGACGTATTGACGCTGCAGCTCGTTACGCACACCTTCAAGGGTGGCACGCTGGAAGATCTCGCCTTCGGCCAGACCGGATTGTTTGAGGCCCTTCATCAGGTCTTCAGTGGAGATCGCCTTGTTGCCTTCGATTTCGATACTGGCGACCGACGGACGCTCGACTACAGTGATGACGAGGACGTTGCCATCGCGACCCAGCTGGATATCTTGAAAGAACCCGGTTTTGAACAACGCACGAGTGGATTCCACCAGGCGACGATCATCCGCCTGTTCGCCGACGTTCAACGGCAAGGCACCAAAGACGCTACCCGCGGAGACCCGCTGGAGGCCATTGACGCGAATATCAGAGATAGTGAAGGACTCGGCGTGAACTTCGGCGATCATCAATACGGTGAGAACCGCAGTTAGCAGCAGACGTTTCATGAAGTCCTTTCTTATTCCAACTGGCAATAAAAACTGCCGCAAAATGCGGCAGATTCGCAATTCAGCGAAGCGTTACAGTCGACCCAGATCATTGACCAGAGCAAGTAACATCACCCCGACCACCAAACTGATACCGATCTGTATCCCCCAACCTTGCACCCGATCCGACAAGGGACGACCACGCGCCCACTCGATCAGATAAAACAACAAATGTCCCCCATCCAGTACAGGAATGGGCAACAAATTCAGAACCCCCAAGCTAATACTCAGATAAGCAAGGAAATTCAGGAAATCAGCGACGCCCGACTGGGCAGAAGCGCCCGCCACTTTAGCAATGGTTATCGGTCCACTCAAGTTTTTTACCGAGAGCTCACCGAACAACATTTTCTTGAGCGAATCGAGGGTCAGTACGCTCATGGTCCAGGTACGTCGGGCACCCTCGCCAATCGCTGCCACCGGACCGTAACTGACTTCACGAATCATCTCTGGTGGCCAATCGACCGCTTTCACCCCGGCGCCCAGATAACCACTGGGCGACTTGCTCTCGCCGCGAGCGGCCAACGTCACAGGGACGTCGATTTGAGCACTATCGCGCTCGACGCGCAGCATGATTTTGGTATCTGGATGCATACGGACGATGTCGACTACTTGCTGCCAGTCGTCCAGTGCCTTGCCATCAAGGGCCAACAGGCGGTCACCCGGCTTCAGGCCCGCAGCCTTCGCCGGCCCTTTCGGATCAAATTCGGCCAGGACTGGTGGCAACGCAGGACGCCAAGGACGAATACCCAGCGAGCGAATCGGATCTGGCTCCTCAGCACCCTTGAGCCACTTGTCCAGCACCAGCTCACGGGGTGAGTCCACCGTGGAGCCCTGTTCGCGGACCAGCAATTGAAGGGAGCCGCTCTCACCCAGACGACGGATCAGTTGCAGGTTCACCGCGGCCCAGCCGGAGGTTGGCTCGCCATCGATGGCCATGATTTCCTGGCCCGGGCTCAAACCTGCCTTGGAGGCAATACTGCCGGACTCGACCGCACCGATAACCGGCCGCACCTGCTCGCTGCCCAGCATTGCCAATGCCCAGAAAAACACCATTGCCAACAGAAAGTTGGCGATCGGGCCGGCCGCGACGATGGCGATGCGCTGACGGACAGATTTGCGATTGAAGGATTGATCGGCCTGATCGGCCGGGACCTCGCCTTCGCGCTCGTCGAGCATCTTCACGTAGCCACCCAACGGGATGGCGGCGATCACGAATTCAGTGCCTTTACTGTCGTGCCAGCGCAGCAACGGCATGCCGAAGCCCACGGAGAAACGCAGCACTTTGACCCCACAGCGACGCGCGACCCAGAAATGGCCGAATTCGTGGAAGGTAACCAGCACACCCAGCGCTATCAGGGTGCCGACAATCATATAGAGCGCGCTCATGTATTTTCTCCGCAACTATCAGTGCTGCATGGGGCAAAGTATTGCAGCACTTATCGCCCGTGACGGCTCAACCATTGCCCGGCCAGTACCCGTGCTTTCGCATCGGCCGTAAACACTGCCTCGAGATCATCTACCGCAACCACAGGCTCGAGGTTCAACACTTCCTCGATAATACTCGCGATTTCCAGGTAGCGAACCCGTCCGTCGAGAAAGGCCGCCACAGCCACTTCATTCGCGGCATTGAGCATGGCCGGCGCGCTGTTGCCAGCCTCGGCGGCTTGACGCGCAAGGCGCAGGCAAGGGAAACGCTCCTCATCGGGCGCCTGGAAATCCAGGCGAGCGATGGCAAACAGGTCCAGCGGCGCAACGCCCGAGTCGATTCGCTCTGGCCAGGCCAGGGCATTGGCGATTGGCGTGCGCATGTCCGGATTGCCCAACTGCGCCAATACCGAACCGTCGATGTAGTCGACCAGCGAATGAATCACGCTTTGCGGGTGAATCACCACTTCGACCTGGGACGGCGTGGCGTCGAACAGCCAGCAGGCCTCGATCAACTCGAGCCCTTTGTTCATCATGCTGGCCGAATCCACCGAAATCTTGCGACCCATGGACCAATTCGGGTGCGCACATGCTTGCTCGGGGGAAACATGGGCCAGTTCGGCCATGGGTGTCTGCCGGAACGGGCCGCCAGAGGCTGTCAGTAAAATCCGACGCACACCGACCGCGCCAAGCCCGCGAGCGAAATCCTGTGGCATGCACTGGAAAATCGCGTTGTGCTCGCTGTCGATCGGCAGCAGCACCGAACCGCTTTTGCGCACGGCCTGCATAAACAGCGCACCGGACATCACCAGCGCTTCTTTATTGGCCAGAAGAATCTTCTTGCCGGCCTCGACCGCCGCCAGGGTCGGACGCAAGCCCGCCGCACCAACAATGGCCGCCATCACCGCGTCGACTTCCGGATCGGAGGCGACCTGACACAAGCCCTCCTCCCCCACCAGAACGCGGGTCGACAGACCGGCCGCACGCAAATCTTCCTGCAAGCCCCGGGCAGCGCCAGATTCCGGCACGACGGCGAAGCGCGGCGAATGACGCATACACAGCGCCAGCAACTCACTCAAACGAGTGAAACCGCTCAAGGCGAAAACCTGATAACGCTCGGGATGACGGGCAATGACGTCGAGAGTACTCAGACCAATCGAACCGGTCGCTCCCAGCACGGTAATCTGTTGTGGGCGGCTCATGCTGCCATCCACAGCAGCACGGCGAATACCGGAATCGCCGCTGTCAGGCTATCGATGCGGTCCAGGACGCCGCCGTGGCCGGGCAGCAGATTACTGCTGTCCTTGATCCCCGACTGGCGCTTGAACATGCTTTCAGTGAGGTCGCCCACCACTGAAATGAATACGATAATTGCGGCACCGAACAGGCCCATCAGCATCTGAGCGAAACTCCAGTCCCGCACAAAACCGACGATTGCTGTAATCACCAGGCTCAGCAGCAAGCCGCCGTAAACGCCTTCCCAGCTCTTGCCTGGACTGACCTGTGGCGCCAGCTTGCGCTTGCCGAAGGCCCGACCGGAAAAGTACGCACCGATATCAGCCCCCCAGACCAGCACCATCACCGCCATGATCAGCCAGTTACCCAAGGGCTCCTGCTTGATCAAAACCAGACCTTGCCAGGCCGGTAACAGAATCAACAAACCGATCACCAGTTTGCAGGCAGCACTGGCCCAATGTTGACTGGACTGTGGATAGGTCAACACCAGGTACGTGGCCACGCCCCACCAGAGCACTGAAGCGCCCAACACCCAAGGCGCGAGCCCCGGCACGATATGCATGACAAACAGCGCCAACGCGACCACAGCCGCATAGGCGACGCGAATCGACTGAGTAGCGAAACCTGCCAGGCGCGCCCACTCCCACGCCCCGAGCGTCACCACCAGCCCGATGAACAGCGCAAAACCGGACCCTTCGAGCAGGAAAAACCCGCACAGGGCAATCGGCAGCAAGATCAGCGCCGTGATGATTCGTTGTTTAAGCATTAAACCCGGGCTCCAGCCTCGACCTGCTCGCTCGTTTTACCGAAGCGACGCTGGCGAGAAGCGAAATCGGCTAGCGCATTGCGCATGGCGTCGTGTTTGAAGTCCGGCCAGAACAGGTCGGAGAAGTACAACTCGGCATAAGCCAGTTGCCACAGCAGGAAGTTGCTGATGCGATGCTCGCCACCGGTACGGATGCACAAGTCCGGCAACGGCAGATCACCGGTCGCCAGACAGGTTTGCAACAGCTCAGGGGTAATGTCCTCCGGACGCAGATGCCCGGCCTGAACTTCTCGGGCCAGACGCTGCGCGGCTTGCGCGATATCCCACTGACCACCGTAGTTGGCGGCGATCTGCAGGACAAAGCGGTTTGCACCGACAGTCATCGCCTCGGCTTCGCGCATGGCGGCCTGAAGCTCCGGGTGAAAACGCGAACGATCGCCAATGATGCGCAAACTGATGTTGTTGTCGTTGAGGCGCTTGGCCTCGCGACGCAATGCCTTGAAGAACAAATCCATCAAGGCACTGACCTCATCGGCCGGGCGCTGCCAGTTCTCGCTGGAGAAGGCGAACAGGGTCAACACTTCAACCTTGGCCTCGGCACACACCTCGATTACCGCACGCACTGCATCCACGCCCGCTTTATGCCCGGCGACACCCGGCATAAAGCGTTTTTTCGCCCAGCGATTATTACCATCCATGATGATCGCGACATGGCGCGGCACCGCGGACGGCGCAGTCTGCTTTGTCTTATCCATTAAAACGTGACCCTTATACGGCCATCAGGTCTTTTTCTTTCTGCGCCAAATTCGCGTCGATTTCAGCCACGTACTTTTTGGTCAGATCGTCAATTTCGCCAGTAGCGCGACGTTCTTCGTCTTCGCTGATTTCCTTTTCCTTGACCAGATCCTTGAGCTGGCTGTTCGCATCACGACGGATGTTGCGTACCGCAACACGGGCATCTTCAGCGACATCGCGAGCCTGCTTGGTGAAGCCCTTGCGGGTTTCTTCGGTCAGGGCCGGCATGGAGATCAGCAGCAACTCACCGAGGTTGGTCGGGTTGAGGTTCAGACCCGCGCTACCGATGGCTTTGTCGACGGCACCCAGCATGTTGCGCTCAAAGGCAACCACTTGCAGGGTACGGGCGTCTTTAACGGTGATGTTCGCCACCTGTTTGATCGGAGTGTCGGAGCCGTAGTACGGAACCATCACACCTTCCAGAATGCTTGGGTGCGCCTGGCCCGTACGAATACGACCGAAGTTGTGCGCCAGCGATTCGACGGATTTTTTCATGCGCTCTTGAGCGTCTTTCTTGATTTCGTTGATCATTGTTGGCCTTCCTCGATCAGGGTCCCTTCAGCGCCGCCATGTACGATGTTCAGCAGGGCGCCGGGCTTGTTCATGTTAAATACGCGCAACGGCATCTTGTGGTCGCGGCACAAGCAGATAGCCGTCAAGTCCATTACACCCAGCTTGCGATCCAGTACTTCATCATAAGTCAGATGATCGAACTTCTCGGCATGCGGGTCTTTGAATGGATCAGCCGTGTAAACGCCATCGACCTTGGTTGCCTTGAGTACGACGTCAGCGTCGATTTCGATTGCACGCAAGCAGGCTGCCGAATCCGTGGTGAAGAACGGATTACCAGTACCGGCCGCAAAAATCACGACTTCCTTGGCGTTCAGGTGGCGCATGGCTTTGCGGCGATCGTAGTGATCGGTCACGCCAACCATGGAAATGGCCGACATCACGATGGCCGAGATATTGGCACGTTCCAGCGCATCACGCATCGCCAGGGCGTTCATCACAGTGGCCAGCATGCCCATGTGATCGCCAGTGACCCGATCCATGCCCGCCGCGCTGAGCGCTGCGCCACGGAACAGGTTACCGCCACCGATCACCAGACCGACCTGAACACCGATGCCGACCAGTTGGCCGACTTCCAGCGCCATGCGATCCAGAACTTTGGGGTCGATCCCGAACTCTTCCGAGCCCATCAGGGCCTCGCCGCTAAGCTTGAGTAGAATGCGTTTATAGCGAGCCTGATAACCACTGCCCTGCTGAGCCATTGCGAATCTCTCCTGCGGCGTATTTTAAAAAATTCTTTGCGAGCTGTTTACAGCTGGCGTTCACTCTAGCTTGGCACTGCTTCAGCGCCATCGGAACATGGCTTTGTAAGCCAGTTCCAAAAGGAAACCAATTAAAATTGGCAACCCCATCTGAAAAGAGGCTGCGCGCGTGAGCGGGCAGCCTCTTCAGGGCGACAGTTAAAAAACCGTCTTATTGCTTGGCGGCAGCCAGCTGGGCAGCAACTTCTTCAGCGAAGTTGTCGACCGGCTTCTCGATGCCTTCGCCTACTTTGAAGTAGGTGAAAGAAACGATTTCTGCACCGGCTTTCTTGGCCAGTTCGCCAAC
The DNA here is from genome assembly GCF_032424305.1 of Pseudomonas sp. JV414. Classification (NCBI taxonomy): domain Bacteria; kingdom Pseudomonadati; phylum Pseudomonadota; class Gammaproteobacteria; order Pseudomonadales; family Pseudomonadaceae; genus Pseudomonas; species Pseudomonas sp. JV414. The sequence continues at coordinate 20,359 of NZ_VYKC01000021.1, read as the reverse complement.
CTTGATTTCAGGGTTCTTGACGAACGCCTGCTCAACCAGGCTCGCTTCAGCCAGGAACTTGCTGATACGGCCTTTGACCATGTTTTCAACAATGTTTTCTGGCTTGCCGGCGATTTTGTCAGCGTTGAGGGTCAGGAACACGCCTTTCTCGCGCTCGACCGCTTCAGCGGAAACTTCCGATGGCAGCAGGAATTCAGGGTTGGTGGCCGCTACGTGCATAGCGATATCCTTGGCCAGCTCAACGTTGCCGCCCTTGAGAACAACCGCGACACCGATCTTGTTGCCGTGCAGGTAACCACCAACAACATCACCTTCAACGCGAGCCAGGCGACGGATGTTGACGTTTTCGCCAACCTTGCCGACCAGAACCAGACGATCGGCTTCTTGAGCTTCGATCAGCGGAGCGACGTCAGTCAGCTTGTCAGCGAACGCTTTTTCAACGCTGGAAGCAACAAATGCCTTGAAGTCGTCTTGCAGGGCCAGGAAGTCGGTCTGCGAGTTCACTTCCAGCAGAACGGCGGTTTTACCGTCTTCTTTAAGAGCGATCGCGCCTTCAGCAGCCACGTTGCCTGCTTTCTTGGCAGCCTTGATGGCGCCCGAAGCACGCATGTCATCAATGGCTTTTTCGATGTCGCCGCCGGCCTTGGTCAAGGCCTTTTTGCAATCCATCATGCCTTCGCCAGTACGCTCGCGCAGTTCTTTGACCAACGCTGCAGTAATCTCTGCCATTTTCAAATTCCTCTTGGATAGGTTTTCAACCATTCCACCCGATCGAACGGGCGTTCAATTCTTCCCGAACCACCCTTGTTAGCCGCTGCACGTTACAAATGCTGTAGCTGCGCTGCCGACAAATGGTTTTCGAGGTGGCAAAAAGGGGGCCAAGCCCCCTTTTTGCTTACTGAGTCAACGCCAGGGCGTCAATTACTCAGCTGCAGCTGCCGGAGCTTCTTCAACGAACTGCTCGGTGCCGCCAGCAACGTGGTTGCGACCGCGGATAACAGCGTCAGCCATCGAACCCATGTACAGCTGGATAGCGCGGATTGCGTCATCGTTGCCTGGGATGATGTAGTCAACGCCTTCCGGGCTGCTGTTGGTATCGACTACGCCGATAACCGGGATGCCCAGCTTGTTGGCTTCGGTGATCGCGATGCGCTCGTGATCAACGTCGATAACGAACAGAGCGTCTGGCAGACCGCCCATGTCCTTGATACCACCCAGGGAACGATCCAGCTTCTCAAGATCGCGAGTGCGCATCAGCGCTTCTTTCTTGGTCAGCTTGGCGAAAGTACCGTCTTCGGCTTGCACTTCAAGGTCACGCAGACGCTTGATGGAAGCACGGATGGTTTTGAAGTTGGTCAGCATGCCGCCCAACCAGCGGTGATCGACGTACGGCGAACCGCAACGTGCTGCTTCTTCAGCAACGATCTTGCCAGCGGAACGCTTGGTGCCGACGAACAGGATCTTGTTTTTGCCCTGGGCCAGACGCTCTACGAAAGTCAGAGCTTCGTTGAACATTGGCAGGGTTTTTTCAAGGTTGATAATGTGGATCTTGTTACGCGCGCCGAAAATGTATTTACCCATTTTCGGGTTCCAGTAACGGGTCTGGTGACCGAAGTGCACACCGGCCTTCAGCATATCGCGCATGTTGACTTGGGACATGATAGTTCCTTAATAAGTCGGGTTTGGCCTCCACGTATCCCAATGACCAACCAGCAGCTTCAGCTGAAGGCACCCAGGTCATCGTGTCGACACGTGTGTGGATTTAGGCTTTTCAGGGTATCCCCGGAAAGCGGCGCATTTTATATCACAAGGCAGAAAAAAACGGAACCCGGATTCTGAAAACCTGGGGAATGCTTTTGGCACCCGCCTTGGAATCCCCCCAGAATGCGCCATCCTATAGAGAGAAGCGATGCACAGAGGCTCAGATTTGCGCTGATCGTCTGATAGAATCGTGTTTTTCAGGGCCGCGACAATTGTTCGCGCAATGCCCATTTCGTTTTAGAAGGCGCCATTGAGCGCAGAGAGAGCCTGTATGACCGTCACCCTCAAAACCCCAGAGGACATCGCAAAAATGCGGATCGCCGGCAAATTGGCCGCCGATGTGCTGGAAATGATTGCCGATTATGTCAAACCGGGTGTCACCACCGAAGAACTGGACCGCATCTGCCACGACTACATCGTCAATGAGCAGAAAGCCATCCCTGCCCCGCTCAACTACAAGGGCTTCCCGAAGTCGATCTGCACCTCGATCAACCACGTGGTCTGCCACGGCATCCCGAACGAGAAGCCGCTGAAAGATGGCGACACCGTGAATATCGACGTGACCGTGATCAAGGACGGCTACCACGGCGACACCAGCCGCATGTTCCACGTCGGCACCGTGCCGGTCTGGGCTGAGCGCCTGTCCCAGGTGACTCAGGAATGCATGTACAAGGCCATCGAACTGGTCAAACCCGGCTGCCGCCTGGGCGATATCGGTGAAGTCATCCAGAAGCACGCGGAAAAGAACGGCTTCTCGGTGGTTCGCGAGTTCTGTGGCCACGGCATTGGCAAGGTGTTCCACGAAGAACCGCAGATCCTGCACTACGGCCGCGCTGGTACCGGCATGGAGCTGAAAGCCGGCATGACCTTCACCATCGAGCCGATGATCAACCAGGGCAAGGCCGACACCAAGGTGCTGGGCGACGGCTGGACCGCCATTACCAAGGATCGCAAGCTGTCGGCACAATGGGAACACACCCTGCTGGTGACCGAAACCGGTTACGAGATCTTCACCCTGCGCAGCGACGACACCATCCCGCGCGTTTCGGCCTGATCCCGCTCGCTCCGTTCCCAGCTTTATAGAAAGGAAAGCCAATCGATGCCGCAGGTGGATCCCGAACTCTTCGACCGCGGCCAGTTCCAGGCTGAACTGGCCCTGAAGGCAAGCCCTATTGCTGCCTTCAAGAAGGCGATCCGTCAGGCCCGCGAAGTGCTCGACGAGCGGTTTCGCAGTGGTCGGGACATTCGCCGGCTGATCGAGGATCGCGCCTGGTTTATCGACAATATCCTGCAACAAGCCTGGGAACAGTTTAACTGGAGCGAAGACGCCGATATCGCCCTGGTGGCGGTCGGCGGCTACGGTCGCGGCGAGCTGCACCCCTATTCCGACATCGATCTGCTGATTTTGCTGGACAGCGCCGATCACGAAATTTTTCGCGATTCCATCGAACGCTTTCTGACGTTGCTGTGGGACATCGGCCTGGAAGTCGGCCAGAGCGTTCGTTCGGTGGACGAATGCGCCCTCGAGGCCCGTGCCGACCTGACGGTCGTCACCAATTTGATGGAAAGCCGCACCATTTGCGGCCCTGAGCGCCTGCGTCAGCGCATGCTGGACGTCACCAGCACCGAGCACATGTGGCCCAGCAAGGAATTCTTCCTGGCCAAACGCGCCGAGCAAAAGGCCCGTCACCACAAATACAACGACACTGAATACAATCTGGAACCCAACGTCAAAGGCTCGCCCGGCGGCCTTCGGGATATTCAGACGATTCTCTGGGTCGCCCGTCGTCAGTACGGCACCCTGAACCTGCGAGCCCTGGCGGGCGAAGGCTTCCTGGTGGAGAGCGAAAACGCCCTGCTGGCCTCGTCCCAAGAGTTTTTGTGGAAGGTACGTTACGCCCTGCACATGCTCGCCGGCCGCTCCGAAGACCGCCTGCTGTTCGATCACCAGCGCACGATTGCCGGGTTACTGGGTTTCGAAGGCAATGACGCCAAGCAAGCCATCGAAAACTTCATGCAGCAGTACTACCGGGTGGTCATGAGCATTGCCCAACTCAGTGACCTGATCATTCAGCACTTCGAAGAAGTGATCCTCGCGCCCGAAGACGAAGCGCCGCCGCAGCCGATCAACTCGCGGTTCCAGCTGCATGACGGCTATATCGAGGCACGTAGCGACAACGTGTTCCGCCGTACGCCATTCGCCATGCTCGAGATCTTTGTGCTGATGGCCCAGCAACCGGAGATCAAAGGCGTACGCGCCGATACAATCCGGCTGCTGCGCGAGAATCGTCATCTGATCGATGACGACTTCCGCAACGATATTCGTAATACCAGCCTGTTCATCGAGCTGTTCAAGTGCAAGATCGGCATCCACCGCAATCTGCGACGGATGAACCGCTACGGCATCCTTGGGCGCTATCTGCCGGAGTTCGGTTTCATTGTCGGGCAGATGCAGCATGACCTGTTTCACATCTATACGGTCGACGCGCATACCCTGAACCTGATCAAGCACCTGCGTAAGCTGCAGTACACCCAGGTGTCGGAAAAATTCCCGCTGGCCAGCAAGCTCATGGCCAAACTGCCCAAACCCGAACTGATTTACCTGGCCGGTCTGTACCACGACATCGGCAAGGGCCGGCATGGCGATCACTCGGAAATCGGCGCCGTGGATGCTGAAGCTTTTTGCCAGCGCCATCAGTTGCCGGTGTGGGACAGCCGCCTGATCGTCTGGCTGGTGCAAAACCATCTGGTGATGTCGACCACCGCCCAGCGCAAGGACCTGTCCGACCCGCACGTGATCCACGATTTCGCACAGACCGTCGGCGATGAAACCCGCCTCGATTATCTGTACGTGCTGACCGTTGCGGACATCAACGCAACCAACCCGACACTGTGGAACTCCTGGCGCGCTAGCCTGTTGCGCCAGCTCTACACCGAGACCAAGCGCGCCTTGCGTCGTGGCCTGGAAAACCCGGTGGATCGTGAAGAGCAGATCCGCCAGACCCAGAGCGCGGCGCTGGACATCCTGGTACGCGGCGGCAACGACCCGGACGATGTCGAGCAGTTGTGGGCGCAATTGGGCGATGACTACTTCCTGCGCCACACCGCCGGCGACGTGGCCTGGCACACGGATGCGATCCTGCAGCAGCCGGCCGACGGTGGCCCGCTGGTGCTGATCAAGGAAACCACCCAGCGCGAGTTCGAGGGCGGTACGCAAATCTTCATTTATGCACCGGACCAGCACGACTTTTTCGCCGTGACCGTGGCGGCGATGGACCAGCTCAATCTGAACATTCACGACGCCCGGGTCATCACCTCCAGCAGCCAGTTCACTCTCGACACCTATATCGTGCTCGACACCGATGGCGACTCGATCGGCGACAACCCGGCACGGGTCAAACAGATCCGTGAAGGCCTGACCGAAGCCCTGCGCAACCCGGACAACTACCCGACCATCATTCAGCGTCGGGTGCCGCGCCAGCTCAAGCATTTCGCGTTTGCGCCACAGGTGACGATCCACAACGACGCCCAGCGTCCGGTGACCGTGTTGGAGCTCAGTGCGCCCGACCGTCCTGGGTTGTTGGCACGGATCGGCACGATCTTCCTTGAGTTCGACCTGTCGTTGCAGAACGCCAAGATCGCCACTCTGGGCGAGCGCGTGGAAGACGTGTTCTTCATCACCGACGCGAACAATCAGCCGCTGTCCGACCCGTTGCTGTGCAGCCGCTTGCAGGATGCAATCGTCGAGCAGCTGAGTGTCAGCCAGGAACCCGATATCAAACTGTCGCGAATCAGCTTCTGAACCAACAATTTTCCCCTGTGGAAGCGAGTTTGTGTGGCGAGGGGCTTGTTGTGATGAGGGGGCTTGCCCCTCACCACCCCCCTGCACCACATTAGCCCTCCCACATTGAACGAGGCCCCCATGAACAACGCTCTGAACCAGTTGCAGCCCTACCCGTTCGAAAAGCTCCGCGCCCTGCTCGGCAGCGTCACGCCAAACCCGGATAAACGCGCCATCGCGCTATCCATCGGCGAGCCGAAACACCGTTCGCCAAGCTTTGTCGCCGAAGCCCTGGCAAGCAATCTGGATCAGATGGCCGTGTACCCGACCACCCTCGGCATCCCGGCCCTGCGCGAAGCCATCGCCGCGTGGTGCGAACGTCGCTTCAGCATCCCGAATGGCTGGCTCGACCCGGCGCGCAACGTACTGCCGGTCAACGGCACCCGTGAAGCGCTGTTCGCCTTCACCCAGACCGTGGTCAACCGTGGCGACGAAGCCTTGGTGGTCAGCCCGAACCCCTTCTATCAAATCTACGAAGGCGCCGCGTTCCTGGCCGGGGCCAAGCCTCACTACTTGCCATGCCTGGATGAAAACGGCTTCAACCCGGACTTCGACACTGTTTCGCCAGACATCTGGAAGCGCTGCCAAATTCTGTTCCTGTGCTCACCGGGCAACCCGACCGGTGCACTGATTCCGGTCGAAACCCTGAAGAAGCTGATCGCCCTGGCCGACGAATACGACTTCGTGATCGCCGCCGACGAGTGCTACAGCGAACTGTACTTCGATGAGCAGACCCCGCCACCGGGCCTGCTCAGCGCCTGCGTCGAACTGGGCCGCAAGGACTTCAAGCGTTGCGTGGTATTCCACAGCCTGTCCAAGCGCTCCAACCTGCCGGGCCTGCGTTCCGGTTTTGTCGCCGGTGACGCAGACATTCTCAAAGGCTTCCTGCTCTATCGCACCTACCACGGCTGCGCGATGCCGGTTCAGACCCAACTGGCCAGCGTTGCCGCATGGAATGATGAAGTGCATGTGCGCGCCAATCGTGCGCTGTATCGCGAGAAATATGATGCGGTGCTGGAGATTCTCAGCCCGGTGATGAATGTACAGCGCCCGGACGGTGGGTTCTACCTATGGCCTAGTGTGAATGGAGATGATGCGGCGTTCTGCCGTGACCTGTTTGCCGAGGAACACGTGACTGTAGTGCCGGGCTCCTACTTGTCCCGCGACGTGGATGGCGTCAATCCGGGGGCCGGGCGCGTGCGGTTGGCGCTGGTGGCACCGCTGGCTGAATGCGTAGAAGCGGCTGAACGGATTCGCGCTTTCATTACTCGCCACAAGTAACCCCTGAATGCCCGTGCCAGGCAATCTGGCGCGGGCACTTCGCATATCAAGTTACAACTCATATAACTTTATACCTCACCCGCCTGCCGACTGGACTTTAGTCTTGTTGCAGGGCGCCTCATTGCGCCTTAATAAACTTTTACTCTGAACTTCACGGAAGAAGTCAATGATGAACGACCTTCTACACTGCAGGCTTATACAGTGGCCAGACGATCAAGCAGCTTATGACGCTGCCATTAATGAGAGCTCTGCCAATGCCGGATCCTCCAGCACCCATCGCCGTAAACGCTCGGTGGTCAACTATTCAAAACTCTGGGCCAATAGTCGCACTTTGAAAATTGCCTTCATGGACAATCCAGAGGAGCACCACAAACAGAAAATCATCAACGCAGCCAGCCAGTGGCTGCCGTATATCAACCTGAGTTTTGATTTTGTCGATGACTTGCAAGGCGACATTCGGATCGCCACCAAAAACAACGACAACAGTTCGATGCTGGGTACTGATGCGCTGTTGATTCATCCCGACTGGCCAACCATGAACCTGGGCGTCAAACCGGAACATGAGGATTTCGAGGTTATTGTTATTCACGAATTCGGCCATGCACTGGGGGCAATGCATGAACACCAGCATCCAGAGGCGAATATCCCTTGGGACAAACCGAAAGTGTATGAGTTTTATCAGAACCGCGAAATGAACCCACTCACCCGGGAACAAGTAGACAGAAACATGTTTGCGCCCTTCAACACGCTCGATGCGATTTATACCCCCTACGACAGAAAATCCATCATGCACCACCCGGTGGCGAATACATTGACGCTGGGCGACTGGGAAATCCCGATCAACCGCAAGCTCAGCAAAAAAGATAAGCGCCTGATGAAATTGCTCTATCCAAAATAGCCAACAGGCCAAGCCTCATTAAAAATTCAAGTCCGCACGGTGTAATACCCTGCGGACTTATCATCGTGATATCCGCATTAGCAGCGAGCCAGGAGTTTACTGGGTCGGCCTCCTCGGCTTCGAGCGCATGAATTCGACAATAGAATCACCCTCACTGCGATGAAGGTCAGCAGAGCCCTTTGCGCAAACCCGGTGATCCCCATCAGCAGCGCCCCCTCAGGCAACCGACAGCATTGAAGTGCCATATTTGCCGTTTAGACTGAAGTCTGACCGCTGCACTCATGTCGCCTGGAACAGCGGCTACCCAAGTCAAAAAGACAAACCCGACCACAGCCGACGCGAAACCGTCCGGTCATGGCATAATCCGTCACCTTTTATTTTCAGCACCTGCAAAGGGGGCAAATCCTTGACCGTTTCAAGCAAAACGTTGCACCTTTTCGGCATCAAAGCCTGCGACACCATGAAAAAGGCGCGCACCTGGCTCGATGAACACGCTGTCAGCTATGACTTCCATGATTACAAAACGGTCGGCATCGACCGTGAACACCTGAGCCAATGGTGCGACGAGCACGGCTGGCAAGTGGTGTTGAACCGTGCAGGCACGACCTTTCGCAAGCTCGACGACGAACGCAAAGCCGATCTCGACCAGCCGAAAGCCATCGAACTGATGCTCGCGCAACCCTCGATGATCAAGCGCCCGGTGCTCGATCTCGGTGACCGAACCCTGATTGGCTTCAAGCCAGATATCTACGCGGCCGCACTCAAGTAAGGCAGCCCGTTCCATTTTGTTAGAGGTATCAACATGTCTACTACTCTGTTCAGCCTGGCCTTCGGTGTCGGCACTCAAAACCGTCAAGGCGCATGGCTGGAAGTGTTTTACGCGCAGCCACTGCTCAATCCATCGGCCGAACTGGTCGCTGCCATTGCGCCGGTTCTGGGCTACACCGACGGCAATCAGGCCATCGCCTTCAGCACCGCTCAGGCGTCGCAACTGGCTGAAGCGCTGAAAAGCGTCGACGCTGCCCAGGCTGCGCTGCTGACCCGTCTGGCCGAGAGCCACAAGCCGCTGGTCGCGACTATTTTGGCCGAAGACGCTCAGCTGACTTCCACGCCTGAGGCTTACCTCAAGCTGCACCTGCTGTCCCATCGTCTGGTCAAGCCGCACGGCCTGAACCTGGCCGGTGTGTTCCCGCTGCTGCCGAACGTGGCATGGACCAGCCAGGGCGCAATCGACCTGGCCGAACTGGCCGAACATCAACTGGAAGCCCGTCTGCGCGGCGAGCTGCTGGAAGTGTTCTCGGTGGACAAGTTCCCGAAAATGACCGACTACGTGGTACCGGCCGGCGTGCGTATCGCTGATGCGGCGCGTATTCGTCTGGGCGCTTACGTGGGCGAAGGCACCACCGTGATGCACGAAGGTTTCGTCAACTTCAACGCCGGCACCGAAGGCCCGGGCATGATCGAAGGCCGCGTTTCCGCTGGCGTATTCGTCGGCAAGGGTTCGGACCTGGGCGGCGGCTGCTCGACCATGGGCACCCTGTCGGGTGGCGGCAACATCGTGATCAAGGTTGGCGAAGGCTGCCTGATCGGCGCCAACGCCGGTATCGGTATCCCGTTGGGCGATCGCAACACTGTAGAGTCGGGCCTGTACGTGACCGCCGGCACCAAGGTTGCGCTGCTGGACGAGCACAACAAACTGGTCAAAGTCGTTAAGGCCCGTGAGCTGGCCGGTCAGCCAGACCTGCTGTTCCGTCGCAATTCGGAGACCGGTGCCGTGGAGTGCAAAACCCACAAATCGGCCATCGAACTGAACGAAGCGCTGCACGCTCACAACTAAGCAGAGCGTCACACGATCACCTGTGGGAGCGGGCTTGCTCGCGAAGAGGCCCTTGAGGCCGCCAAAAGCTTCGCGGGCAAGCCCGGCTCCCACAGGGTTCGGCGTAACCCCACCAGGGCCCAATAGCATGATGATTCCCTCTCCCTGGCGCGCCGATTTTCCGGCCATCGCCGCTCTGCAACGGCAGGACCAGACCTATCTGGACAACGCCGCCACCACGCAAAAACCTCAAGCCATGCTGGATGCCTTGGCGCATTACTACGCCAATGGCGCGGCCAATGTGCATCGGGCGCAACACTTGCCCGGCGCCCATGCCACCCAGGCGTTCGAGGACAGCCGCAGCAAAGTTGCGCAATGGCTCAATACTGGCAATTGCGGGCAGATCATCTTTACTCACGGCGCAACGTCCGCGCTGAACCTCCTGGCTTATGGCTTGGAACATCTTTTCAATCCGGGCGATGAAATTGTCATCAGCGCGCTGGAGCATCACGCCAACCTGCTGCCGTGGCAGCAACTGGCCCACCGTCGCGATTTGAAACTGGTGATCCTGCCGCTGGATGCCGACGGTTTGATTGACCTTGAAGCCGCCGTTCACCTGATCGGCCCGCGTACCCGTTTGCTGGCGGTCAGTCAGCTGTCCAACGTGCTCGGCGCCTGGCAGCCGTTGCCCGCGTTACTGGCGATGGCCAAAGCGCACAACGCGCTGACCGTGGTCGATGGCGCTCAAGGTGTGGTGCATGGCCGGCATGACGTGCAGGCGTTGGGTTGCGACTTCTATGTATTTTCCAGCCACAAACTCTACGGGCCGGATGGCCTGGGTGCGCTGTTCGGCCGTCATGAAGCGCTTGAGCAACTGCGTCCGTGGCAGTTCGGCGGTGAAATGGTGCTGGATGCCAACTACCACGACGCACGCTTTCGTCCTGCACCACTGGGGTTCGAGGCCGGTACCCCGCCGATTTCCAGCGTGATTGGCCTGGGGGCGACCCTGGATTATCTGGCCGGGCTGGATCAGGACGCTGTGTCCGCCCATGAAGCAGCGCTGCATGACTATTTGCTCAAAGGCCTTGAAGCGCGCAACGGCATTCGTCTGCTGGGCAAGCCGCAACTGGCGCTGGCCAGTTTTGTCGTCGAGGGTGTGCATAACTCTGATCTGGCGCATTTGCTGACCGAACAGGGAATCGCCGTACGTGCCGGTCATCATTGCGCCATGCCGTTGCTCAAAAGCTTTGAACTGGCCGGGGCGATTCGCGTGTCGTTGGCGTTGTACAACGACTCCGAGGACCTTGAGCGCTTTTTTGAAGCGCTGGATCAGGCCCTGGAGTTGTTGCGATGACCTTGCCCGCCGATGCCGTCCTGGCGCTGGATACTTTTCAGAAGACTGCGAGTTGGGAACAGCGGGCGCGGTTGCTGATGCAATGGGGCGACCGCCTGCCTGCGTTGAGCGATGTGGATAAAGTCGAGGCCAACCGCGTGCATGGCTGTGAAAGCCAGGTGTGGCTGGTCGGTGCGCTGCAGGATGGTCATTGGCAGTTCAGCGCCAGCAGCGATGCACGACTGATTCGCGGGTTGGTAGCGCTGCTGTTGGCGCGGGTCAATGGGTTGTCTGCTGCCGAGCTGCAGCAGGTGGATTTACCGGAGTGGTTTAATCAGCTGGGCTTGGGCCGCCAGCTGTCCCAATCCCGTAGCAATGGCTTAAATGCTGTTTTACAGCGTATGCGTGAATTGGCTCAGTAAAAGGACTGCTTCGCAGCCCATCGCGGGCAAGCCCGCTCCCACAAGGTTCTGTTTTTCACCCCAAGTAAGTTGAACCAGCACAAATCCCTGTGGGAGCGGGCTTGCCCGCGATGAGGCCATCAGCCACACCAATTAAACCTCAGGCTTGACCCGATCCGCCGGACGTCGAACCCCGGCCACAATCTTATCCACAGCCTTGGTCGCCGCGACCATGCCGAACGTCGCCGTCACCATCATCACCGCGCCAAAGCCCCCGGCGCAGTCGAGTTTCACACCATCACCGACAAAACTCTTCTGCAGGCAGATACTGCCATCCGGTTTCGGGTAGCGCAGTTGCTCGGTGGAAAACACGCAGGGCACGCTGTAGTGGCGGGTCACGGTGCGGGAAAAGCCATAGTCGCGGCGCAGCGTGGAGCGCACTTTCGACGCCAGCGGATCGTTGAACGTGCGGTTCAGGTCGCAGACCTGGATCAGTGTCGGGTCGATCTGCCCGCCCGCGCCGCCGGTGGTGATGATCTGGATTTTGCGTCGCTTGCACCAGGCGATCAGCGCCGCTTTGGCGTTGACGCTGTCGATGCAGTCAATCACGCAGTCGATGTTCGGCGTGATGTACTCGGCCATGGTTTCGCGGGTGACGAAGTCCGCCACCGCATGCACCGTGCAGTCCGGATTGATCCCGCGCAGGCGCTCGGCCATCACCTCGACCTTGGGCTTGCCGACGGTGCTGTCCAGCGCATGCAGTTGACGGTTGACGTTGCTGACACAGACGTCGTCCAGGTCGAACAGCGAAATCTCGCCCACACCACACCGGGCGACAGCTTCTGCCGCCCAGGAACCGACTCCACCGACGCCGACGATCGCCACATGGGCCGCGCGCAAACGCTCCAGGCCTTCGATGCCATACAAGCGGGCGATGCCAGCAAACCGCGGATCTTCTGTACTCATGACCATTACCCCAAAAACCGGCGCGCATTATAGGGCCGTCGGCGGTCAAGAGCACCTTTGGGCTATGGACGGCAGTCTTGACGGCTTCAATTGACTACAAATTTATTGGAATTGGGTTATACCGCACCGGTCAAAGAACTTAAGTCGACCTGGATTGCCCAATGTCGGGCGTTTCCCTGTTCGCTGTACGGTCAGAGAACCTCCAGTGTAGGATGCGCGCCCCTGCCACCTGGCAGCCGGCCGCCAACCGTTCCTTCGTTCCACAGCCTTTGGAACCCGAAAAAGCTATGTCATCGCGTAAATTTGGACTCAACCTGGTCGTGGTGCTCGCCATCGCAGCCTTGTTTACCGGCTTCTGGGCGCTGGTCAATCGCCCGGTCACCGCCCCCAACTGGCCTGAACAGATCTCCGGCTTTTCGTACTCGCCGTTTCAACAAGGCCAGTACCCGCAAAAAGCCCAGTGGCCGACCGACGATGAAATGCGTCGCGATCTGGAGATCATGAGCAAGCTGACGGACAACATCCGCACCTACTCGGTCGACGGCACCCTGGAGAACATCCCCAAACTGGCGGAAGAATTCGGCCTGCGGGTGACCCTGGGGATCTGGATCAGCCCGGACGAAGAGCGCAACGAGCGCGAGATCACCCGCGCCATCGAAATCGCCAATACCTCGCGCAGCGTGGTTCGTGTGATTGTCGGTAACGAGGCGATCTTCCGTAAGGAAATCACTGCAGCAGAGCTGAGCCTGATCCTGGATCGCGTCCGCGCGGCCGTAAAGGTTCCGGTCACCACTTCTGAACAGTGGCACGTCTGGCAAGAAAACCCGAGCCTGGCCAAGCACGTCGACCTGATCGCGGCTCACATTCTGCCCTACTGGGAATTCGTTCCGGTGGACAAGGCCGGTCAGTTCGTCCTCGACCGCGCCCGTGACCTGAAAAAGATGTTCCCGAAAAAACCGCTGCTGCTCTCCGAAGTCGGCTGGCCGAGCAACGGCCGCATGCGCGGTGGCGCCGATGCATCGCCGGCGGATCAGGCAATTTATCTGCGCACGCTGGTCAACAAGCTCAACCGTCAGGGCTTCAACTACTTCGTGATCGAAGCGTTCGACCAACCGTGGAAGGCCAGTGACGAAGGTTCGGTGGGCGCGTATTGGGGCGTTTTCAACGCCGCGCGCCAGCAGAAATTCAACTTCGAGGGCCCGGTCGTCGCGATCCCGCAATGGCGCGTATTGGCCATCGGCTCGGTAGTGCTGGCATTGCTGTCGCTGACCCTGCTGATGATCGACGGCTCGGCCCTGCGTCAACGCGGCCGCACCTTCCTGACCTTTATCGCGTTCCTCTGCGGTTCGGTTCTGGTGTGGATCGGTTATGACTACAGCCAGCAATACAGCACCTGGTTCAGCCTGACGGTAGGCTTCCTGCTCGCCCTCGGTGCACTCGGGGTGTTTATCGTTCTGCTGACCGAGGCCCATGAACTGGCCGAAGCGGTCTGGACCCACAAACGCAGGCGTGAATTCCTGCCGGTCGTGGGCGATTCGGACTACCGACCGAAAGTGTCGATTCACGTACCTTGCTACAACGAGCCGCCGGAGATGGTCAAACAGACCCTCAACGCCTTGGCCAACCTCGACTATCCGGACTTCGAAGTCCTGATCATCGACAACAACACCAAAGACCCGGCGGTCTGGGAACCGGTGCGCGATTATTGCGAGACCCTCGGCCCACGCTTCAAATTCTTCCACGTGGCACCGCTGGCTGGCTTCAAGGGCGGCGCGTTGAATTACCTGATTCCGCACACCGCCAAAGATGCCGAAGTGATTGCGGTGATCGACTCGGACTACTGTGTAGACCCGAACTGGCTCAAGCACATGGTCCCGCATTTCGCCGATCCGAAAATCGCCGTGGTGCAGTCGCCACAGGATTACCGCGACCAGAACGAAAGCACCTTCAAGAAGCTTTGCTACGCGGAGTACAAAGGCTTCTTCCACATCGGCATGGTCACCCGCAACGACCGTGACGCGATCATCCAGCACGGCACCATGACCATGACCCGGCGCTCGGTGCTCGAGGAATTGGGCTGGGCCGACTGGTGCATCTGTGAAGATGCCGAGTTGGGTCTGCGCGTGTTCGAAAAAGGCCTGTCGGCGGCGTACTACCACGACAGTTACGGCAAAGGCCTGATGCCCGATACCTTTATCGACTTCAAGAAACAGCGTTTCCGCTGGGCCTACGGAGCGATTCAGATCATCAAGCGTCACACCGCCAGCCTGCTACGCGGCAAGGACACCGAACTGACCCGTGGCCAGCGTTACCACTTCCTCGCGGGGTGGTTGCCGTGGGTGGCGGATGGCATGAACATCTTCTTCACCATCGGCGCTTTGTTGTGGTCGTCGGCGATGATCATCGTGCCGCAACGGGTCGATCCACCGCTGCTGATTTTCGCGATCCCGCCGTTGGCGCTGTTTGTGTTCAAGGTCGGCAAGATCATCTTCCTCTACCGTCGTGCGGTCGGGGTCAATCTGAAGGATGCGTTCTGCGCGGCATTGGCAGGGCTGGCGTTGTCGCACACCATCGCCAAAGCGGTGCTGTACGGCTTCTTCACCAGCAGCATTCCATTCTTCCGTACGCCGAAAAACGCCGATAACCACGGCTTCTGGGTAGCCATTTCGGAAGCACGCGAAGAGGTGTTCATCATGTTGCTGTTGTGGGGCGCGGCGCTGGGGATCTTCCTGGTGAACGGTTTGCCGAGCAACGACATGCGCTTCTGGGTGACCATGTTGCTGGTGCAGTCGCTGCCATACTTGGCGGCGCTGATCATGGCGTTCCTGTCGTCGCTGCCAAAACCGGTGGCTAAGCCAGAACCTGCAACGGCGTAATCCGTTATTAGATAACGTCAAACGGCGGCCTTCGGGTCGCCGTTTTGCTTTAGAATGATCGCCATTTTCAATGCCAACACACTCGGTAGGAGCTGCCGAAGGCTGCGATCTTTTGATTTTCAGAATCAGGATCAAAAGATCGCAGCCTTCGGCAGCTCCTACAGGTTTATCGTGCTGCACACATCGGAGCTTTCCATGACGGCCCACGCCGACCTTTCGCCGACCCTTCAACTCGCCATCGACCTGATCCGCCGTCCGTCCGTGACGCCGATTGACGCCGATTGCCAGAAGCAGATGATGCAGCGCCTGGGCGATGCCGGTTTCAAGCTGGAACCGATGCGCATCGAAGATGTGGATAACTTCTGGGCGACTCACGGTAAACACGACGGCCCGGTGCTGTGCTTCGCCGGCCACACCGACGTGGTCCCGACCGGTCCGGTAACCGCCTGGCAGATCGATCCGTTCAACGCGGTGATCGATGAGCACGGCATGCTCTGCGGCCGCGGTGCGGCAGACATGAAAGGCAGCCTCGCGGCCATGACCGTAGCCGCTGAGCGCTTCGTCACCGACTACCCGGATCACAAGGGCAAGGTCGCTTTCCTCATCACCAGCGACGAAGAAGGCCCGGCGCACCACGGCACCAAGGCTGTGATCGAACGCCTCGCCGCGCGCAAGGAGCGTCTGGACTGGTGCATCGTCGGCGAACCGTCGAGCACAACCCTGGTGGGTGACGTGGTCAAGAATGGTCGTCGCGGCTCCCTCGGCGCCAAATTGACCGTGCGCGGTGTGCAAGGTCACGTGGCGTATCCGCACCTGGCGAAGAACCCGATCCACCTCGCTGCCCCGGCGCTGGCCGAACTGGCCGTCGAGCACTGGGACCACGGCAACGATTTCTTCCCGCCGACCAGTTTCCAGATTTCCAACGTCAATTCCGGCACCGGTGCGACCAACGTGATTCCGGGTGATCTGGTGGCGGTATTCAACTTCCGCTTCTCCACCGAATCCACTGTCGAAGGCCTGCAAAAGCGCGTCGCCGATATTCTCGACAAGCATGGTCTGGACTGGCACATCGACTGGGCGCTGTCCGGCCTGCCGTTCCTCACCGAACCGGGCGCCCTGCTCGACGCGGTATCGGCGAGCATCAAGGACATCACCGGTCGCGAGACCAAGGCGTCCACCAGCGGCGGTACTTCCGACGGGCGCTTCATCGCGACCATGGGTACTCAGGTTGTCGAACTGGGCCCGGTCAACGCGACGATCCACCAGGTCAACGAGCGTGTACTGGCAGCCGATCTCGACGTGCTGACCGAAATCTACTACCAGACCCTGATCAAGTTGCTCGCCTGATGCTTGCGTGTCCGATCTGCAGCGAACCGCTGAACGCGGTGGACAACGGCGTGGCTTGCCCCGCCGGGCATCGTTTCGACCGTGCGCGACAGGGTTACCTGAACCTGTTGCCGGTGCAGCACAAAAACAGCCGCGACCCTGGGGATAACTTGGCGATGGTCGAAGCCCGTCGCGATTTTTTGAACGCCGGCCATTACGCGCCGGTGGCCAAGCGCCTGGCGGAACTGGCGGCGCAGTACGCGCCCCAACGCTGGCTGGACATCGGTTGTGGCGAGGGTTACTACACCGCGCAAATCGCCGAAGCCTTGCCCAACGCCGATGGCTACGCCCTGGACATTTCCCGGGAAGCGGTCAAACGCGCCTGCAAACGCAACCCTGCGCTGACCTGGTTGATCGCCAGCATGGCGCGAGTGCCATTGGCCTCAGGCAGCTGCCAGTTTCTCGCCAGCGTTTTCAGCCCGCTGGACTGGGAAGAAGCCAAACGCCTGCTCAGCCCCGGCGGCGGCTTGATGAAAGTCGGGCCGACCAGCGGCCATCTGATGGAATTGCGCGAACGGCTGTATGACGAAGTGCGCGAGTACACCGACGACAAGCACTTGGCATTGATGCCGGAAGGCATGGCGCTGCAACACAGCGAATCCCTGGAGTTCAAACTGACGCTGGTTAACGGTCAGGATCGCGCGAACCTGTTGGCCATGACACCGCACGGTTGGCGCGCGAGTGCCGAACGCCGGGCGGCAGTCATCGAACAGGCCGAGCCGTTCGAGGTCACTGTTTCGATGCGCTACGATTACTTCGTGCTTCAATAATTTCTTAATTTTTTGGTCTTGAGCAATGGCTTGAGACCGGCTAAATCCGCGAATGGATTTTTCAGACCCGCAGTGAGGACATCCATGCGCCAACCCGATATCGAGATTTACCTGAAAGACGCCGACGTCGACTACAAGGCTATCGCAGCCTGGCTCGGCGCGGCTTTAGGCCCGTGCACCGATTGGGTTCAGAAAGGCCAGACCTACAAGTGCAAGGCCGGCAATGTGCCGGTTACCTGGCTGCCGAAAGCTGTCGGCAAATGGAACAGCCTGTACCTGGAAAGCGACCAGACCCCATGGGAAGACGACATCGCCTGCGCCCGCGCTGCGTTTGCCGCGTTGAACGTCGAAGTGCGTTGCGCACCAGGCAGTTGGGTTGAGGAAGAAGGTGAAGAGACGGCGGATCGCTGGATGCGGATCAGCGTTGATGGTGAGGAAGAGATCACCTGGAAAACTGCCTGATGAGCCACAGGCCATGACCGTCCAACGACGAACATGGCCTCGGCAACTCAATCCCCCTGTCCCTCTAGATCCCTTGATCCGCAGCAAAATAACTGAAAATATTGCCCGATGTGACGTTCGGTGTTACCCGAACCACAGGGATGCGCCGGCCTGTCATTTTGAGAAAATCCCGCTGGATGTTCTTCGCCCCCTCGACACTCACTGCTCGGCTGGCGGTACTGAAGTAAATGAACGCCTTGATCGGCAGGTTCGACGTATTTTGCGGCCAGGTTTTGATTACTACCTCGTTTTGCGACCAACTGACCAGTTCGGCCTCAGGCTTTTCTCGCGCATCCAGGCTCATCGCGAATGCAGCCTGGGCGGTACCGAAACTGCATTGATGGTAATAGCGCTGCACACTGGTTGCCGGATACTGCTGAAAGTGTGTACGCCAGGCCGCCAGAGTATTAATGCCCTGTGTGGTACACGGGCCGCTATTGTTTGGAAACGTAGACGTTGCACCGCAACCGTTGGAGCTGCGAATCGTCGTGCCCCCGTCGTACGGATATGAGCACAACACCTGAAGCGGATAGCGACCATTGACCGTAAACAGTTGAGCCGGCTCAAGGACAAAGCCTTGGGTACGACTCCCCTGCAGGCGGTTCATACCGATACCGATTTTCATGTAGCTGAACGAAACGCCCCCCAACTTGACCGCAGACGGACTTGGATTCCAGGCATGAAAAGCCGTCGAATCATCCACTGTGCGGATCAACACGCCGCTGCAATAAAAAGCCGCCTTGTTACCCGGGCAAACATTGCTGGTGGTGGCATATTGCTGATTGAGCTCAATGGCGGCCCGCTCACCGTCACTTACCGTACCTGTGACCTTAATGGGTAGCGCAGCCGAAGTAATCAGGCTTCCCGCCCCCCCCACCTTGTAGGTGTAAGTGAGGTTCACTATGCGATTGAGGTTCTCGGTCACCCACGCCTTGGGCAACTTGAACGTCAGCGTTCCTGCCGTGGAAACCGTCTGAATCGGTGCATCGCGCAATACCACGCCGCTCAGACGTATCCCGACCGTGTCCCGTGGTGCCATGGCAGGATCACTTACCTGCACATTGGCCTCGGTGCCCAGTGTGTCGGCATTCAACTCACCCGTCGGGGCCTCGACCACTTTGAACACGCTTTGCCCCTGCGCGCCCACCACAACGATGCTCAACGGCGATGAAGTGATCAGGTTGCCAGCGCCGCCCACTTTGTAAGTGAAAGTCAGGCTGACCGTACGATTGCGGTTCTCGGTTACCCACGCCTTGGGCACCTTGAACGTCAGCGTTCCCACCGTGGAAACCGTCTGAATCAGTGCATCGCGCAGTACCACACCGGCCAGACGTATCCCGACAGTGTCACGGAGTGCCATGGCCGGGTAACTCACCTGCACATTGGCCTCGGTGCCCAGTGTGTCGGCATTCAACTCACCCGTCGGGGCCTCGACCACTTTGAACACGCTTTGCCCCTGCGCGCCCACCACAACGATGCTCAACGGCGATGAAGTGATCAGGTTGCCAGCGCCGCCCACTTTGTAAGTGAAAGTCAGGCTGACCGTACGATTGCGGTTCTCGGTTACCCACGCCTTGGGCACCTTGAACGTCAGCGTTCCCACCGTGGAAACCGTCTGAATCAGTGCATCGCGCAGTACCACACCGGCCAGACGTATCCCGACAGTGTCACGGAGTGCCATGGCCGGGTAACTCACCTGCACATTGGCCTCGGTGCCCAGTGTGTCGGCATTCAACTCACCCGTCGGGGCCTCGACCACTTTGAACACGCTTTGCCCCTGCGCGCCCACCACACGGATGCTCAACGGCGATGAAGTGATCAGGTTGCCAGCGCCGCCCACTTTGTAGGTGAAAGTCAGGCTGACCGTACGATTGCGGTTCTCGGTCACCCACGCCTTGGGCACCTTGAACGTCAGCGTTCCCACCGTGGARACCGTCTGAATCAGTGCATCGCGTATTACTACAACGGCCAGACGTACCCCGACATTTACACGCTGCACCTCGGCCGCATAATTAGATTGCTCAAAGGGCCCGGTGCCCAGTGTGTCGGCATTCAACTCACCCGTCGGGGCCTCGACCACTTTGAACACGCTTTGCCCCTGCGCGCCCCCCACACGGATGCTCAACGGCGATGAAGTGATCAGGTTGCCACCACGCCCCGCATTGTATCTGAAAGTTAGGATGACCATAAGATTGCGGTTCTCGGTCACCCACGCCTTGGGCACCTTGAACGTCAGGGTGCCCACCGTGGAGACCGTCTGAATCGATGCATCGCGCAATACCTCGCGGTTCAGACGTATCGCGACAGTGTCACGGAGTGCCATGGCCGGGTAACTCACCTGCACATTGGCCTCGGTGCCCAGTGTGTCGGCATTCAACTCACCCGTCGGGGCCTCGACCACTTTGAACACGCTTTGCCACTGCGCGCCCCCCACATGGATGCTCAACGGCGATGAAGTGACCAGGTTGCCAGCGCCGCCCACTTTGTAGGTGAAAGTCAGGCTGACCGTACGATTGCGGTTCTCGGTCA